>NZ_FNZE01000022.1 GCF_900109175.1 Pseudomonas linyingensis | reverse complement strand
ATTGCGGGTTTTGAGAAAACCCTAAACTTGGCTCAGCAATCGCAAATAAACTCATGAATTCACGAGACTACTTGTGATGCTGATAATCTTGCGACTGTCAGTCTTATCTCACAAGCACCCACACGAATTGCTTGATTCAACTTGTTAAAGAGCGTTTCGATCAAGTCTTTCGTCTCAACCGAGGCCGCGAATTCTACAGCAGCCTTGCATTCTGTCAAGCGTTTTTCGAAATTTTCTTTTCTACTCAACCACTTGCGTAACTCTCTCGCTGCCGTAACCCGGAGGCCGCTGCAGCGAGGAGGCGAATAATACAGCCTTGAAAAACGCTGTCAACACCTCCGTTCAACTTGCTCCAGAACTTCGCGTGAGGGCCGGCGGCTGCAACATCAACAGGAAAGAGTCTCCCAACCCAGCAAGCCTCTGCCCAGCTACTCTACCCAAACCACTCACACGCTCAGCCCACCCCATGCCCGCGCAAACCTTCCCCCACGAAGCCGACATCGGCGTGCGCGGCACCGGCTCCACGTTGGACGAGGCCTTCGCCGGCGCGGCACTGGCGTTGACCGCGGTGATCTGCGACCCGGCCACCGTCGTGCCGAAACAGTCGGTGACCATCGACGGTGACGCCCCAGATGTGGAGCTGCTGCTGGTCGACTGGCTGAACGCGCTGATCTATCGCATGGCCACCCGCCACTTGCTGTTCTCGCGCTTCAAGGTGCAGATCACCGGTACCCGCCTGCACGCCACCGCCTGGGGCGAGACTGTGGATGTGGCGCGGCACCAGCCGGCAGCGGAGGCCAAGGGGGTGTCGTTCTGCGAGCTGAAGGTGTGCCAGCAGGCGGACGGCCAGTGGCTGGCGCAGGCGGTGGTCGACGTCTGAACTGTCGCCACAGAAACCATCTCCCCCTCTCCCGCAGGCAGGCGAAGGCACCAGCCGGACGGCCCGGCGAACTTCCCTCCCTCTCGCTACGCTGAAGAAATCCCGGCGACGGCCTGATTTTGCTCAAGGCATGGTGGGCGCCTCCGTGCGCGGCTGCCGGCGGAGCGACAAGGGAGGGCGTCCAGGCTTGTCTTGCCAGGTAGCATCCGGTTTATCCAGCGGCCGCTGATTGCTGGCCTCAGGCATAGGACTCCAGCATGGGCAAAGCGCAGCACGGTCGTTTCTCCCGCTGGATGAAGCGCCTGGCTCCCGGCCTCGCCGCGCTGCTCGTCTACCGGCGCCGCGATCTGCCGGGCGACCTGGTCGCTGGCGTGTCGGTGGCCGCCGTCGCCCTGCCGGTCGGCGTCGCATATGCCCAGCTCGCCGGCTTCAGCCCGGTGGTCGGCCTGTATGCCAGCATCCTGCCGCTGCTGGCCTATGCCCTGTTCGGCACCTCGCGCCAGCTGATCGTCGGCCCGGACGCGGCGACCTGCGCGCTGGTCGCCTCGGCACTGGCTCCGCTCGCCGCCGGCGATGGCGAACTCTATCTCTCGCTGTCGGTTGCCCTCGCCGGGTTGACCGGGGTGCTCTGCATCCTGGCGAGCTTCATCCACCTCGGGGCGCTGGCCGACTTTCTCTCCAAGCCCATCCTGGTCGGTTTCCTCAACGGGGTGTCCCTGCACATTCTCGCCGGGCAGATGGGCAAGCTGGCCGGGGTATCCGTCGATGCGCCCGGCATTGTGCCGGCTGCGCTGCAACTGATCGAGCAGTATGCCGACTACCACTGGCCGACCCTGCTGGTCGGGCTGAGCGCCTTCGCCGTGCTGCTGATCTCGCCGCGCCTGCTGCCGCGCCTGCCAGCCGCTCTGTTGGCGCTGCTGGTCGCCGCAGCCGTGGTTGCTATCTTCAATCTCGATCAGCGTGGGGTGGCCGTCATCGGCGCGGTGCCCGCCGGCCTGCCGGAGCTGCGCTGGCCGCACGTTCCCTGGCACCTGTTCGACGAGCTGGCGGCGGCAGCGATGGGGCTGGCGCTGGTCAGTTTCTCCAGCATGATGCTCACGGCGCGCAGCTTCGCCGCCAAGAACCACTACGATATCGATGCCGACCGAGAGTTCGCCGCCTTGGGCGCGGCCAACATCGCGGCGGCGGTCACCCAGAGTTTCGCCATCAGCGGTGCCGACTCGCGGACCGCAATGAGCGACGCTGCGGGGGGCCGCACCCAGCTGACCGGCGTCATAGCGGCGCTGGCCATTGGACTGGTGCTGGTGTTCCTCAGCGAACCCCTGCGCTTCGTGCCGATCGCGGCGCTGGCCGCGGTGCTGATCATGGCATCGATATCGCTGATCGATCTGCGGGCCCTGGCACTGCTGTTCCGCTTCAGCCGGGTCGAGTTCGCCTTGGCGATGCTGGCCACCCTCGGCGTGATCTGGGTGGGCGCCATCAAGGCGATCCTGGTGGTGCTCGCCCTCTCGCTGATCCGCTTCGTCAGGCTCTCCTCGCGGCCGCGGGTCGATGTGCTGGGCAAGCTGCCCGGCATGTCCGGCTTCCATCCCGTGGCGGCCCATCCGGAGGCAACCACCCACCCCGGCCTGCTGCTGCTGCGCTTCAATGCGCCGGTGGTGTTCTTCAATGCCGCCTACTTCAAACAGCAAGTGCAGCACGCCATCGAGCGGGCCGGCGAGGACCTGCGCTGGCTGGTGCTGGATGCCATGCCGGTGACGCAGATGGATGTGACCGGCTACCTGGCGCTGGAGGACCTGAAGGCCACGCTGCGCCAGAAGGGCATCCAGCTGGTAGTCGCCGGGCGTTACCAGGAACTCATGGAATGGCGCAAGGCGCATGCGCTCAAGGCCGATGACACCCTGTACTTCCCGACCATGCGCAAGGCGGCCAAGGCCTTCCTGGCCCAGCAGCCGGGTGGCGACGCCGGGGAGGCATGATCCCCTGGCGAGGCGGCTGGGCGATTACCCATGCCCACGCGCGCCTTTTTCCACGCCCGGCTATCTTGAACTTAACTAGCATGACAGGCGGCTGCAACCAATGGGCGACACAACACCCATGGTCTGCCGCGGCAGTGGGTGAGGCAGGCATATGGGCAAGCAAGGCGAACGACCGGAATCGAGCGGGGACGTGCACCCGCCCTCGAAAAAGGCCTACAAGAAGACCCTGCGCAGCCTGCAGGTCGAACTGGTCAAGCTGCAGCGGCACTTCATCAGATGCAACGACAAGATCCTGATCATCCTCGAAGGCCGCGATGCGGCCGGCAAAGACGGCACGATCAAGCGCATCATCCAGCATCTGAGCCCGCGCGAAACTCGCGTCGTCGCCCTCGGCAAACCCTCCGATCGCGACCGTTCGTCATGGTACTTCCAGCGTTATGTGCCTCATTTGCCGACCGCCCAGGAACTCGTGCTGTTCAACCGCAGTTGGTACAACCGTGCCGGTGTAGAGCGGGTGATGGGCTTTTGTACCACAGCCGAATACGAGGAGTTCATGGGCTCGGTCCAGGAGTTCGAGAACATGCTGGTCCGCTCCGGCGTGAAGCTCCTCAAGTACTATCTCGACATCAGCAAGATCGAGCAGAAGAAACGCCTAGCGGACCGCAGGTCGGACCCGCTCAAGCAATGGAAAACCAGCCCGATCGACGACCAGGCGCTCAAGCAGTGGCGGGCCTATAGCCAGGCCCGCAACGAAATGCTGGCGCGCACGCATACCCCGACAGCACCGTGGACGCTGGTACACGCCGACAACAAACGCCTGGCGCGACTCAACCTCATCAAGGACCTGCTCAGCCGGCTGCATTACGCCGGCAAGGATGAACGGCTGATCCGGGCGGACCCGCGGATCGTCTTTACCTACGACTACTCAAATATCGGCAACCACCACTTGGCGCCGTGATCATGGTGATCGGCTGCAGCCAGCAGCGGGCCATCCCCATGCACTCGCAAACCGTCCCCCACGAAGTCGACATCGACGGGCACGGTACCGGGGCCACGCTGACAGAGGCCTTCGCCGGCGCGGCACCACCGTGGAGCGCCACCAGCCGGCGGCGCAAACCAAGGGTGTGTCGTTCAGCGAGCTGAAGGTCGCGCAACAGGCGGACAGCCGGTGACTGACCCAGGCGGCGGTCGACGTCTGAGCCATGGTGCGCACGGCGCACCATGCTCCCTCGCGAAGGCCGAACGGCCCGGCGAACTCGTCGCCCCCTCGCTACGCTGAAAGGACTCCGGCGGCGAGCCGATCCTGTCCACCCCCATGGCTGCCGCCCCACGACGACGATGGAGGGCGCCACCATGCCCCACACCAAGCTGCTGTTTCGCAACGCCGCGCGCGAGAAAGTGCTGCGCGGCGCCACCCAGCTGGCTGACGCGATCCGCGTGACCCTGGGGCCGAAGTCCAAGTCGGTGCTGATCCAGAGGAAGTGGGGCACGCCGACGGTGTGCAACGACGGGGTGACCATCGCCAAGCAGGTCGAGCTGGAGGACCCCGAGGAGAACCTCGGCGCGCAGATGCTGCGCCAGGCCGCCGAGCGCACCGGCGAGGCGGTCGGCGACGGCACCAGCACCGCCACCGTGCTGGCCCACGCGATCCTTGCTGACGGCGTGCGCAACGTGGTCGCCGGCGCCAGCGCCATCGACCTCAAGCGCGGACTGGATCGCGGCTTGCAGGCGGCCGTCGACTCGCTCAAGGCGCAGTCGCGCAAGGTGCAGACGCGCAAGGAGAAGGCCCAGGTGGCAGCCATCTCGGCGCACAACGACGCGCCCATCGGCGAGCTGGTCGCCGACGCGCTGGAGCGGGTCGGCGGCGAGGGGGTGATCTCCGTCGAGGAGTCGCGCACCACCGAGACGGTGGTCGACGTGGTCGAGGGCATGCGCTTCGACCGCGGCTACATCTCGCCCTACTTCATCACCGACCCGGAGAAGATGCAGGCGGTGCTCGATGATCCCTTCCTGCTGCTCTGCGACCACAAGATCGGCCTGCTCAAGGAGCTGGTGCCGCTGCTCGAGCAGATCGCCAAGAGCGGCCGCCCGCTGCTGTTCATCGCCGAGGACATCGAGGGCGAGGCGCTGGCCACCCTGGTGGTCAACCAGATCCGCGGCGTGCTGCGCGCGGTGGCGGTGAAGGCGCCGGGCTTCGGCGAGCGGCGCAAGGAAATGCTGCAGGACATCGCTGTATTGACCGCCGGCCAGGTGATCTCCAGCGAGCTGGGCCTGCGCCTGGAGCAGGTCGAGCTGCGCCAGCTCGGCCGCGCCAAGCGGGTGGTGGTCGACAAGGAGAGCACCACGCTGATCGGCGGCGGCGGGCGCAAGGAGGCCATCGAGGCGCGCATCGCGCAGATCCGCACGCAGATCGAGGCGGCGAGCAGCGACTACGACCGCGAGAAGCTGCAGGAGCGCCTGGCGCGGCTGGCCGGCGGCGTCGGGGTGATCCGCGTCGGCGCGCCCACCGAGGCGGAAATGAAGACGAAAAAAGATGCCCTCGACGACGCCATCGCCGCCACCCGCGCGGCCATCGAGGAGGGCATAGTCCCCGGCGGCGGCATGGCCCTGCTGCGCGCGGTGCCGGCGCTGGCCGCGCTGGAGGAACAGTGCGCCGGCGACGAGAGGACCGGCGTGCAGATCCTGCGTCGCGCGCTGGAGGCGCCGACCCGCACCATCGCCGAGAACTCGGCGGTGGACGCCGGCGTGGTGGTCGCGCGCATCCTCGGCGAGAGCGGGCCGGTCGGCTTCGACGCGGCGACCAACCAGTACGTCGACATGTACGACGCGGGCATCGTCGACCCGACCAAGGTGGTGCGCATCGCCCTGGAGAACGCGGTGTCGGTGGCCAGCGTGCTGCTGCTCACCGAGGCGACCCTGACCGAGGTGCCCGGCAAGGACGAGCACGAACACGAGCCGCCCATGCCGGGCATGGAGTGACGCCATGCGCGCTGACCGCATCGACAAGACTCCCGCCGCATTGCGGGTAACGCCCAACTGGCCGGCAACGGCCGAGGCGCGTGCTGCCTTCTCTTGGGAGGCCGAAGCCAAGGGGCTGACCGGTCTGCCCGGCGGCGGCCTCAACCTGGCCTTCGAGGCGGTCGACCGGCATGCCGCCGGCCCCCTGCGCGAACACGTCGCGCTGCGCCTGCTGTTTCGCGACGGCTGCCGCCGCGAGGTCAGCTACGGCGAGCTGGCGCGGCTGACCAGCCGCTTCGCCGGCGCCCTCGCGGGGCTGGGCGTCAAGCCCGGCGCGCGGCTGTTCGTGCTGTGCAACCGTGGCCTGGAGCTGTACCTGGGCGTGCTCGGCGGCCTCAAGGCCGGCTGCGTGGTGTCGCCGCTGTTTTCCGCCTTCGGCCCGGAGCCGCTGGAGACCCGCCTGCGCCTCGGCGAGGGCGCAGTGCTGCTGACCAGCGAGTCGCTGTACCGACGCAAGGTCGCGGCAATCCGCGACCAGCTACCCCTGCTCAAGCAGGTGCTGCTGTTCGACGACAACGGCGGCAAGGTGCAGATCCCCGGCACCCACGACCTGCGCCAGCTGATGGACCAGGCCGGCGACGACTTCCCGGTGGCGCCGACCAGCGCCGACAGCCCCTCGCTGCTGCACTTCACCAGCGGCACCACCGGCACGCCGAAGGGCGCGCTGCACGTGCACGGTGCGGCGCTCACCCACCTGGTCACCGCCAGGTACGCCCTCGACCTGCACCCGGACGACGTGTTCTGGTGCACCGCCGATCCCGGCTGGGTCACCGGCACCTCCTACGGCATCCTCGCCCCGCTGCTGCTCGGCGTCACCAGCGTGGTCGACTGCGCCGACTTCGACGCGGTGCGCTGGTACGGCATCTTGAGGAGCGAAAAGGTCAGCGTCTGGTACACCGCGCCGACCGCCATCCGCCTGCTGATCAAGGTCGGCGACGAGCTGGCCCGCGCCCATAAGTATCCGGCGCTGCGCTTCGTCGCGAGCGTCGGCGAGCCGCTCGACCCCGAGGCGGTGTGGTGGGGCCAGGAGGTGCTCGGCCTGCCGATCCACGACAACTGGTGGCAGACCGAGACCGGCGGAATCATGCTGGCCAACACCGCGGCCATGGCGATCAAGCCGGGCTCGATGGGCCAGCCGCTGCCGGGCATCGAGGCGGCCATCGTCCACCGGCGCGAGGACGGCTCGCTGGAGATGCTGGGGGATGAGGCCATCGGCGAGCTGGCGCTCAGGCAGCCATGGCCCGGCATGTTCCGCGCCTACCTCGGCCAGGAGGAGCGCTACCGGCGCTGCTTCGCCGGCGACTGGTACCTCAGCGGCGACCTGGCCCGCCGCGACGCCGACGGCTACTACTGGTTCGTCGGCCGCAGCGACGACGTGATCAAGTCGGCCGGCCACCTGATCGGCCCGTTCGAGGTGGAGAGCGCGCTGCTCGAACACCCGGCGGTGGCCGAGGCGGCGGTGATCGGCAAGCCCGACCCGATCCTCGGCGAGACGGTGAAGGCCTTCGTCTCGCTGAAGGGCGACTTCACCGCCAGCGCCGAACTGCACGACGGCCTGCTCGCTCACGCCCGCCGGCGCCTCGGCGCGGCGGTGGCGCCCAAGGAGCTGGACATACTGCCCAGCCTGCCGCGCACCCGCAGCGGCAAGCTGATGCGCCGCCTGCTCAAGGCCCGCGAGCTGGGCCTGCCCGAGGGCGACACCTCGACCCTGGAGAACCCGACATGAGTTCGGTGCCCTACCCGGCCGAGTTCGCCGTCACCCTGCTGCGCGACATGCTGCGCATCCGCCGGATGGAGGAGCGCGCCGCCGAGCTGTACGGCGAGGGCAGGATCCGCGGCTTCCTGCACCTGTACATCGGCGAGGAGGCGGTGGCCACCGGCGCGCTGCACGCGCTGGAAGCCGGGGACGCGGTGGTCGCCACCTACCGCGAGCACGGCCACGCGCTGCTGTGGGGCGTGCCGATGGACGCGATCATGGCCGAGATGTACGGCCGGCTGGAGGGCTGCTGCCACGGCCGCGGCGGCTCCATGCACCTGTTCGACGCCGCCACGCGCTTTCTCGGCGGCAACGCCATAGTCGCCGGCGGCCTGCCGCTGGCGGTCGGTCTGGCGCTGGCCGAGCGCATGCAGGGCGGCAGGCGGGTCACTGCCTGCTTCTTCGGCGACGGCGCGATGGCCGAGGGCGCCGCCGCCGAGTCGCTCAATCTGGCCGCGCTGTGGCGGCTGCCGGTGCTGTTCTGCTGCGAGAACAACCTCTACGCCATGGGCACCGCGCTGTCCCGCGCCCAGGCGCAGACCGACCTGGCCGCCAAGGCCGCGGCCTTTGGGGTGCCGGCCCGCGCGGTGGACGGCATGGACGTGGTCGCCGTGCACCAGGCCACCCGCCTGGCCGCCAAGCAGGTGCGCGCCGGCCACGGCCCGGTGTTCCTCGAGTACCAGACCTACCGCTTCCGCGCCCACTCGATGTTCGACCCCGAGCTGTACCGCGACAAGGCCGAGGTGGAGTCCTGGCGCCAGCGCGATCCGATCAAGGGCTACGCCGCGCGGCTGATCGCCGACGGCCTGCTCGACGCGAGCGGCGTGGCGGCGCTGGAGGCCGAGGCGGCTTCCGAGGTGGAGGCGGCGGTGGCCTGCGCCGAGGCCGGCAGCCTGGAGCCGGTCGAGTCGCTGCTGACCGACGTCTACACCCCGGAGCGGCAGCCATGAGCCGCACCAGCTACCGCGAGGCGCTGCGCGAAGCAATGCGCGAGGCACTGGCGCGCGACCCGCGGGTGTTCCTGATGGGCGAGGACGTCGGCCGCTACGGCGGCACCTTCGCGGTGAGCAAGGGCCTGGTCGACGAGTTCGGCGAGCAGCGCGTGCGCGACACCCCGCTGTCCGAGCTGGCCTTCGTCGGCGCCGGCATCGGCGCGGCGCTCGGCGGCATGCGGCCGATCGTCGAGGTGATGACCGTGAACTTCTGCCTGCTCGCCCTCGACCAGCTGATGAACACCGCCGCCACCCTGCGCCACATGTCCGGCGGGCAGTTCTCGGTGCCGCTGGTGGTGCGCATGACCACCGGCGCCGGGCGCCAGCTGGCGGCGCAGCACTCGCACAGCCTGGAGGGCTGGCTGGCGCACATCCCCGGCCTGAAGATCCTCGCCCCGGCCACCCTGGAGGACGCCCGCGGCATGCTCTGGCCCGCGCTCGAGGACCCCGACCCGGTGCTGCTGTTCGAACAGGGCGCGCTGTACAACGTCGAGGGCGAGCTGGACGAGACGGAGGTGGTCGGCATCCGCTCGGCGCGGGTGCGCCGGGCGGGCTCGGATCTGACCCTGATTGCCTACGGCGGCACCCTGGCCAAGGCGCTGGAGGCCGCCGAACAGCTGGCCGGCGAGGGGATTTCCGCCGAGGTGATCGACCTGCGCGTGCTGCGCCCGCTGGACGACGCCACCATCATGGAGTCGGTGCGCCGCACTCGCCGCGCGCTGGTGGTCGACGAGGGCTGGCGCAGCGGCAGCCTGGCCGCCGAGATCATCGCGCGCATCGTCGAGCAGGCGTTCTTCGACCTCGACGCGCCGCCGGCGCGGGTGTGCAGCGCCGAGGTGCCTACGCCCTATGCCAAACATCTTGAGGACGCGGCGCTGCCGCAGGTGCCGGCGATAGTGGCGGCGGCCAGGGGACTACTCGGCCGATGATCGAATTCCGCATGCCCTCCCTCGGCGCCGACATGGATGCCGGCACCCTGCTGCAGTGGCAGGTGGCACCGGGCGATGCGGTGCATCGCGGCCAGGTGGTCGCGGTGGTCGACACCGCCAAGGCGGCGGTGGAGATCGAGTGCTGGCAGGAAGGCCGGGTGTTCGAGCTGCTGATCCAGCCCGGCGACAAGGTGCCGGTGGGCACGCCCATCGCCACCCTGCTGGAGGCCGGCGGGTCGGCGGAAACCGCACCGCGCCGCCCAGCCCCAGTCGCAGCCAGGAAAGCAGCCCAGCCGCAAACACCGAATCCCCCGCCAGCCGCAACGCCCGGCGCCGCCCCGGCTACTCGTACCCGCATCACCCCCGTCGCGCGCCAGCGTGCCGCCGAGCTGGGCATCGACGCCGCCACGCTGACCGGCACAGGTCCGCAGGGCGCGGTGACCCTCGCCGACGTCGAGGCCGTCGCGACCCAAAAGCCCGCCGTGCAACCGGCCACGGCGCAGGACCGCCACGCCGCCATGCGCCAGGCCATCGCCGCGGCGATGAGCCGCTCCAAGCGCGAGATCCCGCACTACTACCTGAGCGAGACGGTGCCCATGGCGGTCGCGCTGGCCTGGCTCGCCGCCTACAACGCCGAGCTGCCACCGGAGCGGCGCCTGCTGCCAGGCGTGCTGGTGCTCAAGGCGGTGGCCCTGGCGCTGGGCGACTACCCGCAGCTCAACGGCTACTGGATCGACGGCGCCTTCCGGCCGGGCCCCGGCATCCACCTCGGCGTGGCGGTGGCGCTGCGCCAGGGCGGGCTGATCGCCCCGGCGCTGCACGACGTGGCGTCCAAGCCGCTGCCGCAATTGATGGAGGAGCTGGGCGATCTGGTGCAGCGCGCGCGCAGCTACTCGCTGCGCAGCTCGGAACTCTCCGAGGCCACCCTCACCGTCACCCAGCTCGGCGACCAGGGGGTGGATGGCGTGTTCGGGGTGATCTACCCGCCGCAGGTGGCGCTGGTCGGCGTCGGCCGCATCGCCGAGCGGCCGTGGGTGGAAGACGGCAGGGTGTGCGCGCTGGCCTGCGCGCAGTTCAGCCTGGCCGCCGACCACCGCGCCAGCGACGGCCACTACGGCGCGAGCTTTCTCGCCGAGGTGCGCCGCCGCCTGCAGCAACCCGACAGTCTGTGAGGAGCAACGACGATGGATGACGCGCAACTGCGCCGCGAGGTGCTCACGGCCCTGCAGGGCATCGCCCCGGAGGTCGAGCCCGCCACCCTGCGCGGCGACCGCCCCCTGCGCGACGAGGTCGACCTCGACTCGATGGACTGGCTGCGCTTTCTCGCCGCCCTGCACCAGCGCCTGGGGGTGAACATCCCCGAGGCCGACTACCAGCAGCTCACCACCCTGAACGTGCTGCTGGCCTACCTGCAGCGGCGTCTTGCGGCCGGATGACCGGGCCTCCATGGCCGGGGGCGCTCACCTATAGTCAGTCGACTGCTTCCTGCAGGAGACCGACCATGAACCTCGACCAATTCCGCCAGCGCGGCCCCTTCGAATGGGAAATGCCCCAGCACGGTGCCATGCGCGTGCCAGGGGTGATCTTCGCCTCGCGCGAGCTGCTCGATGCGATGGACGCCAAGGTCGGCGAACAACTGGCCAACGTCGCCGGCCTGCCGGGCATCGTCGACGCCGCCTACGCCATGCCCGACGCCCACTGGGGCTACGGCTTCCCGATCGGCGGGGTGGCGGCCTTCGACGCCGACGAAGGCGGCGTGGTGTCCGCCGGCGGGGTCGGCTTCGACATTTCCTGCGGCGTGCGCACGCTGCACACCGGGTTGAAACAGGCCGACATCGAGGCGGTCAAGGAGCGCCTGGCCGACGTGCTGTTCCGACGCATTCCGGCCGGCCTCGGCAGCACCGGCGCGCTGCGCCTGAGCGGCAAGGAGATGGGCGCGATGCTGCGCGGCGGCGCCAAGTGGGCGGTCGAGCAGGGCTTCGGCAGCCCGGCGGACCTGGCGCGCATCGAGGAAGGCGGCAGCATGGCCGGCGCGGTGCCGGCCGAGGTGTCGGCCGAGGCCAAGCATCGCCAGCGCGACGAGATGGGCACCCTCGGCTCGGGCAACCACTACCTGGAGGTGCAGGTGGTCGACGAGCTGTTCGATCTGACGGCGGCGCATGCCTACGGCCTGGCGGTCGGCGACGTGCTCGCCACCCTGCACTGCGGCTCGCGCGGCCTGGGCCACCAGATCGGCACCGATTTTCTGCGTGAGATGGTGATCGCCGCGCCGCGCGCCGGCATCGCCCTGGTCGACCGCGAGCTGGCCTGCGCACCGCTGAAGTCCGAACTGGGGCAGAGCTACCTCGGCGCCATGCGCGCGGCGATCAACTGCGCGCTGGCCAACCGGCAGATCCTCACCCACCTGGCGCGCGAGGCGTTCGCCGAGCTGTTCCCCGGCATCGCCATGCCGCTGCTCTACGACGTGTCGCACAACACCTGCAAGGAGGAGAGCCATCTGGTCGACGGCCAGCGCCGCCGGCTGTTCGTCCACCGCAAGGGCGCCACCCGCGCCTTCGGTCCCGGCCACCATGAGTTGCCCCCGGAATACCGCGCGGTCGGCCAGCCGGTGCTGATCGGCGGCAGCATGGGCACCGCGTCCTGGGTGCTGGCCGGCGGTGGCAGCCAGAGCCAGGCCTTCGCCTCGGCCTGCCACGGCGCCGGGCGGGCGATGAGCCGCCACGAGGCGCTGCGCCGCTGGCAGGGCCGTAGCGTGGTCGACGAACTGGCCCGGCGCGGCATCCTGATCCGCAGCCCGAGCCTGCGCGGCGTCGCCGAGGAGGCCCCGCTGGCCTACAAGGACGTCGCCGCGGTGGTCGAGGCCGCCGAGCAGGCCGGGCTGGCGCGGCGGGTGGCGCGACTAAGGCCGCTGGTCTGCGTCAAGGGCTGAAGCAACGCGGTGGCCAGCCCGAGCGCATTGCCCGAGCCATCGAAAAATAATCGAACATGCCCGTACCGATGCGACTCAGCGGGCCTTCTCCGGGCCGCGCAACAGCAGGAGCAGCGGAAGGGTCGCCAGGGTGATGAACATCATCAGGCGAAAATCCTGCAGGTAGGCCAGGGTGACCGCCTGGCGACTCACTTCGCGGTCGAGGGACGCCAACCCCTGCACCGTTTCCAGGTTGTAGACGCCGGCTTCACCCGCCTGTTTCAGCGCCTGGCTGAACGGCGTGAGGTAGTCGGCAAACGCCGCGTGGTTGGCCTGGGTGCGCTGTGCCAGATAAGTGATCACCAGCGAGATGCCGATACTGCTGCCAATGTTGCGCATCAGGCTGAACAGCGCCGTGCCCTCGTTGCGGTGGTGCGGCGCCAGGGTGGCGAAGGTGATGGTCGACAACGGCACGAAGATGAAACCCAGACCCAGCCCCTGGACGAAGCCGGTGCGCACGATGTCCCAGCCGCTCACGTCGAGGGTGAAGCCGGTCATCTCCCACAGCGACAGGCTGGTCAGCAGCAGGCCGGCGAAGATCAGGTAGCGTACGTCCATCCGTCCGCCCAGGCGGCCGACCGTCATCATCGCCAGCATGGTGCCCACGCCGCGCGGGGCGAGCAGCTGGCCGACATCGATCACCGGGTGACCCATCAGGTTCTGCATGAACGGTGGTAGCAGCGCCATGGTGGCCAGCAGGATCACCCCGACCATGAAGATGAACAGCAGACCGACGCTGAAATTGCGGTCGCGGAACAGCCCCGGCTCGATGAACGGCTGGTCGCAGGTGAAGATGTGCGCAACGAACAGGTACAACGCCAGACCGGCGAGCACTGCCTCGCCCACCACTTCGGGGCTGGAAAACCAGTCGAGCGATTCGCCGCGATCCAACATCATCTGCAACGCACCGATAGCCAGGCTGAGCATGGCGAAGCCGAACAGGTCGAAGCGCCGGGTGCGGTCGAGCGGCGTCTCGCGGACGAAAGCGGCCAGGCCGAACCAGGCCAGCAGGCCGAACGGCAGGTTGATGTAGAACACCCAGCGCCAGTTGTAGTACTCGGTCAGCCAGCCGCCGAGCGACGGGCCGAGGATCGGCCCGACCATCACCCCCACGCCCCACAGCGCCATCGCCGAGCCGTGGCGTTCGGGCGGCCAGGTGTCGAGCAGCACCGCCTGCGACAGCGGTACCAGGCTGGCACCGAACACGCCCTGCAGCAGGCGGAACAGCACCAGCTGCTCGATGCTCTGTGCCGCGCCGCAGAGCATCGAGGCCAGGGTGAAGCCGATCACCGCGCCGACGAACAGGCGCTTGCGACCGAGGCGGGCGGCGAGAAAGCCGGTCAGCGGCATGCAGATCGCAGCGGCGACGATGTAGGAGGTCAGCACCCAGGTGATCTGGTCCTGGGTCACACCCATCGCCCCCTGCATGTGCGGCAAGGCGACGTTGGCGATGGTGGTGTCCAGCGCCTGCATGGTGGTCGCCAGCATCACCGACAGGGTGATGAAGCCGCGGTGCGCGCTTTCCACTCCGGCTACGGTCATGGGACGAACCTCAGAGCGTCAGCCCCAACAGGCTGCGGCGATGGCCAGTGTCGATCGTCACCACGGCACTCAGCCCAGCGCGCAGTTGCGGCATGGCCGGCGCTGCGTCGAGGCGGATGCGCACCGGCACCCGCTGGGCGATCTTCACCCAGTTGCCGGTGGCGTTCTGCGCCGGGATCACCGAAAACTCCGCGCCGGTGGCCGGGCTCAGGCTCTCCACCACGCCATGCCAGCTCGCATCGGGATAGGTGTCGATGTGGATGGCGACCGGCTGGCCGGGATGCATGTAGGTAAGGTCCTTCTCGGTGAAGTTGGCCTCGACCCATAGGTTGCCGTCGACCACCAGCGTCAGCGCAGTGCCGCCGGCGTCGAGGTATTGCCCCGGCTTGGGCAGCCGGCTGACGGTTCCCGGCAGCGCGGCGCGTACCTCGGTGCGCGCCAGGTTGAGGCGAGCCTGCTCCCGCTCGGCCTGCGCCGCCAGGTAGGCGGGATGCGCCTCGACCGAGGCGTCGACGCTGCCGCCCAGCGACTCGCCGATGCGCCGCAGATCCTGCTCGAGGGCAATTATCTGCTGGGCGGCGACATCGCTGGCCTGGCGCACCTGGTCGAAACGGGCGGCGGAGACGAAGTTGCGCGCAACCAGATCGGCCTGGCGCCGCTGCTCGCGTACGGCGAAGGCATGGCGAGTACGAGCCAGGGTAATTTCCGCCTGCTTGGCACGGTAGCTGGCCTTGAGCGCGGCCAGATCGGTGCGTACCTGCGCCAGCCTGGCCTCCGCCCGGGCGACCGCAATGTGGAAGGTCGCGGGATCGAGACGGAACAGCAACTGGCCAGCAACGACCGCCTGGTTTTCCTGCACTAGCACCTCCCTGACGGTGCCGGAGACCTCGGCGCTGGCCGGAACCTTGTCGGCAGCGACGTAGGCGTTATCGGTCTCGACTTCGGTGCCGCCGCGCAGATAGACGAGGGCGCCGAGCAGCGCGGCGAGCAGTGGCACCACCACCAGCAGCAGCAAACGTTGACGCCGCCGCCGGAACGGGTTGACCGGCAACTCGGTAACAGGAAGCTCGGTGGCGGGCAGAGCTTGGCTCATGGCACGACTCCTGGTGAGAGTTCTTGTTCGTTCTTGCCGGAACATGCGCTGGCCCCGGCGCCCCGCGGCGCGCCGAGGTTGTCGCGCATCTGCCCCAGAGCGAACAGCAGCGTGGCGATCTGCTCCTCGTCGAGGCCGCCGAGGGCTTGGGTGCGGACCATGGTCGCGGCCTGGTCGATGGCCTGCAGATGGGGCGTAGCGGCGGGAGTCAGGAACAACTGGTAGGCGCGCCGGTCCTTGGGGTCGGCGCGGCGCTCGACCAGTCCGGCCTGCGCCAGTTGGTCGATCAGCCGCGCCAGGGTGATCGGCTGCACCTCCAGCAGTTCGGCCAGCTCGACCTGGCGGCAGCCTTCCTGGCGCGCCAGGTAAACCAGGGCCCGCGCTTGGGCCTGGGTCAGCGTGCTGCCCTCCAGTCGGCATTCGAAGGTGCGGCGCATCAGCCGGAAAACATCGGCCATCAGGAAGCCGAGACGGTTCTGGTAGAGATTCATAGGGCGCCTCGAAAATAATAAGTAAACCTTACTATATGCAAGGCATGCAATCACCCCGAAACGAGGGTTGCCCGACGCTTGAAAGTATGGCTGGCGAGGCACCCAAAACGCTGGCAAGCACGCTCAGCCGTGAACGAGCAGGCCCATCCCATGCGAATTTTGATACGAATTAAAGACTGGCTATCGGCGCAGCAGCGTGATAGGGTCCTTAGCGTTAGTACCAAGCTGAATGTCAATTCGGCAACTTGTCGCAGCAGCTGACAAGTGTCGAATCGTTGGTTATCAGAGCGGGCCAGACACCCAAGTCGCCCCCACGCTGACGGACCATACCGCATTGACCAGGCCACTCGGGACCGAACCTTTCCCAGTGAGCACCTGTCATCCTAAGTACATACCTGCCAGCTTAAACTTCGCCACAGTGCGCTGTTTCAACTAGCTGTCCCTGCTCCGACCAGGTTCATTCGGACCACCCAGCTGGGTGGCGATTTCGGAGTCTTTATCGAGCGGTCCTTTAGCCGCCATCCGTAGGAAACACACAACAATGTCGATTCAATTCCAGGCCCAGGCCGCCATGAGCGCCCTCGCCAATGCCTTCGCTCCCCATCAGTGCCAGTTCCTGGCCGCCACGCGCAAGGGCAACTTCAGCTTCACCGTGGTCAACGACAACGGCGTGGCCCGTCACAGCGAGCGCCTCTACCCCGATCAGTATCTGGGTTCCGGACGCCTCGAGAAGGTGATCGAGCGCGCCAAGAAGTCGCTGACCGCCTGATCATCCCAGCGTCCAACGAAGCCCCGCCCAGTGCGGGGCTTCGTGCATTCAGGCCCGGCGAAATGCCGCGAGCACCCGCCCGCGCTCAGGAAAAGCGCTCGTTGAGCAGCGCGAACAGCCGCTGGCGCTGCGCCTCGTCCTCGTTGACCAGGTGATGGCGCGCGCCGGGCAGGATCAGCTGCTCGGGATCGCGGAACTTGTCGCCCAGCACCTCGAGGTTGTGCTGCCAGTCCACCGTCATGTCGGCGTCGCCCTGGATGATCAGCGGGCTCTGCCCGGCCGAGCGCGGCGCGTTCTCGATGCGCGGAATCCAGCGCGCCAGCGCACCGACCCAGGCGGTGGGCAGCACCTGCGCCTGCAGAGGGTCGCGGCGCACGAAGTCGAGGAAGGCGCTGTCGCTGGAGTTGTCGGTGAAGCGCCGGGCGATCTGGCTGACGAACGGGTTGAGCAGGTGGTAGCTGAGCTTGGAGCGCCGCCAGGCGCGCGGCCGGATCAGCGGCGACAGCAGCACGGTCTGGCCGAGATTCGGCCGTGGTGCGCCGGTCAGCAGGTAGTCGAGGAGGATGGCGCCACCGGTGCTCTGCCCGAACAGGTGCCAGGGCTGCGGCAGGTTGAGCATCTCGGCGGCTTCGAACAGTGCGGCCAGCACGGCCTGGTATTCGGCGAAGTCGTCGATGCTCGCCGGCACCCCTTCCGACAGACCGTGGCCGGGCAGGTCGCAGGACAGCACGGCGAAGTTCATCGCCAGCGCCCAGTCGAACACGTGGCGGTACAGGCCCATGTGGTCGTAGTAGCCGTGCAGCAGCAGCAGCGTGGCGCGCGCACCGTCGCGCCACCAGCCCTGCACCGCCAGCCGGCGCCCGCCGACCTCCACCCAGCCGAGGCGGCTGTGAATGTCGGGACGGTGCTGCAGGCCGTAGTACTGCCGGTAGGCCTGTACCTGCGGGCCGTGCTCGGCCGCGGCGGCGGACAGCGGCGGCATTTGCTGGCGCAGGCGTTGGGGATCGAAGGTTTCGTTCATAAGGATTCGGCCGCGCCTTTCGCTAAAGTGCGCTGGAGTGCGCTGATCGGCCACTGCCTATGATCTTCAGACCGGACGCACAACATGGCAAGCTTGGCCGACATTTTCTGCCGACCCACCCGCCATGCCCCTGCCGCGCCGCAACACCATCCTCCTCAGCCTGCTCGCCCTCGCCGCTGCCCTGGCGCTGTGGAGCCTCAACCAGTGGTACCAGGCCCGCTACATTCGACCCTTCAGCGAGACCACCGTGCTGTTCGACGCCGGCACCCTGCGCCTGCCCGCCGAACTGGCCGGCCCCGGCAGCATCCGCGTGGTGCACCTGTGGGACCCGCCGTGCCCGTGCAACGTCGGCAACCAGCAGCACCTGGCCGAACTGCTCGAACGCTTCGCCGGTCAGCCGGTGAGCTTCCACGTCTGGCAGAAACCCGGCAGCCGCGGCCAGTTGCCGGATACCCTCAAGGCCCTCCAGCCGCTCGCCGAGCTGCCCGGCGCCGAACAGCTGCCGGCCAGTCCGGCGGTGGCGATCTGGGACCGGGACGGCAAGCTGGCCTATGTCGGCCCCTACAGCGAGGGCGCGGTGTGCACCTCGGCCAACAGCTTCATTGAGCCGGTGCTCGAGGCGCTGCTCGCCGGACGGGCGGTGCACAGCACCGGCAGCCTGGCGGTGGGCTGCTATTGTGCGTGGAACGACTAGAGGGACCGCTTATGGCTCTGCTATTCCCCCCACCGCTGGTGGTCGTGATGTTCGCCGGCCTGATGTGGCAGCTCGCCAGGCACCTGCCGTTCGGCGGCTTCGCCTTCGCCCTGCAGCGGCCGCTGGCCGCGCTGGTGCTGCTGGCCGGACTCGGCCTGATGGCGGCGGCAGCCTGGACCCTGCTGCGCGCGCGCACCACGGTCAATCCGCTCAAACCCGAGCGCACCACGCGGCTGGTGACCCACGGCGTGTTCGCCCACTCGCGCAACCCGATCTATCTGGGCGACGCGCTGCTCCTGCTCGCCCTGGCGCTGGGCCTGGGCAACTGGCTCAACTTCCTGCTGCTGCCGCTGTTCGTCGCCTTCATCGACCGCTTCCAGATCGCCCCGGAGGAGCACGCGCTGCAGCGGCTGTTCGGGGACGAGTTTCGCGCCTACTGCATGCGGGTCAGGCGCTGGCTGTAGGGCGGGTTAGCCGCGCAGCGGTGAACCCTACGCATCCCGAGCCTCACAGCTGTTCCAGACACCCCGCCAGCCGATCGCCAAGGTTCTTCAGCAGCCGCTCGTAGCCGCCGGCCTCGGCCTCCAGTTCGAAGCCCAGCGCATCCAGCTCGGCCAGGCGCACCGGCAGGCCTTCGCTGAGGGTCTGCGCCAGGCGCGGGCGCAGAGGCGGTTCGCTGAACACGCAGCTCGGTCCGGCAGCCTGCAGCTGCTCGCGCATGGCAGCGACGTGGCGGGCGCCCGGCTGCACCTCGGCGCTGACCGCGAACACCCCTGCGTGCTGCAGGCCGTAGGCCTCCTCGAAGTAGTCGAAGGCCTCGTGGAAGACGAAGAACGGCTTGTCTTTCAAGGGTGCCAGGCGTGCCTTGAGGCGTGCGTCGGTGGCAGCCAGGCGCTGCTCGAAGGCGGCCAGGTTGGCCTGGTAGCGCGCGGCGTTGGCCGGATCGGCCTTGGCCAGGTCGGCGGCCATGCGCGCGGCGATCACTCGGGCGTTGGCCGGCAGCAGCCACAGATGGGCGTCCAGCATGCCGGGGCGGTGGGCGTGGTCGTGCTCTTCGGCCGCAGCGGTGTCGGCATGGCCGTGTGCGGCGTGCTCGTCGTGTTCCTCGTGATCGTGCGCCGCGTGATCGTCGTGCTCGTGCTCGTGCTCGTCATGCTCGTCGACGTGCTCCTCCTCGGCGTGGCGGTGCGCCGCGCCGAAGTGACGCAGGTGCAGGCCGGCCAGTTCCTGCACGGCCAGGCTGGGTCGCTCGCGGCCTTCCAGCACCCGCGGCAGGAACACTTCCAGGTCCGGGCCGATCCAGTACAGCAGCTCCGCCTCGCGTACCCGGCGGATGTCGGAGGGGCGCAGCGCGTAGTGGTGCGGCGAGGCGCCCGGCGGCAGCAGCACCTCGGGCGTGCCGGCGCCGTCCTGCACGGCGGCGGCGATCAGTTGCAGCGGCTTGATGCTGGTCAGCACGCGGACCTCGGCCAGCGCCGGAGTGGCCAGCAGCCAGGACAGGGCTGCGGCCAGGGCAGTGGCGGGCAGCAGAGAAGACAGACGGGGCACGATGGCATCACTCATGGCAGGGGAACGGTTATATAATAACGTCCCTTTACTCGGGAGTGTCGGCCATGACATCCACTCCGCTCGCCTGTCACCCCCACGACCACAGCCATTGCGTGGCCAGCGCCCTCGCCACCGCCGACGACCTGTGCGCGCGCAGTGGCGCGCGTCTGACCTCCCTGCGCCGCCGCGTGCTGGAGCTGGTGTGGGCCAGCCACCGCCCGCTCGGTGCCTACGACATCCTCGGCGTGCTGAGCGTCGAGGACGGCCGCCGCGCCGCGCCGCCGACCGTGTACCGGGCGCTGGACTTCCTCCTCGAACACGGCCTGATCCACCGTCTGGCCTCGCTGAACGCCTTCATCGGCTGCAACCATCCCGGCCAGGTGCATCAGGGCCACTTCCTGATCTGCCGCCAGTGCGGCACCGCCATCGAGGTCGAGCAGCCGGCTATCGGTGCCGCGATCATCGCCGCCGCCAGCGAGGTGGGCTTCGTCGTGGAAGGTCAGATGGTCGAAGTGGTCGGCCTGTGTGCGCAGTGCCGGGAGGCCGCATGAGCGACGCACTGATCCGCCTCGACGGCGTTGGCGTCAGCTTCGCCGGCAATCCGGTGCTGCAGGACGTGCAGCTCGCCCTCAAGCCCGGCGAGATCGTCACCCTGATCGGCCCCAACGGCGCCGGCAAGACCACCCTGGTGCGCGTGGTGCTCGGCCTGCTCAAGCCGCACCACGGCAGCGTGTGGCGCCGCGACAGGCTGCGCATCGGCTACATGCCGCAGAAGCTGCACGTCGAGCCGACCCTGCCGCTGTCGGTGCTGCGCTTCCTGCGCCTGGTCCCCGGCGTCGACCGCGCCCGCGCCCTGGCGGCGCTCGGCGAAGTCGGCGCCGCCCAGGTGATCGACAGTCCGCTGCAGCGCATCTCCGGCGGCGAGCTGCAGCGCGTGCTGCTGGCCCGCGCCCTGCTGCGCAAGCCGGAACTGCTGGTGCTCGACGAGCCGGTACAGGGCGTCGACGTCGCCGGCCAGGCCGAGCTGTACCGGCTGATCGGCCGCCTGCGCAAGCGCTACGGCTGCGGCGTGCTGATGGTCTCCCACGACCTGCACCTGGTGATGAGCGCCACCGACCGGGTGATCTGCCTCAACCGCCACGTGTGCTGCTCCGGCCACCCGGACCAGGTCAGCAGCGACCCGGCCTTCCGCGAGCTGTTCGGCAACGACGCGCGCAGCCTGGCGATCTACCACCACCAGCACGACCACACCCACGACCTGCACGGCAGCGTGGTCGCGCCCAAGCAACCCCACATCCACGGCCCGAACTGCAAACACTGACCATGCCCGATTTCCTCCTCAACGCCCTGCTCGCCGGCCTCGCCCTGGCGCTGGTCGCCGGCCCGCTCGGCTCCTTCGTGGTCTGGCGGCGTATGGCCTACTTCGGCGACACCCTCGCCCACGCCGCCCTGCTCGGCGTGGCGCTGGGCTTCCTGCTCGACGTCAGCCCGACCCTCGCAGTGACCGTCGGCTGCGTGCTGCTCGCCGTGCTGCTGGTGACCCTGCAGCAACGCCAGCCGCTGGCCTCCGACACCCTGCTCGGCATCCTCGCCCACAGCACCCTGTCGCTCGGCCTGGTGACCATCAGCCTGCTCGACGAGGTGCGCGTCGACCTGATGGCCTACCTGTTCGGCGACCTGCTGGCGGTCAGCCAGGGCGACCTGCTGTGGATCATCGGCGGCAGCGCGCTGGTGCTGGCGGCGCTGGCCTGGCTGTGGCGCTCGCTGCTGGCGATCACCGTGCACGAGGAGCTGGCGCAGGTCGAAGGCCTGCCGGTGGCCGCCATCCGCCTGGCGCTGATGCTGCTGATCGCCGTGGTGATCGCCGTGGCGATGAAGATCGTCGGCGTGCTGCTGATCACCTCGCTGCTGATCATCCCCGCCGCCGCCGCCCAGCGCCACGCGCGCACCCCCGAACAGATGGCCGCCGGCGCCAGCCTGATCGGCCTGGTCGCGGTGTGCGCCGGCCTCGCCCTGTCCTGGTACCAGGACACCCCGGCCGGGCCGTCCATCGTGGTCAGCGCCGCCGGCGTGTTCCTGCTGAGCTTCCTGCTGCCGCGCCGCGCGGTGTAGAATTTGGCTACTTTGTGAACACCCCGAGGCTTGAGCCATGACCCGTGCCCTTCGCTGCCTGCCGTTGCTGGTCCTGCTGCTGCTCGGCTCCTGCCAGAGTTCGCCGCAGGGCGACGCCGGCAGCCCCGCGCCGCAGGCACAGCAGCCGACGCAGCCGGCACTGTCTGCAGCACCGGACGGACTGCGTCAGCAGTTCGAGACACAGCTGGCGAGCGGCCAGCTGGCGGCGGCCGGCGCCACCCTCGAGCGGCTGCGCCAGCAGGAAAGCAGCGCGCCCGCCCTCGACAGCTATCAGCGCCTGCTCGCCGATGCCTGGCTACAGCGCAGCCAGCAGGCTCTGGAGAAGGGTGACCTGAACGCCGCCACCACGGCGCTGACCAAGGCCCGCACGCTGATGCCCAAGGCGCCGGCGCTGACCGGCGGCGCTCTGCAGCCCAAGGCACCGGCCGCCGTCGACAGCGAGAGCGTGATCCCCGAGTAAGCGAATCTCGGCATTCAGCTATATCAATAGTCGTCCAAAGCATTTTCCGCACTAAAGACGGGCCGCTAGACTGAGCACCCTCGGCACGGCCCGTTCCCCCACCCACAAGGTTTTCCCGTGATCCAATTCGACAACGTCCACAAGGCGTACCGGGTCAATGGCCGCGATATCCCCGCCCTGCAGGCCACCTCCCTGCAGATCGGCGCCGGTGAGATCTTCGGTCTGATCGGCCACTCCGGCGCCGGCAAGAGCACCCTGCTGCGCCTGATCAATCGCCTCGAGGAGCCCTCCGGCGGACGCATCCTGATCGACGGCGAGGACAGCACCGCCCTCGACGCCAGCGCTCTGCGCGGCCTGCGCCAGCGCATCGGCATGATCTTCCAGCACTTCAACCTGCTGGCCTCGAAGACCGTGGCCGACAACGTCGCCCTGCCGCTCAAGCTGGCCGGCGAGCTGCCGCGCACGGCCATCGACGCCCGCGTCGCCCAGCTGCTGGAGCGCGTCGGCCTCAGCGAGCACGCGCACAAGTACCCGGCGCAACTCTCCGGCGGCCAGAAGCAGCGCGTCGGCATCGCCCGCGCGCTGGCCACCGAGCCGAAGATCCTCCTCTGCGACGAGGCGACCAGCGCCCTCGACCCGCAGACCACCGCCCAGGTGCTGCAGCTGCTCGCCGAGATCAACCGCGAACTGCAGCTGACCATCGTCCTCATCACCCACGAGATGGATGTGATCCGCCGCGTCTGCGACCGCGTGGCGGTGATGGACGGCGGCGCGATCGTCGAGCAAGGGGCGGTGGCCGACGTGTTCCTCCACCCCCAGCACCCGACCACCCGGCGCTTCGTGCTGGAGGCCGAGCATGTCGACGAGGGCGAGCAGCGCGACGACTTCGCCCACGTGCCGGGGCGCATCCTGCGCCTGACCTTCCGCGGCGAGGCCACCTATGCGCCGCTGCTCGGCCAGGTGGCGCGCGACACCGGGGTCGACTACAGCATCCTCGCCGGACGCATCGACCGCATCCGCGAAACCCCCTACGGCCAGCTGACCCTGGCCCTCACCGGCGGCGACCTCGACGCCGCCCTGGCGCGCCTCGATGCCGCCGACGTGCATGTCGAGGTACTGCGCTGATGCTGGAAAAACTGCTGCCCAACGTGTTCTGGCCGGAAATCTGGCAGGCCAGCCTGGATACCCTGGCGATGCTCGGCGGCTCGCTGCTGTTCACCGTGCTGTTCGGCCTGCCGCTCGGCGTGCTGCTGTTCCTCACCGGCCCGCGCCAGCTGTTCGACCACAAGCCGCTGTACCGCCTGCTCTCCCTGGTGGTCAACGTGCTGCGCTCGGTGCCCTTCGTCATCCTGCTGATCCTGATGATCCCGCTCACCGAGCTGATCGTCGGCACCTCGCTGGGCGCCATCGGCGCCATCCCGCCACTGGTGGTGGGCGCCACGCCGCTGTTCGCCCGCCTGGCGGAGACCGCGCTGCGAGAGGTCGATCGCGGCATCATCGAGGCGACCCAGGCGATGGGCGCGACCACCCGGCAGATCGTCCTCAACGCCCTGCTGCCCGAGGCGCGCCCGGGCCTGCTCGCCGCCCTCACCGTCACCGCCATCACCCTGGTGTCCTACACCGCCATGTCAGGCCTGATCGGCGGCGGCGGCCTCGGCGATCTGGCGGTGCGCTATGGTTACCAGCGCTACCAGCCCGACGTCATGGCGGTCACCGTGATCCTCCTGCTGGTGCTGGTGCAGCTGCTGCAGAGCGTCGGCGACCGCCTGGTGGTGCGTTTCTCGCGCAAGTGAACCGGACTTACCCCGCGTCGCCGCGGCCATCCATTGCGGCGGCGCTCCATCCCACAAGGAGTTCAACAATGAAGAAACTGCTGGCCGCCGCGACCCTGTTCGCCGCCTTCTCCGTCACCGCCCAGGCACAAACCCTCAACGTCGCCGCCACCCCGGTGCCGCACGCGGAGATCCTCGAAGTGGTCAAGCCGCTGCTGGCCAAGCAGGGGGTGGAGCTGAAGGTGCGCGTGTTCACCGACTACGTGCAGCCCAACCTGCAGGTGCAGCAGAAGAATCTGGACGCCAACTTCTTCCAGCACCAGCCGTACCTGGACGAGTTCAACGCCAGCCGCAAGACCGAGCTGGTCAGCGTGACCGGCGTGCACATCGAGCCGTTCGGCGCCTACTCCAGCAAGCTGAAGAGCCTCGACGAGCTGCCCGAGGGCGCCAGCGTGGCCATCCCCAACGACGCCACCAACGGCGGCCGCGCCCTGCTGCTGCTGGCCAAGGCTGGGGTGATCACCCTCAAGGAAGGCGCCGGCATCACCGCCACGCCGAAGGACATCGCCGAGAATCCCAAGCACATCAAGGTCCGCGAACTGGAAGCCGCCACCCTGCCGCGCGTGCTCAAGCAGGTCGACCTGGCACTGATCAACACCAACTACGCCCTGGAAGCCGGCCTGACCCCGACCAAGGACGCCCTGGCCATCGAGGGCAACGACTCGCCCTACGTGAACATCCTGGTCAGCCGCGCCGACAACAAGGACAGCGAGGCCATGCAGAAGCTGGCCAAGGCCCTGCACAGCGACGAGGTGAAGGCCTTCATCGCCGACAAGTACAAGGGCGCGGTGGTGCCGGCATTCTGAGCGCCGGCCGATAACTCCCTGTGAAACACGAAGCCCCCGCAATGCGGGGGCTTCGTGCTTGTGGGCCGAGAATCGCCGGGTGGTGCAAAGACAGAAATCTGCGGCGCGGGTTTTCTTGCGCCCCTAGAGCCGTTTTACCGCATCGCCGAGCTTGTCGATCAGGCCCTGAACGCTGCCGAGTGCATGCCGCTCCTCTTCCAGAACGCTCTCGTACGCTCTTTTCTTGAGCGCCGCAACGTCAAAGCCCTTGCGCAGCTTGACTGGCACCGTGCTGATCAGGATATCGAACAGGCGGTCCACCGCATTCAGTCGCCCCCACAGGTAGTCGTTTTCACGGATCGAGCGACCCAGGAAGCCGCCGAAGCTGGCGAAAGCACTGCCAAGCAGCACCTCCTTGCGCAAGTCGAAAGTAATGTTGCGGGCATCTTCCGGGCTGATGCGGTCCACCAGGATCTCCTCGATGGTCTCGGCCTTCTGCGACAAGGCACTGGCGGTGGGGCGCAGGATCATGTCCCAGAAGAAGTAGCCGAGATAGCCGGTCAGAATCGCCAGACGGCTTTGCTCTCTCAGCTTCAAGAACAGCGGCGAAGCAAACACCGCGTCGGAATTGTCGACCATCCGCGCGAGATCGTACTCCTGGCCCAGACGCTCGATCAGATGCGACAGCTCGGTGCAGGCCAGCGGGTCGCCCTGGATCGCCTCGGCCGAGTACTCCCGAATCGCCTCGTCCTGGTGGAAGATCTCGCGGCAGGCCGTCACCGCCTGGCGGCTGAGGAAGTCCGGATCGTCGCAAAAGGCCAGGTCGCTGATGCACTTGTGAATCTTGATCTTCAGCAGATCCAGGGTTTCCGACTCGGCATCCGCGGCGGCCCCCTCGGCTACATCGGGGTACAGGTCGTTGATTTCGTGCAGCACGAAATTCAGCCGGCGCCTCTTGTAGATCACCCCGAAGTCCATGATCGTCCTGACAAACAGCGGCAGTTCTTCATTTCTGTAGACCTGCTCGGGTATCCGGTAGGTGGCGCTGATCACGCCCTGATGCCTGGCCCAGGCCTCGACCACCTCCTGAACGCGGCAAGCTTCAGGAGAGTCAGCTACGTATTGGCATGCCCAGCAGACGATTTGCACGACGAAGTCCAGGGCCTCGAAAACCAGTGAGCGCATCCAGGCGTCATAGGCGATGGACAGCCCGGCGACGGGGGTGAAGGAAAGCATCCTCCATTGCTGCAGATCATCGATGGTGAACCTGCCCTTCAGGCGGCCTGCGGTCTTCTCCTCGAGGTACTCGACGACCTGCGGTCGGGCACTGAGGATCGCCTCCTTGAGCCGGCGGGCCTGCACGTTGTGCCGACTGAGCATGGCCAGCTCGTTGTACACCGGATCCTGCCGGGGCAGATCAGTCAGTGCCCCGCGCAGGGTCGCGAAAAAGCCTGGCACGCCAGTGCCTGCCGACACGCGCCGGCCTTTCGGCCGCGGATCGACATAGACCAGCCGGCGATCCACCTCGCGGAAGGCGCTATGCATCCTGATGGCCTCGACACAGGCCATGATCGGCTTGTTGTCGAGAATGCTGCCATCCACCAGCACCGCCTCCTCGGGATCCTCGCCACGCTCGCGGTAATTGCGGAAATTCTCCTCGATGAAATGCGAACGAGCCGGCCAGGGCATGTGCCGCGCGGCCAACAGATCGTCCATCTCGCGTATCTGGGCAGGCGGAAACGCTCCCGGGTAGGAAGCCGACGCCCGCCCGGCGAAGGCCAGCGAGGGGAAGTTGTCGACATTGAACTCGCTGAGCAGATGCCCGGTCCTGCGGTGCTCGAAGCCGAAGCGCAGCAGGTGCCGATGCTCGCGCTCGTTGGCAACCGGCGGGTCATGGATGAAGATGGGCCGCTGCAGACCGTGGAAATCCGTCACCGTCAGCAGCAAATCGAGCTTTTCGCCCTTGGGCAGCAGTGACTCCCACTTCGAGGTCGAGGCATCCATCGCGCTCAGCCCATCGAGGATCAGTCCGGACAGGCGTGTCCCGTCGAGCGGCGGCTTGAACCAGAGGGAGCGCAGGAACACCGAGATACGCTTGGCGATGTCGGCATCGCCCTCGCCCGGAATCAGCCCCTCGCGTCCGAGGCGGCTCATCAGCGGCCGCATCAGCGGCCAGAAGTACCACTTGCTCCACAACCGCGCCTTGGCTCCCGGGGCCAGCAGGCTGAGCATGTCGGCCTGTTCCAGCCACAGGTCGGTGATCGGCTTGAGCGTGCGATCGTGGGCCAGCGCCGCAGCCAGTGTCACCCCGTTGATCGCGCCAGCCGAAGACCCGGCAATGACATCGACGATGACCCGCAGCGCCATGTCCTTGCCGAGGATCTGCAGGAATTGCAGGTAGGCATCCCCGGTCGAGCTTTCCGGCTCATCGGGATAGTGCCGATGAAAACTGCCGGTTACGTTCTGGGGTTCTTCGCGGGCTGGGGGAGCGTGGTAAAGCTTCGAGGCGCGAACGAGGTTGAGAATTTCCCGATTGATCCCATGCTGATAGACCGCCAGCGAAACGCCACCGAACAGGACGAGCGCCAGTCGCAGCTCTTTCTCTTTCATCGTCCGTCGACACCGCGTGAATCTCTCGTCCGGGGGCGACGGGAGCCTGCACCTGCAATCAAAGCTAGCCCAGAAACTGGTCGCGTAAAGCTGGTGCCATCGCAGCGGCTACCAGCGGGCACCTCTGAAAACCATTGGTACAACATCATCGTCGCTGCGCCACGCTGACCACAACCCGGTCCGTTACAGACAGAGCAGGGCCGTTGCTGCCCGTCACGAATCGCCAAGCCCACTCAGGGAAGACTCAACTTGACCATCCGTCCCCCATCCACGGTGAAGATCTGTTCGGTTATGAAGCTCGCCTCTTCCGCAGCGAGGAACGCCACAAGAGACGCCACTTCCTCCGCGGTTCCGGTTCGTCCCACAGGATGAATGCGGCCGATATCGCGTCGGAATGCGGCCGGGGCCGGCATACTCTCGATGAGCTCGACGTTCAGCTCGGAATCGATCCAGCCCGGTGCGACCGCATTGCAGCGGATGCCTTCATGACCGTGATCCACAGCTACCGCCCTGGTCAGCCCGTGCAGCCCGGCTTTGGAGGCGCAGTAGGCCGCATGGCCGGGGTTGGCACTCAGCCCTTCGATGGACCCGGTGTTGACGATGCTGCCTCGGGTCTTGCGCAAGTGCGGCAGGGCTGCACGGATCATCAGGAACGGCGCAGTCAGGCTCACCGCCAGGCTGCGCTGCCAATCCTCGAAGCTGGTTTCCTCGATCGCCGCCTGCTGCATCATGCCGGCGTTATTGACCAGCACGTCGAGCCTTCCGGCCTGCGCCATGAACTCAGCCATGATCCGCTGCGGCGCCTGCGGATCAGTGAAATCGGCCTCGATACCGTCGAACTCCCCGTCCTCCCCCCCGCTGCGCGGTGAAGACTTTCGCACCCTCGTCGCGCAACCTACGGGCGATAGCTCATCCGATCCCCGATCGCCCGCCGGTGAAGAGTGCCACCTTGCCTGCAAAGAGCCTCATGCTTACACCCTCATCCATTGGCCCCGATCAGACCCAGGCATGTCGTGTGATACCCCCATTCGAGCGAGACCTTGAGCCCCGCCGGCCGCAGGGCCCAAGGTCGCCCGGTCAGAACAGCTCGAGCGGATACTCAGTGATCACTCTCAGCTCATCCACATCGCCGCCCGCGCCACGGTGCGTTGCATAACGGACACGCAGCGAGAGGTCCTTGGCTACGCCCGACTGCACGACATAGCGAGCCTCGAGATCACGCTCCCACTCCTTGCTCGCAGCGGCCGCATAAGCGTAAGGGCCGTCACTACTGGAGTAACCGGAGCCGTCGATGTCGCCCTTGATATAGCGCGCCATCAAGGCCAGGCCCGGTATCCCATAGGCGGCCATGTCGATGTCATAGCGCGCCTGTACGGAGGATTCATTCGGACTATTGAAGTCCGAGTACTGCGAGGAGTTCGCGAGATAGATCGAGTCTCCGGCATTGATGCCGTCCATCAGGATATAGTCAAAGGGGGTGTTGCCGTTCACCTGCTGATGGGCCAGGGTGAAGCTGTGTGCGCCGAGCCTGTAGGCGGCTGACAATGACCAGGCCAGATTGTTGATTTCGCCTGCGAGCTCCCTGCCCTCGCTGCGACTGTCATAGAGGTTGAAGTTGAAGGTCAGGTCCCGATCGCTCGAGAGTGGCAGCGCATAGAGGATGTTGGCGTAGTACTGATTCCAGACATCTTCCAGATTGGCGCCATACAGGGACACGTTGAATCGATCGGATATCGAGTAGTTTCCGCCGATGTACCCGGCGCTGGGTGCATCCACCACGCCGGCATAGGTCAGATCTATTGACCCATCGCGATTGGTCGAGCCGCTGCCGTCGCGGATGGCGGTGAAGTAACCGGCATCGAGGCTGAGATCGGCAATGTCCTGACTCACGATCTGAAGGCCGCGCGCCGTGCTGGTGAACAGGCGCGTGGTCGTGGTGGCGAAGACCGGAGCAGTGGGGATGACATCGCCGATCTTCAGTTCGGTCCTGGAAACACGCGCCTTCACTGCGGCGCCGGCATAGGAGAACTCGTCGTCCACCTGTCCGTCACTGCCCACCGGTAGCAGGCCGGTGCCAGAGGTACCGCCGCCGCTGTCCAGTTTGATACCGAGCGCAGCATATGCATCAAGCCCCAGCCCAATGCGACCTTGCGTATAGCCAGATTCGAAGCGTGCCTGAATACCATGCGCCCACTCTTCCCGGTAATTCTGGGCGGCGCCTGGATCACGGTACTCTCGATTGAAATAGAAGTTGCGATTTATCAGCGAGAGGCTGCTGCCGTCCAGAAATCCACTTCCCTGGATATGTTCTTCCCCATGACTAATTTGCGGCAAAAAAGCAAGGGCAAGCACGGCACACTTATTAAATTTCATCATTATTTCCTTTTTTATTTTTTTAATTCCGCAAGTCTTTTGAATCAAACAAAAAAGATCTCGGCAGCACTCATGAATTCGTCGTAAAAATATTCAACCTCACCCAACCAGAACTTCTCTGGGCGGCGACTGCTTGCGCCTGAATCGGCACCCAGGATAATTAGACCACTACAACTCACGCCTCAGCGGAACATGCAGATGCTCGTCGCCTAACTGACCAAGGCCATTTCCATTCTCCCTTTCCACCCCTGCCCATCCACGAGGCATCAGCCGCAACAGGATGATGAAAATCGCCGCGACAGCAATAATGATCGAAACAACCTTCATCACAGTTCTCCTGGTCGAGCTCTGACCAATACGGCGACAGCACGCCGAGACAACCAGTAAACCCGACTGAATTTATTGAACGGTTCAATCTGCAGAAAACCCCGCGGCAAGAAAAACCACCGCGACAAGTCTTGGCAAAGCCATGGCGGGCAATGGCAACGCGGTATCGGGGCATGGGCGCCGGAATTGACCTACTGAGCGAACCAGGCAGGCCGCCAGGTACTGGCCATCGACCAAGGAAGCGGGGCTACGGACTATCCCGGCCCCTGCTTCTTCAGTACGGATCCCGCGTCCGGGTCAGCTGCGCGCTTCCTGGCACAGGGCCTTGAGGAAGCCGATCATCAGCAGCAGCATCAGCGCCATGAAGGGCAGGCCCATGGCCACCGCACCGGCCTGGATACCCTGCAGCGCCTTGTCACCACCGATCACGAACAAGGTGATGGTCACGATCGCGATCATCCCCAGCCAGAGCACCCGCTGCCCACGGTGGGTATTCGGGTCGCCACCGGACGCCAGGTTATCCACCACCAGCGCTCCGGAGTCGACCGAGGTGACCATGAAGATCACCAGCAGGAGCACCACCAGCCCCGAGGTGATCAGCGGCATCGGCAATGCATCGAGGAACTGGAAGATGGCCATGTTCACGTCGGTCAGCCCCTGGGCTAGGGTGCTGCTGCCGGCAACCACCTGGGCGATGGCGCCGCCACCGAAGGCGGTGAACCAGCAGATGGCCGCCACGGTCGGCGCCAGCATCACCATCGCCACCATCTGGCGCAGGGTCCGGCCACGGGAAACCCGCGCGACGAACACCCCGACCAGCGGACCCCAGGTGCACCACCAGGCCCAGTAGAACACGGTCCAGCCATGGAACCAGTCCTGGTCGGGACGCTCGATCCAGTTGCTCAGCGGCAGGAAGTACTGGGCGTAATCGATGCTCGAATTCAGCACGCCGGCGCCGAAATTGAGCACGCCGACGCCGACGACCACCAGCACGAACAGCGCCAGGGCGAGCAGCATGTTGAGGTTGCTGAGCAGCTTGACCCCGGCATCCAGCCCGCGCCACAAGGAAAGGGCTGCCAGTCCGGTCACCGCCAAGATGAACAGCAGCTGAAAGCCGAACGAGTTGGGCAGACCCAGCACATGGGTGATGCCGGCCGTGGCCTGCATGGCGCCCAGGCCCAGCGAGGTGGCCAGGCCGAACACCGTCAGCACCACGGTGAACACGTCCACCAGTTGCCCCGGCAGGCCCTTGTGCGCCTTGCCGATCAGCGGCTGCAGACCGGAGCTGAGGGAGAACGGCAGCCCCCGGTTGTAGGCGAAGAATCCGACCACCAGGGCGCTGACCAGATAGATCGCCCAGGGATGGAAGCCCCAGTGGAACAGGGTGGCGCCCATGGCCGCATGGGAAGCCTCAGGGGTCAGCTTGGTCACGTTGAGCGGCGTCTTCCACCACTCGGTGTACTGCGCCACCGGCTCGGCGACGCCCCAGTAGAGCAGGCCGACGCCCATGCCGGCGGCGAACATCATGGAGAACCAGGACAGGGTGCTGAACTCCGGCCTGGCGTCCTTGCCGCCCAGACGGATCCGCCCCAGCGGCGAAATCGCCACCCCGGCGCAGAACAGCACGGCCAGGTTGCCCATGATCATGATGAACCAGTCCAGGTTCTGCAGGATCCAGCCCTTTACACCTTCCAGGTTCTGCGCAAAGGCGTCTGGATTGCCCAGCGCCAGCGCGACCATGACCATCACGATGGCCAGCGAGGCGGGAAATATCACTCGGTGGAAGTTGAAACCCATCAGGCGGATATTGCTCGCTGGCATATATGCCTCACCGCCCGCCGACTGCTCGTAGACAGGTACGTCTTTCATGCAAGGACCCTCACTTTCTTATTATAGATTCGGGAGTGCATGTGGCCTCTTGAAAACATCATCCAGAGACCCATGCCTTGTTTATCGCTCTTGGATGGTCATTTACCCACCCCGTCCCGACAAATCATTTTTACTGTCGCAATTGGTGAGAAATTGTCATCAATAAGTCTGCACAGACCAGCGCTACAGCACGAACCAGCAGGCCATTCATGAGCAAATACCTGCTTCACACATGGATCCTCATAAAAACATGATTATTTATAAGAGTCCGGACAATTACGCCCGGACATGCGCACCAGACTTTGCGAAGTCCGCCCCGCCGCTCAGACCAGCCAATCTTCTTCCCACGGATAATTCGACAGCGGCACGCAACCATTCGCCGTCAGCAGAACTTGCTGTTCGAGTTTGACGCCCTGCGCTCCACCGCGCTCGCCGATATAACTTTCAACGCAGAGAACCATGTTTTCCTCGAACACACCGTCATAGCCGCTGCTTTCCCAGTCGGCGCCGCGGTGAGCCAGTGCCGGATATTCGTCGGCCAGACCGACGCCGTGCACCACGCAGCAATAGCGGTTGTGCCAGTAGGGCTCGGGAATCGGCCAGGCGCGCTCGACGAATTCGCGGTGACTGAGTCCCGGACGGAGCAGGTCCATGTTGTGCTGCACCTGCTCATGGGCCAGGCGATAGAACTTGCGCTGCTCGGCGCTCGGCGCAACGTGGCCTACCGTCCAGGCGCGGGAGATGTCGGCGCAGTAGCCATAGGGGCCGATCAGGTCGGTATCGAAGCAGACCAGTTCGCCTTCCTGCATCACCCGGTCGCTGGACTCCTGCATCCAGGGATTGGTGCGCGGCCCGGAGGCCAGCAGGCGGGTCTCGATCCACTCGCCGCCGTGGCGGACGTTCTCGTAGTGCAGCCAGGCCCATAGCTGGTTCTCGGTCATGCCCGGGCGCAGCTCGTCGTGCATGCGCTGGATGCCGCGCTCGCACACGGCGATGGTCCAGCGCATCAGCTCCAGCTCCTCGGCGGATTTGATCTTGCGCGCCTCCTCCATCAGGCTGTGTCCCTCGACCAGGCACAGGCCCTGCTCGCGCAGCAGGTCGAGCCCCTCCAGGTCGGCCCTGTCCACCGCCAGACGGGCCTTGTCGCCGGCATGCCGGTGCAGCACCGCGCGGATGTCGTCGGCCCAGGCCAGCGCCTTCTCGCCGATCCGCGAGCCGGCGCCGAAGTAGCTCCAGTTGATCGCCGGACGGATCTGGTCGAGCAACTCGTTGCCTTCGTGCAGGTGCTCGCAGTTGTGGAACTCGAACAGCACCACCGGCCCTTCGGCGAACACCAGGGCATAGCGGGCGTAGTTGTGCAGCGTCCACACCTGCATGTTGGAGGTGTCGGTGGCGTAGCGGATGTTGACCGGATCGTAGAGCAGGATCGCCGCGCAGTCGGCGGCGAGCAGCTGCTGGCGGACCCGCTGCAGACGGTAGCCACGCGCCGTCCGCAACACCTCCGGGGTCACCGGGTTGCGCAGGGGCTGGTCCGGGGTGGATGTCAGGTATTTTTTCTTGTTTTCGAACATCGTTGTCTCCTGATGAAAACCATGCGCGGGCCTCAAGGCCCGCTCACGCGACGGGCTCCGGCGGAGGTGCGGCGGATGCCCCCTCCTCGGCCACGCAAGGTTGCGGCAGTGCCTCGCCCGGTTCGACGGCGGCCGCCAGAGTCGCACTGGCCAGGCCGTTGGGAGTCGCCTGATGATGCAGGGGCGCGCCCTCCTGCAGGTGCTCCCCAGTCACCTTGCGCTGACTGGCCAGCAGACCGAGCAACGCGGCACATCCGGCGAAGAATGAGTACAGGCTGGAGGGGCCGAAGGACTCCATCAGGAAGCCGGCCAGCAGCGGGCCGATGCCCGCGCCAAAGCCGAAGGTGAGCAGCAGCATGCCGGCCAGCGAAACCCGCAGTTCCGGCGCGATGTTGTCGTTGGCCAGGGCCACGCCCAGCGGGTAGAGGCAGAACTGCAGACAGCCGACCAGGGCCCCGCACAGCAGCAGGGACTGGAACGGCAGATCCTGCAACAACGCCAGCGGCAGACAGGCCAGCGCCAGCAGCAGCGCCACCCAGCGGATCAGCGCGGCGCGCGGCAGGCGGTCAGAGAGCAGCCCCAGCGGAACCTGCGCCAGCAGACCGGCACCGACGCTGAAGGCCATGAACTGCGCCACCTCATGGGTATCCAGCCCCTGCCGGCTGGCATAGATCGAAGCCAGGCCGAAGAAGCTGCCGTTGATGGTGCCGGACGCCAGGGTGGCCAGCAGCGACTGGGGTACCCGGCGCAGGAACAGCCCGATCGCCAGCGGGGTAGTCCGCAGCGGCCGTGGATGCATGCCGCGGGTCAGGGCGACCGGCACCTGGCACAGAGCAAAGGCCATCGCCACGCCCAACAGCAGGCGTACCCCCAGCCCATCGTCCAGGCTCAGGGCCAGCTGACCGAGGATCATGCCGATATAGGTCGCTACCATGTACAGCGCCATCACCCCGCCGCGCTGATCGCTCCGCGCGCAGTCGTTGAGCCAGCTCTCCAGCACCATCAACTGGCACATCATCGCCAACCCGACCAGGGCGCGCAGCAGCAGCCAGAACGACAAGTCCGTACTGAACTCGTGGCCCAGCACGGCCGTGGCAATCACTCCGGCGCAGGCGACATAGGCGCGCATATGGCCGACGCGGACGATCAGCCATTGTCCGGCCTTGCTGCCGACCACCATGCCCAAGGCATTGGCAGCCATCAGCGCACCGCCCCAGGACGCCGACACGCCGTCGGCGCTCAGGCGCAGGGCCAGATAGGTGATCAGCAGGTTCGAGCCCAGCTGCATCAGGATGCAGGCCAGGTAAAGGGAGCTGAACGTCCGGGTCAGGCCAAACATGGACACCTCCACCGGGGAGCAGCGATATTCATCGCATCAGGCCAGGCCATGGCGCTGCTTCCAGTCGCCGGGATGGACCACGTAGCCGAACAGCGCGTGGCCACCGTAGACCAGCTCGGTGCCCTCGGGGATCCACAGCAGCTGGCCGGGCTCGACGCGATACAGCTCGCCGTTGGCACGCAGCTCGAAGCAGCCTTCAATGACGAAGATCACCTCGTCGTAGAGCAGGGACCAGGCCACCTCGGCGCCTTCCCAGCGGGCGAAGCCGATGCCCATGTTCGGCGAGATCTCGTTGCTGACCGCCCGCGCCACCCAGGCCGCCCCGGGTGGGCCGCCGCGCGGCAGGAAGTCGAGGTCACGCTGATCGACCTTGAGTACCGGCCCCTTACCGGAAACGACCTGGCTCATAGTTCGCTCCTGCTGCTCCAGGACGCCAGGCGGATGCGCGAGCGCACGCCGAGGCCGAGGAAGGGTTCCGGCGGATTCAGCGAGGGCATCCCGGTGACCGCGCGGATGTCGCGCAGCTGCTGCGACTCGGCACCCACCACCTGGTCGGCCAGCATGGTTCCGGAGATGGTGCCCCAGGCCACGCCGACGCCGTTGTCGCAGGCCGAGGCATGCACCCCCGGCTCCAGCTCGCCGAAGAAGTTGGTGAAGTTGCGCGAGATGGCGTAGACGCCGCCCCAGGTATGGGTGAAGGGCACCTCGGCCAGCTGCGGGTAACGCGCCAGCAGGGAGCGGCGGTGACCGACGCGGATCTGCTCGCGCATGCCGTCGCTGGTGCTGCTGCCATACTTCGGCACGTGCTTGTAGGTGTTGCGGATGATCAGCCGGCGATCCTGAGTCATGCGCACCGTGGTGCCGGCATGGTCGGCCGGGGTCAGGCCCCAGTCGAGCTGGCCGCCATAGGCCGCCATTTCGGCGTCGCTGAGCGGACGGGTCCAGCTGGCAAAGGTCATCACCGGCAGCAGACGGTTGCGCAGGTAACCGAACTCCTGGGTGAAGATACTGGTGGCGAGCAGGACCTGCGGGGTGCAGATGTGTCCGTTGCGCCCGTGCAGGATCCAGCCGCCCTGCCCGTCGCGCTCCAGGCGCTGAATCGGCGACTCCTCGAGCAGCTCGACGTTGGCCGGCAGGCTGTCGGCCAGGCCGGCGACCAGCGCAGCCGGCTGCATCAGGTAGCAGCCGGGGGTGAAGATCGCCCTGCTGTAGTGGCCGGTGCCCAGCACCCCGCCCAGTTCGGCGCGCTCGACCCAGCGGTACGGCTCGCCGAGATCGCGCAGCAGGTGCTCGAAGTGCTCCAGGTAGGCCAGCCCGCGAGGACCGACGGCGCCCTGGTACTTGCCGGCATGCGACCACTGGCAGGCGATGCCATACCGCTCTATCAGGCCCTGCAGCTGGGAGATGGCGGTGCGGTTGAGTCCGAGCAGCCGCTGCTTGTGCGCCGGATCCGGATGTTCGAGGGAGAATTTGTGCGGCAGGTCGATGGCGAAGCCGGAGTTGCGCCCCGAGGCGCCTTCGCCGACACGCTGGGCATCGACCAGCAGGATGCGCGCCTCGGGCAGGTGTTCGGCCAACCGCCGTGCGGCGGCCAGGCCGGCATATCCGGCGCCGATCACTGCGTAGTCTGCACGCTGTTCGCCCTGCAGGCGCTTGCAGTCCGGCCGGGGCGGCAAGGCCGCGTACCAGCCGCAACTGCGGTCATCGTTGGGTAGATTGATCTTGTTGTTCATGAGCACGCCTCAGGCCACTTCTTGTTGTTGTGCGTTCTGGCAGGACTGCAGCCAGGTATTGCGTTGCAGCTGCGCCTGACGGCCGAGCAGCACGAAGCCGCGCAGTGCCGATCCAGCGTCGTAGAAACCGGCGGTGAGTCCGTCCTCGGTCGCCGTGCAGCGCCACTCGCCGACGCAGCCGGGCGGCGGCGGCAGCAGGCACAGCGGTGCGACCGGGGTCTTCACGGTGACCGGCATCAGCGGATAGCTGACCGGCGTCGGCTTGCCGAGCAGGGTCTTGCTCAACGAGCGGATACCCTGGCTGATCGGCGCCAGATAGGGCAGCAGCTGGCCGTCGATCTCGATGCAGTCGCCCAGGGCGTAGATGCCCGGCTGCGAGGCCTGCAGGCAGGCATCCACCTGGATGCCGCGACCAGTGGCCAGCCCGGCCGCCTGGGCCAGGGCCAGCTCGGGGCGCAGGCCCACGGCCGACAACAGCAGATCGGCACCCAGGCTCTGCCCGTCGTTCAACTGCAGTCGATAGCCGTCGCCCTCGCGCTCGACGCGCTGCAAGCTGTTCTGCAGATGCCAACTGACCCCCAGCCCGGCCAGCGCGGCCTGCAGTTGCTGGCCAGCCTCGGCCGGCAGCAGGCGCGCCATCGGCCACTCTCCGAGGCCGATGACGCTGACCTCGAAGCCGCTGGCGGCCAGGTCGTTGGCGAACTCGCAACCGATCAGGCCATCGCCGAGAATCGCCACCCGGCGCTTGCCGGCCAGCTGCTCACGGAAGCGCCGGTAGTCCTCGAGGTTGTTGACGCTGATCAGCGCATCGCCCTCGCCCTCGACCACCACGCGCAGCGGCGCGGCACCGCAGGCCAGCACCAGCTGGCCGTAGTCCATCACCCCGAAGCTGGTGTGCAGCTGGCGAGCCTGGGCATCGATCCGCTGCACATTGCAGTGCGGGTAGATACGGATGTTCAGTCGGCGCTCGATCTCCAGGGCGGATTCCGTGGCCAGCGCCTGAGCATCCTTGCTCTGCGCCAGACCGATCGACAGCGCCGGCTTGGAGTAGAGCTGCCCGGACTCGCGGGTCAGCACGCGGATCTCGACCTTGGGATCGGCCTGACGCAGCGCCTGGGCCAGGCCGTAGCCGGCATGGCCGCTGCCGATGATCACGATCGGCTGCGCCGCCGCGACCATGGCCAGTGGCTTCTGTGCGAGCGGAGCGCTGCTCGGCGCACTGGCCGCCGCACTGGCCGGCTCGCTGATCTCGATCATCTCGAAGTCGGCCTTGCCCACCTTGCAGTCCGGACACAGCCAGTCGTCGGGCACGTCCTCCCAGCGGGTTCCGGGAGCGATACCGTCATCGGGCCAGCCCAGCGCCTCGTCGTAGATCCAGCCGCACACCACACAGAGCCACTTTTTCATGATCGCCTCCGCTTACTCGCCAGCCACGCGGATAGCCACGTTCTTGGTACGCACGTAGCTGTACAGGGCCTCCTGTCCCTTCTCGCGGCCAAAGCCGGACAGCCCCACCCCGCCGAACGGGGTTTCGATGCCACCGGCATACCACTCGTTGATGAACACCTGGCCCGCGCGCAGACGGCGGGCACAGCGCATGGCGCGGTCGATGTCGCGGGTGAACACCCCGGCGACCAGACCGAAGTCGGTGTCGTTGGCGATGGCGATGGCCTCCTCCTCGCTGTCGAAGGGGATCACCGCCAGCACCGGACCGAACACTTCCTCGCGGGCAATGCGCATCTGCGGCGTGACATCGCGGAACACCGTCGGGCGCATGAAATGGCCTGCCCGGTCGCTGTAGGCCTCACCGCCTGTGGCAACCACCGCGCCCTCATCGACAGCCTGCCGACAAATGGCCTGGATGCCGGCCAGCTGCTGGGCGCTGATCACCGGGGTGAGATCGGGATCGTCCTGGCCGCGGCCGACGCTGAGCCCTTCGGCCAGCTCGACCACCGCCGCGACGACGTCCTCGTAGATGTCGCGCTGCACCAGCAGGCGCGACATGGCCGAACAGACCTGCCCGGCATTGAAGAAGATGCCGCTCTTGACGCTGGCCAGCAGCTTTTCGCGATCGGCGTCGGCGAACGCCAGCGCCGCCGACTTGCCGCCCAGCTCCATCACGCTGGGGATGGCGTATGCCGCCGCCGCACGGAGGATCGACTGACCGGTCGGCACCGAGCCGGTGAAGACGATCTGGTCGGCCATCCGGCTCTCCACCAGATAGGCGCCCACCTCACGGCCCTGGCCGCAGATCAGGTTGACCGCGCCGCGCGGCAGGCCGGCGCGCTCGATCGCCTGCAGCAGCACGCACAGGCCCAGCGGCGACAGCTCCGGCGACTTGATCACCACCGCGTTGCCCGCGGCCAGCGCCGGCGCCAGGGAGCGCGCGCAGATCGACACCGGGAAGTTCCACGGCACGATCTGCGCCGAGACGCCCATCGGCTCGTAGACGGTGAAGTCCATGTAGCCGTTGCCCAGCGGGATCGAGGTGCCCTCGATCTTGTCGGCCATGCCGGCGTAGTACTCGAAGTAGCGGGCCGCCTCGACGAACTCGTCGCGGGCATCGCGCAGGCCCTTGCCGTTCTCCTGGCAGAGCACCCACGCGCCTTCCTCGGTGACCGCGCGGATCTCCTCGGCGATGCGCAGCAGCCAGGTGACCCGCTGCGCCGGGCGGGCGCGGGTCAGCTCGCCGCTGTCGGCGCAGCGGCGCGCCGCCTGCAGCGCACGCTCGGCATCGGCCGTGCTGGCCTGGGCGATGGTCGCCAGCGGCTCACCGCTGCCGGGATTGTTCACCGTCAGCGGGACCGGGCTGTCGACCCACTCCCCGTCGATGAAGTTGAGCCAGTGGGTGGCGATAGGATGCATGGCGACCTCCTCAGGCGGACTGCTGGGCAGCCAGCAGCTGACGTGCGGCCCAGAGGTGGAAGTAGTGGGTGGGAACGTCCATTTCCGGCGAGAAGGCACCGCCCTGGAAACCCGGGGAATGACGACCCTGCTGCATGCCCTCGACCGAGGCGATGTCCTCGCCGAACACCACGCGCCAGGACTCCAGGATGGCGTCGCGGCAGCCGGCGTACTCGTCACCCAAGGCCTCGTCGCCGACGTAGAACAGGCGCAGGTGCTCGATGGTCTTACCCGGCGCGACCGGCTCGAGCATGATGGCGAAGGCGTGGTCGGCCTGGATGCCGAGCAGCACGTTGGGGAAGAAGGCCAGGTACTCGGCGTTGCGCAGGCGGTCCTGCGGCCAGCTGGGGAACTTCGGCAGGTGGGTGCCGGCAATATCGGACAGGTTGTAGGCGTAGCTGCCCTGACCGGAGAAGCACTCGTCGAACTGGATGTTGTAGTGATCCTCCAGGCGCGAATAGCTGTTCAGGCTCGGATGGACCCACGGCAGGTGGTAGGCCTCACAGTAGTTCTCCACCGCCAGCTTCCAGTTGCAGTTCACTTCCAGGCTCAGCGTGCCGCCCATCGACTCGCGACGCATCAGGCCCATGCCGTCCCTGCCGAGGAACTGTTCCCAGCGCGCAGTGACCGGCGCCAGCACTTCCTGCAGCGGCGCGGCCTTGCCGGACAGGTTGACGAACACCATGCCCATCCAGATCTCGCTGCGCAGCGCCTTCAGGCCATGCTTCTCGCAGGCGAAGCGCTCGTCCTTGTGCTGGTTGATGCCACCGACGTGCGGGGTGCCCTTGAGGCCGCCGTTGAGGTCGTAGGTCCACGAGTGGTAGGGGCAGCGCAGCACACCCTGCACTTCGCCTTCCTTGTCCACCAGCTTCATGCCGCGGTGGCTGCAGACGTTGTGGAACACCTGCACCAGGCCCTCGCGGTTGCGCATCAGCAGCAGCGGCAGGCCCATGAAGTCCACCGGCTTGACGAAGCCGTTCTTCGGCAGGTCGCCCTCGAAGCCGACGCAGGCCCAGGTGCTGCCCATCAGCTGGTCGCGCTCGAGATCGAAGAAGCGCTGATCGGTGTAGAACTCGTTGCTCAGGCCGGTGGCTTCATGGATCGGGGCCAGCACCGCTTCCAGCACCTGGGTGGGGATGAGGCGAGAGGTGGAGTTGGTCATTGTTATTCTCCCTTGCTTGCACGATGGGGGTGATCGAAACAGGCACTGAGCGCCTGTGCGTGCAGCAGAGTTTTCAGCAGGGGAGAATTCCGGACAAACGATATTTACAGGGGCATTAGTGACTTTTAGTCATCAATAAAAATCCGCCACGGACATATATCCGGGCGGACTTCGAGGAAGACTCTTTCGCCAATTAATGCGAAAAAATCATTAATATCGGAAATAAAATGATGCGTCGGACGCGCGCCACGGGGGCCCGCCCCTGCTCAGGCAGCGCTCTGCGGCTGCTCGCCGACAGCGGGCAGCTGCTCCAGCAGCCACTGGCGGAAGCGCTCGATGCTCTGCCGCGGGCGCCCGCGCCCTTGGTGCTCGAGCAGGCAGAACTGCGCGTCGGTATCCAGTACCGCCTCGATCGGCCGCACCAATGCGCCGGTCTCCAGATGGGTGTTGACCAAGTTGTTCCAGGCCAGCGCCACACCCTGGCCGATCAGCGCCGACTGGATCAGCATCGAGTAGCTGTTGATGTTGATGCGATGGCGGGGCTCGGGCGGGGTGAGGCACAGGCGGCGATACCACTCCGGCCAGCCGATCCAGTCGCGCTGCGGATCCTCCAGCCACAGCCAGGTGCAGACGGCCAGTTGCTCCGGGCTCTGCAGGTTGGGAAAGCGCGCCAGATAGTCGGGGCTGCAGACCGGGAACACCCGCTCGGAAAACAGCGGGGTGACCTCCATGTTCTGCGGCGGGGTCCGGCAGTAGTACAAAGCCAGATCGCAGTCTAGGCGGGAGTAATCCTTGACGTGATCGTAGGCGATGATGCGCAGGTCGATGTCCTCGTGGGCCTGCTGGAAAGCGGCCACCTTGGGCAGCAGCCAGAGGGAGGCCATCGCAGTGCTGGTCGCCACCGTCACCTGATGGGCGCCCCGCCAGTGACGCAGCTCACCGGTCGCCTGGGCCAGGCGCAGCAGGGTTTCCTGCACCACCTCGTAGTACTGGCTGCCCGAAGGGGTGAGGTGCATGGCCCGGGTAGTGCGCTCGAACAGGCTCTTGCCGAGAAAGTCTTCCAGATGGCGCACCTGGCGGCTGATCGCGCCCTGGGTGACGCTGAGCTCCTGGGCCGCCAGGGTAAAGCTCAGATGCCTGGCGGCAGCCTCGAAGGCCACGAGGCTGTTGAGCGGAGGCATTGGCTGAATTTTCATGGGCACGCAAACCGCTTTGTCGTTGTATTTGTAGACGCGGTTATAGCAAGCGCCCGGCCAAGCGCCTAGTGCAGTGCGGACCATTCGGCCGAAGAGTCCGCGACACCCACCTGCACATCAGCCAAGTCGGCGAGCAGTGAGCCGTCCAGCGCGTGGCTGGCGCAGCGGATAGCGAGCGCCAGCCAGATCGGCCAGCATGCAGTGACGACGCGAAGAGCCTCACTGCGCCGTACGGGGCGCCCCGGCGTCCGGGTACAGGCCATGCACCCGCGCAAACAGGCGCGTCAGACCGAGCAGGGCATCGATGTTGGGGGTGTCGACGCCGAGGCGCCGGCCGATCTCCTGCACCGCGCCGACGATGCTGTCCAGCTCGATGGCGCGGCCCGCTTCGGCGTCCTGCAGCATCGAGGTCTTGAAGGCGCCCAGCTTGCGGGTCACCGCATGGCGCTCGTCGGGGCTCTGGGTGACGTCGCAGCCGATCAGCCGGCCGATGGCGGCGGCTTCGCCCATCGCCGCCGAGCAGAACTGGCGCACCAGATCGTCGTCGAGCAGGCGGTCGATGGTCGCGCCGGTGATCGCCGAGACCGGATTCATGGTCAGATTGCCCCACAGCTTGTACCAGATGTCGTAGCGGATATCGGCGCTGACGGTGACCGCAAAGCCGGCCCTTTCCAGCAGCTCGGCCAGTTGCTGCACCCGCGTGGAGGCGCCGCCAGCCGGTTCGCCGATGATCAGCCCGTTGCCCATCACGTGGCGCACCAGCCCGGGCTCCGGGCAGGTGCAGCTGGCGTGCACCACGCAGCCGACGACCCGCTCGAACGGGATGGGCCGCGCGATGGCACCGGCCGGATCGACGCTGGCCAGCGGCGCCTCGAAGCCCGGCAGCCCCTGACAGAACCACCAGGGCACGCCGTTCATGGCCGGCAGCACCAGGGTTTGCGGCCCGACCAGCGGCGCGAGGCGCGGCGCCAGATCGGCCAGGGCCTGGCCCTTGACCGCGATGATGACCAGGTCCTGCTCGCCGAGCTGCTCGGCACTTTCGGCCGCCTCGACTGGCGCCTGGATCAGGCCTTCGGCGGTTTGCAGACGCCAGCCGTGGCTTTGCAGCGCCTCCAGAGTGGCGCCGCGGGCCAGGGCGCTGACGCTGGCGCCCGCTGCGGCGAGTTTGCTGCCGAGGAAACCGCCGATGGCACCGGCGCCGACTATGCAGACCTTCATGGTTGCTTCTCCTGTGAGGCCAAGGGAGTCTTATATGACCGTCTGCGAACATTCAACAAGAGCTGCCAGCCGAAAGCCCCGGGAGCGCCGACTCCCGGGGCGCTGCTGGCACTTAGTGGCGGTAGCCGGGATCGATGCGGTCGATCAGGCGCGTGAACGCGCAGAAGGCATCCTCGCCGGCGCCGTACTTCGGATCGAAGTTCAGCGAGTCGGCCACGCACTTGCGCAGCACGTCTTCGGGAATCATCCGTGCCTTGCCCATCGAGCGGGTCGCCAGTTGCACCTCGCAGGCCCGCTGCACCAGCCACATCAGCGAGAAGGCCTGCGCCAGGGTTGCGCCGATGACCACCGGGCCATGGTTGCGCAGCAGCAGCACCGGTTTGCCCTGGGCGCTGTCGAGGATCCGCTCGCCCTCGGCGGCATGCACGGTGATGCCCTCGAACTCGTGGTAGGCGATCTTGCCGAACAGCTGCGCGGCGTAGAAGTTGCTGAATTCCATGCCCTCCTCGAGGCAGCAGACGCCCATGGTCGGCGTGGTGTGCACGTGCACCACGCAGTGCCCATCGGGCACACGGTCGTGGATCACCCCGTGGAAGGTGAAGCCGGCCGGGTTGATCGGCCAGTCCGAGTGGCCGATCACGTTGCCCTGCACGTCGACCTTGACCAGGTTGGAGGCGCACACCTCGGAGTAGTGCAGACCGAAGGGGTTGGTCAGGAAGTGCTTGTCCGGACCGGGCACGCGCAGGGAGATGTGGTTGTAGATCGACTCGGACCAGCCGAGATGGTCGAAGATCCGGTAGGCGGCGGCCAGTTTGACCCGCGCCTGCCACTCCTCTGCGCTGAAGCGCTGGGGACGCTCGTAGTAGTTGTTGCTCATGCTTCTCTCCTCCTGAAGTGGGCTTTTCGATGGGTCAGCGAGCAGCCTGGGGCTGCGCCGTCAGGGCGCGTGCGGCGTCGAGCAGCGCCTGGCCGTCGATGCCCTTGGCCGCCGCCTCGGCGACCCACTGCTGCTCGACCGGGCGCAGGCGCTCGAGCACCTGGCGGTAGTCGTCGTCGGCCAGGCGATGGACCTCGTGGCCGTCCTCAATGACCTTCTGCCGCGTCGCCTCGCCGGCCTCGTCCCACACCCGGCCGAAGCGCTCGACCAGGGCCAGGCCGCTATGCTGGTCGACGATTGCGCGCAGGTCGGCCGGCAGGCGGTCGTAGGTGCGCTTGTTCATCAGCATGGCCAGCACGGTGGCGCCCAGCACCGGCTGGTCGGCCGGGGTGTCGAGGTGATGGTGGGTGATCTCGTCCATCTTGGTCGGCGTCACCACCTCCCAGACCGCCGAGGCGCCGTCCACCACGCCCTTGGACAGCGACTCGGTGACCAGCGCCGGCGGCATCGCCACCGGCACCACGCCGAGCGCCTCGAGGGTGCGCGAGATGGTGCGGTTGGGCGCGCGCAGGCGCAGGCCCTGCAGGTCGGCCGAGCGGCGCAGCGGGCGGCTGGTGGTGTGCAGGTTCATGCCGCCGTCGCCGTGCAAGGCGAGCACCTGGTAGGGCGCGTACTCGTCGGCCAGGTGCTGCTGGTAGAAGCTCCAGATCACCCGCCCGGCGGCCAGACCGCCCTGTGGCAGGACGCCCGGCAGCTCCAGCGCCTCGGTCTTCGGGAAGCGGCCGGCGGCATATCCCGGCGCCGTCCACACCACGTCGGCCACGCCCTGGCGGACCTGATCGGCCAGCTTGGCCGGGGTGCCGCCCAATTGCATGGAGGGATAGATCTGGCAGACCAGGCGTCCTGCCGAAGCCTGGTTCAACTCGTCGCACCAGGGCTGGATGACCTTCTGCTGGGCATTGGAGGTGGAGGGCAGGAAATGCGCGACCTTGAGGGTGACGGGGGCGGCCAGGGCTGAACCTGCTCCGCAGGCCAGCAACAGGGGCACGGCCAGGCGCGTGAGTACGGGCTTCATGGGGAACCTCGCAATTTTTGTTTTTGTTGGCACCACGCAGAGCATGGCGGTCAGGCAGGCGAAGCTTGGCCGACGGGCACGGCTGGGGCTATCCGCATCCGGCCGGGGCTGTCCAGATCGGGCGGAAATTGCTCAGAGCCTGCCCACGATCTCGCGAGCTAGAGCCAGGCAAGGCGAGATCAGTTGAGGAAGCGGAGTTTACGAGTGGTAAATGAGCATTCCGAAACCGATCTCAACGCAGCATGGCCGACGCGCAGCAGATCGTGGCCAGACTCTCAGGGGCGGCGTAGGGTCGCCGAGGGCGCCTCGCCGAAGCGGCGCAGGTAGTCGCCGGCGAAGCGGCCGAGGTGAGCGAAGCCCCAATGCAGGGCGATGCTCGCCACGCTCTCGTGCGGCCGGGCCTGCTGCAGGTGGTGGCGCACCGCCTGCAGGCGCTGCTCCTGCAGCCAGCGCATCGGGGTGGTCTGGCGGAACTGGCGAAAGCCCGCGGTGAGGCTGCGGATGCTGGTGCCGCTCGCCTCGGCGATGGCCGCGAGGGTCAGTGCCTCGCCGAGATGGGCACGCATGTACTCCTCGGCGCGCCGCACGTGGCGGGGCGCCGGCAACGGCGGCGCGGCGCTGCACAGGGCGGCGTGGCTGTGCGGCTGCTCGGTCAGCAGCAGGAGCATCACCATCTCCTCGAGCGGCCCGAGCAGGGTTGGCGCCGAGGGTGCGCCAGACTGGCTGGCCACCAGACGCAGCAGCGCCAGCCAGCGCTCGTGCAGGGCGCTGTCCTGCCGGATGGCGGGCTGGAACTGCATCGGTCCGCGCAGGGGGCGCTCGTAGAGGCGTTCGAACAGACGCTCGATGGCCTGGCGCTCGATGCGCAGGTTCAGACGCCAGCTGTCCCGGCTGAAACGCTTGGTGACCGGGGTTTCCGGCGAGTCGATGACGATCAGTCCGGCAGCCCCCTCCACTTCGCAGCCCAGGGTACGGATCTGCGAGTGGCCGCACAGCTGGGTGGTCACCAGCACGAAGTCGGTGGTCCAGGCCTGCTCCAGCTCGACCTCGGTGCCAAACGACAGGCTGCTCAACTCCAGGCTGCCCACCGGATGGCGCGCCAAGCGCATGTCGAACGCCTGCGGATCGCCATGCAGGTGCATGCGATGCGGGCTGTAACTCTGGTGCAGGCCGCTCGAGGCCTGCTCGGGGTCACGGGTGCTCAGGCGCCAGTGGGCGGCCTGACGCAACTGCTCGGCATGCTGGCTCAGGTAGTCCAGCTCGGCCAGCAACGGCGTGGCGGAGGCAGGCAACTCGGGGACATCATGCACGGCGAACTCCAGCGAACGGGCCAACCATCTCTATCACGCAGCCCGGCAGGTGCCAAGCTGCCGGCTGTCGTCAGCCCTCAACCAAAGAACCAGTAGCACACTCCGATCGACGCCAGCACGCCGGCCAGATCGGCGAGCAACGCGCAGCCCACCGCGTGGCGGGCGCGCTGGATGCCGACGGCGCCGAAGTACACCGCCAGCACGTAGAAGGTGGTCTCGGTGCTGCCCTGCATGGTCGCGGCGACCAGCGCCGGGAAGCTGTCGACGCCGTGGCTCTGCATGGTCTCGATCAGCATCGCCCGCGCCGCGCTGCCGGAGAACGGCTTGACCAGCGCGGTGGGCAGGGCGTCGACGAAGCGCGTGTCCCAGCCGAGCGCCTCGATCAGCCAGCGGATGCCGTCGAGTCCGAACTCCAGCGCTCCGGAGGCGCGCAGCACGCCCACCGCGCAGAGCATGGCGACCAGGTAGGGCAGCAGGCTCTTGGCCACCTCGAAACCTTCCTTGGCACCCTCGACGAACGCCTCGTAGACCGGCACGCGCTTGAACGCGCCGCACAGCAGGAAGGCGAGGATCAGGCCGAACAGCGTCAGGTTGCCGAGCAGCGACGACAGCGCCGCCAGCGCGCTGGCCGACAGCCCGGCGAGGAAGGCCATGAAGGCGCCCAGCAGCAATGCCGTACAGCCGAGCCAGGCCAGCACCACCGGATCGTGCAGGCGCAGGCGCTGCATGAAGGCCACCGACAGCAGGCCGACCAGGCTCGAGGCGCTGGTCGCCAGCAGGATCGGCAGGAACACCAGGGTCGGATCGGGCGCGCCCTGCTGCACCCGGTACATGAAGATCGACACCGGCAGCAGGGTCAGCGACGAGGCGTTGAGCACCAGGAAGAGGATCTGCGCGTTGCTCGCCGTGGTCTGGCTGGGGTTGAGTTCCTGCAGCGCGCGCATCGCCTTGAGGCCGATGGGCGTGGCGGCGTTGTCGAGGCCCAGGCCGTTGGCGGTGAAGTTGAGGGTGATCAGCCCCAGCGCCGGATGCCCGGACGGCACCTCCGGCATCAGCCGGCGGAACAGCGGCGCCAGCAGCACCGCGAGGCGCTCGACCAGCCCGGCGCGCTCGGCGATGCGCAGGAAACCCAGCCACAGGGTCAGGGTGCCGAACAGCACCACCATCACCTCGACCGACAGCCTGGCCATGGCGAACAGGCTCTCGACCATGGCGGCGAACACCCCGGCATCGTCGCCGATCAGCCAGCGACTGCAGGCGGCGATGGCCGCGACGACGAAAAACCCCAGCCACAGGCCGTTGAGCATGTTGAATCTCCCCCGGATCAGGCGACGGATGATAGCGGTCCGCAGTGGCCAGGGTCACCCACCCGCGGGTGCGCCAGGCGCCGCAGCGACTGCTAGGCTGAACGGGCACATTTCTCTGTGGAATCGGGTCGATGAAAAAGGTTCTGGTGCTGTACTACTCGATGTACGGGCATATCGAACGGATGGCCGAGGCGGTGGCGGCCGGCGCCGCCAGCGTGCCGGGGGTCGAGGTGACCCTCAAGCGCGTGCCGGAGACCATGCCCGAGGACGTGGCGCGCCAGGCCGGCGCCAAGCTCGACCAGAAGGCGCCGGTGGCCACGCCGCAGGAGCTGGCCGACTACGACGCCATCCTGTTCGGTACGCCGACCCGTTTCGGCAACATGGCCGCGCAGATGCGCACCTTCCTCGACCAGACCGGCGGCCTGTGGGTCAAGGGCGCGCTGATCGGCAAGCTCGGCAGCGTGTTCACCTCCACCGGCACCGGCGGCGGCGGGGAAACCACCATCACCTCGTTCTGGCACACTCTCGCCCACCAGGGCATGGTCATCGTCGGCCTGCCCTACAGCGCCCCGGAGCTGAGCGACATCAGTGAGCTGCGCGCCGGCTCGCCCTACGGCGCGGCGACCATAGCCGGCGCCGACGGCTCGCGCCAGCCCAGCGCCAAGGAGCTGGCCCTGGCGCGCTTCCAGGGCGAGCACGTGGCCAAGCTGGCGGTGCGCCTACAGTAGCCGCAGGGGGAAAGGCCCTGCATTCTGTGCATGCAGGCCGACACGGCGGTATGGCACCATCGCCCGAAAGAGGAAGGGGGCTCCCTATGGTCAAGCTGTCGCGCACGCCGTTCATTCGTCTGGTGACACTGACCTATTGCCTGCTCGCGCTCGGCTGGATATTCCTCTCCGACAACCTGCTGGCCCTGTTCGCCGACCGGGACGCCATCCTGCGCGCCTCGAGCTGGAAGGGCGGCCTGTTCGTGCTGGCCACCTCCACCCTGCTGTACTTCGCCCTGCGCGCCGTGCCGCCGCCCCAGGCCGAGGGCACCGCCAGTCTGCTCGACCGCCTGACCCTGCGCAGCCTGCCGGGGCGCAGGCGAGGCTGCTTCGTCTGCCTGTTCGCGCTAGCCATCACCCTGGCCACGCTGGGGCTGCGGCAGAGCCTGAGCGGGGTGCTCGACGGCCGCCCGCTGCTGATCCTGTTCATCCTGCCAGTGGCCCTGAGCGCGCTGCTCGGCGGCCTGCTGCCCGGCCTGCTGGCCACCCTGGGCGCTGCCCTCGGCGTTGCCCTGCTGTTCCTCGCGCCCGCCGGCGAACTGGCCGTCGACTCGCAGGCCGAGCGCCTGCAGCTGTACTTCTTCGTCCTGACCGGCGCCGCCCTCAGCGTCATCATCGAGCTGCTGAAACGGGCACGCGAAGGGCTGGATTTCAACCGCCGGCTGCTCGACGCGATCGTCTCGGGCACCTCGGACGCCATCTTCGTCAAGGACCGCGATGGACGCTACGTGCTGGCCAACCAGGCCGCCGCCGACTTCGTCGGCCGCTCGCTCGACGAGTTCATCGGCAAGTCCGACCGCCAACTGTTCTCCGCAGCGACCGCCGAGCTGATCGCCCGCCACGACGAGGAGGTGATCCGCACGGGGCAGCCGCGGACCTGCGACGAACAAGCGGAGACCGAACAGGGACGCCAGCTGGTGTTCTCGGTCAGCAAGGGAGCGCTGCTCGACGAGTCCGGCGCCGTCTCCGGGCTGTTCGGCATCGCCCGCGACATCACCGAGCGCAAGAGCATCGAGCTGGCGCAGCAGGAGGCGGCGACGGTCTTCGAGTCCAGCTACGAAGCCATCATGGTGCTCGACACCGCACGGCGGATCGTGCGCGTCAACCCGGCCTTCGTGCGCATCACCGGCTACAGCGCGGCCGAAGCGCTCGGCCAGCCGCCGTTGTGGCTGGATGCCGAGGAGCCCGACGCCGACCTCGACACCACGCCGTGGACCGTCCTGCAGGAGCAGGGCTTCTGGAGCGGCGAGGTGTGCAGCCGGCGCAAGAACGGCGAGCGCTATACGCAGTTGCTGTCGCTCTCCTCCGTGCGCGATGGCGACACCGTGCAGCACTACATCGGGCTGTTCTCGGATATCAGCCAGCTGAAGAACCACCAGGCGGAACTCGACCGGGTGGCGCACTACGACCCGCTGACCGGCACCCCCAACCGTCGCCTGCTGGCCGACCGACTGGAGCAGGCGATTGCCCGTTGCGCACGCACCACCCAGTCGCTGGCGGTCTGCATGCTCGACCTCGACGGCTTCCGGCAGGTCAACGAACAGCACGGTCACAGCGCCGGGGATGCCCTGTTGCGCGCCGTGGCCAACAACCTCAAGACGGTCCTGCGCACCGGCGACACCCTGGCCCGCCTCGGCGGCGACGAGTTCGCCCTGCTGCTGGCCAATATCAACTCCCCGGAAGACTGCTCGAACATCCTCGCCCGCGTGCAGGCCGCCATCGGCACACCGGTGGTGGTCGCCGGTACGCCCCTGCGCACCTCGGCCAGCATCGGCGTCAGCCTGTATCCCGACGACAACGTCGACGGCGACACCCTGCTGCGCCATGCCGACCAGGCCATGTTCCTGGCCAAGGAAGCCGGCAAGAACTGCTATCACCTGTTCGACCCGGAAAGCCACCGCAAGGCCCAGGGCCACCGCCTGCACCTGGAGCAGCTGCGCATCGCCTTCGAGCGGGGCGAGTTCGTACTGCACTACCAGCCCAAGGTCGACCTGGCCGACGGCCGAGTGTTCGGGGTCGAGGCGCTGATCCGCTGGCAGGACCCCGGACGGGGCCTGGTCCCGCCGGGCGAATTCCTCCCCTACATCGCGAGCGTCGAGGCCATGGAGCGGGCGCTGGGCGAATGGGTACTGGACACGGCACTGGCCCAGCTCGACCAGTGGCTGAGCAGCGGGCTGCAGATCGACGTGAGCGTCAACATCAGCGCCCACCAACTGATGCACGCCGACTTCGTCGACAGCCTGGACCGCCTGCTGTGCCGCTACCCCGGGATTCCCCGCGCGCGGCTGGAACTGGAGATCCTCGAAACCGCGGCAATCGCCGACATGCCGCGCGCCATCGCGGTCATGCAGCGCTGCGCGCAGCTGGGCATCCGCTTCGCCCTCGACGACTTCGGTACCGGCTACTCCTCGCTCACCTACCTGCGCAAGCTGCCGGTGGACACCCTGAAGATCGACCAGAGCTTCGTGCGCGACATGCTGGTCGACCCCGACGACCGCGCCATCGTCGACGGCGTGATCCGCCTGGCCGCCGCCTTCAACCGCCACGTCATCGCCGAGGGCGTGGAAACCCTCGAGCATGGCCAGGCCCTGCAGCGCCTCGGCTGCCGGCTCGCCCAGGGCTACGGCATCGCCCGGCCGATGCCGGCGGAGCAACTGCCCGTCTGGCTGCAGGACTGGCAGCAGCGGGCGGTCTGGCGGAGCCTGGCGGTCAGCTAGCGCCGAGCTGCTTCACCGCCTCCAGCCAGGCCGGATCCAGGCGCGGCTGGTCGGTGTCCATGCCCAGCGCCTCCATGGCCACCCTGTGCTCGTCGATCTCGCGCACCATCTGGCTGAGGGCGCTGGAGTTGCCGTCCAGCTGGTGCATCTGGGTCAGCCCCAGGTGATAGAAGCGCAGCAGCTGCATGGCCACCGGATCGCGGGCCGCCACGCCGGCTTTGACGTGATGCATGACGTTGGTGACGCTCATCAGGCTGCGCTTGAGCTGCCAGCCATAGACCGCCGCGGCCATCCACGGCTGCGCCCAGAACACCTTGCGCACCAGCAGCACGGTCAGCAGCACGCCGGCAATCACGCCGCCCAGACTCCAGCGGAAATTGTCGCCTCCGGGTTCGCCGAACAGCAGCACGGCGAGGCCGGCCAGCAGCATGGCCAGCGGCGCGAAGACCAGCAGCACGATCAGGGTGCTGCGGCGCGTCTGCCGGCGGTAGATTTCGGGGTTCATCGGCTTGATCTCGAACATCACTGGCGCAGGGCTCCTTCATTGCGTGGATGACAATCACCGCATTATCACCCGTAAGCCCGCGAACCATGCAGAAAGGCGGATGGCCATGCAACGCAGGGCAACGCTGGCGGCATGCGCCGGTGATTGGAGGGCGCCGCCATTGCCTCTATGATGCTCGACGCTGTCTGCGCGCTGCCCGCAAGGCGTGGCCGCAGCGGCGCGGAATGAATGCCTGCAGGGAAGCTGGCCGGTTTTGCGGGGGCTTGCCCCCGGACCGACGGCGGGCCGGATTGCCAGCCCTCAGGGACTTGATGCGCGACAGGGGATATGGACCCCAGGGAGAAGTGTCGATGACGGATGCAGTGTATGCGGTGGTGTTCCGGGGCGAGGTGCTCGAGGACTTCAGCAGGGCGCAGGTGCAGGCGAGCTTCGCCCGCCTGCTGGGGCTGAACGCGGAGCGCGTGGAACAGCTGTTCACCCAGCCCCGCACGGTGCTGAAGCAGGGGCTGGGCCATGCGGAGGCCGTGCGCTATCGCGAGGCCCTGCAGCGCCTCGGCGCCGTCGTCAGCGTGGAGGCTGCGCTCGCCCAGCCAGCCCCGCCGCCAGTCGCGCAACAGCAGCCCGCGCACCCGCCGACGACGGCCACGCGGGCTGTCCCGCTCGCCCGGCAGGACGCTGGCGGCGACAACGCGCGCAGCCAGGGGGATGGCGCACCGCCGGCGGGGGTGAGCGCGCAGGGCAAGGCCGCCGCCAGTGCCGCGCCACGGGAGCTGGCCTTCGAGTTTCGCGGTGAAGGCTTCGAGTTCTTCCGCATCTGGATCGTCAACATCCTGCTTTCCATCGTCACCCTCGGCATCTATTCGGCCTGGGCCAAGGTGAGGACGCAGCGCTACTTCTACGGCAACACCCAGCTCGACGGCAGCAGCTTCGACTACCTGGCCGACCCCGTGAAGATCCTCAAGGGGCGCCTGATCGCCTTCGCCTGCCTGGTGGTCTATTCCGTGGCCGGCGAGCTGTCGATGGCGCTCGGCGCGGTGATGGGCCTGCTGCTGCTCGTCGCGCTGCCGTGGATCATCGTGCGCGGGCTGAGCTTTCGCAACAGCAACAGCGCCTGGCGCGGCGTGCGCTTCGGCTTCGATGGCAGCTATGGCGGCGCGGCGATGGCCTTCCTGGTGTGGCCGCTGCTCGGCGCGCTGACGCTGGGCATCCTGATGCCGCTGGCGATACACAAGCAGCAGCGCTTCATCGCCGGCAACAGCCGCTACGGCACCTCGTGCTTCCAGCTCGACGTCGGCGCCCGCCCGTTCTACATGATCTTCCTGGCGATGCTGGGTATCGGCGTCGCGGCCGGCGCGCTGGTAGCCGTGCTGAGCGGCCTGAGTCCGCTCCTGGCGTCGGCGATCGGCGCGGTGACCTATCTGCTGCTGTTCGCCTTCTTCAACGTCAGGTTCACCAACCTGGTCTATGGCAACCTGGCGTTGGGCGACAACCACCTGGTTTCGCAGTACGAGCTGGGCAGCTACAGCGTGCTGATGCTGGTGAACATGCTCGGCATGCTGCTGACCCTGGGCCTGTTCTATCCGTGGGCGAAGGTGCGCAACGCGCGCTATGCCGCCGAACACATGGCGCTGGTGGCCGGCGACGATCTCGACGGCTTCATCGCCGCCCGGCGCCAGGAGGTTTCCTCCCTCGGCGGCGAGTTCGCCGAGATGTTCGACGTGGGTCTGGCCCTGTGAGCACAGCGGCTGTGCACGAGCTTGCCGGCATCTGGTTCGGCGGAGCGTCGTCACGGCCGGTGGCCGCCACGCTGGTCGTCGCCGACGGTTGCCTGCGGGTGACCGCCGGCGACGTCCTGCTGGCCGGGCCGCTGCCGCTCGGCGAAGTCGTCGTCAGCTCGCGCCTCGGCAACACGCCGCGCATGCTGCGCCTGGCCGACGGCGCCACCTTCGAGACCGCCGACAACGCCGGCGTCGACCGGCTGCTCGCCGGCCAGGGCAGGCACTACGGCCTGATCCATCGCCTGGAGTCCAGCCTGCGTTATGTGCTGATCGGCCTGGTGGCGACCATCGCCTTCGCCTGGGGCGGCGTGCGCTACGGCATTCCGGCGCTGGCCGAGGCCAGCGCCTTCGCCCTGCCGGAGGCGGCCAGCCGGCAGATCGGCGCGGGCGTGCTCGAGCTGCTCGACGACGAGGTGCTGTTTCCCTCCGAGCTGACGGTCGAGGAGCAGACGCGCCTGCGCCGGCGCTTCGCGCCGCTGATGGCGAGCAGCGGCCTGGCGATTCAGCTCGAATTCCGCAAGGCGGCGCGCGAGCTGGGCGCCAATGCCTTTGCGCTGCCCTCGGGCACGGTGATCTTCACCGACCAGCTGGTGAAGCTGGCCGAGCGCGACGAGGAGCTGCTGGGGGTGCTGGCCCACGAGATCGGCCACATCGAGCGGCGTCACGGCCTGCGCCAGGTCCTGCAGGGCTCGGCGCTCGGCCTGCTGGCGATGACGGTGACCGGCGACGTGTCCTCGGTATCGTCGCTGATCGCGGGCATTCCGCTGATCCTGACCCAGCTCGGCTATTCGCGCAGCTTCGAGCACGAGGCCGACCGCTTTGCCGCCGACATGCTGGCGAGCCATGGCATCGACGCGGCCCACCTGGGAAACATGCTGCTGCGCCTGGAGACCGCCATGCGCAATTGTCCCGAGGCGGAGCGCTGCGCGGACCCGGACAGCGACTGGACCAGCTACCTTTCCACCCACCCGCCCACGGCCGAGCGCCTGCCCCGGCTCAACGGCCGCTGACGCCGCCAACCCAGGGAAGGCCCGCCCCTACGGCCGCAACCACAGCACCCCGCGCGCCTCGGCGTCGATGGTCGCTGCGTCCAGGTGCAGCGGCCGGTAGTCGCCGCGCAGGTAGGCGGCGGCCTGGTCGGCGTAGTGGGCATCGAAGGGCACGCCGCTCTGCCCCAGCGGGCTGCTGCCCAGCGCCTGCTCGGGGGCGGCGAAGTCGACCAAGCGGCGGATCGACGGGCCGTAGACCACCGGCCAGGGCGCCGGGCCGAACTTGTGCGCGAGGTTGTTGGGTACCTCGTGGCTGCCCGGCGCGGCGAAGCTGCCGACGTTGAGCAGGCGATCCAGCGGCTCGACGCGGCCCAGCGGGTGCTCGAAGGTCAGGGTATGCGCGCGGCCCCACTGCCAGCCGGCCGGATCGGCGCCCAGCACGACCTGCAGATGCTTCAGGCTGGCCTGCCAGGCGCGCGCGACGATCGCCGCGCGCGTCTCGCGGCCGGGCGTGGCGCGGTCGTCCCACCAAGGTGACGCGGCATCGGCGGCCAGCTCCGGCAACGCGCTGTTGATCGCCCGGGTGGCCAGCAGCGCGGCGAAGAACTCCTCGCCCAGTTCGTCGGCCAGCGCCTCGCGGGCCAACTGGTAGAGCAGCTGGTTGAACAGCACCGCGGCGCGCGAGTCGAGGCGGTGCTCGCCGTCCCAGGCGGCCAGCTCCTCGAGCAGGGCGCGCTGCTCCGCCGTCACCGCGGCGCGCAGCTCGGCCAGCAGCGGCGTCAGCAGGCGCCGCGGCAGGTCGTTGCCGCCCTCCAGCTGCAGGGCCTGGCTGTTCTCCACGTCCCAGCGCCGGTCGGCGTTGTCGAGGCGCTCGCGCAGGCGCTGGTAGCGCTCCGCCGGGTTGTAGTAGCCGGGCACCGCGAAACCGGCCGGCGCCTGGTTGGCCGACAGCACGTAGCCGCGCAGCGGGTTTTCCTCGCGCGGGTTGGCGTCGAACGGCAGCGGCCGGGGCGCCGTCGCCGCGGCACTGGCGCCGTCGATAACGAAGGACGGATGGGCGCCGGCCGGGCGCTCGAGCAGGCGCCCCGCCGCCCACCAGGCGATGTCGCCGGCCGCCGAGGCCCAGACGATGTTCAGCCCCGGCGCCTCGATGCCGGCCGCCGCGCTGCGCGCCTTGGCCAGGCTGTCGGCGCGATTGAGCTGGTGGAAGGCGGCGAGGATCGGGTTGGCCGACTCGAGGAACACCCAGCGCAGCGCCAGCGGCGTCGGCCCGGCCAGCGCGCCGAGGGCGTCGTTGACCAGCGGGCCGTGGGGCGAGCGGCGCAGGGTCAGCGCGACCGGCGCGGCGTCCTTCACGGCGATCCGCTCGGTGCGGCTTTCCAGCGTCTCCCACTGCCCGGCGTGCCAGACCTGCTCGGGATCGGCCGGGTTGACCCGCTCGGCGATCAGGTCGAGATCGTCGTTCTGGAACATGGTCAGGCTCCAGCCGAAGTCGCGGTTGTGACCGAGCAGGGCGAAGGGGATCAGCGCATGGTGCTGGCCGTACAGCTCGAAGCCGGGCGCCGACAGGTGGGCGCTGTACCACACCTGCGGCACGCTGAAGCGGATGTGCGGGTCGCCGGCCAGCAGCGGCTTGCCGCTGGCGGTGCGTGCGCCGCTGAGCGCCCAGGCGTTGCTGCCCTCGAACTGGCTGAGACCGCCGCGCCCCGGCGCGGAACCGGCCAGCTGGGCCAGGGCGTGCAGGCCGCGCCAGTCGGCGGCGGCCAGCGCCGGGCCGTGGCCCTGCCCCGCCGCCGCGGCGTCGAGGCCGAAGATGGCCAGGTAGTCGGCCCCGAGGCGGTCGCGGATGTGGGTCAGCACCGGCTCGGTGCGCAACGCCGCGGCGAAGCTGTAGGCCATGTAGCCGATCACGCTGAAGGTGTCCTCGGCGCTGAACGGCCGCGGTTGGATGCCGAGCAGGTCGAACTCCAGCGGCAGCGGGCGGCTGGCCTGGTAGTGGTTGATGCCTTCGAGGTAGGCCTGCAGGCCCTGCCAGGCCGGCGCTGCCTTGTCTTCGGCTGCCACCATGGCGGCAGCCCGCTCGCCCAGGCGCAGGCTGCGGAACAGGCGGTCGGTGTCGACCAGCTTGGCGCCGAGCACCTCGGCCAGCTCGCCGCGCGCCAGGCGGCGCAGCAGCTCCATCTGGAACAGGCGGTCCTGGGCATGCAAGTAGCCCAGCGCGCGGTACAGGTCGCTCTCGTTCTCGGCGCGGATGTGCGGCACGCCCTGGGCGTCGAAGCGCACCGCCACCGGCGCGGCGAGGCCGGGCAAGGTCAGCTCGCCGGCGCGCTGCGGGCGCTGGTCGTTGAGATACAGCGTGCCGCCGGTCGCGCCGAGCACCAGCACCCCGGCCAGGGCGGCCAGCCAGCGGCGCAGGCGCCGTGGGCGGCGAACGGCGGACGGGGAGGAACTGGGCAGGGACACGGCAACGCTCCGGCAGGCAAAACGGGGCGCGTATGTTACTGCCTCGCCCGCCTGCGCGGCTGCCCGCCATCGGCCACAAGCGGTTCCCGCACTTTGTGTGCGCCTACCGCACACAAGCCGCCGCAGCGGATTGTCCCCACCCCGCCCGCCCACCAGCATAGGCTGCGGCCCGCGACGGGCCGCACTCGCACCTTCGACCCAACAAGAAAAAGGACAGTCACGGTGAAACTTCTGCGTACCACTCTCGCGGCGCTGTGCATGAGCAGCAGCCTGGCGGCCACTGCCGCCACCCCACAACCGGCGGTCGTCACCCTCAAGGTGCACCACTTCATGCCCCACGATTCGGTCACCCAGCGCGAATTCCTGCAGCCCTGGGCCGACAAGATCAGCCGCGAATCCGCCGGGCGCATCCGCTTCCACTTCTTCCCGGCGATGCAGCTCGGCGGCAAGCCGTCGCAGCTGGTCGACCAGGTGCGCGACGGCACCGCGGACATCGTCTGGGCGCTGCCCGGCTACACCAGCGGCCGCTTCCCGCTGACCAGCGCCTTCGAGCTGCCGTTCATGAACCGCTCCGCCGAGGCCAGCAGCCAGGCCATGTGGGACTTCCTCCAGGCCCATGGCCAGAAGGAGTACCAGGGCATCCAGCTGCTCGCCACCCACCTCACCGACAGCGTGCTGCTGCATACCCGCAAGCAGCCGATCCGCAGCATGGCCGACTTCGCCGGCCTCAGGCTGCGCACCGCCAATCCGGTGCAGAGCCGGCTGATCGCGCTGTTCGGCGGCCAGCCGCAGGCCATGCCGATCAATCCGGTGCCCGCCGCGCTGGCCCGCGGCCTGCTCGACGGCGCCGCGGTACCGTGGGACGTGGTCACCTCGGTCAAGCTGCAGGAACGGGTCAAGTACCACACCGAAATGGCCGAGGGCATGCCCAAGCTGATGCACGCGGCGCTGGTGGTGGCGATGAACAAGGCGCGCTACGACAGCCTGCCGGACGACCTGCGGCAGATCATCGACGCCAACAGCGGTCGCGCCCTGTCGGCGCGCGCCGGCCGCCTGTGGGATACCGGCGTGGTGGAAACCGGCCGCCAGCGGGCCCGCGAGCGCAACAACGAGATCCACTTCCTCGCCGCCGAGGAACAGCAGCGCTGGATGGACGCCGCGCGCAGCCTGGACGGCGACTGGGTGAGCGAGGTGGAGAGCAAGGGCTACGCCAACGGCGCCGGCCTGCTCAGGGAGGCGTGCCAGCTGGTGACCAAGTACAGCGGCCAGGCGGCGCGCTGAGGCGGGCATGGCGGTCGGTGCGTACCGGCCGCCAGCGGTAGTCGGTGGCCGGGCGCAGCGGGTGCTGCGTCCGGACACCGACAGCGGGACTTACTTGCGGAGCTTGCTGGCCGGCTCGCCAGCGATGCCCCAGTGGTCCTTCGGCAGCTCGGTGATCAGCACCCGCACGCGGTCGAGCGGCGAGTCGAGGGTGCGCGCCAGCGCCTCGCTGACCTCGCGGATCATCGCTTCCTTCTGCTCGTCGCTGCGGCCTTCCATGATGTGGACATGGGCAATCGGCATGTGCAGGTTCCTCGCTAAAAAGGCCCCGGCCGATGGCCGGGGCAAAAGGGGTGACTCAGACGAAACGGGCGGAAACGCTGCCCAGACCCTGGTAGCGCACGGTGACGTTGTCGCCCGGCGCCACCGACACCGCGGCGGTGATGCCGCCGGTCATGATGAAGGTGCCGGCCGGGATGTGCTCGCCGCGCTCGGCCAGCAGGTTGGCCAGCATCGCCACGCTGGACAGCGGATGACCGAGCACCGCGGCGCCGGCGCCGACTTCCACCACCTCGCCGTTCTTCTCCATCACCACGCCGAGGGTGCGCAGGTCGACGTCTTCGAGGTTGGCCATCTGACCGCCGGTGATGTAGCGGGTCGACGAGGCGTTGTCGGCCACCACGCTGATCAGGTCGAACTTGAAGTTCTCGTAGCGCGAGTCGATCACTTCCACGGTGGGGATCACGTAGTCGACGGCGGCGATCACGTCGCCGATGTGGCAGCCCGGGCCACGCAGCGGCGCCTTGGTGACCACCGAGATCTCCGCCTCGATCTTCGGGTGGATCAGCTTGGAGCAGTCGATGGTGCCGCCGTCCGGCACGCTGAAGTAGTCGGAGAGGAAGCCGTAGATCGGCGTTTCCACGCCCATCTGCGCCATCTTCGCCCAGGAGGTCAGGCCCATCTTCAGGCCGACGGTCTTGTTGCCGCGCGCTTCCTTGCGGCGACGGATTTCCCACTGGATGTCGTAGGCGTCGGCGAAGGTCATCTGCGGGAAGTCGTTGGTCACCTTGCTGATGTCGTGGACATTCAGCTCGGCGCCTTCGACGTGCTCGGCCAGGGCCAGCACCTGCTCGCGGGTCAGGGTACGGTTCATCAGTTGTGCTCCTTACGGGCGGCCAGCAGGTCCAGCGCCACATCAACGATCATGTCTTCCTGGCCGCCGACCATGCGGCGACGGCCCAGTTCGACGAGGATATCCAGGGTCTTCAGGCCGTACTTCTCGGCGGCCACTTCGGCGTGGCGCAGGAAGCTCGAATACACGCCGGCGTAGCCGAGGCCGAGGGTCTCGCGGTCGACGCGCACCGGACGGTCCTGCAGCGGGCGCACCAGGTCGTCGGCGGCGTCCATCAGGCGATAGAGGTCGGTGCCGTGGTTCCAGCCCATGCGCTCGGCGGCGGCGATGAACACTTCCAGCGGCGCGTTGCCGGCGCCGGCGCCCATGCCGGCCAGGCTGGCGTCGATGCGGTCGCAGCCCTCTTCCACCGCGGTGATCGAGTTGGCCACGCCGAGGCTGAGGTTGTGGTGGGCGTGCATGCCGGTCTGGGTGGCCGGGTCGAGCACGGCCTTGAACGCGCGCATGCGGTCGCGGATGTCCTGCATGTTCATCGCGCCGCCGGAGTCGGCCATGTAGATGCACTGGGCGCCGTAGCTCTCCATCAGCTTGCCTTGGGCGGCCAGCTGCTCGGCGGGGATCATGTGGCTCATCATCAGGAAGCCGACGGTGTCCATGCCGAGCGAACGGGCGTACTCGATGTGCTGCTTGGACACGTCCGCTTCGGTGCAGTGGGTGGCGATGCGCACCGAACGGGCGCCGGCATCGTAGGCGGCCTTGAGGTCGTGCACCGTGCCGATGCCGGGCAGCAGCAGCACGGTGATCCGCGCGTGCTTGATCACGTCGGCGGCGGCCTCGATCCACTCCAGGTCGGTGTGGGCGCCGAAGCCGTAGTTGAAGGAGGAGCCCTGCAGGCCGTCGCCGTGGGTGACTTCGATGGCGTCGACCTTGGCCTCGTCCAGCGCGCGGGCGATGTCCTGCACGTTCTGGATCGAGTACTGGTGGCGCACGGCGTGGCTGCCGTCGCGCAGGGTGACGTCGGAGATGTACAGCTTCTTGCCGGGATTGAAGGTCATGGCGGCGCTCCTTACGCGTTCTGCAGCTGCGGCTGGGACAGCATCGACAGCGCCATGCGCTCGGCGGTAGCCAGCGCGGCGGAGGTCATGATGTCGAGGTTGCCGGCGTAGGCCGGCAGGTAATGGGCGGCACCTTCGACTTCGAGGAACACCGAGGTCTTCAGCCCGGAGAAGGTGCCGTGGCCCGGGATGGTCAGCGGCTTGTCCTCGGGAATGACGTCGAACTGCACCTTCTGCTTCAGGCGATAGCCCGGCACGTAGGCCTGCACGGCCTGGGCCATTTCCTCGACGCTGGCCTCGACCTTGGCCTGGTCGACCGCTTCGGAGAGCACGAACACGGTGTCGCGCATGATCAGCGGCGGCTCGGCCGGGTTCATGACGATGATCGCCTTGCCCTTGGCGGCGCCGCCGATCACTTCGATGGCCTGGGTGGTGGTCTCGGTGAATTCGTCGATGTTGGCGCGGGTGCCGGGACCGGCGGATTTCGAGGCGATCGAGGCGACGATCTCGGCGTAGTGCACCCTGGCCACGCGGGACACCGCGGCGACCATCGGGATGGTGGCCTGGCCGCCACAGGTGACCATGTTGACGTTCAGCGCATCCAGGTGCTCTTCCAGGTTCACCACCGGCACGCAGTACGGGCCGATGGCCGCCGGGGTCAGGTCGATCAGGCGGATATTCGGCTTGAGCGAGCGCAGGAAGGCGTCGTTCTTGACGTGGGCACCGGCGCTGGTGGCGTCGAAGACGAAGTCGATGTCCTTGAACACGTCCATGCGGGTCAGGCCTTCGACGCCTTCGTGGGTGGTGGCCACGCCCATGCGCGCGGCGCGCGCCAGGCCGTCGGAGGCCGGGTCGATGCCGACCATGGCGCCCATTTCCAGGTTCTTGCCGTTGCGCAGGATCTTGATCATCAGGTCGGTGCCGATGTTGCCGGAGCCGACGATGGCGACTTTGAGTTTC
>NZ_FNZE01000002.1 GCF_900109175.1 Pseudomonas linyingensis | reverse complement strand
AGCCCAAGGGGGTGATCGTGCACAGCGACCGTGGCAGCCAGTACTGCTCGGCGGCTTACCAGGAACTGATCCGAGCCCATCACTTGCGATGCAGCATGAGCGCGAAGGGCAACTGCTACGACAATGCCTGTGCGGAGAGCTTCTTCCACAGCCTGAAGGTCGAATGCATCCACGGCGAGCGTTTCATGAGCCGCGCCCAGATGCGTGAAACCGTGTTTGAATACATCGAAACCGACTACAACCGCCAGCGGCGTCACAGCACGTTGGGGCACATCAGCCCGGAGGCCTTCGAGGCCCGGATGAGTGCTTAAACCCGTGTCCACGACTGCTGGGCAAGATCACCAAGCTGCGTGCCCTTGGACAGAGCCATTCGCGGGAAGGCTTCGACATCCGCCCGGAACTCTATGATCTGTGGGTGGACTCGCTTCTCCTGGCCGTCAGGCAGCACGATCCGGAGGTTGACCTTGAAGACCTTGCTGCCTGGCGTGAAGTGCTGGGCAAGGGCATCAACGTCATCAAGTCGTACTACTGATCTATCCCCTCCCCCGCTCCAGCAGATGGCTCATCGCCGTCTTCAGCTTCATCGGCCGCACCGGCTTGTGCATCAGCACCTGGCCGAGTTCGCGCATCTGCAGCTTGAGGTCGTTGCTGTAGTTGGCGGTGATCATCAGCACCGGCAGCGGCGCGCTGCGCCGGGCGTTGAGTTCCTGGACCAGGTCGGCGCCGGTGTGGCCGTTGTCGAGGTGGTAGTCGACGACCAGGATGTCGGCCACGCCCTGCACGGTGTCGACCTGGCGGGCGAGGTCGTCGCCGGACAGCGCGGTGACCACGTCGCAGCCCCAGCCTTCCAGCAGGGTGCGCATGCCGGCGCAGATCGCCGCATCGTTGTCGACCACCCAGACCCGCGCGCCCTGCAGGTGTTCGCCGGGCGGTGGCGGCAGTTCGCTCTGTTCGCGCGGGCGCGGCACGCTGCGTGCGTAGGGCACCTCGACGGCGAAGCAGGAGCCGATGCCCTCGCGCGAATGCACGCGGATGCGGTGGCCGAGCATGCGCACGATCTTCTCGACGATGGCCAGGCCCAGGCCCAGGCCGCGGTCCTGGGTGGCGCGCACCGGGGCGCCGCGCTTGAACTCCTGGAAGATCTCGCCGAGCTTGTCCGGGGCGATGCCGGCGCCGGTGTCCCACACCTCGATGGACAGCCCGCCGGGACGCCGCCGGCAGCCGAGCAGCACGCGGCCGCTGGCGGTGTAGCGGATGGCGTTGCTGAGGAAGTTGCGCAGCACCCGCGCCAGCAGCTGGGTGTCGCTCTTGACCAGCGCCGAGCTGGGCACGAAGTCGAGGGTCAGCCCTTCGCTGGCGGCGATCTGGTGGTATTCGGCGGCGAGGTTGTCGAGCAGGTCGGCGATGGCGAAGGCGCCGACGTCGGGCTTGATCACCCCGGCATCGAGCTTGGACACGTCGACCAGGGTGCCTAGCAGGCTTTCCACGTCCTCCAGCGAGTTGCTGACGTTGCGGATCAGCCCGGCGCTGGGCGCCGGCACCGGCTGTTCGAGCAGCGCGCTGGTGAACAGGCGCGCGGCGTTGAGCGGCTGCAGCAGGTCGTGGCTGACCGCGGCGAGGAACTTGGTCTTCGACAGGTTGGCCTGCTCGGCCTCGCGCTTGGCCTCGCGCAGGCGCGCCTCAGCGCGGGCGCGCTCGTCGATCTCCTCGCGCAGCTGGCTGTTCACCGCGGTCAGTTCGGCGGTGCGCTCGCGCACCCGGCGCTCGAGGTTCTGGTAGGCCTGGTGCAGCGCCTCGGCGGTGCGCCGCCGTTCAGTGATGTCGCGGATCAGCACGAAGATGCCGAGCACTTCGCCACCCGGCTGGCGGTTGGGCACGTAGGAACGCAGCATGTAGCGCTCCTGACCGGCCTGGTTGCGCTCGGCCACCTCGAAGGTGACGCTCTCACCGGCGAAGGCGCGTTCGATGTAGGGCTCGAGCAGGCGGCAGTGCTCCTCGCTGTGCACCGCGTGGATGCTCTGGCCGAGCATGGCGCCGCGCGGCCAGCTGTACCACTCGTCGTAGACGCGGTTGGTGAATTCGTAGGTGAGGTCGCCGCTGATGTAGGCGATCAGCGCCGGCACCTGGTCGGTGATCAGGCGCACCCAGCGCTCGCTCTCGCGCAGGGTTTCGGCGTAGCGGTAGCGCTCGGTGATGTCGGTGTAGGTGTTGACGTAGCCGCCGGCCGGCATCGGATGGGTGCGCACCTCGAGCACGCGGCCGTCGCTCAGGCGCTGCTCGCGCTCGCGCAGCGGGCGGCCGCCGGCATCAAAGCTGTCCGGGGTGAGCAGCTCCAGTTCGCTGTCGGCCATCACCTCGGCGAACGGCCGGTGCGCCTCGATCGGCGCCAGGCCGCTGAGTTCGAGGAAGCGGCCGTTCCACAGCTCCAGCTCGCCCTCGGCGTTGATCACCGCGACGCCCTGGGACAGGTTGTCCATGGTGCGCTGCAGCAGACGCGACTTCTGCGCCACCGCCTGTTCGCGGCGCGCGGTCTCGTGGATCTTCACCTCGGTGATGTCGGTGTAGAGGATCACCAGGCCGCCCTCGCGGGTCGGCCGCTCGCTGACCTGCACCCAGCGGCCGTCGTGCAGGCGGTAGAGGGTGCGCTCCTGCTCGGCGCCGCCGTGCTCCTCGACCACCAGCCCGGAGCTGATCGCCAGGCGCTTCACCTCGGTCAGGCGCATGCCGCGGCGGATGCGGCCCTGCAGGTCGCCCCACAGCGCCTGGAAGCGGCGGTTGAACAGCAGGATGCGCTGCCCGGCGTCGAACAGCACGAAGGCGTCGGAGATGCTCTCGATGGCGTCGATCAGGTGCTGGTGGGCGGTCTCAGCGCGGCCGCGCGCCTCGCTGAGCAGCGCGTTGCTGGTCTGCAGCTCGGTCATGGCGCGGTTCAGCGCGTCGGTGCGCTCGCGCACCTGTTCGGCGAGCACCACCGAGTGCTGGAAGGCGGCGTAGGCGTCGGCGCCCTGCGGACCGGCGGACTCGACGCGCTCGATCAGCGCGGCGTTGATCCGCTCCAGCTTGAGGTTGCGCGCTTCCAGCTCGGCGAGCCGGACGCGCAGCTCAGCGGCACAGGCCCCGTCCGGGTCGGCCGATGGCGACGCCGGTGAAGGTCTGGTTGATGTGCATGCCATTGAACTGCTCCCCGTAGGTGTTGAAGCCGATCACGCGGTGGCGGACCAGCAGGCCGGCGGTGTCGGCCACCAGGTCGCGCGCTTCCACTTCCATGCGGCGCAGGAAGCAGTCGCAGCCGATGGTCAGCAGCAGCGGGCCGAGACGCTGTTCGAGGCCGTCGAACAGCGCCCGCAGGTTGGGCAGCAGCGGCCCGGGCTGCATGGCGGTGAGGACGATGCCGTTCTCCACCGCACAGTAGAAGGTCAGGCTGAGGTCCTCGTTGACCCGCTGGATCGAGCGCACGTAGTGCTGTTCGCCGAGGCGCACCGCCAGCGGGTGCAGGGCGAAGGTCTTGAGGTCGAGCTGCTGGGGATCGAGGCCGAGCAGGCGCGCGTACTCCAGCGCCGCCGGTTCGGCGTTGAGTTCGAATACGGTGCGGCTGGCCGGGTCGGCGGCGGTGACCACCAGCTTCTCGTCGCGCGGCTGGATGTGGTGGGTGGTGAACACCTCGAAATCCAGCGCGGTGTGCACCAGCACCACCACCGCGGCGCCGGTATGGAAGCGTCCGTCGTGGTAGACGTGGGTGCGGGTCAGGTGGTTGTCGTCGCCGGCCGAGCCGCCGAAGTGCGGAATGCGCCCGAAGGCGGCGTTCAGCGCGGAGAGCACCAGCTCCTCGCGGCTGGACAGGCCGTCGAGCAGGGTCAAGGCGAAGCTGTGTCCGCTGATCGGCTCGCGGCTGCTGCCGCGGCACTCCTCGGCCAGCTGGGCGACCACCTGCTGGGCGTCGAGCAGGCTGAAGCTGTCCAGCGCGTCGATGCGCGCGGCGGCGATGGAGAAGCTGCGATGGTCGAAGCCGATGGCGCTGACGCAGCCACGGCCGTAGCCCTGCGGGGTGATCTCGCCGGCGGTGGTGCAGCCGACCAGACGCACGCCGCCGAAGTACTGCTCCAGGGCGTTGGCGAGGGCGGGCAGGTCGTATTCGGCACTGCAGAAGAACAGCACGCAACCCAGGTGCGGGTGCATCAGCTGGCGGGCCAGGTCCTGGGCCACGGTTTCCGCGTCGGTCGACTCGGAAAGGGCCATGCGGACGACGTCGTTCAGATCTTCTTCCACGTCGCCTCCGGACCGGCAGAACACACAGACGGGATCATTCTAGAAAGGCGGTGGCGGGCGGGTAATGCTACTTGGGTACTGCCCGGCCCCCTCTTTGGGGGTACGGCGCAGCAAGCGGAGAACCCGTGCCGCGGTCGTTGCGCGCAAGACGGCGGGCGCAGGCGACCCACGGTCGCCGTACAGCCTGCCGCCCCGCTATCGATGGGGCACCGCCCGGAGGATGGAGAGCCGCTCGGCGCCTCTCCACCGCGACGCGCCGGATGGAAGCGACCCACGGTCGTCTTTCCACCCGGCCCCGGGGCGGGAGTGGCAGCCTTAGAAGCTCAGCGTGGCACCGATGGCGAAGGTGCGGGTTTCCTCGTCGAGGGCGTCGCTGTCCTGGCCTTCGATCTCGAACTGGTTCAGCTCGGCGACCAGCTTGAGGTTGTCGTTGATGTCGTGGAAGAGCGCAATGCCGCGGGTCTCGTAGTCGGCTGCGCTACCCAGACCGTTGCCGTCGTCTTCGGTCTTGCCGTAGGACAGGGCGACGCGGTTCTTGCCGATGCGGTAGGAGCCCTGCAGCAGGTAGCCTTCGCTGTCGACCTCGCGCAGCTGCGCCTCGCCGGCGTTGTTGGTGAAGAACGGATTGATGCCCTCGGCCTGGAAGCCGGACGCGGTCAGCGACAGGTTGCCCATCTTGGCCTGCACGCCGTAGCCGACGCCGGTGGAGTCGACGTCCTCGACGCTGTCGTCGGTGTTGTCGGAGCTCTGCTGCATGCCGTTGACCCAGGAGTAGATCTGCGCGCCGCCGACTTCGAACTGGTAGGTGATCTCGGTTTCGAAGCGCGGGGCTTCCTGGTAGGCCTTGTCGAGGGCGGAGCTGGCGTCGTCGGTGGTGTCCACCGGATCCATGATGCCGGCGGCGATGCGCAGGCCGCCCATCAACGGCGAGCGGTAGGTGATCTGCGAGGTCGGGAACGGGTACGGGTAGCCGCTGCCGATGTTGCCGAACGACACGCCGCCGCCGTCGACTAGGCCCAGGGTGTCGCTGACCTGGCCGTAGCCGGTGAGCATTTCGTCGAGCAGGATGTTGGAGCGGGCGAACAGGCCGAAGTCCTTACCGAACAGCACCTCACCCCATTCGGAGCCGGAGGCGGTGCCGTAGAACTGACGGACGTCGATGGCGGTAGCGGTGCCGTTGGTATCGCTGTCGTTGATGGTCACCCAGAACGAGGAGCGGCCGCCGAGCTTGATGTCGTCGACCTGCTTGCCGAAGTTGAAGCCGATGTAGTTGGGCAGAAAGCCCATCTTGACCCGCGACTGATCACGGTCGAACTGCTCGCCGGGACGGTCGACGTCACTGTTGACGTAGAAGGTGTTGAAGTAGCCATCGGTCGAGAAGGTGGTGTCGTTCTTGTCGTACAGCACGATCTCGGCAGCAGCCGGGAGGCTGAATGCCAGGGTGATGGCAGCGGCCAGCAGGGAATAGCAGGCTTTGTTCTTGTTGTTCATCTTGATCTCCGCATGCGTCAGGACGACTGCCTGATCCAACAGTCGCGCCGATTATCCGGAGCCGGCCGGTGGCGGCCGTATTCTGCACAGGCAGCGAACGTCTCGTGCTTTGGCAGGCCAGTACGGCGCACACCGAAGGCAGCTCGTCCGCGAGGGGCGGAAGTCGCAGTACTTGTGCAGGGTGGCCGATGCTTTGGGAGTAAGCGAAGAATTGGTAATAGCTATCGGGAATCTCTAGATCGCGGTGACAGGGAGACCTTAACAACCCAGACGGCTACCACTCTTGAACAAAACGGTGGAAGGATTGAAGAAGTCGGTGCGTCGCCTTCAGCCAAGCCCTGCACGACTGACCCTATAGACCGAGTGCGGCGTCAGGTGCAGTGGCCATGCAGCTCTTTTCGTTCGCTGATCGCCCGCAAGGCGCGCGCCAAGGCTTCCCATCGCCGCGGCGACCTGCGGATAATGCCCCGGCCGCTCTGCCGCGGCCATTCCAGCCGCCAGGAACGTCCGTCGTGCTCGACATCCTCACCATCACCGCCCCCATCTTCCTGCTGATCGGCCTCGGTTTCCTGTCCGTGCACGGCGGCCTGCTCGCTCGCGAGCAGATCCGCGGCATCAGCAGCTTCGTCATCCACTTCGCCCTGCCCGCCCTGCTGATCCACTCGCTGGCCACCCGGCCGATCGAGGAAATCCTCAATGCCGGCTACCTGCTGGCCTACGGCCTGGCCTCGCTGGCGGCGTTCGCGGTGGGCTTCGCGCTGTCGCGCTGGTGGCGTCGGGAAAACCTGCAGGGCGCGGCGATGACCGGCCTCGGCATGTCGGCCTCCAACAGCGGCTTCATCGGCTATCCGGTGGTGGTGATGGTGGTCGGCCCGCTGGCGGCGCTGCCGATGGCGCTGTGCATGCTGGTGGAGAGCCTGCTGATGGTGCCGCTGGCACTGACCCTGGCCGAGGCCGGGCGGCAGAACGGCGGTTCCGCACGCCAGGTGGCGGTGGAGATCGTCCGCCGCCTGGCGAAGAACCCGGTGCTGATCGGCATCGTCGTCGGCCTGGGGCTGTCGCTGCTGGAGCTGCGCCTGCCACCGATCCTGCTGCGCCCCATCGAGATGCTGGCCCAGGCCTCGGCGCCGGTGGCGCTGTTCGTCATCGGCGGCACGCTGTACGGACTCAAGCCCGGCGGCATGCTGATGGATGCCTCGCAGATGGCGCTGGGCAAGCTGGTGCTGCACCCGCTGGCGGTGTTCGTCGCCTTCAGCCTGGTGCCCGGCGTCGGAGCCGACATGAAGATCGCCGCCCTGCTGTTCGCCAGCGCGCCGATGTTCACCGTCTACCCGCTGCTCGCCCAGCAGTACGGCCTCGAGGACCGCTGCGCGGCGGCGCTGGTGGCGACCACCGTGCTGTCGTTCTTCAGCATGAGCGTGCTGCTCGGCGTGCTGCCGAGCCTGCCCATCACGGGCTGAGCAGCCAGCGCCACTCGGCGCCGCCCAGCTCGACGGCCGCCCGCTGCAGGCATTCGACGTCCAGCTGCAGCAGCGCCTCACGCACGGCAGCGTGCTGGCCGGCAGCCCGCCCGCCCAGCCAGTCGCTGCAGGCATTCAACAGCCGAGCCCGACGACTGCCGCCGTCCAGCGCCTCCAGCGCGGCTTCACGGGCCTGCTGCAGGCGCTGCGCAGACAACCCCGCCAGGGCCGAACCCTGCTGCTCGATGAAAGTGCGCAGCGCCTGCTGCAGACGCTGCCCATTGGCGTGCGGCGACTGCACGCCGAACTGCAGCTCGGCGCCGTCCTCGCCGGCGTGGAAGCGGCTGAACAGCGCATAGCCCAGCCCCTGCTCGACGCGCAGCGACTGGTAGAAGGCGCCCTGCTGGAGAATCGCTAGCACCCGCCAGGCCGCTTCCAGCACGGGCTGGCCGGGCGGCGCCAGCAGACGCAGCAGCACAGCCTGCTCGGCGCCGCCCGGCTCGTCCATGACAGGCAGGCGCTGCTCGTGCTCGCCGCCACGCCAGGGCGCCGCGGCAGAGAGCGGCGCGCCGACGACCGGCTGACCCAGCCCGCTCAACGCCGCCGCGGCGGCCGCCGGCAGCGCGCCGAAGCGCCGGCCATGCAGCAGCGCCGTGGCGAAGAAGGCCTGCAGCCGCTCGCGCAGCTCGGCATCGCTCAGCTCATCGAGGCGCACCTCGTCCGCCGCCGCGTCGAGCGGCACGCGCCAGCCGGCGGCGGGGTGCGCCAGCAGCTGGCGCAGCAGCAGTTGTTGCGCCGTCGCGGCACGCCGACGCTGCAGGGCGGCACGCCACGCGGCAGGTTCGCCGTCGCGCAGGGTTGCCAGCAGATGCGTCAGCACCCGTGGCAGCACCTGCGCCGGCCCGCTCAGACAGCCACGCAGCTGGCCCGGACGCGACAGCGGTTGCCAGTCATGACCAAGCCGCGCAGCGCCGGCCAGCGCCTGCTGCCACTGGCTGGCCAGCGCCGCCTCGGCCAGTTCGGCGACCAGCCGGGTCGCTGCATCGCTGGCGCCAGGCAGCTGCCAGGCCAGCAACAGCGCGGCATGCCCGGGGCGCAGGGTGAGCGTGTCATCCTGTGTCCAGCCCGCCGGCCAGGCCGCGCCAGCGCCCGCGCCGCCAGCATCGACAAACGGATTGCGCGGTGGCACCTGCCAGGCCGGCAGCGCCACGGCCGGCAGGCCGGGCAATGGCGTGACCGTCGCACGCACGGGAAACCTGGGGGTGAGTGCGCCGTCGTCCAGTCGCTCGCGGGCGATCTGCAGGATCAGCCGCTGCGGACTCACCTGCGCCAGCTCGCGCAGGCGTTGCCGCGGCGCCGCGGCTTCGCTCGCCCACGGCTGCCACTCGATGCCGCCCTGGCGCTGCCAGCGCTCGACCCACAGGCCGGCGCGCTCCATCGGCGCCAGCTCCAGCTCCTGCCAGGCCTGCTCGCGGCTCAGCGCCGGCCACTCGTCGGGCGGCAGCGCCAGCGCCGGATCGCCGGCCAGCGCGCGCAACCAGTCGCAGCACAGGGCGGCAATCGCCCGCTCCGCACCACAGCCATGCTCCTGCAGCTCGATGCGCAGCACCAGCAGGGCCTCGCCGGCGCCGCCGGGGTGGCAGTCGACGCTCAGCTGCTGCGCCCAGCCACGTGCGCGCAGCTCGGCCAGCAGGCCACCGTCAGCCGGCTGCGCCACCGCCTGGCGCAGCAGCGCCAGCAACTCGTCCTCGCGCGCGGGCGCCACCCGCAGCGGCAGCCACAGGCTCATGTGCTGCAGGACCTGCGGCTGCTCCAGCGCCAGCTCGACCGCGCCCTGCCCGACCGGCCACAGCGAAGGCCAGGACTCCTCGGCCGTTCGCGCGCCGGCCGGCAGCGCCCCGGCCAGTTCGCGGGTCACGTGCTCCAGCTCGTCCAGCGACTGCGGCCCGCTGACCAGCAGACGCAGGTTGGCGCCGCCGTAGTGGCGCCGCTGCCAGGCGCGCAGGTCGGCGAGCAGACGTGGATCGCTGGTGTCCAGGGTGTCGCGCGAGCCGGCGTGGAAACGCGCCAGCGGATGCTGCGGGTGCAGCTGCCCGGCGATCGCCCCCTGCAGCTGGCAGTCGCCATCGGCGCAGCGCGCCCGGTATTCGGCCTCCAGCACCTCGCGTTCGGCCTGCAGGCGCGCGTCCGCCAACAGCGGCCGGGCCAGCAGGTCGACCAGGCGCAGCAGCGCCGGACGCAGCTCGCGCGCCGGCATCTCCAGGTAGTAGAGGGTCTGCAGGCCGAGGGTGCGGGCGTTGTAGCGCCCGCCGTGGCCGTGCACGTAGGCGGCGAAGGCGTCGACTTCGGGAAAGCCGCGGCTGCCGAGAAACAGGCTGTGCTCGAGGAAATGCGCCAGTCCCGGCCACTGCGGCGGTTCGTGGAAGCTGCCGGCCGCCACGCTGATCGCCAGGGCCACGCGAGTGGCCTGCGGGTCGTGCAGCACGGCGGCCGACACGCCGTTGCCCAGTCGCAGGCTGCGGTGCGCCAGTTGCGGGAAGTCGGAGTCCATGAGCCAGAACTTGTGCGGGAACGGAAGACTGCAGCATCCCGCCTCGGCCGCCGGCGGGCAACCCTGCGCAGGTCGCAGGCAGTTGCGACCAAAGTACTGCCGGCAGACGCAAAAAGGGCGCGGCATCGCTGCCGCGCCCTTTTCCCTGCTCAGGCCAGCCGCGGGCTGGCCGTGCGGATTACTGCTGCACGCCCTGGGCGCCCGGCAGCGGACGCAGGTTCACTTCCACGCGGCGGTTCTGCTGGCGACCGGATTCGTTGGCGTTGCTGGCCACCGGCTGATCCGGACCGGCGCCACGGGTGGTGACCCGGCTCGGGTTGACGCCCTGGGAGATCAGGTAGTTGGCCACGCTCTGCGCGCGGCGCTGGGACAGGCCCATGTTGTACTGGTAGCCACCGGTGCTGTCGGTGTGGCCGACGATCTCGATGCTGTTCTGGTCGTACTGCTTGAACGAGTTGGCCAGGTTGTTCAGCGGATTGTAGAAGCCGCTGGAGATGTCCGCCGAGTCGGTGGCGAAGGTGATGTTGCCCGGCATGATCAGCTGGATGTTGTCGCCCTGGCGCTGCACTTCCACGCCGGTGCCCTGCATCTGCTGGCGTAGCTGGGCTTCCTGCTTGTCGGCGTAGTAGCCGTAGCCGGCACCGCTGGCGCCACCGACGGCAGCGCCAATCAGCGCGCCCTTGCCGCGGTCGTCATGGCTGATCAGCGCACCGGCCGCGGCACCGGCCAGGGCACCGAGGCCGCCGTACTTGGCGGTCTTGCTCATCCCGGTGGAATCGGTCTGGGCACCCTGATCATAGGGATTCTGCGTGGCACAACCGCTCAGCAGGGCGAGGGCGGCAGCGGACAGGATCAGGCGACTCGACAGTTTCATTGGGTAGTTCTCCTTGAACGATTCGAACCCGCATTTCACGGGCAACTGGCCATTAGAGGCAGATGACGGCAATAAATTCCCGGCGATATGCACTCAGGCACGGATGAACGGATTCTCGCGCATTTCCTCACCCAGCGTAGTCTGCGGACCGTGGCCTGTGATCACCGTCGCGTCTTCGTCGAGGGTGTACAGGCGCTGCTTGATCGAGCGCTCGATGGTGGCGTAGTCGCCGCCCCACAGGTCGGTGCGGCCGATGCCACGACGGAACAGGGTGTCGCCGGCGATCAGCAGCTTGGCGTCGGCGAACCAGAAGCTCATCGAGCCCGGCGTATGCCCCGGCGTGTGCAGCGCCACGCCGCAACCGCAGGCCAGCTCCTCGTCGTCGCGCAGGTACTGGTCCGGCGCCGGCACCGGGCTGTAGGGCACGCCGAACATGCGGCACTGCATCTCCAGACCATCCCAGAGGAAACGGTCGTCCTCGTGCAGGTGCAGGGTCGCACCGGTACGCTTCTTCATCTCGCCGGCGGCGAGGAAGTGGTCGAGGTGGGCGTGGGTGTGCACGATGCTCACCACCTTGAGGCCGTGCTTGTCCAGGCGCGCCATGATCAGTTCCGGATCGCCACCCGGATCGACGACGATGGCCTTCTTGGTCAGCGGATCACCGATGATGGTGCAGTTACACTGCAACGGCCCGACGGGAAAGGTTTCGCGGATCAGGGCGGGCTGGGTGGTCACAGGACAGGCTCCGAAAGGGTCAGATGCCACCATCTTGGCACAGTGCAGGAAGTTTTCCGCCTCCGCGGCCAGCGCTTGCTCAGAAACGCAGGCCCAGCGTCAGACTCAGATAGTCGCGATCGACCAGCGTGCTGTATTCGCCGCCAAAGAACTCGGTGTACGCCAAGCTGGCGCTGTAGGTGTCCCGGTAGTCGGCGTCCAGGCCGAGGCTGAACGCCTGGCGCCCCTCGACGAAGGTGGCTTCCGGAGCCGGCGAGTGTCCCTCGACGTCGTGGGCCCAGGCGAGGCGAGGCGCCAGGTCGATGCCGGCGAACACCCGCGGATACTCCCAGACTGCCTGCAGCCGGTAGCCCCAGGCGTCGCGGCTGGTGAAGCCGTCGTTCTCGCAGTAGCGTCCGCTGGCACCCGCCGGCAACGGGCAGTCGCCGTCGGCCTGCGGGCCGGGGCCGAACAGCGGGTCGCGGCCGTCGCGCCCGTCCAGGTCGCCGACGTGGATCCAGGCCAGCTCGCCGACCAGGCTCAGGCGGCTGGCGCCCATCACCTGATCGAAGTGGTGTTCGAGACTGGTCCGCAGCTGGCTGACGGCTTGCCGCCGCCAGGCGGGCTGCGCCTGCCCGGCAGCGAGGCCGTCGCCGATGGAGGGCTGCAGCGGCGCGTCGGGCCGATGGCTGAACTCGCCGCGCCAGACGCTGCCGCCGGCCAGGGTGGTGGCGAAGCTGAGGCCGTAGAGGCGGATATCCTCGGGGTAGGCAAGGAAGTAGCCGGCGTCGGTCAGGCCGAGCAGCGGCAGGCGGCTGTGGTAGTTGAGCAGGTAGGCGCCGAAGTCGGTCGCCAGCGGCTCGAGATAGTAGTGCAGGGCCAGGCCGAACTGGCCGGAGTCGCGGGCGTCGCGATCCGCGCCGCGCGGCAGCGGCGCGCCGGCGGGCCGCGCCAGCTGGTTGCAGCCGTCGGCCAGGTAGTCCGCCTGGGCCAGGAAGGTGGCGCAGTTGTCCTGCGTCGTCGGCCGCCATTCCAGTTGGTAGAAGGCCTCCAGCATCAGCGCATCATTGATGCTCTGCGCCCCGTGCAGCAGGTTGACCGGCAGGCGGCCCTCGCGCAGCGGCGCGTCGGGCCGGCGCCAGATCGCCGCGTCGAACGGGTTGATCGCGTCGATGCCACCGGGGATCAGCAGGCCCTCACCCCAGTGCAGCAGCTGCCGGCCGAGGCGCAGGCTGCCGGGCTGCTCGCCGATGGCATGATCGCGCCAGGCGAAGGCCTCCAGCCACTCGGCGCCGCTGGCCTGCGCGCCGCGCTCGCGGCCGTGGTCGTCGATGGCGGCGAACGGCCGGGCCTCGTCCTTGAGTTCGAAGTCGTACCAGTAGCGACCGCTGAGCAACAGGCCGCTGGCGCCGGACTTGAGTTCCAGCGCATGCCGGCCGCTGAAGCGCTTGCTGAAGGTTTCGCCACGCTTGAAGTTGAGGCGGCCGTCGTCGCCGCTTGCCGCCGGCGCGCGGCCGCCGTTGCTGGCGCCGATCAGGTCGCGATCGGCGCTGTCGGTGGCCCAGCGGGAGGTCAGCGCCAGCTGCGAGTCGAACTGCCCCTCCAGCGCCCCGATGTTGAAGGGCACGGCCTGGGCCGGCACAGCCAGGCTGGCCGCCAGCGCCGCGACCAGTCGCGCTCGGCACGCACGCCCCGGCGACGGGATTCTGCTCATCGATGCCAACGCGACTCTCCATGCGGGGATCAAGGGTGTGGCTGTTCAGGTCCGACGCGGCAGGCGCGCTGCCCCGCGGTGGGCATTATCGGACAACTGACGGCCGCTGCGGTTGCACTCTTTGCCGCCACGCCATTCGGCGGCCAGCCCCCACTCGGCCTCTTGCAGCCTGCTGCCCAAGGTGTAGAGTCGGTTTTAGTGCACCGCAACAACAAGTCCAACAAGGCGAGGAATTCCCGATGTCCGAGATCGTCATCGTCAGTGCCGCCCGTACCCCGATGGGCGGCTTCCAGGGCAGCCTGTCCGCCCTCACCGCGCCGCAACTGGGCGCCGCCGCCATCCGCGTCGCGGTGCAACGCGCCGGCATCGCCCCGACCGAAGTGCAGGAAGTGATCATGGGCTGCGTGCTGGCCGCCGGCCTCAAGCAGGGCCCGGCCCGCCAGGCGGCGCTGGACGCCGGCCTGCCGGCGGCCACCGGCTGCACCACCATCAACAAGCTGTGCGGCTCGGGGATGAAGGCGCTGATGCTCGCCCACGACCTGCTCAAGGCCGGCACCAACACGGTGATGGTCGCCGGTGGCATGGAAAGCATGTCCAACGCGCCCTATGTGCTGGAAAAGGCGCGTAGCGGTCTGCGCATGGGCCACGCCGAACTTAAGGACCACATGTTCCTCGACGGCCTCGAGGATGCGCGCAGCGGCCGGCTGATGGGCGCCTTCGCCCAGGAGACTGCCGACCAGTACGGCATCAGCCGCGAGGCGATGGACGCCTACGCCATCGAGTCGCTGCGCCGTGCCCAGACCGCCATCCAGAATGGTTCGCTGGTCGCCGAGATCGTCCCCATCACCGTAACCACCCGCAAGGGCGAGGTGGTGGTCCAGGACGACGAGCAGCCGCTGAACGCCATGCCGGACAAGATCCCCAGCCTCAAGCCGGCGTTCAGCAAGGACGGCACCATCACCGCCGCCAACTCCAGCTCGATCTCCGACGGCGCCTCGGCGCTGGTGCTGATGACCGCCGAAGAAGCCAAACGTCGCGGCCTGCAGCCGCTGGCGCGGATCGTCGGCCACGCCACCCAGAGCCAGGAGCCGGGCGAATTTACCCTCGCCCCGGTCGGCGCGCTGACCAAGCTGTTCGCCAAGACCGGCTGGAGCAAGGACGACGTCGACCTGTTCGAGATCAACGAAGCCTTCGCCATGGTCACCATGCTGGCGATGCGCGAGCACCACCTCGACCACGCCAGGGTCAACGTGTTCGGCGGCGCCTGCGCCCAGGGCCATCCGATCGGCTCGACCGGCTCGCGGATCGTCGTCACCTTGATCAACGCCCTGCGCCGTACCGGCGGCCGCCGTGGCGTCGCGGCCCTGTGCATCGGTGGCGGCGAGGCGACGGCGCTGGCGGTGGAACTGCTGTAAGCGGTGTTGCGGGTTCATTCGCCAGGGGCGTTGCGCTAGGCTGCGCAGATGATCGCGCGCGCGCCGCCTTGCGGCTGCGCTGCCCCTGCCGAAGGACTGCCCCATGACCCGAGCCGTATTCCTCGACCATCCCTCCCTCGACCTTGGCGACCTCGACCTGGCGCCGCTGCGCCAGGTGTTCGGCACGCTGGTGCTGCACGAGCAGACCGCACCGCAGCAGGTCGCCGAACGCCTCAAGGGCGCGCAGGTGGCGATCAGCAACAAGGTGAAGCTGGACGCCGCCACCTTCGCCGCCTGTCCCGAACTCAAGCTGGTACTGATCGCCGCCACCGGCACCAACAACGTCGACCTCGACGCCGCCCGCGCCCACGGTGTCACCGTGTGCAACTGCCAGGGCTACGGCACCCCGTCGGTGGCCCAGCACACCCTGATGCTGCTGCTCGCCCTGGCCACCCGCCTGCCCGACTACCAGGCCGCGGTACGCGCCGGACGCTGGCAGCAGTCCAGCCAGTTCTGCCTGCTGGACTTCCCCATCGTCGAACTGGAAGGCAAGACCCTCGGCCTGCTCGGCCACGGCGAGCTGGGCAGCGCGGTGGCGCAACTGGCGCGCGCCTTCGGCATGCGCGTGCTGCTCGGCCTGCTGCCGGGGCGCCCGGCGCGCGACGGCCGCCTGCCGCTGGACGAGCTGCTGCCGCAGGTCGACGCGCTGACCCTGCACTGCCCGCTGACCGAAGAGACCCGCCACCTGATCGGCGCCCGCGAACTGGGCCTGATGAAGCCCGGCGCCTTCCTGATCAACACCGCCCGCGGCGGCCTGGTCGACGAACAGGCGCTGGCCGACGCCCTGCGTGCCGGCCATCTGGGCGGCGCCGCCACCGACGTGCTCAGCGTCGAGCCGCCGAAGGACGGCAACCCGCTGCTGGCCGCCGACATTCCACGGCTGATCGTCACCCCGCACAGCGCCTGGGGTAGCCGCGAGGCGCGCCAGCGCATCGTCGGCCAGCTGGCGGAGAACGCCGCCGCCTTTGGCAGAGGCGAGCCGATGCGCGTCGTCTCGTAGGGTGGCGGAATCGACTCCCGCAGGAGCCAGCTTGCTGGCTCCTGCCACGTTCGCGCGACTGCCCTGCGGATTTGCCAGCGCCACGCGCTTTGCCTAATCTGCCCGCCTTTTGTTCCGGAGATGTCCGATGGATCCGCGTAGCGAAGTGCTGTTGCGTCAGGCCAAACTGTTCGGCGGTCCCGTGCTGCTCGCCGGCCTGCCGGCCGACGGCCTGCTCGGCGAGCTGCCCGAGGCGCAGGGCTGGAGCTGGCTGCAGCACGAGCAGCTGGCGCTCGAGGCGCGCTATCCCGGGCGCTGCCAGTTCGGCACCCAGGTGCCGGCGCAGGCGTTCGCCGGCGCAGTACTGTTCCTGCCCAAGTCGCGCGAACTGACCGACTACCTGCTCGCCGCCCTCGCCGCGCGCCTGCCCGGCGGGACGCTGTGGCTGGTCGGCGAGAAGCGCGCCGGCATCGAGCGTGCCGCCAGGCAGCTGGAGCCCTTCGGCCGGCCGCGCAAGCTGGACAGCGCGCGCCACTGCCAGCTGTGGCAGGTGACGGTGGAGCAGGTTCCGGCCGCGCCTGATCTCGAGGCCCTCGCCCGCCGCTACCCGGTGGCCACGGCCGACGGCGAACTGCAGGTGGTCAGCCTGCCCGGCGTGTTCAGCCACGGCCGCCTGGACGTCGGTTCGCGCCTGCTGCTCGAGCACCTGGACGGCCTCCCGCAGGGCGAGGTGCTGGACTTCGGCTGCGGTGCCGGGGTGCTCGGCGCCGCGCTGCAGCGCCGCTATCCGGCCAGCCGCCTGCACCTGCTCGACGTGGATGCCTTCGCCGTGGCCAGCAGCCGCCTGACCCTGGCCGCCAACGGCCTTGGCGGCGGCGTGCAGGCCGGTCGCGGCATCGCCGATGCCCCCCACGACCTGTCGGCCATCGTCAGCAATCCGCCGTTCCACCAGGGCGTGCACACCGACTACCAGGCCACCGAGCAGCTGCTGCGCGAGGCCGCCCGCCACCTGCGCCCCGGCGGCGAGCTGCGCCTGGTGGCCAACAGCTTCCTCAAGTACGCGCCGCTGATCGAGCAGCACCTCAGCCCCTGCCGGGTGCTGGCCGAGCGTGATGGTTTCCGGGTGTATTCGGCGCGGCGTCCCTGACGCGCAGACACATCGCCTGTAGGAGCGGATCTATCCGCGATTGACTCCGATACGGCGGTCATCGCAGATAGATCCGCTCCAGCGCAGGGTTGCCTCCCCTGCTGCGCTTGGGCACAATGCCCGCCGTCCTGAGGGAGTAGTCTGCCGCCGAGCGATTCGGTGGCGTGCGCGTCAACATACTTGGTCAGCAGACCATGGCGCGTACAACCGGTAGCTGCCGCGCAGCCACCTTGGTTTGACAAGACTCATGACACTCACAAGCCGACCCGGGGCGGGCAGGCTGTGCGTGTCATGTAATTGTCGACCCGCCCCTCTGGAATCTCTAATGGAAGCCCTGCAATCCCTGTTCGTCCCCACCGGCCTCGTCGCCCTCGCCGAAATCGGCGACAAGACGCAGCTGCTCGCCCTGCTGCTCGCTGCCCGCTTCCGCCGCCCCTGGCCGATCATCTGGGGCATCCTGGTCGCCACCGTGGCTAACCACTTCGCCGCCGGCGCGGTGGGCAAATGGGTCGCCTCGTTCTTCAGCGAAGCCACCCTGAGCTGGATCCTCGCCGCCTCCTTCCTCGCCGTCGCCGCCTGGATGCTGATCCCGGACAAGCTGGACGACGACGAAGAATCGCACCTCAAGCGCTACGGTCCGTTCCTCACCACCCTGATCGCCTTCTTCATCGCCGAGATGGGCGACAAGACGCAGATCGCCACGGTGATGCTGGCCGCGCAGTACGAGTACTTCTGGCTGGTGATCGCCGGCACCACGCTGGGCATGATGATCGCCAACGTGCCGGTGGTGCTGGCCGCGCATTTCTCGGCCGACAAGCTGCCGATGACCCTGATCCACCGCGTCTCCGCGCTGTGCTTCGTGGCCCTGGCGCTGTACGCCGCCTGGAATGCGGCGAAGCTGAGCGGCTGGCTCGGCTGATCCGCCGCGGGCGCCGGGCTTCCACCTCCGTCCCATAGCCGTTTGTCGACAAACGGCTTACCCTCCTGTGAAGTGGGGAAATATAACGGAGTACCAGAATGTCCCGGCTCGCGCGCGTTCCGCTGTTCACCGCCTGGCGCCAGTCCCTGCGCGCCGGCTACGGCCGCCAGGCCCTGCGCGGCGACATTCTCGCCGGCCTCACCGTCGGTATCATCGCCATCCCGCTGGCCATGGCCCTGGCCATCGCCGTCGGCGCACCGCCGCAGCACGGCCTGTACACCGTGCTGGTGGCGGCCCCGCTGATCGCCCTCTGCGGCGGCTCGCGCTTCAACGTCTCCGGCCCCACCGCCGCCTTCGTGGTCATCCTGCTGCCCATCGTCCAGCAGCACGGTCTCAGCGGCCTGCTGCTGTGCAGCATGCTCGCCGGCCTGATCATGATCGCCCTCGGCCTGCTCAAGGCCGGTCGGCTGATCCAGTTCGTGCCCTACCCGGTGACCCTGGGCTTCACCGCCGGCATCGGCATCGTCATCGGCGGCCTGCAGCTCAAGGACGCCCTCGGCCTGACGGTGAGCGCCAGCGCCGCGCACTTCCCCGAGCAGATGTTCAACCTGCTGGGCGCGCTGCCCAGCGCCCATCTCGGCGATGCGCTGATCGCCGCCGCCACCCTCGGCGTGCTGATCGTCTGGCCGCGGCTGGTGCCGCGGGTACCCGGCCATCTGGCCGCCCTGGCGGTGGGTACCCTGCTCGGCCTGCTGCTGGAATTCGGCGGCTTCGACATCGCCACCCTCGGCGAGCGTTTCAGCTACACGGTGGACGGCGTCGTGCACGCCGGCATCCCGCCCTACCTGCCGGGCTTCGCCCTGCCTTGGCAGCTGCCTGGCGCCGCGCCGCTGAGCTTGGCGCTGATCCGCGAACTGCTCGCCCCGGCGATGGCCATCGCCATGCTCGGCGCTATCGAATCCTTGCTCTGCGCGGTGGTCGCTGACGGCATGAGCGGCAGCAAGCACGACTCCAACGGCGAGCTGATCGGCCAGGGCCTCGGCAACCTGATCGCCCCGCTGTTCGGCGGCATCACCGCCACCGCGGCGATCGCCCGCACCGCCGCCAGCGTGCGCGCCGGCGCCTTCTCGCCGCTGGCGGCGATCGTCCATGCCGGCGTGGTGCTGGCCGCCATGCTGCTGCTGGCGCCGCTGTTCAGCTACCTGCCGATGGCCGCGCTGGCCGCGCTGCTGCTGATGGTGGCGTGGAACATGGCCGAGGCGCCGCACGTGATGCACACCCTGCGCATCGCGCCGCGCAGCGACGTGCTGGTGCTGCTGACCTGCCTGGTGCTGACCGTAGCGTTCGACATGGTGCTGGCGGTAGGTGCCGGCCTGCTGCTGGCCGCCGGTCTGTTCATCCGCCAGATGAGCGCGCTGACCGACACCGCGCCGCTGCCGCGGCACTTCCACCAGGCCCTGCAGGATCTGCCCGAGCATGTGCTGGCCTACGCGATCCGCGGCCCGCTGTTCTTCGGCGCGGCGGAAAAGGCGCTGAACACCCTGTGCCGCTTCACCCCGGGGCTGAAGGTGGTGATCGTCGACCTCAGCGCAGTGCCGCTGCTGGACATGACCGCGCTGGCGGCGCTGGACACCGTGCTGCGCGACTTCCACCACCACCGCGTCGGCCTGATCTTCAGCGGCACCACCTCGCGAGTGCGCCTGCAGCTGCGCCGCGCCGGCATCCACCTGCACAACCACCAGCTGGCCTACGTGCACGACCTGGATCAGGCGCGCAGCAAGGCGCTGAGGTGGCTGGAGGAAAAGGCGGACTCGGCGGCCGCCGAGTCCGTGTAGGAAAGGTTGCCGGGACCCGCTGCAGGCGCAACGAGAACGTTCGCGGCAACGCGCTTACATGCCCTTGACCGCAAAGATCCCCGGCGCGTTGCGCCAGTAGCCCTTGTAGTCCATGCCGTAGCCGAAGATGTAGCGGTCGACGCAGGGCAGGCCGACGTAGTCGGCGTTCATGTCCGGGCGCGCCTTGCGGTCGTGCTCCTTGTCGATCAGCACCGCGGTGTGCACCGCACTGGCGCCGGCGTGCTTGCAGTAGTCGACGATGGCCGCCAGGGTGTGCCCCTCGTCGAAGATGTCGTCGATGATCAGCACTTCGCGATCGATCAGCGACACTTCCGGCTTGGCCTTCCAGAACAGCTCGCCGCCGCTGGTTTCGCCGCGGTAGCGGGTGGCGTGCAGGTAGGACAGCTCCAGCGGGAAGTCCAGCAGCGGCAGCAGCTTGCCGGCGAAGATCAGCCCGCCGTTCATCACGCAGAACACCAGCGGATTGCGCTCGGCCAGCTCGCGGTTGATTTCCCCGGCCAGGCGCGCGATGGCGGCGTCCAGCTGGTCGGCGGTGTACAGGCAATCGGCTTCGGCCATTACCTGGCGGATGTGCGCGAGTTCGACGGACATGGCAGCGTCTCCTTGGGGGTTGGCCCCACGCGGCGGCGGAGCAAAGGGAGGCAAAGTTACCCATCCCCCCGCATCCCGGCAAGCCTGCGCGGACAAATGCGCCACACCTCGCGGTGCCGGGCGACACGGATGCTTTACTCTATGCCGATCACCCGTCCAGACCTGGAGACGCCCATGCCCGTGCACGAAATCCGTCATCCGCTGATCCGCCACAAGCTCGGCCTGATGCGCCGCGCCGACATCAGCACGAAGAATTTCCGCGAGCTGGCCCAGGAGCTGGGCGCCCTGCTGACCTACGAGGCCACCCAGGACCTGCCGCTGGAGGATTGCCGCATCGACGGCTGGTGCGGCGAGGTCGCGGTGGAGAAGATCGCCGGCAAGAAGATCACCGTGGTGCCGATCCTGCGCGCCGGCATCGGCATGCTCGACGGCGTGCTCAGCCTGATTCCCAGCGCCAAGGTCAGCGTGGTGGGCCTGGCGCGCAACGAGCAGACCCTCGAGGCCGAGCGCTATCTGGAGAAACTGGTGCCGGAGATCGACCGCCGCCTGGCGCTGATCATCGACCCGATGCTGGCCACCGGCGGCTCGCTGATCGCCACCATCGACCTGCTCAAGCAGGCCGGCTGCCGCGAGATCCGTGCCCTGGTGCTGGTCGCCGCGCCGGAGGGCATCGCCGCGCTGGGCGCCGCCCATCCGGAGGTGCACATCTACACCGCCGCTATCGACGAGCGCCTCAACGAGCACGGCTACATCATCCCCGGCCTCGGCGATGCCGGCGACAAGATCTTCGGCACCCGACAGAAGGACGCCTGAGCCTGTCCGGCGCGCGACAGCGCGAGGCCGCTCGCCAGACGACAGCGCCGCGATTATCCTCAACCTGCTGCCCGGCGCCGCCGGCCGGGACCTCAAGGCTCACGATGGACAACACCCAAGGCATGACCGCATCCCCCCGCCCCACCCACAAGCCGCGCCCGCTGATCGACCTGGCGGTGAGCATCCTGCTACCCTCCGCGGTGCTGATGAAGCTGAGCAGCCCGGAGCGCCTCGGCGCCGACGGCGCGCTGCTGCTCGCCCTGGCCTTCCCGCTGGGCTGGGGCGCCTTCGAGCTGCTGCGCTACCGCAAGTTCAACTTCATCGCCCTGCTCGGTCTGGTCAGCGTGCTGCTCACCGGCGGCATCGGCCTGCTGCAGCTGGACAGTCGCTGGCTGGCGGTCAAGGAGGCGACCATCCCCGGCATCATCGGCCTGGCCGTGCTGTTCTCCACCCGCACCCGCAAGCCGCTGATCCACAGCCTGCTGTACAACGACAAGGTGCTCGACGTGGCGCGCATCCAGCAGCAGCTGCAGGCGCGCGGACAGACCGCCGTCTTCGAGCGGCGCCTGCTCAACGCCACCTACTGGCTGAGCGGCACCTTCTTCTTCTCCGCGGCGATGAACTACATCCTCGCCCGCTGGCTGGTCAGCAGCCCGGCCGGCAGCGAGGCGTTCAACGCCGAGCTGGCGCACATGAACCTGCTCAGCTACCCGATGATCGCCATTCCCTCGATGCTGATGATGATGGCGATCTTCTACTACCTGTGGCGCACCATCCACGATCTGACCGGACTTGGTCTGGACGACATCATGGCCGCCCACCACCGCGACAAGCACTGACTTGCCTGTGCCCCCTCTCCCATTCATGGGAGAGGGGGCAACTCGCCACATCCCCGGTCATCATGCGATTTCCCTGCCGGACGGTGCGCATCCCGCGCCGTCCTGACATAGAATGCGCGGCCGTTTTTTCCGGAGCCGCTCCCCATGACCCTCGCCACGCCTGCCCGCGCCTGCGGCATCGACTTCGGCACCTCCAACTCCACCGTCGGCTGGCTCCGCCCCGGCAGCGACAACCTGATCGCTCTCGAGGACGGCAAGGACACCCTGCCCTCGGTGCTGTTCTTCAACTTCGAGGAGCAGCGCCCGGCCTTCGGCCGCCAGGCGCTCGGCGAATACCTCGACGGCTACGAAGGCCGCCTGATGCGCTCGCTGAAGAGTCTGCTGGGCTCGCCGCTGCTGGGCAGCGCCACCACCGTGCTGGGCAGCGCGATGCCGTTCAAGCAGATCCTCGGCCTGTTCCTCGGCGAGCTGAAGGCGCGCGCCGAAGCCGAGGCCGGTCGGCCGTTCGAGCAGGTGGTGCTGGGCCGCCCGGTGTTCTTCGTCGACGACGATCCGGCCGCCGACCGCGAGGCCGCCGACACCTTGGTCGAGGTGGCGAAGACCCTCGGCTTTCGCGACGTGTCGTTCCAGTACGAGCCGATCGCCGCGGCCTTCGACTACGAGGCGGGCATCGCGGGCGAGGAACTGGTGCTGATCGTCGACATCGGCGGCGGCACCTCGGACTTCTCGCTGGTGCGCCTGTCGCCGGAGCGCCGCGCGCTGGCCGAGCGCCAGGCCGACATCCTCGCCACCGGCGGCGTGCACATCGGCGGTACCGACTTCGACAAGCAACTGAGCCTCAACGGGGTGATGCCGCTGTTCGGCTACGGCAGCCGGATGAAGAGCGACGCGCTGATGCCGACCAGCCACCACATGAACCTGGCCACCTGGCACACCATCAACGCGGTCTACGCGCAGAAGTCGAAGATCGCCCTGGAAAGCATGCGCTACGACATCGCCGACCCGACCGGCATCGACCGCATGCTGCGCCTGATCGAGCAGCGCGCCGGTCACTGGCTGGCGATCGAGGTGGAGGACAGCAAGATCGCCCTCACCGGGCAGGACAGCCGCCATATCGACTTCGGCCGCATCGAGGCGGGGCTCTGCGCCGACCTGACCCGCGCGCTGTTCGAGGACGCCATCGCCGCGCAGCTCGAGCGCATCAACGCCAGCATCGGCCAGCTGCTCGCGGATGCCGGCGTCGGCGCCGCACAGGTCGACACGCTGTTCTTCACCGGTGGTTCCAGCGGCATCCCGGCGCTGCGCCAGAGCGTGGCGAGCCTGCTGCCCAACGCCCGCCAGGTCGAGGGCAACCGTTTCGGCGGCATCGGCAGCGGCCTGGCGATCGAGGCGCACAAGCGCTATGGCTGAAGCCGCGACCTTCGAGAGCTGGGCGAAACGCCAGCAGACCACTAGAATGTGATTTCCAGCACAAAACCACCAGCCATCCGTCGGGAACGACAGGCTGCAGTGGACAATCTGGCGAATGCCAGCTAATGGCCGCCGGCCAGCTGTTGTTCAGGGATACGGACCTTCACGAGCAAGGGATGTGCGTAGCATGGCGATGACCGAAAGCAACCTCCTGCGCCTGCAGCTGTTCGGCATGCTGGCGCTGGTGTTCACCCTGACTCTGGCCCTGGGCGGCTACTTCACCCTGCAGCAGATGCGCAGCTTCCGCGCCGACAGCGCCGCCCTCGAGGCTGCCGCCCAGCGCGAGCAGGAGGCCATGCTCGAGTCCTCGCTGACCACCCTGCACGACCAGATCGACCATCTGCGCCGCAGCACCGAGGCAGTGCTCAAGCACGACGTCAGTCAGCAAGTCGACCACGCGCTGCAGCTCGCCGATGCCCTCTACCAGCGCGAAAAGGGCCACCGCCCCGAGCGCGAGATCCGCCAGCTGATCATCGAGGCCCTGCGCCCGCTGCGCTTCTTCGGCGGCAGCGGCTACTTCTTCATCGACGACCTGGCCGGCAACTGCGTGCTGCTGCCGATCAACCCCGAACGCGAAGGCCAGTCGCTGCTCGACAATCGCGATGTCGACGGCCGCTACATCATGCGCGACCTGCTGGCAGCCGCCGACAACCCGCAGCGACGCGGCTTCGCCCGCTACCGCTGGTACGCGCCGGACAGCCCCGGAACGATGACGGAAAAGATCGCCTATGTGCGGGTATTCGAGCCGTTCGGCTGGCTGATCGGCAGCGGCGAGTACCTGTCCAAGATCGACCAGTTGCTGCAGCAGCAGGCCCTGAGGCAGCTGCGCGCCACGCGCATCGGCAGAAACGGCTACGTCGCGGTGATCCACCGCGACGGCCGCGTGCTGCTGTCGCCGAGCAATCCGGCCGCCGAGGGCCGGCGGATCGACGAGTTGCCCGCGGACGAACAGGCGGTGATCCGCACCATCCTCGAGACCAGCCGCAACGGCGGTGGCTTCACCCGCTATCACTGGCGCAGCCTGGTCGAGCCGCAGCTGAGCAGTAAGCTGTCGCTGGTCAGCAACCTCGACGAATGGGACTGGATCCTGGTCAGCGGCGTCTATCTGGACGAGCTGGAGAACAGCCTGGCGCAGCGTCAGCTCACCCTCGAGCAGAACCTGCACGCCGACCTGAAGACCACCGCCCTGGCCCTGCTGCTGGTGATGGCGCTGGCCTTCATGCTGGCCGTGGGCCTGTCGCGCTGGTTGTCGCACCGCTTCGCCCGCTACCAGCAGGACATCGATGCCGGCCACGAACGCCTGCGCGTGTGGGCCGAGTCCGATCCGCTGACCCAGTTGCCCAATCGCGCCCGACTGCGCAGCCGCCTGGACGAGGCAATCGCGCGAGCACAACAGCACGGCCAGCAAATAGCCCTGCTGTTCATCGACCTCGACCGCTTCAAGAACATTAACGACTCGCTCGGCCATGCCGTCGGCGACGAGCTGCTGATCCAGGTCGCCCAGCGCATCTCCGCGGCGCTGCGCGCCAGCGACACGGTCAGCCGCCTGGGCGGCGACGAGTTCGTCGTCCTGCTGGAAAACCTCGGCCACGCCGATCAGGCCGCGCAGGTCGCCAACAAGCTGCTGCAGGCCACCAGCGGCCAGTACAGCGTGGTCGGCCACGAGCTGGCGATCACCCTGAGCATCGGCATCGCCGTCTACCCGGCCGACGGCGGGGATGCGGAAACCCTGCTGAAGAACGCCGACACCGCCATGTACCACGCCAAGGCGGCGGGGCGGAACAACTTCCAGTTCTTCGCTGCGGACATGAACAAGCGGGTCTGCGAGCATCTCGAGCTGGAAAACCGTCTGCGCCACGCGCTGGAGCGCGACGAGCTGAGCCTGCACTACCAGCCGCAGTACGATCTGGAGAGCGGCCGGCTGAGCGGTTGCGAGGCGCTGATGCGCTGGCACAACCCGCTGCTCGGCCAGGTGCCTCCGGACAAGTTCATCCCGATCGCCGAGGACAGCGGCCTGATCGTGGCGCTCGGCGAGTGGGCGCTCGACGAGGCCTGTCGCCAGGTCATGGCCTGGCACGCCGCCGGCCTGCCGCTGCTGCCGGTGGCGGTGAACGTGTCGGCCGTGCAATTTCGCCATGCCGACCTGGCCGGCCAGGTGGCGCGCGCCCTGCAGCGCAGCGGCCTGCCGGCCCAGCTGCTGGAGCTGGAACTGACCGAAAGCGTGCTGGCGGAAAACCTCGAGCAGGTCGGCGCCACCCTGCAGCGTCTCAAGCAGCTGGGCGTGCGCCTGGCGATGGACGACTTCGGCACCGGCTATTCGTCGCTGAGCTACCTCAAGCACTTCAAGCTCGACACCCTGAAGATCGACCGCTCGTTCGTCAGCGGCCTGCCCAGCGGCGACGACTATGCCGCGCTGACCGTCGCCATCATCGGCATGGCCCACTCGCTGGGCATGACCTGCATTGCCGAGGGCATCGAAACCGCCGCCCAGCACGACTTCCTGCGCGGCCATGGCTGCAGCCACGGCCAGGGCTATCGGCTGTCCCGACCGCTGAGCGCGCAGGCGCTGGGCGAGCTGCTGGCAGCCTGCCAGGCGGTCGAGCAGACCGCCCCCGCCCGGCCCCTCAGCACTTGATGATCAGTACTTGATGAAGTGCTCGCGGTAGTGACGCAGCTCGGCGATGGAGTCGCGGATGTCGTCCAGCGCCAGGTGGCTGCTCTCCTTCTTGAACGCGTCCTTGACCGCCGGTGCCCAGCGCGCGGCCAGCTCCTTGAGGGTCGAGACGTCGATGTTGCGGTAGTGGAAGAAGGCCTCCAGCTGCGGCATGTAGCGCACCAGGAAGCGCCGATCCTGGCCGATGCTGTTGCCGCACATCGGCGACGCCCCCTTTGGCACCCACTGCTGGAGGAACTCGATGGTCTGCCGCTCGGCCTCCGCCTCGCTCAGCCGGCTGTCGCGCACCCGCTGGGTCAGCCCGCTCTTGCCGTGCTGTTCGACGCACCAGGGGTTCATGCCGGCGAGCACCTCGTCGCTCTGGTGGATCACCAGGCTCGGCCCTTCGGCCAGCACGTTGAGCTGGGAGTCGGTGACGATGGTGGCCATCTCGATGATGACGTCGGTGTCGGGCTCCAGACCGGTCATTTCCAGGTCGATCCAGATCAGGTTCTGCGGGTTCTGCATGGCGGGGCTCCTCGGCGTATGCCGGCATTCTAGCAGGCCGTCGCAACACCACGGCCCATGCTAGACTCGCCGCCGGAATCGCATACGGAATCGTCATGGCCAAACGCCAACTGAGCCGCCGGCAGAGCTGGCGCATCGAAAAGATCCAGGAAGAACGCGCCGCCCGCGCCAGCAAGCGCGAGTCGCGCGCGGTGGACGAGCTGGAAGGCGGCGATCTCGGCCCGGAACAGAACGGCCTGGTGATCGCCCACTTCGGTGTGCAGGTCGAAGTCGAGGCGCTGGAGGGCGAACTGGCCGGCCAGGTATTCCGCTGTCACCTGCGCGCCAACCTGCCGGTGCTGGTCACCGGTGACCGCGTGGTGTGGCGCGCCGGCAACCAGGGCATCGGCGTGATCGTCGCCCAGCTGCCGCGCAGCTCGGAACTGTGCCGACCGGACATGCGCGGCGTGCTCAAGCCGGTGGCGGCCAACGTCGACCAGATCGTCATCGTCTTCGCCCCGCTGCCCGAGCCCCACGCCAACCTGATCGACCGCTACCTGATCGCCGCCGACCACGCCGGCATCCGCCCGCTGCTGCTGCTCAACAAGGCCGACCTGATCGACGAGGGCAACGCGGCCAAGCTGGATGCGCTGCTCGGCGTCTACCGGGCTCTCGGCTACCCGCTGCTGGAAGTCTCGGCGCACAACGGCCTGGCCATGGACAGCCTGCGCACCCTGCTCGACGACCACGTCAGCGTGTTCGTCGGCCAGTCGGGGGTGGGCAAGTCGTCGCTGGTCAACAGCCTGCTGCCAGGCGTCGACACCCGCGTCGGCCCGCTGTCCGAGCAGACCGGCAAGGGCACCCACACCACCACCACCGCGCGGCTGTTCCACTTCCCCGGCGGCGGCGAACTGATCGACTCCCCCGGCATCCGCGAGTTCAGTCTCGGCCACGTCACCCGCGCCGACGTCGAGGACGGCTTCATCGAGTTCCGCGAGCTGATCGGCCGCTGCCGCTTCCGCGACTGCCAGCACGACCGCGAGCCCGGTTGCGCGCTGCTGCAGGCGCTGGAGAGCGGCAGCATCCATCCGCAGCGCCTGGCCAGCTACCGGCATATCCTGGCGACCCTGCCCAAAGCCGAGTATTGAGGGCTCGCCGGTGGTAGGCCGGAAAGCTCGCGCAGCGATTTTCCAGCCTACAAGACTGCCGCCGCTTTTCAGTACACTCCCGTTTTTCCATTGCCATCGGAGCTCGTCATGTCCGCCTTTTCCGACCTGCAGCTGCTGATCGAGCCCAGCGACCTGGCCAGCCGCCTGAGCGCGCCGGAGCTGATCCTGGTCGACCTGAGCAGCGCCAGCCGCTATGCCGCGGGGCATATCCCCGGCGCACGTTTCGTCGATCCCAAGCGCACCCAGCTGGGCCAGCCACCGGCCCCCGGCCTGCTGCCGGCCTGGGGCGAGCTGGAAGCGCTGTTCGGCGAACTCGGCCACAACCCCGACGCCGTCTACGTGCTCTACGACGACGAAGGCGGCCCCTGGGCCGGGCGCTTCGGCTGGCTGCTCGACCTGATCGGCCATCGCACCTGGCACCATCTCGACGGTGGCCTGCACAGCTGGCTGGCCGAAGGCCGCGAACTGAGCACGGAGGTACCAGCACCGGTCGGCGGCCCGCTGGCGCTCGAGCGCCACAACGAGGTGCTGGCCAGCCGCGAGTACCTGCTCGCACACCTCAACGATGACAACCTGACCATTTGGGACGCCCGCTCGCCGGCCGAATTCCGCGGCGAGAAGGTGCTGGCGGCCAGGGGCGGACACATCCCCGGCGCGGTGAACCTGGAGTGGACCGACTGCCAGGACCGCGCGCGCGCCCTGCGCCTGCGCGAGGACCTGCCGCAACTGCTCGCCGCCCACGGCATCACCCCGGAGCGGGAAATCGTCACCCACTGCCAGACCCACCGCCGCTCGGGCTTCACCTACATGGCGATGCGCGCGCTCGGCTACCCGAACCTCAAGGCCTACGCCGGCTCCTGGTCGGAATGGGGCAATCATCCCGACACCCCGGTGGAACGCTAAGGACCTGCAATGAACGTCAAAGAACGCCTGTTTCTCGCCGCCCAGTACCTGCTGCCACACCACACCCTGTCGCGGCTGATCGGCCTGGCTGCCGAATGCCGTATCGAGTGGTTCAAGAACCCGCTGATCAGCTGGTTCGTCAAACGCTACCAGGTCGACATGAGCGAGGCCGAGGTCGGCAACCCGCACGCCTACGAGCATTTCAACGCCTTCTTCACCCGCGCCCTGCGCGACGGCACCCGGCCGCTGGACGCCACCCCCGGCGCCATCCTCAGTCCAGCCGACGGCGCTATCAGCCAGCTCGGCCCGATCGAGCACGGCCGCATCTTCCAGGCCAAGGGCCACAGCTTCAGCGTGCTGGAGCTGCTCGGCGGCGACGCCGAGATGGCCGCGCCGTTCATGGGCGGCCAGTTCGCCACCGTCTACCTGTCGCCCAAGGACTACCACCGCGTGCACATGCCGCTGGCCGGCACCCTGCGCGAGATGGTCTACGTGCCGGGCCGGCTGTTCTCGGTCAACGGCTTCACCGCCGAGAACGTGCCCGACCTGTTCGCCCGCAACGAGCGGGTGGTCTGCCTGTTCGACACCGAGCGTGGGCCGATGGCGGTGGTGCTGGTCGGCGCGATGATCGTCGCCAGCGTGGAAACCGTGTGGGCCGGCCTGGTCACTCCGCCCCGGCGCGCACTCAGGCACTTCCGCTATGGCGAGGCGGCGCGCGCGCCGGTCCAGCTGGACAAGGGCGCAGAGCTCGGCCGCTTCAAGCTCGGCTCCACCGCCATCGTGCTGTTCGGCCCCGAGCAGGTGCGCTGGGCCGAAGGCCTGGCCGCCGGCAGCGCCGTGCGCATGGGCCAACAGCTGGCCCTGCCGCAGGCCTGACCGGCAAGCGATGGCCACATACCTGCTCCGGCTGCTGCGCGCCCTCGGCTGGCGCGAGGACGCCACCAGTCACGCGGAAAAGCTGATCTCCGCCCTCGGCGCCTTCTGCGCCCTGGGCGCGGTCTGGGTGGTCACCCACTGGGTGATGCCGGCGGAGGCAGCGCTGTGGGTGGTCGCCTCGACCGGAGCCAGCGCCGTCCTGCTGTTCGCCGTGCCGCACGGTCCGCTGTCGCAGCCCTGGGCGGTGTTCGGCGGCCAACTGATCTCCGCGTTCGTGGGCATCAGCTGCCAGCAGCTGCTGGCCGATCATCCGCTGACTCCGGCACTGGCCGTGGCACTGGCCATCCTCGCCATGCACTACGCGCGCTGCATCCACCCGCCGGGGGGCGCCACCGCGCTGACTTACGTGCTCGCCGGCCCCGGCATCCACGCCCTCGGCTACCAGTTCCTGCTCACCCCGGTGCTGCTCAACGTCGGCGTGATCCTGCTGGTCGCCGTGCTGTTCAACAGCCTGTTCCCCTGGCGACGCTATCCCGCCGCGCTGGCCCGCCAGCCGCTGCGCCCGACGCCGCCGCCCGGGCTGGCCCCGGAGGACATCCATCACGCCCTGCGCCAGATGGACTCGTACATCGACATCCGCTTCGACGACCTGCTGGAGATCATGCAGCTGGCCCACCAGCACGCCGCACAGCAGCGCCCGCACGCCACCGCCATTCTCCTCGGCGCCTGCTACAGCAACGGCCAGCCCGGCGCGCAGTGGTCGATCCGCCAGGTCACCGGCCTGCCCCCCAAACCGCCGGGGCGCAGTGCCCAAGCGGTCTACCGGGTGATAGCCGGCAACGATGTCGGCGGCTTCGGCAGCTGCCGGGTCACCGAACTGGCGGCCTGGGCGCAATTCGCCGTACGCCCCAGCGAACACGGCTGGCAGCGCTGCAGTCCCGAGGAATCGCGGCTGGCCGCCCGGCTATCGGAATGAAAAGCTGCCCGTGATGCAGTGCAAACCAGCCCGCGCCATGATCGGGTAGACTGCCGACTCGGCCTCGTCGCGACGACATGCCGACCGCTTGCGCCAGGGATGGGCACGCCCGCGCCGCCCACCCAGTCCCGTCTGCCCCGCACGAGCACACCATGGACCTGCACGCCTCCTACGCCCTGCTGCGCGTCACCGCCCCGGACCTGTCCAGCCTGTCCTTCTGTGCGCCGCAGCCGACCGCCCTGCGGGCCTGGCTCGGCGAGCTGCCCAAGGCCAATCTCGGCGAGACCGCACGACGCCTGTACAGCGCCCTGCAGGAGCTCAACCGCCTGCGCACGACCGCCGCCAATCGCCTGCAGCTGCTCGAGCTGGTACAACCGGAAGTACGCTTCGTCTGCACCCAGCTGCAGCAGCACCTGCGTAGCCAGGTGGTGATCCTCGATTCCCGCCGCCAGCAGATCGCCACCCTGTGCCAGACCCTGCACCAGCAACTGGCGCGCGCCGCCAAGCTGACCGCCAGCGAGGCGCTGCAGCTGCCGGCCGACGACCACAGCCGGCAGCTGACTGCCCGCGCCCTGCTGCTCGCCCTGCAGGCGCTGTATCAATTGCTCTGCCAGTTTTCCTGGCTGTACACCGCGCCCAGCCAGGGCTTCTGGCTGGAACTGCACCAGCTCTACCGAGCCGCCGGCAACCAGCAGCTCGAGCGTCTGCCGCAACAGCACGCCAGCCACGGCACGGCGCAGACCATCGAACAGTACTACCTGGCCTGCCTGCTGCTCGGCAGTGCGCGCTGCAACCAGCTGCGCCAGCAGGCCATCATGGTACTCGGCCAGAACCTGCCGAGCTGGAGCCGTCTCGCCTGCCTGCAGGACAGCCGCCTGCCCGGCAGCCTGTTCGCCTTCGCGCCGACCACCGACAGCCCACCGCGCTACACCAGTCTGTTGCAGGACGAGGCGCCGGCGCAGCTGCAGGGCCTCGATCCGCAGGGCCTGGTCGATGCCCTGCATGAATACCTGCTGCTCGGCCGCGAGCAGCGCGTGCATGCCCGCCTGCCGGTGCTGCACGGCGTCGGCGACGACCTGCTGCAACACCTGTGCACCGCCTGGAGCGCCCCGGCCGAGCGTGCCTTCAACCGCATTCCCGGCACCGGCGGCATCAGCGCCTGCGTGGGGATCCGCGTGCTGCACTACCATCTTGCCGGCCAGCGCAGCTTCGCCGACTGCCTGCAGTTGCCCGAGCACGAGGTCAGCGTTGACTTCCAGCGCCGCCTGCGCGAACAGGACCCCTGGTCGCGCGCCTTCGATGCCGAGCGCCCGGGGGAGCCGCTGCACAAGCCGCGCGAGCGGATCGACTACCGCCAGGAGCGCGCCGCGGACGAGGAATATCCGCTCCACCAGCTGCAGGTGGTCAACCACAGTCCCGGCGGCTACTGCCTGGCCTGGGACGACAGCCCGCCCGAGCAGCTGCAGACCGGCGACCTGATCGGCCTGCAGCATCCCGGCGAGCGCGGCTGGAACATCGCCCTGATCCGCTGGATCCGCCAGCCGCACGGCAGTGGCCTGCAGCTGGGCATCGAGCTGCTCGCCCCGCGGGCGCAGCCCTGCGGACTGCGCCTGCTGCAACGCAGCGACCAGCACGCGCACTACCTGCGCGGCCTGCTGCTCGCCGCGATCCCGACCCTGGGCCGCCCGGCGATGCTGATCGCCCCGCACCTGCCGTTCCAGCAGGGGCAGAAGGTGCAGCTCAACCTCGACGGCCGCGAGCAGTCCATCCTGCTTACCCAGCGCCACACCCTCAGCGGCAACTTCAACCAGTTCGAATACCGCCCGCTGCAAACGGCCACCGCCCCCCACGAGCGGAAACCGGTCACAGCTTGGCGCCTGGTCGGCGACCCCGGCCCGGAAGGCTTTGACTCGCTGTGGGAGTCCTTGTAGATTTTCGCAACTCCTTAACTATCGCGTTCTTGCGCCCGTCTGGCGCTGGTTTCAGGCCATCCATGTCCACCGAAAAGAAAACCGTCCGCCTGCTGCTCCTCGAGGACTCGCAGAACGAGGCCGAGCGACTGATCAGCCTGTTCCGCAACTCCGGCCATGCCACCCGCGCCCACCGGCTGACCTCCAGCGCCGACCTGGTCGACACCCTGCAGCAAACCTGGGACCTGCTGATTGCCGCCCAGCACAGCGAAAACCTCGAACCCAGCGAAGCCCTCAGCGCCATTCGCCGCCAGGGCAAGGACCTGCCGTTCCTGCAGCGGGTGGCCGACAGCGACAGCGAGGCGATCACCGAAGCCATGCTGCTCGGCGCCCAGGATGGCGTGCCGGAGACCGACGACGAACGCCTGCTGCTGGTGGCCCAGCGCGAACTGAAGAACCTCGAGGAACGCCGCGCCCGGCGCGCCGCCGAGGTGGCGCTGCGCGAAGCGGAAAAGCGCTGCCAGCTGCTGCTCGACAGCTCGGTGGACGCCATCACCTACGTGCACGACGGCATGCACATCTACGTCAACCGCGCCTATGTCGAACTGTTCGGCTACAGCGACGCCGACGATATCGCCGGCATGCCGATGATCGACCTGATCAAGGGCAGCGATCAGGGCGCGTTCAAGGACTTCCTCAAGACCTACCAGCACAGCGAGGAGCACGCCGAGCTGCTGTGTGGCGGCGTGCGCGACGACGGCAGCCAGTTCCGCGCACGGATGACCTTCTCGCCGGCCACCTATGACGGCGAGCCCTGCACCCAGGTGGTGATCCGCGCGGAAAGCGACAATGCCGAACTGGCGGAGAAGCTGCGCGAGATCAGCAGCCAGGACCTGGTCACCGGCCTGTACAACCGCGTGCACTTCCTCGAACTGCTCGACCAGGGCAGCGAACGGGCCGTGCGCGACGGCAGTGTCGCCACCCTGGCCATCATGCGCATCGACCGCCATGCCGGGCTGCTCAGCGAGATCGGCATGGCCGATGGCGACCTGCTGCTGGCCGACTGTGCCGGCCTGCTGCGCCAGCACTTCGGCGACCGTGCCCAGCTGGCGCGCTTTACCGACGACAGCTTTGCCGCCCTGCTGCCGGGCGTCACCCCGCAGCAGGCCGAGGACACCCTGCAGGGCCTGCTGAAGAAGGTCGAAGGCCACCTGTTCGACATCGGCGGGCGCACCGTGCAGATCACCCTGAGCATCGGCGTGGCCGGCATCAGCGAGCAGAGCACGCAAAGCCAGCTGGTGGTCGAGCGTGCCCTGCGCTGCACCGAACAGCTGAGCGACGGCAACGCCCTCAAGCTCTACGATCCCGCCGAAGAGCTGGCCGCGGCGGCCAGCCGCGGCAGCCTGGTCGCCATGGTCCAGCAGGCGCTGGACACCAACAGCTTCCAGCTGCTGTTCCAGCCGATCATCAGCCTGCACGGCGACGAGCGCGAGCATTACGAGGTGCTGCTGCACCTCAACAACCCTCAGGGCGAACCGGTGCCGAGCGCCGACTTCCTCGCCGCCGCGGAGCAGGCCGGACTGGCCGCCAAGGTCGACCGCTGGGTGCTGCTCAATGCCATCCGCCAGTTGGGCGAACACCGCGCCAAGGGCCACAACACCCGCCTGTTCATCAACCTCGGCGCCGCCAGCCTGCAGGACCCGACTTTGCTGCCGTGGCTCAGCGCGGCATTCAAGGCGGCCCGCCTGCCCGCCGACGCGCTGATCATGCAGCTCGCCGAACCGGATGCGATCGCCCTGCTGAAACAGGCCAAGACCCTGTGCCAGGGACTCGCCGAGCTGCACTGCAAGGTCGCCCTCAACCGCTTCGGCGGTGCGCTCAACCCGTTCAACACCCTGCGCCACCTGGCGGTCGACTTCGTCAAGCTCGACGGCGGCCTCCTCCAGGACCTCTCCAGCGAGGAGCAGCGGGAGAACCTCAAAAGCCTGATCGGCGGCCTGCACGCCCAGGCCAAGCTGACCATGGTACCCAACGTGGACAATCCCAGCGTGCTGACCACCCTGTGGCAGACCGGGGTCAACTACGTGCAGGGCCTTTATCTGCAGGGGCCGAGCCCGCGCATGGACTACGAGTTCTCCTCCGGCGAGGAGTGAGTTTCCCGCCCCCCTAGAATGAAAAAACCGCCATCAGGCGGTTTTTTCATTTCCGGGCAGCGCTCAATCGCGGCCCTCGCGGTCGCGATAGCCCAGCAGATACAGGATGCCGTCGAGGCCGAGGGTGGAGATCGCCTGCTTGGCCGACTGCTTGACCAGCGGCTTGGCGCGGAAGGCCACGCCGAGGCCGGCGATGGCCAGCATCGGCAAGTCGTTGGCACCGTCACCAACGGCGATGGTCTGCTCCAGACGCAGACCTTCCTGCGCAGTCAGCTGACGCAGCAGATCGGCCTTGCGCTGGGCATCGACGATCGGCTCGACCGCCTGGCCGGTGACCTTGCCGTCGACGATCTCCAGCTCGTTGGCGAACACGTAGTCGATGCCCAGCTTGTCCTGCAGCTGGCGGGCGAAATAGGTGAAGCCGCCGGAGAGGATCGCGGTCTTGTAGCCCAGGCGCTTGAGCTCGGCGAACAGGGTTTCCGCCCCTTCGGTCAGGCGCAGGCCGGCACCGATGTCGGCCAGCACCTCCTCGGACAATCCCTTGAGCAGCGCCAGGCGCTCCTTGAAGCTGGCGCGGAAGTCCAGCTCGCCGCGCATCGCCCGCTCGGTGATCTCGGCCACCTGCTCGCCGACGCCGGCGGCCTTGGCCAGCTCGTCGATCACCTCGGCCTCGATCAGCGTCGAGTCCATGTCGAACACCGCCAGGCGGCGGTTGCGGCGGAACACGCTGTCGAGCTGGAAGGCGATGTCGACGTTGAGCTCCTGGGCCACGCTGAGGAACTCGGCACGCAGCGCCGCCGGATCGGCAGGCTCGCCGCGCACGGAAAACTCGATGCAGCCCTTGCTGCGGTCGACCGGGGTATCCAGCGGCATGCGCCCGGACAGGCGATCGATGTGGTCGATGTTCAGCCCGTACTTGGCGGTGATCGAACTGACCCGGTGCAGCTGCTCGGCGGTCACCTTGCGGGTCAGCAGGGTGACGATGTGGCGCAGCTTGCCCTGGCCGCCGACCCACTGCTGGTAGTCGGCCTCGGACACCGGCGTGAAACGCACCTGCTGGTCCAGCTCGTAGCCGGTGAACAGCACATCCTTGAGCACCGAGGAGGCCTTGGCGCTGTGCGGAATCTCGACCAGGATGCCGAACGACAGGGTGTCGTGGATCACCGCCTGGCCGATGTCGAGAATATTCACCCCACCCTGGGCGAGCACCCCGGTGATGGCTGCGGTCAAGCCCGGGCGGTCTTCCCCGGTGATGTTGATCAGGACGATTTCGCGCACGGCGCACCTCCCCGGAACTGAAAAGTCCGGCATTCTACCTGCAAAGCACGCCATCTGGCAGCGTGCTTTGCCCGATCCCCGAGAGCACCGCTATACTTCGCTTCCCGTCACTTCCAGAGCCGAGCCCCCACTCGTGAACCGGCCCGCGCCCGTCAAACCCGACAACTTCTTCGTCCTCCTGTTCAACGCCCTGCGGCGTCGGCGGGTGCCTATCGCTTTGCGCCTGGTCAGCTTCAGCCTGATCCTCGTCGTGGGGGTGATGCTGACCTTCGCCTGGGTGTTCAACCTGCAGGTCAAGCAGGCCATGCAGCAGCAGACCGAGGCCGTCGGCGAGAGCCTCAAGCGCCAGGCCGTGGTCTCGGCCACCGAGCTGCTGGCGGCCAACGACCGCCTGAGCCTCAAGGTGATGCTCGACAACCTGGTGGACAACCCGCTGGTCGCCCATGTGGTGATCCACGGCGTCGACAACCGGATCATCGCCGAAGCCGGGCGCCGGCCGCAGCCGGGCCTGTTCGACGCCGATGCCGGCGTGTTCAGCGCCCCCCTCGCCTTCCAGGAGGTCGCCGCCGGGCAGCTGCAGCTGACCCTCGATCTGCCGGCGTTTCGCCAGCCGCTGACCGTCAGCCTGCAGAACTTCGGCCTGCTGGGCCTGATCGTGCTGGTCGTGACCCTGTTCCTCAGCCTGCGCGAAGGCAGCCGGCTGACCACCCCGCTGCTGCAGCTGCGTCTGTGGCTGCGCGACCCGGACGACCCGGCACCGGCCAGCGAGCGCCAGGACGAAATCGGCGATCTGGCCCGCCAGCTGCAGCATCGCCTGGTACCGCCACGGCCCGCACCCACCGAGAGCGAACTCGACGCGCTGGCCGCGGAGGACGGCGAAGAGCTGTTCGAAGGACTGGAAAACCTGCTCGACGAGCCACGGCCGGCGGCCCGCCGCGCCACCGCGCACGCCGCCGTGGCGGTGGCGCAGCCAGCCGCGCCCGTCGCCGACCCTGAGGAGCCGGACGGATTCGAGCTGGATGCCGAGGCCCTCGGCCTGGATCCGGACGACCTGGCGCCAGTCTCCCAGCCCCCTGCCCAGCCGGCCGCCGCGCCGAGCATGCCCAGCCTGCCGCCGGTGCACAGCGCCGTGCTGGCCACCCAGCTGGGCGCGCAGGAAGAGCTGCAGCGCTGCCTTCCGCAGCAGCGTCTGGTCGAGCTGCTGCGGCGCTATCGCGACAGCCTGGAACAGGCGGCCCGCCTGTATCACGGCAATCTGGTGCGCCTCAGCGATGGCAGCAGCCTGGTCCTGTTCCACAGCAACCAGTCCGGCGAGCACTACCTGAGCCGGGCACTGTGCTGCGGCGAGCTGTTGCGCGCCCTCGGCCATGCCCTGCAGATCGAGGTGGCCGACCGCGGCCTGACCCTCCAGCTGCAGCTCGGCCTCAGCCATGGCGAAGGCCTCTACGGCCTGCCGCCGGCCGAACTCCTGCAACAGGCCAGCAGCCAGAGCGCCCTGGGCCTCAGCCGGCACAGCCGCAACCTGCTGCTGCTCGAGCAAAGCCTCGGCGCCGACCCGGCGGTGCGCGAGCGGGCGCGCATCCGCACCCTCGCCTCGCCGGCCGGAGCCAGCTGCGTCGAGCGCCTGCAGGATCCCCTGCCGGCACGTCTGGAGCAGCAGCTGGGGCAGATGCTGCAACACGCCTGAACGCGTTGCCGACCTCCTCCGCCCAGCAAGCCTTCTGAAAGCACAACGCCGCGCCGGATCAACCGGCGCGGCGTTGTGCTTCCCGGGCGGGCATCAGCCGCCTCGGCAACCTCGGATCAGAACCGATAGACCTCGGCACCCGCTCCCGGTACCGGCGCGTTCACCGCGGGAATACGCGGCGCCACCGGCCGGCGCGGCTGACCGGCCTTGCGTTCGGCCTGCGCATCGCGCTCCGCAGTCACCCGAGCCCGGGTCAGCGTCGTCACTGCAGCGGACATCTCACTCGCCAGGTTCTGCAGCAGCACGCTCTGCGCGCGCACCTGATCGCTCAGCTCGCCGTTGTGCTTCTCCTCCAGACGCACCACGCGACTGTCGGACATCTTGCCGCTGCCATCCAGCAGGCGCCATTGGGCCTCCAGCACGGCGGGCTGGAACGGCCCGGAATCCAGGCGACTGATGCTGAGCAGCAGCTGCACATCCGGCTTGAAGCCGACCCGGTCCGGATACAGGGCTAGGCGGCTGCTGTCGAGACGACCAGCCAGCTGGCGCAGCAGCAACTGGGCCACGTCGTCCTGCAGGCTGCCGACCCAGCGGGCCTGCTGGGTGATCACCAGGCTGTCGTCACTCTGACGCTGCACCAGGGTTTCGCGCTGCAGGTAGTCGGCCAGCTTCAGCGGGCCGAGCAGCACCGCCACGCCCTTGTCGGCCTGCGGCAGTGCCGGACTGCCCTGCTGTAGCTGGAAGAACTGTGCCGGCGGCGTCGCGGCACAGCCGGCCATGGCGAGCAGTCCCGCCAGGCCCAGTAGTCGGATCAAGCGTGGAACACGCATGGAAAATTCACCGTTTGTTGCCAAAAATAAGCGATTCGGGCTGCTGCTCGAGGCTTTCCGCCGTGCGCTGCAGCGCCTTGCTGGCGCGCCCCAGCTCCTCCAGGGTCTGCAGCAGCTGGTATTGCACCTCGGACTCGGGGCCCAGGCTGCGCTGGGTATCCCCAGCCAGCCCCTGCATCTGCTGCAGGGCGACGGTAGCGGCCTGCGCCGCCTGACGGAGATCGCCAATGGCCGTGCGCAACTCGCCGCTACCCTGGCGGGCATTATCCAGAATTGGCGGGATTTGTCGCTGCAATTGTTGAGTCAGACTCTCAACATTGCGCAGGGTCTGCCCCAGGCTAAGCAGCCCGCCCTGCAGTTCGGGGGAGGTACTCAGGCGCTCCAGCGCCTGCAGGGTGTTGTTGGCCGACACCACCATCTCGCGCAGTGGCATCTCGCGCAGACTGCCGGTCAGCTCGCGCAGCAGGTTGGCCACCTGGTCGATCCGCGACGGCACGCTGGGAATGGTCGGTAGCTCCAGATCGTGGGGCTCGCGTACATAGCCGTTCTGATCGGGGAACAGGTCAAGGGCCACGATGGCCTTGCCGGTGAGCAGGCTCTGGGTCTGCAGCTGGGCGCGCAGGCCGTGCTCGACCAGGCGCTCGACCACCCGGTCGAAGCGCTGACCCTTGCTGCCAGCGTCGGGATTGATGCGCAGCACCACCGGAATCACCACATCCTTGAGCTCGCGGTCGTAGGACAGGCGGATCTCGCGCACGGTGCCGACCTTGACGCCGCGGTAGGTGACGTCGGCGCCGACGTCGAGACCGTCCAGCGTACCGGTGAAGTACACCACGTAGTCGCTGGGCTGGCTGAACCAGTTGTCGCGGCCGAGCAGCAGCAGGCCGCCGGCCAGCAGGACGATGCCGCTGAGCAGGAAGGCGCCGATCCAGAACGGCTTGCGGGGTTCGCTCATGGGGTGCTCTCCGCGGCAGCCGACCAGTCGCCGCGGCGCAGGAAGCGCTGCACTGTCGGGTGCGGACACTCGTCGAGCAGCTGCTGCAGCGGACCGAGGGCGATCTGGGTATGGCTCTGGTTGTCGAGAAACAGGCAGGTATCGGCCACCGCGAAGATGCTCGGCAGTTCATGGGTAACCAGCACGATACTCGCGCCGAGGCTGTCGCGCAGCTCGAGGATCAACTGGTCGAGGGCCATGGAGCTGAGCGGATCGAGGCCGGCGGAGGGCTCGTCGAGGAACAGCACCTCGGGGTCGAGGGCCAGCGCCCGCGCCAGGCCGGCGCGCTTGCGCATGCCGCCGGACAGCTCGGCCGGATACAGCGTGTCGCAGCCGGCCAGGCCGACCAGCGCCAGCTTGAGGGCGGCCAGCTCGGCCAGCTCGACCTGCTCCAGCCAGGGATGATAGGCCGCCAGCGGCAGGGTGATGTTCTCGCTCAGGGTCATACCGCTCCACAGCGCGCCGCTCTGGTAGAGCACGCCGAAGTGCTGCTGCAGGGCGGCGCGCGCATCCTCGTCGCGGGCCCAGAAATCCTCGCCGTGGAACAGCACTCGGCCGGCCAGCGGCGCCTGCAGGCCGATCAGGTGGCGCAGCAGGGTGCTCTTGCCGCAGCCGCTGCCGCCCATGACGACGAACACCTCGCCGCGGCGGATGGTGAAATTGAGGTCGTGCTGGATCACCTTGCTGCCGTAGCCGGCGCTGAGGCTTTCCACGCTGAGAACCGCCTCGCTCATGCTCAGATCCCCAGCTGGGTGCAGATCAGGGTGATCAGCGCATCGCTGACCACCAGGGCGACGATGATGCTGACCACCGCACGGGTGGTGGCCTGGCCCACTGCCTGGGCGTTGCGTCCGCAGCTCAGGCCGTAGTGGCAGCCGATCAAGCCGATCAGCACGGCGAACACCAGGCTCTTGAACACGCCGAGCAGGAAGTCGGCGAGGCTGAGCATCGCCAGGCTCTGGTTGAGGTACAGCGGCGCGGAGATGTCGAACAACCCGGAGCCGATGACGAAGCCGCCGAGAATACCCAGCGCGTCGGCGAACACGCAGAGCAGCGGCATACTCACCAACAGCGCCAGCAGGCGCGGCAGGACGAGAAACTCCAGCGGCGGGAAGCCGAAGGTCTTCAGCGCGTCGATCTCCTCGTTGGCCTGCATGCTGCCCAGCTCCGCAGCGTAGGCCGCGCCGGTGCGACCGGCCATGATCACCGCGGTCATCAGCGCGCCCATCTCGCGGGTCATGCCGATGGCCACCATGTTGGCGATGTACAGCTGGGCACCGAAGGCCTGCAGCTGGGCGGCGCCGACGAAGGCAAGGATCAGGCCGACCAGGCTGGCGATCAGCGCGACGATCGGCAGCGCACCGGGGCCGCACTGCTGCAGCGCCGCCCAGAAGTCGCCGGAGCGCATGCGCGCGCGGCCCTGCAGCAGGCGGCCGAGGGCGAGGATCACCGCGCCGGTGAAGGCGCAGGCATTGACCAGTGCGGCCTGCACCTGCAACCCGGCCAGGCCGAGGCGCGACACCGGCCCCAGGCGCGGCGGCGCGTCCTCGGCGACCTGAGTGGAGGGCGTGGCACCCATCTCCAGCAGCCGCTCGACCCCCTCGGGCAGGCCCTGATAGACCAGCGGCAGCTGTTCGTCGGCGGCCAGGCGCTGCAGGCGGCGCAGCACGGCCAGCAGACTGCTGTCCCAGGCGTCCAGCGCGTCCACCTGCAGCAGCAGCTGCGCCGGCTTGTCCGCCAGGCTGCGCCAGACCGCCAGCAGGTCGGGCTTGTCGGCCGGCAGGGTCCAGCTGCCGGACAGGCGCAGTCGCGCCTCGCCCTCATCCAGGCCCGCCCAGACCAGCTGGGCCTGCGCTCGCCCTACCTCTGCCATCCATCCTCCTTGCCGGAAACAGCCCTCAACCCGCGGTTGCAAACTGCCCTTCCCTGCAGCAGGCACGAACTCGCAGGCTCACCCCAACAGCCAAGAGCATCGCCCCGAGGTCGGGCCTCCCACAAGAGCAAAGCCCACAACGAACCTGCAGGAGGCCCGCCCCGACGACACCCTCGCCATGGCAGGGTGCGGCCTCAGTTTGGCACGCCCTCCACCAGCAGCGCATCGACGCGCTGGAAGCCGCGCGGCAGCAGGCTACCGCGACGGCCGCGCTCGCCCTTGTAGTGTTCCAGATCCTCGGGGCGCAGCGACAGGGTGCGCTTGCCGGCCTGCAGCACCAGGGTGCTGCCCTGCGGCAGCACCGCCAGGTCGCAGAGGTACTCCTCGCGACTGGCCACCCGCTCGCCGGGGATGCCGATGATCTTGTTGCCCTTGCCCTTGCCCAGCTGGGGCAGGTCGGCGACCTTGAACACCAGCAGGCGCCCCTCGCTGGTCACCGCCGCCAGCCAGTCGTTGGCCACATCGACCAGCGGCCGCGGCGCCAGCACCTTGGCGCCGGCGGGTAGGGTCAGCAGCGCCTTGCCGGCCTTGTTCTTGGCCTGCAGATCCTCGCCCTTGACCACGAAACCATAGCCGGCATCCGAGGCCAGCACATACAGCGCGTCGTCCTCGGGCAGCAGCAGGCAGTCGAAGCTGGCGCCTGGCGGCGGGGTCAGGCGGCCGGTCAACGGCTCGCCCTGGCCGCGCGCCGAGGGCAGCGAGTGGGCCGGCAGCGAGTAGCTGCGCCCGGTGGAGTCGAGGAACACTGCGAACTGGTTGGAGCGCCCCGGCGCGGCGGCCTTGAAGGCATCGCCGGCCTTGTAGGACAGCCCGGCGGCGTCGATGTCGTGGCCCTTGGCGCAGCGCACCCAGCCCTTCTCGGAGAGCACCACGGTGACCGGCTCGGTGGGCAGCAGCTCGGTTTCCGACAGGGCCTTGGCCTCGGCGCGGGCGACGATCGGCGAGCGACGGGGGTCGCCGTACCTCTCGGCGTCCTCGAGCAGTTCCTTGCGCACCAGCGCCTTGAGCTGGCGTTCGCTGCCGAGCAGGGCCAGCAGCTTGCTGCGCTCCTTGGCCAGCGCGTCCTGCTCGCCGCGTATCTTCATCTCCTCGAGGCGCGCCAGCTGGCGCAGGCGGGTGTCGAGGATGTAGTCGGCCTGCACCTCGTCGAGGCCAAAGCGCGCCATCAGCTCGGCCTTGGGCTCGTCCTCCTCGCGGATGATGCGGATCACCTCGTCGAGGTTGAGGAAGGCGATCAGCAGGCCTTCCAGCAGGTGCAGGCGACTCTCCACCTTGTCCAGGCGGAACTGCAGGCGGCGGCGCACGGTGCCGAGGCGGAAGGTCAGCCACTCGGACAGCAGCGTGCGCAGGTTCTTCACCTGCGGCTTGCCGTCGAGGCCGATGACGTTGGTGTTGACCCGGTAGCTGGACTCCAGGTCGGTGGTGGCGAACAGGTGCTGCATCAGCTCGGCGGCATCCACGCGGTTGGAGCGCGGGATGATGACGATGCGGCAGGGGTGCTCGTGGTCCGACTCGTCGCGCAGGTCGGCGACCATCGGCAGCTTCTTGGCCTGCATCTGTGCAGCGATCTGCTCGAGGACCTTGGCTCCGGAGACCTGGTGCGGCAGTGCGGTGACCACGATGTCGCCGTCCTCCACGCGGTACACGGCGCGCATGCGCACCGAGCCGCGACCGGTCTCGTAGATCTTCAGCAGATCGCTGCGCGGGGTGATGACCTCGGCCTCGGTGGGGTAGTCCGGACCCTGCACGTGCTCGCATAGCTGCTCGACCGTGGCGCTCGGTTCGTCGAGCAGGCGCACGCAGGCCTCGGCCACTTCGCGCAGGTTGTGCGGCGGCACGTCGGTGGCCATGCCCACGGCGATGCCGGTGGTGCCGTTGAGCAGCAGGTTGGGCAGCCGCGCCGGCAGGGTCGCCGGCTCGTCGAGGGTGCCGTCGAAGTTGGGCACCCAGTCCACCGTGCCCTGGCCCAGCTCGGCCAGCAGCACCTCGGAATAGCGCGACAGGCGCGCCTCGGTATAGCGCATGGCGGCGAACGACTTGGGATCGTCCGGCGCGCCCCAGTTGCCTTGGCCGTCGACCAGGGTGTAGCGGTAGCTGAACGGCTGCGCCATCAGCACCATGGCCTCGTAGCAGGCGCTGTCGCCGTGGGGATGGAACTTGCCCAGCACGTCGCCGACGGTGCGCGCCGACTTCTTGTGCTTGGCGTCGGCGTTGAGGCCCAGCTCGCTCATCGCGTAGACAATGCGCCGCTGCACCGGCTTGAGGCCGTCGCCGATGTGCGGCAGGGCGCGGTCCATGATCACGTACATGGAATAGTTGAGATAGGCCTGTTCGGTGAACTCGGCCAGCGGGCGGCGTTCGACGCCGTCCAGGCTCAGATCGAGGGATTCGCTCATCTGCGTCCTCAGAAACTCGTTTGCTCAAGGCGCGCCCGCCACGGGCCGGCGCGCCGGATAGGTTCGTGTGGTCCGGGTCAGCCGCTCCAGCCGCCGGCCGGAGCCTGCAGCTGGAGGATCAACGGACGCCGTTCGCCGGCCGCATTGGCATGCTCGCCGTTGTCCAGGCCGATCCAGGCCGATCCATCGTCCAGCCACAGCGCCTCGGCCACGCCAAAAGGCGTGTCGTAGCGCCGCTCGGGCGTCAGCGCGGCAGCGGCGAACGACCAGCAGCGCTCGACCGCTCCGCTATGCGGATCGCGCCGACAGATACGGTGCTGCAGGCGTTCCAGGCTGTACAGCCGCCCGGCGTGCCAGCTCAAGGCGCCGAAGTCGAGCGCTTGCGTCGGACTGTCCGGCGGATCCAGCGGGCGCGACGCGCGGCCGCCCTGCGCCAGCAGCACGCAGCCATCGGCGGCGCAGCGCCAGCGCTCGCTGCCGCGCTGCAGGGCGAGCAGGCCGCGACTCTCGCGCTCGGCGGCCAGCCACAGGCGCTGGCCGTCCGGCTGCACCGCCAGGCCCTCGAGCAGGGCGTTGAAGTGCAGCAGCAGGCCGCGGGCACGCGCCTGGCGCAGCAGCTCGGGCGGCAGTTGCAGCCAGCGCGGTTCGCCGGCGACCGGCAACTGGAGCACCGCCAGCTCGCTTTCGCTGAGCAGGTAACGGTTGCCGGCACCATCGCAGCTCAATCCCTCGAAATCCAGGGCGCCGCCGCGCAGCGGGCTCAGCAGCCGGTTACCCATACGCAGCCCCCAGGGCAGTGCATTGGGCGGAGGTGGCGGGGCCGCGAAGACCTCGGCCGCCGCCTGCCAGTGGCCGCCTGCCGGCTGCAGGCGATACAGCTGCCCATCCTCGCGATCCGACACCGCCCAGAAGCGCCCATCGGCGCAGCGCGCCAGCCCGGACAGGTTGCCGCCGGCCATGCCGTCAACCGGCTGGGCCGCCTGCAGCGCCAGCTCTTCCAGCGGCGCCTCGGCGCGGGCCGGAGGAATGCCGGCGAGCAGGAGCAGTGCGCCTGCCAGGTGCAGCAGCGGGCGCAGCCTCGCCCTCAAAGCAGCACCTCGGCCAGATTGCCCTTGCTCTCCAGCCAGGTCTTGCGGTCGCCGGCGCGCTTCTTGGCCAGCAGCATGTCCATGATCTCGTGGGCGCCGGCGAAGTCGTCGAGGGTCAGCTGCACCAGGCGGCGGGTGTTGGGGTCCATGGTGGTTTCGCGCAGCTGCGGCGGATTCATCTCGCCGAGGCCCTTGAAGCGGGTGACCTGCGGCTTGCCGCGGCGCTTCTCGGCCAGCAAGCGCTCGAGGATGCCGTCGCGCTCGGCCTCGTCGAGGGCGTAGAACACCTCCTTGCCCAGATCGATGCGGTACAGCGGCGGCATCGCCACGTAGACGTGGCCGGCCTCCACCAGCGGGCGGAAATGCTGGACGAACAGCGCACAGAGCAGGGTGGCGATGTGCAGGCCGTCGGAGTCGGCGTCGGCGAGGATGCAGATCTTGCCGTAGCGCAGCTGGGACAGATCGCTGGAGCCCGGATCGAGGCCGACGGCCACGGCGATGTTGTGCACTTCCTGGCTGGCCAGCACCTCGCCGCCGTCCACCTCCCAGGTATTGAGGATCTTGCCGCGCAGCGGCAGGATCGCCTGGAACTCCTTGTCGCGCGCCTGCTTGGCGCTGCCGCCGGCGGAGTCGCCCTCGACCAGGAACAGCTCGGCGCGCATCGGGTCCTGGCCGGCGCAGTCGGCCAGCTTGCCGGGCAGCGCCGGACCCTGGGTGATCTTCTTGCGCTCGACCTTCTTGCCGGCCTTGAGGCGGCGTCCGGCGTTGCTGATCGCCAGCTCGGCCAGTGCCAGGCCCAGCTCGGGATGGGCGTTGAGCCACAGGCTGAAGGCGTCCTTGACCACTCCGGAGACGAACGCGGCCGCCTCGCGCGAGGACAGGCGCTCCTTGGTCTGCCCGGAGAACTGCGGCTCCTGCATCTTCATCGACAGTACGAAGGCGATGCGCTCCCAGACGTCCTCCGGCGCCAGCTTGACGCCGCGCGGCAAGAGGCTCCTGAACTCGCAGAACTCGCGCATGGCGTCGAGCAGGCCCTGGCGCAGGCCGTTGACGTGGGTGCCGCCCTGGGCGGTAGGAATCAGGTTGACGTAGCTCTCCTGCACGCTCTCGCCGCCTTCGGGCAGCCACAGCAGTGCCCAGTCCACCGCCTCCTTGCTGCCGGCCAGGCTGCCGCAGAACGGCTCCTCGGGCAGGCGGGCGAACTCGCTGACCGCATCGCTGAGGTAGGAACGCAGGCCGTCCTCGTAGAACCACTCGACCTTCTCGCCGCTGCTCTTGTCCTCGAAGGTCACCGTCAGCCCCGGACAGAGCACCGCCTTGGCCTTGAGCACGTGCTTGAGGCGGCTGACCGAGAACTTCGGCGCGTCAAAATACTTGGCATCCGGCCAGAACTGCACGCTGGTACCGGTGTTGCGCTTGCCGACCGTGCCGACCACCTCCAGCTCGCTGGCCTTGTAGCCGTCGGCGAAGGCCATGGCGTACTCGTTGCCATCGCGCTTGACGCGCACCTCGACGCGAGTCGACAGCGCGTTGACCACCGAGATGCCGACGCCGTGCAGGCCGCCGGAAAACTGATAGTTCTTGTTGGAAAACTTGCCGCCGGCGTGCAGCTTGGTGAGGATCAGCTCGACGCCGCTGACTCCCTCCTCCGGGTGGATGTCCACCGGCATGCCGCGACCATCGTCGAGCACCTGCAGCGAGTTGTCGGCGTGGAGGATCACCTGCACCGACCTGGCATGCCCGGCCAGCGCCTCGTCGACGCTGTTGTCGATGACTTCCTGGGCCAGGTGGTTGGGCCGGCTGGTGTCGGTGTACATGCCCGGGCGCTTGCGCACCGGATCGAGGCCGGAGAGGACTTCGATGGCTTCTGCGGTATAGGAGGTATTGGCCATGGATGGGATTCTGTCTGGCAAAAAAGGGGGCAGCGGAAGTGGCGGCAGCGGTCAGGCCGGTGGGCGAGCGGGATGCTCGGGCGCGCGCCACAGCTCGGCGGCAAAGCCGGCGAAGGCGAACAACTCCGGCAGGCGCGCGGCGAACCCCTGGTAGCCATGGTCGCCGCCGGACTGGATATCCAGCGTGCAGTGCCGGTAGTAGTCGGCGGCCTCGCGATAGTCGAGGGTCTCGTCGCCGGTCTGCAGCCAGACCTGAAAACGCGCCGGATCCTGCGGCGGCGGCACTTCCAGCGCCGCCAGGGCGGCGATGTGCTCGCCGGTCAGCTCCCAGCGCTCATCGCTGTAGTGGTTCTGCTGCGGGCCGAGGTAGTCGGCAAAATAACGCTGCACACGCACCGCCGGATTGATCAGCAGGGCCTTGAGGCCGTGGCGCTCGGCAAGAAAGGTCGCATAGTAGCCGCCGAGGGAGCTGCCGACCAGCACCGGCCGCTCTGCCACGGCGATCTCCGCCTCGAGCTGGGCGATGGCCTGGCGCGGGTCGTGGTGCAGCGCCGGCACGCGCAGGCGCTCGCCCAGGCCGCAGCGCGCGAAGGCGCTCTGTAGCTCGCGGGCCTTCAGCGACAGCGGCGAGCTGTTGAAGCCGTGGAGATAGATCAGGGTCGGCCGCGGGGACATCGATGGCGCCTTGAAGCTGGATGGATATACAAGGAAAGCATTATCCAGCGGCCCAGTTCAAGTCGCCTCAGTAGCCCTTGATGGTGTAGTCGATGACGAAGTCGATGTCGCTGACCCGCGACACGCCGGTTTCCAGCGCGCCGTCGGCATGCAGGCGCAGCCAGCGGTAGCCGGGAGCTTCGCTGCTGACCTGGAACTCCTCGCTGCCGGGGGCGAACTGCACGCAGGTGGACGGCGAGGCCAGCAGGCGCACGCCGTTGCGCTGGCGGTCGATTTCCTGATGGACATGGCCCCAGAGCATGCAGCGCAAGTTCGGGTAGCGGTCGACCACCGCGAACAGCGCGTCGGCATTGCGCAGGCCGATGGGGTCCAGCCAGCTGCAGCCGACCGAAACCGGGTGATGGTGGAAGCTCAGCAGCACATGGCGCTCGCCGGCGCCGTCCAGCGCGGCCTCGAGCAGCGCCAGCTGCTCGGCGTCCAGCTGGCCGGGCACTGCACCGGGAATGCTCGAATCGAGGGCGATCAGCCGCCAGTTGCCGAGATCGGTGACCATCTGCAGGCGCTCGGTACCGGCGCAGGCCTCGCGCAGCATCTGCGCCTCGTCGTGGTTACCGGCGAACCAGCGCGCCGGCGCTTCGAGGGGCGCAGTCAGGGCGGCAAAGCGCTGGTAGGACGCGAAGGAGCCATCCTGCGACAGGTCGCCGCTGGCGAGGATCAGGTCGACTCGCGACTGCTCGGCGCGCACCAGCTCGACCACTCGGCTCAGGCTGTCTGCGGTATCCATACCCAGCAGACGGCCGTCCGCTTCGGCGAACAGGTGGCTGTCGGTGAGCTGCACCAGCATCAGCGGTGCAGCTGTTGAGGGGGACTTGGCGCTGGGCAAAGGCCGTCTCCTGTCGGCGATTGGACCGCAAATGCGGATTTGCAATGTTGGCATGCTGTGGATGCCTGCAACCGCTATGCGGTTCACACTACCGGCGAACGACCGAGCAATCCACTGGGTTTTCCGCCAGATGGCCACATTTGAGGTAGTGCCCCAGCCACTCGCCGAGGAACAGGTTAAGCTGGGTCTTCTCGTCCGGCTGGTGCATGGCCGCGTTCGGGTAGCCATAGCGCGGCTGCAGGCGCCGGCAATGTTCCGCGCCGGTGACCTCGGCCATACGCGCATCGTGATAGACGCGCACCTCCAGACAGGGGGCCGGCAGCCAGGCCAGGCCGGGCTCCTCGCGCACTTCGACGGTGCTGGTATAGGGGCCGGCCTCGGTGACCTTGAGCGCCAGCACCGCCAGGACGGTATCGCCGGCGCTGAGCGCCAGGCGGCGCAGGGTCGGATCCTCGCGCATGCCCGGCAGCAGGCGCATCAGGCGCGCATAGTTGGCCTCGCAGGCCGCCTGCAGGCCTGCCAGGTCGACCCGGTAGCGTTCGGCCAGCAGGGTCATTGCCATGTCTGCCGTACCCGCTCGCGGTGCAGCGCCAGCCACTGCAGGGCGATGATGCTCGCCGCATTGTCGAGACGTCCGGCCTCCATCGCCGCCAGCGCCTCGTCGAGACTCATCACCAGCACGCGGATGTCCTCGCCCTCCTCGACCAGGCCGTGGATGCCGCCGGCGCCGCGGCTGTCGCAGCGCCCGACGTACAGGTGCACACGCTCGTCGCTGCCGCCCGGCGACGGGTAGTAGGCGGTCACCGGCCACAGCTCGCCAAGGGTCAGACCGGCTTCCTCCATGGCCTCGCGACGGGCCACCTCCTCCGGCACCTCGTCCTTGTCGATCAGCCCGGCCACCAACTCCAGCAGCCAGGGGTGTGCGCTCTTGTCCAGCGCGCCGACGCGGAACTGCTCGATCAGCACCACCGCATCGCGCAGCGGATCGTAGGGCAGCACGCAGACCGCATCGTGGCGGACGAACAGCTCGCGGCTGATCACTGGCCCCATGCCGCCGGCGAACAGTTCGTGGCGCAGGTGCACGCGATCCAGCGCATAGAAGCCACGGAAACAGGCCTCGCGCTCGACGATTTCCACTTTCAGATCGGCCGTTTTCGACGACTCGCTCATATACTTCCCCCGCTTTACTGCAGCGCGGTCAAGCCGCCACACCATGCACACTATGAATGAATGTCTCGCCCCCCCGGAGACGACCGTCATCCCCGACCGCGATCACTCGCGTACCGGCGAACCCGCGGTCGGCTGCGGAGTCGAATACGCTCGATGCGCCACCCTACCCAGCCTTGCCGATCCGCTCAAGGAGCCTCATGCGTCTTTATACCCTTTTCGCCCTGGCCTGCCTGCCATTGCTCGGCGCCTGCCAGTTCCTCGGCGGACAATCCGACCAACTGCGGCCGCAACGCATCACTTGGGAGCAGCGCGCCGACGCCTGCCAGGGCGAACGCTGCAGCCTGGTCAACGTCGATACCCTGCAGTTCGCCGAGCAACCACCGCTCAACGCGCTGATCGAGCGCGCCCTGCTGGCGATGACCGTGGAACAGGCCGAAGCCCCCCTGCCCGCTTCGCTGCAGGCGTACAGCGCCGAGCAACTGCAACGCGCGCCGCAGGGTCAGGAAACCTGGCTGCAGGCCAAGCTGGTCGACCAGCATGACGACCTGCTGGTGATCGAGCTGTCCAGCTACCTGTACCGCGGCGGCGCCCACGGCATGCCGGGGCGCGCCTTCATCAACTACTCGCTGAGCCGCCAGCGCGCGCTGCAGCCGAGCGACCTGCTGCTCCCCGGCGGCGAGGAGACCTTCTGGCAGGCGGCCCGCGAAGCCCACCAGCGCTGGCTGCGCGAGCAGGAATTCGAACAGGACGTGGCGCTGCGCAACAACTGGCCGTTCGAGAAGACCGCCAACATTGCCCTGCTCAGGGACAAGGTGCTGCTCAAGTACGACGTCTACACCATCGCCCCCTACAGCATGGGCCATCCGACCCTGAGCATTCCCTACAGCCGCCTGCGCAAGGTGCTCCGGCCGGAGTTTCTACCGGCACAGAAATGACAAACGGGCCCGCGGGCCCGTTTGTCGTTCAGCGTGACAGCATCACACCTTGTGGTACAGCTGCGAGCCCTGGGCCTTGAACTCCTCGGCCTTGGCCTGCATCGCCTCCTCCACGTCGACGTCCACCGCGTCGATGCGCTCCAGGTTGGCGGCGTAGTCGCGCACTTCCTGGGTGATCTTCATCGAGCAGAACTTCGGCCCGCACATGGAGCAGAAGTGCGCCACCTTGGCCGAATCCTTGGGCAGGGTCTCGTCGTGGAAGCTGCGCGCGGTATCCGGGTCGAGGCCGAGGTTGAACTGGTCCTCCCAGCGGAACTCGAAGCGCGCCTTGGACAGCGCGTTGTCGCGGATCTGCGCGCCCGGGTGGCCCTTGGCCAGGTCGGCGGCGTGGGCGGCGATCTTGTAGGTGATGATGCCGGTCTTCACGTCGTCCTTGTTGGGCAGGCCGAGGTGCTCCTTGGGCGTCACGTAGCAGAGCATCGCGCAGCCGAACCAGCCGATCATCGCCGCGCCGATGCCGGAGGTGATGTGGTCGTAGCCCGGGGCGATGTCGGTGGTCAGCGGGCCGAGGGTGTAGAACGGCGCCTCGTCGCAGCACTCCAGCTGCTTGTCCATGTTCTCCTTGATCATCTGCATCGGCACATGGCCGGGGCCTTCGATCATCACCTGCACGTCGTGCTTCCAGGCGATCTTGGTCAGCTCGCCGAGGGTTTCCAGCTCGCCGAACTGCGCGGCGTCGTTGGCGTCGGCGATCGAGCCCGGACGCAGGCCGTCGCCCAGCGAGAAGCTGACGTCGTAGGCCTTCATGATTTCGCAGATTTCCTCGAAGTGGGTGTAGAGGAAATTCTCCTGGTGGTGCGCCAGGCACCACTTGGCCATGATCGAGCCGCCGCGGCTGACGATGCCGGTGACGCGCTTGGCGGTCAGCGGCACGTAGCGCAGCAGTACGCCGGCGTGGATGGTGAAGTAGTCCACGCCCTGCTCGGCCTGCTCGATCAGGGTGTCGCGGAACAGCTCCCAGGTCAGGTCCTCGGCGACGCCGTTGACCTTCTCCAGCGCCTGGTAGATCGGCACGGTGCCGATTGGCACCGGCGAGTTGCGGATGATCCACTCACGGGTCTCGTGGATGTGCTTGCCGGTGGACAGGTCCATCACCGTGTCCGAGCCCCAGCGGATGCCCCAGGTCAGCTTGGCCACTTCTTCCTCGATCGAGGATCCCAGCGCCGAGTTGCCGATGTTGCCGTTGATCTTCACCAGGAAGTTGCGGCCGATGATCATCGGCTCCAATTCCACGTGATTGATGTTGGCCGGGATGATCGCGCGGCCGCGGGCGATTTCCTCGCGGACGAATTCGGCGGTGATTTCCTTGGGAATGCTGGCGCCGAAGCTGTGGCCCGGATGCTGCGCATCGAGCAGACCGGCGGCGCGGGCTTCCTGCAGCTTCATGTTCTCGCGGATGGCGACGTATTCCATCTCCGGCGTAATGATGCCCTGGCGCGCGTAGTGCATCTGGCTGACGTTCTTGCCCGGCTTGGCCCGGCGCGGGTTGCGCACGTGGGCGAAGCGCATGGCAGTCAGCTCAGGATTGGCCAGGCGCTCCTGACCGAAGTTCGAGCTGAGGCCGGCGAGCAGTTCGGTATCGTCGCGGTCGGCGATCCACTGCGAGCGCACGTCGGCCAGGCCCTGACGCACGTCGATGGTGACGTTCGGGTCGGTATAGGGACCGGAGGTGTCGTAGACCAGCACCGGCGCGTTCGGCTCGCCGCCGAAGTCGGTGGGAGTGTCAGCCAGCGAGATCTCGCGCATCGGCACGCGGATGTCCGGGCGTGAACCCTGGACGTAGATCTTGCGGGAGTTGGGCAGGGGCTGGACGGACTGCTGGTCGACCCGGGCGCTTTCGCTCAGGTTCTTGTGTTCGGTGGCGCTCATCGACGGGACTCTCCACGGCACGCGGCAGGAAATGTCGGAGCGAACCTGAAGCAGGAGACCCCCCGCCGCACGGCGAGGACATCTTGTTCCCTACGCGGGTACTAACCCGATCAGGTTCAACGGGATTCGGCACGATCCGATCTCAGCCTGCGACTCCAGGCACCCCGACAAGAAACTTGACTAGTCTAATCGGCCTTTGCGGGTGGGGCCAGTGGTTCGGACGAGTGCCACCGGCCAACCGCGAAAGCTCAGGAGGCCACTGGCCCTTCGCCTGCGATCTGACGCTGCTGGTGAATCCAGTCGACAATCTCCTCCTCAGGGACATAGCCATCTACCGTCGCACGAAGGATCTGCCGCACGCGTTGGAAGTCGTCGCCCTTGACCGCCGCCACCAGCTCCGCCACTACCTGACGGAACTCGTCCCATGGCAGGTGTTCCTCGTTGGCGCGCATGATCATCGGGTGCTCGGTAGGCGTCACGTTGTCGCCGATCAGCAGCTCCTCGTAGAGTTTCTCGCCCGGGCGTAAACCACTGAACTCGACGGCGACATCTCCCCTGGGATTCTTCTCACTACGCACCGACAGCCCCGACAGGTGAATCATCTTCTCCGCCAGCTCGGCGATGCGCACCGGCTCGCCCATGTCGAGCACGAACACATCGCCCCCCTGCCCCATGGAGCCGGCCTGAATCACAAGCTGCGCCGCCTCGGGGATGGTCATAAAATAGCGGGTGATCTTCGGATGAGTCACCGTCACCGGCCCACCGCGCTTGATCTGCTCGCGGAACAGCGGGATCACCGAGCCGGACGAACCCAGCACATTGCCGAAACGCACCATGGTAAAGCGGGTCTTGTTGACCTGATGCACACCGCTGGCATCGTCGTAGAGCAGGGGTGCGGGCTCGCCACTGAGCGCCTGCAGCACCATCTCAGCCAGACGCTTGGTGCTGCCCATCACATTGGTCGGCCGTACCGCCTTGTCGGTGGAGATCAGCACAAAATGCTGGACCCCGGACTTGATGGCCGCCTGAGCGGTGTTCAGGGTGCCGAGCACATTGTTCAACACGCCCTCGGCAACATTGTGCTCGACTATCGGCACATGCTTATAGGCTGCCGCGTGGTAAACAGTATCCACCTTCCAAGTACGCATCACGTCCAGCAGGCGCCCAGGATTACGAATCGAACCGAGGATCGGCACCAGTTGCAGGTTGAGCGCCTCGCGCTGGATACGCCGCTCCAGCTCCTGATGGATGCTGTACAGATTGAACTCGCTGTGCTCGAACAGGATCAGCGCGGTCGGCGCCTGGGTGAGGATTTGCCGGCACAGCTCGGAGCCGATCGATCCGCCCGCGCCGGTGACCATCACCACCTGGCCACGGATGCAGCGCTGGAACAGCTCGACCCGCGGCGCCACCGCATCGCGTCCGAGCAGGTCGGCGATATCCACCTCCTGGATATCCTCGACCTTGACCCGCCCACTGGCCAGGTCCATGAAGCCTGGCACGCTGCGTACGTGCAGCGGAAAGGGCTCCAGCGCAGTCAGTATCTCCCGCCGACGCCCGCGCGTAGCCGAGGGAATCGCCAGCAACACCTCGCTGGCGCTGGTTTCCTCGATCATCTGCTGAATGTGCTTGGGTTTGTAGACCTTGAGACCGGCGATGGCACGGTTGGCGATACTGCTGTCGTCGTCGATGAAGGCCACCGGCCGCATGGCCTTGCCCATGCGCAGGGCAGCAGCTAGCTGGTTGCCCGCAGCGCCGGCACCATAGATGGCCACCCGAGGCAGTGTATCGTCTCGCCCGACGAAGGGAATGCCCAACCCGGCTGCGTACCAATCGCCCATGAAGTACTGGCGCATCAGCAAGCGCAGCCCACCGATCAGCACCAAAGTCAGCCACCAATAATTGAAGACCAACGAACGCGGCACAAAAGCCGGCGCGTCGCGATGCCAGTAGACCGCGAGAGCCAGCAACAGGGACGACAGGGTCACCGCCTTGACAATCGCCAACAGGGCATCGTTGCCCAGATAACGCATCACCGCCCGGTACATGCCGAATCTGACGAACAACGGAATAGCCAACACAGGAGCCAGCGCGAACAGCCACAGATGCCCGCCCAGCGGATCGATCAGCTCATCAGTACCCAAACGCACCACGAAGGCCAGCCACATGGCTAGCCACACCAGCACAATATCCGCCGCTACCTGCAGCAGGCGCTTGTCGCGCCGCCGCAGCCCCAACAACCTCTCGCGCAACATAAAGCCATCCTTTCGCGCACAAAAAACAAAAGCCAGCCCGCAGGCCGACTGTAAAACTTTCAGCTCGTGGCGACTCTAATCCCTCAGCGTGGGCACTGATTCAGTAAGGGCATCACCCTACACACTCAACGCTGTTCCGGGCGCATGCAGCGCCCCATCGGCCACAACAACACGATAACCAGCAGAGCATCCTGCCTGCAGCCAGGCGCAAGCCCCGACTCGCACACCACCAGCAATGTTCACCCCCACACCCAAATGGGCAAGGTCCCCCAAGCAGGCGTCATGATCGACCACCGCACCAGCATTGACGATGGCGCCCTCACCGATCTGCACGTCAACCCCGACCATCGCCATGGCCATGATCGCAGTGCCGTCACCGATGCGGGCCGAGGTGCTGACACAGGCACGAGGGTGAATCACCGTAGCTACCGGCAACCCGACCGAGCGAATCGCCGCCAGCCATTGCTCGCGTAGGGCATTGCTTCCCACCGCAGCAATAGCCGCCTCCGCCTGCCCTGTCACTGCGGGCAAACCGGCCAGGTTGGCGACTACCGGCAGACCGAACGACTCGCGCAGCTCTGGCCAGCGATCATCAACGAACAGCACTCTCTGCCACGCTCCAGACAGCAACGCAGCCTCGGCCACAGCCTTGCCATGCCCTCCGGCACCCAGAACCAGCAAGGTTCGCTTAGTCATACCTTGCTCTCCAATTCACCTGCATGAAATTTGACGGCCAGCAACAGCAGCGGAGAGTAGGCAATCACCACTCCAAGGAGACCATCCACACCGCCCCCCCCCACCCACAGTGCGATGGGCAGCAGCCAGAACAGATTGATCGCCCCGACAACCAGGGTCACCGGCAAGTGCCGACCAAACCGACGGGAAGCGTATTGATATGCATGACTGCGGTGGGCCTCGTAAACCTTGTCGCCACGCAACAGTCTGCGCAGTAAGGTGAATGTAGCGTCGACGATGAACACACCGAGCAAAATCACCCAGCTCCACAGTAATTGCGGTGCGACCCAAGCCGCCTGCAGCGACAGGATACCAAGGGCAACCCCGAGAAACCCGCTACCGGCATCGCCCATGAAAATCTGCGCAGGTGGAAAATTCCAGAACAGGAATCCAGCCACTGCACAGACCAGTAGCAGAAGCACCCAGATACCTTCCGAGTGATGCGACTCCTCGAGTCCCAGCAACGCAAACAGCAGCCCCCCCCCCACACAGACACAGATAGCCTCGACACTTGCAAGACCGTCGATGCCATCCATGAAGTTGTACAGATTGAGCAGCCAGACCAGATATACAGCCGCCACCCCATGTCCGAACCAACCCAGCTCTAGCGAGTGACCGAATATCATCAGTGGCGGCAGACCACCCAACCAGAATAACGCCCAGCCCGCGCCAGCGAAATGGCCAAGCAGTCGCCATCGGGCAGCGATATGGCCATGATCATCGAGAAAACCAAGTAGCGCGATGCCCGCGCCGGTGCCCAATAGCGCCTTGACCAGTTCCCAGTCCACCAGACCAAGCACTGGCAGCAGCGGCAAGACCAGCAGGAAGCTCAAAACTATTGCCACCCCTCCTCCGCGTGGAGTGGGCACGCTGTGCGAACTCCGGGCGTTGGGAATATCAATGAGGCTGCGCGCCAAGGCATAGTGACGCAAGCCACCGGTCAGCATGAGGGAAAGGCCGGCAACGACCGGCAGAAGAAACCAGAAAGTCATTCAACGATGTTCCTGAAAATGGCGGGCAGTCTTGCGCAGGGCATCGTCGACCGTCACCGGTGGTGTCCAGCCGAGCAGGCGGCGGGTCTTTTCAATATCCACCTGCAAGGAACCACACAATCTCTGGGCAATAGCCCCTTTGCCCAGCAGACATGCAGCTCCATCTAGCCAAGCTTCCGGCACTGGTAGCAAGCGTGCCGGCTTGCCCAGGGCTGCACCCATGCGCCGCAGCAACTCTGTGGTAGACAGATCCTCGCCATCGCTGACTAGGAATACCTGATTGGCCGCCGCCGTATGGTCAATACAGGTCACGATCAGATCGACCAGATTATCCAACGCGACCAAACTGCGCTTGTTGCGAATGGAACCGAGTGGTAACGGAATCCCCTTGCTCAACCAGCTCATCACGCTGCGGAAATTAGCCTTCACTCCCGGGCCGTAGACCAAGACCGGTCGGAGTATCACCACCTCCATCCCGCTCTCCGCCGCCAGCGCCAGCAACCCCTGCTCTGCTTCGAGCTTGGAAATTCCGTAGGGATCGACCGGTGCTGGAACATCGTCAGCCTTGTAGGGCTTGCCTCGCCCAGTGCCTTCGCCATTAACTTTTATCGAACTGATGAAGATGAAGCGCTTGACACCCGCTGCCGCAGCCTGCCGGGCCAGATTAAGAGTCCCGTCCACATTGACCTTGCGGAACTCGGCCAACGGGTCGGCAGATTTCTCGTCCATTACGTGGACGCGCGCGGCACAGTGGACTACAACGTTCACGTCATCCAGCAGTTCTCGCCAGTCCCTGTCAATTGCCAGATCCGGAACAGCAAAGCCCGCCACACCTTTGGGCAATGATGCGGGCAAGCGACGAAAGACAGCACGCAATTCGCCAGCATTATCTGCCAGCAAACGCGCCTGTACCGCCCCCCCAAGGAAGCCACTGGCACCGGTCAGAAGAGTTCTCATACAAAAAATCAGCCTTTACGCCAAACCGTGCGATTGATGTAGTCGGTGTAGCTCAACACCACCCGCACCACCTGCAATGACACAGGCCCACCTTCATAGTCCGGCACCACCGATACCACACGCTTCTCGGCACGGTGCTGACTGGTAATAACCTTGACTGCCGCCAGTACCGAATCCGCTTTCAGGCCGCTCATAATCAATGTTCCTTCATCCATTCCTTCCGGACGCTCGTGCGCGTTGCGCAGAGTCACCGCTGGCAGGTTGAGCAACGAGGCTTCCTCGGTGATGGTGCCACTGTCGGAGAGCACGCAGAAAGCCGACATCTGCAGCTTGATGTAATCCAGCAGGCCGAACGGTTTGACGAAGCGGATCAGCGGATGCTCCAGCGACTCGCCGAGGGCCTCCAGCCGCTTGCGAGTGCGAGGATGAGTCGAGACGATCAACGGGTAGCCATACTCGTCGGCCAGCGCTCGCAGCGTGACGAGCAGATCGCTCAGGTTTTCCGGAGTATCGACGTTCTCTTCGCGGTGCGTGCTGACGATGAAGAACTTACCGGCCTCCAGCCCGCAGCGCTTAACCACATCGGATTGCTGGATCTTCGGCATGTAGTAGTCGAGGACCTCCTCCATGTGCGAGCCAGTTTTAATAATGGTTTCGGGGCGGATACCTTCGGCAATCAGATAACGCCGGGCATGCTCGGTAAGCACCATGTTGATATCGCTGAGGTGGTCGAGTACCTTGCGGTTCAGCTCCTCCGGTACCCGCTGGTCGAAACAGCGGTTACCTGCCTCCATGTGAAACACCGGAATCTTACGGCGCTTGGCGGCGATCACAGCCAAGCAGGTATTGGTGTCGCCGTACAGAAGCAGCGCATCCGGCCTCTCCTGCTCGAGCACCTCGTCGGCCTTGAAGATAACCTCAGCGATGGTCTTCGCTGCCGTTTCGCCCGCAGCCCCCAAAAAATGATCGGGCTTGCGAATCTCCAAATCGTCGAAAAAGACCTGATTCAACTCATAATCATAATTCTGCCCTGAGTGCACCAGCACATGATTAACCTGGCGATCCAACTCAGCAATTACCCGACTCATTTTGATCAGCTCCGGACGAGTGCCGACCAAGGTCATAACCTTAAGCATCAAGCTGTTCCTTGATATAATCCAGCTTCAACAGCAACTGCTTAATTCCTCGAACATCAAGGCGATCAGTATTATGCGAAGTATAATCATCAAGCTCAGAGATTTCTGGCTCCCCTTCAACAAAGTACTTTTTGTAGTTCAGGTCGCGATTATCAGCTGGAATTCTATAATAGCGCCCCATATCCTCCGCCTTGGCCATTTCCTCGCGAGAAACCAGTGATTCGTATAGTTTTTCGCCATGGCGTGTACCGATAACGCGGATCGAATTATCTTTCCCAAACAACTCCTTGAGTGCCTGCGCCAAATCGCCCACGGTGGAAGCCGGGGCCTTCTGGACAAAGATATCACCCTGCTGACCATGCTCGAAGGCGTGCAGCACCAAATCCACCGAATCCTCGAGAGACATTAGGAATCGAGTCATTTCCGGGTCGGTTACAGTCAAACTATCGACACCGCGCAACTGATCAACAAACAGGGGAATTACCGAACCGCGCGATGCCATCACGTTTCCGTAGCGTGTGGCACATATCACCGGCCCTTTCGCCGGGATCATCCGCGACTTGGCTACCATCAGCTTCTCGGCCATCGCCTTTGAAATGCCCATTGCATTGATGGGGTAGACTGCCTTATCAGTACTCAGCACCACAACGCGCTGCACACCATTGGCGATAGCAGCGTTCAATACGTTCTCGGTGCCTAACACGTTAGTACGCACCGCTTCCATCGGATAAAACTCGCAGGAAGGTACCTGCTTGAGTGCTGCAGCATGAAAAATGTAGTCTACACCGACCATAGCCTGACTGAGACTATCATACTCACGCACATCGCCTATATAAAATTTCACTTTATCATTAGCCAGTGCGATCCGCATGTCTTCTTGCTTTTTCTCATCACGGGAGAAGATGCGGATCTCGCGCACGCTGGTATTGAGAAAACGTTTCAACACCGTATGCCCGAAGGAGCCGGTACCACCAGTGATCATCAATACTTTGTCGTCAAACATTTATAACCTTCCCGATCAAAATGCAGCCCACCCTCGGCAGACCGTATAAAAATTAATCCACGAAAACACCGCAGCACCTGAAAACAACTCAAACCCTCTGTTAATAGATAGGCCTAGAGAGTAAGAATTCCACTCCAAAGAGCGAGCAATGTGTCTCTTAGAAAAAACAAGAATAATAATTTACCGTCCCGCATGCATCCGCTGGATCAATTCCGGCCATAACGGCGCAACGTAACCTGTCGCCTCACGGAAGCGCTCGCCACTAAGCGAGCGGTCGATCACCAAGGCGTCATCCGGTCTAATCTCGATTTCCTTACCATACTGCGCAGCGATCAGCCGCAACAGTTCAAGCTTGGTGATCGGCTCGGCGGCAACATGGTACAATCCATTTAGCTCCGGGTGAGGCAGAACGAAATCCTTCATCACCCGCGCCAACTCAACTGTCGGCAGGCCGGAGAAGATAGCCCGCTTGAATCCCTTAACGCTGGTCTGCTGCGCGAGAAACCAATCCACCAACGCGTAGTGCGAATTCAGCTCATGACCGATGATCGAGGTACGCAGAGTGATGCTGTGATGCTGATCATGAAGCTCACCAATAAACTTTGACTTGCCATATAAATCTTCGGCATCTGATGGATCGCTCTCCAAGTACCCCCCTTTAGTTCCAGAAAAAACGCAGTCAGTGCTCACATGTACCAACCGAGTCCCGGACAGCGCACAGAGATGTGACAAGCGATGCGGCAGCATGGCATTGATCGGCAGTGCAGTCAGCGGATCCTTTGCATCAGCCAGTTGCTTGATCAGGCCAACGCAGTTGATCACCAACTCCGGTCGTACACGGGCCAGAACCGACACCAACGCATCTTGGTCAAGTACATCCACGCTGCAAATAAGCCTTGAATGACTCGTCTCGGGAAAGTAGCGAAGCGACGAACTGCTACGCAATGTCCCCCAAACTTCATGCTCTGCATCGTCCTCAAACACCCTGAACACGGAATTTCCTAGCATACCGGTGACACCAAGCACCAGAACCTTCATTTTTACCTAACTCCACCTGTCGATTTTTTAGCAAGCAACTCTACTAAAACTTGCACCTGCCGCCTCATTTCAAAATGAGACTCAAAATATTCCCGCCCCGACTTGCCCATCGCCTCCCGCTCTACCCCCCCCAAAGCCTTCATCGCAAGAATATTCTCTACAAGGGGTAACACCTTTTCAGCTGGAGAAGCAAAGCCAGCTCGCGCCTCACATACCAGCCGTGCGCCTTCGCCATTCATACAGGCAATAATAGGCCGCCCTGCCGCTAGATAGGCTTGAGTCTTGCTCGGGATCGTTTGAGCAAAAATCTCATCGTCGTTAAGCGATATCAACAATGCAGATGCGCGCTCGTATATCTGTGGCATCGCTTCCACCTGAAAGCGACCTGGGAGGATCAGATTATCAAGCCTATGAGCCTGCTTTTGAGACTTGAGCCAGTCAAGACGACTACCGCTTCCGACTAGAACTAAACGAATATCCGGATCATCACGCAGTTGCATGGCGGCCTGCACCAATGTGTCCAGTGCCTGTGCCGTACCGAGGTTTCCAGCAAATACAATACAGAAATGACGATCCAGAATCTCGCGCAGACCCTGCGGAATTGGCATAGAAGCTTTCTGGGGTCGTGCATCAATCGAATTCGGGTAGTATACGATCTTGCTACGATCCGTATATCGTGCCACCGGGTCGATAAAAGCGCGAGACTGGACCAACACAGTGTCGCAGCACTGATAGACGCCCTTAACCACCCAACCCACAACCTTGAGTAGGTATGGTTTTCTCACAAAGCCAGTAGCCAAAAGACTTTCCGGCCAAAGATCTTGAACCCAAAGCACTAATTTTGCCCGCTTCAACCACTTTAGAAAAATAGCGGGAATCGCTTGTATAACGGGTGAAGGAGCGAACACCAGAACAGCGTCAAACTCACGCTTACGTAGCAGCCAAGGGAAAAAAATCAGCCCTGACAGGACAAAGGACAGGTAATTGATGACTAGATTTTTTGCACCACCCTGTCCTCTAGGCCAGAGAGGAACACGGAGCACTTCAACATTACCGAGGTAAACCTCCCGCTGCCCTCCCCACGCACGGTATCCATCGAAAATCTTTCCATCAGGGTAGTTTGGCTTACCTGTCGCAACAACAACCTCATGCCCCAGCTCCACCAAATTACGAACGATGTCGTTAATGATAAAACTTTCGGGCCAGAAGTACTGAGTAACCAGAAGTATCTTAGATTTCATTCAACACAAACCAAACTGGTTAATCCATCAGGATATTAGCGACAACCCACAACAACACCCAGCAAGTAACATTAAAAATCATATTACCTGATCAATAAATGGTGGAGTCTCATTATGCGCGATCACCCATTCACTTGCGCCCAAGGCTGACCTGCCTATTTTGGCCCATGAATAATTTTCTTCAACAAGCCTCATCCCTCGTTCCCCCATCTCCGCCAGAGCGCTCCTCGAAACGGACATTGCTGACGCCAAAGCACTGGAAATACCCTCAACACCTGGCCGTACCCACCACCCACAATCGTGGACAACCAACTCCTCCCACGGGGCGCCTGTGGTGGTGATAACGGGAACCCCTCTAGCAAGAGCTTCAGCGACAGCAATACCGAAATTTTCCGAATAAGTCGGAAGCACAAACAGGTCTGCCTCTGCAAAGCATCTCTCTTTCTTTTCTCCAACCACCAAACCTAAAAACTCGAAATCCAACTCTAACTCTTCAGCCCGAATGAGCGCCTTCAGCTCCTCTGTATGCCCCAACTCATCGGGGCCAGCAATTATTATTTTCCAGCCAGGCTGGCGCACCTTCTTCCACGCCAAGATAAGATCCTTGACTCCTTTAACAGGATGAACCCTTGATAGAAAAAGAATATTACGGGGAAATCCACTAGAACGCTCAACACGAGAAAAATTCAAGTCAACCCCATTTGGCAGCACCGCAACCGGATTTAAAACCCCGAGACGCCTTATACTCTCCAACTCTTGCTTTGCTGTTGCGATGAGCATAGATGAATTTTTAAGTATACGTCGCTGATAAAGCGCTAATGCGATTCGCTTTTTAAATTTTCGATGCCCAAGCGCCCATGGCTCGAGACAGCCATGCGGCGATACAACCAATCGTATCCCCCGAGAGGTCGCCATATAGGTTGCAGCGGCCAGTATGGGAGACCATACCCCATGAACATGAACAATATCGACCTGATTATTTTCAAAAAACTTCAATAACGCCCGAAGCTGCGAAGCAAACCCACTTCCCGACATACCCCCAAGTATCGTGCTTGCGCCAATTACAGAGAAACGCCCAGAAGCCTCACCATACTGGAGTTCCCCTCCCCCCCGGACTGCAACAAACAGGAAAACCTCTGCCCCAGCCTCAGCGACAGCCTCTGCGTAGCGCAAGGCAGCCAAGCCCAACCCACCAAAACCCGCATCAATGCTCTGGACAATATGGAGCTGCTTCACAATATTTAAACTCGACTCAAGCAGAGCAAAATAAAGAATAAATTACAAAAATCAACTATTGCTTTCTTCAATAAGTCGATCAACACTCTGGCTTACAGCCCCCCAAGAGACCCCACTCTTCTTCATGTATTTCATCAATGCTTCGGGCGCATCAAAAACCTCAACTACCCCCCCTGTATACTTTCTTCCCCCTGCAACAGTCGGCACTAGAACCCGCTTAATTAGGCGCTTCATCCGTTCACGCTTAAAGCGCCTAATTTCCGAACCAATGTTTTCCACAAGCTTAACTGCATCCCCCACAATCTCCCCAGCTTCAATAGTCGCCTGCTTTAGTTCCAAATCATATTCTGGGTGCAAAACATGGCAGATGGCTATCAATCGCGAAAAGTTAAATCTTGAAATCATATGCGGCGCAATCCGGCGCATTGTTTCCAGGGCTGCATGTGCCCATACAGTCTCTACAGAAAAGAACCGTGGGACTCCAGGGCTCCACCCCTCAGATTCAAAACCTTTAGTTTGAGTTTCCTGCTCAATTTTACCCTTGTGCTTATTCATTGCGCTGCGCCCGGTATTGCTTCCGCCAGATGCACCTGGAATCGTCAATGGATAATCAATCACAACAAAATCAGAACCGACGAGAGCAAGACCAATCGCCCCGGAAACATCAGGGCTCGAGCCATGAAAATAGGCTCCTGATATCTGACGTATCTTTTCAAGAAGTGTACGTTTTACTAGCCCGTGATAGATTTTTGGCAAACCATCAGTTCCTTGCGCAGCATTGACAAGCGCTCTCGCCAAGGACTCATCCGATTTACCTAAAGAGACACCTCCCATTTGGCGGGAAAAATACAGCCGAGAAGCATGCCCCCCTCCAAAGAAGCGGTGCCTGAAATCGGGCCAAACATAATTAGCCACAACATTAGGCGAAATCAGTTCAATCCCTTTTGACATGGCCCATTCTGCCGCGACCAAACACTCGGCAGATACTGTATCATCATCACCAATTAGGCAAACGTACTCCCCTCTAGCCGCCCCAATAGCTGCATTATGATTACCCGTCATATCAAGATTTTCACGAGGCCTAAAGTAATTTAGGCGAGGATCCCCCACGCAAGAGTTTTTTTCGTCCGCAATTAAAGCGGCCAATTTGGCATCCGTACTAGTGTCGCTCACCACCAACTCGATTCGATCATCTTGAATCGCGAGAACCGAACGAATAGCAGAGATAGCGTAGCGCGCGCGATTATGCGTCGGAATAACAACCGAAATAAGAGGAACCATAACAACCACCAACATCAAGGAGAAAAGTAAAAACCCACAGCAACACCACCCGCCCTAAAACACCAATTCAGCAAACCCATCCCCATACTCTATTATGCCAATTAGAAAAAATACTCCTTTGACCAAAAAATAACCCCCCGTTAGCACAACAGGAATATTGGCTCCACGATTTCTATTTAAAGCAAAATACAAGAATACAAAGTAAGAAAAGATTACAATGCGCTCATCCCCAACAAAAAAGGAAACGACAACTAATGGTAACGAAGAAATCAACGATTCCAGCCTTCGCCCCGAAGCGCAATAAGCAGTAAGACCAGAAAGAATAAGAGGCTTAATCACAGCCCCAACCCCACCGAACTCCATATAAAATTCCAACTTATCAAAAATATGACCTCTCATAAAAAAAACAAAAACACACAACAACACAGCAATCAACACCAAGAAAACCCCTCCACCATCAACTTTACCCCTCATCAAGCTAACGAAAAGGCTAATCACCCTTCGCGACTGAGCGCTCAGCACAAGCAAAATTGTCTGAGTATGCGAAAAAATCGCCCCCCCCCAAAAAAAGTACCTTACCCAACCCCGCCAAAAGCAACCGATCATGAACAACAAAACAGCCAACTTTAACCTTTCAGCTGGAAAAAAAAGAACTAATGCATAAAAATTAAATACAACCAATGGCACTATATAAAATCTAACCCTATTTGAAACAACCCAAGAAACCACAACGAAAGCCAACAGAGCATTGATTAATGAAAAAAGAAAATCTTTCTCAAGATACGGAGAAAAGCCATAAACAAGAAAAAAATATACAGGCTCTCTCGAACCAAGAGCGCTCGCGTAATAATCATATGCCTCCGAAAGAGGCATACCTGAAACCGCATCGTAAAAACCCCTATAATGCTCCTGATCACCCCCCTCATAGTAAGGAAAAACAATCATTGAGAATGCAAATATCAAAATAGCATACAGCGCAGGCTGCAACCTTCCAAGAACAAAAAAACAAGCAAAAATCAATTCACTTGCCGCACCCGCAGATTTCAAACCTTTCATTCTATCAGTCATGCCATTTAGATATAATTAAAAAATCAACAAAACCTAAGCCGAGCCACAGGAGCTACAACCATGACCGGTAGAAACATATCTCCTTGCATAGTAAAAAAGCAAAAAAGCATCAATAATATTTCGGGCCGCCCAAGCAAGCGCAGCTCCCAAGACACCATACCACTCAATAAAAACAAACAGCATCCCAACAAAAATAGGAAACTCAAAAATATGCAAAGTAGCTGTCAACCTAGCATTTCCAGCACTTTGAATAACCGTAAACGGGATTGCCGCGAGGCAGGCCGCAAACATCCCCCAAACAAAAACAACCAGCAATGACGCACTGTTTTCGGCAAACTCCAAGGATATCCAAGCCACCATTACTTCTTTAGCCCATACCGAAACAAAAATAACAGGAAAAAACAATACACCGAAAAGACCAAGTAATGACTTAAAGTAAATCAATCTAAAATCCGATTGCGGCATGGCGAAATGAGCAGAAAACCGCGGAAACAATGCAGACGTCAACGCCCCAGGAACAATACCCAACTTAGTGACCATTTCCTGAGGAGTAGAGTAGTAAGCTACAGCACTACTAGAAACGAGAACACCAATTACAAACCTATCCACAAAACTCATCAGCGGACTTATTATATTACTAACCGTAAGCCATCCACCAGAAACACAGAGCGGCCTTAACAACTTCAAACAAAAAGCAAAATTACCATGATCCTTTGGAATACATAGCCAGGCATACCAAGCATGTACAGCGCAGGCAATTATTCTCCCCCCAACCAAGACTGCAGCAATCCACTCCAAGCTTGGTCCAACATTCAGAACCACCACAACGGGCCCCAAGAATGTAAAAAGCCCCATCGGCAAACGAATTAAATTAATAACTCCGAACGCATTTTTAGCCTCCAGTATCCCGCGAAACCCTGAAGTCAGCACGATAGCAGGCATCGCTGCGGCCATATACAAAACCGCACTGATAGCTTCCTGCTTATTTGGCACCGAATTAATCATCCCCACACCATAAGGCGCGAGAATGGCCAGCACAGCGCCCGCAACGATACCTAGCCCAGCCATCAGCACCGTTGAAGTCATCACTAAAGGACCTATACGATCTTGATCCTTCTCAGCCAAAGCGACAGAGAGCTGCTGCGTCAAAGCACGGCCAAGACCAAGATCAAATAGTCCGAAATAACTGACGACTGCCCATATAAGCGTGAGCAATCCGAACCGGGCCTCACCAAGCCCATCAATCAAAACAGGTATACAAAAAACAGCCACTACCAAGGGCAAACCAAGCCCTAATAGATTGTATGCCGAACTCCTGATAAGCTTCATTTATAATTGATGCCTCTTTCCAACCAGAGGATAGCCATTCCCAGCGCCAAAAACTGAAAAATCAACACACAAAAATAACACCTCATCTCTCCCTGATGCCCCTATTTCCACTGGCGCATTCATCTCGATTAAAAATTAATTATTATATATCTCTGGATTTTACAGATCCCCCTCACGCACTGACTGCTCTTGATCAGTCTCAGTGCCGCCTCTCTCCCTCGTAAAACGATATACTGCAACGAGGCGAACTATGGCAAGACAAGCAGCCGCTAAATAAACTCGTCCTCGTCACTCCCAGCCCTAAAGGAAGAAGTGCTTGGTCTGGCCGAGTAGATTAGCGTCAGCAAGGCCACCGAACAGCCAGGTAGAAAGATGTTGGTGGTATTGCTACGTCAGCGGGAGCAGGCGCCTGAAGCTGTACTTCGCCCGCTAGATCTACACGAATTCAGCAGCGAGAGTGAGATCAATCAGGCCCGCATTGACATTCGACATACAGTAGGCTAGCCGGGACAACCGGCACTGTTCGATGGCTTACCGGATGCTGATCAGCGTGTACCATCTGCATTGCTGCATGAGCGCCAAGGGCAACTGCGACGACAATGCCTGTGCTGAGAGTTTCTTTCACAGTCAGAAGGTTGAGTGCATCCATGGCGAGCATTTTAATCGCGTGCCCAGATGCGTGAACCCGTATTTAAATTGACTACAACCGGCAGTGCTGTCACAGCACGCTGGGCCACATCAGCCAGAAGGCCGTCTTGTCTTGGGTGAGTGCTTAACCCTGAGTCCAAGACTGCAGGTCAAGATCGGTTGACTGATGTGCTGATGGATGCATACAGAGTTAACCCTTCAGCTGTAATGACGGTTGATCTCGCGCCGCCCCCACGAGGAGCGGCCTCAAGCACGCTACCGCCCCAGGATTAGGCGTCATTTTCCTGAGGACAAGGGAGTAACCAAACTGCTCACCCCGCCGATAGTGCCAACTTGTGTCTTGCCTTTCAGGCAAGCAAACTCAGATCGCAGCCTTGCCTTTGCGCATCACGTACCGTACCAAAGCGACGAAAACACCGAGCATCCCGCCTATGACTATACCGAGGGTGAGTATCAGGACTTTTTTGGGCTTGACCGGAGTTTCCGGTACCTCTGCGGCACTGTCGAGGGTGAAAACCGAGACGTTGCCAGGCTTTACTTCGATCCCCTTTAGGAAGACCAGCTGACTTTGCAGACCTCGCAACTTGCTGATGAATGGGTCATCTGACTGGCGCGCTTCCAGCACCTGCAACTCGGCACGAATGGCTTTCGCGCCACGCATGTACATCAGGCTACCGTCAACGAAAGAAGAAAGCTCACCGTCCGAAGCAATGCGTCCAGGCGTTACTTGGGGAGCCTCCATCCCGACCTCGTCCGCCACCACCAATGCCTCTTTGAGGCGGGCGACGCGGTCCTCTCGCTGCTTGAGTGCGGCCGTACGCAGCACTTCGATCTGGCCATCGATTTCCTGGACGCGGGTATCGATTTCCTGCAGCACGTTCTGCTGCATGTCGTTGCGCGCCAGTTCAGCTGCACGCTCTACGTAGATATTGCTCCATTTCGCCGCAAGTTCGGGATCCTTGTATTCGACACGCACCTCGAAGAAATCGGGGCGGTTTTTCACATCGGGTGCCTTGGCGGAAAACTTCTCATTGAATAGCCTCCAGAGCGTGTCCTGAGCAGTCTGGCGCTCATCTTCACTGAGCGAAGGTAAGTAGACCTCGCGGAAGAAGCTACGGCGAGCCGCTTCGGAAGTCAGATTGCGGATGAAGATACCGTAAACGTCCTCTACCTTGAATTCGGGCAATTTGGCGATCTTGCGCCCCAGATTGTAGCTGGCGATATCGCTCTGCCGTGGCGGTAGAAGGCTGGATTTGGCCTCATAGACCGGTGAAGATAAGAAGGCATAGACGGCTGCGCCAGCTCCGACCAGCAGTGTGACCAGCAGGATCAGTAGACGCTCGGTCCACAGGCCCGTGAACAACTCGCGAAGGTCGATTTCGTTTACATCGTAGCGGGCGGGATTACCTGCTTGCTCCACTTTCAGCTCCTTTTTTGTACGTCTGGCCAGAAAAGTGACGCATGCTATGCAAGACCCTCAATGCTGACAAGAAACATATGGCCAGTCTCAGCATCGGGATCAACCTGCCAGCCTAATACTAGCGAGACGCCATCACTCTGTGCCGACGGGATTCTGCCTACCCAGTAACACGTATGCCAAGTCTTCAGCTGTACTTGCGTGCCGATTGCAAGAACTGCCCGACGCCCCCAAGTAAACGTTCCAGCGCCCCTTGGTTGCCCTTGAGCACCCCCAACCCGGCTGAGCCTATTCGCTGACGCAAGCTAGTATCCTCCTGCAGCCGCCGCACCTGTCGATACAAGCCTTCGGCATCATCTACTTCCACCAGCCCCCCCGCGCAGCGCAGCTGCGCGGCAATTTCCAAAAAATTGAACAGGTGCTGCCCACTGAGCACCGGGAGGTCCAGCGAGGCCGGCTCCAGCAAGTTGTGACCACCATTGGGCACCAAACTACCGCCAACGAAGGCCACGTCGGCCAAAGCGTAGAGGAACAGCAGCTCGCCCATGGTATCGCCGAGAAGCACCTGCGTATCCCCGGCCACCAGGTGACCGGACGAGCGGAGCACGGTGCGGAAGCCTTCGCGTTGGCATAAGACATGGACAGCCTCAAAACGTTCCGGGTGGCGCGGCACCAGGATCAGCAGGCTGTCGGATTGTTCGGCCAGCAGTCGACGATGCGCGGCGAGGATGATCTCGTCCTCGCCGGCATGGGTACTTGCGGCAATCCATATCGGGCGCTTATCAGCCCCCCAACTGGCCCGCAGCGCCTCAGCACGCTCTTTCAAGCCAGGATCGACGGCCAAATCGAACTTGATCGAGCCAGTGACACTAACGCACTCAGGGCGAGCGCCAAGCAGGCGAAACCGTTCGGCCTCGGCCTCGGTCTGCGCGGCGATCCAGCTCATCTCGGCGAGCATCGGCCGGGTCAGGCCGGCGAATCGCGCATAGCCGCGGGCGGACTTCGCCGACAGGCGGGCGTTGGCCAGCACCGTGGGAATGCCGCGCAGGGCGCACTGGTGGATGTGGTTGGGCCACAGTTCGGTTTCCATGATCACCGCGAGCTTCGGCTGCAGGCGGTCGAGAAAGCGCGCCACAGCCCAGGGCAGGTCGTAAGGCAGATAGCAGTGCTGGACCCGGTCGCCGAACAGCGCGCGGATACGCTCGGAGCCAGTCGGGGTCATGCAGGTGACGGTGATCGGCAGTTCGGGATGACGCTCGCGCAGGGCGCGGATCAGCGGTGCGGCGGCGATGCTCTCGCCCACCGAGACGGCATGCACCCAGATGCCGCCGGGCTTCAGCGGCGGCATCTGGAAGGCGAAGCGCTCGGCGATGCGCTGTCGGTAGGCCGGCGCCTTGCGCCCGCGCAGGTACAGGCGCAGGGCGATCAGTGGCAGGGCGAGGTGCAGCAGCAGGGTGTAAAGGGTGCGGTTCATGGGGGCGAAGGATATCAGTTGGCCGCCATTTTATGGGGCCATCCGTCACAGCGGAACTCACTGCCGGGCAGTGATCATCAAGAAGCCGAGTCATGGGCCTCTTATCTTGCCGGCTGGCCTGCATCGCCGCTAGGTGGCGCCTCCCACAAGGATCGTGCGCACTCGGGGGCTTCCGGCGGCACTGTAACGGCACCCAGCGTTATACTCTGCCCCTTGTTCCCCGAAGGCAGCCGTTCATGTCCCAAGCCCTGAGCACCGATATCCTCATCGTCGGCGGCGGTATCGCCGGCCTCTGGCTGAATGCCCGCCTGCGCCGGGTCGGCTACGCCACCCTTCTGGTGGAGAATGATCGCTTGGGCGGCGGGCAGAGCGTCAAGTCGCAGGGGATCATCCATGGCGGCACCAAGTACGCGCTGAGCGGCGCGTTGACCGGCTCTTCAGAGGCGATCGCCGACATGCCCAGACGCTGGCGCGAGGCACTAGCCGGCAGCGGCGAGCTGGACTTGAGCGGCGTGCGCCTGCTCTCCGACGCCCACTATCTGTGGTCACCAGGCACCCTGGCCGGCAATTTGACCAGCTTCTTCGCCAGCAAGGCGATGCGCGGGCGGGTCGACCAGGTCAAAGGCGATGCGCTGCCGCCGGCGCTGCAGCACCCGAAGTTCAAGGGCAAGGTCTACCGCCTGGCCGAACTGGTGCTCGACGTGCCGAGCCTGATCGCCCGCCTGGCCGAGCTGAGCGGCGACGGCCTGCTGGCTGGCAAACACGTCACGCCGCTGCGCGAGGATGGCGAGCTGGTCGGCCTGGTGGTCGATGGCCGCGAGATTCGCGCCCGACGCATCGTGCTCAGCGCCGGCCAGGGCAATGCCGATCTGCTGGCAGCACTGGACATCCAGCAACCCGCGCAGCAGCTGCGCCCACTACACATGGTACTGGTCAAGGCGCCGACGCTGAAACCGCTGTATGCCCACTGCCTGGGCGGCGGACCGAAACCGCGGGTCACGGTGACCAGCCATCCGGCTGCCGATGGCCAGTGGGTGTGGTATCTCGGCGGCGATCTGGCCGAGGCCGATGGCGTGGCGCGCGACGAGGCGGCGCAGGTGCGCTTTGCCCGGCAGACGCTGGCCGAGCTGCTGCCGTGGGTCGATCTGTCCGCCGCCGAGTGGCGCACCCTGCGCGTGGAGCGCGCCGAACCGGCGCAATCCGGCCTGGTGCGCCCGGACAACGCCTTCCTCAGCGAACAGGGAAACCTGCTGGTGGGCTGGCCGACCAAGCTGGCGCTGGCGCCGGACTTCGCCGACCGGGTGATTGCCAGCCTTGAGCGCGCGGCCGTTCGTCCGGGCAACCACCCGGACTTGCCCGAGCTGCCGCGCCCGGCCGTGGCCCAGCCGCTGTGGGAGGAGTTGTTCGCATGAGTAGCCTGCACGGTCTGTGGCGGCCATTGGGCAGTACTGGACTGATTGTCTCGCCGCTGGGCCTCGGCACGGTCAAGCTGGGCCGCGACCAGGGGGTGAAGTATCCCAACGGCTTCACCATCCCCGACGACCGCGCTGCCAGCGAGCTGCTGAGCCAGGCCCGCGCGCTGGGCATCAACCTGCTGGATACTGCACCGGCCTATGGGGTGAGCGAGCAGCGTCTCGGCCCACTGCTGCGCGGCCAGCGCGAGGAATGGGTGATCTGCAGCAAGGTCGGCGAGGAGTTCGATCACGGCGCCTCGCGCTTCGACTTCAGCGCCGCGCACACGCGCTTTTCCGTCGAGCGCAGCCTCCGGCGCCTGGAAACCGACTATCTGGATCTGGTGCTGGTGCACTCCGATGGCAACGATCTCACCGTGCTGGAGCAGACCGATGTGTACGCCACCCTCGCCCAGCTCAAGCAGGCAGGCCTGATTCGCGCCTTCGGCTTCTCCGGCAAGACCGTCGCCGGCGGCTTGAAAGCTTTGGAACGCGGTGACTGCGCCATGGTCACCTACAACCTCGCCGAGCAGGGCGAGAAGCCGGTACTCGATTATGCGGCGACCCACGGCAAGGGCATCCTGATCAAGAAGGCGCTGGCCAGTGGTCATGCCTGTCTGGCCGGCATGGATCCGGTGCGCGCCAGCTTCGAGCTGATCTTTGCCCACCCGGCGGTGAGCAGCGCGATCGTCGGCACGATCACCCCTGCACACCTGGCGCACAACGTGGCCACGGTGGCCGCCCTGCTCGGGGCGCGACAATCCGCCTGACCGATGCACACAGACAGCACGGGCCGGCTCGGCTAACCTGTCCTGACCCCGAGCCCCGCGACTGCGTGATGCAGACGGGGGCTGACTGCACAATTCCAATACATTCTTGTCAGCCCAAGGAGTCGCCATGCCCAGGATTCTCACCCGCAAGGACCCGAGCACCTTCAAGACCCAGCCGCTGCATGTCGAAGCCACCGCACAGCGCCTGGTCTACCAGCCGCTCGGCGCCCCGCTGAACTTCAGCCAGATGCTCGAGCGGCGCCGCCCGCTGCAGATCGCCCCCCCCCAGCACTTTATCTGCGAGCTGGCCAACCTCGGCGTATCCGTGCGCCTGACCCTCAACTGGCAAGGTCGCGACTACTGGCTGCTGGTCCGCCAGCAGCGTCAGGATCGCGGCGACTGTGTGCTCAAGTTGATTTCCGGTTACGTGCCGAGTCGCGAGCTGCACCTGCCGCTGCATACCGCCCTGCAGGAGGTCGCCGAGGAATGCCTGGTGGAAACCCCGCGCGGCTGGCTCGGCGGGCGCTTCGGCGAGCACTGGCTGCCCACTCCACACGGCGCCGCCCTGCCCCATCACGCCCAGTATCACTACCGGCTCAGCCCGTTATCCGGCGCCGCCCGTCGGGTGCATGCCGGCGACCTGCCGCTGCTGGAGCGCCCGCAGGCCTACGTGCACCTGCCCACCGCCTCCCTGCAGCTCGTCTACGATCTGCGCCTCGAGTTGCCGGAAGACTTGCAGGAGCCGAGCCTGTTCCACAGCGACGAATGCCTGGAGGACGGCGTTCTGCTCAGTCGCCTCGACCGCCTAAGCCCGGACCTCTACCTCCTGCCGACGGACAACCCCGACAACGAGCTGTTCACCCTGCAGCGGGGCGAACTGCACAGCGCCGCCACCGACGGGGTGTGGCTGTCGGAAAGTTTTGCCGCTCAGGATGGCTGGCTGATCCGCGAGGAGCGGGTACGCTGGGAAGATTGGGTGACGCAGCGCCGCTGTGCTTGAGCCCCGCGACCGATCGACAAGAGCGCCCAGCAGGGCGCTACGTGCAGCAAAGGGCAAACGCATTCGCCTGCGCAAGAGCGGCGAATGCGTTTGCAAAGCGGGTCAGCCGCGGCGGAACAGTACCGCCGAGCCCCAGGACAGCCCGACGCCGAAGCCGCTCATCACCAGGTTCTGCCACTGCGAACCCTCGAAGGCATAGCGCTCCATCAGCAGCGGGATGGTCGAGGACACGGTATTGCCAGCGCCGAACATGTCCTTCACGACTCTGTCACCATTCTCGCCTAGTCTCTTGGCGATGGCATCGACAATGGCGCCGCTACCCTGGTGCAGGCAGTAGGCGTCCACGCTGTCCAGACTCAGGCCGGCCTCCTCGAGAACTTCCTGCATGTGCGGGATGATCTTCAGACTGGCGAAGTTGAACACCTGGCGACCGTTCATGTGGAAACAGCCATCGCGCACGATCAGGTGATCGGCGCCGCTGCCGTCGGTACCGAAGCGTGCCGGGCCGAGCTCCCACTGCGGATCCTCGCCGATCCAGGTCGCGGTGGCGGCATCGCCGAACAGCAGGGTGGTCATGCGGTCGTTGCGATCCATGATCTTCGAGTAGGGATCGCAGGTGACCAGGATGCCGTTCTTCAGACCGGCGGCTTCCATGAAGCCCTTGATCACGTAGAGGCCATAGACGAAGCCCGAGCAGCCCAGGGAAACGTCGAAGCAGGCCACGCTGGTGGGCAGACCGATCTTGTGCTGGGCGATGGCCGAGGTGTGCGGCAGCCCTTCGCCGTCACCGTTCTGGGTCACCACGATGAGCGCCTGGACATCCTCGAGACGCAGTTCGGGATTCTTCGCCAGCAGGTTGCGCACCGCGGCGGCGCACAGGTCCGAGGTTTCCTCGCCAGCGTCCTTCACGGACAGCGTGGCGGTACCGATCTTGGCCTCCACGAAGGCTTCATCCCGGTCGAAGGAGGCTGCCTGGGCGATGTTGTCGATCCGGCCTGCCGGGATATAACTGGCGATACTTTTTATTCCAATCATCATGAATTCCCACAATTAAACCGATCACGCCAGCCCACGCTCGGCAGCAATGGCTGGCTGCAGTCCCAGCAGTCCGTGCAGAAATGCTTGCGCCCCGCGTCGCTGCACGGCTTGCGCGCAACTTTCGACCTCAGGAGCGCTCGCGAATCTTCTCGACAATTGCAGTGGTCGAGCAACTATCGACGAAGTTCAGCACCTTCACGTCACCTCCATAGGCCAAGACGATGTCGGCACCGACCACACCCTCGAGGCCGTAGTCGCCGCCCTTGACCAACACGTCGGGGCGCACCTTCTCCAGCAGCGCCTCGGGGGTATCCTCGGTGAAGCTGACCACCCAGTCCACCGCACCGAGGCCGGCCAGCACCGCCATGCGCCGGTCGACGCTGTTGATCGGCCGACCGGGCCCCTTCAGGCGCGTGACCGAGGCATCGTCATTGATCGCCACGACCAGCCGATCGCCTTGGGCGCGCGCCTGCTCCAGATACGCAACGTGGCCGGCATGCAGGATATCGAAACAGCCGTTGGTGAATACCACTTTTTCGCCGTGAGCGCGGGCGTCCTCGAGCACCGGCAGCAGTTGGTCGAGGGTCATCACCCCGCGACCGACGCCCTGCTCGCGCTGCACCGCGCGACGCAACTCCGGAGCACTGACGGTCGCGGTGCCGAGCTTGCCGACCACGATGCCAGCCGCCAGGTTGGCCAGCGCGACCGCCTGGGGCAGCTCCTCGCCAGCGGCCAGGGCGGTGGCCAGGGTGGAGATCACCGTGTCGCCGGCGCCAGTGACATCGAACACCTCGCGGGCACGCGCCGGCAGGTGCAAGGCCGGAAAGCCCTGGCGCAGCAGGGTCATGCCATGCTCGCCACGGGTCACCAACAGCGCACCCAGCTCCAGCTCGGCGAGCAGCTTGAGGCCCTTGGCAACCAGCTCGGCCTCATCCGCGCAGCGACCGACCACCGCCTCGAACTCAGCCAGGTTGGGAGTGATCAGGCTGGCACCGCGATAGATGGAAAAATCCTTGCCCTTGGGATCGGCCAGCACCGCGATGTTGCACGCCCGCGCGGTCTGGATCAGTGCCTGGTGGTTCTGCAGCGCACCCTTGCCGTAATCGGAGAGGATCAGCACCCGTACCTTGTCCAGCAACTGCGCCACGTCGGCGAGCAGGGCATCGGCATCGGTGGCGAACGGCTCCTCGAAGTCCAGGCGCAACAGTTGCTGGTGGCGGCTCATCACCCGCAGCTTGACGATGGTCGGCTGGCTGGCGATGCGCTGGAAGTGTGCGTCGACTCCTGCGGCATGCAGGCGCTCGGCCAGGCTGTCGGCCGCCTCGTCCTGCCCGGTGACACCGACCAGCCAGGCCGGTGCGCCGAGGGCGGCGATGTTCAGCGCGACGTTGGCCGCGCCACCCGGGCGATCCTCGATCTGCTCGACCTTGACCACCGGCACTGGCGCCTCAGGCGAGATGCGGTTGGTCGCGCCATGCCAGTAGCGGTCGAGCATGACATCACCGACCACCAGCACAGGGGCCTGATCGAAACGGGGCATGGACAGCTTCATGGGATCTCCGGGGGAGTATGAAAATCGGCGGCGATCATAACATGGCAGTAAAGCTAGCCAGACGTGCCGCAGCACGCCTTGGGAGCAACACCACACAGGCTAGCCGCCGCCATGGGCGCTCGCAGAAGGAAACTGCGAGCGCACGGTCAGGCGATCTCTGCCCCACGGTCCTCATCCAGCCCCATGGCGTGCAGACGAGCATAGTAGCCACCCTGTGCCAACAACTCTGCGTGGGTACCGCGCTCGACAATGCGCCCCTGATCCATCACCAGGATTAGGTCGGCCTTCTCGATGGTCGACAGGCGATGGGCTATCACCAGGGTGGTACGTCCCTGCATGACCCGATCCAGCGCCGCCTGGATATGCCGCTCGGACTCGGTGTCCAGCGCCGACGTGGCTTCGTCGAGAATCAGCAGTGGGGAGTCCTTGAGCAGCGCACGGGCAATCGCCAGACGCTGGCGCTGGCCGCCGGAGAGCAGCACGCCGTTCTCGCCGACATCCGTATCGAAGCTCTGCGGCAGCTTGTCGATGAACTCGCGGGCGTAGGCATCCTCGGCAGCCCGCTCGACTGCCTCGCGCGGCGCCCCGGCCAGGTCGCCATAGGCGATATTGCTGGCCACGCTGTCGTTGAACAGGGTGACCTGCTGGGTCACCAGGGCGATATGCCGGCGCAGGTTGCGCAATCGGTAATCCTCGATATCCACCCCATCGAGGAGGATCTGCCCTTCGCTGTGATGGTAGAAGCGCGGAATCAGGTTGGCCAGGGTCGACTTGCCGCTGCCGGAGCGTCCGACCAGCGCCACCATCTGGCCCGGCTCGACACTGAAGCTGATGTCGTGCAGCACCCGCTTGTCGGTCCTAGGATAGACGAAGCCTAGGTGCTTCACTTCGAGACGACCGCTGACCCGCTCGCGCTCGACGCTGCCGGTGTCTACTTCCGGCGCCTCGTCGAGCTGTTCGAAAATGCTGTCGGCCGCTGCCAGACCCTTCTGGATATTGGCGCTGACCTCGGAAAGCTGACGGATTGGCTTGGGCAGCAGGCCGGCAGCGGTGATATAGGCCACCAGATCGCCAGCCGAGGCGTCGCCGCGCAGCAGCAACACAAGGAACATCAGCGCCGCCATGGCGGTGTAGATCAACAGCTGCAGGGTCGGCGTGTAGACAGCCGAGGTCTTGATCATGCCCAGCTGCTTGTCGGTATTGCCCTGGCTGGCGCGCAGGAAGCGTGCCTGCTCGTAGGGCTCGCCGCCAAAGCTGCGCACCACCCGATAGCCCTGGATGGTCTCCGAGGCAACATGGGTCACGTCGCCCATTGCCACCTGGATCTTCTTGCTCTGCTTGCGAAACTTCTTGCCCGCACTGCTCACCACCAAGGCGATCACCGGCAGGATGGCGAGCATCACCAGGGTCAGCTGCCAGTTCATCCAGAGCAGATAAGCGAACAGGAATACCACCGTCAGCCCCTCGCGGATCACCACCTTGATCGCATCGGTCGCCGCTCCAGTGACCATGGTCACGTTGAAGGTGATCCGCGAGATCAGGTGTCCGGAGTTGTGGCTGTCGTAGTAGCGGTTGGGCAGGGTCAGCAGACTGTTGAACAGCTCGACCCGCAGGTCATGCACCAGCCCCAGCGAAACCCGGGCCAGGAAGTAGTTGCCGAGGAACGAGCCCACCCCCTGCCAGGCGGCGATCAGCACGATCAATATCGGCACGGCGTAGAGCAGCGGCAGGTCGGCCAGCCACTCCACCCCGGGAAACAGGGCGGCCTCGGGGTTGGTGAGGCCATCGACGAAGTACTTGAGAATCCCCGCCATCATCGGCTGGGTGGAGGCGAAGATCACGTAACCGAGAATGCTGACCAGAAAGTAGCCGATATAGGGCTTCACGTAGGACAGCAGGCGGAAGTAGATCTTGAGGCTGGAGGCGCCGGAGGCGCCCTGTTCACGATGGGTCATTCGACGCGAGTCCAAGACTTCAAGCGCGCGAGTCTAGCACAAAGACGCCTGCCCCCACTCTGCCGCTTGGGTTAGACTACGCCGTACCCAATTGATGCAGTTCTCCTCTCGGCGACCCAGTCTCGAACGCTAGCATGAAAATACTCGTCACCGGCGGTGCCGGCTTCATCGGCTCCCTGGCCACACAGGCAGTACAACGGCCGTGGCCGACTGCAATGGGGAATCTATCATTATCAGCGGCAGCCCAGCTTGCGACTGGCATGAGTAGGCCCGTGAGATTTTCCGCCAAGCGCATGAGCCAGGAGGGCTGAGTCGTGTGCCACAGGTGCATGCCATTAGATTCTCCAATCCCAGCAAAGCGCCCGGTTTGGTCGGCTCTTGACGGCACCAAGCTAGACAAGGTTCTTAGCAAGCGCAATCCAGCGGGACTCACGAACTCACCAAATTTGTATCCAAGACCGCTGGATACATAGCAAACGAGAACCGAGAATCTCCCCGCCAATGGACCATGCCTCCCCCTACACTGCAAGGGTTGCAAAAATGCCCACCCCCTTTCCTTTGAGGGAAAAAATCGACACGATAATTTCAAGCTGCTGGTTACCCATCGGATATTTTGTGCTGCTGACCGGCCTCTTCTGGCTACCTGAAAGAAGCCTATTCTCGAAGACATTCTATGCACTGATCGCTTTCCCTGCATTACTGGCAATGCTGAATAGCCCGAAAAAGTCAGCACTCCTAGCCAAAGAGCCGATCATTATTTTCTTTGTCATATTTTCTGCCTGGCTCATTGCCAGCACATTTTGGAGCAGCAGCGACCATAGCCAGTCATCCCAAATCAAACGCCCGCTCTATGTACTGATGCTGTTTGGCGGCTGCGCGTTCATGGCCTTATCACAAGCCAGCACCACCTTGGGCAATACACTGCTATACGCCTCGCTTATCACTACAATCGGCGCCGCATACAGCTTTTTCTTATTTCTATCCGACCCAAACCAAGATCGGCTGGTTGGCAGCGGCAGCCTGTCCAATCCGTTGCTGACATCACACCTCTTTGGCTTTGCCTGCGCCTATTGGCTAGCACGCTGGACCTGCGCACAACAGCACCAGGCACTTGCAATCATTTGCGGCTCCATCTTGCTGGTAGCCTTGCTGGCAACCGGTTCCAGAACCCCTCTACTCGCCCTCGCCACCACCAGCCTGTGGCTCGCTTGCACTTGGCGCTCGAGACGAGCATTTCTCCCTATCGCCTTACTTGTCATTGGTCTCGCTGTGATTTTTGCATTGACACCAGATTTATTCACTCAACGCGGCCTCTCGCATCGCCCGGAAATCTGGTCGAAGGCACTCCAGCAAATAATGGAAACTCCTTGGCTAGGCAAGGGGTATGGAAGCCCGCTGGCCATCTGGGCTCCCGCCTTGGGCCAAACTCTTTCCGACCCGCATAACATGGAGCTAGCTATCGCGTTCGAATTGGGAGTCATTGGGCTGCTATTGTGGTGCTTGATTTATGCTGCTGCCTTAGCGTCCTGCATCCGCTACCGTGCGAGCGCCGAATTCTCGATTTCCTCGGCGCTGCTGATCTACGGCCTGATGGCCGGTATGACCGAAGGCAGCAACTTCCTTTCCCGCCCCAATGAGAGCTGGTTTCTGAGCTGGATCCCACTAGCCCTGATCGCGAGCCTGAGCATACGAAAACGCCTGGAACAGACTGGTTGATGAAAAACCTGAACGAAGACAACCTCGACGCACTCCTGCAGGGTGCTCGAGTCATCGAGGAGGACGGCTACGGCATCAAGGTTGCCTGCCTTGCAAGCGGCGACTACCTAAAGCTGTACCGACGCAAACGCCTGCTCAGCTCCGCTCTGTGGTCCCCCCCGGCGCGCCGCTTCGCCGACAACGCCGAGCACCTGAGACGGCTGAACATTCCTGCGCCGACCATCGTCGAGACACTGCGAGTGCCCAGCCGCAAGCTCAACGGCGTGCGCTACCAGCCACTACCCGGCGATACCCTGCGCAGCCACTGGCAAGCCCTGGATGATGAACGACGGGCTGCCGAAGTGGAGCGCTTCGGCGCCTTTCTTGGCCAGCTGCATGAGCTCGGCGTGTACTTCCGCTCACTGCATCTGGGCAATGTGCTGATCCTTCCAGATGGCCGCTTCGGTCTGATCGACCTCTCGGACATGCAGATCAGCGGACGGCCTCTGGCTCGCTGGAAGCGCGAACGCAATCTGCAGCACATGCTGCGGTATGCAGAGGACAGCCACTGGCTGACTGTTCTACATCGCCAGAACCTGTTGAGCGGTTACGCCCAGTATTGCGGGCGGGTGTCCGCAGATCGACTGGCGCAGGCCTTGCGCCGACTGCAGGGGGCGGGTGAACACTGATGAATTCATTGCTGAATCGGCTACGTCATCTGCTGCGTAAGCCGCTCAAACTGCACTGGATATAGGAAACGTTCCGCGACCGCCACCCGCATTACCTTGTCAACGTCGGCACCTACGGCATGTCCTAGGTGCATGACTGGAGCGAAGGCTCGAAACTGCGAATCTGCTCGCCGGAGATCGGCGAACTCCTCAACTACATGCGCACCCGCTCAGCGAGCCAGCAATAGACGCCCCAACGCCCGCAGGGTCTTGCCGTTCCACTGGCGCAGCGGTAACTGCCCGAGCAGCTCACGGGCCAGTGGCTTGTCATGACTGGCGCACTTGAGCAGCATCGAGTTGACGAAGCGGGCGCAGACCTGCGGATAGGCCGGATGATCGCTGAATTGTGCATAGGTCTTCAGCACGTTGTCGATCATGAAGCGGCGGTTCTTGTAGGTGTTGCTGTCATGCACCCGGTACTTGGCCAATACCTCGCCCAGCACATCGATGAAATAGCCGGCGCGGGCGATCTTCAACTCGATCAGCAGATCCTCGAGCTTGATCTCGGGATCGAAGCCGCCGACTTTCTCCAAAGCTTCGCGCCTGAACAGCAAGGTCGGTGCGGGCGGCCCGGCCTGGTCGGAGTTGAACATCGCATCGAAATCAAGGCGCCGGAATGGCCGCTCGCGATTGCGCTTGACCAAGGGATTACCGCTGCCATCAATCTGCTCGATGTTGCCGGCGCAGATGCCCACTTCCGGCTTGTCCTGCAGGTAGGCCACCTGCATGGCGATGCGCCCCGGCAACATGATGTCGTCGGAGCCGAATGGTGCAATCAAGCTGCCCTTGGCGCGAGCGATACAGTCGTTCAGGGTTGTGGCCAATCCTTGGTTGGCCTGCACGCGAAAGTCGAAATCGTAACGCTCCTGCAGCTGCCTGATTCGCTCGACGCTGTCGTCCTTGGAGCCATCGTCCACGACCAGCAGCTCGATGTGCGGATAGCTCTGCTCCAGCACGCTGAGAATGCTCGCCTCGATGTAGGGTCCATGGTTGTAGGAAGCGATGATCACGCTGACCAGAGGTTGCTCGCTCATTTCAGCCTCTCCTGGCCTGCAGCTCGTCCAGCAGTTCGCGGTACTGCCGGCGGAAATCGTCGACGGCATGCGCCCGGCACAGATAGGCATAGGCCCGCTCGCCCTCCTCCACCCGCTGCGCGGAGGACAGCTCCAGCACCTCGCGCAGCCGCTCGGCCAGTGCCTGCGGCTGACCGACCGGGAAGATGCGCCCGCCACAGTCCTCGAGAATCGGCCGCAGACTGTCGATGTCCGAACCAATCACCGGGAGATGCCCGCTCATGCCTTCGAGCAGCGCCAGCGGCAACCCCTCGCTGAGGGACGGCATGACGAAGACATCGAACGCCCGCACGTACTGCAGCGCATCGTCCTTCGCGCCCAGCAGGCGAACGCGCCCCTGCAGCCCGTGCCGCTCGATCGCCGCCTCCAGCTCGTCGCGCGAGCGCCCCTCGCCAATGATCGCCAGTGTCGTGCCTGGGTATTCGTCCTTGATCCTGGCAAAGGCCTCGATCAGGTGGATGTGCCCCTTCACCGGCACCAGCCGGCCGATGGTGCCGAATATGAAGTCGTCCGCGGACAGGCCGAGCAACTCGCGGGCGTGCTGGCGTGGGTGCTGCAGTTGCTCGGCACGGGCGATATCGATGGCATTGTTGATCTGCCGGACGGTGTCGCTCGTGAGCCCGGCGCCGCAACCCAGCAGATCGTCACGCACCGCGCGCGACACGCCGACCAGCCGCCAGAAAGGCGTGAGTAGCCGGCGCAGTTCCCAGCGCCGGTAGGCGCGATCGTATTCGCCAAGGCCGTGCAACACCCCGATGCAGGCAGGAATCCGCAGCCAGCGATTGAGCAGCATCAGCGCATTGATCGGCTTGAAGCGGTGCGCGATCACCGCGTCGTAGCGCTCAGCCCGACAGTGCTGGTAGAGCGTCCAGAGCACCCGCAGGCGCAGGCCCTTGGTAGCGCCCTGACTGAAGCCGAAGTAGACCGAACGAGCGGCCCGGCTGACCGGCTCGCCCGGCCCCGGCCGACCACGCAGGAAGGCGGTGGTCACCTCGTAACGCTCGGCAGGCAATCCCTGGATCACCTGCTCGGCCAGATCGGATGCATTGACGTTGTAGCGGTTCTGCAACTGCAGCACCTTGATCTTGCGCGTCATGGCCGACGCCCCAACCACAACCGCAACGCCTTACGCGCATAGGAGCCTTTCAGCAACACGCGCCAGTCCTGCTTCAGCGCCGCACGGAAGTATTCCTTGGCCGCCTCGACGTCGCCGGCCAGCCAGGCGCTGCGAAACAGCGACAGGCAGCGCTGCACATAGAACGCGCGCTTCAGCCCCTGGAACTCGCTGCCCAGTCGCTGCGGCGCAAACACCTCGTCGACCAGCGCCAGCCCGCCGGCCTTGGCGTGGCTGAACTGATGGCGCAGGCTGTCGTCGTGCTTGTGGATCAACGCCAGCGGCTGCGCCAGGACCGTGCAGGGATAGTTGGCCAGCGTCTGGGCAAACACCGGGATATCCTCGGCGCTGCGAAAGCGCTCCGGATAATCGCCGCGCTCGAACACCTCGCGATGCATGGCGCAAGCACCATTGGACAACGCGATACGCTTGTCCAACAGATAACCACGCAGCCGCTCCAGAGGGGACGCCGGCAAGGCCGCGGGCAAGTGCTCCCGGCGTTTGCCATCGTCCCAGACGGCATAGTGGCCACCGATCACCATCCGCGTCGTCGGATGCTCGGCCAGATGCCGTTCGACTGCTGCCAGTGCGCCAGGCGCCAGCTCGTCGTCGGCATCGAGAAACATCAGATACGGCCCCCTCGCCTCGCGAATGCCGCGGTTGCGCACCGAGGAGAGCCCGCCATTTTCCTTGCGGATCGCCCGGAAGCACCCGGGATGCTCCGTCTGCAGCGCTGCGATGACCTGCGGCGTGCTGTCGGTCGAACCGTCGTCGATGACGATCAGCTCGGCCGCCGCCTCGTCCAGCTGCACCAGCACCGACACCAGCGCCCGCGGCAGCGTCCTGGCGTAATTGTAGGCCGGGATGACGACGCTGATCAGCGGCTCAGACGGCGTCATACCAGTCCACCCCGTCCTTCACCACCAGAATGTCTTCCATGATCAGGTACTGCAGGTCCGAGCCGAAGAACATGTTCAGCGCATCGGTGGGCGAGCAGACCATCGGTTCGCCGCGGCGATTCAGTGAGGTGTTCAGCGACACGCCGTTGCCGGTGAGCTTTTCCAGCTCGAGCATCAGGTCGTACCAGCGCGGGTTGTGGCGGCGCTCGAGCACCTGGGCACGCGAGGTACCGTCCTCGTGGACCACTTCCGGCACGCGGCTCTTCCACTCCTCGTTGACCTCGAAGGTGAAGGTCATGAACGGGCTGGGATGGTCGACCTTGAGCATCTGCGGCGCCACAGTGTCGAGCATCGATGGGCAGAACGGCCTCCAGCGCTCGCGGAACTTGATCTGCTCGTTGATGCGGTCGGCCACGCCGGCCGCGCTCGGGCAGCCGATGATCGAGCGGCCGCCGAGGGCGCGCGGGCCGAACTCCATGCGGCCCTGGAACCAGGCCACCGGGTTGCCGTCGACCATGATCTTGGCGATGCGCGCGGTGGTGTTGTCGATGCGCTTGAACACCGGCTGCTGCGGATGACGGGCGCAGGCGGCGATCACGTCCTCGTTGGAGTAGGCCGGGCCGAGGTAGACGTGCTCCATCTTCTCCACCGGCACGCCGCGGGCCACCGACACGTAGGCGGCGGCGCCGACCGCGGTGCCGGCGTCGCCGGAGGCCGGCTGGACGAACAGTTCCTTGACCTCGTCGCGGGCGATGATCTTCTGGTTGAGCTTGACGTTCAGCGCGCAGCCGCCGGCGAAGGCGATCTTGCCGGTCTGCTTGATGATGTCGCCCAGGTAGTAGTCCATCATCTCCAGCGCCAGCTTCTCGAACAGCGCCTGCATGCTGGCGGCATAGTGGATGTACGGATCGTCGGCGATGTCGCCCTCGCGCTTGGGTCCCAGCCACTCGATCAGCTTGGGCGAGAAGTAGTAGCCCTTGCCGTTTTCCTTGTAGCGGCGGAAGCCGATGACGTTGGCGTATTCGGTGTTGATCACCAGCTCGCCGTTCTCGAACTTGGCCAGACGCGAGAAGTCGTACTTGGCCGCGTCACCGTAGGGCGCCATGCCCATCACCTTGAACTCGCCGTCGAGCATCTCGAAGCCGAGGAACTCGGTGATCGCGCCGTACAGGCCGCCCAGCGAATCCGGGTCGTAGAACTCCTTGATCTTGTGGATCTTGCCGTTCTCGCCGTAGCCGAAGAAGGTGGTGGCGTATTCGCCCTTGCCGTCGATGCCCATGATCGCGGTCTTCTCGGTGAAGCCGGAGCAGTGGTAGGCACTGGAGGCGTGGGCCAGGTGGTGCTCGACCGGCTCGAGCTTGACCTTCTTGAGGTCGAAGCCGAGCTGCTGCAGGCACCACTGGATGCGCTTCTTGTAGCGATAGTAGCGACGATTGCCGAACAGGATGGCGTCGAGGGCACGATCCGGAGCATAGGCGTAGCGCTTGGCGTACTGCCAGCGCGCCTTCTCGAAGATGCTGATCGGCGCGAAGGGAATGGCCACCACGTCGACGTCTTCCGGCTTGATGCCGGCCTGCTCCAGGCAGAACTTGGCCGACTCGTAGGGCATGCGGTTCTTGGCGTGCTTGTCGCGCACGAAGCGCTCTTCTTCGACGGCGGCGATCAGCTTGCCGTCGATGTAGAGGGCCGCGGACGGGTCATGGCTGAGGGCGCCGGAAAGGCCGAGGACGGTCAATGCCACAGATGTATCCCTCTATCTATTCAGGGCAGGTGCCGGGCACCTGCGGTAAACGTTGGTCGAGCAACCGGTACAGGGCCGAGTCGGCCGGCCAGTTGCGCAGAAAGCGTGCGCGGTCTTTCGCGTAGGCGCGGGCGAAGCGCCGCGGGCAGCGGTGCTGGCGCATGGCGTCGAGGTCGATCAGCGCCCAGCGGCCGTCCTGCCAGAGCAGGTTGGTGCCCTTGAGGTCGCCATGCCCGATACGCTCGCGCAACAGCGCGGCGAACAGCCGATCCAGTGCCTGCAGCTCCGCCTCGGGAGGAGCACCGTCCACATGAGCCGCAAAGCGGGTGAGTATATCCTCTCCGGCGGCATGCTCGGTAATCAGCCAGGCGCGCCCGCGCAGGCCAAAGCGGCGGCTTTCCAGCATGGCCAGCGGCCGCGGGGTGGCGATGCCGAGGAAATCCAGGCGATTGCCCTCCACCCAGCTGTGCCAGGCGCGGCTGGGGCGCCAGCAGCGCTTGAGCCAGTGAGCGAAGCCCTTGATGTTGTAGCGCTTGATCACCAGCGGGCGGCCGGCCAGCTCGATGCGCGCCACGGTGGCGCTGCCACCCTGCTTGAGCGATACGCCGGCTGCGATGGCGGCATCCACATCGTTCAGCAGCGGCGCCAGCACCGATTCCTGGTCGCGCCGCACGATGCGCAGCTTCTCGCGACTGCGCTGCACGCAGAACAGGGTGCAGTCGCGACCGAGCTTGCGCAGGTAGTCGCGCAGCCGCCAGCGGCGCACCTGGGCGGTCGGCGCGCGCAGATCCTGGGCGCTCAGCGCGTGCGCGGGATTGGCCTGCAGATAGGCCGCCAGCAGTTGGTCGATGAACGGTTCCAGCTCGGCCGGCAGTTGGGCGAAGAACACGCCGAGATTCTGCAGGACCTGCGCGCGGGCCAGCGGCTGGCCGGCCAGTTGCGCGCGAATGCCGCCGCCGTCGATCAGGTACAGCTGGCCGTCGCGACGCAACAGATTGTCCAGGTGCAGGTCGTCCTGCCACAGGCCGCGCGCGTGCAGGCGGCCGATGGCGCCCAGCGCCTCGCCCAGTACCGCCTCCTGCGCAGCGGACAGCAGCGGCTGCTCGGCTACGGCCTGCCAGACGTCGCCGAGGCTGACCGCCTGATCAATAAACTCGAACAGCAGCCAGCCACCCTCGCCCACCGCCAGGCCTTCGGCCAGCAGCGCGGGGGTATTGAGACCCTGCTCGCGGAGCAGACGTGCGCCTTCCAGCTCGCGGGCGTGATGGCGCTCGGCCCTGGGGCCGACCAGCAGCTTGGCCAGCACGCGGCGGCCCTGCCACTCGGCCTCGCCGACGTAGCGCTGGCCGGGCAGCACGCGCAGCAGGCTGAGCAGGCGCAACTCGCCACCCGGCAGCTCGATGCTCAGTGGCAGCGCCGGGCTGCGCCCGGCCGCAGCCAGCTCGTTCAGGCGCATCGCTTGCCCTCCCCCACGCGGCTGCTCATTCGCGCCCCGCGAAGAAAGCGAGGATCTTGCGCACTCGTCGCTTGTCGTTGGCCGACAGGCGCTGGCGGCCGCGGTACTGCAGGTAGAAGCGCATGCGGCGGGTGCTCGACAGGTGGTACTTGGCCACCTTGTCCAGGCAGGCGAGGTCCTTGATGATCCGGTAGTCGAGCAGCGGCCCCCACCAGAAGCTGCCGGTCGGGCAGTCGATCAGGTACAGCTCGCCACTCTGGTCGACCAACAGGTTGCGCCACTTGAGGTCGTTGTGGGCAAAGCCGTGCAGGTGCATGCGCCGGGTTGCCTCGGCCAGCTGGCGGCTGACCTTGTCTAGCCAGTCGTGCTGCTGCAGGCGCGGATCGTGGTTGCGGGCCAGCGCGGCGAGATCCTCGGTGCCCGCCAGCTCGGCGGTGATCAGCGCGCCGCGGACGAAGCTGCCGAAACGGCGCTCCAGCCCCCAGGCCACCACCGGGGCGGTGGGAATTCCCCACTGGGCGAAAAGGCGCAGGTTCTGCCACTCGGCCTTGACCCGCGGCCGGCCCAGCCAGCGACGCAGGCCCTTGCCGGCGCCCCAGTACTGCTTGACGTAGTAGCGCCGCCCGGCGATTTCGACGCGCAGCACCTTGGACATCTGGTCGCCGGCGATCCACTCCCCCTCGAGGGCGAACACCCGATCGAGATCGGCAAATGCCTCACACGCCGCTGCGGGCAGCTCGGCCGCCAGCTGCCAGTGGCTCATGCCGAGGCTCCCGGGGCGTACTTGCGCAGGTAGCGGGCATGCAGTCTGGCCGCCTTGCGCTCCAGCCAGCCCAGCAGGGCGGCCTCGCCCTGCAGGGTTTCGCGCAGCGGGCGCTGGAAATAAGACTTGAGAAAGCGCAGTGCATCGCGACGGGTCAGACCGATGTCCAGCGCCGAGAAGTACAGCGCCGCCAGGTCCTTGTTGCGCCAGCGGGTCGGCACCTGAGCACGAGTCTGCGCGCGGTGCAGGTCAATCACCGACAGGCGGAAGTCGTCCGCGGTCACCACCTTGTCGGTATGCAGCAGGAAGTGGCAGATGTAGCAGTCGCGGTGGTTGACTCCGGCGCGGTGCATGGCGCCGAGCATCTCGGCGACCCGCTGGATCAGCGCACGCTTGAGGCGCGGCTCCGGCGGCGTGTCGCGCCAGTCGCGGCTGAAGTCTTCCAGGCTGACGGTGGGCGCCAGCTCCTCGGTGATGATGAAAGAGTGCTGGGCGGCCGGATTGCGGCCACGCTCGCCGAAGGCCACGGCGGTCATGGTCGGCACGCCGGCCGCGGTGAGGCGCTGGATGGCGGCCCACTCCTGGGCGGCGCCGAGCACCGGCAGCTTGGCGCTGAGCAGGTTCTTGACGATTTCGCCCCAGCCGATGCCGCGGTGGATCTTGACGAAATAGCCGCGTCCGGCCACTTCGGTGCGCAGGGTGCGGCGGCCTTCCAGCTCGCGATAGACCAGGCCCTCGAGGCGCTCGACCTCGGCGAAGGCGTCACGGCCGGCCCACAGGCTCTTGAACGGCTCGGCGAGGATCAGTTGCATCGCAGCGCTCCCGCAGGGGCGAATTCATTTGCCTGCAGAGGCTCGACAAGGCGAATGAATTCGCCCCTACGGATCATCTTCATGCCTGCCCTCCCAGGATCACGTCGGCGGCGCGCTGCGGCATGGAATACAGGTCGGCCGTGTCGGCATAGGCCAGGCCGTTGGCGGCCCAGCGGGAGCGGGCGGCATCGTCGGCCAGCATCTCGGCCAGCATGCGGTTGAGTTGCTCCTGTGCGAACGGACTCGACACGACCCGGCCGCAGTCGGCGTCGCTGATGTAGTGGGCGTAGCCGCAGACATCGGTGACCAGCACCGGCAGGCCGGCGACCAGCGCCTCGAGCAGCACGGTGCCGGTGTTCTCGTTGTAGGCAGGATGGATCAGCAGGTCGGCGCCGAGCAGGAAGCGCGGGATGTCGCTGCGCCCCTTGAGGATCTGTACCCGCTCGGACACGCCGAGCGCCTTGGCCTGCAACTGGAAGGAGCGGGGGTCATCCTGGCCCACGGCAATCAGCCGGGTGCGCTGCTGCAGCTCGCGCGGCAGGCTGGCCAGTGCCTTGAGGCTGCGATCCAGGCCCTTGGTCTTGAAGCCGGAGCCGATCTGCACCAGCAGCAGGTCGTCGTCGGTCAGCGCAAACTCGCGGCGGAACTCGGCGCGGATCTGCGCGGCATTGGCCGGCGCGCGGCGATCCTGGGCGATGCCCGGCGGCAGCAGGTGGAAGCGCGCGGCCGGGGTGGCGTAGTGCCTGACGAACAGCGGCTGCTGCACCTCGGAGATCATCAGGATCTCGGTTTTCGACTCGGGAGCGAACACTGCACGCTCGTAGGCGGCGAAGTGGCGGTAGCGCTTGCTGAAGCGGTACAGCGGGTTGCGCAGGGTCTGCGCCTTGTCTTCGTAGCAGCCGTCGGCGGCGTAGTAGACGTCGAGGCCCGGCATCTTGTTGAAGCCGACCACCCGGTCGACCGGATCGCGGGCCAGGTCGGCCGCCAGCCAGGCGCTGAACCTCTCGTTGCGCCGATGATTGAAGAAGGCCTTGATCGGCGCCACGCGCACATCGAAGCCGGCGGGCACCTCGCCCTCCCAGATCGGCGTGTAGACGCGGATGGCGTGGCCGCGGCGCTGGCACTCGAGGGCGATGCGCAGGAAGTCGCGCTGCAGGCCGCCATAGGGGAAGTACTTGTAGAGCACGAAGGCCAGTTGCATCAGGCGATTCTCTCCGCCAGCAGGGCCTGCAGTTCGCTCGCCACCCGCGCGGGGTTGAGGCGGGTGAAGCACAGCGGCTGCTCGCTAGTCAGATCGAAGCGCTGGCGGTCCTCAGCCGTGGGCTGGTAGGCGCAGGTCTTCTTCAGGCAGGGCGCGCAGGGAAAGTCGCTGGCCAGATGGATCTGGCCGCGCCCGTAGGCGCCGGTGTAGCCCGGGTTGGTCGGGCCGTAGAGGGAAATGGTCGGCACATCCAGTGCCGCGGCCAGGTGGCCGAGGCCGGTGTCCACCGCCACGCAGGCGCGGGCGCCGGCCAGCTCGGCGGCGACGCCGGCCAGGTTGAGTTTCGGCAGCACCGTCACGCCGACGAGCCCGGCGGCGATGCGCTCGGCGCGGGCCAGCTCATCGGCATTGCCCCACGGCAGGCGGATCGCCCAGCCCTGCTGGCTGAGCAGTTCGGCCAGCTCGCGCCAGTAGCGCTCCGGCCAGTGCTTGGTGGTCCAGGTGGTGCCATGCAGGAACAGCAGGTAGGGCGCGGCGGCGCGGCCGGCCAGCAGGCGCTGGCGGTCCAGGGCATAGTCGCCGCTGCCGGTGGGCAGCGCATAGCCGAGTGCCTGGGCGAACAGCTGGCGCACCCGCTCCACCGCGTGCATGCCCCAGGGCACGCTGTAGCCGCGATCATAGAAACGGCTGGCCAGCGGCTCGCGGGCACTGGCGCGGTCCAGTCCGGCGACCGGGGCCGGGACGTAGCGGGTCAGGAAGGCGCTCTTCACCAGCCCCTGGGCGTCGATCACCAGGTCGTAGCGCTGCTCGTTGAGGCGCGCCTTGAACTGCCGCCATTCGCCGCCGCGCAGGGTACTCCACAGGTTCTTGCGCCAGCGGCGCAGGGCCACCGGGATCACCCTGTCCACCGCCGGATGCCAGCGCGGAATCTCGGCAAAGCCCTCCTCCACCACCCAGTCGAAACGGATGCCGGGGATGGCGCGCATCGCATCGGTGAGCGCCGGCAGGGTATGGATGACGTCGCCCAGCGACGAAGTCTTGATCAGCAGAACGCGCACTCAGTGCTCCAGCGGCAGCGGGTCGACCAGCGGATCGCCGGCCAGCTTCTGCAGCGCATCCAGCACCGGCTGCGGCGGCAGGTCGCGCAGGCAGTTGTAGTGGCCGAAGCGGCAGGTGCGCTCGAAACACGGACTGCAGTCCAGGCCCAGGCGGACGATCTCCACCTGCTCGGCCAGCGGCGGGGTGAACTGCGGCGAGGTGGAGCCGTACACCGCCACCAGCGGGCGGTTCAGCGCGGCGGCCACGTGCATCAGGCCCGAGTCGTTGGACACCACGGCGCTGGCGCAGGACAGCAGGTCGATGGCCTCGGCCAGGCTGGTCTCGCCGGCCAGGTTGACCGCCTCTTCCTGCAGGCCGGGGATCAGTTCGTCGCGGATCGCCTCGCCGACCGGGTGGTCGTTCTTCGAGCCGAACAGCCAGACCTGCCAGCCGGCGCGGATCTTGGCGTCGGCCACCGCGGCGTAGTGGCTGGCCGGCCAGCGCTTGGCCTCGCCGAATTCGGCGCCGGGGCACAGCGCCAGCACCGGGCGGTCGAGGCTCAGACCGAACTTGCCCAGCGCCGCCTCGCGGCTGACCGGGTCGATCTGCAGTTGCGGACGCGGATAGGGCTGCGCCAGTGCGGCACCCGGCTCGTAGGCCAGGGCCATGAAGCGCTCGATCATCAGCGGGTAGCGCTGTTCGTCCAGCTTGCGCAGGTCGTTGAGCAGGCCGTAGCGCATCTCGCCGCGCCAGCCGGTGCGCTGCGGAATGCCGGCGAAGAACGGCACCAGCGCGGATTTCAGCGAGTTGGGCAGCAGGATCGCCTGGTCGTAGCGGCCGGCCAGCGACTTGCCGATCTGGCGGCGGCCGGCGAGGTCGAGTACGCCGTGGCCAAACGGGAAGCTCAGCGCCTGACGCACTTCGGGCATGCGCTCGAGGATCGGCCGGCTCCACTCGGGGGCCAGCACGTCGATTTGGCAGTCGGGATGACGCTGCTTGAGACACTGGAACAGCGTCTGCGCCATCACCATGTCGCCGACCCAGCTGGGGCCAATGATCAGGATATTCATAGGAATTCGACAGAATCGTAGGTTGGGTTGAGCGCCGCGAAAACCAACGCGGCGCCAGCGAACAAGCCCCTTGTTGGGTAGCGAGCGCGGCCCTCAACCCAACCTACGCGGCAAGCGACTTACTTGACCAGGGTGCGCCACTCAGGGTGGGCAGCGGTCTTGCCGGTGACCAGGTCGAAGTAGGCCTTCTGCAGCTTCTCGGTGACCGGGCCACGGCGACCGGCGCCGATCTGGCGGCCGTCCAGTTCGCGGATCGGGGTCACTTCGGCGGCGGTGCCGGTGAAGAAGGCCTCGTCGGCGATGTACACCTCGTCGCGGGTGATGCGCTTCTCGACGATCTCGACGCCCTGCTCGCGCGCCAGGGTCAGCACGGTGCTGCGGGTGATGCCGTTCAGGCAGGCGGTCACCTCGGGGGTGTAGATCACGCCGTCCTTGACGATGAACACGTTCTCGCCCGAACCCTCGGCCACGTAGCCTTCCGGATCCAGCAGCAGGGCCTCGTCGGCACCGGCGGAGACGGCTTCCTGCAGGGCCAGCATCGAGTTGATGTAGTGACCGCTGGCCTTGGCGCGGGTCATCGAGATGTTCACGTGGTGACGGGTGAACGAGCTGGTGCGGATCTTGATGCCGGTTTCCAGCGCCTCGTCGCCCATGTAGGCGCCCCAGTGCCAGGCGGCGATGACCACGTGCACCTTCAGGTTGTCGGCGCGGATGCCCATGCCTTCCGAACCGTAGAAGGCCAGCGGACGGATGTAGGCGCTTTCCAGACCGTTCTCGCGCACCGCGGCACGGGTGGCCTCGTTGATCTCTTCCTTGGTGTAGGGGATCTTCATGCCCATGATGTGGGCGGAGTCGAACAGGCGATCGGTGTGCGCCTGCAGACGGAAGATCGCGGTGCCATCCGGGGTGTTGTAGGCGCGCACGCCCTCGAACACGCCCATGCCGTAGTGCAGGCTGTGGGTCAGTACGTGGGTCTGCGCACTGCGCCACGGCACCAGTTCACCGTCATACCAGATAACGCCATCACGATCGGCCATCGACATAATTTGCCAGCTCCTTCAAGAATTCGTGGTTGCTTCGGGGCGGCTCAGGCCAGCCCCAGCTCGCGCCAGATCCGCATCACGCCGCGGCGTTCCTCGTGGAAGTGGTCTCCGCCGACGCTGCCGGCCTGTTTCTGCAAGGCCAGGCGGTGGGCGGCTGCTCGATAGGCCTTGTAGGCCTCCTGCAGGAGTCGGACGTCGGAGCTCGCGATCAGGCCAGCCTGCTCCAACCCTTCCAGAATGCGGATGTTGTCGGTGAAACGCAGCAGTTCGGGGTACTGCCGCGACCAAGCGAGAACGGCATATTGCACCATAAATTCGATATCGACGATACCACCGGCATCGTGCTTGAGATTGAAGGTCGCCGCCGCGTCGAACGCCTCTGGCGCGGTGCCGCCGAGGGTGGACTTGCTGCCGAGGTTGTCGCGCATCTTGGCGCGCATCTCGCCGACTTCGGCACGCAACGCGGCGCCATCGCGCTCGCGGCCGAGCACCCGGGCGCGGATCTGCTCGAACTGGGTCGCCACCGCGTCGGAGCCGGCCAGCTTGCGGGCGCGCACCAGCGCCTGGTGCTCCCAGGTCCACGCCTCGCTTTCCTGGTAGCGCTCGAAGGCCGCCAGCGAGCTGGCCAGCAGGCCGGACACGCCCGAGGGACGCAGGCGCATGTCCACCTCGTACAGCGCACCGGAAGCGGTCTGCGCGGTGAGCAGGTGGATGATGCGCTGGCCCAGGCGGGTGTAGAACTGCGCACTGTCGATCGGCTTGGCGCCGTCGGTCTCGGTCTGCTGGTCGCCGCTGTGGACGAACACCAGGTCGAGGTCGGAGCTGTGGCCCAGCTCGATGCCGCCGACCTTGCCGTAGCCGACGATGATGAAGTCCGGCTCGCTGGCCACGCTGCCGTCGGCGCGGCGCGGGTAGCCATGGCGCTGCGCCACCTGGCGCCAGCCCAGCTGCAGGACCTGTTCGAGGATCGCCTCGGCCAGCCAGGTCAGGTAGTCGCTGACCTTCATCAGCGGCAGGCTGCCGGCGATCTCCGAGGCCGCCACGCGCAGGCCGTGGGCCAGCTTGAAGTGGCGCAGCGCCTCCATCTGCTGCTCGAGGTCGTCCTCGGGGATGCGCGTCAGCCGCTCGCGCAGTTCGGCGGTCAGCTCGGCCTTGCCCGGCGGACTGTACAGGCGCCCCTCGTTGAGCAGCTCGTCGAGCAGCAGCGGGAAGCGCGCAATCTGCTCGGCGACCCACGGGCTGGCCGCGCACAGGGTCAGCAGGCGCTCCAGCGCCCCGGGATTCTCGCTGAGCAGCACCAAATAGGCCGAGCGCCGCGCCACCGCCTCGACCAGCGGCAGCAGGCGCTCGAGCAGCAGATCCGGATTGCCGTGGGCGACCATCGCCGCCAGCAGCCGTGGCATGAAGGCGTCCAAACGCTCGCGACTGAGGCGCTGCATGGCGCGCACCGAGGAGCTGTGCTGCAGGCCCTCGATGCGCTGCCAGGCCGCCGCGCCGTCGGCGAAGCCGGCCTCGACCAGTTGGTGCTGGGCGGCGTCCGCCTCCAGCGCGTTCTGCCACAGCGGCAGCCACTCGTCGCCGACCCCGGCCAGATTGGCGCCAGCCTCGTCCTCGGGGTCGGCGATCACCTGGCGGAAATGGAAGTCGACGCGCCCGCGCCAGTAGGCCAGGCGGTCGAGCAGCGCATTCCAGCCGGGAAAGCCCATGATGAAGGCCACCCGCGCGCGCTCCAGCTCGCCGTCGGGGAGCATCTGCGTCTGGCGGTCGGCGATCGCCTGCAGGGCGTGCTCCAGGTAGCGCAGGAAGCGGTAGCCCGCGGTCAGCTCGTCGACCACCGGCGTCGGCAGGTAGCCCTGCCCGGCCAGAGTCGCCAGCACCTTGAGCAGCGGTCGCTGCTGCAGGCTGAGGTCGCGCCCGCCGTGGATCAGCTGGAAGGCCTGGGCGATGAACTCCACCTCGCGGATGCCGCCGGCACCGAGCTTGATGTTCTCGGTCATGCCCTTGCGGCGCACCTCCTGCTGGATCAGCTGCTTCATGGTGCGCAGCGCCTCGATGGCCGAGAAGTCCAGGTAGCGGCGGTAGACGAACGGCCGCAGCATCTGCTGCAGCTGCGCGCCGCTCGCCTGGTCGCCGGCCACCACGCGCGCCTTGATCATCGCGTAGCGTTCCCAGTCGCGGCCCTGGTCCTGGTAGTACTGCTCCATGGCGTTGAAGCTGTACACCAATGGGCCACTGGAGCCGTAGGGACGCAGGCGCATGTCGACGCGGAACACGAAGCCGTCGGCGGTCACCGCGTCCAGCGCCTTGATCAGCTTCTGGCCGAGGCGGGTGAAGAACTCCTGATTGTCCAGCGAGCGGCGCGCTCCCGTGGTCTCGCCGCCTTCGGGGTAGGCGAAGATCAGGTCGATGTCCGAGGACAGGTTGAGCTCGAAGGCGCCGAGCTTGCCCATGCCGAGCACTACCAGATGCTGCGGCTCGCCGCTGCGCGCGCCGATCGGCGTGCCGGACTGCGCGCACTGCCGCGCGTACAGCCAGTGGTAGGCCTGGTCGATGCTGGCATCGGCCAGCTCGGAGAGGTCGCGGCAGGTCTCGGCCAGGTCGGCCAGGCGGTTGACGTCGCGCCAGATGATCCGCGCCTGCTGGCGGTTGCGGTAGCGGCGCAGACTGCGCGCCAGGTCGTCCTCGCTGGCGCACCCAGCCAGCGCCTGCTCCAGCTGCCCGCGCAGTTCGCCCGCCGCCAGACTGCGCTCCAGCTCGCCGCTGGCGGCCAGTTCGAGGAGCATCTGCGCATCGCGCGCGGCCTGCTCGGCGACGAAGTCGCTGGCCGCCAGCACCCGCTCCAGCGCCGCGTGGCGGGCGGGCGGCCAGGCCGCCAGGTCGCGCTGCCCGGCCTCGTCGAGGCGCGACTGGAAGGTCTGCCGGGCGTGGTCGACCAGCGCATGCAGTTCCGCAGGCTGGGCAATCAGGGAGGGAAGGCTCATGGTCTATCCTTTTATCGCGCCTTGGCGGCCGTCGTCAGCGCTGTAGTTTTGCTACTGAACGTTTGTCGTAGGGTGCTGCATTTGCCGCAGATATGTAGTAAAACTACAAAGGCGACCGGGACACCCCCGGTACGGGCGAAGCTGCAACAGCACGAGCCCGACAAACACAAAATTCGCTGCAGCCGCCCACAAGCCCGGCTGCACTTTATATCTGGCAACCGATTCTGGAAGCCTTTCCGCCCTGGAGCAAGCCATGCAAGATCTCGATCCCGTCGAAACCCAGGAATGGCTGGACGCCCTGGAGTCCGTCCTCGATCGTGAAGGTGAAAGCCGCGCCCACTACCTGCTGACCCGCATGGGCGAACAGGCCTCGCGCACCGGTACCCAGCTGCCCTACGCCATCACCACCCCGTACCGCAACACCATCCCGGTGACCCACGAGGCACGCATGCCGGGCGACCTGTTCATGGAACGGCGCATCCGCTCGCTGATCCGCTGGAACGCCCTGGCCACGGTGATGCGCGCGAACAAGAAGGACCCGGACCTGGGTGGCCACATCTCCACCTTCGCCTCCAGCGCGACCCTGTACGACATCGGCTTCAACTACTTCTTCAAGGCACCGACCGAAGAGCACGGCGGCGACCTGATCTACTTCCAGGGCCACGCCTCCCCCGGCGTCTACGCCCGCGCCTTCCTCGAAGGGCGCATCAGCGAAGAGCAGATGAACAACTTCCGCCAGGAGGTGGACGGCGGCGGTCTGTCCTCCTACCCGCACCCGTGGCTGATGCCGGACTTCTGGCAGTTCCCCACCGTGTCGATGGGCCTGGGCCCGATCCAGGCGATCTACCAGGCGCGCTTCATGAAGTATCTGGAGCACCGCGGCTTCATCCCCGCCGGCAAGCAGAAGGTCTGGTGCTTCCTCGGCGACGGCGAGACCGACGAGCCGGAATCCCTCGGCGCCATCGCCCTGGCCGGGCGCGAGAAGCTCGACAACCTGATCTTCGTGGTCAACTGCAACCTGCAGCGCCTGGACGGCCCGGTGCGCGGCAACGGCAAGATCATCCAGGAACTCGAAGGCGTGTTCCGCGGCGCCGACTGGAACGTGGTCAAGGTGATCTGGGGCCGCATGTGGGATCCGCTGTTCGCCAAGGACACCGCCGGCCTGCTGCAGAAGCGCATGGACGAAGTGGTCGACGGCGAGTACCAGAACTACAAGGCTAACAACGGCGCCTTCGTGCGCGAGCACTTCTTCGGTGCGCGTCCGGAGCTGCTGGAGATGGTCAAGGACCTCTCCGACGAGGAGATCTGGAAACTCAACCGCGGCGGCCACGACCCGTTCAAGGTCTATGCGGCCTACCATCAGGCGGTCAACCACACCGGCCAGCCGACCGTGGTGCTGGCCAAGACCATCAAGGGCTACGGCACCGGCTCCGGCCAGGCGCAGAACATCACCCACAACGTCAAGAAGGTCGACATCGAGAGCCTCAAGGCCTTCCGCGACCGCTTCGGCATCCCGATTGCAGACGACCAGCTGGAAGAACTGCCGTTCTACAAGCCGGAGCCGGACAGCCCGGAAATGAAGTACCTGCTGAAGAGCCGCGAGAAGCTCGGCGGCTTCGTGCCGCAGCGCCGCAGCAAGAGTTTCAGCATCCCGACCCCGCCGCTGGAAACCCTCAAGGCGATCCTCGACGGCACCGGCGAGCGCGAAATCTCCACCACCATGGCCTTCGTGCGCATCCTCTCGCAGCTGGTCAAGGACAAGGACCTGGGCAGCCGCATCGTGCCGATCATCCCGGACGAGGCGCGTACCTTCGGCATGGAAGGCATGTTCCGCCAGCTCGGCATCTACTCCTCGGTCGGCCAGCTGTACCAGCCGGTGGACAAGGATCAGGTGATGTTCTACCGCGAGGACAAGAAGGGCCAGATCCTCGAGGAAGGCATCAACGAGGCCGGCGCCATGTCCAGCTGGATCGCTGCAGCCACCAGCTACAGCAACCACAACCAGCCGATGCTGCCGTTCTACGTGTTCTACTCGATGTTCGGCTTCCAGCGCATCGGCGACCTGGCCTGGGCGGCCGGCGACAGCCGCGCCCGCGGCTTCCTGATCGGTGGCACCGCCGGACGCACCACCCTCAACGGTGAAGGCCTGCAGCACGAGGACGGCCACAGCCACATCCTCGCCTCGACCATCCCCAACTGCCGCAGCTTCGATCCAGCCTATGCCTACGAGATGGCAGTGATCATCCGCGAAGGCATCCGCCAGATGACCGAAGAGCAGCAGAGCGTCTTCTACTACATCACCGCGATGAACGAAGCCTACGCCCAGCCGGCCATGCCGGTCGGTGCCGAGGACGGCATCATCAAGGGCATGTACCTGCTCGAGGAAGACCAGCGCGACGCCGCCTGCCACGTGCAGCTGCTCGGCTCCGGCACCATCCTGCGCGAAGTCCGCGAAGCGGCGAAGATCCTCCGCGAGGACTACAACATCGGCGCCGACGTGTGGAGCGTCACCAGCTTCAACGAACTGCGCCGCGAAGGCCTGGCCGTGGAGCGCCGCAACCGCCTGCACCCGGAACAGAAGCCGCAACTGACCTACGTCGAGCAGTGCCTCTCCGAGCGCAAGGGCCCGGTGGTTGCTTCCACCGACTACATGAAGCTGTTCGCCGACCAGATCCGCCAGTGGGTACCGGTCAAGGAGTACAAGGTGCTCGGTACCGACGGCTTCGGCCGCAGCGACAGCCGCAAGAAACTGCGCCACTTCTTCGAGGTGGACCGCTACTGGGTGGTGCTGACCGCGCTGGAGGCCCTGGCCGACCGCGGCGAGATCGAGCGCACCCTGGTCGCCGAAGCGATTGCCAAGTTCGGCATCGACACCAACAAAGCCAACCCGCTGGACTGCTGAGGAGCGCGCCATGAGTGAATTGATTCGCGTACCCGATATCGGCAGCGGCGAAGGTGAAGTGATCGAACTGCTGGTCAAGGTCGGCGACCGTATCGACGCCGACCAGAGCCTGCTGACCCTGGAATCCGACAAGGCCAGCATGGAGATCCCCGCCCCCAGGGCCGGGGTGATCAAGAGCCTCAAGGTCAAGCTGGGCGACAAGCTGAAGACCGGCGACGACCTGCTCGAGCTGGAAGCCGAAGGCGCCAGCGCTGCGGCTCCGGCCGCCAGCGCGCCGGTAGCCGAAGCGCCGGTGGCCGCCCCGGCGGCCGAGCCCGCTCCCGCGGCGGCGCCCGCCGCTGCGGTCAGCGAGAGCCTGCAACCGGTGCACGTGCCGGACATCGGCTCGGCCGGCAAGGCCCGCATCATCGAACTGCTGGTCAAGGCCGGTGACGTGGTCGAAGCCGACCAGTCGCTGCTGGTGCTGGAGTCCGACAAGGCCAGCATGGAGATCCCCTGCCCGCAGGCCGGCACCGTCGACAGCGTGGCGGTCAAGCTCAACGACGAGGTCGGCACCGGCGAGCTGATCCTCACCCTGCGCGTGGTCGGCGCCGCGCCGGCAGCAGCTCCGGTTGCCGCCAGCGCACCTGCCGCGGCTCCGGCTCCAGCAGCTGCGCCGGCAGTAGCCGCTCCGGCGCCAGCACCCGCCAAGGTGCCCGGCCCGGTCGGCGTAGCGAGCGGCAGCGCCGGCAAGGTGCACGCCGGCCCGGCCGTGCGCATGCTGGCCCGCGAGTTCGGTGTCGAGCTGAGCGACGTACCGGCCAGCGGCCCGAAAGGCCGCGTGCTCAAGGAAGACGTGCAGGTCTACGTCAAGACGATGATGCAGAAGGCCAAGACCGCCCCGGCAGCCGGCGCGGTCGGCGGTGCCGGCATCCCGCCGATTCCAGAAATCGACTTCAGCCGCTTCGGCGAAATCGAGGAAGTGGCGATGACCCGCCTGATGCAGGTCGGCGCCGCCAACCTGCATCGCAGCTGGCTCAACGTGCCGCACGTGACCCAGTTCGAGTCGGCCGACATCAGCGAGCTGGAAGCCTTCCGCGTGGCGCAGAAGGCGGCGGCCGAAAAGGCCGGCGTCAAGCTGACCGTGCTGCCGTTCCTGCTCAAGGCCTGCGCCCACGTGCTGCGCGAGCTGCCGGACTTCAACAGTTCGCTGGCCCCCAGCGGCAAGGCGCTGATCCGCAAGAAGTACGTGCACATCGGCTTCGCCGTGGACACCCCGGACGGCCTGCTGGTACCGGTGATCAAGAACGTCGACCAGAAGAGCCTGCTGCAGCTGTCCGCCGAGGCCGCCGAACTGGCGGAGAAGGCGCGCACCAAGAAGCTCTCCGCCGACGACATGCAGGGCGCCTGCTTCACCATCTCCAGCCTCGGCCACATTGGCGGCACCGGCTTCACGCCGATCGTCAACGCGCCGGAAGTGGCGATCCTCGGCGTGTCCAAGGCGAGCATGCAGCCGGTGTGGGACGGCAAGGCGTTCCAGCCCAAGCTGATGCTGCCGCTGTCGCTGTCCTACGACCACCGGGTGATCAACGGCGCCGCCGCGGCGCGCTTCACCCGTCGCCTGGCCGACCTGCTGGCGGAGATCCGTTCGCTGCTGCTGTAAACGCCGCGCACGTCCGCCGCATAAACAAGAACCCCGCCATTTGGCGGGGTTCTTGTTTACAGCCGGTCGAAAAACTCAGCCCTTCTGCAGGTCGCGGATCAGGAAGCTCAGCGCCTTGGCCAGCTCCGCCACCCCGGTGTGATCGCGCACCAGGGTCAGCAGCGGCGTGCCATCCTGCGGATTGAGCACCTGGCAGGCCGGCCCGCGGTTGGGGCACTCGTAGCGCACGAACGGGTCGACGCCGAACAGCTCCACCGGCTGGTTGCGCACCGCCATGCGGCTGCCGTCGGCACTGCGGGTTTCCTCGCGCACGTTCAGCGTACCGTCGGCGATAACGCTCAGCTGGTACAGCAGGTCGTCGGGACGCGCCTCGCCGACCCGGTAGCCACCGCGCAAGGCGTAGCTTTCCAGCAGGCGGTTGCAGTGCTCGAGCAGCGCCTTGCGCGGCGCCTTGCCCGGATACAGGCGTTTCAGTTCGGCCAGATAGCGGCCCTGCTCGGCACTGTCGAGACTGAAGCTGTCTGCGCTCTCACCCTGGTTGTCGCGCTTGGTTTCGCCGGCGACGGGCGCCTCCGAGGCCGCCGTCGCCGGCAATGCCGCACCGAGCAGCGCCAGCAACAGGCCGCGTCGCAGCCGCTGCATGAATCCTGATTGCATGATGTTTACCCTTGTTCACGTAAAGAGTGCCGTCAGTCTAGACCAGCGCTCGCGCGGCGAGCGCAACCGACGGACCTGCTACTGTTAACAGGATATGACCGTCCTGGTAAAGCCTGCCGACGGTATCGGCACCGCGGTGCGGTTGCAGCCGGCGCCATACGCAGGCAAGTTAGGACATCCAATTCACAGTGATTACCGGGAGGCCCGCATGGTCCTGCGCTCACAGATTCTCGTCCACAAGCTCGAGCTGCCCAGCGCCGAACAGGCACTGCCGGGACGCGACAGCCCGATGCCGGTGCCGGAGCTGCATTATGTGAACGGCCACCCGCTGCAACCGCCATTCCCCGAAGGGCTCGAGGAAGTGCAGTTCGGCCTGGGCTGTTTCTGGGGCGCCGAGCGGCGCCTGTGGCAGCAGCCGGGCGTATGGGTGACGGCGGCGGGCTACGCCGGCGGCTTCACGCCCAACCCGAGCTACGAGGAGGTGTGCTCCGGGCTGACCGGACATACCGAGGTGGTGCGGGTGGTCTTCGATCCGCGCCAGACCAGCCTCAAAGCCCTGCTCAAGGCGTTCTGGGAAGCCCACGACCCGACCCAGGGCATGCGTCAGGGCAACGACAGCGGCACCCAGTACCGCTCGGCGATCTACTGCAGCACCCCTGCGCAGCTGGCCGAAGCGCGCGCCAGCGCCGAGGCCTACGCCGCCGAACTGGCCTGCGCCGGCTACGGCGCCATTACCACCGAGATCCGCGAGGCGCCGCCGTTCTACTACGCCGAGGCCTACCACCAGCAGTACCTGGCGAAGAACCCCGGCGGCTACTGCGGCCTGCGCGGCACCGGGGTGTGCCTGCCGGCCTGATCAACCGGCCGCCTATTCCTCGATCAGCCAGTCCAGCCGCCAGCCGCCCCGGCTCTGTTCGAGCTGCGCCGCCAGCCACGGCAGTAGTTCGCGCAGCTCGTCCTCCAGCGGCCATGGCGGATTGGCGATGACCAGCCCGGAACCGTTGAGGCCGGCCGGGTTGTCGGTCGGATGGACCCACAGCTCGACCCGCAGCAGCTTGGGCGCGCCGCTCTTGGCCAGATCCTGGTAGAAGCGCTTGAGCTGGCGGGTGTCCTTGATCGGGTACCAGATCGCCACCACCGCCTGACGCATGCGCGCCATCGCGGTGCTCAGCGACTCCACGCAGCGCGCCAGTTCGTCGGCCTGCTCGAACGGCGGATCGATCAGCAGCAGCGCACGCTTCTCCGCCACCGGCAGCAGGGCCTTGGCCAGATGCCAGCCCTCGCCCAGATGCACGGTGACCCGGCGATCGCCGGCCATGTTGGCCTTGAGCAGCTGGCCGTCGTCCGGATGCTTCTCGTTGAGCAGCACGCGGTCCTGCGCGCGGGTCAGGCGCCGGGCGATCTCCGGCGAGCCGGGGTAGTAGCGCAGCGCGCCATCGGGATTGAGTTCGCCGACCAGCGCGCGATAGTCGGCCAGCAGCGCCGGCAGGTCGTTGCGCACCCACAGGCGGGCGATGCCCTGCAGCCACTCGCCGGTCTTGCCGGCCTGCTCGCCGGCCAGGTCGTAGAGGCCGACGCCGGCATGGCTGTCGAGGTAGGCGAAGGGCTTGTCCTTGCGTGCCATCAGGGTGAGCAGGCGGCAGAGGACGGCATGCTTGAGCACGTCGGCATGGTTGCCGGCATGAAAGGCGTGACGGTAGTTCATCGGTGGGTCCGGAGCTGACAGGCCGGCCGCAGGCGGCGGCTGGCGCAAAGGGGTGGATCGAGGCGCATGACCGCCAGTCTACCAGCAGCACCCCGCCTGCCGGCAGTCCCGCCAGGCACAGGCGCCGCGCCCGGAAACCGGCAGGCGGCCCGATCAGGCGCCGTAACATGCGGCGAAAAAAACCTGGATATTTTTCATCCATCCGACAAATCAACAGGTTAGAATCGATTGGCACGCCAAGTGCATGATTTCAGCCATCCGTCAAGCCGCCTCCGGAGCCCGCCGTGGATACCGCCGCCGTCAACAGCCTGTTCTTCGTCGGCGCATTGCTGGTCGGCGTCAGCATCCTGGTCAGCTCGTTCTCGGCGCGCATCGGCATCCCGGTACTGGTGATCTTTCTCGCCGTGGGCATGGCCGCCGGCGTCGACGGCATCGGCGGCATCGTCTTCAACGACTACTCGCTGGCCTACCTGGTCAGCAACCTGGCGCTGGCGGTGATCCTCCTCGACGGCGGCATGCGCACCCGGGTGGCCACCTTCCGCGTCGCCCTGTGGCCGGCGATGTCGCTGGCCACCGTCGGCGTGGTGATCACCGCCGGGCTGACCGGCCTGGCCGCCGCCTGGCTGTTCGACCTCAAGCTGCTGGAAGGCCTGCTGATCGGCGCCATCGTCGCCTCCACCGACGCCGCCGTGGTGTTCAACCTGCTCAACGGCAAGGGCCTCAACGAGCGGGTCGGCTCGACCCTGGAAATCGAGTCGGGCAGCAACGATCCGATGGCGATGTTCCTCACCGTGACCCTGATCGGCATGCTCGCCTCCGGGCAGACCAGCTTCGGCTGGAGCGTGCTGCTGTCGCTGTTGCTGCAGTTCGGCATCGGCATCGTCCTCGGCCTGGCCGGCGGCTGGCTGCTGCTGCAGCTGGTCAACCGCCTGGCGGTGGCCGACGGCCTCTACCCGCTGCTGGCGGTCAGCGGCGGCATCATGATCTACGCCTTCGCCGGCGAGATCGGCGGCAGCGGCATCCTCGCCGTGTACGTCTGCGGCCTGATGCTCGGCAACCGGCCGATCCGCAACCGTCACGGCATCCTGCACATGTTCGACGGCCTGGCCTGGCTCAGCCAGATCGGCATGTTCCTGGTCCTCGGCCTGCTGCTCACGCCCAGCGAGCTGCTGCCGATCGCCGTGCCGGCGCTGCTGCTGTCGCTGTGGATGATCCTGTTCGCCCGGCCGCTGTCGGTGTTCATCGGCCTGCTGCCGTTTCGCGCCTTCCACTTCCGCGAGCGCCTGTTCATCTCCTGGATCGGCCTGCGTGGCGCGGTGCCGGTAATCCTCGCGGTGTTTCCGCTGGTCGCCGGCCTGCCCAACGCCCAGCTGTTCTTCAACGTGGCGTTCTTCATCGTGCTGGTGTCGCTGGTGCTGCAGGGCAGCACCCTCGGCTGGGCGGCGCACAAGACACGGGTCGAGGTGCCGCCGCAGCCGGCGCCGATCTCCCGTGCCGGCCTGGAGATCCACCCGACCAGCCAGTGGGAGATGTTCGTCTACAAGCTGCGCGCCGACCGCTGGTGCGTCGGCGCGCCGCTGCGCGTACTGAAGATGCCCGAGGGCACGCGCATCGCCGCGCTGTTCCGCGGCCGCGAACTGCTCCACCCCAGCGGCAGCACCCACCTGGAGGCCGGCGACATCCTCTGCGTGATCGGCCACGAGAAGGACCTGCCGGCACTGGGCAAGCTGTTCAGCCAGGCCCCGAAGAGCGGCCAGGACCTGCGCTTCTTCGGCGACTTCGTGCTCGAGGGCGACGCCGAACTGGGGCCGGTGGCGGCGCTCTACGGTCTGCCGCTGGGCGGCCTCGACCCGCACCAGGCGCTTGGCCCGTTCGTCGCCCAGCTGATCGGCGGCGAGCCGGTGGTCGGCGACCAGGTCGAGTGGGCCGGGCGCACCTGGACGGTGGCGCAGATGGAGGGCAATCGCGTCCGCAAGGTCGGTCTCAAGCTCCCGGCCGGCGGCGCGGGGCCGCTGCTGATGCCCTGAGTCGGCCGTGGCGGCGTTCGCGGCGCCCGCCGCCAGCGCCATTTCCAGACCGATAGCCTTGTCGCGACGGGACAGCACCAGTAGGCTTGCCGGTTCCTCAACAAAACCGTGTTCGCCATGATGTTCAAGCTACGCCCGTTCCTGGCTTCGCTGCTGCTGAGTCTGCTGATCCTCGCCCCCTTCGCCGGCGCCGCCGACGCGCTGCCCAATGCTGCTGCCGTGCAGAAAAGCCTGGCGCGCCTCGAGGAGCGCAAGCTGCCCGAAGCCGAGCACAAGGCCATGCAGGAAACCCTGCAGAAGACCCTCGACAATCTGCAGAAGATCCAGACCAGCAGCGACGAACTGGCCAGCCTCAAGCAGCTCCTTGCCGACGCTCCCAAGCTGACCGCCGAAGCCCAGCGCGAACAGGCCCGGCTCAAGCCGGTGGTAGCGGAGGAGCTGAGCACACGCTACGCCAACCTGCCCACCACCCAGCTGGAGAGCATGCTGGCCGAGCGCCTGACCCAGCTCAACGACTGGCAGGCCCAGCTGGCCCTGGCCACCAATGCGCTGATCGATGCGCAGACCCGTCCCGAGCGCGCACAGGCCGAGATCAGCGCCAACCAGGCGCGCACGCAGACCATCCGCGAGCTGCTCAAGAGCGGCAAGGACAAGAATGTCCCGCTCGGCAGCGAGCAGCGCGCCATGCTGCAGAGCGAGCTGGCGGCGCTGGAGGCGGTATCGCAGCTGCGCAGCCAGGAGCTGGCTGGCAACACCACCCTGCAGGATCTGAGCGCCAGCCAGCGTGCCCTGCTCACCCAGCGTATTGCCCTGCTCGAGGCGGAAATTCTCGCCCAGCAGAACACCCTCAACGCCAAGCGCCGCGAGGAGTCGGCGGAAACCGTGGCCCAGCTGTCGCGCGAGAGCCTCGACAACCAGAGCGGCAGCCTGCTGGCCACCCAGGCCGACCTCAACCTGGCGCTGAGCGACTACCTGCTCAAGGCCACCGACCGCGCCAACGAGCTGATCCGCAAGAACATCGGCACCAAGCAGCAGCTCGACTCGCTGAAGCAGGCCGAACAGGCGCTCGACGAGCAGATCGCCGTGCTCAAGGGCAGCCTGCTGCTGACCCGCATCCTCTACCAGCAGAAGAACGCCCTGCCCAAGGTCAGTGCGGACAAGAACCTCGCCGACGAAATCGCCGACCTGCGCCTGTACCAGTTCGAGCTGAACCAGCGCCGCGCCGAAATCGTCAACCCGACCCAGTACGTCGACACCCTGCTGGCCAGCCAGCCCGGCGAGAGCCTCACCCCGGAACTGCGCAGCGAGCTGGAGCAACTGGCGCGCGCCCGCCTGGCGCTGCTCGATCGCCTCAACAGCGAGCTGGGCAACCTGCTGACCCAGGCCATCACCCTGCAGCTCAACCAGAAGCAGCTGCTCGCCACCAGCGCCAGCCTGAGCCGCACCCTCGACGAGCAGATGTTCTGGATCGCCAGCAACAAGCCACTCGACCTCGACTGGTTCAAGGAAGTACCCGGCCGCCTGCAGCGCCAGCTCGATGCACTTCCGCTCATGGACAGCGCCAAGGCCATCGGCCACGGCCTGATCGGCCAGCCGCTGCTGTTCCTGCCGCTGGTGGTGCTGCTCGGCGCCCTGCTCGCCGGGCGGCCCTGGCTGCGCCACCGCCTGGCGCAGATCGACGACGATCTCCACCAGCTGCGCCGCAACCGGCAGCTGCTGACCCCGCTGGCGCTGCTCTGCCACTTCCTGCTTGTGCTGCCGCTGCCGCTGATCGTCGCCGCCTGCGGCGTGGTGCTGATCCAGGACCCGCAGGCCGCCACCACCGTGTTCGGCGAGTCGCTGCTCCAACTGGCCCAGGCCATCCTGGTGTTCGGTGTCGGCTATCGCCTGCTGGCCCGCGGCAGTGTGGCCGAGCGCCATTTCGGCTGGGAGTCGGCTCGTGTGCAGATTCTCTATCGCCAGGTGCGCTACCTGGGCCTGGTAGTGATGCCAATGGTGCTGGTGGTGAGCATTGCCGAGCGCCAGCTCAGTGGCCTGAGCGAGGACGTGCTGGGCATCTTCATCGTCCTCAGCGGCTTCCTGCTGATGAGCTGGATCCTGCTGCACATCATGCTCAGCCAGCCGCCATTCTTCGGCTCGCGGGTGCTGCATTTCCTCGCCGCGCTGCTGCTGGTCGGTCTGCCGCTGGCCCATGTGCTGCTGGTCGGCTTCGGCTACTACTACACCGCCCTCAAGCTCACCGGCCGTCTGCTCGACAGCCTGTACATCATCGCCATCTGGACCGTGGTGCAGTCGACCGTGCTGCACGGCCTCGACATCGCCGCCCGCCGCCTGGCCCTGCAGCGCGCCCAGGCGCGCCAGCAGACACCGACGCGCGAGGGCGCCGAGGGCGGCGAGCTGATCGAGGAGCCGAACCTGGCCCTGGAGCAGGTCAACCAGCAATCCCTGCGCCTGATCCGCCTGGGCCTGCTGCTCGCCTTCGGCGGCATCTTCTACTTCGTCTGGGCCGACCTGCTGGCGGTATTCACCTACCTGGACAGCGTGACCCTCTACGAATACACCAGTGGCAGCGGCGACAGCGCGGTCAGCGTGCCGATCAGCCTGAGCGATCTGCTCGGCGCCCTGGTGATCCTGGTGATCACCGTGGCGCTCGCCCGCAACCTGCCCGGCCTGCTGGAAATGCTGGTGCTGTCGCGCATGCAGCTGGCCCAGGGCAGCGCCTACGCCACCACCGCCCTGCTGTCCTACGCCATCATGGCCTTCGGCCTGGTCAGCACCCTGTCGACCCTCGGCCTCAGCTGGGACAAGCTGCAGTGGCTGGTCGCGGCGCTGTCGGTGGGCATCGGTTTCGGCATGCAGGAGATCTTCGCCAACTTCATCTCCGGCCTGATCATCCTGTTCGAGCGCCCGGTGCGCATCGGCGACGTGGTGACCATCGGCAACCTGTCCGGCTCGGTGAGCAAGATCCGCATCCGCGCCACCACCATCACCGATTTCGACCGCAAGGAAATCATCGTCCCCAACAAGACCTTCATCACCAGCCAGCTGATCAACTGGTCGCTGACCGACACCGTGACCCGGGTGACCATCAAGATCGGCGTGGCCTACGGCACCGACCTCGAACTGGTGCGCAAACTGCTGCTGCGGATCGCCCGCGACAACCCGCGGGTGCTCAAGGAACCCGAGCCGATGGTGCTGTTCCTGACCTTCAACGAGAGCACCCTCGACCACGAACTGCGCATCCACGTGCGCGAGCTGGGCGACCGCAATGCCGCGATCGACGAGATCAACCGCGAGATCGACCGCCTGTTCCGCGAGCACGACATCGAGATCGCCTTCCGCCAGCTCGACGTGTTCCTCAAGAACCTGCAGGGCCAGCAGCTGCAACTGGTCAGTAGCCAGCCGCCGGCATCCGCGAGCGCAGCGGGCAAGGCAGCCCGGGAATGACCGGCCGCTGAGCGGCGGCCGACTGGACGCCCTCCGGCAATTCCGAGGAGAATGCTCAGGAATTGCCGGAGACCGCCGTGAAGACTCTCGACCAGCTCGCATTCGACAACCGCTTCGCCCGCCTGGGCGACACCTTCTCCACCCGCGTGCTGCCGCAGCCGATCGAGCAGCCGCGGCTGGTGGTGGCCAGCCCGGCGGCCATGGCGCTGCTCGACCTCGATCCCGGCGAGAGCGCACGTCCCGAGTTCGCCGCGCTGTTCGCCGGCCACCGGCTGTGGCAGGACGCCGAGCCGCGGGCGATGGTCTACTCCGGCCACCAGTTCGGCATGTACAACCCGCAGCTGGGCGACGGTCGCGGCCTGCTGCTCGGCGAGGTGGTCAACGCCCGCGGCGAGTACTGGGACCTGCACCTCAAGGGCGCCGGCTACACGCCGTACTCGCGCATGGGCGACGGCCGCGCGGTGCTACGCAGCTCGATCCGCGAGTTCCTCGCCAGCGAGCATCTCGCCGCGCTGGGCATCCCCACCACCCGCGCGCTGTGCGTGGTCGCCTCGACCACCCCCGTGTACCGCGAACGCGCCGAAACCGCCGCCATGCTGCTACGCCTGTCGCCCAGCCACCTGCGCTTCGGCCACTTCGAATTCTTCTACTACACCCGCCAGCACGAGGCCCTGCGCCAGCTCGCCGAGCACGCCCTGGACTGCCACTTCCCGGCGTGCCGCGAGCAGGCGCAGCCGTTCGCCGCGATGTTCCGCGAAGTGGTCGAACGCACCGCCGCGACCATCGCCCTGTGGCAGGCCTACGGCTTCTGCCACGGGGTGATGAACACCGACAACATGTCGCTGCTCGGCCTGACCTTCGACTACGGCCCCTACGCCTTCCTCGACGACTTCGACGCCCACCACGTCTGCAACCACTCCGACGACAGCGGCCGCTACAGTTTCGAGAACCAGGTGCCGATCGCCCACTGGAACCTCTCGGCGCTGGGCCAGGCGCTGACCCCGCTGGTGGCAGTGGAGCAGCTGCGCGAGTCGCTCGCCCTGTTCCTGCCGCTGTACCAGGCCCACTACCTCGACCGCATGCGCCGGCGCCTCGGCCTGCGTACGGCCGAGGATGGCGACGAGGTGCTGGTGCAGCGTCTGCTCGCCCTGATGCAGCAGGGCGGCGTGGACTACAGCCGGTTCTTCCGCAGCCTGGGCGACGAGCCCGCCGCCGCGGCCATGCAGCGCCTGCGCGAGGATTTCGTCGACCTCGCCGGCTTCGATGCTTGGGCGGCCGACTACCTGGCCCGGGCCGCGCGCGAGGGCGCGCAAGACGAGAGCGAGCGCCGCGCGCGGATGCACGCGGTCAATCCGCGCTACATCCTGCGCAACTACCTGGCCCAGCAGGCCATCGAAGCCGCCGAGCAGGGGGATTACGGCCCGGTGCGCGAACTGCACGCGGTGCTCTCGCGGCCCTTCGCCGACCAACCGGGGATGGAGCGCTACGCCGAACGCCCGCCGGAGTGGGGCAAGCATCTGGAGATCAGCTGCTCGTCGTGAACGGGCCCATGGGGCCGTGCCAACGGGCGCCCATTTTTTTACTCCTCAATAGCATATAAACCTTATCAAACATTCTTGGACTGTCTAAGCGAAGGCTTTTATCGTTGCGCCAGCGCCGCTGCGCCCTGCGCGCCGTGTCGATACCTCACACGAGATTCGCCCAAGGATGTCCATGCTTCCGGACTCGCTTTCGCTCTGGTTCGTCGCCGCCCTGCTGCTCTGGGTGCTGGTTTCCTTCGTCCGCGAGAAGTGGAGCCCGGACATCGTCGCCGCCATCGCCGTGGCCGCCCTGCTGGTCACCGGCCTGCTGGTGCCCGCCGAAGTGCTCGGCGTGCTGTCCAACTCGGCGCCGGTGACCATCGCCTGCATGTTCGTGCTGTCCGCCGCCTTGGAGCGCACCGGTTGCATCGACGCGCTGGGCAACTGGCTGGGCGACCTGGTCGGCACCAGCCCGACGCGGGTGCTGGCCGGCCTGACGGTCACCGCCCTGGTGATCTCCGCCTTCCTAAACAACACGCCGGTGGTGGCCATCCTCACCCCGGTGGCCATCGCCCTGGCCAAGCGCGCCGGCACCCTGCCCTCCAAGCTGCTGATTCCGCTGTCCTACGCCACCATCCTCGGCGGCACCCTGAGCATGATCGGCACCTCGACCAACATTCTGGTCGACGGCGTGGCGCGCAAGGCTGGCCTCGAGCCGTTCGGCATGTTCGAGATCACCGGCGCCGGACTGATCCTCGCCGCGGCCGGCATGCTCTACCTGCTGACGCTCGGCAAGCGCCTGCTGCCCGAGCGCGAGACCCTGTCCCGACAGCTGCGCCCCGACCTCGACCGCGCCTTCATGAGCGAACTGCGGGTGCCGCAGAACTCGCCGGTGATCGGCAAGAGCCTCGCCGAGGCCAACCTCAACGGCGGCAGCGGCCTGCAGGTGTTGCAGGTGAATCGCAACGCCGAGCAGTTCAATCGCCCGCGGCACGATTTCGTCCTCCAGGCCGGCGACCTGCTGGTGCTGCACGGCCAGGTCCGGGCAGTGGTCGACCTGCGCGAAAGCGGCCATCTGACCTTCAATCGTGGCGAGGCCTTCGAGACGGTCAGCAGCCAGGACCTGATCCTCGCCGAGGCCATCGTCGGCCGCAATTCGCGCTACAGCCACCGGCCGATGCGCGACCTCGATCTCAGCGCGCGCTACGGCATCAACGTGCTGGCCGTGCACCGCCAGGACGCCAACGTCAGCGGCAACCTCGACGACTTCCAGCTGCAGTTCGGCGACGTGATGCTGGTGGAGGGCACCCCGGCGCAGATCAAGCGCTTCGCCGACAACGGCGAGCTGATCAGCCTCAACGCCGTGCAGGAACGCGCCTACCGACGCGACAAGGCGCCCATCGCCCTGCTCGCCACCGCCGCGGTGATGCTGCTGGCCGCCCTCGGCGTGATGCCGATCGAGGGTCTGGCGATCATCGGCGCGGTGACCGTGCTGGCCACCCGCTGCCTGGACGTGGAGGACGCCTACAAGGCGGTGGACTGGAAGATCCTCAGCCTGATCTTCGGCATGCTGGCGATCAGCGTGGCGATGGACAAGGTCGGCCTGGTGCGGCTGATCGTCGAGAACGTGATGACCCTGCTGCCCTGGGCCGGGCCGCTGCTGCTGCTGTCGTTCATCTACCTGTTCACCTCGGTGCTCACCGAGGTGCTGTCCAACAATGCGGTGGCGGTGCTGGTCACCCCGATCGCCATCGGCATGGCCCAGCAGCTGGGCGTCGATCCGCGCGCCTTCGTGGTCGCGGTGATGTTCGCCGCCAGCGCCAGCTTCGCGACGCCGATCGGCTACCAGACCAACACCTTCGTCTACAACGCCGGCGGCTACCGCTTCAGCGACTTCATGAAGGTCGGCATTCCGCTGAACATCCTGCTGTGGCTGGTCGCCTCGGTGGTGATCCCGCTGTTCTGGCCGCTGACCCCGCTGTGACACCCCGGCGCGGTCCATGTCCCCATGGAGCATGGTGGCATTGACCGATCTGCAGCGGGCTCGGCATGCTGCGCGCTTTCCCTGCCCACGAAGGAATGCGCGCGCATGAAAGCGGAAACCCTGGCCATCCACGCCGGTTACAGCCCCGACCCGACCACAAAGGCGGTGGCGGTGCCGATCTACCAGACCACCTCCTACGCCTTCGACGACACCCAGCACGGCGCCGACCTGTTCGACCTCAAGGTGGCCGGCAACATCTACACGCGAATCATGAACCCCACCACCGACGTGCTGGAGAAGCGCGTGGCGGCGCTGGAAGGCGGCGTGGCGGCGCTGGCGGTGGCCTCGGGCATGGCGGCGATCACCTACGCGATCCAGACCATCGCCGGGGTCGGCGACAACATCGTCTCGGTGGCCAAGCTGTACGGCGGCACCTACAACCTGTTCGCCCATACCCTGCCGCGCCAGGGCATCGAGGTGCGCTTCGCCGCGCACGACGACATCGCAGCCCTGGAGGCGCTGATCGACGCCAACACCCGCGCAGTGTTCTGCGAATCGATCGGCAACCCGGCGGGCAACATCGTCGACCTCAAGGCGCTGGCCGACGCCGCGCACCGCCACGGCGTGCCGCTGATCGTCGACAACACCGTGGCCACGCCGATCCTCTGCCGGCCGTTCGAGCACGGCGCCGACATCGTGGTGCACTCGCTGACCAAGTACATCGGTGGCCACGGCACCAGCATCGGAGGCATCGTCGTCGACTCCGGCCAGTTCCCCTGGGCGGACAACAAGGAGCGCTTCCCGCTGCTCAACACCCCCGACCCGTCCTACCACGGCGTCACCTACACCGAGGCCTTCGGCCCGGCGGCGTTCATCGGCCGCTGCCGCGTGGTGCCGCTGCGCAACATGGGCGCCGCGCTGTCGCCGTTCAATGCCTTCCTGATCCTCCAGGGCCTGGAGACCCTGGCCCTGCGCATGGAGCGCCATTGCGAGAACGCCCGCCAGGTCGCCGAGTTCCTGCAGGAGCACCCGCAGGTCAGCTGGGTGAAGTACGCCGGCCTGGTCGACCACCCCGAGCACGAACTGGCACAGCGCTACATGGGCGGCCAGCCGGCCTCGATCATGTCGTTCGGCATCGTCGGTGGCATCGAGGCGGCGGCGCGCTTCATCGACGCGCTCAAGCTGGTGGTGCGCCTGGTCAACATCGGCGACGCCAAGTCGCTGGCCTGCCACCCGGCCTCCACCACCCACCGCCAGCTCAACGACGAGGAACTGGCCCGCGCCGGCGTGTCCCGCGACCTGGTGCGCCTGTCGATCGGCATCGAGCACATCGATGACATCCTCGAGGACCTCGGCCAGGCGCTGGAGGCGGCCAGGAGCTGATTGCGCCTCGCCTGATCGTTGCGCCACTGCGCGCAGCGGGTGACCTGTCTGTGGGAGGCCCCACCTCGGGGCGAAGCTCTTGAGCTCCTGGCGCACCTCCCACAGACGGGGAACGAACACGGCGCCTTGATATCCCGCCCAGCGGCCCCACACTAGGGACATCACCCCGTGGAGCCCACCATGACCGACTCGCTGATCATCCCCTGTCCGCACTGCAGCGGCCTCAACCGCATCCCCGCCGCCCGTCTCGGCGAGGCGCCGCGCTGCGGGCGCTGCAAGAACCCGGTGCTGCCCGGCAAGCCGTTCGCCGTCGACGGCGCCAGCTTCGCCGCCCAGCTCAAGGGCGACCTGCCGCTGCTGCTCGATGTATGGGCCGACTGGTGCGGGCCGTGCAAGGCCTTCGCGCCGACCTTCGACCAGGCCGCGCGCGAGCTGTCCGGGCGCGTGCGCCTGGCCAAGCTGGACAGCGAGGCCAACCAGCCGCTGGCCGGCCAGCTGGGCATCCGCTCGATCCCCAGCCTGATCCTGTTCAAGGGCGGTGTCGAAGTCGCGCGGCAGAGCGGCGCCCTCCCCCTGCCACAGCTGCTGGCCTGGCTACGTCAGCATGGCATCTGAACCGGCGGACAGCGCGCGCCGCACGCGGCATACTGCGGCCTTCGTTCCGCCGCGTGAGACTCCCATGGTTCAGCACATCTTCGTCGCCCACGACCTCAGCCCCGAGGCCGATCTGGCCCTGCAGCGCGCCGATCTGCTGGCCCGGCAATTGGGAGCGCGGCTGAGTCTGGTGCACGTGCTGGCCGCCGGAGGCGATGCCGAGGCGGCCCGGGCCCGCCTGGCGCCGGCACTGACCGCCTGCCAGACCGAGCAGGTCGAGCTGCTGGTGCGCAGCGGCCATCCGGTCGAGGAGATTCTCCGACTGGTGCGAGGTCTGGAGGCCGACCTGCTGGTCCTCGGCGCCCATCACGCGCAGTCGGCGCAAGGCTTTGCCGGCACCACCCTCGAGCAGCTCCTGCAGGGCTGTCCGGTGCCGCTGCTGCTGGCGGTGCAGCCCGTCCAGCCCTGGGCGCGGGCGCTGGTGGCGCTGGACTTCTCGCCCTGCGCCAGTCGTGCCTTGCAGCAGGCCTGGCAGCTGTTGGCCGACGGCGCCAGCGTGCATGCCCTGCACATCGACGAGCGGGCCGCGATCCACGCCCTCGACGATCCCACCGAGCGACAGTTCCAGCGCGAGCTGTTCGACCGCCTGGTCGACGATGAACGCCGCCGCCTGCCGACACGCCCGCTGCAGCTCAGCCATGCCCTGCTGTCGGGGGAGCGCGAGCACTGCCTGCAGACGGTCATCGCCGCCGAGCAGCCGCAGTTGCTGGCCCTCGGCGCGCACAGCCGCGGCGCGCTGGCCGACGCCCTGCTCGGCAGTCTGGTGCTGCAGTTGCTGCACCAGCCACCCTGCGACGTGCTGATCGTGCGCTGAGCCTCCCCCGCCGAGAGCAGGAGGACGCTCAGTCGGCGCCTTCCAGATGCGCGTGCAGTTCGACGAACTGCTGGGTCAGCTTGTGCCGCGGATCGAGGAAGATCAGCGGCGTGCAGGCCTGGTGCGACTCGCGCATCTTCACCGAAGCGCCCAGGTACACCGGCAACACCGGCAGCTGCTCGGCAAGCAGCTCGTCGAGCAGCTGCTGCGGCAGCGAGGCCCGCGGCTGGAACTGGTTGACCACGATGCCCTCGATCTCGAGATCCTCGTTGTGGTCCTCGCGCAGCTCGTCAATCTCGGCGAGCAGACCGTACAGCGCCTGGCGCGAGAAGCTGTCGCAGTCGAAGGGAATCAACACCCGATCGGCCCCGATCAGCGCGGAAACCGTATAGAAATTCAGCGCCGGCGGGGTGTCCAGGTAGATCCGGTCGTAATCCTCGTCCAGCTCGTCGAGCAGTTTGCGCAGCTTATTGATCTTGTGCTTGGCCTCCAGCTTGGGCTGCAGGTCGGCCAGCTCGGCACTGGCGGTGACCAAGTCGAGATTGGCGAAGGGGGTGTGCTGCACGCTGACCTTCGGCTTCTTGCCGGCGCTGCCGGCCAGCACCTGCTTGAAGAAGTCGGCGATGCCCAGCGGGATCGCGTCGCCGCTCAGGCCGGTGAGGTAATGGGTGGAGTTGGCCTGACTGTCGAGATCGACCAGCAGGGTGCGATAGCCCTGCGCCGCACTCACCGCCGCCAGGTTGCAGGCGATGCTCGACTTGCCGACCCCGCCCTTCTGATTGAACACCACACGCCGCATGCCACTGTCTCCCTTGGTACGCTCCGCTGTGCGCGGATGCTTTGCTGTGTCCTGCATTTAACCCCATTCAGCTCCGGCTGTGCGCATCGACCGCCATTGCCCGCAGCGCCTGCGCCTGCCGCGCCTCGCCCTCGAGCAGCGCGGCGAAGCGCTGCACCAGCGGCGAGGCCTCGTCGCGGCGGCGCACCAGCCACACCGCGGTGCTGGCGCCGGCATCGCGCAGGGTGCGGCAGACCACGCCGTCGATGCGCATGCGGCTGAACGAGGCCGGCAGCACGGTGACGCCGAGGCCGGTGGCGACCAGGCCGATCAGGGTCATCGCCTCGCTGGCCTCCTGGACGATGCGCGGAGTGAACCCGGCGGCGCGTGCCAGGTCGAGCAGCTGGTCATAGAGCCCGGTGCCGAAACTGCGCGGGAAGAACACGAAGGCCTCTCCGGCAAGGTCGCTCAGCTCTATCCCCGCCTCGCGGCCGGCCAGCGGATGGCCGGCCGGCAGCACCGCCACCAACTCTTCGGCGAACAGCTCCAGCGCCTCCAGCCCGGCGGGCATGGCCTCCAGCGGGCGCAGCATGCCGACCTGCAGCCGCCCTTCGGCGACCGCCTCGGCCACGCCGCGGCTGCTCAACTCGCAGAGGTCCAGATGTACCGCCGGGCAGGCCAGGCGGAAGGCCTGGATCGCCCGTGGAATGGTCGAGGTGAACGGCGCCGACGAGGTGAAGCCGACCTTCAGCTCGCCGACCTCGCCGCGCTGTGCGCGGCGCGCCACGGCGACCGCCTTGTCCAGCTGCGCCAGCACCTGGCGCGCCTCGGGCAGGAACAGCCGGCCGACCTCGCTCAGCGCCACGCGCCGGTTGGTGCGCTCGAACAGGCGCACGCCCAGCTCGTCCTCCAGCGCCTGGATCTGCTGGCTCAGCGGCGGCTGGGAGATGCCCAGCTGCAGGGCCGCGCGACCGAAGTGCAGCTCCTCGGCGACGGCGATGAAATAGCGCAGGTGGCGGAGTTCCATGGGCAGCCCTATCGATTCGTAACGCATATCATATGAGTCGAATAATATATTGGAACTAAGAATACCGCCTCACCTATGCTTGCCGGCATACCCTGCGGCCCCGGCGCAATACCCGCCGCCACCCCGCCCGCACCCTGCGACGGTGATCGTTCGTCGCCCCGAGCCCAGGCCGCCCCTGTCGAGGAACCGATGAACAGCCTTGTCGCCAGCCCTGCGCAGCCAGCAAACGCCGCGGCCACAGCCACGGAAACCGCGAGCCACATAGAGAAGGGCAGCGCCCGCTTCCGGCGCACCAACTGGGCGCTGTTCGCCGGTGGCTTCGCCACCTTCGCCCTGCTCTACTGCGTGCAACCGATGCTGCCGGTGCTGTCTGCGGCCTTTGCCCTGAGTGCGGCGCAGAGTAGCCTGGTGCTGTCGGTGTCGACCATCACCCTGGCCGTCGGCCTGCTGGTCACCGGCCCGCTGTCCGATGCCATCGGCCGCAAGCCGGTGATGGTCGCCGCGCTGTGTGCCGCCGCGCTGTGCACCCTGCTCAGCCCGCTGATGCCCAACTGGCATGCCCTGCTGGCGATGCGCGCGCTGGTCGGCCTGTCGCTCAGCGGTCTGGTGGCGGTGGCGATGTCCTATCTCAGCGAGGAGATCCATCCCCAGCACCTCGGCCTGGCCATGGGCCTGTACATCTCCGGCAACGCCCTGGGCGGCATGAGCGGGCGACTGGTCAGCGGCGTGCTGGTGGACTTCGTCTCCTGGCAGGCCGCCGTGGCCACCCTCGGCGGCCTGGCGCTGCTCGCCGCGCTGCTGTTCTGGCGCCTGCTGCCGGATTCGCGACACTTTCGCCCCACGCCGCTGAGCTTCGCCAACCTCGCCAGCGGCCTGCGCCTGCACCTGACCGACCGCGGCCTGCCCTGGCTGTTTCTCGAGGCCTTCCTGCTGATGGGCGGTTTCGTCACCCTGTTCAACTACATCGGCTACCGCCTGCTCGAGGCGCCCTACCATCTGAGCCTGACCCTGGTCGGCCTGCTCTCGGTGGTCTACCTGTCGGGCACCTACAGCTCGACCCAGGCCGGCCTGCTGGCCGACCGCCTCGGCCGCCACCGGGTGTTCTGGCCGTCGATCCTGCTGATGCTGGCCGGGCTGCTGCTGACCCTGTTTGCCTCGCTGCTGCTGATCCTGCTCGGCATGCTGTTGTTCGCCTTCGGCTTCTTCGCCGCCCACTCGCTGGCCAGCAGCTGGGTCGGCCGTCGCGCCCTGCAGGCCCGAGGTCAGGCCTCGTCGCTGTACCTGTTCAGCTACTACCTGGGCTCCAGCGTGGCCGGCACCCTTGGCGGTTTCTTCTGGCAACACGGCGGCTGGACCGGCGTTGGCCTGTTCATCGCTGCCCTGCTCGCCGTCGCCCTGACGGTGGCCCTGCACCTGTCGCGCCTGCCGCCCAAGCAGCCGCAAGTCTGAGCCCTGAAATGCAAAGGCCCGATCACAGGGATCGGGCCTTTGCCTGCATCCGGGCGCGGATCAGCCGTGGTACTGCGCCGACAGCTCGTGCACCGCCTCGATGAACACGCCGGCATGCGCCGGATCGACTTCCGGGGTGATGCCGTGGCCGAGGTTGAACACGTGGCCCGAGCCGTGGCCGTAGCGCTCGAGGATGCGCGCCACCTCGGCGCGGATCGCCGTCGGGTTGGCGTACAGCACGGTCGGGTCCATGTTGCCCTGCAGGGCCACCTTGTCGCCGACGCGGGCGCGGGCGTTGCGGATGTCGCAGGTCCAGTCCAGGCCCAGCGCGGTGGCGCCGGCCTCGGCCATCGACTCCAGCCACAGACCGCCACCCTTGGTGAACAGGATCACCGGCACTTCGCGGCCTTCGTGCTGGCGGATCAGGCCGGCGACGATGCGCTCCATGTAGAACAGCGAGAACTCGCGGTAGGCCGCATCCGACAGGCTGCCGCCCCAGGAGTCGAAGATCTGCACCGCCTGGGCGCCAGCGAGAATCTGCGCATTCAGGTAGCTGGTGACCGACTGGGCCAGCTTGTCGAGCAGGTCGTGCATGGCCTGCGGGTTGTCGTAGAGCATCGCCTTGGACTTGCGGAAGTCCTTGGAGGAGCCGCCCTCGACCATGTAGGTGGCCAGGGTCCAGGGGCTGCCGGAGAAGCCGATCAGCGGCACGCGGCCGTTGAGTTCGCGGCGGATGGTGCGCACCGCGTCCATCACGTAGCCGAGATCCTTCTCCGGATCGGGGATCGGCAGCGCGGCGATGTCGGCCGGGGTGCTGATGACCTTCTTGAAGCGCGGCCCTTCGCCGGTCTCGAAGTACAGGCCCAGGCCCATGGCATCCGGAATGGTCAGGATGTCGGAGAACAGGATGGCGGCATCCAGCGGGTAGCGGTCCAGCGGCTGCAGGGTGACCTCGCAGGCCAGCTCGGGATTCATGCACAGGCTCATGAAATCGCCGGCCTTGGCGCGGCTGGCACGGTACTCGGGGAGGTAGCGTCCGGCCTGGCGCATCATCCACACCGGGGTGACATCGACAGGCTGCTTGAGCAGGGCGCGAAGGAAACGGTCGTTCTTCAAGGCGGTCATAACGGCTTCCGGCGAAAATTCAGGGGGCATTGTCGCAAAGCACACAGCAAAAGGCACGGCGGGTGCCGTGCCTTTCGTGGCTTGCTTGACCAAGGTCAGCTGCGCGGGGAAGCCCGGCACAGCCGACGGGATCAGACGCCCAGGTAGTCGAGGATGCCCTCGGCGGCCTGGCGGCCTTCGAAGATCGCGGTGACCACCAGATCGGAGCCACGCACCATGTCGCCACCGGCGAAGATCTTCGGGTTGCTGGTCTGATGCTTGAACTGACCGGCTTCCGGGGCGACCACGCGGCCCTGGTCATCGATATTGATGCCGAACTGCTCGAACCACGGCGCCGGGCTCGGCCGGAAGCCGAAAGCGATCACCACGGCGTCGGCCGGCAGGATCTCCTCGGAACCAGGGATCGGCTCGGGGCTGCGGCGGCCACGGGCATCCGGCTCGCCGAGACGGGTCTCGATCACCTTGACGCCTTCCACCCGACCTTCACCGACGATGGCGATCGGCTGGCGGTTGAACAGGAACTTCACCCCTTCTTCCTTGGCGTTCTTCACCTCGCGGCGCGAGCCCGGCATGTTCGCCTCGTCACGACGGTAGGCACAGGTGACCGCCTTGGCGCCCTGACGGATCGAGGTGCGGTTGCAGTCCATCGCGGTGTCGCCACCACCGAGCACCACCACTTTCTTGCCCGCCATGTCGATGAAGTCCTCGGCGGACTTCTCGAAGCCGAGGTTGCGGTTGACGTTGGCGATCAGGAAGTCCAGCGCATCGAAGACGCCCGGCAGGTCCTCACCGGCGAAGCCGCCCTTCATGTAGCTGTAGGTGCCCATGCCCATGAATACGGCGTCGTATTCGGCGAGCAGCTGCTCCATGGTCACGTCCTTGCCCACCTCGGTGTTGAGGCGGAACTCGATGCCCATGCCGGTGAAGATCTCGCGACGACGGCTCAGTACGGTCTTTTCCAGCTTGAACTCGGGGATGCCGAAGGTCAGCAGGCCACCGATTTCCGGGTTCTTGTCGAACACCACCGGGGTCACGCCGTTGCGCACCAGCACGTCGGCACAGCCGAGGCCCGCCGGGCCGGCACCGACCACCGCGACGCGCTTGCCGGTCGGCACGACTTTCGACATGTCCGGACGCCAACCCATGGCGAAGGCGGTGTCGGTGATGTACTTCTCCACCGAACCGATGGTCACCGCGCCGAAGCCGTCGGCCAGGGTGCAGGCACCCTCGCACAGGCGGTCCTGCGGGCACACGCGGCCGCAGACTTCCGGCAGGGTGTTGGTCTGGTGCGACAGTTCGGCGGCGGCGAGGATGTTGCCCTCGGAGACCAGCTTCAGCCAGTTGGGAATGAAGTTGTGCACCGGGCACTTCCATTCGCAATACGGGTTGCCGCACTCCAGGCAGCGGTGCGCCTGTTCGGTCGCCTGCTGCGGCTTGAACAGGTCGTAGATCTCGACGAATTCCTTCTTGCGCTGGCGCAGCAGCTTCTTCTTCGGATCCTTGCGGCCGACCTCGATGAACTGGAAGTCGTTGTTCAGACGTTCAGTCATATCAAAACCTCTTTGCAGCAGCCTCAAGTCACGTGCTTCAAGCTGCGAAACTCATCTGGGGAACCGGCCAGCCTCGCCGCCCCTGGCGGGCGAGACTGGCGGCTCGAAGCGGCCTTACTGCGGGTTGGCCCGGGTGCTGGACAGCAGCGTCTTCAGACTGGCGGCCTTCGGCTTGACCAGCCAGAAGCGGCGCGCGTAGTCGTCGAGATTCTCCACAATCTGCTGACCCCAGGCACTGCCGGTTTCCTCGACATACTCGACCAGCACGCGCTTGAGGTGGCTGCGGTAGGCCTCCATCGCTTCGCTGCTGATGCGCTGGATGTCCACCAGCTCGTGGTTGACCCGGTCGACGAAGCTGTTGTCCTCGTCGAGCACGTAGGCGAAACCGCCGGTCATGCCCGAGCCGAAGTTGTAGCCGGTCTTGCCCAGCACGCAGACGAAACCGCCGGTCATGTACTCGCAGCAGTGGTCGCCGGTGCCTTCCACCACGGTGTGGGCGCCGGAGTTGCGCACGGCGAAACGCTCGCCCGCGGTACCGGCGGCGAACAGCTTGCCGCCGGTGGCGCCGTACAGGCAGGTGTTGCCGATGATCGCCGACTCCTGGCTCTTCAGCGCGCTGCCCTGGGACGGCGTGATGACGATCTTGCCACCGGTCATGCCCTTGCCGACGTAGTCGTTGGCGTCGCCTTCCAGATACAGGTTCAGGCCGCCGGCGTTCCATACGCCGAAGCTCTGCCCTGCGGTGCCGGTGAAGCGGAAGCTCAGCGGCGCCTCGACCATGCCCTGGTTGCCGTGCACGCGGGCGATCTCGCCGGAGATGCGCGCACCGATGGAGCGGTCGCAGTTGCAGATGTCGAGGGCGAACTCGCCGCCGCTCTTGGCCTTGATCGCCGGCAGGGCCAGCTCGACCATCTTCTCGGCCAGCAGGCCCTGATCGAACGGCGGGTTCTTCTCCACCTCGCAGAACTGCGGCTTGTTGGCCGGGATGTGCGCGCTGCCGAGCAGCGGGGTCAGATCCAGGTTGCCCTGCTTGGCGGTCTCGCCCGGCAGCACTTCGAGCAGGTCGGTGCGCCCGATCAGCTCGGCCAGGCTGCGTACGCCCAGCTTGGCCAGCCACTCGCGGGTTTCCTCGGCGATGAAGGTGAAGAAGTTCATCACCATCTCGACGGTACCGATGAAGTGGTCCTTGCGCAGCTGGTCGTTCTGGGTGGCCACGCCGGTGGCGCAGTTGTTCAGGTGGCAGATGCGCAGGTACTTGCAGCCCAGGGCGATCATCGGCGCGGTGCCGAAGCCGAAGCTCTCGGCGCCGAGGATGGCGGCCTTGATCACGTCGAGGCCGGTTTTCAGGCCGCCGTCGGTCTGCACGCGGACCTTGCCGCGCAGGTCGTTGCCACGCAGGGTCTGGTGCGCCTCGGCGAGGCCCAGTTCCCACGGCGAGCCGGCGTACTTGATCGAGGTCAGCGGCGAGGCGCCGGTGCCGCCGTCGTAGCCGGAGATGGTGATCAGGTCGGCGTAGGCCTTGGCCACGCCGGCGGCGATGGTGCCGACGCCCGGCTCGGCGACCAGCTTGACCGACACCAGCGCCAGCGGGTTGACCTGCTTGAGGTCGAAGATCAGCTGGGCCAGATCCTCGATCGAGTAGATGTCGTGGTGCGGCGGCGGCGAAATCAGGGTCACGCCGGGCACCGCGTAGCGCAGGCGGGCGATCAGCGGATTGACCTTGCCGCCGGGCAGCTGGCCGCCCTCGCCGGGCTTGGCGCCCTGGGCGACCTTGATCTGCAGCACTTCGGCGTTGACCAGGTATTCCGGGGTGACGCCGAAGCGGCCGGTGGCCACCTGCTTGATCTTCGAGCTCTTGATGGTGCCGTAGCGGGCCGGGTCTTCGCCGCCCTCGCCGGAGTTGGAGCGCCCGCCCAGCCGGTTCATCGCCTCGGCCAGCGCCTCGTGGGCTTCCGGCGACAGCGCGCCGAGGGAAATGCCGGCGGCATCGAAGCGCTTGAAGATCGCGTTGAGCGGCTCGACCTGATCCAGCGCCAGCGGCTGCGCGGCGGTCTTGACCTTGAGCAGGTCGCGGAGCATCGATACCGGGCGGCTGTCGACCAGCGCGGTGTAGTCGCGGAAGCGGGCATAGTCGCCCTGCTGCACGGCTTCCTGGAGCAGACGCACCACGTCCGGGTTGTAGGCATGGTATTCGCCACCATGGACGAACTTGAGCAGACCGCCCTGCTGGATGGCCTTGCGGTTGTTCCACGCCTCGAGCGCCAGCAGTTTCTGCTCGGCCTCGATGTCGACGAAGCGCGCGCCCTGAATGCGGCTGGCGACGCCGCGGAAGCTCAGCTCGACCACCTCGTCGGCCAGGCCGATGGCTTCGAACAGCTGGGCGCCGCGGTAGGAGGCCACGGTGGAGATGCCCATCTTCGAGAGGATCTTCAGCAGGCCCTTGGAGATGCCCTTGCGGTAGTGCTTGAACGACTCGTGCAGGTCGCCGAGCACCTCGCCACTGCGGATCAGGTCGGCGAGCACCTCATAGGCGAGGAACGGATAGACCGCGGTGGCACCGAAGCCGATCAGTACGGCGAAGTGGTGCGGGTCGCGGGCGGTGGCGGTTTCCACCAGGATGTTGCAGTCGCAGCGCAGGCCCTTCTCGGTCAGGCGGTGGTGCACGGCACCGACCGCCAGCGAGGCGTGCGCCGGCAGCTTGCCGGGGGCGATGTGGCGGTCGCTGAGCACCAGCATCACCTTGCCGGCGCGCACGGCAGCCTCGGCCTGGTCGGCGATGGCGCGCACCGCGGCCTCGAGACCGAGCGACTCGTCGTAGTTGAGGTCGATGATCTGCCGCTCGAAGCCCGGGCGATCCAGGGTCATCAGCGTCTGCCACTTGGCCGGGGAGATCACCGGAGTGTTGAGGATCGCGCGGTTGCCGTGATCGGCGGTCTCTTCGAAGACGTTGCGCTCGGCGCCCAGGCAGGTTTCCAGGGACATCACGATGGACTCGCGCAGCGGGTCGATCGGCGGGTTGGTCACCTGGGCGAACTGCTGGCGGAAGTAGTCGTAGGTGGAGCGCACGCGACGCGACAGCACCGCCATCGGAGTGTCGTCGCCCATCGAGCCGACCGCTTCCTGGCCTTGCTCGGCGAGCGGACGCAGCACCTGGTCACGTTCCTCGAAGGTGACCTGGAACATCTTCATGTACTGCTTGAGCTGCCCGGCGTCGTAGGCCGCCGCACCCTGATCCTCTTCCATGCTGGCCTGGATGCGCAGGGCATTCTGGCGCAGCCACTGGCGGTAGGGATGCCGCGACTTCAGGCGGTTGTCGATGTCGGCGGTGTGCAGCACCTGGCCGGTTTCGGTGTCCACGGCGAGGATCTGCCCCGGGCCGACGCGGCCCTTGGCGATCACGTCCTCCGGCGCGTAGTTCCACACGCCGACTTCCGAAGCCAGGGTGATGTAGCCGTTCTTGGTGGTGACCCAGCGCGCCGGGCGCAGGCCGTTGCGGTCGAGCAGGCAGACCGCATGGCGACCGTCGGTCAGCACCACGCCGGCCGGACCATCCCACGGCTCCATGTGCATGGAGTTGTATTCGTAGAAGCTGCGCAGCTCGACGTCCATGGTCTCGACGTTCTGCCAGGCCGGCGGAATGATCATGCGCAGGCCGCGGAACAGGTCCATGCCGCCGGTGACCAGCAGCTCGAGCATGTTGTCCATGCTCGAGGAGTCGGAGCCGGTGCGGTTGACCAGCGGCGCGATGCTTTCCAGGTCGGGCAGCAGCTCGTTGGCGAACTTGTTGCGCCGCGCCACCGCCCAGTTGCGGTTGCCGGTGATGGTGTTGATCTCGCCGTTGTGCGCCAGGAAGCGGAACGGCTGAGCCAGCGGCCAGCGCGGCAGGGTGTTGGTGGAGAAGCGCTGGTGGAACACGCAGATCGCGGTTTCCAGACGATCGTCGCCCAGATCGGGGAAGAAGCTGGCCAGATCGGCCGGCATCATCAGGCCCTTGTAGATGATGTCCTTGGCCGACAGGCTGCAGACGTAGAAGTCGGCATCATCCTTCAATGCCACCTCGGCATGGCGGCGGGCGTAGAACAGCTTGATCGCCATCTGCTGGTCGTCGAGATCTTCGCCGCTGACGAACACCTGCTCGATGCGCGGCAGGCACTCCAGGGCCAGACGACCGAGTACCGAGGTATCGACCGGCACGTGGCGCCAGCCGACCAGGCTGAGGCCCTGGGCGGCCAGTTGCGCATTGACGGCCTCGCGCGCGCGGGCGGCCTTGGCTTCGTCCTGACTGAGGAACAGCATGCCGACCGCGTACTGCTCGGGCAGGTGTACGCCGAACTGCTCGGCGGCCAGCACGCGCAGGAAACGATCAGGCTTCTGCAGCAGCAAACCACAACCATCGCCGGTCTTGCCGTCGGCATTGATGCCGCCGCGATGGGTCATGCATGTCAGGGCTTCAATGGCCGTCTGCAGCAGGTGGTGACTGGGCTGCCCATGCATGTGGGCAATCAGACCGAAGCCGCAGTTATCCTTGAACTGCTCAGGATGGTACAGACCTGCTTTCATAGGCACTCTCACCGGCTAACTTTTACTTGATTCGGGCGATTTGTCGCAATTTATCCCCCTTTGCTACCACATTTGCGGCGCGGGGTGCGATCACGGATGCGCCATTGTAGCGCGCAGGCCATGTCCGAAAAAGAACAAATGGCGCCAAAGCGAAAATTTCATGTCGCATTTATAAAAGAAAACCGGTGAGCCGCCTAGGCGGATCACCGGTTTTTTACCTTGGTCGGAACAGACTAGCGACCGGCCTGGCGGATTTCCTGCTGGATGCTGGCGAAGGTACGCGGCCACGGCTTGCTGGCCTGCAGGCGTGCCGGCAAGCCGGCCACCGCTGACTTGGCCGCCGCCGGTGTAGAGAAGCTCCCGTAGGTGACCACGTACAGCGGCTTGCTCTGGTGCAGCTTGCGGAAGTAGCGATAGTCGCCACCACCCTCGCGCACCGCGGCCTGGGCCGCCCCCTCCGAACTGGTGCCGAACAGTTGCAGGGTGTACTGGCCGACCGGCTGCGACAGGTACCAGCTACTGCTGCCGGTACTGCCGGTCGGCGCGCTGGGGGTCGGCGCAGGAGCGGGTACCGGCTTGGCGGTCGGTGCCACGGCCAGCGGCGCTGCAGGCGCCGGATTGACCTCCGCAACCGGCACCGGTGTCGGAGCCGGCTTGGGCTGCGCGACGGGCGTCGCACTCGGCGGCTCCGCCGGCATCACCGGCGCCACCCCTGCCGCCACGCCACCGGCCGGAGCATTGGCGCTATCCGCCACCCCCACTGGTACCGGCATGGCGGCATGGGAGGCATCCAGTTCCTCGACGCCGGCGCCGCCCGCCGCGCGCGCCAGCGGCTCGCGCGGCACCGGCTGGCCCTGCCCGACCAGCGGCAAGGGTAACGGCTTGTCGCCTTCGAACTGGATGGCCGGACCAGCGCTGGCCGACGCCGTCGATGCGACAGCCACCTCATTCTGTGCCGCCGCACCCGGTTGCCCGAGCGCCAGATTGTCGGTGACGGCCGGCGCCACTTCGGGCTCCCGACCATTCATCAGCAGCGCCAGCGCCACCCCAGCAGCCACCACCCCCAGTGCCAGCAGGTGCTTCTTCGGCAGGTTCATCCCAGCCCCGGTGGAAACCGCCGGTTGATCCTCGGCGAGCATCGCCTCGTTCAGCACCTCGCGCGCGACCCGGTTGATCGCTCCCGGCCAGCCGCCCGACTCGACCTGAATCTCCTCCAGCTGGCGATCCTCGAACAACTCCAGTCCCTGCCCGGCACCCTCGAGGCGCTGGGCAAGATAGGCGCGCGTTTCCTCGAGCGTGTAAGGCTGCAGCTCCTGCACATGGCAGCGCTCGGCCTTGCCCAGCGCCTCCAGACGCTCCAGCAGCTCGGGCTCGGCAAACAGGAAGACATGAGCACGTCCATCACTATCTCCCGCGGCCAACGCGGCCAGGGTTTCCAGCGCCTCGTCCTGCAGTTTCTCGGCGTCATCCACCAGCAGGTAGACTTCCTGGCCGGCCTGATTCAGGCGGGCAACCTGACCGAGCAGCCCATCGACATCCTGACTGCTGCCACCGAGCCCCTGACTGAAACCACGCAACAGCGCAGCGCTGTTGCCCGCTTGACGGGCTGACAGCGGCACGCTGACCACACTCTGCTTGTTGCTGCTGGCAACCAGAGCCTGACGCAGCAGGGTCTTGCCGCTCCCCAACGGACCGCTGACCACCTGCATCAGCGCGCTGTAGCGCGCCAACTGATGCAACTGGGCCAGCACTGGCTTGCGCTGCGCGGGGAAAAACTTGAAGCCCGGCACCCGCGGGGTGAACGGGTCGTGCGTCAACTGGTAGTGCTCAACAAATGCCTCATCGGCCTGCAGGCTGGTCATGAATGCCTCATTCCATTTGCACAGGAAGCCCCGGCGCTGATGCCGGGGCAATCAATTCACTTCATGCTTGACGGACCAGCGCTGCATAGTCCGCACGCAGCGTTGCCTCGAGAACCTCGCGCGGATAGTCCGCAGTCACCACCGCCTCGCCCAGCTGGCGCAGCAGCACCAGGCGCAGACGCCCATCCAGCACCTTCTTGTCGACCGCCATGTGGCGGAGAAATTCCTCCACCCCCATCTCCTGTGGCGGCACCACCGGCAGGCCGGCGCGCGCCAGCAGGCAGATGCCGCGGTCGCGTGCCTGCGCGTCAATCCAGCCCAGACGCTGCGACATCTCCAGCGCCATCACGGTGCCGACCGCCACCGCTTCGCCGTGCAGCCAGACGCCGTAGCCCATCTCGGTCTCGATGGCGTGACCGAAGGTGTGGCCAAGATTGAGAGTCGCGCGCACCCCGGACTCGCGCTCGTCGGCATTCACCACCCGCGCCTTGGCAGCACAAGAACGCTCGACCGCCTCGCTGATCGCCTCGCCATCCAGCGCCCGCAGGGCATCGATGTGCTGCTCCAGCCAGGTCAGGAAGGGCTCGTCGCAGATCAGTCCGTACTTGATCACTTCAGCCAGGCCGGCCGACAGCTCGCGCGCCGGCAGGGTGGCGAGGGTGGCGGTATCGATCACCACCGCCTGCGGCTGGTAGAAGGCACCCACCATGTTCTTGCCCAGCGGATGGTTGATCCCGGTCTTGCCGCCCACCGAGGAGTCCACCTGGGACAGCAAGGTGGTCGGCACCTGGATGAAGTCCACGCCACGCTGGTAGCAGGCCGCAGCGAAGCCGGTCATGTCGCCGATCACCCCGCCGCCGAGAGCGATCAGGGTGGTGCGCCGATCATGCCGGGCCTCGAGCAGACCGTCGAAGATCAGCTGTAGGGTTTCCCAGTTCTTGAACGCTTCGCCATCGGGAAGGATGATCGGCGTAACCGCATAGCCTTCCAGCGTCGCGAGCAGACGCTGCAGGTACAGCGGCGCCACGGTCTGGTTGGTGACGATTGCCACCTGGCGACCGGCAATATAGGGAGAGAAACAGTCGCACCGGTCGAGCAGACCGGCGCCGATGAAGATGGGATAGCTGCGCTCGCCGAGGTCGACGTGAAGAGTCCGCATGTGGCCCCCCGCTGGTGGAAAAGGGCCCTAGGATAGCGCAGTTCGCGGCCCTTTTAACGGGGCGGCAACTGCTCCAGGCGACTCAGCACTTCCTGCACCACCATACGCGGCGGGCGCTGATCGGTTTCGATGATCACATCGGCGATTTCGCGATACAAAGGATCGCGGATCGCCATCAGCTCGCCCAGCACCTGACCGGGATTGGCGGTACGCAGCAGCGGCCGATTGCGATCCCGCGCGGTACGCTCCAGTTGCTGCTCCACCGATGTATGCAGGTAGACCACCCGCCCGCCGGCGCGTAGCGCCTCGCGGTTGGCCGGGCGCAGGATCGCTCCCCCACCGGTGGCCAGCACCAGACCATCTTCCTGGCACAGATCGGAAATCACCGCCTGCTCCCGCTCGCGAAAACCCTGCTCGCCCTCGACATCGAAGATCCACGGGATATCCGCACCGGTGCGCACCTCGATTTCCTTGTCGGAATCCTTGAAGGGCAGATGCAGCTCTTTGGCCAGAAGACGCCCGATGGTGCTCTTGCCAGCTCCCATCGGGCCCACGAGGATCAGATTGCGCACGTATCAACGACTCACGGAAATTGCCTGGGTGTCCATGATACGCGGGGTGAGGAAGATCAGCAGCTCGGACTTGCTGTCGCTGACGACATCGCGGCGGAACAACCGACCGAGGAACGGCAGGTCGCCGAGGAAAGGTACCTTCTCCACCGATTTCTGCTGACTGTTGGAGAATACTCCGCCGATGACGATGGTCTCGCCGTCTGCGGCCAGCACCTTGGCGTTGACCTCGTTCTTGTCGATCGGCGGCACGCCATTCAGCGCGTTGCTGAAATCCGGAGCATCCTTGGTAACCTTGACCTCCATGATCACCCGGTTGTCCGGGGTGATCTGCGGGGTCACTTCCAGCGCCAGCGCCGCTTCCTTGAACGAGGTACTGGTGGCGCCACTAGAGCTGGCCTCCTGGTAGGGAATCTCGGAACCCTTGAGGATCTTCGCCGTCTCCTTGTCAGAGGTGACCACCTTGGGTTGCGAGACCACCTCGCCGTTGCCGGTCTTCTCCATCGCCGACAGCTGCAGGTCGAGAATAACGTTGTCGGTCAGGAAGCCGATGCCGAAGCCAGAGGTGCTGTTGAGCGCGCCAAGATCAACGAAGGGAACTGGTGCATCGTTGTCATCCACCGGCAGGGTACAGTTGCCGGCAAAGGGACCGCAACTGAAGTCTTCATCATCCCCGATGCCGGTAGTACCGTCCTTGCCATAGGCCGCCCACTTGCCGTCATTGGTTACTGCCGCCCCACCCCAGCGCACCCCGAGACTCTTGTCGTAACCAACGTTGGCCTCGACGATACGCGCCTCGATCATCACCTGACGTACCGGAATATCCAGCTGGGTGACAATGCGGCGCAACTCGTTCAGGCGATCCTCGGTCAGGTAGGCAATCAGGCTGTTGGTGCGATCGTCATAGATGATCGAACCGCGCATGTCCTTCTGCTCGGCGCCTTCGGAAAACTCTTTGAACAGGCCGGCAATATCCGAAGCCTTGGCGTAGTTCAGCTGCACCACCTCACGACGCAGCGGCGCCAGCTCGGCGATCTGCTTCTGCGCCTCCAGCTCCTGACGCTCACGGGCGGCGATTTCGTCGGCAGGCGCCACCAGCAGGACGTTGCCGATCTTGCGCTTGTCCAAGCCCTTGGTCTTCAGCACCAGATCCAGCGCCTGGTCCCAGGGCACGTTCTGCAGGCGCAGGGTAATGTTGCCCTGCACGGTGTCACTGGCTACCAGGTTGAGATCGGTGAAGTCGGCGATCAGCTGCAGCACTGAACGCACGTCGATGTCTTGGAAGTTCAGCGACAGCTTCTCGCCGGTGTAGGCGAAGCGCTCGACCTTGCGCTTCTCGACATCTTCCTGGGTCAGCGGCTTGACGCTGATGGTCAGGCGGTTGTCGGTCTGGTAGGCGAGGTAGTCGTAATTGCCGCTCGGCTCGATGACGATGCTGGCCTTGTCGCCGCTGGCCGACGCATTGACGAACTGCACTGGGGTGGCGAAGTCCTTGACGTCCAGACGTGCACGCAGCTGCTCGGGCAACTGGGTACGCGGGAACTCCAGACGAATCCGCCCGCCGCTTTCCTGGATATCCGGGCTGATACCGGGATCGGAGAGGTCGATGACCACGTTGCCTTCGCCCTGGCTACCGCGCTGAAAGTCGATGTTACGAATCGCCTTGCCGGCGGGGACGAAGGGCTTCGGCGCCTGACTAACCGGCTGGGCCACGGCCGCGACACTGCTGGCGGCGGCCTGCGAGCCACCGACCACGACGAACAGGTTGTTGCCCTCGGCACGGGTGGTGTAGGGCTGCAAGCTGTTCAGGTTGATGATCAACCGGGTACGATCCTTGGCCTCGACAACAGTCAGACTGCGCGCATTGCCAACACCCAGATCGCGATTGCGCGAACCCAGCTTGTTGGTCACCCCCGGCAGATCCAGGGCAATGCGCGCCGGCTGGTCGATGGTGTAGCCACGCGGAGCGGTTACCGGCTCGTCAAAGGCCAGCTTCAGCTCGACACGATCCCCGGGCAGAGCCGCCACATCCAGGCCCTGCAGATTGGCAGCCAGCGCCGCCGGCGAAAGCAGCGCAGCCAGCAGCGACAGGCTGAAGCGCGAAATGGAACTGTTCATTGTCTGAATCCGTTGTGCAGACCGAGTTGGATTATTCATGCATGGACCCCCGCCCTCAGGAACGTTCTTTGAGGGTCAGGGTGCGCGGCCGCTCGAGCCAGCCCCCCTCGCCATCTGGAACAATTTCGACGACCTCGACCCGGTCATCGTTGATGCCCACGATGCGCCCGTGGTTGCGGCCCAGATAATCGCCGACCTTGATCCGGTGCACCCCACCGGCACCGTTGACCAAGGCAAAACGACCATTGCCGTTGGCCAGCAGGCCGACCATCTGGAACACCTCGATATTGAAGCCCTCGAGGAACTGCCGGGGACGCGACTCGTCCGGCTTGATTTGCGCAGAGCCTTTCTGGCGCTTCTGCAGGTCGATCCGCACCGGCGGCTGGAACGGGCTGCGCATCGCCGACGCACTGTAGGTGAACGCCTCGTAGGGCTGGAACTTGGGCAGCGGCTCGATCGGCGCCTTGGGCCGGGCGCGAACCTCGTTCATGTAGGCCTGCAGGTCGGCGAAATCACCCGAGGAGTCGCAGGCGGTCAGACTGAGCAGCAGCAGGCTGCCGATAATCAGGCGGGAGCCGTTCATTTTTGCAGCCCCTTGTCGTTGTAGCGGTAGGTCTTGGCCAGAATGCCCATGCTCAGCTTTGCATCCCCTGCGTCACCACTCTGCGGCTTGATGTCGAAATCGTGCAAGGTAACGATGCGAGGCAGACTGGCGGCGCCGCTGACGAAGGTCGCCAGATCATGGTAGGTGCCAACCACGCGAATCTGGATCGGCAGCTCGATGTAGAACTGCTGGGTGACTTCCGGCAGCAGCTTGATCTCCTCGAACTCCAGGCCGCTGCCCAGACCGGTACGGGTGATGTCCTCGAGCAGGCCGGGCACCTCGGTATCGCTCGGCAGCTGGCGCAACAGAGCGCCGAAAGACTGCTCCATCTCCACCATCTGCTGGCGATAGGCCTCCAGATTGGCTGCCTGACCGGCCTTGGTGGCGAACTGCTGCCTGAGCGTCTCCTCCTGACTGCGCTGCTGGTCCAGCTGCGCCTGCAGATCCTTGAGATGGAAGTTGTAACCCAGCGCCAGCACCGCAATCAGCAGCAGGACCGCGGCGATCACCTTGACCGGAGCCGGCCAGGAGCCGAGGTTGTTGGCGTCCAGCTCGCTGAGATTGACCTTGCGCAGACTTTCCAGGGATTGAGCCAGACTCATTTCTTGGCCCCTCCTTGCTGGGCTACGGCCTGATCTTCGCTTTCAGGCAGGGTTTGCTGGACACTCAGCTGGAATACGTTGGCCTGGTCCACCGTACCGGCCGTCACCGCCTTGACCTCAGTCAGGTTCGGCGTGGTCAGCCACTCGGAGGCATCGAGGTTGCGCATCAGCGTGGACACCCGGTTGTTGGATTCGGCCGCGCCCTTGATAGCGATGTTCTTGTCAGTCATCTTCAGCTCGGTGAAATGCACGCCATCAGGCAGGGTGCGTACCAGCTGGTCGAACACCCGGCCGATGATCGGACGGTTGCCCTGCAGATCCTGGATGGTCTTCATCCGTTCCAGCAACTGCTGGCGGCGCTGCTTCAGCTCGCTGATCTCCTTGATCCGCGCATCCAGCACGGCGATTTCCTTGTTCAGGAAATCGTTGCGCGCACTCTGCTGCTCGATAGCGGCATTCAGGTACTGGTCGCCGGCAAAAACCAGAGCGGCGGCACCGGCCAGCACCGCGCCCAGCACCACCAGGAAGCGCTGCTTGCGCTCCTCGCGGCGCTGCTCGCGCCAGGGAAGCAGGTTGATTCTGGCCATCAGTCGAAACTCCTCATCGCCAGCCCGCAGGCGATCATCAGCGCCGGCGCATCACTGGCCAACGCCGCGGCATTCACCTTGCTGGCCAGCGCCATGTCGGCGAAGGGATTGGCGACCACGCAGGGGGTGCCGATCTTCTGCTCGATCAGCCGATCAAGCCCTGCGAGCGAGGCCGTGCCGCCGGCCAGCAGGATGCAGTCGACTTCGCTGAACTGACCGGCCGCAAAGAAGAACTGTAGCGAGCGTGACACCTGTTGCACTACCGCTTGCTTGAACGGCAACAGCACTTCGCTGTCATAGTCATCCGGGAGACCACCCTGCTTTTTCGCCAGACCGGCATCCTCGAAGGACAGCCCGTAGCGGCGCTGGATTTCCTCGGTCAGCTGCTTGCCGCCGAACAACTGCTCGCGGGTATAGATGGTCTTGCCGTTGTGCAGCACGCTGAGGGTGGTCATGGTGGCACCGACATCCACCACGGCCACGGTCAGCTCGCCGCGCTCGCCGGCCAGCCGCGACTCGAGCAGGGCAAAGGCGCGCTCCAGTGCGTAAGCCTCGACGTCGACCACCTTGGCCGTCAGCCCGGCCAGCGCCAGTGCAGCTTCGCGCACCTCGACGTTTTCCTTGCGACAGGCGGCCAGCAGCACCTCGGCACGCTCGGGATTGCGCGGCGAGAGGCCCTGGACCTCGAAGTCGATGGCGACCTCCTCCAGCGGATAGGGGATGTACTGGTCCGCCTCAATTTTCAGCTGGTTCTCCAGCTCGTCCTCGGACAGCCCGGCATCCATCTCGATGGTCTTGGTGATCACTGCCGAACCGGCCACAGCCACGGCCACGTTCTTGCCGCCGGAGCGCGCCTTGGCCAGCACCCGCGTCAGTGCCTGACCCACACCCTCGATCTCGGCGATGTTCTTCTCGACGACCGCATTCGGCGGCAAGGGTTCGACCGCATAGGCCTCAACCCTATAGCGCCCACCCGAGCGGCTCAGCTCCAGCAGCTTGACTGAAGTCGAACTGATGTCGATCCCCAAAAGCGTATTCGCGGTCTTGTTGAAGAGCCCTAGCACGGCCAATTTCCTATCAGCATCCGATGGTTACGGACGGTTCATGTATTTCAGCATTAAACACCCCTACTTGACAGCAGGGTAAATGGCTACTTCAGGGAGAAAACACTTATAATGTGAACAGTTTGTGCCTTTTCCCTGCGCCACCCGCTTAACTCATTCCTTTCCCTGGACAAGCAAGATTGCCGATGCGCCTGCTGAAGTTTTTGTCGTGGACCTGTGTCGCCCTGCTCAGTGCCGTACTGCTTGGCTTCAGCGGCACCTACCTCTATCTCAGCCCGAGCCTGCCCTCGGTCGAGACCCTGCGCAATGTACGCATGCAGGTCCCGCTGCGGGTGTACAGTGCCGATGGCAAGCTGATCGCCGAATTCGGCGAAATGCGCCGCAGCCCCATCCACTTCGCCGACATCCCCCAGGACTTCGTAGATGCCTTGCTGGCCGCCGAGGACGACAACTTCGCGCATCATTATGGAGTCGACGTAAAGAGCCTGATGCGTGCTGCCGCGCAATTATTGAAGAGCGGGCAGATCCAGACCGGCGGCAGCACCATCACCATGCAGGTGGCGAAGAACTTCTTCCTCTCCAACGAGCGGAGTTTTTCCAGGAAAATCAACGAGATACTTCTCGCCCTGCAGATCGAGCGGACCCTCGACAAGAACGCGATCCTCGAGCTGTACGTCAACAAGATCTACCTCGGCAACCGTGCCTACGGCATCGAGGCGGCCGCGCAGATCTACTACGGCAAGTCGATCGGCGAACTGTCGCTGGCCCAACTAGCGATGATCGCCGGCCTGCCCAAGGCTCCCTCGCGCTACAACCCGGTGGTCAACCCCGAACGCGCCAAGATCCGCCGCGACTGGATTCTCGCGCGCATGTACGAACTGGGCAAGATCGACCAGCAGCGCTACCAGAGCGCCCTCGCCGAAGCGGTCGAAGTACGTCAGCAGGCCGCCAGCCCGCCGGAGCTGGAAGCCCCCTACGTGGCGGAAATGGCCCGCGCCGAAATCGTCGGCCGCTTCGGCAGCGACGCCTACACCGAAGGCTACCGCGTCCACACCAGCGTGCGCAGCGACCTGCAGACCGCTGCCAACCGGGCGCTGCGCGAAGGGCTGCTGGCCTATGACCAGCGCCACGGCTACCGCGGCCCCGAACAGCGCCTGGCCGGGCTGGACCTGGCCGGCTGGCAGGCCAAGCTCGCCGAGCAACGCACCCTCGGCGGCCTGGAGCCGGCGGTCGTCACCCGCATCGACGGCGACGGCATCCAGGTCCTGACCCGCGCAGGCAGCGAGGAGCGCGTCGACTGGCAGAGCATGAAATGGGCGCGGCCGCACCTCAACACCAACAGCCTCGGCCGCCTGCCCGGCAAGCCGGCCGACGTGGTGCGCACCGGCGACCTGATTCGCGTGCAACGCCAGGACGACGGCAGCCTGCGCTTCGTCCAGCTGCCCCAGGCGCAGGGCGCGCTGGTCTCGCTGGATCCGGCCGATGGTGCGATCCGCGCCCTGATCGGCGGCTTCTCCTTCGAGCAGAGCAACTACAACCGCGCCACCCAGGCCAAGCGCCAGCCCGGCTCCAGCTTCAAGCCCTTCGTCTACAGCGCCGCCCTCGACAAGGGCTTCACCGCGGCCAGCCTGATCAACGACGCGCCCATCGAGTTCGTCGACCCCTACACCGGCGAAATCTGGCGACCGAAGAACGACAACAACACCTTCCTCGGTCCGATCCGCATGCGCGAGGCCCTGTTCAAGTCGCGCAACCTGGTGTCGATCCGTCTGCTGCAGGAAATCGGTATCGGCTACGCCCTCGACTACAGCAAGCGCTTCAGCCTGCCGCCGGAGGAGCTGCCGCGCAACTTCTCGCTGGCCCTCGGCACCGCCAACCTGACCCCGCTGGAAGTCACCACCGGCTACGCGGTGTTCGCCAACGGCGGCTACCGGGTACAGCCCTATCTGATCACCCGCATCGACAACCGCGACGGCGAGCCGCTGTTCCTGGCCAACCCGCCACGCGTGCCAGACCGGCAGATGCCGCCGAGCACGCCGCAGGCGACGGCCGCCGCTCTGCCCGACACCAGCAGCGACGCGAATGCCAGCGCCGCCGAGCCCGTTGCCGAGGCACCCATCCCAGCCGAGCGCGTGCTCGATCCGCGCACCGCCTACATCATGACCAACATGCTCCAGGACGTGATCGCCCGAGGCACCGGCCGCCGCGCCATGAGCCTGGGGCGCAGCGATCTGGCCGGCAAGACCGGCACCACCAACGAGCAGAAGGACTCCTGGTTCGCTGGCTACAACGGCGACTTCGTCACCACCGCGTGGAGCGGCTTCGACCAGCCGCAGAGCCTCGGCCGCCACGAGTACGGCGGCACCGTCGCCCTGCCGATCTGGATCGAATACATGGGCGTGGCGCTCAAGGATCGGCCGATGCACCTGCCGCCGGAGCCCGACGGCCTGCTGCGCCTGCGCATCGACCCCGCCACTGGGCGCGCCGCGACGGCCGGCGCCAGCGGCGCCTTCTTCGAGCTGTTCAACAAGGACGCCCCGCCGCAGCCAGCCCAGGAAGTCAGCAGCAGCTTTCAGGACAACTTCGGCAGCGAGCCGGCACCGGTGCCGATCGATCTGTTCTGAATCGACCTGTCCTGAAGTGCCGCCATGCACCCACAAAAAACCCCGCCGCAGCGGGGTTTTTGCTTTCAAACAGCCGATCAGCCGTTGAACACGTCATCCACCGAGGTCAGCGGATAGTGCTTCGGATAGCCGAGGCGCGCCACCCCGCTCTCGATCGCGGCCTTGGCCACCGCATCCGGCACCAGCTGGATCAGGCGCTGGTCCATCGGCTTGGGAATGATGTAGTCGCGACCGAACTCCAGGCACTCGACGCCATAGGCCGCGCAGACCTCGTTGGGTGCCGGCAGCTTGGCCAGCTCGCGGATGGCGTTGACCGCGGCGATCTTCATCTCCTCGTTGATGCGGGTGGCGCGCACGTCCAGGGCACCGCGGAAGATGAACGGGAAGCCCAGCACGTTGTTGACCTGGTTCGGGTAGTCGGAACGCCCGGTGGCCATGATCACGTCATCGCGCGTGGCATGCGCCAGTTCCGGGGCGATCTCCGGATCGGGGTTGGAGCAGGCGAACACGATCGGGTTGGCCGCCATGCGCGCGAGGTCTTCGGCCGGCAGCAGGTTGGCGCCGGACAGGCCGACGAACACGTCGGCACCCTCCATCGCGTCGGACAGGGTGCGCTTGTCGGTCTCGTGGGCGAACACCGACTTGTACTGGTTCAGATCGTCGCGACCGGCGTGGATCACGCCCTTGCGGTCGATCATGAAAATATTCTCGATCTTCGCGCCAAGGCTGACCAGCAGCTTCATGCACGCGGTCGCCGCGGCACCGGCGCCGAGGCAGACGATCTTCGCCTCCTCCAGCTTCTTGCCGACGATTTCCAGGGCGTTGAGCATGCCGGCCGCGGTGACGATGGCGGTGCCGTGCTGGTCGTCATGGAATACCGGAATGTCGCACTGCTCGATCAGCGCACGCTCGATCTCGAAGCACTCGGGCGCCTTGATGTCTTCCAGGTTGATGCCGCCGAAGGTGATCGAGATGCGCTTGACGGTGTCGATGAAGGCCTGCGGGCTTTCCGAGTCCACCTCGATGTCGAACACGTCGACGCCGGCGAAACGCTTGAACAGCACCCCCTTGCCCTCCATCACCGGCTTGGACGCCAGCGGCCCCAGGTCGCCCAGACCGAGGATCGCGGTGCCATCGGAGATGACTGCCACCAGGTTGCCCTTGCCGGTGTACTTGAAGGCCAGTTCCGGATCGCGGGCGATCTCGCGAACCGGCTCGGCAACGCCAGGGCTGTAGGCCAGGGACAGGTCGCGCGCGGTAGCCGTGGGCTTGGTCAGCTCAACGCTCAGTTTGCCGGGACGGGGCTGGGCGTGGTACTCGAGCGCGGCAGTTTTCAGATCAGACATGTTGGTGCTTCCGCTTATTATTTATAGATAAAGACAGGGAACCCGAGCATACGGCATGAGACCGGCCACCTACAAGAGCGGTGCGCCAGAGCCTCGAATAGGCTTGTCAAGCACTGATTCATTAGACTTTCCGCCGTCCCGCAAGGCAACTGAACCGACCCCAGCGCTGCGGGAAACCCTACCGACTGGCGCACGGCGGGCAGGCCTTGGCCCACCCGCTCAGCGCACCTCGAGCATCGACGGATGACTCAGCGTCAGCAGCCAGCGCGCCTGGCCCGGCCTGAGCGCGCCACGGCGACTGCGGTCGACCACCCAGCCACGCACCTCGACCTCGCGCCCCGCGAGGCGGCGCAGCTCACCCTCGTCGAACTGCACCAGCCGCTGCAGCTCGATGCGCAGCACCAGCGGCCCGTCCAGTTGCAGCCAGACACCGCCGCGGTTACGTTCGAGCGCCGCGACCCGCCCGCGCAGCACGGCAAACCCCGCGCGGCGCAGCTGGCCGACCTCGAGTACCGGATTCCTGCGCCAGACACCCTTGCGCGCTAGCCGCGCCTGATGCTCGGCCGTCCACAGGCAGTCGACCAGCGCGGTATTCGGCGCTATGGCGACGGCAAAGCCCAGCCCCGCCGCCAGCTGCTGCGCCTCCCAGCTATGTCCGTCGCGGCCGAAGGCATGCGCCAGGCTGCGCCCGTAGTGATCGCGCGCCTGCTCGCCAGCCACCAGCCCGACCTGCCCACCACTGGCCGCGACCAACTGCTCGAGGTGATGCGTGGCCACCTCGGCAAAGGGCTCGGCCGACTGCCCGGCACGGGCCTTCTCCGGTGCATTGACCCCGATCAGGCGCACGCTGCGCCCGTCCGCCAGGCGCAGGGTGTCGCCATCCACCACCCTGGCCACCTGTGTCTCGCGCAGCGGGCCGGGCGCCCGGCAGGCATCGGCCAGCGCCCGCAGCGGCGTGAGTACCACCACGGCACAAACAAAAAAGGCGCCCCACAGGGACGCCTTTTTTGCTGTACCGGGAAACAGACTCTGCATCCCGGATACGCCTTGCTTACTTGGTCGCGCCGAAGCCAGCGAAACGCTGCTTGAAGCGATCGATACGGCCGCCAGCGTCGAGAACCTTCTGCTTGCCGGTGTAGAACGGGTGGCACTCGGAGCACACGTCGAGGCTCAGGTTCTTGCACAGGGTGGAACGGGTCTTGACCACGTTGCCGCAGCTGCAGGTAGCTACGACTTCGTCATACGCGGGATGGATTTCCGGTTTCATCTTTGGATCCTCAGGGATGATGTGCCGCCACCAGGCACCATGCCAGGTACCGCACGAGGTAGTTTCACCGGGGCGGTCTGGCCACCCGGAAAAATAGGGCGGCATGATAACAGACCCCCCAAGCGATGCAAGATCCGCCGGGCAGCCCGCCCGCCGCCGGCCGCTGCACCGCGTGCTAAGATCGCCGGCCTTCGCCTGCGGAGCCCCTGCGTGACCCAGCCCATCCTGCGCCTTGCCCTGCCCTCGCCGCTGCGCCGGCTGTTCGACTACCGTGCCCCGGCCGACTGCGATCCCGCCCTGCTGCAGCCCGGCGTGCGTCTGCGCGTGCCGTTCGGGCGCCGCGAACTGGTCGGCGTGCTGGTCGAACGGGTGGCGCACAGCGAGGTGCCGGAAGAGCGCCTGCGCGAGGCCTGCGCCCTGCTCGACCGCCGCCCGCTGCTGCCGCCGGCGCTGTTCGAGCTGTGCCTGTGGACCGCCAGCTACTACCAGCACAGCCTCGGCGACACCTTCAGCTGGGCGCTGCCCAATCTGCTGCGCCAGGGCGAGTCGGCCGAGCGCAGTGAGGAACGCCTCTGGCAGGCCGCCGCCGGCGCGCGCCTCGACGACCCGCGCCTGGCCCGCGCACCGCGTCAGCGCCAGGCGCTGGCGACCCTCGCCCAGCACCCGCACGGCATCAACCAGAACCTGCTCGAGCAGTTCCAGCTGTCGCGCGACAGCCTCAAGCTGCTGCACGACAAGGGCCTGGTCGAGGTGATCCGCCGCCGCCCGAGCATTCCCGAACACCACGGCGCCTGGCTGCTGCAGCCGGAGCTGGCGCTCAACGACGAACAGCGCAGCGCCTTCGAGGCGGTGCGTGCCGGTTTTGGCCGTTTCCACCCCTGCCTGCTGGCCGGGGTCACCGGCAGCGGCAAGACCGAGGTCTACCTGCAGCTGATCCGTGAGACCCTGGAGGCCGGCCGGCAGGCGCTGGTGCTGATCCCCGAGATCAACCTCGGTCCGCAGACCCTCGAGCGCTTCGCCCGTCGCTTCAACGCGCGCATCGCCCTGCTGCACTCGGGCCTCACCGACCGCGAGCGCCTGGAGGCCTGGCAGGCCGCCCGCGAGGGCCACGCGCAGATCGTCATCGGCACCCGCTCGGCGCTGTTCACCCCGCTCAAGCATCCCGGCCTGATCATCGTCGACGAGGAGCACGACGCCTCCTATAAACAGCAGGAGGGCCTGCGCTACCACGCCCGCGACCTGGCGGTGATGCGCGCGCGCCTGGAGCGCGTGCCGCTGCTGCTCGGCTCGGCCACGCCGTCGCTGGAGAGCCTGCACAACGCCGAGCAGGGCCGCTACGCCCTGCTGCGCCTCGAGCAGCGCGCCGGCGGTGCCCGCCAGCCGCGCTTCGAGCGCCTCGACGTGCGCAGCCGGCCGCTGGACAGCGGCTTCTCGCCGCCGCTGCAGCGGCTGATCGGCGAAACCCTGGCCGCCGGCCAGCAGGTGCTGGTGTTCCTCAACCGCCGCGGTTTTGCCCCCACCCTGCTCTGCCATGACTGCGGCTGGATGGCCCTGTGCCCGCGCTGCGACGCGCGCCTGACCCTGCACCAGCGCAGCGGCGAGCTGCGCTGCCACCACTGCGACCACCGCCAGCGGCCGCCGGCCGCCTGCCCGCAGTGCGCGCACGTCGACCTGCGCCCGGTCGGCGTCGGCACCGAGCGCAGCGAGGAACGCCTGCGCATCCTGTTTCCCGATTACCCGATCCTGCGCATGGACCGCGACAGCACCGCGCGCAAGGGCAGCCTGGAGCAGCTGTTCGCCACCGTGCAGAGCGGTGAGCCGTGCATCCTGCTCGGCACCCAGATGCTCGCCAAGGGCCACCACTTTCCGCGTGTCACCCTGGTGGCGATCCTCGACGCCGACGGCGGGCTATTCTCCGCCGACTTCCGCGCCAGCGAGCGCATGGCCCAACTGATCGTCCAGGTCGCCGGCCGTGCCGGCCGCGCCGAGGCGCCGGGGCGGGTGATCATCCAGACCCATCTGGCCGATCACCCGCTGCTGGTCCAGCTCACCGAGCAGGGCTACTTCGCCTTCGCCGCCCAGGCGCTCAGCGAGCGCCGCGCCGCCGGCCTGCCGCCGTTCGCCCATCTGGCCCTGCTGCGTGCCGACGCCCACCAGGGCGAGCAGGCCGAGGCCTTCCTCGACAGTGCCGCCGCGCTGGCCGAACAGCTGCTGGAACAGTCCGCGCATCCCGACGTGCAGGTGCTCGGCCCGGTGCCGGCGCCGATGGAACGCCGCGCCGGGCGCCACCGCGCCCAGCTGCTGCTGCAGGCGCCCAGCCGCGCCGCCCTGCACCGCCTGCTCGGCCCCTGGCTGGTGCAACTGGAAAGCCTGCCCGGCAACCGCCAGGTGCGCTGGTCGCTGGACGTCGACCCGATCGACCTGTTCTGAGCGCAGGGCACGCCTTGCACAGGCTGTGAAGCCGACACGCCACAGCGGTTGGCAAGCCCCGGCGCCCTGCGGATAATGTACAGTTTTCGAGCAGCGCCCCGGCGCCCGCGCACCCGGCCTGAAGAGCACCCCGATGAAAGACAGCATTCGCCACCTGATCCAGCAAGCCCTGACCCGCCTGACCGACGAAGGCGTGCTGCCGGAGGGGCTGACCCCGGCGATCCAGGTGGAAAACACCCGGGACAAGACCCACGGCGACTTCGCCAGCAACATCGCCATGATGCTGGCCAAGCCGGCCGGGCTGAAGCCGCGCGAGCTGGCCGAGAAGCTGATCGCCGCGCTGCCGGCCGACGCCAGCGTCAGCAAGGTGGAAATCGCCGGCCCGGGCTTCCTCAACTTCTTCCAGAACAGCGACGCCCTGGCCCAGCGCCTGGAAGCCGCGCTGGCCGACGCGCAGCTCGGCGTGCGCAAGGCCGGCGCCACCCAGCGCGTGGTGGTCGACCTGTCCTCGCCCAACCTGGCCAAGGAAATGCACGTCGGCCACCTGCGCTCGACCATCATTGGCGACGCCGTCGGCCGCGTGCTGGAGTTCCTCGGCGACGAGGTGATCCGCCAGAACCACGTCGGCGACTGGGGCACCCAGTTCGGCATGCTGCTGGCCTACCTCGAGGAGAACCCGGCCGCCGCCGAGAGCGAGCTGGCCGACCTCGAGCAGTTCTACCGCGCCGCCAAGAAGCGCTTCGACGACTCCGCCGAGTTCGCCGACCGCGCCCGCGCCCTGGTGGTCAAGCTGCAGGCCGGCGACGCCGAGTGCCTGCGCCTGTGGCAGCGCTTCAACGACGTCTCGCTGAGCCACTGCCAGGCCGTCTACGACCGCCTCGGCGTCAAGCTGAGCCCGGCCGACGTGCGCGGCGAAAGCGCCTACAACGCCGAGCTGCCGACCATCGTCAGCGAGCTGCAGGCCAAGGGTCTGCTCAGCGAAAGCGAAGGGGCGCAGTGCGTGTTCATGGACGAGTTCAAGAACGCCGAAGGCAACCCGCTGCCGGTGATCGTGCAAAAGGCCGGCGGCGGCTACCTGTACGCCACCACCGACCTCGCCGCCATGCGCTACCGCAGCCAGCAGCTCAAGGCCGACCGCGCCCTGTACTTCGTCGACCAGCGCCAGGCCCTGCACTTCCAGATGGTCTTCGAGGTGGCGCGTCGCGCCGGCTTCGTCCATGCAGGCATGGACCTCGAGCACATGGGCTTCGGCACCATGAACGGTGCCGACGGCCGCCCGTTCAAGACCCGCGACGGCGGCACGGTCAAACTGATCGACCTGCTCGACGAGGCCGAACAGCGCGCCTACGCCCTGGTCAAGGGCAAGAACCCCGAGCTGGACGAGGCCGAGCTGCGCAGCATCGCCCGCGCGGTGGGCATCGGTGCGGTCAAGTACGCCGACCTGTCCAAGCACCGCACCAGCGACTACAGCTTCAACTTCGAGCAGATGCTCAGCTTCGAGGGCAACACCGCGCCCTACCTGCTGTACGCCTACACCCGCGTGGCCAGCGTGTTCCGCAAGCTGGGCAAGGGCATCGAGGAGATCGGCGGGCAGATCCAGCTGCAGGCCGAGCAGGAACTGGCCCTCGCCGCCAAGCTGGAGCAGTTCGCCGAGGTGCTCAACAGCGTCGCCGACAAGGGCGTGCCGCATATCCTGTGCAGCTACCTGTACGAACTGGCCGGGTTGTTCTCCAGCTTCTACGAGAACTGCCCGATCCTCGCCGCCGAGGACGAAGCCGTCCAGCAGAGCCGCCTGCGCCTTGCCGCGCTGACCGGACGCACCCTCCAGCAGGGCCTCGAGCTGCTCGGCCTGACCACCCTCGAGCGCATGTAAATGGCCGCCCGCAAGCAGAAACCGAAACCGCGCGGCGCCAGCCGCACCCGCTCCGCCCCGGCCAAGAAGCCGGTGCCGGGTTGGATCTGGCTGGCCAGCGGCCTGGTGATCGGTGGCTTCCTCGTCTTCCTGTCGCAGCTCAAGCCGGGCAGCGACGAGGTCAAGCGCGCAGTCGCGGGCAAACCGGAAACCGCGGCAAGCCAGCCGGCCAAGCCCGCCACACCGCCGCGGCCCAAGTACGAGTTCTACGAGGAGCTGGCCAAGGCGAATCCCAGCCCGCTGCCGGGTAGCCAACCGACGCCGGAACAGGTTCAGGCGGTGGAAGCCGCCCGCGCCCAGGCCCTGCTCGAAGGGCGCACCCCGCCACCGCGGCTGATCGTGGCGCCAGCCGCGACCGCGGCGACCACCGCGACCGCCCCGGTCGCCGCTGCACTCACCGCCGCGCCCAAGCCCGTGCAGGCTGCGCCCCAGCCGCAGGCTCAGAGTCCGGCCCCAGCAGCCAAACCGCCCGCCGTGACCAAGACGCCAGCAGCGCAGCCCGCCGCCACGTCGCCGGCAAAACCGAGCAGCCGCTTCGTCCTGCAGGCCGGCTCCTTCGCCAGTCGCGACCAGGCGGAAAGCGCCCGCGCCAAGCTGCTCCTACTCGGCCAAGATGCGCGTATCGAGTCGGGCAAGGTCGGCGACAAGATGTGGCACCGCCTGGTGGTCGGTCCCTTCGCCAGTCGCCAGCAGGCCGACGGCGCGCAGAAGCAGCTCGGCGCCAACGGCGTCAGCAGCGTCGTCCAGCAGCGGCGCTGAGTCGGCGTCGCGGCGCCGTCAATCGCCCGCTATCGACCCTGGTCGTGCGGGCGGTTGAAAAGCCCGCCGCCCTCCCCCATATCTCCCGGCATCCCGGACGCCCGCGTCCAGCTGCAGGAGAGCGCTCCCTTGACCACCATCGTTTCAGTCCGCCGCAACGGCAAAGTCGTCATGGGCGGCGACGGCCAGGTTTCCCTCGGCAACACCGTGATGAAAGGCAACGCCAAGAAGGTCCGGCGCCTGTACCACGGCCAGGTGCTGGCCGGCTTCGCCGGCGCCACCGCCGACGCCTTCACCCTGTTCGAGCGTTTCGAGGGCCAGCTGGAGAAGCATCAGGGTCACCTGGTGCGCGCCGCCGTCGAACTGGCCAAGGACTGGCGTACCGACCGCTCGCTGAGCCGCCTGGAAGCCATGCTGGCAGTGGCCAACAAGGACGCTTCCCTGATCATCACCGGCAACGGCGACGTGGTGGAGCCCGAGCACGGCCTGATCGCCATGGGTTCCGGTGGCGGCTTCGCACAGGCCGCGGCCATGGCCCTGCTGCAGAAGACCGAGCTGTCCGCACGCGAGATCACCGAGACCGCGCTGAACATCGCCGGCTCCATCTGCGTGTTCACCAACCAGAATCTGACCATCGAGGAAGAAGACTGCGCCCAATGAGCGCGTCTTCCGGAGCCCCACCCATGTCCATGACGCCCCGCGAGATCGTCCACGAACTCAACCGCCACATCATCGGCCAGGACGACGCCAAGCGCGCCGTCGCCATCGCCCTGCGCAACCGCTGGCGGCGCATGCAGCTGCCCGCCGAGCTGCGCGTCGAGGTGACCCCGAAGAACATCCTGATGATCGGCCCGACCGGCGTCGGCAAGACCGAGATCGCCCGTCGCCTGGCCAAGCTGGCCAACGCCCCGTTCATCAAGGTCGAGGCGACCAAGTTCACCGAAGTCGGCTATGTCGGCCGTGATGTCGAGTCGATCATCCGTGATCTCGCCGATGCCGCGCTGAAGATGCTCCGCGAGCAGGAAGTGAACAAGATGCGCTACCGCGCCGAGGACGCCGCCGAGGAGCGCATCCTCGACGCCCTGCTGCCGCCGGCGCGCAGCGGCTTCGGCGACGAACCGCCGGCCCGCGAAGACTCCAGCACCCGCCAGCTGTTCCGCAAGCGCCTGCGCGAAGGCCAGCTGGACGACAAGGATATCGACATCGAGGTGGCCGATACGCCGGCCGGCGTCGAGATCATGACCCCGCCGGGCATGGAGGAGATGACCAGCCAGCTGCAGAACCTGTTCTCCGGGCTGAGCAAGGGCAAGAAGAAGAGCCGCAAGCTCAAGGTCGCCGACGCGCTGAAGATGGTCCGCGACGAGGAAGCCGCGCGCCTGGTCAACGAGGAGGAACTCAAGGCCCGCGCCCTGGAAGCGGTCGAGCAGCACGGCATCGTGTTCATCGACGAGATCGACAAGATCGCCAAGCGCGGCAACGTCGGCGGCGCCGACGTGTCCCGCGAGGGCGTGCAGCGCGACCTGCTGCCGCTGATCGAGGGCTGCACGGTCAACACCAAGCTGGGCATGGTCAAGACCGACCACATCCTGTTCATCGCCTCCGGCGCCTTCCACCTGAGCAAGCCCAGCGACCTGGTGCCCGAGCTGCAGGGCCGCCTGCCGATCCGCGTCGAACTCAAGGCGCTGACCCCGCAGGACTTCGAGCGCATCCTCAGCGAACCGCACGCCTCGCTGACCGAGCAGTACTGCGCGCTGATGAAGACCGAGGGCCTGGAGATCGCCTTCGCCGCCGACGGCATCCGCCGCCTGGCCGAGATCGCCTGGCAGGTCAACGAGAAGACCGAGAACATCGGCGCCCGCCGTCTGCACACCCTGCTCGAGCGCCTGCTCGAGGAAGTGTCGTTCAGCGCCGCCGACCTGGCCGCCGACCACAGCGGCCGGCCGATCGTGATCGACGCCGCCTACGTCAACGGCCACCTCGCCGAACTGGCCCAGGACGAAGACCTGTCGCGCTACATCCTGTAAGCAGAACCTCAGGGGCGGCCTGGCCGCCCCTTCGCTCATCCGGAACCTCGACGATGCACATCCCTACCGCCATCAAGCTGCACAAGGCATCGAAGACCCTCGAGCTGCACTACGGCGACGATCACTACAACCTGAGCGCCGAGTTCCTGCGCGTGCACTCGCCGTCGGCCGAGGTGCAGGGCCACGGCCAGCCGATCCTGCAGGTCGGCAAGCAGAACGTCGGCTTCAAGGGTGCCGAGCCGGCCGGCCAGTACGCCCTCAAGCTGGTGTTCGACGACGGCCACGACAGCGGCCTGTTCACCTGGGACTACCTGTACCAGCTGGCCACCTGCCAGGAGCAGCTGTGGGCCGACTACCTCGCCCAGCTCGCCGCCGCCGGCAAGTCGCGCGACCCCGACGAGTCGGTGGTCAAGCTGATGCTCTGAGCCCCGGGCGGGACAAACTGCCACAGCGCCTGGCAGGCAGCGTCAAGACAAAGGCCGCGGTGGCGATTAGAATGACCGCCACATTTTTTCAGGTGACTGCGACATGAGCGATCCGCGCAAGCCCGACAACGCCGAACCCGCCACCCACTTCGGTTACCAGAGCGTGCCGGAAAGCCAGAAGGCGCAGAAAGTCGCCGAGGTGTTCCACTCGGTGGCCGCCAAGTACGACCTGATGAACGACGTGCTCTCCGCCGGCATGCACCGCCTGTGGAAGCGCTTCACCATCGAGCTGTCCGGCGTGCGCCTGGGCAACCGCGTGCTCGACATCGCCGGCGGCACCGGCGACCTGACCCGCCAGTTCTCGCGCCTGGTCGGCCCGACCGGCGAAGTGGTACTGGCCGACATCAACGCCTCGATGCTCCAGGTCGGCCGCGACAAGCTGCTCGACTGCGGCGTGGCCGGCAACGTCAGGTTCGTCCAGGCCGACGCCGAGAAGCTGCCGTTCCCCGACAACCACTTCGACGTGGTCACCATCGCCTTCGGCCTGCGCAACGTCACCCACAAGGAAGACGCCCTGCGCTCGATGCTGCGCGTGCTCAAGCCCGGCGGCCGCCTGCTGGTGCTGGAGTTCTCCAAGCCCTCCAGCGCCCTGCTCGGCAAGGCCTACGACGCCTACTCGTTCGCCTTCATGCCGCTGGCCGGCAAGCTGATCACCAACGACGCCGACAGCTACCGCTACCTGGCCGAGTCGATCCGCATGCACCCCGACCAGGAAACCCTCAAGGGCATGATGGTCGACGCCGGCTTCGACCTGGTCACCTACCACAACATGACCGGCGGCATCGTCGCCCTGCACCGCGGCATCAAGCCCTGATGCTGACCGCCGCGCTGCTCGCCGGCGTCGAGGCCGGCCTCAACCGCGTGCTGGCGCTGGACGCCACCGCCGGCCCGCGCCTGGCCGCGCTGCAAGGCCGGGTGATCGCCGTCGACTGCACGGCACCGGCGCTGCGCCTGTACCTGCTGCCCGGAGCCGACGGCCTGCGTCTGGCCGGCCACTGGGAAGCGCCGGCCGACTGCACCCTGCGCGCCCCGGCCAGCCGCCTGCTCGAGCTAGCCGTGCGCCGCGACAAGACTGCCGTGCTGCACGCCGCCGACGTCGAACTGGATGGCCACAGCGGTTGCCTGCTCGATCTCGCCGCCATCCTCCAAGACCTCGAACTCGACTGGGAAGGCGCGCTGGCCGAGTGGCTCGGCCCGCTCGGCGCCGTTGCCCTGGCCCGCCCGCTGCATGACGCCCGCCAGTGGGGCGGCGACGCCCTGGCCAGCCTGCGCCTCGACCTCGCCGACTGGTTGGCCGAGGAAGCGCGCCCGCTGCTCGGCCGCCGCGAAGCCGAAGCGCAGTTCGCCGAACTGGACCACCTCAAGCTCGCCCTCGACCGTCTCGAGGCGCGCAGCGAGCGCCTTGCCCGCCGCCTTCCGGAAGCCGACTGACCGCATGAAGCTGCTCGCCCTGCGCCGCCTGATCCGCATCCAGCGGACCGCCATCCGCTACCAGCTCGACGACCTGCTGCTCGACCTGCCGCTGCCCTGGTGGCTGCGCAGCCTGCTGCGCGCCATGCCCTGGCGCTGGCTGCCGCGCCAGCCCATCGCGATGTCGCGCGGCGAGCGCCTGCGCCGCAGCCTGGAAGACCTCGGCCCGGTGTTCATCAAGTTCGGCCAGCTGCTGTCCACCCGCCGCGACCTGCTGCCGCCGGACATCGCCGACGAGCTGGCGCACCTGCAGGACAAGGTGCCGCCGTTCCCGCCCGAGCAGGCGGTGGCGCTGATCGAGCAGCAGCTCGGCGCCAGCATCGACCAGGTGTTCAGCCGCTTCGAGCGCCAGCCGCTGGCTTCCGCCTCGGTGGCCCAGGTGCACGCCGCCCAGCTCAGGAGCGGCGAGGACGTGGTGGTCAAGGTGGTCCGCCCCGGCCTCGAGCCGGTGATCCGTCAGGACATGGCCTGGCTGTTCACCCTCGCCCGCCTGGCCGAGAAGGCCTCGGCCGACGCCCGCCGCCTGCGCCCGGTGGAAGTGGTCGGCGACTACGAGAAGACCATCTTCGACGAGCTCGATCTGCTCCGCGAGGCCGCCAACGGCAGCCAGCTGCGACGCAACTTCGAGGACTCCAAGCTGCTCTACGTGCCGCAGGTGTACTGGGACTGGTGCCGCCCCAAGGTGCTGGTGATGGAGCGTATCTACGGCATCCCGGTCACCGACCTGGCCGCCCTGCACGACCAGCACACCGACATGAAGAAACTGGCCGAGCGCGGCGTGGAGATCTTCTTCACCCAGGTGTTCCGCGACAGCTTCTTCCACGCCGACATGCACCCCGGCAATATCTTCGTCAGCACCCGCACGCCCCACGAACCACAGTACATCGCCATCGACTGCGGCATCGTCGGCAGCCTCACCGCCGAGGACCAGGACTACCTGGCGCGCAACCTGCTGGCCTTCTTCAAGCGCGACTACCGCAAGGTGGCGCAGCTGCATATCGACTCCGGCTGGGTGCCGGCCGACACCCAGGTCAACGACTTCGAGGCGGCCATCCGCACCGTGTGCGAACCGATCTTCGAGAAGCCGCTGAAGGACATCTCCTTCGGCCAGGTGCTGCTGCGCCTGTTCCAGACCGCACGACGCTTCAACATGCAGGTACAGCCGCAGTTGGTGCTGCTGCAGAAGACCCTGCTCAACATCGAGGGCCTCGGCCGCCAGCTGTATCCCGACCTTGACCTGTGGAGCACCGCCAAGCCGTTCCTCGAGCGCTGGATGCGCGAGCGCATGAGTCCGCTGCACCTGCTGCGCAACCTGCAGAGCCAGGCCGAGCAGGTACCGCAGCTGGCCAAGAAGGCCGGCGCCGCGCTGGAGCGTCTCGGCCATGCCGGCAGCGGCACACCGCCGGCGACCGCCGCGGGCGGCCACTGGCTGGCGCGCCTGCTCGGCGCCGCCCTGCTGCTCGGCGCCGCCAGCAGCGGCCTGGCTGCGAACGCCGAGAGCTGGCCGGCCTGGACCATGCTGGCCGGCGGCCTGTATCTGGTTCTGCGCCGATAGCCAGCGCAGGGCGGCACTGGCACACTGACCGAATATAACGTTGAACCGGCGCCGCAAGGCGCCCCGGACAAGCGAAGAACCGATGAGCAACTGGCTGGACGAAATTCACTGGACCGCCGACGGGCTGGTCCCGGCGATTGCCCAGGACTACAAGACCGGGCGCATCCTGATGATGGCCTGGATGAGCCGCGAATCCCTGCAGCTCACCGTCGACGAGGGCCGCGCCATCTACTGGTCGCGTTCGCGCGGCAAGCTGTGGCGCAAGGGCGAGGAGTCCGGCCACGTGCAGAAGCTGCACGAGCTGCGTCTGGACTGCGATGCCGACGTCATCGTCCTGCAGGTCGAGCAGCTCGGCGGCATCGCCTGCCACACCGGGCGCGAGAGCTGCTTCTACCGCGTCTACGAGAACGGCGCCTGGCAGACCGTCGATGCGGTTCTCAAGGATCCGCACGCCATCTACGAGCACAAGGGCCACAGCCATGAGTGAGCACAGCAGCAACGACACCCTCGCCCGCCTCGCCGCGGTCCTCGAGGCCCGCAAGGGCGCCGCGCCGGACAGCTCCTACGTGGCCAGCCTGTACCACAAGGGGCTCAACAAGATCCTCGAGAAGGTCGGCGAGGAATCGGTGGAAACCATCCTCGCCGCCAAGGACGCCGCCAACAGCGGCGACTGCAGCGAGCTGATCTACGAAACCGCCGACCTGTGGTTCCATTCCCTGGTCATGCTCGCGGCCCTCGGCCAGCACCCGCAGGCGGTCCTCGACGAACTGGACCGCCGCTTCGGCCTCTCCGGGCACGCCGAAAAGGCCGCCCGTTCGCAATCCTGATAACAACCTACTCGGAGATTCCATCATGGGACTCGGCGGCATCAGCATCTGGCAACTCCTGATCATCCTGCTCATCGTGGTCATGCTGTTCGGCACCAAGCGCCTCAAGTCGCTCGGTTCGGACGTCGGCGAAGCGATCAAGGGCTTTCGCAAGTCGGTGAACGCCGGCGAGGAAGAACCCGCCAAGCCCCAGGTTGACGAGCCCAAGGGGCACACCATCCAGGGCGAAGTGCGCAAGGTCGACGAACCGGCGAAGAAGGACTGACGCACCCACGGGTGCCGGAGCTTGGCTGAATCATGTTCGACGTAGGTTTTTCCGAACTGCTGCTGGTCGCCCTGGTGGCCCTGCTGGTGCTCGGCCCCGAGCGCCTGCCGGGCGCCGCGCGCACCGCCGGGCTGTGGATCGGCCGGCTCAAGCGCAGCTTCGCGGCGATCAAGAGCGAGGTCGAGCGCGAGATCGGCGCCGACGAGATCCGCCGCCAGCTGCACAACGAGAACATTCTCGCCCTGGAACGCCAGCAGCAGGCCGCCCAGCCGGACAGTACGCCGGCCTCCGGCGCCGCCACGCCCGCGGCACCGAGCGGCGAGGCATCGGCGGCGGCAGCGCCTACCGCCGAGCAGGCCGGCGCGCCCATCGCGCCGCACAGCCGCCTGGCCTCGCTGCCGGAATACCAGGCGGCCAGCCCGGCCGTCCCGGCCGCGGAAGCTGCCGCAGCAACCCCTACCGCCGCACCGTCCGCCAGCCCGCCGCCGGCACCCAGTGAGCCACCGCGCCCGACATGACCGACCAGACTCCCCTGCCGGACCAGGAAATGCCCCTGGTCGCGCACCTCACCGAGCTGCGCAACCGCATCCTGCGCTGCGTGGTGATCATCCTGCTGATCTTCGCCGGGCTGTTCTACTTCGCCCAGGATATCTACGCGTTGGTCGCCGCGCCGCTGCGCGCCTACCTGCCGGAAGGCGCGACGATGATCGCCACCGGAGTGGCCTCGCCGTTCCTCACCCCGTTCAAGCTGACCCTGATGGTCGCCTTGTTCCTCGGCATGCCGGTGATCCTCCAGCAGATCTGGGGCTTCATCGCCCCCGGCCTGTACCAGCACGAGAAGCGCATCGCCGTGCCGCTGCTGGTCTCCAGCATCCTGCTGTTCTACGGCGGCATGGCCTTCGCCTACTTCGTGGTGTTCCCGATCATGTTCGGTTTCTTCGCCAGCGTGACCCCGGAAGGGGTGGCGATGATGACCGACATCGGCCAGTACCTCGACTTCGTGCTCACCCTGTTCTTCGCCTTCGGCGTGGCCTTCGAGATCCCGGTGGCGACCTTCCTGCTGATCTGGATCGGCATCGTCGACGTCGCCACCCTGCGCAAGAGCCGCCCCTACGTGATCGTCGGCTGCTTCGTGGTCGGCATGGTCCTCACCCCGCCGGACGTGTTCTCGCAGACCCTGCTGGCCGTGCCGATGTGGATGCTGTTCGAGGTCGGCCTGCTGTTCGGCGCCATGGCGCGCCGCCGCGATGAGGCGGAAGCGGAGGCCGATGCCGCGGCCAGCGCCAGCACCGCCGTCGCCAGCCGTGACGACGACCAGCCGCCGGCGCCGCAGGCGTGAACCTGCTGTTGCTCGAAGACGGCGATTTCGTCGCCGAGGGCCGCGCCCTGCTGCGCGGCCGGCGCCTCAAACACCTGCATGAGGTGCACCGCGCCGAGGCCGGCGACAACCTGCGCGTCGGCCGCCTCGCCGGCCTGATGGGCGAAGGCCGCCTGCTGCGCCTGGACGCCGACGAGGCGGAAATCGAGATCCTCACCCTCGACCAGCCGCCACCGGCCAAGCTGCCGCTGACCCTGCTGCTCGCCCTGCCGCGGCCGAAGATGTTCAAGCGGGTACTGCAGACCGTGGCCAGCATGGGCGTGCCGCGCCTGGTGCTGCTCAACAGCTACCGGGTGGAAAAGAGCTTCTGGCAGACCCCGTTCCTGCAGCCCGAGGCGATCCGCGAGCAGCTGATCCTCGGCCTCGAGCAGGCGCGCGACACCGTGCTGCCGGAAGTCACCATCGAGAAGCGCTTCAAGCCCTTCGTCGAGGACCGCCTGCCGGCACTGGCCGCCGGCAGCCTCGGCCTGGTCGGCCACCCCGGTGCCTGGCCGGCCTGCCCGCGCGCGGTCGATGCGCCGGTAACCCTGGCCATCGGCCCGGAAGGCGGCTGGATTCCCTACGAGGTGGACAAGCTGCAGGAGGCTGGCCTCGCGCCGGTACAGCTCGGCGAGCGCATCCTGCGCGTGGAGACGGCGGTCACCGCCCTGCTCGCCCGCCTGTTCTGACTCAACGCCGACCCACCCTCAGGACTGCGGACAGGGCTGACGCGCCATCTCCGCCGCCAGCCCGTCACGGCGCTCGACGCCCTTGAGCGCCAGCAGCAACAGGGTGCCCAACACCATCATCGCCGCGGCGAAGTACAGCCCGCCGGCATAACTGCCCAGCGCCGCGGCCAGCCAGCCGGTCACCGCCGGCCCGACGATCTGCGCCGCGCCATAGGACAGGGTCATCTTGCCCATCATCTTCGCCGGTCGGGTCGGGTAGTAGCGCCCAGCCATGCACAGCACCAGGCTGACCATGCCGACGAAGGTGCCGCCGAACAGCAGCGCCCCGGCAAGAGCGCCAGCAATACCACCACTCAGCGGCAGCAGGATGCCGACCACCTGCAGGACGGCGGCGAGGATCAACGCGTTGAGTTCGCCGGTACGCCGGGCCACGAAGTCCCAGACGATGCACGCCGGCGCCGCGGCCAGGCCGATGGCGAGGAAGCTCCAGCTGCCCTTGCCGGCCAGCCCGGGCAGGTGGTCGACGATGGCGACGATGAAGGTCGCGCTGACCACGTAGCCGACCCCGGCACAGAAGTAGGCGGCCATGAACAGGCGCAGGAACAGCCTGCTCGGCGGATTGTCGCGCATCGGCTGGCCGGACGTGGTGAGCTGGCTGCGGTCCGGTTTCGGCAGCCAGGCCAGCGCCGGCACCAGCAGCAGGCAGGCCAGCGCGCTGAGCGCGAACCACTGCTCGCGCCAGTCCAGCCACTGACCCAGCAGCGCCACCACGGCCGAGCAGCCGATGATGCCCAGGCCGACCCCGGAAAAGTGGATGCCCAGCTCGCTGCGCTGGTTGTGGCGGATCAGCCAGTTGAGGATCAGCCCGGTTCCCAGCAGCATGCTCGCCGCGCTGCTCAGGCCGGCGACGAAGCGCGACACCGCCCACAGGGTGAAGTCGCTGGTCAGGCCCATGAGCAGGGTGCTGAGCACCGCCAGCACCATGCCGATGCGGTACAGGCGATCCTTGAGCACCAGGTCACTGATCAGCGAAGCGATCAGCGCACCGGATAGATAGCCGGCGTAGTTGAGCGCGGCCAGCCAGCCGCCCTCGGCCAGGCCCAGTCCGGCCTGCGCCTGCATCACCGGCAGCAGCGGGGTGTAGGCGAAGCGGGCGACGCCGAGGGCGAGGAGGAGACTGAAGATGCCCGCGCCGAGCACCTTCATGCGTTGTCCCTGTGAATTCATCGGCTGGCTTCCCGCGCAGTGGTGGAAGCCACACCTTAGAGGCCGCTGCCCGTCGCCTCAAGCGAAACCTGCGACCAACCGCCGCAGGCTGCGACTCAGACCTCGAGCAGGAAGGTCACCGGCCCGTCATTCACCAGATGCACCTGCATGTCGGCGCCGAAGCGCCCGCTGGCCACTTGGGCGTGCTGCGCACCGGCGCGCGCCAGCAGGTAGTCGAACAGCGCCGCGCCCTGCGCCGGCTTTGCTGCGCTGGAGAAGCTCGGCCGCAGGCCGCTCTTCGTATCGGCGGCGAGGGTGAACTGCGAGACCAGCAGCAGGCCGCCGTCGACGTCCTTGAGCGACAGGTTCATCTTGCCTTCGGCGTCACTGAACACCCGGTAGTTGAGCAGCTTGTGCAGCAGCTTGTCGGCGCTCGCCTCGTCGTCCTGCGGCTCGACGCCAACCAGCACCAGCAGACCCTGGTCGATGGCGCCGACCACCTCGCCGGCCACCTCCACCCGCGCGCCGCGCACCCGTTGCAGCAATGCCTTCACGCGTGGCCCTCCGGCAGGTCGAGCAGGCGTCGGGCCACCTCGCCGGTGGCGCGCACCAGCGCGTCGGTGATGCCCGGCTCGCCGGCGGCGTGGCCGGCGTCACGGATGATGTTCAGCTCGCAGTTCGGCCAGGCCTGGTGCAGCGCCCAGGCGTTGTCCAGCGGACAGACCACGTCGTAGCGGCCGTGGACGATCACCCCGGGAATGTGGGCGATCTTGTGCATGTCGCGCAGCAGCTGGTCTTCCTCGAGAAAGGCATTGTTGATGAAGTAGTGGCACTCGATGCGGGCGATCGACAGCGCGCGCTGCGGCTCGGAGAAACGCTCGACCACATGGCCGTTGGGGCGCAGGGTGGCGGTGCGCCCCTCCCAGATCGACCAGGCCTTGGCCGCGTGCATCTGCGCGATCTGGTCCGCGCCGGCGAGGCGGCGGTAGAAGGCGTCGACCAGATCGTGGCGCTCCTCCTGGGGGATCGGCGCCAGATAGTCCTCCCAGTAGTCAGGGAACAGGCGGCTGGCGCCCTCCTGGTAGAACCAGCGGATCTCCTGGGGGCGACAGAGGAAGATGCCGCGCAGGATCAGCGCGTGCACGCGCTCGGGATGGGTCTGCGCGTAGGCCAGCGACAGGGTCGAGCCCCAGGAGCCGCCGAACAGCACCCACTTGTCGATGCCCAGGTGCTCGCGGATGCGTTCCATGTCCGCCACCAGATCCCAGGTGGTGTTGCGGTCGAGACTGGCGTGCGGGGTCGAGCGGCCGCAGCCGCGCTGGTCGAAGGTGACGATGCGATAGATGGTCGGATCGAACCAGCGGCGGCTGGCCGCATCGCAGCCGGCGCCCGGCCCGCCGTGGACGAACAGCACCGGCAAGCCGTCCGGCGTGCCGCTCTCGTCGACGTACAGCTCGTGCGGATGGTCCACCGCCAGCTGGTGGCGGGCGTAGGGTTTGATCTCCGGATACAGGGTGTGCATGCAGGCCTCCGAGGCTGACACAGGACCATCCGTCCTGCCGTGGTGGAGGGGATCATAGCGAGGAATGGCGCGTTGCGGCATGCCGCGAATCATCTGTTTGCCCGGGCTCCGTACTTGCGGCGTGCAGCCCAGCGCCTATGGTGAATCCAGAGCGGTTGCGTCCGGACCGCCGCCTCGGGATCCCGATCGTGCGCATCGCCCAGCTCGTCCCCCGCGACGCCCTCGCCAGCCTGCACAGCAGCAGCGGCGGCCTGACTTCGGCCGAAGCCGAGCGCCGGCGCAACGAGTACGGTCTCAACCGCATCGAGCGGATTCGTGGCGAGCCGCTGTGGCGGCAGCTCGCCCGCGAGTTCGTGCACTTCTTCGCCCTGGTGCTGTGGCTGGCGGCGGCCATGGCGTTCTTCGCCGAATACCACGACCCCGGCCAGGGCATGGCCACCCTCGGCGCGGCCATCGTCGGCGTCATCCTCATCAACGGCAGTTTCTCCTTCTGGCAGGCCTACCGCGCCGAACGGGCGATGGCGGCGCTGACCCGCCTGCTGCCGCAGCAGGTCACCGTGCTGCGCGACGGCCGCGCCACCCGCCTGCACGCCGAGCAACTGGTGCCCGGCGACGTGGTGCTGGTGCAGGAAGGCGACAGCGTGCCGGCCGACTGCCGGCTGCTCGAGGCCGACGGCCTGCGCGTCAGCCTGGCCACCCTGACCGGCGAGTCGCTGGCACAGACACGCACGCCCGAGGCCAGCGAGGCCGCCGATCGGCTGAGCGCACCCAACCTGCTGCTGGCCGGTACCACGGCGGTAGCCGGTCATGGCCGCGCCCTGGTGTTCGCCACCGGCATGCACACCGAGTTCGGCAAAATCGCCCGTCTGACCCAGACCGGCAGCGATGGCCACTCGCCCCTGCAGCGCGAGATCATCCACCTGTCGCGCCAGCTGGCGCTGCTGGCGATGGCCATCGGCGTGCTGTTCTTCCTGCTCGGCCAGGCGCTGGGCCTGCCGCTCTGGGGCAACCTGATCTTCGCCATCGGCATCATCGTCGCCAACGTCCCCGAGGGCCTGCTGCCCAGCGTGACCCTGGCGCTGGCCATGGCCACCCAGCGCATGGCCCGGCAGAACGCGCTGATCCGCCACCTGCCGGCGGTCGAGGCGCTCGGCGCGGCCACGGTGATCTGCACCGACAAGACCGGCACCCTGACCCTCAACCACATGACCGTGCGCCAGCTGTTCGTCGCCGGCGAAGCGCTCGACCTGCCGCTGCCGAGCGACCGCCTCGAGCGCTGCCGCCCGCTGCTCGACGTCGCCCGCCACTGCCACAGCCTGCGCGAAGTCTCGGAAGGCTCGCGACTGAGCGTGCTCGGCGACCCGATGGAAGTCGCCCTGGTCGAGCTGGGCCGCCAGGCGCGCGACGACGCCGGCCACGCCACCCGCATCCACGAGTTTGCCTTCGACACCACGCGCCGGCGCATGTCCACCGTGCACGACCTGGCCGAGGGTCGCCTGCTCTACTGCAAGGGCGCCCCGGAAGTGCTGCTGCCGCTATGCAGCCAGGCGCTGACTGCCGATGGGGTGCAGCCGCTCGACGAGGCGCAGCGCGAGCGCCTGCGCCAGGCCCAGGAGGACATGGCCGCGCGCGGCCTGCGCGTGCTGGCACTGGCCTGGCGTCGGGTGGGCGGCGAGGCACTGCGCGTCGAGCTGGAAAGCGAGCTGATCCACGCCGGCCTGGTCGGCATCGAGGACCCGCCGCGCGCCGAGGTGCCGGAGGCGATCCGCCGCTGCCGCGGGGCCGGTATCCAGGTGATCATGCTCACCGGCGACCACCCGGTGACCGCCAGCGCCATCGCCCGCGAGATCGGCCTGGTGACCGGCGCGGCGCCGCGGGTGATCAGCGGCGACGACCTGCGCCACCTCTCCGAGAGCCAGCTGCAGTTCGCCCTCGACGCCCCGGAGGTGCTGTTCGCCCGGGTCACCGCCGACCAGAAGCTGCTGGTGGTCGAGGCGTTGCAGCGCAAGGGCCAAGTGGTGGCGGTCACCGGCGACGGGGTCAACGACGCGCCGGCGCTCAAGCGCGCCGACATCGGCATCGCCATGGGCATCGGCGGCACCGACGTGGCCCGCGAGGCGGCGGACATGGTGCTGCTCGACGACAACTTCGCCAGCATCGTCAAGGCGGTAGAGGAAGGCCGCGCGGTGTACGCCAACATCCGCAAGTTCCTCACCTACATCCTCAGCTCCAACATCCCAGAACTGGTGCCCTACCTGGCCTTCGTCGTGCTGCCCATCCCGCTGCCGCTGACCATCATCCAGATCCTCGCCGTCGATCTGGGCACCGACATGCTGCCGGCGCTGGCCCTCGGCGCCGAGCGGCCCGACCCACAATGCATGCAGCGCCCGCCCAGGCCACGCGCCGAGCGCCTGCTGTCCTGGCCGCTGCTGGCGCGCGCCTACCTGTTCCTCGGCCCGCTAGAGGCGCTGGCCGGCATGAGCCTGTTCTTCCTGGTGCTGGCCTGGGGCGGGTGGGAGTACGGCACGCCGCTGCCACGCCTCGACCCGCTGTACCTGCAGGCCACCGGCGCCTGCCTGGCCGCCATCGTGGTGATGCAGGTGGCCAACCTGCTGGCCTGCCGCAGCCCCACCGAGTCGCTGCTGAAGAGCGGCGTGGACGGCAATCCGTTGGGCGGCAACCCGCTGCTGCTGTGGGGCATCGCCTGCGAACTGCTGCTGATCGCCGCGATCATCTATACGCCGCTCGGCCAGTCCCTGTTCGGCACCGCCGCCCTGCCGGCCGAGGCCTGGCTGGCGATGCTGCCGTTCGCCCTGGGCCTGCTGCTGCTCGAGGAGGCGCGCAAGGGCTGGATGCGCCGGCGCCGCAGACGCGACGCGGCGCCCGTGGCAGACGGCGGCTGAGCGGCGTGCTCAGGCACCCGCCGGGGCAAAGCTGTCCGCCTGCGCCATGCGCCACATGCGCGCGTAGAACTCGCCCTCGATCTGCCCGCCGAGCAGCTCGCCGGGCTTGAGATAGACGTGCCTCTGCGAGAACAGGCTGAGCTCGCTGGGCGACACGCGCAGGGCCAGATGGCGCGGCTCTAGTCGGGAGGGATGCTCGAGGCCGGCGGCGGCGATCATCTCGGCCAGCGCCTTGAGGGTGTTGCGGTGGAAGCTGTGCACCCGCGCCGCCTTGTCCGTCACCACCAGGGCGCGCTGGCGCAGCGGGTCCTGGGTGGCCACCCCGGTCGGGCACTTGTTGGTATGGCATGACTGCGACTGGATACAGCCGATGGCGAACATGAAGCCGCGCGCCGAGTTGGCCCAGTCGGCGCCGATGGCCAGCACGCTGGCGATGTCGAAGGCGCTGACGATCTTGCCGCTGGCGCCGATGCGGATCTTGTCGCGCAGGTTCAGACCGACCAGGGTGTTGTGCACGAACAGCAGGCCCTCGCGCAGAGGCACGCCGATGTGGTCGGTGAATTCCACCGGCGCCGCGCCGGTGCCGCCCTCCTTGCCGTCGACCACGATGAAGTCGGGGAGGATGCCGGTCCTGAGCATCGCCTTGGCGATGGCCATGAACTCCCACGGGTGGCCCAGGCAGAACTTGAAGCCGACCGGCTTGCCGCCGGACAGCTCGCGCAGGCGGGCGAGGAATTCGAGCAGCTCCACCGGGGTGGCGAACTCGCTGTGCCGCGCCGGCGAGATGCAGTCCTCGCCCAGCGGCACGCCGCGGGTGGCGGCGATCTCGGGCGTCACCTTGTGGCGGGGCAGGATGCCGCCATGGCCCGGCTTGGCGCCCTGGCTGAGCTTGACCTCGATCATCTTCACCTGCGGGTCGTTGGCCTGCACGGCGAAGCGCTGCGGGTCGAAGCGGCCGTCCGCCGTGCGGCAGCCGAAATAGCCGCTGCCCAGCTCCCAGATCAGATCGCCGCGGTGCTCGCGATGGTAGGCGCTGATGCTGCCCTCGCCGGTGTCGTGGGCGAAGCCGCCGAGCGCCGCGCCCTGGTTCAGCGCGCGGATGGCGTTGGCGCTCAGCGAGCCGAAACTCATCGCCGAGATGTTGAAGATCGACGCCGAGTACGGCTGGCGGCACTGCGGGCCGCCGATGTCGACGCGGAAGGTCGCCGGATCGGCATGCGCGGCCGGCAGCATGGAGTGGCCGATGAACTCGAAGCCGGTCGCACCAACGTCGCTGAGGGTGCCGAACGGCTTGTCGGCGCCCTCGTTCTTGGCCCGCGCGTAGACCAGCGAGCGCTGCGCGCGGGAGAATGGCAGGCGCTCGTTGTCGCCCTCCAGCAGGTACTGGCGGATCTCCGGGCGCACGAACTCCACCAGGTAGCGGATGTTGCCGAGGATCGGGTAGTTGCGCCGCACCGCGTGGCGGCTCTGGCGCAGGTCATTGACCCCGATGAGGCTCAGCGCCCCGCACAGCAGGGTCAGCGGCCAGAGCTCGGCCAGCCACGGCAGGCTGACCAGGGTGAGCAGCACGCAGGCGGCGAAGAAGGCGTAACGGCTGAGCAGCGACAGGTTCATCCACATGGCTCCGGGCATCTCCTCACGGGTCGGCCGGCCACTCTACCCGAGCCGCGCGGCGCCGGCATTGACCCAGCGCCGCAACCGAAGAGGCCTGTGCCTCAGGCGCAGCCCGGCCGGCCGTGGGCGTAGGAGCGGCTCGGATCAACCAGCGCATCGAACTCGCCGAGCGCGGTCGAACCGATCAGCAGCGGGAAGTCGAAGGCGCTGCGATCGGTGAGGTTGACCTCGATGTGCTGCACGCTGTCGCCCAGGCACACCGGCATCTCGATCACCGGGCGGGCGGTGTAGGCCGCGGTATCGCCGGGCGTCATGTCGCCGGCGCGGCGCTTGATCTGGCTGATGCGCACCAGCGGGCGCACCAGGGTGCGCGGCTCGTGGCCGTCGGCGGCCAGCTGGAAGCGCACCCAGCGTGCGCCGTCGCGCTTGAAGGTCTCGATATTGCGGGCACTCAGCGAGGCGGTGACGGCGCCGGTGTCCAGCTTGGCCGGCAACGTCAGGTCCAGTTCGGGGAGCAGGGCTTTCTCGTGCAGGCCGTAGACCTGCTTGGTGTCGGCCATGGCCTGGGCCGCCAGCAGCGACAGGCCGGAGAACAGGGCGATCAGGGAAGCTTTCATGAGGGGAACAGCGTCTCTTCGTTTACAGCGGCCGGCAGCGCCTGGCACACGGGCCAGAACTCACACCGGCAGGGGTGAAAGAAGCCCCCGGAAGCATCCGGGGACGGGCAGGATAGCCACCCCCCGCCGGCGCGGCCAGCCCGGCGCGACGCATGACACCTTCCCCGACGAACGTCCCCCACGGCAACCCTCAGTCCAGCGGCAGCTCGGTGGTGCGCTTCACCTCGCTCATGGTGATGTGCGAGTGAGCCTCCTGCACCAGCGGGTTCTGCAGCAGGTGGTCGCGCAGGAAGCGCTCGTAGCCGGCGATGTCGCGGGCCACCACCTTGAGCAGGTAGTCGGATGAACCCGCCATGGTGTAGCACTCCAGCACCTCCGGATAGCCGACCACGTCCGCCTCGAAGGCTTCCAGATTGCGCCGCCCGTGCGCCGACAGCTTGATGCTGACGAACACCACCATGGCCAGGCCGAGCTTGCGGCGATCGAGCAGGGCGACCTTGCGCTCGATCAGCCCCTCCTCCTGCAGGCGATGGATGCGCCGCCAGCACGGCGACTGCGACAGCTCGACCTTCTCGGCGATCTCCGCCGCCGACAGGTCGGCGTCGTGCTGCAGCAGGCGGAGAATCCGCCGGTCGAGGGGGCTCAGCGGGGTTTGCATGATTTTTTCTCTTTTGGATTTCTTATGGAAAAATTCATGCGAATTATGGCGGCCGGAGCGGAAAAATAGAAAGAAAATGCCGTCACGCCTGCCGCATATTCTTGTCCACACTGTCTGCCGCGGCGATCCCGCGGACAGGCCGACCGCGGCGCCCACCGGCGCCGCTTCGCTCGCCATAAGAATAAAAGGAGCGCCCCATGTCTCTGGCCGAGATCCGTCTGGACGACAAGTACCGCCTTGCCACCGGTCACCTCTACCTGACCGGCACCCAGGCGCTGACCCGCCTGCCGATGCTGCAGAAGCAGCGCGACGCCGCCCACGGTCTGAATACCGCCTGCTTCATCTCCGGTTACCGCGGCTCGCCGCTGGGCAACCTCGACAAGAGCCTGTGGGAAGCCAAGCAGTACCTCAGGGACAACCACATCCACTTCCAGCCCGGCGTCAACGAGGAGCTGGCCGCCACCGCAGTGTGGGGCAGCCAGCAGACCAGCCTGTTCCCCGGCGCGCGCTACGACGGCGTGTTCGCCATGTGGTACGGCAAGGGCCCGGGCGTGGATCGCTGCGGCGACGTGTTCAAGCACGGCAACTCGGCCGGCGTCTCCCCGCACGGCGGCGTGCTGCTGCTGGCCGGCGACGACCACGGCTGCAAGTCCTCGAGCATCGCCCACCAGAGCGAGCACGCCTTCATCGCCGCCTCGATCCCGGTGCTCAATCCGGCCAACGTCCAGGAAATCCTCGACTACGGCATCCTCGGCTGGGAGCTGTCGCGCTACAGCGGCTGCTGGGTGGCGCTGAAGACCATCGCCGAGAACGTCGATTCCTCCGCGGTGGTCGAGGTCGACCCGCTGCGCGTCGAGGTCAAGCTCCCCGAGGACTTCGTCCTGCCGGAAGATGGCGTGCACATCCGCTGGCCCGACCCGCCGCTGGTGCAGGAAAAGCGCCTCAACACCTACAAGATCTACGCCGCGCGCGCCTTCGCCCGCGCCAACAACCTCAACCAGGTGATGCTCGACTCGCCAAACCCGCGCCTGGGCATCATCACCACCGGCAAGTCGTATCTGGACGTGCGCCAGGCCCTCGACGACCTCGGCCTCGACGAGGCGCTGTGCGCCAAGGTCGGCCTGCGCGTGCTCAAGGTCGGCATGAGCTGGCCGCTGGAGCCGGTGTCGGTGCACGCCTTCGCCGAGGGCCTCGACGAGATCCTGGTGGTCGAGGAGAAACGCAGCATCCTCGAGGACCAGCTCACCGGCCAGCTGTACAACTGGCCGGTGGACAAGCGTCCGCGGGTGGTCGGCGAGTTCGACGAGCAGGGCGCCTCCCTGCTGCCCAACCTGGCCGAGCTGACCCCGGCGATGATCGCCCGGGTGATCGCCAAACGCCTGGCGCCGATCTACTCCAGCGCCAGCATCGACGAGCGCCTGGCCTTCCTCGCCGCCAAGGAAGCCGCGCTGGCCGCGCCCAAGCACCACACCGCGCGCACCCCGCACTTCTGCTCCGGCTGTCCGCACAACAGCTCGACCAAGTTGCCCGAGGGCAGCCGCGCCCTCGGCGGCATCGGCTGCCACTACATGACCCAGTGGATGGACCGCAATACCGACACCTTCACCCAGATGGGCGGCGAAGGCGCCACCTGGATCGGCCAGGCGCCGTTCACCGACACTCCGCACGTGTTCCAGAACCTCGGCGACGGCACCTACTTCCACTCCGGCCAGCTGGCCCTGCGCGCCGCGGTCGCTGCCGGGGTCAACATCACCTACAAGATCCTCTACAACGACGCGGTGGCGATGACCGGCGGCCAGCCGATCGACGGCGAACTGCGCATCGACCAGCTCAGCCAGCAGGTGTTCGCCGAGGGTGTGAAGCGCATCGCCCTGGTCAGCGACGAGCCGGACAAGTACCCGAGCCGCGCCGGCTTCGCGCCCAACGTCAGCTTCCACCACCGCCGCGAGCTGGACGCCGTGCAGCGCGAGCTGCGCGAATTCAAGGGCGTATCGGTGATCCTCTACGACCAGACCTGCGCCACCGAGAAGCGCCGCCGGCGCAAGCGCGGCAAGCTGGTCGACCCGCAGAAGCGCGCCTTCATCAACCCGGCGGTGTGCGAGGGCTGCGGCGACTGCAGCGTGAAGTCCAACTGCCTGTCGGTGCTGCCACTGGAGACCGAACTGGGGCGCAAGCGGCAGATCGACCAGAACGCCTGCAACAAGGACTTCAGCTGCGTCGAGGGCTTCTGCCCGAGCTTCGTCACCGTGCACGGCGGCGAGCTGCGCCAGCCCGAGGCCCAAGGCCGCAACGCCGCCTTCGCCGAACTGCCGGAGCCGCAGCAGCCGGATCTCGCGCGGCCGTGGAATATCCTCCTGCCCGGTGTCGGCGGCAGCGGCGTGACCACCGTCGGCGCCCTGCTCGGCATGGCCGCGCATCTGGAGGGCAAGGGCTGCACGGTGCTCGACCAGGCGGGCCTGGCGCAGAAGTTCGGCCCGGTGATCAGCCACATCCGCATTGCCGCCAAACAGGACGACATCTACGCGGTGCGCATCGCCGCCGGCGAGACCGACCTGCTGCTCGGCTGCGACCTGGTGGTGGCCGCCAGCGAGGAAGCGCTGGCCAAGCTGAACGACAAGATCGCCCATGCGGTGATCAACAGCCATGAGGCGGCCACCGCCGAATTCACCCGCAATCCGGACGCCGAGGTGCCGGGGCAGGCGATGCACGAGGCGCTGGTCGAGGCGGTCGGCGCGGCCAAGACCCATTTCGTCGACGCCACCCGCCTGGCCACCGCACTGCTCGGCGACAGCATCGCCAGCAATCTGTTCATGCTCGGCTTCGCCTGGCAGAAGGGCCTGGTGCCAGTGTCCGCCGAGGCCATCGCCAAGGCCATCGAGCTCAACGGCGTGGCGGTGGCACTCAACCAGCAGGCCTTCCTGTGGGGGCGCCGCGCCGCCTTCGATCTGGCCGCGGTGGAAAAGCTGGCCGCGCCCAAGGTCGCCGAGGCGCCGCGCAGCCAGACCCTCGACGAGCTGGTTGCCGACCGCGTGGCGCGCCTGACCGCCTACCAGGACGCCGCCTACGCGCAGCGCTACCGCGCGCTGGTCGAGCGGGTGCGCCAGGCCGACCGCGATCCGGCGCAGCGCCTCAGCCAGGCGGTGGCGCGCAGCTACTTCAAGCTCATGGCCTACAAGGACGAGTACGAGGTGGCCCGGCTGTACAGCGACGGCGAGTTCCAGCGCCAGCTCGAGGCGCAGTTCCAGGGCGACTACCGCCTGCAGTTCCACCTGGCGCCGTCCTGGCTGTGCAAGACCGATCCCACCACCGGCGAGCCGCGCAAGCGCGAATTCGGCCCGTGGCTGCTCAAGGCCTTCGCCGTGCTGGCGCGCGGCAAGTTCCTGCGCGGCAGCGTCCTCGATCCGTTCGGCCACAGCGCCGAGCGGCGTCTGGAGCGCGCGCTGATCGGCGAGTACGAGCAGGACGTCGCCCTGCTGCTCGGCGCCCTAAGCCCCGGCAACTACGCCAGCGCCGTGGCGCTGGCCGAACTGCCCGGAGAGCTCCGCGGCTACGGTCACGTCAAGGAGCGCGCGCTGGCCAAGGTGCGCGAGCAGGCCGCGGCGCTGCGCGAGCGGCTGTGCGCCCGGACGATCCCGGTGGTGCAGCTGTGCGAGCCGGCCGTCTGACCTTTCCCTCTGCCCAGCCCCTCGCCGCCGCACGGCAGAGGGGCGAACCCCAACAACAAGAAACCCGAGGTGCCCCGATGTCCGTGTTTTCCCACTGCGAGTTCGACCAGCACGAGAAGGTCGTCTTCGGCCACGACCAGGCCAGCGGCCTCAAGGCCATCATCGCCATCCACGACACCACCCTGGGTCCGGCCCTCGGCGGCTGCCGCATGTGGTCCTACGCCAGCGACGAGGAAGCGCTGCGCGACGTGCTGCGCCTGTCGCGCGGCATGACCTACAAGTCGGCGCTGGCCAACCTGCCACTGGGCGGCGGCAAGGCGGTGATCATCGGCGACCCGCACCGCGGCAAGAGCGCGGCGCTGTTCGAAGCGATGGGCGCGCTGATCGACAGCCTCGGCGGGCGCTACATCAGCGCCGCCGACTCCGGCACCGGGGTGGCCGAGATGCAGCTGATGGCCCGGCGCACCCGCCACGTGGCCGGCGCCGAGGCGCGCGAAGGCTTCAACGGCGATCCGTCGCCGTCCACCGCCTACGGGGTGTTCGTCGGCCTGCAGGCCGCGGTGCGCCACCGCCTCGGCCGCGACGACATCAGGGGTCTGAAGGTAGCGATCCAGGGCGTCGGCCAGGTCGGCCTCGGCCTCGCCCGCCACCTGCACGCGGCCGGCGCCGAGCTGTTCGTCACCGACATCGTCGATGCCAACGTACAGCGCGCGGTCAGCGAGCTGGGCGCCCACGCCGTGCGCCAGCAGGACATCTACGGACTCGACGTCGACGTGTTCGCCCCCTGCGCCCTCGGCGCGATCATCAACCGGGACAGCCTCGAGGCGCTGCGCGCGCCGGTGATCGCCGGCGCCGCCAACAACCAGCTGGCCAGCCCGGAACTGGGCGAGGAACTGCGCCAGCGCGGCTGCCTGTACGCACCGGACTACGCGATCAACGCCGGCGGCATCATCGACGTCGCCCTGCAGCGCGGCGACGCCACGCCCGCCCAGCTCAGGGCGCACCTCGACGGCATCAGCGCGACCCTCGCGGAGATCTTCGCCCGCGCCGACGCCGAGGGCGCCACCACCACCAGCATTGCCGACCGCCTGGCGCGCGAGCGCCTGCAGGCCGGCCGCTGATCCACCGGGGGCGCTCGCCCGCCCCCTCCTGCTGACCTACTACAACAACAATGAGGGCAAGCCCCATGAGTCAAGAGAGCATCGCCGCCGGCGCCATCGCCGGCTCCACCCGCAGCGCGGCCGGTCGCGGCCTGTGGTCGTCGCGCTGGGTATTCTTCCTCGCCGCCACCGGTTCGGCGGTCGGTCTGGGCAACATCTGGAAGTTTCCCTACATCACCGGGCAGAACGGCGGCGGCGCCTTCGTGCTGGTCTACCTGGCCTGCATCCTGGCCATCGGCATCCCGCTGCTGATGGCCGAGTTCATGATCGGACGGCGCGGCCGCGCCAACCCCGAGGGCGCCATCGCCGCGGTGGCCCGCGAGGCCGGCGCCAGCCGGCACTGGCGGCGCCTCGGCAGCATGGCGGTGCTCACCGGCTTCCTGATCCTCAGCTTCTATGCGGTGATCGCCGGCTGGACGCTGGCCTACACCCCCGCGGCGCTGAGCGGCAGCTTCGCCGGCCTGAATGGCGAGAGCAGCGGCGCGCTGTTCAACACCCTGCTCGCCGATCCGTGGAAGCTGACCGCCTACGGCAGTCTGGTGCTGCTGGTGACCCTGGGCATCGTCGCTTTCGGCGTGCGCGACGGGCTGGAGCGCGCGCTGCGCTTCATGATGCCGGGGCTGTTCATCCTGCTGCTGGTGATGGTCGGCTACGCCGCCACCACCGGGCACTTCATGCAGGCGGTGGAATTCCTGTTCGCCCCCGACTTCAGCAAGCTCACCGGCAAGGGCGTGCTGATGGCCCTCGGCCATGCCTTCTTCACTCTCAGCCTGGCCAGCGGCGCGATGATGGCCTACGGCTCCTACCTGCCTGCCGGCACCTCGATCGTGCGCACCTCGCTGATGGTCGCGCTGGCCGACACCGCGGTGGCCCTGCTCGCCGGCCTGGCGATCTTCCCGCTGGTGTTCGCCAACGGCCTGGAGCCGGGTTCCGGCCCGGGGCTGATCTTCGTCACTCTGCCGATCGCCTTCGGCCAGATGCCGCTGGGCGCGCTGGTCGGCGGCCTGTTCTTCATCATGCTGGCGCTAGCCGCGCTGACCTCGACCATCTCGCTGATCGAGCCGGCCATCGCCTGGCTGGGCGAGCGCTTCGGCATGAGCCGGGTCAAGGCGGTGCTGCTCAGCGGCGCGACGGTGTGGGTGCTGAGCCTCGGCTCGGTGCTGTCGTTCAACGCCTGGAGCGAGGTCACCCTGTTCGGCAAGACCTTCTTCGACGGCCTGGACTTCCTGACCAGCAACCTGATGATGCCGCTCGGCGGCCTGCTCACCGTGCTGTTCACCGGCTGGGCGCTGCAGCGCGCCATCGCCGCGCAGGCCCTCGGCCTCGAGCAGAACGGCGGCTTCGGCCTGTGGTGGCTGGCGATTCGCTGGATCACCCCGCTGGCGATTGCGCTGATGTTTCTGCACAGCCTCGGCCTGTTCTGAGAACCGGCTGACGATCTGCTGCGCGTCGGCCATGCTGCGTTGAAATCGGTTTCGGAATGCTCATTTGCAGGAAGCAAACTCCGCTTCCTCAACCGATTTCGCCTTGCCTGGCTCTAGCTCGCGAGATCGTAAGCCGGTTCTACGCCGGCTTGATCAAGCACCCGGGGCGGGTCGCGCGCAGGCGCGGCACGCCCCATTTTGTTTCAGGCGCCGATCACCCCGCCGTCGTCGCGGGTCACCAGCACCGTGGTCGAGCGGGCGCGGGTCTGGCCGTCGCTGGCCGGGTAGCTCAGCGCCGGGTGCTGCACGTTGATCCACATCGCCCGGTAGTCCGGGCTCCAGGTGATGCCGGTGATCTCGCAGCCGCGCGGGCCGACCAGGAAGCGGCGCACCTCGCGGCTCAGCGGATCGGCGCAGAGCAGCTGGTTGCAGCCCATCGCCTGCATCGCCGGCTCATCGTCGGCGTAGTCGGTCTGGATCCACAGCCGGCCGGCCCCGTCGAAGGCCAGGCCGTCCGGCGAGGAGAAGATGTCGCCGTTGATGGTGCCGGTCAGATGGGCCGGCACCGCCTGGCCCTGCGGATCCTTCGCCCCCGGCTGCTCGCCGGCGAGGAGGAACAGCTCCCAGCGGAACTCGCTGGCGGCCGGATCGCCGTCCTTCTCGTTCCAGCGCAGGATCTGCCCGTGCAGGTTCTCGCGCCGCGGGTTGGCGGAATCCAGCGGCTGCTGCTCGCCGCGGCCGTCGTTGTTGGTCAGGGTGACGTAGACCTCGCGGCTCACGGGATGCACTGCGACCCACTCCGGACGGTCCATCGGCGTGGCGCCGACCCGATCCGCCGCGGCGCGGGCGTTGACCAGCACCTCGGCCTGGCTGGCGAAGCCGTTTTCCGCGGTCAGACCGTTCTGCCCGTGCACCAGCGCCAGCCAGCGGCCGCTGCCATCAGCGTCGAAGCGGGCGACGTACAGGGTGCCCTCGTCGAGCAGGTCGCGGCTGGCCCCGGGGTTGGCCGCATCGAAGCGCCCGGCCGGGACGAGCTTGTAGACATACTCGCCCTTGGCGTCGTCGCCGGAGTAGAAGGCCATGCGCCCGTCGGCGCCCAGCGACAGCACTGCGCACTCGCGGCTGAAGCGGCCGAAGGCGGTGCGCTTGACCGGCTGGCTGTCCGGGTCGAAGGGGTCGATCTCCACCACCCAGCCGAAACGGTTGGGCTCGTTGACCTGGCCGCCGTGGGGCTGGCCGGCGTCGGGGGTGGCGTCGAAGCGCGGGTCGGCGGTTTCCCAGGCGTAGTACTTGCTGCGCTCGCCGTTGCCGACGCCGTAGCGCTTGTGCGCCACGCGCGCTTCCCAGTCCTGCGCGTCGCGGTTGACGAAATAGTGGGGCCAGTTCTCCTCGCAGGCCAGATAGGTGCCCCAGGGGGTGACGCCCATCGAGCAGTTGTTGAGGGTGCCGAGCACCTCGCGCCCGGCCGGATCGCTAGCGGTCTTCATCAGCGCGTGGCCGGCCAGCGGGCCGCCGATGGCCATCGGCGTCTGCGCCGAGATGCGCCGGTTCCAGCGCGAGGGCAGCACCCGCTGCCAGTGGCCGGCGGCGTCCTTGCGCACCTCGATGACGCTGACCCCGTGGGCCGCCTGCTCCTTCTTCACCTCGGCCAGCGGGCGCCTGCCATCGACGAAGGTCATGCCGCCGGGGTGCAGGGTCGGGTTGACGTACTCGTGGTTGATCACCAGCAGGCCGTGACTGTCCGGCGCCTCCGCAAAGGGGAAGAAGTGCATGCCGTCGTGGTTGTCGCCGGCCTGCCTCAGCTGCGCCTGCCAGTCATCGCTGGCATCGGGATTCCAGGCCGGCGCATCGGCCAGCACCGCGTCGCCCCAGGAGAAGAACGGCCGCGCCGTGTAGCCCGGCTGCACCAGCACCCGGTCGAAGTCGGCGGCGGTCTGCACCGGCACGCCCGTGAAGCCGAGCAACTGCGGCGGCGCGGCGAACAGCTCGCGGCTGCCGAGCACACCGCCGAACAGGCTCAGCGCCGCTAGGCCGAGGCCCCCCTTGAGCAGGGTGCGCCGGCCCTGGTCGACCAGTTGGTCGAGACCGGGATTGCCGCTGGGGTTGATCGACTGGTCGTCGGGGGCGGCCAGCGCCGCGTGAAACTGCTGGAGATCTTGAGTCATGGTGATTCCTTGCCATCGATACGCCCGCCCGCGGGCGGCAATTCCCTGTGTTGTAGGCCGTCGGCGTGACAGAACGGTGAAGACGGGCATATCCGGCAACGCTTGGGCAGGTGCGTCGCCCGCCGGGATCGGTTAAATACTGGTGATGGCGCACCGCGCCAGAACATGGCCATGGCGCCGTTGCGCATTGTCGCCCTTTGCCACCGCAAGCCATGGCAAGAAACGTGCTTCAACAATAACAACCCAGCCGGGCATGCCCAGGGACAACCGATCAGGAGGAAGCATGAAGACCGTTGCGCATATGCTCCGCGCCAAGCCGAACCAGGACATCTACACCATCGCGCCCACGGCCACGGTGTTGCAGGCCCTGCAGCTGATGGCGGAGAAGAATATCGGGGCGCTGATCGTCACCGAAGGGGACCAGGTGGTCGGTATCCTCAGCGAGCGCGACTACGCGCGCAAGATGGTGCTCAAGGGACGCTCCTCGGTGGGCACGCCGGTCAGCGCGGTGATGTCCGCGCCGGTGATCAGCGTGACCCCCGAGCAGACCAGTCGCGACTGCCTGCGCCTGATGGGCCGCGGCCACCTGCGCCACCTGCCGGTGATCGACAACGGGCGCCTGCTGGGCATGCTGTCGGTGGGCAACCTGGTCAAGGAAGCCCTCGCCGAACAGGACGAGCTGATCCAGCAACTGGAGCAGTACATTCGCGGCTAGCCGAGCGGCGCGAGGGGCTGGCGCCGCCCGCCGGCAGCGAGCGACGGCTACTTGAGTCCGGAGCCGGAGAACATCAGCACCTGCTCCTGGGCGAACTGGATGCTGATGAAGGTCTTCTCGTCGCCCCAGGTGCAGCTGGTGAAGCCCAGGGCGCCGGCGCACTCGCGCGGTGCGCCGAGCATCTGCTCGACCTCGGTCTTGCTCATGCCGGTCTTGAGCTTGGAGAAGTTTTCCTGGTTGACCTTGTTGCAGGCCGCCAGCAGCAGACAGGCCCCCAGGACGAGGGCAGAGCGAAACGACATGGACGAACTCCCGTGGACGAGTGAGCGGCGCAGCTTGCCACAGTGGCGCCCGCCGCTCTGCCGATTGGACGTCAGAAGCGGGCGCCGGGTTCCGCGAGAAAGGCCAGCTCCGCGGGCGTCGAGGGGCGGCCGAGGATGGCGTTGCGGTGGGGAAAGCGGCCGAAACGGGCAATCACCGCGCGGTGGCGCTCGGCATAGTCGAGAAATCCGGTGAACGCGGCCAGCTCGGCGGGAGCGGCCTGCTCGTGCAACTGGCGGAAACGGCGCACCGCCTCGTCCTGCAGGGCGAGGTCTTCAGCGTGCTCGAGGACCAGATAGACGAACACCCGGCGGATCGCCGGCAGTTGCGCCTCGCGGCACTCGGCGAGCCCTGCCAGCGCCAGTTCGCGGGCGCGGGCATCGCCGGCGAAGGCACGCGGCGTATCGCGATGGATCATCCGCGGCAACTGATCGAGCAGCAGGAGCAGCGCCAGCCAGCCGTCCGGCTCGGCACACCAGCCCTCCAGACCGCCCTCCAGCGCCGCAGCAACAAAAACGCCGAAGCGCTCGCGCGCTTCGGCGTCCTGGGTGGTCCGCTTGGCGAACCACAGGCCATGCTTTTGCGCCGCCACCTCGGCAGCCTCGCTCGACGGGCCGAACCACCAGTCGAGCAGCGGCTGCCAGGGCGCGGCCATCACTCAGCCCTGGTGGTAGCCGGTGATGCGCTCGACTTCTTCCTTCGAGCCGAGGAACACCGGCACGCGCTGGTGCAGCGAGGTCGGCTGGATGTCGAGGATGCGCTGGGTGCCGGTGGTGGCGGCGCCGCCGGCCTGCTCGATGATCATCGACATCGGGTTGGCCTCGTACATCAGGCGCAGCTTGCCGGGCATCGACGGATCGCGACCGTCGCGCGGGTACATGAACACGCCGCCGCGGGTGAGGATGCGGTGCACGTCGGCCACCATCGAGGCGATCCAGCGCATGTTGTAGTTCTTGCCCAGCGGGCCTTCCTTGCCGGCCAGCAGCTCGCCGACGTAGCGCTGCACCGGGGCTTCCCAGTGGCGCTGGTTGGACATGTTGATGGCGAATTCGGCGGTGCTTTCCGGCACGCGGATGTCTTCATGGGTGAGCACGAAGCTGCCCAGCTCGCGGTCGAGGGTGAAGCCCTTGACGCCGTTGCCGAGGGTCAGCACCAGCATGGTCTGCGGGCCGTAGATGGCGTAGCCGGCGGCCACCTGCTGGGTGCCCGGCTGCAGGAAGGCTTCCTCGCCGAGGTCGCAGCTGTTGTCGCAGTTGTCCGGGCAGCGCAGCACGGAGAAGATGGTGCCGACCGAAACGTTGACGTCGATGTTGCTGGAGCCGTCCAGCGGGTCGAATACCAGCAGGTAGGCACCCTTCGGATACTTGCCGGGGATCTGGTAGGCGTTGTCCATTTCCTCGGAGGCCATGCCGGCCAGGTGGCCGCCCCACTCGTTGGCTTCGAGGAGGATCTCGTTGGACAGCACGTCGAGCTTCTTCTGTACCTCGCCCTGCACGTTCTCGCTACCGGCGCTGCCCAACACGCCGCCCAGCGCGCCCTTGGACACCGCGTGGCTGATCTCCTTGCAGGCGCGCGCCACCACTTCGATGAGGAAGCGCAGGTCGGCCGGGGTATGGTTGCTGCGGGTCTCTTCGATCAGGTAGCGACTGAGGGTAACGCGGGACATGGACGGCTCCGAAGGTGGGGCGAGGGGTAAATTGCGCCATTTTAACCCGACTCGGCCGCCGCCGCCTCCTGCCGCGCATCAATCCGCCGCCATCCAGCCGACCGGCTGCCGGTAAAAACTGCTGCAAGGCCGCCGCCGACTGCTTATCATCGCGCGCCTTCCGCCCTGTCACCCTGCGAACCCCCATGAGCAAACACCTGCTGGTCGGCGCCGACCCCGAGCGCACTGAAACCTGGATCAAGTTCACCGGCAACGACCTGTGCCACAGCTGCCGCGCGACCTGCTGCAGCCTGCCGGTGGAGGTGCGCCTCAAGGATCTGATCCGCCTCGGCGTGATCGACGAGTTCGAGGCCGGCGAGCCGGCCAAGCAGATCGCCAAGCGCCTGAGCAAGGAAGGCATCGTCGGCCGCTTCAACCAGAAGTCCGGCATCTTCACCCTGGAGCAACACTCCAGCGGCGACTGCCTGTACCTGGACCAGAAGACCCGTCTGTGCACGGTCTACGCCAACCGCCCGGACACCTGCCGCAACCATCCGAAGATCGGCCCCAAGCCGGGCTACTGCGCGTACCAGCAGAAGGCGCTGCACAACCGCTGAAACGAAGAAGGGCGCCAACTCGGCGCCCTTCGTCTTTCCCATCGGGCGTCAGGCCAGCGGGAACAGCACGTTGCACTGCCCGGTGCCCGAGCTCTCGAAGTACGGGGTGAGCACCTCGGCTTTCCCCTGGTAGTCCTTCCAACCGAGCAGGCCGTAGAGCATCGCGGTGTCGTGCATGCCCCCCTCGCCGTCGCAGTCGCGGGCGTACTGCGGCAGCATGTCGAGGAAGTCGGCGTGCTCGCCGCGCTGCCACATGTCCATCACCTTGAGGTCGACCTGCTTGTTGAACGGCCGGCTGATTCTCTGCAGGTGGTCGCTGACCTCGCGGTTCGGCGCGATGCGGTGCGACAGCGAACCACTGGCGAGAAAGGCCACCCGGCGGTCGGACTGCTCCACCGCCTGGCGGATCGACTCGCCCATGGTCTTCGAGTCCTCCAGATGGGCGTCATACAGCCAGGCGGCGATCGAGACGATCTTGATGCTCTTGTCGATGCCCATGTAGCGCAGCGGCACCAGGGTGCCGTACTGCAGGCCCAGCGACGGCACGTCGGTGTGGCTGCGGGTGAACACGTCGTTGGCGCAGGCCGCAGCGGCGATGGCATCGCCCAGCTCGGCGTCGCCGACGTAGTCGTAGGGCAGGTCGCGGATGAAGTGCGGGAACTCGGTGCTGGTGTACAGGCCCGAGCAGTCACTGTTGGCGTTGAGGTGATAGCCGGCGTTGACCAGCCAGTGGGTGTCGGCGACCACGATGGTGTCGACCTCAAGGGCGCGGATCATCTCGCCCAGCTTGCGGTGGCCCTCGATGGCGGCGGCGCGGCAGCCGTGGTGCGGGCCGGGTTGTTCGGAAATGAACATCGACGGCACGTGCGTGACCTTGGCGGCGAGAACGACTTCACCCATGGCGGCTTCCTCTTGTTGTGGTCTCGGGGACTGGCGCCGGGTGGCGCCTGGTGAGTCCAGTATCCGTACTGGCCATGGGGATAACATTGCCGCTGGCGGCAAAAGATTAGCCTTTACGCGCAAACCGCTGCACGCAAAGGCTAGTTTTACGAGGCAGGGGACGCTTTTGTGGCCTGCAGGGGCGAACCGGCCCCCTTGTCAGCCGCCGGGCACAACCGCGCCCGGAAGCGGCTCGGCGTCTCGCCGGTCCAGCGCTTGAAGGCGCGGTTGAAGTGGCTGGGCTCAGAGAAGCCCAGCGCATAGGCCAGCGCGCTGAACGACTGCTGCGACTGCTGCACGTACTGGCGGGCCAGGCTGGCGCGCACCTCGTCGAGGATTTCGCTGAACGAGGTGCCCTGGCGGGTCAGGCGGTACTGCAGGGTGCGCGGGTTGCTGCCCAGCGCCGCGGCCACCGTCTCCAGGGTTGGCACGCCGCCAGGCAGCAGTTCGAGCAGGCGGGCGCGCACCTGCAGCGCCGGGTTGAGCAGCTGGTGACGGGCCAGGTATTCGGCGACCAGGCGGTCGTTCTGCCGGGCCAGCTCGGGATTGCCGGTGGGCAGCGGCCGGCGCAGCTCGGCGGCGTTGAGCAGCAGGCTGTCGTCAGCGGCGGCGAAGTGCACCGGCGCGGCGAAGTGCTCGCGCCACGGCTGCGGATCGGCCGGCGCGGCGCGGCGCAGGTTGACCTGCAGCGGGGCGAAAGCCGGGCCGCGCATGTCGCGCAGCAGCTTGCTCACCGCGCCGAGGAAGTAGTCCACCCCTTCCGGGGCGATCTGCGCCTGCTGATCGATCACCTGCACGCGCATGCAGAAGCGGTAGTTGTCGCCCTCGGCTTCCAGGGTCAGATCGGCGCCGTCGTTGAGCAGGGCGGCGAAGCGCACCATGCGCTCGAGCGCCTCGAACAGCGAGGCGCTGGCCCACAGCGAGAAGCCCAGGGCATGGAAGGTGGTCGGGCAGACGAAGCGCGCCGCATGCAGGCCGATGTCGGCGTGGCCGGTGCGCGCCACCGCCAGCGGCCAGAAGCGCCGGGTCAGCGCGGAGGAAAAACGCGCCTCCTGCACGAACTTGTCGGCCAGGTCGGCACCCGCCTCCAGCAGCAGCTGGTCGGCGTCGTACCCCAGCGCCTCCAGCGTGCGCGTCACCGCCGCCAGCCAGCCGGCCACCACCGATGAAGTCTGCGTCATGTCCCGTCCCCGTCTCGTCTTGCCCGCGCGCAGCCTAACGGCCACCGCGCCCGTCCATCTTGCGCCGGATCAGTCGGCCGGCAAAAGGCCGGCCCGTCGGGCGGCCCACGGCAGCGCGCAACGGAGCAGCCGCCACTGTTACACCCGGCACAACAAAGCTTCTCGCCTGCCCGGATTTATCCGGCGCAGAGCGCTTTCCTACAATAACCGGGCTGGTTCCCGCCCGCGTTTCCCCGTCGTTCCCAGGACTCCCCCCTGTGCCTTCCCGTCTCAAATCGGGCCTGACTCTGGTCAGTCTCCTCATTATCGTCGCCGTCACTCTGACCGGCTGCCTCGGCACCGGCGGCATTGCCCCCCAGCAAGCCCGTCTGGATGCCAATGCCCTGGCCAGCGACGCCGCCCTGCGCCAGGCGCGGCACGAGGCCGGCTGGCCGCGGGAGAGCTGGTGGAAGCAGTACCACGACCCACAGCTGAATGCCTGGATCGCCCGCGCCCTCGAGCACAGCCCGAGCCTGGACGAAGCCGAGGCGCGCGTCCGCCAGGCCATGGCCCTGGCCGGCGTAGCCCGCGCCGCCGAGGCGCCGCAGCTGGGCGCCAGCGCGCGCCTCGATCGGCAGCACTGGCCGGACGACGACCTGCACGGCCCCGGCGCGCTGGGCGGCAGCAGCCACTGGAACAGCGACGCCGGCCTCGGCCTGCGCTACGCCCTCGACCTCTGGGGCCGCGAGCGCAGCGCCAGCCGGGGAGCCCTGCACGCCGCCTACGCCACCGCGGCCTCAGGCCGGGTGGTGCAGCTGGAGCTGGAGCGCAACATCGTGCTGATCTACGTGCAGCTGGCGCTGCTGCATGCCGAGCGCGACATCGCCATTGCCACCCTGGCGCAGCAGGAGCACGTCCTCGCCATCGCCCGCCGCCGCCTGGCCGGAGGCCTCGGCACCGCCTTCGAGGTCAGCCAGGCCAGCGCGCCGCTGCCGGAAATCCGCCGGCAGATCGCTGCGCTGGACGCGCGCATCGCCCTGGCCGGCAACCAGCTGGCCGCCCTCGCCGGCCAGGGTCCCGGTGCGGCGGCCGGCCTGCAGCGGCCGAACCTGCAGCTCACCGCGCAGCCGACACTGCCGGCGGTGCTGCCCGCCGACCTGCTCGGCCGGCGCCCCGACGTGGTCGCCCGGCGCTGGCAGGTAGCCGCGCTCGCCAGCAGCGTCGACGTGGCGCGCGCCGACTTCTATCCCAACATCGACCTGGTCGCCAGCCTCGGCTTCGGCGCGGTGGGCGGCGGCGCGCTGGCGCTGCTGCAGGCCAACAAGCTCGGCGGCAGCATCGGCCCGGCGCTGAGCCTGCCGCTGTTCGACGGCGGCCGCCTGCGCGGCCGACTGGGCGCCGCCAGCGCCGCCTACGACGCCGCGGTGGCGCGCTACAACCAGACCCTGATCAGTGCGCTGCGGGAGATTTCCGACCAGCTGATCCGCCTGCGCTCGCTGGACGAGCAGCAGCGCCTGGCCGCCGAGGCGACGGCCACCGCCGAGGCCAGCTGGCGCATCGCCGAGCGGGCCTGGCGCGGCGGGCTGACCGACTACCTCGCCGTGCTTGAGGCGCAGACCCGCCTGTTCGACCAGCAGCGCGTGCAGCAGCAGGTCAGGGCGGCGCGCCTGGCCGCCCACGCCGAGCTGATGGCCGCCCTCGGCGGCGGCCTGCTCGATCCGCAGCGCAGCCCCGCCGAGCACCTGCTCGAACCGCACAGTGTGCCGCTCGCCCATGGCGGAGCGGCGCCGCGATGAGCCACGCCGGCAGCCACGGCCTGCGCCACGAGCTGGGCGTGTGGGCGCGCAGCGAGGGCCTGAGCTGGATCTTCATCTTCAAGATGCTGGCGGCGGCGCTGACCACCCTGTGGCTGGCCATGCGCCTCGACATGCCGCAGCCGAGCACCGCGGTGATGGCGGTGTTCATCGTCATGCAGCCGCAGAGCGGCCAGGTGATCGCCAAGGGCCTGCACCGCCTGCTCGGCACGCTGATCGGCCTGCTGGCCATGCTGCCGCTGATCGCCCTGTTCAACCAGGAGCCGGTGCTGTTCCTCGGCGGCATGGCGGTCTGGGTCGCTCTGTGCACCGCCGGCGCGGCGCGCTACCGCGATCTGCGTAGCTACAGCTGCGTGCTGGCCGGCTACACCGCCACCCTGGTCAGCCTCACCGCCATCCAGCACCCGGAGACCGCCTTCCTCCAGGCGCTGTGGCGGGTGCTGGAGATCGGCCTCGGCGTGCTGTGCTGCTCGGTGTTCAGCGCCGCCATCCTGCCGCAGACCACCGGTACCGCCATGCGCCAGGCGGTCGCCCGACGCTTCGGCGACTTCGCCGCGGTGGTCGTGACGCACCTGCCCGGCGGCGACCGCGCCGCCTTCGAGGACGCCCAGGCGCGCCTCGCCGCGCACACCGTTCGCCTGGAAACCCTGCGCAGCATGAGCGGCTACGACGACCCGCAGCTCAACCTGCGCATGGGCCGCCTGACCCGCCTGAACCACGACTTCATGGCCATGACCAGCCGCTTCCACGCCCTGCAGCAGCTGCTCGAGCGCCTGCGCGGCCAGGGCGACAGCCTGGCCCTGGACGCCTTCGCCCCCTGCCTGGACAGCCTGAGCGCGCTGCTCGCCCCCTGGCGCCAGCGCAACCTGGACATCCCCGGCGCCGCCGAACTGGCCGCGCAACTGGAGGACTATCGCGCGCAGCTGATGCCGCTGATCCGCCAGGCGCGCACCGCACTGGACGCCCTGGCGCCGGACAGCCCGCTGCGCCTGGACTTCGACACCGCCGCCGAACTGCTCTACCGCCTCGCCGACGACCTGCTCGACTACGCGCAGACCCACGCCGCGCTGGCGCCGACCCGCCATGCACGCGAGCGCTGGAGCGAGCGCTTCGCGCCGCGCGCCAACCGCCTCGCCGTCGCCGCCGCCGCCCTGCGCATGTTGCTGCTGAGCGGCCTGGGCAGCGCCCTCTGGCTGCAGACCGCCTGGCCCAGCGGCAACATGTTCCTGATCACCGCGGTGATCATCGGCGCGCTGTGCTCGGCCTCGCCCAATCCGGCGCGCATGGCCCTGCAGATGGCCGGCGGCACCTGCCTCGCCGCGCTGCTGGGCTTCGTCGAGAGCTTTCTGGTGTTCCCGCGGATCAGCGGCTTCCCCATGCTTGCCTTGGCGGTGACACCGGTGTTCCTGTTCGGCCTGTATCTGGCCACCCGGCCGGGCTGGGCCGGCTACGGCCTGGGCCTGCTGATCCTGTTCGGCTTCGGCACCATCCCTGCCAATCTCAGCGTCCACGACCCGGCCACCCTGCTCAACAACTACATCGCCCTGGTGCTGTCGCAGTTGCTGGTCGCGGTGGTGATGGCCTGCGTGCTGCCGCCCAACCGCCCGTGGCTGTGGCGCCACCTGGAACGCGACCTGCGCCGCCGCGTGGTGCATGCGCTGCGCGCGCCGCTCAAGGGCCTGGCCGCCGGGTTCGACAGCTCGACCCGCGACCTGCTGACCCAGGCCCACGACCTCGCCGCCGGCCACCCCGCAGTGCAGCGCGACCTGCTGCGCTGGATGACTCTGGTGCTGGAGATCGGCCACGCGGTGATCGAGCTGCGCCAGGAGAAGGCCAGGCTGCCGGACGAGTCCAGCTATGCCGAGGGCACCGCCTGGCGGCGCGCCTTCGACGCCCTCGCCGCGGCGCTGGTGCGCCTGTTCGCCAATCCCACGCCAGCCCACCTGAGCCAGACGCTGGCCCAGGTCGAGCTGGCCATCGACGCCGTGCGGCGCACCCCCGAGGCGCGTGCGCCGCACTTCGCCAGCTCGCCGCTGCGCCGTCTGGAAAGCTACCTGCACTTCATCCGCACCGCCCTGCTCGACCCACACTCGCCGCTGGCCGAGCGCCTGCCCCGCCCCGGAGCCGCCCATGCTGCCTGATCACCTGCCGCGCGAGATCGTCTTCCACGGCGTGCTGCTGCCCACCGTCGGCGCGCTGTTCCTGCTCGCCATGCTGCTGAGCTGGGGCCTCGACCGCCTGCTCGCCGGGCTCGGCGTCTACCGCCACGTCTGGCACCCGATCCTGCTGCGCATCAGCCTGTTCGCCTGCGTGTTCGCCGGCCTCGCCCTGATCGTCCATCCCTGAGCCCGAGGCCGCCCATGTCCCGTCAATCGATCATCAGCTTTCTCGCCACCCTGAGCGTGGTGGCCGCCGCCCTGTGGCTCGGCCGCAGCCTGTGGGTCAACTACATGGAATCGCCGTGGACCCGCGACGGGCGCGTGCGCGCCGACGTGGTCACGGTGGCACCGGACGTCGCCGGGCTGGTGCTGGAGGTGCCGGTACGCGACAACCAGGCGGTGCAGAAGGGCGACCTGCTGCTGCGCATCGACCCGGCGCGCTACCAGCTGGCTGTCGAAGAGGCCAAGGCCCAGCTCGCCGCGCGCCAGGCCAGCCTGGCGATGCGCGAGCAGAACGCCGAACGCCGCCTGGCCCTGGACGAGCAGGTGGTCTCACGCGAGGACCGCGACGACGCCAGCAACGCCGCCGCGGCCGCCCGCGCCGAATACCGCCAGGCGCAGGTGCTGCTGGAGAAAGCCGAGTTGGATCTGGCACGCACCCGCGTGCTGGCGCCGGTGGACGGCTACGTGACCAACCTGTCGGTGCGCCCCGGCGACTACGCCGAGGCCGGCGCGGCGCAGCTGGCGGTGGTCGACCGCCACTCCTACTGGGTCTACGGCTACTTCGAGGAAACCAAGCTGCCGCTGCTCAGGGTCGGCGATGCGGTGGAAATGCAGCTGATGAGCGGCCAGCTACTCGAGGGCCATATCGATAGCATCGCCCGCGCCATCTACGACCGCGACAACCCGCAGAGCCGCGAGCTGATCGCCGACGTCAACCCGACCTTCAACTGGGTACGCCTGGCCCAGCGGGTGCCGGTGCGCATCAGCATCGACCGGGTGCCCGACGGCGTGCTGCTGGCCGCCGGGATCACCTGCACGGTGATCGTCAAACCGGCCGGCGCGCCGGCTCAGGCCCAGTAGGCGGGATTGTCCAGATCGGCGCTGTCGCGCTCGAGGATCCGCGGCAAATCGACCTTGAGCAGTTCGACCCAGGTCTTGATCTTGGCATCGAGGAAGCGCCGCGACGAATACAGCGCGTAGAGGTTGCGCTCGTGCAGCTGCCATTCAGGCAGCAGGCGCACCATGCCGCCTTCGCGCAGCGCCTTGGCGGCCACAAAGCTGGGCAGCAGGCAGACGCCCATGCCGGCCACCGCGGCCTGCACCATCGCCTCGGAGACATTGACCTGGAAGGTCTGTCCGGGGCTGATCACCTGCATCTCGCCCTCGCGCTCGAACACCCAGTCGCCCGGATACACCGGGTCAACCAGGCGCAGGCAGCGGTGCTCGCGCAGCTGCTCGGGGCACTGCGGCACGCCGCGCTCGCGCAGATAGGCCGGCGCGGCACACACCACGCTGTAGATACTGCCTAGGCGCTGGGCGACCAGATCGGAGTCGGGCAGCTCGCGGGAGTGGGTGATCAGCACGTCGTGGCCTTCCTCGAGCAGGTCGGGGGTGCGCTGCGACAGGGTGAGGTCGACGTCGACCTGCGGATAGCGCTCGGTGTAGCGCGCCACCAGCGGCACCAGGTACTGGGTGCCCATCCCGGTGAAGGCATGCACGCGCAGACGCCCGCGGGGCGTGAGGTGGGCGCCACTGGCCTCGGCGGCAGCCTCTTCGACCTGGGCGAGGATCTCCCGGCAGCGCTGCAGGTAGCGCTCGCCCGCCTCGGTCAGGCGCAGCCGGCGGGTAGTGCGATAGAGCAGCCGCGTGCTCAGGCTGGCCTCCAGCTCGGACACCAGCCGCGACACCTGGGCGGTGGACAGCCCGAGCACCTGGGCAGCGGCGGTGAAGCTGCCGCTGTCGGTGACCCGGGTAAACACGCGCATGGCCTGCAGGATATCCATGGGAAAAACCACCTCCGCAACATGAGTGGGACCGATCCCCGCCGTGGCGGACCTGCCGCGCCAGCATAGCGCAGCGGCTCCCGCGGCCAGCAGGCCCGCCACACTCACCCGCAGAATCGGCGCCGGGCATGGCTGGGCCGTGGCGATCATCCCTGTCCCCTACGGTTCTTCCCTGAGGCTGAAATAAAAAAAGGCAGACTCACAGAGTCTGCCTAACAGGGAGCGTAGAGAAGCCGACAAGACTTCCCAGGGGCACTCCGTGGAGAAACTTGCAACGAAGCGGACTAGCAAACACCGCCTTACTCGCAGTACATGTCCAGCTTGGTGTAGCTGATGGACTTCACCTGACCCTGGGAATCACGGTAGGTCATCTCGGTCGGCACCAGTTCGCAGCGCGCGTGGGGCGCTTCCTGGATGGCGATCACCTCGGCGACATCCAGATTCATGCCGTAGGTGTACTGGGTCGCCTGCACGTCGTTGCCAGCCGAAGCCTCGGCGGCGAAGGCCCCGGTGGAGGCCAGCATGACGGTCAGGAACAGGGCTTTGGATTTCATGAGCAACTCGACCTCTTGGGTGGAAAGCAGCGCCCGACTGCTGGTTCGCTCTCGGGCATGGACGTATTGTCCGCCTGGCACCGGGAGGGAAAAATGCTCAAGTTGAGAAGCCTGTTTTACGTGAGGCGCAACAATCCACGCCCCCTTATCCGGCCACCACAAAAAACCCCCGCCGGCTCACGCCGACGGGGGTTTTGCACTACGGACCGCTCAGCGCATTACAGCTTGCTGCTGCGCTCGTAACGCTTGCGGTCGTTCTCGTTCAGGTACTTCTTGCGCAGGCGGATCGACTTCGGGGTCACTTCGACCAGTTCGTCGTCGTCGATGAACTCCAGAGCCTGTTCCAGGGTGAAGCGGATCGGCGGAACCAGGGCGATGGTTTCGTCCTTGCCGGAAGCGCGCATGTTGTCGAGCTTCTTGCCCTTGGTGGGGTTGATCACCAGGTCGTTGTCGCGGCTGTTGATGCCGGCCAGCTGGCCTTCGTAGATCTCGTCGCCCGGGGCGAGGAACAGCTTGCCGCGGTCCTGCAGGGTTTCCAGCGAGTAGGTCAGCGCCTTGCCGGTGGCCATGGAGACCAGCACGCCGTTCTGGCGGTGAGCAACTTCACCAGCCTTGACCGGGCCGTAGTGGCTGAAGGTGCTGGTCAGGATGCCGCTGCCCGAGGTCATGGTCAGGAAGTTGTTGCGGAAGCCGATCAGGCCGCGCGCCGGTACGGTGTACTCGAGACGGATACGACCCTTGCCATCCGGCACCATGTTGGTCAGATCGCCCTTGCGCAGGCCCATCTGCTCCATCACCGGACCCTGGTGCTGCTCTTCGATGTCGATGGTGACGTTCTCGAAGGGCTCCTGCTTCTCGCCGTCGACTTCCTTGATGATCACTTCCGGGCGGCCTACGGCCAGCTCGAAGCCTTCGCGACGCATGGTCTCGATCAGCACCGACAGGTGCAGTTCGCCACGGCCGGAGACCTTGAACTTGTCGGCATCGTCACCCTGGACGACGCGCAGGGCGACGTTGTGCAGCAGTTCCTTCTCCAGACGCTCCTTGATGTTGCGGCTGGTGACGAACTTGCCTTCCTTGCCGCAGAACGGCGAGTCGTTGACCTGGAAGGTCATGCTCACGGTCGGCTCGTCGACGGACAGCGGCGGCAGGGCCTCGACGGCGGTCGGGTCGCACAGGGTGTCGGAGATGTACAGCTCGTCCATGCCGCTGACGCAGACGATGTCGCCGGCCTGGGCTTCGGCGACTTCGACGCGCTGCAGGCCGGAGTGACCCATGATCTTCAGGACACGACCGTTGCGCTTCTTGCCGTCGGCGCCGACCGCCACCACCGGGGTGTTGGTCTTGACCTTGCCGCGGGCGATGCGGCCGATGCCGATCACGCCGAGGAAGCTGTTGTAGTCCAGCTGGGAGATCTGCATTTGGAACGCGCCGTCGACGTCCACCTCGGGCGCCGGCACATGGTCGATGACCGCCTGGAACAGCGCGTCCATGTTGTCGTCCATCTTCTCGTGGTCCATGCCGGCGATGCCGTTCAGGGCACTGGCGTAGACGATCGGGAAGTCAAGCTGCTCGTCGGTGGCGCCGAGGTTGTCGAACAGGTCGAAGATCTGGTCGACCACCCAGTCCGGACGCGCGCCCGGACGGTCGATCTTGTTGATGACCACGATCGGACGCAGGCCGGCCTTGAACGCCTTCTGGGTCACGAAGCGGGTCTGCGGCATCGGGCCGTCCTGGGCGTCGACCACCAGCAGCACGGAGTCGACCATGCTCATCACGCGCTCGACTTCGCCACCGAAGTCGGCGTGGCCGGGGGTGTCGACGATGTTGATGTCGTAGCCGTTCCACTTCAGCGCGGTGTTCTTCGCCAGAATGGTGATGCCGCGCTCTTTTTCCTGGTCGTTGGAGTCCATCACGCGCTCGCTTTCCGCTTCTTTGCGGTCCAGGGTGCCGGACAGGCGCAGCAGCTTGTCTACCAGGGTGGTCTTGCCATGGTCGACGTGGGCGATGATGGCGATATTGCGCAGATTTTCGATCACTTGTGGGTCTTCTCGGTAGATAACGCTGGAATTCGGATGCCGGAGGGGATTATCCCCGACTGCCGGCGACAACTTGATTAACGCGACAGCCGGCAGTCGGGAGGGCGGTGACGGATACTGCCGCCCAGCAGGCCCGGCTGTTTAAGCCGGACGATAAACGCGCACATTGGCATACCCCTCGTTGAGCAGGTGGTGGGCATGCAGGCGGCTCATCACACCCTTGTCGCAGTACAGCAGGTACTGGCGATTGGCATCCAGTTCCTTGAAACGGTTGTTGATCGCATAGAACGGCAGGGCCTGCACCTCGATGCCGGGCAGCAGCAGCGGGGCGTCCTCGGCGGCATCCGGGTGGCGGATGTCGAGGACGATCTGCCCGGACAGGGCCTCGCGCACCTCTTCGACCTGGATATCCTCGCCCAGTTCGTCGATCACCTTGTCGATGGTCACCTTGCGCACGCGCTCGAGGGCGCGTTCGAGGATGGCCATGTCGAAGTGCTTCTCTTCATGCTCGACGCGCCCGCGCTTGGCGCGGGTGGTCGGGTTGACCGAGATCACCCCGCAGTATTCGGGCATGTTCTTGGCGAACTCGGCGGTGCCGATCGCCGTCGCGGTGTCGATGATGTCCTGCTTGTGGGCGGCGATCAGCGGACGCAGCACCAGGGTGTCGGTCACCGCGTCGATCACCGACAGGTTGGGCAGAGTCTGGCTGGACACCTGGGAGATCGCCTCGCCGGTGACCAGCGCGTCGATGTGCAGCTCCTCGGCCAGACGGCTGGCGGCGCGCAGCATCATGCGCTTGAGCACCACGCCCATGTGGCTGTTGTCGACCTTGTCGAGGATCTCGCCGACCACTTCCTCGAACGGCACGCTGATGAACAGCACGCGGTGCGAGCGACCGAACTTCTCCCACAGGTAGTGGGCGACTTCCATCACCCCCAGCTCGTGGGCGCGCCCGCCGAGGTTGAAGAAGCAGAAGTGGGTGAGCAGGCCGCGGCGCATCATCTGGTAGGAGGCCACGGTGGAGTCGAAGCCGCCGGACATCAGCACCAGGGTCTGCTCGATGGAGCCGAGCGGGTAGCCGCCCATGCCGTCGTGCTGGGCATGGATGATGTACAGGCGGTCGTAGCGCGCCTCGAAGCGCACCTCGACCTCGGGGTTCTTCAGATCGATGCCGGCGGCACCGCACTCGCGGCGCAGGCGGCTGCCGACGTAGGTGGCCAGCTCGACCGAGGAAAACGTGTGGGTGCCGGAGCGCTTGCAGCGCACGGCGAAGATCTTGCCGGCCAGTTGCGCACCAAAATGGGTCTTGCACTTGTCGAGGACGTCGTCGAAGTCGCCCAGCGGGTACTCGTGCACCTCGAGGAAGTGGGCGATGCCCGGCGTGCAGCGCAGGCGCTCGAGCATCTCGCCCAGCACATGCGGATCGCTGAGCGCGGTCTGCAGCTCGATGTTGTCCCACTCACCGGCAACCTCCAGCGCGGGATCGAGGTCCCGGAGCACGGTGCGGATGTTCTTGCCGAGCTGGCGGATGAACTGCTTGCGCACCGGCCGGCTCTTGATGGTGATTTCCGCGAAGGGTTTGACGATGAGTTTCATGGGCGAACAGGCAAGGGCGACAGCTGGAAAAAAGACGGGCGCGGATTATAGCGGAAATTGCTCAAGCTTTGAGCAGAAATCCGCAAGATGCCTTCCTGCACCAAAATGTTTCACTGCGACACTTGAAAGCACGACCTTGGTGCACGATCCTTTCCCAATTCTTGGGCGACGCACGGAAAAGCCGCATTTTCCGCGCCTAGCGCCTGTACGCGAGGCATGGCACGCAACTTGCTTTTGCAATCGGGTCAAATTTTCCGGCGGGCCTGGTGCCCGAAGAAAAACCGAATAGCGGGCGCCCCCATCGCCCACATCTACACCCTGGAGGACAGCATGTCGAAGGCGCTTGAACTGATTCAACAACACGACGCGAAGTGGATTGACCTGCGCTTCACCGACCCGAAGGGCCGTCAGCACCACATCACCATGCCGGCACGCGACGCCGACGATGACTTCTTCGAAGTGGGCAAGATGTTCGATGGTTCCTCCATCGATGGCTGGAAGGGCATCGAAGCCTCCGACATGATCCTGCTGCCGGACGACAGCAGCGCCGTGATGGACCCGTTCACCGAAGAGCCGACCCTGATCCTGGTCTGCGACGTGATCGAGCCGTCCACCATGCAGGGCTACGAGCGCGACCCGCGCGCCATCGCCAAGCGTGCCGAGGAATACCTGAAGACCACCGGTATCGGTGACACCGTGTTCGCCGGTCCGGAGCCGGAGTTCTTCATCTTCGATTCCGTGAAGTTCAAGTCGGACATGTCCGGCTCGATGTTCAAGATCTTCTCCGAGCAGGCTGCCTGGAACAGCGACGCCGACGTCGACGGCCGCCAGGGCAACAATGGCCACCGCATCGCGGTCAAGGGCGGCTACCTGCCGACCCCGCCGAGCGATCCGGACCACGAAATCCGCACCGCCATGTGCAACGCTCTGGAAGAGATGGGCCAGGTCGTCGAAGTGCACCACCACGAAGTGGCCGGCGGTCAGAACGAAATCGGCGTGCGCTTCAACACCCTGGTCGCCAAGGCCGACGAAGTGCAGACCCTGAAGTACTGCGTGCACAACGTCGCCGAAGCCTACGGCAAGACCGCCACATTCATGCCGAAGCCGCTGTACGGTGACAACGGTTCGGGCATGCACGTGCACATGTCCATCGCCAAAGACGGCAAGAACACCTTCGCCGGCGAAGGCTATGCCGGCCTGTCCGACACCGCCCTGTACTTCATCGGCGGCATCATCAAGCACGGCAAGGCGCTGAACGCCCTGACCAACCCGTCGACCAACTCCTACAAGCGTCTGGTCCCGGGCTTCGAGGCTCCGGTCATGCTGGCCTACTCGGCCCGCAACCGCTCCGCGTCCATCCGCATCCCGTACGTGGCCAGCCCGAAAGGCCGCCGCATCGAGGCGCGCTTCCCGGATCCGGCTGCCAACCCGTACCTGGCCTTCGCTGCCCTGCTGATGGCCGGCCTGGACGGCATCCAGAACAAGATCCACCCCGGCGATGCCGCCGACAAGAACCTGTACGACCTGCCGCCGGAAGAAGCTGCCAACATCCCGCAGGTTTGCGGCAGCCTGAAGGAAGCCCTGGAAGCCCTGGAAGCCGACCACGAGTTCCTGCTCAAGGGCGGCGTGTTCACCAAGGACTTCCTCGACTCCTACATCGAGCTGAAGGCCGCCGAGGAAATCAAGGTGCGCACCTTCGTGCACCCGCTGGAATACGACCTGTACTACAGCTGCTAAGCCAGTCGCCGGGCTGCACAAGCCCGGCCCTGCAACGTTGTCGCAAAGGCCTCCTTCGGGAGGCCTTTGCGTTTTTCGTGTCGCAAATACCCCACGAGTGCGCCCGGCCGCACAGCCCGCCGCGCCAGTACTTGCCAGCGCAATGCCGCGATGCAACGCTTGCCCCATCGTCGCCTCATACCGGAAGGACTCTCCGATGCGCCCGATCCACGCCTGCCTGCTGCTCGCCCTGGCCCTGCCTGCCAGCGCCGAGATCTATCGCTACACCGACGAACGCGGCAATCCGGTCTACACCAACCAGCCGCCGCAGGGCGTTGCCACGGAGAGCGTGCAGCTGGGACCGACCAATACGGTCGCCGCGCCAACGCCCGCGAACAGCGGCGCGCCAAGCCAGGACGAAGCCGGCCCCGACAGCTACAGCCGCCTGGAGATCACCGGGGTGCCGGATGACGACGCCACCCTGCGCGCCAATGCCGGCAACTTCACCGTCGGCGTCAGCCTGGAGCCGAGCCTGCAGGCGGACGACCTGCTGCAGGTGCTGCTGGACGGCCAGCCCCTGACCCCGCCCGGCACGCAGACCAGCTTCCAGCTCGGCCAGGTCGACCGCGGCACCCACAGCCTGCAGGCGGTGATCCTGCGCGACGGCAAGCCGCTACAGAGCAGCGCCACCGTCAGCTTCACCCTGCAGCGCGTGCACACCAAGAGCCCGGCCTTCCCCCGCCCGCAACCGCTACCGGCCAACTGACCCCATGCGCGCCCTGCTCTGCCTCCTCCTGCTGACCTGCCTGCCGGCCTTCGCCGGCGTGTATACCTACCTGGATGCCGAGGGCAACCGGGTATTCACCGACAAGCCGCGCAGCGCCAATGCCGAACGCATCGAGCTGGCGCCGACCAACAGCACCAGCCTGCCCGCGCCGCCACCCGACGCGCCACCGGCCCTGCCCGCCGCCCTGCTGCCGGCCTACCAGCTGCTGCGCATCACCCTGCCAGAGCCGGACACGACCATCCGCGACAACAGCGGCGGCCTGATCGTCACCCTGGAGAGCGACCCCGGCCTGCTCGAGGGGCACAGCTACCGCCTGCTGCTGGACGGCCAGGTGCACGGAGCGCCGGCGCGCAGCCCGGTGTTCGCCCTAGACAACCTCGACCGCGGCACCCACCAGCTGGCCGCGGAGATCGTCGACGCAGAAGGCCGCATCATCGAGCGCACGCCGAGCCAGCCGTTCCACCTCAAGCGCACCACCCTGGCCGACAAGCGCCGGGTCAACCCCTGCCAGCGCGGCGACTACGGCGTGCGGCCCGAATGCCCGCTGGCCGACAAGCCGGCCGAGCCGCGGCGCTTCCTCGGCGTGCCCCTGCCCTGAGCACTACGCACCATCATGGTGCGCCGGCATGCTCCACGACCTATACTGACCCACGCCGGGCAGGTAACCCGCCCCCGCCGCGGCGCCCTGTCGCGCGCCGCGGCACGCCCTGCCGAGCCCGTCAGCACGGGACGGCAGGCCTTGTGCGACGGGCCTTCGCGCGCACCACCGGTGCACCCGCCGGGCGCCGCGACCATGCACAAAAAAGCGGCAGACGCATGCCCACATCTGTACCGCCAGTCGCTGGCGCGTTTTTTGCAGAATTGGTGCACTCACAGGAGCGCATGCTTGCCATGGCCTACGACTCACTGCAGCGCCTGCTGCTCGACAATCTCACCACCGCCGTGCTTCTGCTCAATGCCGAACTGCGCCTGGAATACATGAACCCGGCCGCCGAGATGCTGCTGGGCGTCAGCGGCCAACGCAGCCAGGGCCAGTTCATCAGCGAGCTGTGCAACGAGAGCCCGGACGGCCTGCCGGCCCTGCGCCAGGCGGTGGCCAGCGGCCACCCGTTCACCAAGCGCGAGGCCCAGCTGATCACCGCCAGCGGCCAGCAGCTGGCGGTGGACTACGCCGCCACGCCGATTCCCGGCCTGAGCAGCTTCCTGCTGCTGCTCGAGCTGCACCCGCGCGACCGCCTGCTGCGCATCACCAAGGAAGAGGCCCAGCTGGCCAAGCAGGAAACCACCCGCCTGCTGGTGCGCGGCCTGGCCCACGAGATCAAGAACCCACTCGGCGGCATCCGCGGCGCGGCGCAATTGCTGGCGCGCGAGCTACCCAACGAGGGCCTCAAGGATTACACCAACGTGATCATCGAGGAGGCCGACCGCCTGCGTAACCTGGTCGACCGCATGCTCGGCTCCAACAAGCTGCTGCAGCTGGCGCCGACCAACATCCACGAGGTGCTCGAACGGGTGTGCAGCCTGGTCGAGGCGGAGACCCAGGGCAAGCTGGCCCTGGAGCGCGACTACGACCCGAGCATTCCCGAGCTGCTGGTCGATCGCGAGCAGCTGATCCAGGCGCTGCTCAACATCGTGCGCAATGCCATGCAGGCGATCGCCGAGCAGAAGCATCCGACGCAGCCCGGACGCATCCTCCTGCGCACCCGCACCCTGCGCCAGTTCACCATCGGCCACCAGCGCCACCGCCTGGTGTGCCGGATCGAGGTGATCGACAACGGCCCGGGCATCGACCCGGCGCTGCAGGACACCCTCTTCTACCCCATGGTCAGTGGCCGCGCCGACGGTACCGGCCTGGGCCTGGCCATCGCACAGAACATCCTCAACCAGCATCAGGGTCTGATCGAGTGCGAGAGCCAGCCCGGCCGCACGGTCTTCTCGCTGTTTCTGCCGCTTGAACAAGGAGCATCAACCCCATGAACCGACCGGAAACCGTCTGGATCGTCGACGATGACCGCTCGATCCGCTGGGTCCTGGAAAAGGCCCTGCAACAGGCTGGTCTGCCCAGCCAGAGCTTCGACAGCGCCGACAGCCTTCTCAACCGCCTGAGCCTCGAGCAACCGAGCGTGATCCTCTCCGACATCCGCATGCCGGGTTCCAGCGGTCTCGACCTGCTGGCGCGCATCCGCGAGTTGTATCCGCGCCTGCCAGTGATAATCATGACCGCCCATTCCGACCTGGAAAGCGCGGTGGCCTCCTACCAGGGCGGCGCCTTCGAATACCTGCCCAAGCCGTTCGACGTCGACGAGGCGGTGTCGCTGGTCAAGCGCGCCACCCTGCACGCCCGCGAGCAGCAGGCGCTGGCCACCCCCGAGGAGCAGGCCGCGACGCCGGAGATCATCGGCGAGGCGGCGGCGATGCAGGAGGTGTTCCGCGCCATCGGCCGCCTCAGCCACTCCAACATCACCGTGCTGATCAACGGCGAGTCCGGTACCGGCAAGGAACTGGTGGCGCACGCCCTGCACCGCCACAGCCCGCGCGCCAACGCGCCGTTCATCGCCCTGAACATGGCGGCGATCCCCAAGGACCTGATGGAGTCCGAGCTGTTCGGCCACGAGAAGGGTGCCTTCACCGGCGCCGCCGCGCAGCGCCGCGGCCGCTTCGAGCAGGCCGACGGCGGCACCCTGTTCCTCGACGAGATCGGCGACATGCCGGCCGACACCCAGACCCGCCTGCTGCGCGTACTGGCCGACGGCGAGTTCTACCGGGTCGGCGGCCATACCCCGGTAAAGGTCAACGTGCGGATCATCGCCGCCACCCACCAGAACCTGGAAACCCTGGTGCGCGCCGGCAAGTTCCGCGAGGACCTGTTCCACCGCCTCAACGTGATCCGCATCCACATCCCGCGCCTGGCCGACCGCCGCGAGGACATCCCGGCGCTGGCCCGCCACTTCCTCGCCCGCGCCGCCCAGGAACTGGCGGTGGAACCCAAGCTGCTCAAGCCGCAGACCGAGGAGTACCTGCAGAACCTGCCGTGGCCGGGCAACGTGCGCCAGCTGGAGAACACCTGCCGCTGGATCACGGTGATGGCCTCCGGACGCGAGGTGCACATCGACGACCTGCCGCCGGAGCTGCTGCAGCAGCCGCAGGAAGCGCAGGGCGGCGGCAGCTGGGAACAGGGCCTGCGCCTGTGGGCCGAGCAGGCGCTGACCCGCGGGCAGAGCGACCTGCTCGGCAGCGCCCTGCCGGTGTTCGAGCGGGTGATGATCGAGAGCGCGCTCAAGCACACCGCCGGCCGCCGCCGCGACGCCGCGCAGCTGCTCGGCTGGGGCCGCAACACCCTGACCCGCAAGATCAAGGAACTGGACATGGCGGTTGAGGGCAGCGACGAGGACGAGAACCTGTAAACCCCGCCGCGCAGACAAAAAAAACCCCGGCAGGCGCAGGGCCAGCCGGGGCAAGGATTGGCGGGAAATCAGCCGGGGCTACCGAGCTGACACCTTCGCCTACGGGTCGCACCCCCGATTCGTTCAGCGCCCGGCCTGCTCCTGCAGGTCGTCGCGCACTTGTTCACGCAGCACCCGGCGCCGGGTCAGCAGCCAGACACAGAACAGCAGCAGCACGCCACCCTCGAGCGCCAGGGTCAGCGGCGCGCCGATGCGCGCGGCCAGCAGCCCGGCGAGCAGCCCGCCGATGGCATCGAAGCCGAAGCGGGTCGAGGTGAAGAACGACACCACGCGGCCACGCAACTGCTCCGGAGCCAGGCTCTGCAGCAGCATATTGACGCCGACGTTGCCCACCGAGATGGCGAAGCCGAGCACCGCCATGGCCACCAGCGCCAGCGCCACCGTGGTGCTCGCGGCGAAGGCCAGCAGCGCCGCAGCACCGAGCACCGCGCCGACCAGCACGATGCCCACCAGTCCGGGCAGCGCCTGGCGGGTGGCCAGATACAGGGTGGAGAGGAACGCCCCGCAGCCGGCGGCGCCCCACAGCCAGCCGAGGGTCTGCGCATCGCCGCCGAAGATGTCGCGGGCGAACACCGGCAGCAGCACCGCGTAGCTGGAGGCGGTCAGGTTGACCATCGCCAGGGTGAGGATCAGCAGGCGGATCGGCTGGTTCCCCCAGACATAGGCCAGCCCCTCGCGGAACACCGTGCCGGTCGAGCCCTTGGCCCGCTGCGGCGCCTCGATGCGGATCAGCAGCAGGCCGATCAACAGGGCGAGGAACGACAGGCCGTTGAGGGCGAAGCACAGCGCCTCGCTGGTCAGCGCCAGCAACAGGCCGGCCAGCGGCGGGCCGATGAAGCGCCCGGAGTTGAACAGCATGGCGTTGAGCGCCAGCGCGTTGGGCAGATCGTCGCGGTGACCGACGAAGCTGCCGATCAGTGACTGGCGCAGCGGGGTGTCGAAGGCGTTGAGCACGCCGAGCAGCAGCGACATGGCGACGATCAGCGCCGGCCCGATCCACTCCAGCGCGGTCAGCGCCGCCAGGGCCAGGGCCTGCAGGGCGAGCAGGCCCTGGACGATGATCAGCAGGCGGCGCTTGTCGTGGCGGTCGGTCCAGGCGCCGGCCAGCGGGCCGACGATCAGCTGCGGCAGCAGGGCGGCGAAGGTGGTCACGCCGAGCAGCGCCACCGAGCCGGTGAGGCGGTAGATCAGCCAGGACAAGGCGACCTGCTGGATCCAGCTGCCGAGGATCGACACCGCCTGACCGGCGAAATACAGCCGGAAGTTGGCGAACTGCAGCGCGCGGACGGCGGCGGGCCACTGGCGATCGACGGAAGGATTCACGGCGCCTCCTGTGGCGGGCGGGCCACGTCTGGCTGCATCGGGGAATTGGAACGCCGCCGCCTCGGAATGGATCGGGCACCCGCAGGTGCCGGGCGACAGCATATTCTTAACATCTTAACGTTCTGCCGGCGAACGCGCCAGTCCTGGCCGGCTCGGCAGCCCTTGCCCGGACTGCCAGCCCCCAGCGCCGGCGTACAGGACCCGCCACTCTCTCGGCGCGAGCGCAGCGCACTCGGCTCCCCGGCGATTACACTTGCCTGCATTCCGGACAACGTTGTCGAACAAGAGCGCATACATGACCGCATCTCCCACCGGCTGGCTGCCCTCCCCCGCCCTCCTCACCCTTCTCGACACCCTCGGCGAAGACGACTTCCTCGATCGCTTCCTCGACTGGGTCAACGAGGCGCTGGGCGCGGAGCAGTGCATGCTGTTCTTCTGCGCCGCGGACAAGGCCGTCTCCACCCTGCTCTACAAGGACTTCTCCAAGGACGAGTCCGCCCGCGCCCTCGCCCACGCCTACATCAGCGAGCGCCGCTACATGCAGGACCCCAACTTCGCCCTGCTCAAGGAGTGCCCGCCGGGCCAACTGCACGTGCTGCACCTGGACCACTGCGGCCCGGAAATGGGTCCCAACTACCGGCGCCACTTCTTCGACGAGCCCGGTTTCAAGGACAAGCTGTCGATCATCCGCGGCCACGAGGCGGGCAACTACTACCTCAATCTGTACCGCCGCACGGGCAGCTTCAGCGAGGTGTTCGGCCACCCGGAGGAGGAATCCGCCGCCGCGCGGCTGCTCAGCAGCCTGCTGGTCAAGCACTACCTGATCAACCAGAAGATGCTTGCCCAGGGACCGCTGGCCTTCCTCTCGCACCGCGAGCAGCAGGTCTGCCAGGCGGTGCTGCAGGGCAAGAAGAACGAGATCATCGCCGACGAACTCGGCGTCACGCTCAACAGCGTGGTCACCTACCGCAAGCGCGCCTACGAGAAACTGGGCATTTCCAGCCGCGCGCAGCTGTTCGCCCTCTGTCAGTGAGCTGTCCCCAATTTCAGGTGACAGGCCGCTGCGCTCGATTCTCTTAACCTGAGCTCCTCAGTAGTAGCGATCCCCACTACAAGAATCGAGAGAGCGTGCCCATGAAACCCGAAAGCCACATCAAGCAAGCCGGTCGCCCGTTCAATGGCGAGGAATTCCTCGCCAGCCTGCGCGACGGCCGCGAGGTCTACTATGCCGGCGAGCGCGTCGAGGACGTGACCACCCACCCGGCGTTCCGCAACTCGGCGCAGACCGTGGCCTCTCTCTACGACGCCCTGCATGCTCCGGAGACCAAGGACAAGCTGTGCTGGGCGACCGACACCGGCAACGGCGGCTACACCCACAAGTTCTTCCGCTACGCCCGCTCCCGCGAGGAGATGCTCGAGCAGCGCGACGCCATCGCCGAATGGGCGCGCATGAGCTACGGCTGGATGGGCCGCACCGCCGACTACAAGGCCGCCTTCGGCGACACCCTGGGCGCCAACCCGGAGTTCTACGGGCGCTTCGAAGGCAACGCGAAGACCTGGTACAAGCGCATCCAGGAAAACTGCCTGTACCTGAACCACGCCATCGTCAACCCGCCGATCGACCGCAACAAGCCGAGCGACACGGTCAAGGACATCTACGTCCACGTCACCCGCGAGACCGCCGAGGGCATCTACGTCAACGGCGCCAAGGTGGTGGCCACCAACTCCGCGCTGACCCACTACAACTTCATCGGCCAGACCGCCGCGCAGGAAATCGGCGACGATCCGGACTTCGCCCTGCTGTTCATCACCCCGATGAACGCCAAGGGGGTCAAGCTGATCTCCCGCGTGTCCTACGAGAAGAACGCCACCGACAGCGCCTCGCCGTTCGACTACCCGCTGTCCTCGCGCTTCGACGAGAACGACGCGATCCTGATCCTGGAAAACGTGTTCATCCCGTGGGAAGACGTGCTGATCTACAAGGACAAGCAGAAGCTGATGCAGTGGGGCTTCGCTGCCGGTTTCGGCCGTCTGTACCCGCTGCAGGCCTGCACCCGCTTCGCGGTCAAGCTGGACTTCCTCGCCGGCCTGCTCGAGCAGGTACTGGAGTGCACCGGTGCGGTCGAGTTCCGCGGCGTGGCCGCCGACCTGGGTGAAGTGGTGGCCTGGCGCAACCTGTTCTGGTCGATCACCGACCACATGTGCCTGGCTGCCGACGAGTGGAAGAACGGTGCCTACTTGCCGCCGGTGGAGTCGGCGTTCAACTACCGCACCTTCGCGCCGATGGCCTACGACAAGATCTTCCACATCGTGAAGACCACCGCGGCCAGCGGCCTGATCTACCTGCCGGGCAGCAACGTCGACCTGCAGAACCCGGAGCTCGACGCCGCCCTGGCCCGCTACTGCCGCGGCTCCGGCGACATCAAGCACACCGACCGGATCAAGATCATGAAGCTGATGTGGGATGCGGTCGGCACCGAGTTCGGCGGTCGCCACCACCTGTACGAGCTGAACTACGCCGGCACCGCCGACGCCATCCGCATCCAGTGCCTGGGCAGCGCCCGCGCCACCGGCGAGATGGCCAAGATGCGCGCCCTGTCGCAGAAGTGCATGAGCGAGTACGACGTGAACGGCTGGACCATCCCCGGCCTGAAGTAATACTTACCCCGCACAGCAAGAAGCCGGCCCTTGGGCCGGCTTCTTGCGTTTTGGCGGCGCGAAAGCGGCGGATGCGGGGCGAGCCTGGTGCGCGGCAAGGCGGACTCCCCGGAACGCCAAAAGGCCGCTGAAAGCAGCGGCCTTTTGGCGCATCTTGCCAGCGCCGCGAGCGGCGCGTGACTCAGGCGGCGCGCTCGACGCGACGGAACGCGCGGCTGAAGTACACCAGGCTGTCGCCCTCGTCGCGCACGTGGATGTCGTCCAGCTCCACCAGCAGTACCGAGTGGGTGCCGATTTCCTGGGTCTCGACGATGCGCCCCTGCAGGTTGGCCAGGGCGCCGTCCAGCACCGGCAGGCCTTCGCTGCCGGTGGTCCAGGGATCGAGGGCGAAGCGCTCGTCCATGGCCACCCCGGTCATCCCGGCGAAGTGCTTGGCGGCCTCTTCCTGCGCACCGGACAGCACGTTGACGCACAGGCGGCCGTTGCTCTTGAACACCGCGTTCATCGCGCTGTTGCGGTTGACGCAGACCATCAGGGTCGGCGGAGTATCGGTCACCGAGCACACCGCGGTGGCGGTGATGCCGCAGCGGCCGGCTTCGCCGTCGGTGGTGATGATGTTCACCGCCGCGCTCATGTGCGCCATGGCGTTACGGAAGGCGAGCTGCTTGGGATCGAGCTGCTGGGACATGTTTGCTACTCCTGGCGCAAGGTGGAAGGCCCGGGACGGATCCCGCGGCCGGCGGCATCGCTGGCGGATGCTGTCGAATGCGTGGCTGCCGCAGTGCTAGGCAGATGACGATGACCAGATCATGAACATCGCAATGAAATTGCAGAATACCTTTTCCGCACTTTGACTTGCACTTTACATGAAATAAACCACCTCGGCAGCGCACCGCAGGCAAGCACCTGCACGCGAAAAAAGCCCGCCTTCAAGGGTTTATCCGTCTTTCCAGGGGGCTGCAGACCTTCTCAGCAGCCATTGGCCGAGAAGCCGCTTGGACTTTTGCCGACATGGGCGCAGCTCTCGCAGGTCGGCCTCTCGGTCCGCTGCAGCGGTGGGCTTGAATCGCTGCGCCGGCACCGCTAGAGTGGCAACCATGAATCTGTTAACGAATTCCCGCGCCCGCTATTACGCCTACCGCACCTCACCGAGGCGGTAGGCGTGTGCGCCACCCGATCCGCCTGAGGCGGACCGGGTCGATCCCAAAGTCTCCTCAGGCGTTTCGCCTTCCCGCCTGGAGACTGCAATGCCCCATCCTGATACCGACCTGCTGGCCCTGCTCGAAGAGCGTGGCTTCATCCACCAGAGCACCGACGCCGACGGCCTGCGCGCCGCCCTGGCCGCTGGCCCGCTGACCGCCTACCTCGGCTTCGATGCCACCGCCGACAGTCTGCACGTCGGCCACCTGCAGGGCCTGATGCTGATGCGCTGGCTGCAGAAGTCCGGGCACCGGCCGCTGCTGTTGATCGGCGGGGCCACCACGCGCATCGGCGACCCGAGCTTCCGCGACAGCAGCCGGCCGGTGCTCGACGAGGCGACCATCGCCGCCAACATCGCCGGCATCGAGAGCGCCTTCCGGCGCTACCTGCATCTGGGCGACGGCGCGCAGGACGCCGCCGTGGTGAACAACGCCGACTGGCTGGACGGCCTCGGCTACCTCGACTTTCTCAACCTGGTCGGCCGCCATTTCAGCGTCAACCGCCTGCTCACCTACGACGCCATCCGCAGCCGCCTGGAGCATTCGCTGTCGTTCCTCGAGTTCGGCTACACCCTGCTGCAAGCCTACGACTTCACCGAGCTGGCGCGCCGCCACGGCTGCACCCTGCAGGTCGGCGGCGCCGATCAGTGGGCCAACATCATCAACGGCGTCGAGCTGTCGCGCCGCCAGGACGGCCCGCAGCTGTACGGCCTGACCATGCCGCTGCTGGCCACCAGCGACGGCCGCAAGATGGGCAAGTCGGCGCAGGGCGCGGTGTGGCTGAACGCCGAGCGCCTGGCGCCGTTCGACTTCTGGCAGTTCTGGCGCAACTGCGACGACCGCGACGTCGGCCGCTTCCTCGCCCTGTTCAGCGAGCTGCCGATGGACGAGGTGCGCCGCCTCGGCGCCCTGCAGGGCGCCGAACTCAACGAGGCGAAGATCATCCTGGCCAACGAGGCCACCCGCCTGGCCCACGGCGCGGCAGCCGCCGAGGCGGCGGCCAACGCCGCGCGCGGGGTGTTCGACGGTGCCAGCGCCGCCGAGGGCCTGCCGACCCTGCCGATCAGCCGCGCGCGACTGGCCGCCGGGGTCAGCCTCGCCGAACTGGCGGTGGAAGCGGGCCTGGCCGCCTCGCGCAGCGCCGCGCGCCGCCTGGCCGCCGGCGGCGGCCTGCGCCTGGACGGCGTGGCGGTGAGCGACGCCGACCAGCTGCTGGGCGGCGACGGCAACGAGTGGCGGCTGTCGGCCGGGCGCAAGCAGCATGTGCGTATCGCCGTGGGCGAGTGATCCGGTGGCGCTGGCCTGCACGCTGCCGGCCAGCGCCCTCTGGTCTGCCCCGCACCCCAGGTGCTACTGTCGAAAAAGCCTCCTTTTCCCTGGCAGCCAGGATGCCGGCATCAACACCACGCGGAATACCACCATGCACGCACCAGAGCTTGCTACCGGCCCGAACCCTCTCAACCCCGACGACTTCGACGCCTGGGCCAACGCCCTGAGCACCTCGTGCGGCGCCTTCCATCCGGTCAAATCGCGCGCCTTCGACCGCCACGCCTTCGTCGGCAAGGTGGTTCCGGTCACCGCTCCGGGCTCGTTGTCCACTTCCTACATCACCACCAATTGCGAGCACATCTACCGCCAGCGCAAGGACGCCAGCCGCGACGACCAGGACTTCTTCTACCTGGTGATGCAGCAGCGCGGCCGCTCCAGAATGTGCCAGAACAGCGAAGATGCCGACCTGGGAACGGGCGACCTGATCCTGCTGGACGCCAGCCAGCCCAGCGATTTCTACTACCACGGCATCTCCCAGCAGCTGTCGATCATCCTGCCGCGCCATCTGGTGGACGACGTGTTCCGCCACAAGCCGGTCCGCAGCGGCCAGCGCATCCCCGCCGACCTCAAGGTCAGCCGGATGATCACCCTGCTGGCAGCCTCCGCCCTGTCTCTTGAGAAACCGGAGCGCGAGGAGGAGTTGGCCTTTCTTGAGGCACTGGCCGCCCTGCTCAAGCCGGTCGCCTGCATCACCGAGCTCGGCGACTCCCCGCAGCAGAACCAGCACCTGCTGCGCAAGGCGACGGCCTTCATCGACGCCAGCCTCGATCAGGGGCACATCTCGGCAGTGGCGGTGGCCCGGGAGCTCTGCGTGTCCGAACGCACCCTGTACCGCCTGTTCGCCCAGGCCGGCCTGAGCCTCAGCCGCTACGTCCTCGACCGCCGGCTGGAGCGCTGCGCCATCAGCCTGACCGAGAGCCGTGACGACCGGCCGATCTCGCTGATCGCCGACCGCGCCGGCTTCTCCGACCTGAGCCACTTCTCGCGCACCTTCAAGCAGAAGTACGGCGTCTCGCCGCGCCTCTATCGTCAGCGCCAGCTCGCCGGCGACAGCGACGGCTGATCCGCCATTCACCGCCCGCACTGGCAGATCCGGTCAAGCAAAATGGCCGGATCGTGCAAAACATCCGCTGGCGTTTCTTCCATTCTTGTTCCCTACCACCGGCCTGATTTCGGGCCGGCCGTACCCACGGTTTTGACGGGTGGCGAGGAGAACAACAATGACCAACGCAACCAACAACTCCCGACGGCAGTTCCTCAGGAATGCCGGCGTACTCATGGCGACCAGCGCCCTGGCGGCCAATGCGATCGCCGCCGGCCAGGAACGGGTCGAAAAGGGCCGCAAGGAGCCGCCCAAGCCGGGTGACCACTTCGACGTGATCGTCATCGGCGGCGGCATGGCCGGCCTGACCGCCGCGCGCGACTGCGCCCTGCGCGGCATGAAGACCCTGGTGCTGGAAGCGCGCAACCGTATCGGTGGCCGCACCTTCACCAGCGAGTACGGCGGCAAGCACGTCGAACTGGGCGGCACCTGGATCCACTGGAGCCAGGGCTTCGTCTGGAACGAGGTGACCCGCTACGGCCTGGGCATCACCGAATCCCCCGGCGCCGCCGCCGACACCACCGCCTGGATCACCGACGGCAAGCTCAAGAGTGCCCCGTCCATGGAAATCTGGCCGCAGATCGGCAAGGCCATGGCCGACTACTGCAACGTCGACGAGGCGGGCGGTCGTACGGTATTCCCGCGGCCCTACGAGCCCTTCCTGGCCCGTGACAAGGTCCGCGAATGGGATCGGCTGTCGCTGATGCAGCGCCTGGAGCAGATGAAGATCTCCCGGGAAATGCGCGACCTGCTCAACGTCCAGCTCACCATCAACTGCCACAACGACCCCAGCCAGGGGGCATTCATCGACATGCTGCGCTGGTGGTCGCTGGGCGACTACGACATGTTCCTGATGTTCGACAAGCTCGCCCGCTACAAGATCGCCGAAGGCACCGGCGCGCTGGCGCACGCGATCATCGGTGACGGCGACGCCCAACTTCTGCTGTCCACCCCGGTCAAGGCGGTCGCCACCCAGGGCGGGCGCAGCGTCGTGACCACCGCCAAGGGCGACAGCTACAGCGCCGGTGCGGTGATCTGCGCCGTGCCGCAGAACGTGCTGTCCTCCATCGCCTTCACCCCCGGTCTGTCGGCGCAGAAGGTCAAGGCGGCCCAAGCCGGCCATACCGGCACCGGCTACAAGTGCTACATCCACATCAAGCAGAAGATCGGCAAATGGATCGGCATGGCGCCCTACCCGAGCCCGATCACCCAGATGTGGACCGAGCAGGAGCGCGACGACGGTACCCTGCTGGTCTGCTTCGGCCCGCCCGGTGGGTTGGACCAGAACGACGAGGAGCAGGTCCAGCTGGCGGTCCGCCAGCTGATCCCCGGCGCCGAGGTGGTCGCCGTGTTCGGCTACGAGTGGACGGTCGATCCCTACTCGAAGGGCACCTGGTGCTGGTACCGGCCGGGCATGCTCAGCGACAGCCTGGAGGCGCTGCGCACGGCGGAAGGCCCGATCCACTTCGCCAGCGCCGACAGCGCCAACGGCTGGCGCGGCTTCATCGACGGCGCGATCCAGAGCGGGGTGGAAACCGCCCACAACGTGTTCAAGCAGCTCAACGGGGGCAAGGCATGATCCGCGCAGTCCTACTCTTCGCGGCGCTGTTCGCCGCGGCTTCGCAAGCCCAGGCCGAAGCCAGCCTCGAGCGTGGCCAGACGCTGTTCCAGACCAAGTGCGCGATCTGTCACAACAGCGATGCGGCGGCAGGCCATGCCGTCGGTCCCAACCTGCAGGGCGTGGTCGGTCGCAAGATCGGCTCGGCCGAGGGCTTCGCCTACTCCGCCGCCATGAGCGGCAGTGCCGGCAGCTGGAGCGCCGAGGGGCTGGATGCCTTTCTGACCTCCCCGGCGACCGCGCTTCCGGGCACCACCATGCCCTTCTCCGGCCTGAAGAAGGCCGAAGACCGCCAGTCGCTGATCCTCTTCCTGCAATCGCTGAGCCCCAAGGAGTGACCCGATGAACAAGTTCAACAACATCCTGGCCGGCCTGCTCTTGGCCGCCAGCAGCCAACTGGCGCTGGCCGGCAGCCAGGCTGACCTGACCCAAGCCCTGCGCGAACGCCTCGACGTGGTCGAGACCAAGTGGGGCCAGAAGGATGCCGCTGGCATCGTCGCCGAGACCTATGTGCCGGAAACCGAGATCACCGGCGAGCAGACCCCGACGCTGTATACCGGGACCGCACAGCTCACCGAGCTGGTCGAATCACTGGTCAAGGACAGCAAGAGCGCCGACATCGCCCTCAACCGCGTCACCGCACTGGACAAGGACAGCGCCTACAGCTGGGTGACCTGGACGGTCGTGCCCAACGAAGGCGAGCCGTTCAAGATGAAGAGCCTGTTCGTCTGGAAGCAGACGCCGCAGGGCTGGCGGGTGGTGGCGGACATGTACGCCTCTGGCGAAATCCCGCAATAACCTCCCACCGCACCACTCATCCAGCACATCCCGCGCGACCGACGTCGGCAGGCCATGGCCTGTCGCGACGGCGGCTGCGCGCGGATCGCCAAACGTTCTCCACCACACACAAGAAAGCCCCGGTCGCAGCCCGACCGGATGGGCACCAAGGAGAAGCCTCCATGAGCAAGCCACGCAAGAAACCTCTGGCGCGGGCCATTCGCGCCGCCACCCTGCTCAGCCTGCTGGCCAGCGCCCCCGCCAGCTGGGCCTACGAACTCTACGCCCAGGGCGACAGCCAGCTCAGTGCCGATCTCGAAGCCGCCTTCGGCGTGTTCCACAGCGCCGAGAGCTATGCGCAATCCGGCACCCTGGGAGAAGGCTCGGCCGCCTGGCAGGAGGCCTATTTCAAGTACGGGGTGAGCGGCAGCCAGGGCCTCTCCGCCGCCGGCGACCAGCTCTACGGCAAGCTCAACTGGGTGAGTTCGGCCACCTTCGGCGACGGCGACGCCGCCGGCTGGAGCAACGGCAGCGAACGCACCACCAAGGTCGAGGACGCCTATCTGGGCTGGCGCTCCGGCCAGCGCTTCGCGGCGCTCGGCGAGAACGGCGTGGACCTGTCCTTCGGCCGGCAGAACATCGTCATCGGCGACGGCTTCCTGGTTTCCGGAGATGCCCTCAACCTTGGCGACGAGATCGCCGACGGCATGCTGGATCGCGGCGGCGCCTACTACCTGACCGCGCGCAAGGCGTTCGACCAGACCGCCGTGCTGCGTCTGGGCGGCGAGCAGGGCCTGCGCGGCGACCTGATGTGGCTGAAGTCCGACAACCGCGCCCAGGGCAAGGCCGAGATGGCGGTCGCCACCCTGGAGCAGGTGACCGACAAGGGCACCGTGGGCCTGACCTACCTCGATGTGCTGGATACCGACGAGGAGTTCGACTTCGTCGGCCGCAAGGGCATCAGGACCTACAGCCTGCGCGGCCAGGGCAATGCCGGCGTCGACAACCTGTTCCTCGCCGGTGAATACGCCCATCAGGACCGCCATGGCGACGACGAGAATGCCTGGTATCTGGAGGCCGGCTGGACCTTCGCCGACCTGCCCTGGTCGCCCAGTGTCAACTACCGCTACAGCCGCTTCTCGGAAACCTACGATCCGCTGTTCTACGGCAACGGCCGCGCGCTGGGGACCTGGTTCCAGGGCGAGGTGGCGTCGAACTATGCCGGGCCGTTCAACAACAACACCCAGATCCACCATGTCGGCCTCAAGGCCTCGCCACTGGAGAACCTCAGCGTCGGTGCGCTGCTCTACGACTTCGACACCCTGGATACCGACAACCGCCTCAACCTGGACGGCCGGGAGCTGAATCTATACGCCGAATGGGGCGTCAGCGAGCACCTGTTCGTCATGCCGGTCCTCGGTTTCTACAAGCCGGAAGCGGACGCCAGCAACGGCGGCACCCAGCTTGGCAACGACGACACCAACGTCTATGCCCAACTGATCATGGCCACCATGTTCTGACCATACGCGCCGCCGCACCCCGTTCGGGCGGCGGCGATACTCCAGCAATCCACCCGAGGAGGATTACGACATGGGTATCTTCGACTGGAAGCACTGGCTGGTGATCCTGCTGGTCGTGCTGGTGCTGTTCGGCGGCAAGCGACTCCGGCACATCGGCAGCGATATCGGCGAAGCCATCAAAGGCTTTCGCAAATCGGTGGCGGACGCGGACACACCCGAGCCAGGCGCCCCGGCAGCGCTCGATAGCAATGACAGTAAGCCGTCCCGTCTGGCAAACGCCGTGCGCACCAGCAATCTCGACTGATCCCGGCACCCAGCGCCGCCATGGGAATCCCTGGCGGCGCTGGCATTTCACCCTCTCACTGCCTGCCAGACTCCTTGGCCCCTCCCACGAAGCCCTCTAGCTCGCCGGCCGCCACCTCGAAGCGCTGCGCGGCCGCGTGCGCCAGCGCGCCGGCCTGCACACGTTCCTGCTCGATCATGTAGCGCAGGAAGGCGGCGTCCTCGGCACTCGCCGGCGGCACGACCGCGCGCATCGCGGCCAGGTACTTCTGCGTGTCACCGGCCAGCATGGTGAGAAAACGCCCGGGGAACAGCCTGGCGAAGAGGATCGAGCCCCGCGCCTTTAAGGCGATCCACCAGCCGCCGCCGACCAAGCCATGGCGGGCGGCCACCGGCTGGTAACGCGGCGCGTTGTGCTGTTCGAGGGCCGCGTAGGCCGCCCAGAAGCGCCCCTGCGGCGTGCCTTGGTGATGCTCGGCCAGCGCGCCGACCACCTGAGTGGCCAGGGCGCGATTGTCCAGCTCCCTGGCCAGGGCGGCGCGGAAGGCGTCGTCGGCCGCCCCGGCGCTCAGGCTGGCCAGGGCCAGGCTCAGGACGGCGATGAAGGTGGGGATCTTGCGCATGTGCACTCCTCTGCCGGCCACGCCAGGGCTGGCGCGCGGACATAAAAAAGCCCGCAACACCGCTGCCGGGGTGTTGCGGGCAACTCTCGCTCATTCACGAGAACCTCAAACGACCGACCATCCGTGGTGGCACAGCGCAACGCCGGCTGCTCGCTGCCAAGCTCGAAACCTGCAGCCGACGTTGCTCATGCCTACCGCTCCCAGTTCCTCGCGGAGCCCCAACTCCGCGCAATAGCGCCCATCAATAGGCGATGCACACCGACTTCAGCTCGGTGAACGCCTCCACCGCACCGCGGCCGAACTCGCGGCCGACGCCCGATTGCTTGTGGCCGCCGAACGGCAGGTTGGGGTCCAGCGGCACGTGGGTGTTGACCCACACGGTGCCGGCCTCGATCTGCGGAATCAGGCGCATCGCCTGGCTCAGGTCGTTGGTCCACAGGCTGGCGGCCAGGCCGTACTGGCTGTCGTTGACCAGGGTCAGCGCCTCGTCGACGCTGTCGTAGGCCAGCACCGACAGCACCGGGCCGAAGATCTCCTCGCGCGCCGCGGCCATGCTCTGCTCGACCCCGGCCAGCACCGTCGGCTGCACGAAGAAGCCCGGCAGTTCCGGCGCCGCGCCGCCGGTCACCACCTGGGCGCCCTGGGCGCGGGCCTTGTCCAGATGGCCGAGCACGCTGCTCTGCTGGCGGCGCGACACCAGCGGGTTGATCTGCGCCGTCGGATCCATGCCGGCACCGATGCTCATGCCCTTCACCGCCGCCGCCAGCGCCTCGACGAAGTCGTTGTAGCGCGAACGCTGCACGTAGATGCGCGAGGCCGCGGCGCACACCTGGCCCTGGTTGAGCAGGCCGCCCATCAGCGCGCCGCCCACCGCCTTGCCCAGGTCTGCATCCGGCAGCACCAGCATCGGGTTCTTGCCGCCCAGTTCGAGGGAGAAGCGCGTCATGTTCTGCAGCGCCGCGGTGCCGATCAGCTTGCCCACCGGGGTGGAGCCGGTGAAGGTCACCTTGGCGACCCGCGGATCGGCGACCAGCGCCGCGCCGGCGCTGGCACCGCGACCGACCAGCACGTTGAGCACGCCCGGCGGAATGCCCGCCTCGATGGCCAGTTCGGCCAGGCGCAGGGCGGTCAGCGGCGTCTCGTCGGCCGGCTTGATGACGATGGTGCAGCCGGCGGCCAGCGCCGGGATGATCTTCCAGATGGCGATCATCAGCGGGAAGTTCCACGGCACGATGCCGGCCACCACGCCCACCGGCTCGCGGCGGGTGTAGGCGTTGTAGTGGGTGCCGGGCGGCACCGGGATCGATACGTCAAGGGTCTGCCCCTCGAGCTTGGTCGCCCAGCCGGCCATGTAGCGCATGTACTCGACCGAGGCGCCGACCTCGATGGCGCGGGCGATATGGATCGACTTGCCCTGGTTGAGGGTTTCCAGCTGGGCCAGTTCCTCGCCGTGGGCCTCCACCACCTCGGCGAAGCGCAGCAGGATGCGCTCGCGGTCGGCCGGGCGCAGGCCGCTCCACACGCCGGCGCGGAACGCGCGCTGGGCCGCGGCCACGGCCTGCTCGACCTGCTCCGCGCCGGCCATCACCAGCTGCGCGAGCGGCGCGCCGCTGGCCGGATTGAATACCTCGGCGACCTCGCCGGCATGCACGTCGATGCTGCGGCCGTCGATGAAGGAGGTGTGCCGGCGGTTGAGGAAGGCCGTCACCTGGGCGAGCGGTTCGAGGGGTGCGGTGGACATGGCAGTAACTCCGGGCTGAACGGGGAATCCGCGGCCTGCTCCGCCCGGGCGCCATGGCGCGCCGGTGTCCTGGCAGGACGCCGCAAGGCGATGGCGACCGGAGCCGCCACGACCACAAAGCATGCATCGATGATAGTCGGCAGGCCGCAACCTGCCTTGCCCGTGCCTGCCAACCTGTTGACCGTGCATGCCGACTGCCGCGCAGGGGGCGAAAAACGGCACGCACAGGCAAGCATCCGGCATCCGCGAGCAAGACCCACGACGAGGCTTGCGCCACTAATGGCCGCCCGTCCACCTGCCTGCCCCTTCCGGAGGGATCCATGAAGCGTCTGCCATTGCTGCTGTCGTTAACCCTGACCACCTGTGCCGCCCAGGCCGAGGAGGTGCTGCGCGTCTCCAACTGGCCGGACTACATCGCCCCCGAGGTCCTCGAGGACTTCCAACGCGAGACCGGCGTGCGCGTCGACTACCACGTGCATGCCAGCGCCGACGAGCTGGACGCCGCCCTGCGTCGCGGCGAGCGCTACGACGTGATCGTGCCGTCGCACTTCCAGCTTCCCGCGCTGATCCGCGAGCAGCGCCTCAGCAAGCTGGACGCCAGCCGGCTCAGCCAGCTGGACACGGTCGACCCGCAACTGCGGGCTACCCTTGCCGGCCTGGAGTCGGCCAACCGCTACGCGGTGCCCTACATGTGGGGGATGCTCGGCTTGGCGGTGGATCGCAGCAAGGCCGAGGCCGCGCTGGGCGGCCCGCTGAGCGCCAGCTGGAGCCTGCTGTTCGACCCGCAGCAGAGCGCCCGCCTGGCCACCTGCGGCATCGGCCTGCAGGACGCGCCGGAGGAAACCTTCTCCGTGCTGTTCACCTACCAGGGGCGCAGCCTGGCACGCAGCGGCCTGCGCCAGGTGGGCCGTGTCGGCGAGCAGCTGCTGGCACTGCGCCGCCAGACCAAAGTGCTCGACAACACCCGCCACATCGAGGCGTTGCAGGCCGGCAAGCTGTGCGTGACCAGCGCCTGGGCCGGGCTGGCGCTGGGTGCGGCGGCGCGGAGCACGCAGCGCCTGGAATTCCTGGTGCCGACCGAAGGCGCGCCGCTGGCCATGGAGGGCCTGGCGATCCCCAGCAACGCCGCGCATCCGGAGCTGGCCTATCGCTTCATCGACTACCTGCTGCGCCCCGACAACGCGGTGCGCAACTCGCAGGCCACCTGGTTCTACAGCAGCCTCAGGCCCGACACCCCGGAGCTGCAGGCACTGGCCAAGCGCCTGCCGCAACTGCTGCCGGATCCGGCGCTGCGCAGCCACCTGTACTTCGCCGAAAGCCCCTCGCCGAAACTCAAGGCCGAACTGGACCGCCGTTGGGAGCTGGTGCGCCAGTACCCGGCCAGCGCCACTCGCTGAGCCGCCGTCCTGCCACTACCAGGGCAAAGTCTCGCCCTGGTAGTCGACGAAGCGGCACTCGCGCGTGCCGGCCGCCGCCTCGACCACCACCACCAGCCCGGCGACGCTCTGCTCCACCGTCAGCGGCGCCTGCGCCCCACCCATGTCGGTCTGCACCCAGCCCGGGTGCAGGGCCAGCAGGCTGAAGTCGCGCGACTCGCCGAGCTGCACGGCCCAGCTCAGCAGCAGGCTGTTCAACGCTGCCTTGCTCGCCGCATACAGCGGCATCTGCGCGCCCAGACTGAGCTGCAGGCTGGCCATCACCGAGCTGGTGCAACCGAGCACCGCGCCGGCGTTGAGCTGCGGGCGCAGAGCGCGGGCCAGGCGCAGCGGAGCGATGGCGTTGCTGAGGAACAGGTGGCCGATCTCGGCCTCGCCGGCACTGCTCACGTCCTGCGCCGCCGGGCCGTAGACGCCAGCGTTGAGCAGCACGCGATCCAGGCGCTGCTCGCCCAGCGCGGCGAGAATATCGGCAGCGGCCGCCTGGGCGTTGAGGTCGCAGGCGATGACCTGCAGGCGCGCGCCATGCTCGGCGAGCAGTGCGGCCAGCCCCGCGGAGGCGGCCGGATTGCGCGCCACGGCGAACACCCGTGCGCCGCGTTCGAGCCAGGCGCGCACCAGGCCCAGACCGATGCCCCGCGAGGCGCCGGCGATGAGAACATTGAGCATGTGAATCTCCCTCGATGGAAACGCCAGAGGTTAGCACCGGGCAATCGCGGACAAAAAAAGACCGGTCCGCCCGTTGCCGCGGGCTGGACCGGCCGAAGGTGACATGGATCAGAACAGCACGGATCAGAAGAAGGTGACGAACATCAGCTGGCTGTACAGATTGGTGCCGTCGCCGCCGAGCTGCGTACCGCCGGTTTCGGCGCTGCGCTCCGGCTGGTAGAAGCCCAGCACCGGGCTGATCATCAGGTGGTCGTTGACCATCCACTCGGCGTACAGGTCCAGCTCGCGGCCGCTGAGGTTGCCCAGATCGGTATCGAGGGTGTCGAAGTCGAAGTACAGCGCGCCGACGGTCAGGTTCTCCAGCGGGCTGGCCTTGAGGCCGACGTGGTGCACCTGGGTGTTGGAGTTGAACGGCCCCGCGTAGTTGGCCGCCACCTCGCCCTGGAACCAGGTGCCGTAGCCGCGGTTGAAGCCGTAGAACAGCGGGTCGAACTCCTCGGAGAAGCGGCTGTAGCGGTAGGTGGCGGTCGGCGCCCACGGCAGGCCGGCGAAGGTCCAGCTGCCTTCCAGGTACCAGGCGTTCTCGCGGTCGCGGTCCTTGTCCTGGGTGGCGTATTCGAAGGCCAGGTTGAGGTTTTCCACGCCCAGACCACCGGAGCCGCGCAGGCTGACGGTATCCAGGTCGTCGCGCTCGGCCTGCAGCGGGGAGGCGTAGCGCTGGTTGACGTCCAGGCCGCGAATCCAGGTCAGACCCAGGGTGCCCGGTTCGGCGATGTGCTCGAGGGTGGCGATGGCCAGCTCGGTCTCGGCCTGGGCACGGTTGTCGGATTTCAGCCACATCAGGTCGCCGCGCCAGCCCTGCTCGCCGCCCAGGCGCAGCACGGCGGTCTGGTCGAAGGCCTTGCGCGCGGCGATGTAGTAGCCGCCGCCGCGGTCGAAGTCGTCGCCCAGGTCGACGTCGCCGAAGTTCAGCGAATCGCCGTTGATCAGGAAGCCGTCGCCGACCACCACCTTCTGCCGGCCGCCGGAGATGTCCACGCCGTTCTCGCCGAGCGCCGGGAACAGGTCGCCGGAGCGCCAGCCCAGATAGGCGTCCTCGATGTCGGTCTCGCGCTCGCTGCCCAGGGTGAAACCGGCGGCGTCGCCGTCGCCCCAGGTGCCGGAGCTGAGCAGGTTGACCGCGCCGTACAGGCTGCCGGCGCCGCCCAGGCCCTGACTGCCGCTCAGGCCGTACTTGATGTAGCCCTCGCGCCAGCTCGAACTGCCCTTGCTGCGGTTGCCGAAGCCCAGTTCGTAGCTTTCCTCGCTGTGCATCAGGCCGAACACCGCCTCGAGGTCGGCGTTGAGGACGCTGTCGCCCTGGTTGTACAGCTCGTAGGCTTGGGCCGGTGCGGCGCTCAGGCCGGCGCCGAGAGCAGTGGCCAACGCCAGCGCGAGGGGCGCGCGGCGCACTCCATGTTTCGTTGCATTCATCAGGGGGCAGACTCCGCTGTTCTTATGGTGGATGCCGGCCAGGCATCGGGTGCGGCCAGCGTCGGCCTTATTAATCCCACGCCCGCCCAGCGGCGGTCTTGTGCCTGACTGCCAAGCGATTGCCCCTGACTGCCAACTCATGGTGCTGCCTGTCGCGACTCGCGCAAAATGCTCTCGTGCAGGCGCCGGTAGGCTGCCTCCTGCGGCTGCAGGCGCAGCAACCGCTCGCTGTAGTCGAGCGCCAGCGGATAGCGCCCTGTCCGGTAGTTGAGATGGGCTAGCGCGTAGAGCAGGTCGCGGTCCGTGGCGGCCAAGGCGAGCCCGCGCAGCAGTGCGGCACTGGCCTCGTCGATGCGCCCCAGCTGGCCGAGCAGCAGGCCGAGGTTGTAGTGAATGCGCACCCGCTGCGGCTGGGCGTCGGCGGCGTGGCGCAACCAGTCAGCCGCTTCCGCGCCTTGGCCGCGCTGCGCCAGCAGCAGGCCGAGGGCATAGGCCTGGTCGGCCAGGGCGCCGCCTTCCGGCTGCAGGGCCAGGCCGGCACGCAACAGGCTCTCGGTGTCATCGAGGCGCCCCTGGCCGGCCAGCAGCTGGGCTAGGTTCACGCGCGCCGGGGCGAAGCGGGCATCCTGGCACAGGGCCATGCGGTAGCCCGCCTCGGCGTCGGCCTCGCGCCCCAGGCGCTCGTGCAACACGGCCAGGTTGAGCCGTGCGCCGGGCAGGTCAGAATTGGCCGCCAGGCGCCGCTCCAGATCGCCGAGCAGGGCGTCGAGGCGCGCACGTACGTCATCCGCCAGCAGCGCACCGCGCAGGTCGGCGAGCGCGTGGCCAGCCTGGTCGCGAACCGCCAGGCTGGGGTCGTCGAGCAGCGGCGTCAGGTGCTCCAGGCGCTGCTCGGCCGACAGGCTCTCCAGACCACGCACCGCGACCATGCGCACCTGGGCATCGGCATCACCCAGTGCCTGCTGCAGGCTGTCCAGTAGAGGCGCGCCGTAGCCAGCGGCGAGCTCGACAGCGCTGGCCCGCACGATGGCCGGACGGGTGCGGTCCTCGATCAGCCGAGCCAGTTCGCCGATCACCTGCGGGTCGCGGCGCCGCGCGGCGGCGAACACCTCGCCATGGTGCGACGGCCGCTGCGGCTGGCCGACCTTCGCCTCGATGGCCTGCGCCGCCCAGGCCGCATCGCGATCCTGATGACAGCCGGTGCAGGCATCCGGCGCGCCGCTGCGCGCGTCCAGATCGGGACGCGGGACGCGGAAGCTGTGGTCGCGGCGGGCGTCCACCACCATGTAGGTGCGCGTCGGGATGTGACAGTTGGCGCACTGTGCGCCGGGGCTGCCGGCCGGGTGGAAATGGTGGGAAGGATCGTCGTAGGACTTCTTCTGCAGGCTGGGGAAGCGCGGATTGCCCTGCGGGTTGTGGCAGCCGGCGCACAGCGCATTGCCCTCGGCGCGCAGACGGCCGGAGTGCGGCTCGTGGCAGTCGCGGCAGGTCACACCCATGGCGAACATCCTGCTCTGCACGAAGGAGCCGTACTCGAACACCTCGTCGAGGATCTGCCCGTCGGCGTGGTAGAGGCCGGCGGACAGCGTGGTCGGGCGCATGGCGTCGAGCAGCGGCCGGCCCGGTGCACTGCCGACGCCCAGGCTCTCGCGGCGACTGTGGCAGCGCGCGCACTGCTCCACCTCGTAGCCGTGGCCACCGCCACGGAAGTCGACCGCCAGGCCCATGTCGGCGGCGGTGAGCTTGGCCGTTGCCTGCGCGCCGCGCCGTTCGGCCCAGGCGATATGCCGCTCGCCCGGCCCGTGGCAGCTCTGGCAGCCCACCGCCATCTCGCTCCAGGTGGTGCGGAAGCTGTCGGCAGCGGGGTCGTAACCTTTCTGCAGGTTGCCGGAGTGGCAGTCGGCGCACATGGCGTTCCAGTTCTGGTAGCGCCCGGTCCAGTGCAGGGCATCGTCGGGGCTGAAGCGCTGGCCGGGATACAGGGAGAACCAGCGCTGCCCGCCCGCCTCGCGCGGCCGGCTGTCCCAGGCCACGGTGAGGCTCTGCAGGCGGCCGCCGGGACGTTCGATCAGGTACTGCTGCAGCGGGTCAAAACCGAAGGTGTAGGCGATGGCGAAGTCGGCGCGCCGGCCATCCTCGCCCTCGGCGTTGACGAAGAAGCGTTCGCCGCGGCGGAAGAAGCGCATGACCACCCCGGCCTCGTCGCGGTATTCGGCATCGGCGAAGTCGCCGAGCACGTTGCCGGCCGTGGCCTCGCGCAGCGACCAGCTGTGGTGCGAGCCGGCCCAGGCTGCGGCCGCGTCGGCGTGGCAGGCGCCGCAGCGCGCCTGCTCGACGTAGCCATCGGCCAGCCGCGGCTGGGGCGCCTGCGGTGCGGCGAGCGTCAGCAGCGGCAAAAGCATCAGCAGCAGGCCGAGCCAGCGCTCCCGCCGGCCGGAACTCGGGTTGGTCCGCTCGCGCATCGTCCGTCTCTCTCGTTCTGCAGCCGAGCTGGTCGGCGCCCGCCCCGCTCGGCTGGCCGCACTCAGTAACCGCTGACCTGATCGGGCAGGATCACGTTGTTGTCGTGGGCGTACTGTGCCCACAACTGCTGCAGCTCGGCCACCTTCTCCGGGTGCTTGGCGCTCAGGTCGTGGCGCTCGGCCAGGTCGCTGCGCAGATTGAACAGCTGCCACGCGCCGGTGCCCCAGGGCTTGGGCATGTGCACCAGCTTCCAGTCGCCCTGGCGGACGAAACGCTTGCCGAACAGCTCGCCGCCGTACGGCCGCTCGGCGACCTTCTCGCCCTTGAGCAGCGGCAGGATCGACACCCCCGACATCGGCTCGACCGCGCGGCCCTGGTAGCTGATGCCCGGATGCTTGACGCCGGCCAGTTCCAGCAGCGTGGGGGTGAAGTCCTTGACGGTGACCAGCTCGCGGACGATCTGCCCGCTCCTGGTCACGCCGGGAACCCGCAGGATGCCGGCGGTGCGGGTGCCGCCCTCGGTGGCGAAGCCCTTGTGCAGGCTGAGCGCCGGGGCCGACACCCGCGCCCAGTTCGGCCCGTACAGGGTGTAAGAGCCGGGGCGGCCCATCTGCGCGTAGCTGAAGTCGTGGGTCTCGTCGACCACCTTGCGGATCTGCGGGAACAGGGCAGCCGGCCAGGTCTCGTCGAGGTCGTGGCCTTCCGCGCCGTTGTCGGAGATGAACACCACGATGGTGTTGTCGTACAGGCCGTTGCGCTTCAGGTAGTCGAAGACCCGTCCGGTATGCACGTCCATCTGGTCGATCATCGCCGCATAGACCTCCATCGCCCGCGCCTCGACCTTCTTCTGCTCCGGCGTCAGGCTGTCCCACGCCTTGCCCTTGGGCGGCCGCGCCGCGCCTTCGGCATCGGCGGGAATCAGCCCCAGTTCCTTCTGTTTCTGCAGGCGCTGGGCGAGCAGCGCGTCGTAGCCGGCGTCGTAGCGGCCGCGGTACTTGGCGATGGCCTCGTCCGGCGCCTGCAGCGGCCAGTGCGGCGCGGTGAAGCTGAGCATGCCGAAGAACGGCTTGCCGCTGTCCCTGTCGGCCGCGATGTAGTCGATCATCTTGTTGGCGTAGAACTGCGACGAGTACTGGAAGCTCGCCGGCAGCTTGTCGAGCGGCTTGCCGTCTTCGGCATAGGGCGCCTTGGCGTCCGGGGTCGGCGCGTAGGCGGGGCGCATGTCCGGCCAGTGGCTCGCCCCGCCGCTGAGCAGGGTGAAGGAGTGCTCGAAGCCGCGGTCGTCCGGGCCGGTATCCGCGCTCTTGCCGAGATGCCACTTGCCGGCCAGGTAGGTATTGTAGCCGGCGTCCCTGAGCAGCGAGGCGACGGTGACCACCCGCTCGTTGAGGTGGCCCTCATAGCCCGGCTTGCCCTCCTGGTTGGGCGCCAGCTCCTCGGCCATGTTGCCGAGTCCGGCCAGGTGGGGATCGACGCCGGTCAGCAGCGCGGCGCGGGTCGGCGAGCAGGCCGGCGCGGCCTGGAAGTTGCCCATGCGCACGCCCGAGGCGGCCAGGGAGTCCAGGTTGGGGGTCTCGATCTCGCCGCCAAAGCTGCCCAGATCGGCCTGTCCCATGTCGTCGGCGACGATCAGCAGGATGTTGGGGCGGGCCGGATCGGTGGACGCGGCCTGGGCGAGCGGGCTGAGCGAAAGCGCGGGTATGGCGAGCGCTACGGCCAAGGCGAGGCCGGACAGTTGTTTGTGCATCGTGGTGTCTCCTGCGAATTTGAAGAGCACTGTGGATGTGGGTCTGCAGGCCGCCGACGGGGATGCCGGCGGCGCGGGCTCAGAAGCCGAAGGACACCACCAGCTGGCTGTACAGGTTGAGGTCGTCGCTGCCCTGCTGCGAACCGCCCTGCTCGGCGCTCTTCTCCGGCTGGTACAGGCCGACCAGCGGGCTGATGGTGAAGTGGCCGACGGTCCAGTCCAGATACAGATCCAGTTCCTTGCCGCTCAGGTCGCCCTGGCTGCGATCGAGGGTGTCGAAGTCAAAGTACAGCACGCCCATCGCCACGTCGGGGCGGGGGGTCAGCCCCAAGCTGGCCATGTGGATGCCGGCGTTGCGCTGGAACGGTCCGGAGTAGTTGCCGGCGACCTCGCCCTGGAACCAGGTGCCGTAGCCGCGGCTGAAGCCGCTGAACAGCGGGTCGTAGTCTTCCGAGTAGCGGGTGTAGCGGTAGCCGACGCGCGGCTGCCAGGCGACGTCGGAGAAGGTCCAGCCGCCCTCGACGTACCAAGCGCTCTCATCGCCCCGCGGCTTGTCCTGGCTGGCGTACTCGAAGGACAGGAACAAGTCCTCGACCCAGGCGTTACCCTGGCCGCGCAGGCTGACCACCTCCAGGTCATCGCGCTGGGCGCTGAACGGGTTGGCCAGCTTGTCGTCGACGTCCAGCCCCTTGACGTAGGTGAGGCCCAGGGTGCCGGCCTCGGCGACATGCTCGAGCACCGCCACACCCAACTCCGGCTTGGCCTTCACCTCGTTGTCAGACTTGATCCAGATGAGGTCGCCGCGCCAGCCCTGCTTGCCGCCTAGGCGCAGCCAGGCGGTCTGGTCGAAGGCGTTGCGCGCGGTCAGGTAGTAGGCGCCGCCACGGTCGCGGCTGCCATCGCCGAAGTTCTTTCCGACGCTCAAACCGTCGCCGTTGATGATGAAGCCGTCGCCGACCTTGACTTTCTGGCTGCCGGCGGAGAAGTCGATGCCGTCCTTGCCGAGCGCCGGGAACAGGTCGCCCGAGCGCCAGCCGCCGTAGGCCTTGTCGACGGCAGTGCGCCGCTCACTGCCGTCGGTGTAGCCGGCGGCATCGCCCTCGCCCCAGGTGCCATTGCTGACCACATTGAACTCGCCGTACAGCGAGGAATCGGCCGCACCGGCGAAACGCTGCTCGCCGCTCAGGCCGTAGCGCAGGAAGCCTTCCTGCCAAGTCACCGAACCCGGATCGATCGGACCACCCTGATTGTAACTCTCGTCGCTGTGGAACACCCCGAAGGCGCCCTGGACGTTCAGGTTGACCGTCAGCCCATCCGCGGAGTGGAGTTCGTAGGCCGACGCGCCGGCCGATGCCAGGGCTATCGCCATGGCTAGTAGCGAGCCCTGCAGGCCCTTGCCCGTGATCATGCTTACCTCTGCTCTTGTTGTTGGAATAGGCCGCGGGCCGCCGTGTGGCCAGGCATCCTGTTGATCAGGCCATGCTCCTCGGTGCGCCTCGCGGCAGGTATGCGTCATCCGTGCGCAGGAAGATTAATCCATGATTACATCGTAACTAGCTTGCATCTGCCTGCCTGCCCACTTGGCTGAGCGTGCCAGGCTGAGCCGGAGGGGGCGGTTGCGGAAGATTCCGCCGCCAGAATGCAAAACGCCCCTCCGGAAGCCCGGAGGGGCGCTTGCAGTTGCGCAGCGGGCGGTTCAGACCACGGCGAAGTAGTGCTTGACGAAGGCCTCGCTGGTGACGTCCCACAGCACCGGGGTGCCCTTGGCGACGAACCAGCTGTCCCCGGCCTTGTAGGTGGTGGCCTGGCCGGTGGACTCGTCGGTCAGGGTCACTTCGCCGCTGACCACGGTGGCCTGCTCGTTGAACGGGTAGACCATGCGGAACTTGCTGCGGGTCACGCCGAAGTAGGCGGAGCTGACCGGGTCGGTCGGCGCGCCGAAGGTCATCTTGCCGAAGGCCTTGCCCTCGCCTTCGAGAATCTCCGAGCCGAGATCGGCGACGGTGCCCCAGGCGTCCAGTTCGGCGATGGTGGTGCCTTGCTTGATCGGATACATCAGTTGCTCCTCGTGAAAATGGGTGTTGCGAATGGTTAGCGGCGGCCGGTCCAGTAGCCGGACGCCTGGTGCCAGCACTTGCCGCCGGTCAGCAGCAGGGCGCGGAACTGGTCCTTGCCGGGGATCGCGGCGCGGCGTACCGAGCTGATCAGGTCGTAGCGCGCCGAACCTTCGCTCATGCCCTCGGCCAGCACCTTGCAGACGATGTGGCTGGGGGTGACGCCGAAGCCCGAGTAGCCCTGCACGAAGAAGGCGTTGGGCCGCCCCGGCAGGGTGCCGATCTGCGGGAACAGGTTGGCGCTGCAGGCCATCGGCCCGCCCCAGGCCAGGTCGATCTTCACGTCCTTGAGGTAGGGGAAGATTTTCAGCATCAGGTTGCGGTTCCAGGCCTTCAGGTCGCTGGGGATGTGCTCGACCAGAGGCGTGGCGGCGCCGAACAGCAGGCGGTTTTCGTTGGTGACCCGGTAGTAGTCGATCACCGGGCGGATGTCGCTGTAGGCGCCGCGGATCGGGCTGATGCGCTGGATCAGCTCGTCGGACAGCGGCTCGGTCATGATCTGGAAGGCGTAGGTGTTGATGGTGCTCTTGTGCAGCTCCGGCTCCAGCTTGTTGAGGAAGCTGTCGCAGGCCCACAGCAGCTTGCTGGCCTTGACCGTGCCCTTGGCGGTGCGCACGGTCACCCGCTCTCCATAGCTGACCTCGAGCGCCGGGCTGTATTCGAAGATCTTCACGCCATGGCTGGCCAGCGCCTTGGCCTCGCCGAGCAGCAGGTTCAGCGAGTGCACGTGGCCGCCGCCCATGTGCAGCAGGCCGCAGCTGTAGGCATCGGAGCCGACGATGCGCTTGACGTCGGAGCCGGTGAGCATCTCGATCTCCTGGTGCGGGGCGAGCTTCTTGAACTCGCTCTCCCAGGCGCGCAGGGTCTTCTCCTGGCGGGCGTTGAAGCCCATGTAGCCGTAGCCGTGGCGGAAGTCGGCGTCGATGGCGTACTTGTCGATACGCGCCTTGATGATCTGCGCGCCCTGGTCGCTGATCTCGAAGATGCGACGCAGACCGTCCTCGCCGACGTCGCTCTTGATCGCCTCGAGGTCGTGGCCGATGCCGGCCATCACCTGGCCGCCGTTGCGTCCGGAGCCGCCGAAGCCGATGTAGCGGCCTTCCAGCACGACGATGTTGGTGATGCCTTTCTCGGCCAGCTCGAGCGCGGTGTTGATGCCGGAGAAGCCGCCGCCGATCACCACGACGTCCGCTTCGAGATCCTCTTCCAGGGACGGAAAGCTCAGCTCGTACTTCTTGGTGGCCGTGTAGTAGGTAGGCGTTTCGATATTGATCATGGCGCAGTCCAGGGGGGACGTTGACGTTACCGGCCTGGCGTACCCGGGACTTCCCCGCACAGCCAGATTACCGCCGCATTTCATGGCCTCAATTAGGCCCCCCGCCCGACACCTCGTCTTGTCCCTGCCTGCCAGATTTCTTGCCCAGCACTGCCAGAGCCCCGCCTCCTCACTCGCTTGGCAACCACGGACAAGTGCCGCGGCACGCAGAGGCAAGACTCGCCTGGCGGCGTTGCTCAATGATCCGGATGACTTCGACCGACCACGCGGACTGCACCCCTGCAGCAACGCGGCCGGCGGGCCTGAGCGGCACCGGTAGTGCCACCCCCTTATCCGCAACGAGATACGCGTATGAACAAGAGCACAACGAGTGCCGTCGCCGACACTCCCCTTCCCGCCTCGGCCAGCAGCACCTGCTCCGTGGGCCGGACCATCGGCTTCGCCACCATGATCGCCATCTGCATCGGCGTGGTGGTGGTGCAGGGCAGCATGGTCAGCGCCCTGCAGGGCATCGGATTCGGCGGTGCCGGCTTCCTCGCCGCCGCCGCGGTGGCCTTCCTGCTGGCCCAGTGCAACGCGCTGACCTTCGCCGAGCTGTCGCTGATGTTCCCGCGCGCCGGCGGTACCCTCAGCAGCTACACCGAGGCGGCGCTCGGTCCCTTCCCCGCCATCGTTGCGGTCTACGCCGGTTACGTGGTGGTGGCGATGTTCGGCCTGTCGGCCGAGCTGCTGCTGGTCGATGCGGTGATCGGCCAGCTGTTCCCGGGGCTGGTCCCCGAAATGGTGGTGCCGCTGGGCATCCTCGGCGTGCTGGCGGTGCTGAACATCCTCGGCACCGACGTGTTCGCCCGCCTGCAGAACCTCTTCACCTTCGCCATGGTCAGCGCCCTGCTGCTGGTCGGCCTCAGCGCGGTCACCGGCAGCGTCAACCCGCCGCCGGCTGAGTTGGCCGGTGCCATCGAATGGAACTGGGACGGCGTGCTCGACGGCAGCTTCCTCGGTCTGGTCGCGCTGGCCATGTGGCTGCTGGTCGGCGTCGAGTTCGTCTGCCCGCTGATCCAGGAGGTGCGCAATCCCGAGCGCAACGTGCCGCGGGCGATGATGCTGTCGCTGTGCCTGATCTTCGCCATCTTCTTCCTGTTCTGCCTGGGCGCCAGCCTCTACCTGCCGCTGGACACCCTGACCACCTCGCCGCTGCCCTACCTCGACTACGTCGAAGCGGTGTTCGGCAAGGCCGGGCTGATCGTCGCCACCGTGATGGCGATCACCGCCACCTGCAGCACCGTCAACACCGTGCTCGCCGCCGTGCCGCGCATGCTCCACGGCATGGCGGTCAACGGCCAGTCGTTCCCCCAGCTCAAGCGCCTGCACCCGCGCTACAACACGCCGTGGGTGGCGATCCTGTTCATGGCCGGCATCATCGCCCTGCCGTTCCTGCTGCTGGGCATCGACTCGATCATCACCCTGCTGATCGCCGCCTCGACCAGCTGGCTGCTGGCCTACATGATCGCCCACCTCGACGTGATCGTCCTGCGCCGCCGCCAGCCTGGCCTGGCCCGGCCGTTCCGCACGCCGTTCTACCCGCTGCCGCAACTGGTCGGCATCCTCGGCATGGGCTACGTGGCGCTGAACAACTCGCCGTCGCCGGAAATGACCCAGACCGTCTACAGCCTGACCGGCGTGGTGCTGCTGATCGTCAGCGTGATCGCCGCCCTGTGGGTCAAGCTGGTGATGAAGCGCGGCCTGTTCCAGGCGGAAATGCCCAAGGGCTGAAATCCGCCCAAGTGTTACCGGGGCGCCCAGGTGGCGCCCTTGCTTTTTCTGCGTCGCCAAGCGTCGCAACGCTGCAGGGCGCGTGGCGAGCGGGCTGGCCGGGTTGAGGGGTGGACTGGGTCGGGGCTGGCGCGGTTATTGCTAACATATTAACAATGTTACCGCTCCCCACTCTCGAGATACGGGTCTCTGCCCCGCAAGCAGGAGGTGTCGCATGTCCAGCTTCCACGCCATCAGCCAGAGCTTCCACCACTGGCAGCAAGATCTGCAGCGCGTCTGCGGGCACTTCGATGCCGCGCCGTCCGAACAGGCCGAGCGCTTCATCGGCGAGATCGCCCTGCAGCAGCGCGGCGCCCTGGAGCTGGCGCACATCCGCACCAATGCCGGGCGCATTGCCCGCCAGGCGTGCAGCAGCGACCACGGCGAGGACCGCCACTGCTTCCTGATCGTCAATCGCAGCGGGCATGCCGAGGTGCGTCAGGACAACCTGAGCATCCAGCTGGCGCCCGGCGACATGGCGCTGATGGACTCGACCCGCGCCTGCGAGATCCTCCCGGCCGATACCATCGACCATGTGTCCTTCCACCTCGAGCGCGCCGCGCTGTGTCGCCACCTCGCGCCCCGCCAGCGACTGTTCGGCAAGCTGGAGCTGGGCTCCACCAGCGGGCGCCTGCTGGCCAGCCTGGCCGGGCAGATCCATGCCGATGCCGACGACAGCTGCACCCAGGCGGAGGGCAGCGCCCTGCAGGAGGCGCTGATCGCCCTGCTGCTGCCCACCCTGCGCGGCGGCAGCATTGCCCTCGCCGACCTGGCCGAGGGCTCCCATGCCGCGCTGTTGCGCGACCAGGCGCAGCGCCTGATCGGCCAGCTGCTGCAGGAGCCGCAGCTGACCCCGCAGTACCTGGCCGAGCGCCTGCACATCTCCATCCGCCAGCTCTACCGGCTGTTCGAGGACAGCGGCGACAGCGTCTGCCGCTACATCCAGCGCCTGCGCCTGCAGCGCAGCGCCGAGGACCTGGGCAACCCGCAGCTGCGCCACGAATCGATCACCCAGATCGCCTTCAAGTGGGGGTTTTCGGACTCGGCGCACTTCAGCCGCGCGTTCAAGAAGCAACTCGAGCTGTCGCCCAAGGATTACCGCGTGCAGCGTCTGGCGCTGCACTGAGTGCCATGCGTCCCCGGCCGACCGCTGGGGCTGGCCTGCCAGGGCGCCCAGTGCCAGAGCGGATGCGGATGCGGATGCGGATGCGGATGCGGATGCGGATGCGGATGCGGATGCAATCGGAGCGCAATAGCGGCATATGACAAATATCGGGCACAAAAAAAACCCCGCCGAAGCGGGGCTCTTGCAGACCTGTTCCTGACATCCCTTATCGCCCCACCATCCTGATGGGATCCCTGTGATCCGTGTTCTGATTCGCGCTTCCTGCGCCAAGTCCAGATGTGCTTAGGTTAGTTGCGCGGTCCGGGTATTCCTAGGGCGGTTAACCCCCAGAATGTGTAAGCCTACGCTTACACAATGCCAGCATCTCAGAACAGCGCCTCGTCCAGCCCGTACAGCGGCGCGCTGCCGGCGCGCACCGCGGCGCTCAGCGAGTGGATGCGCGGCAGCAGGCGGGCGAAGTAGAAGCGCGCGGTGGCCAGCTTGGCCGTGTAGAAGTCGCCCTCCCGGCCCAGCGCCGCGGCGGCCATGCGCGCCCACAGGTAGGCGTAGGCGGTGTAGCCGAACACCTGCAGGTACTCCACCGAGGCCGCGCCAATCTCGCGCGGGTCGTGCTGGCCCCGCTCGACCAGCCAGGCACTCAGCGCGTCGAGGTTGTCCAGTGCCTGCGCCAATGGCGTGCTGAACTCCGCCAACTCGGGACCGGCAGCGGCGATGAAGGCATGCACTTCGTCACTGAACAGGCGGTACAGCGCACCGTCGCTGCCGACCAGCTTGCGCCCGGCCAGGTCGAGGGCCTGGATGCCGTTGGTGCCCTCGTAGATCTGGGTGATGCGCACGTCGCGCACCAGTTGCTCCTGGCCCCACTCGCGGATGTAGCCGTGGCCGCCGAGCACCTGCTGGCCGTGCACGCAGATCTCCAGCCCCAGGTCGGTGAGGAACGCCTTGGCCACCGGGGTGAGCAGCGCCACCAGTCCTTCGGCGCGCTGACGCTCAAGCGGATCTTCGGCGAACTTGGCGGCATCCAGCTGCAGCGCCACGTAGCTGGAGAAGGCGCGCCCGCCCTCGGTGAGCGCCTTCATGGTCAGCAGCATGCGCCGCACGTCGGGGTGCACGATGATCGGGTCGGCGATTCTGTCCGGCGCCTGGGTGCCTTGCGGCGCGCGGCTCTGCAGGCGCTCGCGCGCGTAGGCCACGGCGCCCTGGTAGGAGCGCTCGCCGGCCGCCAGGCCCTGAATGCCGACCGCCAGGCGCTCGTAGTTCATCATGGTGAACATCGCCGCCAGGCCCTTGTGCGGCTCGCCGACCAGCCAGGCACTGGCGCCGTCGTAGTTCATCACGCAGGTGCTGGCGCCCTTGATGCCCATCTTGTGCTCGATGGAGCCACAGCTCAGCGGGTTGTGCCCCCCCAGCGAGCCGTCGGCATTGACCAGGAACTTGGGCACCAGGAACAGCGAGATGCCCCGCGAGCCTGCCGGCGCATCGGGCAGGCGCGCCAGCACCAGGTGGATGATGTTCTCGGTCAGGTCCTGCTCGCCGCCGGTGATGAAGATCTTGTTGCCGGTGAGCTGGTAGCTGCCATCAAGCTGCGGCTCGGCGCGCGTGCGAATCAGGCCCAGGTCGGTGCCGGCGTGCGGCTCGGTCAGGCACATCACCCCGGCCCACTCGCCGCTGTACAGCTTGGGCAGGTAGCGCGCCTTGAGTTCTGCGCTGGCGTGGGCGGACAGCTCCAGGCAGGCGCCAGCGGTCAGCATCGGGTAGAGGGCGAAGGCCAGGTTGGCCGAGTTGAGCATCTCCTCGATCTGCGCGCCAAGCGCCTTGGGCATGCCCATGCCGCCGTATGCCGGATCGCCGCAAACGCCGACCCAGCCGCCCTCGGCCCAGGCGCGCCAGGCCGCGGCAAAACCGGCCGGGGTGCGCACCGCGCCGTCCTGCCAGTGGCAGCCCTCCTCGTCGCCGCTGCGGTTGAGCGGGGCGATGGTCGCCGAGGTCAGCTTGCCGGCCTCCTCCAGCACGGCGGCCGCGGTATCGACATCCGCCACGCCGGCCAGCGCCGGCAGCCGCGCCCACTGCGCGGGAGCGGCGAGGACCTCCTCGAGGACGAAGCGCATGTCGCGCAGGGGAGCCTGATAGTCGGCCATGGGTGCATTCCTCGCGTGATTCTTGTTGTTTTCCCACCTGTAGGGGCGAATTCATTCGCCAGCGCGGTCCCGTCAGGCGAATGAATTCGCCCCTACAGCGGGCATCGTCAATGGCCGAGCTCGAAGTCCTCCTCGGCCATCGCCATCAGGCCGCCCGCGCCGGCCTGGATGCAGGCGATGTGGCTGCGGGTGCGCGGCAGCAGGCGCTGGAAGTAGAAGCGCGCGGTGTGCAGCTTGGCGCGGTAGAAGGCTTCCTCGTCGCTGCCGGCGGCGAGCTTTTCCTGGGCCAGGCGCGCCATGTCGGCCCACAGCCAGGCCAGGCAGACGTAGCCGGAGTACATCAGGTAGTCGACCGCGGCGGCGCCGACCTCCTCGCGATCCTGCATGGCCCGTATGCCGATCTGCATCGTCAGCTCGCCCCACTCCTTGTTCAGCTGCGCCAGCGGGGCGACGAACTCCTTGAGCTGCTCGTCCGCCTCGTGGGCCTTGCAGAACCTGTGCACCACCTTGGTGAAGGCCTTGAGCGTCTCGCCCTGGCTCATCAGCACCTTGCGGCCGAGCAGGTCGAGGGCCTGGATGCCGGTGGTGCCCTCGTAGAGCATCGCGATGCGGCTGTCGCGGGCGTTCTGCTCCATGCCCCACTCGGCGATGTAGCCGTGGCCGCCGAACACCTGCATGCCGAGGCTGGCGCTCTCGAAGCCGGTTTCGGTGACGAACGCCTTGGCGATCGGGGTGACGAAGGCCAACAGGGTGTCGGCCTCTGCTTTCGCTGCCTCATCGCTGCTGTAGCGCACCACGTCGACCAGCTTGGCCGCGTAGTAGATCAGCGCGCGGTTGCCCTCGGCGAAGGCCTTGATGGTCAGCAGCATGCGCCGCACGTCGGGATGGACGATGATCGGGTCGGCCGGCTTGTCCGGCGCCTTCGGCCCGCTCAGGGCGCGCATCTGCAGGCGTTCGCGGGCGTACTTGATCGCCCCCTGGAAGGCCACCTCGGCGTGCGCCAGGCCCTGCAGCGCGGTGCCGATGCGCGCGGTGTTCATGAAGGTGAACATGCACTTGAGGCCTTCGTTGGCCGGGCCGATCAGGTAGCCGGTGGCGCCGTCGAAGTTCATCACGCAGGTGGCGTTGCCGTGGATGCCCATCTTGTGTTCCAGCGAGCCGCAGGACAGCGCGTTGCGCACCCCGACGCCGCCAGCGGCGTCGGGCAGGAACTTGGGCACGATGAACAGCGAGATGCCCTTGGTGCCCTCCGGGGCATCGGGCAGACGGGCAAGGACGATGTGCACGATGTTGTCGGCGAAATCGTGCTCGCCGGCAGAGATGAAGATCTTGGTACCACTGATCTTGTAGCTGCCGTCAGCCTGCGGCTCGGCGCGGGTGCGCAGCATGCCGAGGTCGGAACCGCAGTGCGGCTCGGTCAGGCACATGGTGCCGGTCCACTCGCCGGATACCAGCCGGGGCAGGAAGGTGGCCTTCTGCTCGGCGGTGCCGTGGGCCGACAGGGTGTTCATCGCGCCGTGCGCCAGCCCCGGGTACATGCCCCAGGCCCAGTTGGCCTCGCCAACCAGCTCGCTGACCACCAGACCCAGCGACTCCGGCAGCCCCTGGCCGCCGTGCTCCGGCTCGTGGGCCAGGCTCGGCATGCCCAGCTCGACGTACTGGCGGTAGGCCTCCTTGAAGCCGCTCGGCGTCTTCACCCCCGCGGCCGTCCAGGTGCAACCCTCGATATCGCCGACCCGGTTCAGCGGCGCCAGCACCTCCTCGCAGAACTGCGCGGTCTGCTCGAGGATCGCGTCCACCACATCGGCGGTGGCGTCCTGGCAGCCGGGCAGGCTCTGATAGTGCTCCGCGTAGCCGAGCAGCTCGTCGCGAACGAATCGCAGGTCGCGCAGGGGGGCTTTGTACTCGGGCATGGTCGTCGTCCTCTGAAACCGTCTGGTCGTTCAGAGACAGTATGACCGATTGGCCCTGCCGGCAACCCGGCCAGGGTCAGGCGGTGCTCAGCCCAGCAGAGACGCCAGGTCGAGATGCGCCGCCACCGCCGCCGGGCTGGCTTCGGCCAGGCGCGGCACGCGGCCGAGACAGGGCGCCGCCAGGCGCTCGGCCAAGGTGGCGAGGTTGTCGTCGAGGCGCGAGGTGGCCGGATCGACCACGTTGGCCACCCAGCCGGCCAGAGTCAGGCCGTCGCGGGCGATGGCCTCGGCGGTCAGCAGCGCATGATTGATGCAACCAAGGCGCACGCCGACCACCAGGATCACCGGCAGCTGCAGCGCCACGGCCAGATCGGACAGGCTCTCGCCGCCGGTCAGCGGTACCCGCCAGCCGCCGGCGCCTTCGACCAGGGTGAGGTCGGCGCCGCGCGCCAGTACCTTCTGCACATGCGGCAGCAGCGCGGCCACATTCAACTCGACGCCCACCTCGCGCGCCGCCAGGTGCGGGGCGATGGCCGGCGCGAAGGCGAACGGGTTGACCTCGGCATAGTCCAGCGCCAGCGAACACTCGCCGAGCAGGGCCAGCGCATCACCGTTACGCAGGCCCTGCTCGGTCATTGCGCAGTCGGAGGCCACCGGCTTGGCCGCCGCGGTGGACAGCCCGCGCTGCCGCGCGGCATGCAGCAGGCCGGCGGCCACGGTGGTCTTGCCGATCTCGGTGTCGGTGCCGGCGATAAAGAAGGCGCTGCTCAAGGCGATGCTCCTGGTCATGCGGATCTTAGGGTGGGTAACGGCGCAGCCTTATCCACCATTCAGGCAGCCCGGCGCAGCACCCCGTACACCACCTGCCAGCTGGCCGGCAGGCCGTGTGCGTCGCGGCAGCGCTCGTAGGCTTCGAGCAGCGCCAGCACCCGCGCGCGGCCGGTGAGGCCGCCGGGACGACCGGGGTTGAGGTTGTGGGCGCCGAGCGCCTTCAGCTCATGGGTCAGCTGGCGCAGGTCGCGATAGTGCAGCACGCGCCGCTCGCTGGACAGCGACAGCACCTCGAGGCCGCTGGCCGCGCACAGCGCCTGGTAGTCGGCGAACTGGCGGAAGCGGTTGACGTGGACGAAGCCGTCCACCGCCTGCCAGCTGTCGCGCAGTTCCTGCAGGGTGCCGACGCACAGGCTGCTGAAGGCGAACACGCCGCCCGGCTGCAATACGCGGTGCGCCTCGCCGAGCACGGCGGCGAAGTCGGCGCACCACTGCAGGGCCAGGCTGGAGAAGATCAGGTTCTGACTAGAAGAAGCCAGCGGCAGGCGCTCGGCATCGCCGCAGACGAACTGGCTGGCGCCGCCCAGCGGCCGGGCGTGGCGCAGCATGCCCTCGGCGATGTCGACGGCGGTGCCCTGCCCTGCGGGGAAGCGTTCGGCCAGCGCGCGGCTGAAGTGCCCGGTGCCGCTGCCCAGATCGATCCAGCGCGCCGGCTGCAGATCGGCGGGCAGGCGCGCCAGCAGCTCGGCGCCGACCGCGCGCTGCAGCTCGGCGACGCTGTCGTAGCTGGCCGCGGCGCGCGAGAAGGAGGCGGCGACCTGGCGCTTGTCCGGCAGAGTGCCGGTGGACAACTCAGTCATCGCCGGCCTCGTGGACGAACTCGGCGAGCAGCGCGGCCAGCGTCTTCGGCTGTTCGAGGACGCAGGCATGGCCGCTGCCCTCCAACAGGTCGACCTCGCCGGCCGGCAGCAACGCCAGCAGCGCCTCGGCCGCCTCGGCCGGTACCAGCGCGTCGGCATCGGCGAGCAGGTGCAGCTGCGGCCCGGCGAAACTCGCCAGCGCCGCGCGGTTGTCCAGCGTGGCCAGCACGTCGAGGCCGGCCAGCAGCTGCGCACCGTCTGGCGCCGGCAGGCCCTGCTGCAGCTGGCGGCCCAGCGCGCGGGCCTCGCTGCAGCCTTGGGCGCAGAGCATGGCAAAGCGCTTGAGGGTGGCGGCGGCATCGCTGGCGCAGCCGGCGCGGAAGGCGGCGAAGGTCTGCTCATCCATCGCATTCGGCCAACCGGCGCGGGCGACGAAGCAGGCATTGCTGGCCAGGGTCAGCAGACCCTGGCAGCGCGCGCCGCGCCGGGCAGCCAGGGCCGCGGCGAGCATGCCGCCGAGCGACCAGCCGCCCAGCCAGCAATCGGCGGGCAGGCGCGCGTCCAGCTCGTCTAGCCAGACCTCGGGATCGCTCGAGGTCAGCGCCGGCAGTGCGGCCAGCTCGGACGACAGGCCCAGCCCGTTGAGGGCATCGACCAGCGGTTGCAGCGCGGCCGGGCCGAGGCCCCAGCCGGGCAGCAGAATCAGACGGTTCATTGGTTGCCCTCCTCGCTCGGCAACAGCGCCTGGCATTCGCCCAGCGCGGCCAGCAGGCGATCGACCTGCTCGGTCGTGTGCGCGGCGGACAGGGTCACCCGCAGGCGTGCGGTGCCGGCCGGCACGGTGGGCGGCCGGATGGCGCCGACCAGCAGGCCGCGCTCGCGCAGCAGGCGGGAAAACTCGACGGCGCGGGCGCTGTCGCCGATCAGGATCGGCTGGATCGGCGTCGGGCTGTCCATCAGTTCGAGGCCCAGCGCGGCGGCGCCGGCGCGGAAGCGGGCGATCAGCGCATTCAGATGCTCGCGGCGCCAGCCCTCGGAGCGCAGCAGCTGCAGGCTCTGCAGGGTGGCGCAGGCCACCGCCGGCGGCTGGCTGGTGGTGTAGATGTACGGGCGGGCGAACTGGATCAGCGTCTCGATCAGTTCCTCGCTGCCGGCGACGAAGGCGCCGGCGGTGCCGAAGGCCTTGCCGAGGGTGCCGACCAGCACCGGCACCTCGTCGATGCCCAGGCCGAAGTGCTCGACGATGCCGCCGCCCGTGGCGCCCAGCGGACCGAAGCCGTGGGCGTCGTCGACCATCAGCCAGGCGCCCCTGGCCTTCGCCGCGGCGGCCAGCGCGGACAGGTCGGCGAGGTCGCCGTCCATGCTGAACACGCCGTCGGTCACCACCAGGCGGTTGCCCTCGGCCTTGTCCAGGCGCTTGGCCAGGCTGTCGGCGTCGTTGTGCAGGTAGCGCGAGAAGCGCGCGCCGGACAGCAGGCCACCATCCAGCAGGGAGGCATGGTTGAGGCGGTCCTCCAGCACGCTGTCGCCCTGGCCGACCAGCGCGGTGACCGCGGCCAGGTTGGCCATGTAGCCGGTGGAGAACAGCAGCGCGCGCGGGCGGCCGGTGAACTCGGCCAGCGCCTCCTCCAGCTCGTGGTGCGGCTGGCTGTGGCCGATCACCAGGTGCGAGGCGCCGCCGCCGACGCCCCATTTTTCCGCGCCCTGCTGCAGGGCGCGGATCACCTCGGGATGGTTGGCCAAACCGAGGTAGTCGTTGGAGCAGAAGGCCAGCAGCGGCTGGCCGTCGACCACCACCTCCGGGCCCTGCGGGCTCTGCAGCAGCGGGCGCTGGCGGAACAGGTTGTCCGCCCGGCGGGCGGCGAGACGGGAGGCGAGGTCGAAGGGCATGGCGGCTCGATGCTGGGTAAGGCGGGCTCCCGTAGGGGCGAATTCATTCGCCCGGCGCGGCTACGTCAGGCGAATGAATTCGCCCCTACGGGGATGGACGGATCAGACCGCGGCGGCGTCGTGGAACAGCGCACTGTTGCGCTGCTCGATCAGCGCCTCCTCGATGGCCGCCTGGTGCACCTCGTCGGCGTGCTCCTCGCGGGCCTCGGGCTGGATGCCCAGGCGGGCGAACAGACGCATGTCGCGGTCGGCGTCGGGGTTGCCGGTGGTCAGCAGCTTCTCGCCGTAGAAGATCGAGTTGGCGCCGGCGAAGAACGCCAGGGCCTGCATCTGCTCGTTCATCTGCTCGCGGCCGGCGGACAGGCGCACGTGGGACTCCGGCATGAGGATGCGCGCCACCGCCAGGGTGCGGATGAAGTCGAACGGATCGACGTCGTCGGCCTTCTCCAGCGGGGTGCCGGCCACCTTGACCAGCATGTTGATCGGTACCGACTCCGGGTGCTCCGGCAGGTTGGCCAGCTGGATCAGCAGGCCCATGCGGTCGTCCAGCGACTCGCCCATGCCGAGGATGCCGCCGGAGCAGATCTTCATCCCCGCCTCGCGCACGTAGCTGAGGGTCTGCAGACGTTCCGCATAAGTCCGCGTGGTGATGATATTGCCGTAGAACTCCGGCGAGGTGTCGAGGTTGTGGTTGTAGTAGTCGAGGCCGGCGTCGGCCAGCGCCTTGGTCTGCTCCGCGTCGAGGCGGCCGAGGGTCATGCAGGTCTCCAGGCCCATGGCCTTGACGCCCTTGACCATCTCCAGCACGTAGGGCATGTCCTTGGCCGACGGGTGCTTCCACGCCGCGCCCATGCAGAAGCGGGTCGAGCCGATGGCCTTGGCCTCGGCGGCGGCCTGCAGGACCTTCTGCACCTCCATCAGCTTCTCTTTATCCAGACCGGTGTTGTAGTGGCCGGACTGCGGGCAGTACTTGCAGTCTTCCGGGCAGGCGCCGGTCTTGATCGACAGCAGGGTGGAGACCTGCACGCGGTTGGGATTGAAGTGCTGGCGGTGCACGGTCTGTGCCTGGAACAGCAGGTCGTTGAACGGCTGTTCGTACAGGGCGCGGACCTCGGCGAGGGTCCAGTCGTGGCGCAGGGAAGCGTTGGCACTCATGGGCGGTTTCCTTGTTATGGGGCAGCGCACCCGCAGTAGAATCCCGGGGCGGCACGGATCGCCGCATATTCCATGGCCGCCTTGGGCGTTGTCAACTGCGAGGGAACGCATGGTCTACCAGTGGTTAAAAAGCAGCCAGTACTGCCTGCTCTGCGACCTGCCCACCGATACCCGCCTGCCGCTGTGCAGCGACTGCGAACGCGAGCTGCCCTGGCTCGGCCCGCATTGCCGGGTATGCGCCGTGCCGCTGCCGGCGGACGGCCTGGTGTGTGCCGGCTGCCTGCGCCGCGCGCCGGCTTTCCAGCGCGTCGAGGCGCCGTGGCGCTACGCCTTCCCGGTCGACACCCTGATCACCCGCTTCAAGCACCAGAGCGCCTGGCCGTTCGGCCATCTGCTCGCCGGCCTGCTCGCCGAGCACCTGCGCCATGCCTGGCTGGAAGGCCTGCCGCGCCCCGACCTGCTGCTGCCGGTGCCGCTGGCCCGACCGCGTCTGCGTCGACGTGGCTTCAACCAGGCCGGTCTGCTGGCGCGCTGGCTGGCCGTCGAGCTGGCGCTGCCCTGGCGCGAGGACCTGCTGCTGCGCCCGCAGGACACCGCCGCCCAGCAGCAGCTGGACGCCGCGGCACGGCGGGGCAACCTGCGCCGCGCCTTCGCCCTCGCCGACCCGACAGCCGTTACCGGCCGCCACCTGGCGCTGGTCGACGACGTGCTGACCACCGGCGCCACCGCCGAGGCACTCTCAAGCCTGCTGCTCAAGGCCGGCGCGGCGCGGGTGGACGTCTACTGCCTGGCGCGCACGCCGGCGCCGGGCTGAGCCCGCCGTGCCGATCGGCGGCCAATGCTCGACTACTCTGTCTGGCAGGGAACAGCCGAGCGCCGCCCTGGCGCCGCACGCGAGGAGAATGGCATGGCCACCCACTGCAGAGAGTGCAAGAAGGAGATACCCCGTACCGTCGGCATCTGTCCGCACTGCGGCGCCGAGATCCCCGGCGAGAGTGCCCTGGCCCTGACGCTGAAGTACGCCCTGTTCTTCGTGATTCTCGCGGTGCTGATGTTTCTCCTGTTCACCCTGGGCGGCCAGACCTAGGGTCGGGCCAAAGCGCAGCGACAAGGGGTACACTCCACGTCCATCGACTGGAGCCCGCCATGAGCCATCCCTTTGCCACCCTCACCCCCGATCTGGTGCTGGATGCCGTGGAAAGCCTCGGCTTTCTCAGCGATGCCCGCGTGCTGGCGCTGAACAGCTACGAGAACCGCGTCTATCAGGTGGGCATCGAGGGCGAGACGCCGCTGATCGCCAAGTTCTACCGCCCGGCACGCTGGAGCGACGCCGCGATCCGCGAGGAGCATGCCTTCAGCTTCGAGCTGGCCGAGCACGAGGTGCCGGTGGTGGCGCCGCTCCTGCGTGACGGCGAGAGTCTGTTCGAGCACGCCGGCTTTCGCTTCGCGCTGTTCCCGCGCCGCGGCGGCCGCGCGCCGGAGCCGGGCGACCTGGACCAGCTGTACCGCTTCGGCCAGCTGCTAGGGCGGATGCACGCCATCGGCGCCAGCCGGCCGTTCGCCCACCGCGAGGCGCTGACGGTGGACAACTTCGGCCACGAGTCGCTGGCCACCCTGCTGGAAGGCAACTTCGTGCCGCGCAGCCTGCTGCCGGCCTACGAATCGGTGGCCCGCGACCTGCTCGCGCGCCTCGACGCGCTGTTCTCCCGCATCGACTACAGCTCGATCCGTCTGCACGGCGACTGCCATCCGGGCAACCTGCTGTATCGCGACGAGCGCTTCCACGTGGTCGACCTCGACGACTGCCGCATGGGTCCGGCGGTGCAGGACCTCTGGATGCTGCTGGCCGGCGAGCGCCAGGAACGCCTGCTGCAACTGGCCGAGCTGATCGACGGCTACCAGGAATTCCACGACTTCGCCCCTCGCGAGCTGGCGCTGATCGAGGGCCTGCGCAGCCTGCGCCTGATGCACTACAGCGCCTGGCTGGCGCGGCGCTGGGACGATCCGGCGTTCCCCATGAGCTTCCCCTGGTTCGGCAGCGAGCGTTACTGGGGCGAGCAGATCCTCATGCTGCGCGAGCAGTTGGCGGCGCTGGACGAGGAGCCGCTGCGGCTGTTCTGAGTCGGCGTCAGGAAAGGTTTACAGCTAGCTTCGCCACCTGCCGGCCGCCCACAGCGGCCACGGCAGACAGCCCGCAAACCCATGCACTAGAATGGCGCACCATTTTATTTAGCTTCCTAAATATTGGAGCGTCCATGAGCACCGCCAATCCCCGCCGCGGCTACGCCCTCGGCTTGACCGCCTACGTCATCTGGGGCCTGTTTCCTCTCTATTTCAAGGCACTTGAACAGATCCCCGCCCTCGAGATCGTCGTCCACCGCGTGCTCTGGTCGGCTATGGGCGCCGTGCTGTTGCTGCTGGTGTGGAAGCATCCGGGCTGGTGGCGCGAGCTGCGCGCCCACCCCAGGCGCCTGGCCATGCTGGCGCTGTCCGGACTGCTGATCGCCTGCAACTGGCTGATCTATGTGTGGGCGGTGAACAACGGCCACATGCTCGAGGCCAGCCTCGGCTACTACATCAATCCGCTGGTCAACGTGCTGCTCGGCCTGCTGCTGCTCGGCGAGCGCCTGCGCCGCCTGCAGTGGCTGGCCGTGGCCCTGGCCGCCAGCGGCGTGGCGCAGCAGGTCTGGCAGCTCGGCAGCCTGCCCTGGGTATCGCTGCTGCTGGCGCTGTCCTTCGCGTTCTACGGGCTGATCCGCAAGCAGGCGCCGGTGGCGGCGCTGCCCGGCCTGGCGGTGGAAACCTGGATGCTGCTGCCGGTCGCCCTCGGCTGGCTGTGGCTGAACCCCACGGCGGCGAGCAGCCAGGCAGACTTCTGGGACAGCTCGCAGGGCTGGTGGCTGGCCATGGCCGGACCGGTGACGCTGATCCCGCTGATCTGCTTCAACGCCGCCGCGCGCCACCTGCCCTACGCCACCCTGGGCTTTCTGCAGTACCTGGCGCCGACCCTGGTGCTGCTGCTGGCAGTGTTCCTCTACGACGAGCCGCTGGCGCCGGCCAACCTGCTGGCCTTCGCCTGCATCTGGGCGGCCCTGCTGGTGTACAGCCTGGACATCTGGCGAGTCCTCCGCCGCAGCTGATCACTTTCTGAACGATGCCCTGCAGGCCACGCCCGCCGTGGCCTGCAGGGCATTGCCCCAAGGTTATCCACACACTGATCCCCGCCGGATGTGCACAAGCCCGGGCGCGCGGACTGGTCAAGAAATCGCCAACGCCCCGCCAGCGCCCGGCCGCGCTGGGCCCTGGCGATCCATCCCGAGCTTATCCACAGGCTGGTCCCCCGCAATCGTGGACAAGTCGAGGAAAAATCGCCCCGTCACGCCCTGTACGAAATTCGACCATATCGCCACAGACCCCGTGCCTGCTGGCCTGCAGCAATGTGCACGCAGCTTGTCCACAGCCTGGCCCACGTCGATTGTGGACAATCCTGCGCTTATCCACCGGAGCTGATAGTCAATTTGTCATGGTTGTCCCCAAGCATCGCCTGACCAATTGCACAAAAAACCGCCAGACGTCTGCAGGCCGCGCCATACATGGCCTGTAGCAAGGGCTCCAGTGGTTATCCACAACTCCATACAGCCCAGCAGTGCATAACCTCCGCAGTCCTGTACGAATATCGCACAATCCTCTGCAGGCCTTGCGGCACTAAGGCTGCAGCACTGTACCCAAGGCTTGTCCACAGGCGGGTCCACGGCAAACGGGGACAACTGTGAACAACTCACGGTGGCCGCCTGCGGCGACAGCGCCAGCCTTGTGCACAAGTGTGTTGCCCGCGCCCAGCGGCGCCTGTGTACAACTGCGCGCATCAGCCTTGGGTCGCGGTTCTCCACGACTTTTGTCGAAGGGTTGCCCGCCCTTCATACATTTCTCATCCGGCTTCATGTAGTATCCTGCGATCGGTACTACACGAACGGCGGGCCGCAGTCCGATGCGGCTCCCAAGCAGAGTGAGGCAAGCAATGACTGAACGCGTTCAAGCCGGTGGCCTGCAGGTCGCCAAAGTCCTGTTCGACTTCGTCACCAACGAAGCCATTCCCGGCACCGGCGTCAGCGCCGAGCAGTTCTGGCAGGGTGCCGACGCCCTGATTCACGACCTGGCCCCGAAGAACAAGGCCCTGCTGGCCAAGCGCGACGCCCTGCAGGCGCAGATCGACGCCTGGCACCAGGCGCGTGCCGGCCAGGCCCATGACGCCGTTGCCTACAAGGCCTTCCTGCAGGAAATCGGCTACCTGCTGCCGGAGCCCGCGGACTTCGCCATCACCACCGAAAACGTCGACGACGAGATCGCCCGCATGGCCGGCCCGCAGCTGGTGGTGCCGGTGATGAACGCGCGCTTCGCCCTCAACGCCGCCAACGCCCGCTGGGGCTCGCTGTACGACGCGCTGTACGGCACCGACGCGATCAGCGAGGAAGACGGTGCCGAGAAAGGCAAGGGCTACAACCCGGTGCGTGGCGCCAAGGTCATCGCCTTCGCCCGCGACTTCCTCAACGAAGCCGCACCGCTGGAAGGCGCCTCCCACGTCGACTCCACCGGCTACCGCATCGAAGGCGGCAAGCTGGTCGTCAGCCTGGCCAACGGCTCGACCACCGGCCTGCAGAACCCGGCCCAGCTGGTCGGCTTCCAGGGCGATGCCAGCGCGCCGCAGGCCGTGCTGCTGAAGAACAACGGCATCCATTTCGAGATCCAGATCGATCCGACCAGCATGATCGGCAAGACCGACGCGGCCGGCGTGAAGGACGTGCTGATGGAAGCCGCGCTGACCACCATCATGGACTGCGAAGACTCGGTCGCCGCCGTCGATGCCGACGACAAGGTCATCGCCTACAAGAACTGGCTGGGCCTGATGAAGGGCGACCTGGCCGAGGAAGTGGCCAAGGGCGGCACCACCTTCACCCGCACCATGAACCCGGACCGCGTGTACAGCGCCGTGGATGGCAGCGAGCTGACCCTGCACGGCCGTTCCCTGCTGTTCGTGCGCAACGTCGGTCACCTGATGACCAACGACGCCATCCTCGACAAGGACGGCAACGAGGTGCCGGAAGGCATCATGGACGGCCTGGTCACCAGCCTGATCGCCCTGCACAACCTCAACGGCAACACCAGCCGCAAGAACACCCGCACCGGCAGCGTGTACATCGTCAAGCCGAAGATGCACGGCCCGGAAGAAGCCGCCTTCACCAACGAGCTGTTCGGCCGCGTCGAGGACGTCCTCGGCATGACCCGCAACACCCTCAAGGTCGGCATCATGGACGAGGAGCGCCGCACCACGGTCAACCTCAAGGCCTGCATCGAGGCCGCCAAGGAGCGCGTGGTGTTCATCAACACCGGCTTCCTCGACCGCACCGGTGACGAGCTGCACACCTCCATGGAAGCCGGCGCGTTCATCCGCAAGGGCGACATCAAGGGCGCCAAGTGGATCAGCGCCTACGAGAACTGGAACGTCGACATCGGCCTGAAGGCCGGCCTGTCCGGCCGCGCGCAGATCGGCAAGGGCATGTGGGCCATGCCCGACCTGATGGCCGGCATGCTGGCGCAGAAGATCGCCCACCCCATGGCCGGCGCCAACACCGCCTGGGTACCATCGCCGACCGCCGCCGCACTGCACGCCCTGCACTACCACAAGGTCGACGTGTTCGCCCGTCAGCAGGAGCTGGCCCAGCGCGAGCGCGCCTCGCTGGACGACATCCTGACCATCCCGCTGGCGCCGAGCGTCAGCTGGAGCGCGGAAGAGATCCAGAACGAGCTGGACAACAACGCCCAGGGCATCCTCGGCTACGTGGTGCGCTGGATCGACCAGGGCGTAGGCTGCTCCAAGGTGCCGGACATCAACGACATCGGCCTGATGGAAGACCGCGCCACCCTGCGCATCTCCAGCCAGCACATCGCCAACTGGCTGCGCCACGGCGTGTGCTCGGTCGAGCAGGTGATGGAAACAATGAAGCGCATGGCGCTGGTGGTTGACCGCCAGAACGCCGAAGACCCACTGTACCGCCCGATGGCACCGAACTTCGACGACAACATCGCCTTCCAGGCGGCCGTCGAGCTGTGCGTCGAGGGCACCAAGCAGCCCAACGGCTACACCGAGCCGGTGCTGCACCGCCGTCGCCGCGAGTTCAAGGCCAAGAACGGTCTGTAATACCGCGTCGGCACGGATGCCGACTCCGGGAGCGCCCTGCGCTCCCCACCACAACGCGCCGCGCTCCTCCGGGAGGCGGCGCGTTGTGCTTTGTGGGCCTGCCCTGCCAATGGCTGATTGCCAGCCAGGCGACGCACGGTTAGCGTGGCGCCATGGGTACCTGACAGCCCCATTCGGAGACTGCCATGCGTCGCTTACGTTTTCTCCTCGGCCTGCCGCTGCTGTTCGGCGGCGCGGCTGCCCAGGCCGCCGACTGCGGCCCGCTGCTGGAAGGCAGCCTGCCGGCCCTGCGCGGCCAGCAGACCATCGACCTCTGCCGGTTCGCCGGCAAGCCATTGCTGGTGGTCAACACCGCCAGCCACTGCGGCTTCACCGGCCAGTTCGAAGGCCTCGAGGCGCTCTACCAGCGCTACAAGGGCCAGGGCCTGGAAATGCTCGGCGTGCCCTCCGACGACTTCCATCAGGAAGCCGACGACAGTGCGGAAACCGCCAGCGTCTGCTACGTCAACTACGGTGTCACCTTCAGCATGAGCGCCGCGCAGAAGGTCACCGGTGACGCGGCCATCCCGCTGTTCCGCAAGCTCGCCGCACAGAGCGGCGCGCCACGCTGGAACTTCTACAAGTACGTGATCGACCGCCAGGGGAAGGTGGTGGCGCGCTTCTCCAGCATGACCCGACCGGACGATGCGAAACTGATCGCGGCCGTGGAACAGGCCATCGCCTCGCAGCCCTGAACGAGGCGTCCCCGGCGCAGATCAGGGGCTGCGCCGGGCCCCGCGCGAATCATCAACGGACGCCCCCGGAGAACAACAAGATGAGCAAGAACGATGGTTTCGCGGCGGTCGGCAAGACCGCCGTGATGCAGAACATCCAGGGCACCATGCACTTTCTGCTGCGCTATGCCCCGTTCAACCAGATGGAACTCAGCCATCTGGCGCAAATGGTCGAGCAGTGCCGGCTGCGCTTCTATGCCGCCGGCGATCCCATCGTCGGTCCCGGCGACGGCACGATCGAGGATGTCTACATCGTCAAGCAGGGGCTGGTGCTGGGCCAGCGCCCGACCCAGAGCGGCGATGGCCTGGAGACCACCCAGGAGATCGCCCCGGGCGAGTGCTTCCCGGTGGCGGCCATGGTCAGCGAGCGGGCCACCCGCAGCCACTACATCGCCGCCGAGGACACCTTCTGCCTGCAGCTCGGCCGCGCCGCCTTCGTGCGCACCTACAACCAGTCGGAAGCCTTCCGCGACTTCGCCCTGCGTGGGGTCAGCAGCCTGGTGGGCCAGGTGCACCAGCAGGTGCAGCTGCAGGCCGCAGAAACCCTCGGCGCCCAGTATTCGCTGGAAACCCGCCTGAACATCCTCGCCTCCGCCAACCCAGTGACCTGCCGCAGCGGCATCAGCCTTCGCGCGGCGGTGAAGCTGATGCACGAGCATCACGTCGGCAGCCTGGTGATGGTCGACGACAGCGACTATCCGATCGGCATCTTCACCCTGCGCGACCTGCGCCGGGTGATCGCCGATGGCAGCGGCGACCTGCAGCAGCCGCTCGACGAACTGATGACTCCCGACCCCATCCACCTGCCACCGACCGCCACCGCCTTCGATGCCGCGCTGACCATGACTCGCAAGCAGATCGCCCACATCTGCGTGGTGGAGATGGGCCGCCTGGTCGGCGTGCTGTCCGAGCGCGACCTGTTCTCGCTGCAGCGGGTCGATCTGGTCCATCTGGCGCGCACCATCAGCGCGGCCCCGCATATCGACAGCCTGGTCGAGCTGCGCGAGGAGATCGCCCACCTGATCGACAACATGCTCGCCCACGGCGCCAACCCGGAGCAGCTGACCCATATCATCACCCAGCTCAACGACCACACCGTGGCGCGGGTCATCGAGCTGATGATCGAGGAGCACGGCGACCCCGGCGTGCCCTTCACCTGGCTGGTATTCGGCAGCGAAGGGCGCCGCGAGCAGGCGCTGCTCACCGACCAGGACAACGGCATGCTGTTCGAGGCCGGCAGTCCCGAAGAGGCCGAGCAGATCCGCCAGCGCCTGCTGCCCCTGGCGCGCAGGATCAACGAGGCCCTGGATCGCTGCGGCTTCACCCTGTGCAACGGCAACATCATGGCCAGCAACCCGGAGCTGTGCCTGTCGCGCCAGGAGTGGCTGCGCCGCTTCATGGGGATCATCCAGAACCCGACCCGCGACAACCTGATGCACTCGTCGATCTTCTTCGATCTGCGCTCGGTCTGGGGCCCGAGCGAAGGCTGCCGGCAGCTCAGCGAGGCGCTGCTGCAGATGATCGAAGGCAACAGCCTGTTCCAGCACATGATGGCCGCCAACGCCTTGCGCCATCCGCCGCCCATCGGCCGTTTCCGCGACTTCATCGTCGCCAGACTCGGTGCCGACAAGGACACCCTGGACCTCAAGGTGGAGGGCCTGATGCCCTTCGTCGAAGGGGTACGCATCCTCGCCCTGGCCCATGGCATCAGCGAGTGCAACACCCTTGAACGCCTGCGTCAGCTCGGCGCGCGGGGCGTGCTGAAGCCTCAGGCTGCCGCCGCCTACGAGGAGGCCTACGACTTCATCCAGATGACCCGCATGCAACTGCATCAGCGTCAGAAACGCGCCGGCCAGCCGCTGAGCAACCGCCTCGACCCCGACACCCTGAATCAGCTGGATCGGCGCATCCTGCGCGAATCCTTCCGCCAGGCCCAGCGCCTGCAGACCAGCCTGGGGGTCAGGTACCAGTTATGAACCTGATCCGCGCCCTGTTCGCCCGACTCCAGCGCCGCCATCTGGCCCTCGACGAAGCGCAGCGCCAGCGCCTCAAGGCGCTGCCGCCGCCGCCCTGCCTGGATGCCCTGCTGCACCAGCAGCGCTTCGTGGTGCTCGACCTGGAAACCACCGGCCTGAACCTCAACCGCGACATTGTCATCTCGATCGGCGCGGTCACCATCGAGGACGGAGCCATCGACATGGCCCAGCAGTTCGAATGCACCCTGCGCCGCCAGGTCAAGGTCAACGAGGCCGTGCTGATCCACGGCATCGCCCCCAGCGAGCTGGCCGCCGGCCAGCCGCCGGCCGAGGCCCTGCTCAGCTTCATGGAGTTCGCCGCCGACAGCGTGATGCTGGCCTTCCACGCGCCCTTCGATCAGCGCATGCTGGCCCGCGCCCTGAAGAACGAGCTGGGTTACAACCTGGAAAATCCCTTCCTGGACGTCGCCGACCTGGCGCCCATGCTGTTTCCGGAAGTGCTGACCCGGCGTGGCAGTCTGGATTACTGGATGAACTACTTCGGCATCGACATCGCGCAACGCCATCACGCCTCGGCGGATGCCCTGGCCACCGCGGAAATCGCCCTGATCCTGTTCAACCGGGCCCAGCGCATGGGCATCGAGCGGGTCGAGGAGCTGGCCCAGCGGGCCAGGTACTGGCAACGTGCCCGCCAGGCCGCGCTCGGCTCGATCTGAGTGCTGCGCCTGATCCTGCAGGGCTGGCTTGCTGGCTCCTGCAGGAAACCCGGCCCCCGACTCAGCTGCTGATGTGGTAGCGCATCGCGAACAGCTTCTTGAAGTCCTTGACGATGTGCAGGGCATCGCGCAGCAGGTCGCGCTCCAGCTTGTTGAGCTTCTGCAGATCGATGGTATTGGGCGTCCTGTCCAGGCCTTCTTCACTGGCTTCGACCCGCTGCATCTGCTGGTTCAGGCGCAACTGGATGAAAATGGACAACGCCTCGCCAAGGTTCTCGCCCATGGCCTTGTCCATTCGCCCCATCGCCACCAGCGCCTCGATGCGCTTGAAGGTATTGGTCTCCAGGATGCGCTGCTCCAGCGCCATGGTTCTTACCCCGTGGACGATGGGGAAGATGCCGCCCTTCTTGACGTCCAGCTGCTCCTTGTCCTTCAGGTTGCCGAACAGGGTCAATGGGGTATCGAAGCTCAGCGCGGCCTTGGCAAAGTGCGAGAAGAAGATGTCGTTACTGTGCACCCGGCGCAGGAAGGCATTTCTCGCCACCTTGAACAGGGCGATGTTGCCGGCAATCGGTTTGCTGTCCACGGCAATCGCCAGATTCATCACCGACAGGCCATCGCAGTTCTGGCTCCACTGGGTCAGCTTGCGCGCCCATTCGTCGATCGAGTTCACCCACTCGGGATTGGACACCATGATGTTGCCCGGGCAGGGCGGAAAGCCGAAGCTGATCAGCGTCTCGCTGAAGTGGCGCATGGTATCCATCAGCCCTGGCCACTCCAGACCGTTGCGCACCAGCAGCGCATTGTCCTGGTCGGTCTTCATGATCTGCTCGCCGCGCCCTTCCGAGCCCATCACCATCAGGCAGACGTGGGGACGCATGTCGCTGGGGATGATCAGATCGAACAGCTTGGAAATGATCCGCCCATTCATGGCGGCCAGCAGCTTCATGGTGAAGCGGATCTTCACCCCGGTCGAGATCAGCGCCCGAATCAGGTCGGTGAGCCCCAGCGCCGCCTCGCGCAGCTCCTCGAGCGTGTTGGCGCGCTCGACCCGCAGGCCGATGACGTGGGAGTGGCTGGAGAAGTGGCTGAGCACATCGGTCAGCTCGACCAGCCCGACCAACCGGTGGTTTTCGCCCATGACCACGACGCGCTCGATCTGATGCTGGGTCATCAGGATCAGCGCATTGAACAGGTAGTCTTCCGGGTCGGCGGTGATCAGTCGATAGCTGGCGATTTCGCAGACATCGGTTTCCAGCGGCATGCCCTTGAGGACCACCGCATCGAGCAGATCCGTCCGGGTCACCATGCCATGACGACTTCTCTTCTGCGCCAGCAGGCAGTCTGACTTCATCTCGCGCATGAGGCGTGTCGCCTCATGCAGACTGGTCCCCTCAGGAACGATCAGCGGCTCACGAATCAGGCCATCGCTGATTCTTGCCAGCATGAACTCGGCCATGTCCTGGCCCTGCCCATGCTGGGCTACGATTTCCCTTTTGGCGCTCAGATTCTGCTGGAAGTAATCGGCAAACAGATGGTTGCTGGTCATCAACTCCAGCAGGATGCTGGTAGGCAGGACATGGCAGACGGTTTCCTCGACCGCCACGAAGTTGTGAATCGCCACGCCATTGATCGCCGACCAGCCGCCGAAATAATCCTCGTCCTCGTAACGCACGAAGACATGGCTGGCCAGCGGCTTGCCATCCGCGTCCGGCTCGCTCACATCGCTTTCCGCGACCCGTCCCGTGGCGATGATGAATACGCCCTGCGGCGGCTTGCCCGCCTCGATGATCACCTCGCCCTTCTGGAAGCAGGCGGTCTCGAGGTTATCGTTCACCAGGGCCTGCTCGCGGGCATCCAGCAGACTGAAGGGCAGGTTATCCATCTTGAACGAATCAGACATGGCAAGCGCTCCGCTTTAATTATGGTTCCTGTCCGCTATTCGCAGCGGCAAGCCTGCCCAGCCTCGCCATCCTGCAGGCAAGCAGATGCATGAGCATGATTAAAGCGACAAAGGCGGGAGGTGTCACGCATCAATGCCAGGCACTGCGGATGCCGTTCCGGCAGGCGCGGATACGGCCTCAGTCGCCTGACCGGAGTCGACTGAACAAGTTGCAGCACGTGGATGCAGCGCAGCGGCTGAACGCCCAAACCGGGCGCTGTCGTCAGCCGACACTGCCAAGGCTGCTGGCGGTCAGGCGACCGCCATTGCATCCTGCGGCCGGATCAGTTGCCCGGGGAGGCCTGCAGACCGTTGGGCTCGCAGATGGCCCGGTAGAGCGGTGCATTGATATCCAGCTTGGTCAGGGTCTCGAACTTGGCCTGTCCGGCCTCGTTCAGGCTGAACATCACCTTCTCGCTGCAGAGCAATTGATGAGCGCCGCTTTTCACGGTGGACATCAGATGATGCTTTTCAAAGCGGTACAGGACGAAACGCCCCATGCGTCCCTGGCTGGTTTCCTCGATCTGCGCATTGGCGGAATCAAGCACCGTATAGGACAGCGGCATCGGGAACAGGGCAGTCCAGGGGCGCCAGAGCATGTCGCCGGTTTCGCTGGCCACCACCAGCGAGCCTGCCGGCAGTTGCGCCTGCTTGGTATCGAACCAGGTGTATTCGTAGTGGATGGTATAGGTGAGCATGCCCAGACCGGCGAATGCCGGAATGATCCACTTCGGCAGCCACTGGCGCGTCAGACTGCGCAGTATCAATGCGATCCCCGCACCCGCCAGGGCAGCGCAGATTGCGGCAATCAGATGCCATATCATATTCAGTTCCTTCAAAAGAATCGGGCTTCCAATTGGAAGCCCGATATCTGTTTCAACCGTGGTTCAGATTATTAATCTGACTTCTGGTTTCATTATCACTTAGTGGTCCAGAGCGGCGCCAGCGCCTTTCGGAGTACGCACGCTCTCTACCAGGTCCTGCACTGCCTTCGGCGGAGCATCGGTAACCAGCGACACGGCGTAGGCCACGGCGAAGTTGATGATCGCACCGACGGAACCGAAGGCCTGCGGGGAGATGCCGAACAGCCAGTTATCCGGAGTGTTGGCGAAGGTCGCAGTGCCCGGAATGAAGAACCAGCCCAGGTACATGAAGATGTAGACGATGGTGACCAGCAGGCCGACAGTCATGCCTGCGATCGCGCCCTTGTCGTTCACGCGCTTGGAGAAGATACCCATCATCAGCGCCGGGAACAGGGTCGCTGCCGCCAGACCGAAGGCCAGAGCCACTACCTGTGCCGCGAAGCCCGGAGGATTCAGGCCCAGCCAGGTGGCCAGCAGGATCGCCACCGCCATGGAGATCCGGGCCGCCTTCATTTCGCTCTCTTCGCTGATCTTCGGATTGATCAGAGTCTTGATCAGGTCATGACTCACAGCGGAGGAGATGGCCAGCAGCAGACCGGCAGCGGTGGACAGTGCAGCGGCGATGGCGCCCGCAGCGATCAGACCGATGACCCAGCCCGGCAGGTTGGCGATTTCCGGGTTGGCCAGCACGATGATGTCGTTGTTGACGGTCAGCTCGTTGCCGTTCCAGCCACGCTCGGTAGCGGTTGCCTTGAAGGTGGCGTTGGCGTCGTTGTAGAACTGCACGCGGCCATCGCTGTTCTTGTCTTCCCACTTGATCAGACCGGTTTCTTCCCAGGTCTTCACCCACTCAGGACGCTCTTCATAGGCCAGAGGAGCAGCCTCGGTACCCTGCGGGTACACGGTGGTCATCAGGTTCAGGCGCGCCATGGAGGCCACGGCCGGAGCGGTGAGGTACAGCAGGGCGATGAAGATCAGGGTCCAGCCAGCGGACCAGCGAGCATCAGCTACCTTCGGTACGGTGAAGAAGCGGATGATGACGTGTGGCAGACCAGCGGTACCGATCATCAGCGACAGGGTGAACAGGATCATGTTCAGCTTGTTGTCGGTGTCGGCGGTGTAGGCGGCGAAGCCCAGGTCGGTGACCACGGCATCCAGCTTGGCCAGCAGCGGCTCGCCGGATTCGACGTGGGTACCGATCATGCCCAGCGACGGAATCGGGTTGCCGGTCAGCTGGAAGGCGATGAACACCGCCGGGATGGTGTAGGCGATGATCAGTACCACGTACTGGGCAACCTGGGTGTAGGTGATGCCCTTCATGCCGCCGAATACCGCGTAGGCGAACACCACGGCTGCGGCGATCCAGATGCCGGCCGAGTTGCTCACTTCGAGGAAGCGGGAGAAGGCAATACCGGCACCAGCCATCTGACCGATTACGTAGGTCAGGGAGATCAGCAGCAGGCAGATGACCGCGGCCAGGCGTGCGCCACGACTGTAGAAGCGGTCACCGATGAAGTCCGGTACGGTGAACTTGCCGAACTTGCGCAGGTAGGGCGCCAGCAGCATGGCCAGCAGTACATAACCACCGGTCCAACCCATCAGGTAGACGGAGGTGGAGTAGCCACCGGCAGCGATCAGACCAGCCATGGAGATGAAGGACGCTGCGGACATCCAGTCGGCCGCAGTGGCCATACCGTTGGTTACCGGGTGCACGCCGCCACCGGCGACGTAGAACTCCTTGGTCGATCCGGCGCGTGCCCAGACTGCGATACCGAAGTAGAGAGCGAAGGACGCCCCCACGAATAGCATATTGATTACAAATTGGCTCATGCTGGCTTACTCCTCAACGCCGAATTGCTTGTCCAGTTTGTTCAGCCGCCACGCGTAGTGGAAGATGATCGCAATGAACGTGATGATCGAGCCCTGTTGAGCGAACCAGAAGCCCAGGTCCGCCCCACCGACTGAGATATTCATCAGCATCGGGCGCAAGAGGATGCCAAAACCAAATGAGACCAGAGCCCATACCACCAGGCTCCATGTGATGAGGCTAACGTTCGCCTTCCAGTACGCAGCAGCATTCGCTTTATCGTCTGCCATCGCCTTTCTCCGTTTTGTTTTTATTACAGGTGAAAGAAACACACATATTGAATCTAACAAAGTGCCACTACAAAAAGAAAGCCCCGACTTTAGTCTCAAGGAAGCGCCAAAAAACTCTTCCCGATCGGCTCAGCCAGGCCACTCCTCGCCGCTACCGCGCCCCGGCAAGCCTGACGTAGAGCATTGCCAGGCCGAGATGGGCCGGCAGGCACGCATCACGCCCCAAGCATCTCCCACCCAAGCAGCAAGGCGCTCGCCCGATCGGCCCGCAGGCGACCGGGTTGTCCATGCGCAGTCCCTGCGGCTCCAGCCGCTGCCGATGCCAGCCCGGAACTGACGCTGGCCATCCCGGCCCGCGCGCCCGCTGCACACTTATCTGGCCGGTTGCTGCGCGCCGCCATACAGGATGAACCTGAAGAATCGGGAATCATGGCCGCAGCACTACAATATCCCGCAGACAAGAAAACAATATTCATTGAAATATGAAAACGCACCACACACAACTCAAGGCCTTGCCAACCATTAACATCAACAAATCACAATCTCTCGACCAGAATATTTATTAAACAACCAAAAACACAGCAACAACCATTCAATTAAAAATCGCGCACAGCCTAAAAAAGCCAACAAAATATCTTCAGCACTATTAACAAAGAAACCTGCACGGGCTTCCAGGACCATTACAGAAGCACTGCCGACCGCCTGCCAGCGGCGGCACCTGGACGCCAGCCTGTTACACTGTCCATCCATGTGCTCATACAGACCCGACACCGTGACCGACGCCTTCTCCTCCCTGCCACTGCCCGCCAGCCTTCTTGCCAGTCTGGACGCCGTTGGCTACCGGCAGATGACACCGATCCAGGCGCAGAGCCTGCCACTGATCCTCGCCGGTCACGACCTGATCGCCCAGGCCAAGACCGGCAGCGGCAAGACCGCCGCCTTCGCCCTCGGCCTGCTAGCGCCGCTCAATCAGCGCTACTTCGGCTGCCAGGCGCTGGTGCTGTGCCCGACCCGCGAACTGGCCGACCAGGTGGCCAAGGAAATCCGCCTGCTGGCGCGCGGCGCCGACAACATCAAGGTGCTGACCCTGTGCGGTGGCGTGCCCTTCGGCCCGCAGATCGGCTCGCTGGAGCATGGCGCGCACATCGTCGTCGGCACCCCGGGGCGCGTCCTCGAACACCTGCGCAAGGGCACCCTCAAGCTCGACGGCCTCAACCACCTGGTCCTCGACGAAGCCGACCGCATGCTCGACATGGGCTTTGTCGACTCGATCAGCGAGATCATCGAGCAGACCCCGACCAAGCGGCAGACCCTGCTGTTCTCCGCCACCTACCCGGAAGGCATCGAGCAGTTGGCCGCGCGCTTCATGCGCAAGCCGCAGCGCATCGAGCTGGAGTCGCAGCACGATGACAGCCAGATCGAGCAGCGCTTCTACGAAGTCGACCCCGACCAGCGCATGGAGGCGGTGGCCCGCCTGCTGCTGCACTTCCGCCCGGCCTCCAGCGTGGTGTTCTGCCATACCAAGCTGCAGTGCCAGGAAGTGGCGGCGATGCTCAACGCGCGCAAGATCTCCGCACTGGCCCTGCACGGCGACCTCGATCAGCGCGAGCGTGACCAGGTGCTGGCGATGTTCGCCAACCAGAGCTGCTGCGTGCTGGTGGCCACCGACGTGGCCGCGCGCGGTCTGGACATCGACACCCTGGAGGCGGTGATCAACTTCGAGCTGGCGCGCGACCCGCAGGTGCACATCCACCGCATCGGCCGCAGCGGCCGCGCCGGCGCCAAGGGCCTGGCCCTGTCGCTGGTGGCGCCGAGCGAGGCCAACCGGGCCACTGCCATCGAGGCACTGCAACAGGCGCCGCTGAACTGGGCCAGCCTGGACAAGCTCAAGCCGCTGGGCGACGAGCGCCTGCTGCCGCCGATGACCACCCTGTGCATCAATGGCGGGCGCAAGGACAAGCTGCGCGCCGGCGACCTGCTCGGCGCCCTCACCGGCGAAGACGGTCTGCCCGGCGCACGCATCGGCAAGATCACCCTGTACGACTACAACGCCTACGTGGCGGTCGAGCGCGAGCTGGCCCGAGACGCGCTGCAGCGCCTGAGCGAACGCAAGGTCAAGGGGCGCAGCTTCAAGGCCCGCATTCTCTGAGTCCGCCACCGCTCGTCGGCGCCTGAGCGCCGACTGCACGGCGACGCGCTTTCTCCCGGCGCCCCCGGCGGCCAGTGGCTACAGTTGAGGCATGGCAATCGGCCATGACGGAGTTGTTGTGCCCTTCCGGCACCGCGACGCCGCTAACCGCGACGGGATTCACGAGCCACTCCATGCACCACGCATCCAGCCGGAGCGCCCGCCCGCCCGAGCCGGTACGGGCGGTTGTCCGTCCCGCTGGGGGGCTCGTGTTGCGGCTGCTCAGCCTGCTCCCGCTGCTCGCCCTGCTGGCGCTGCCCGCCGTCGGCCAGTCGGCCCTGACACCCCTGCTGGAGAATGGCCACGCCCTCGACTCCGACAGCGCCACCGTCCTGCTGGCGCTGTACTTCGGCATGCTGCTGGGGCTGATCGGCTACAACCTGCTGCTGTTCCTCGCCCTGGGCGAGCGCAGCACCCTGCTCTATGTCCTGTTCGCGGCCAGCTTCGTCGGCGCCATGCTCGGCGTCAGCGGTCTCGGCAACCAGTACCTGTGGCCGCCGGGGGGAGCATGGGACAGCCACGCCCTGCCGGTCTTCATCACCCTGGCCAATATCTTTGCGCTGCTGTTCGGTCGCAGCTTCCTCGATACCGTGCGCCAGGCGCCGCGCTGGGACCGTCTGCTGACCCTGGACATCGCGATCCTCCTGGCCATCGCCCTCGGCAGCCCGCTGTTGCCGGTCCAGCCGTTGCTGCACGCCCTCGCGCTGCTCAGCGCCGGCAATCTCCTGCTGCTGTCGCTCTGCGGCTTCGACGGCATGCTGCGCCGGGTGCCGGCAGCGCGTATCTTCGTCGCCGCCTGGCTGCTGCTGCAGGGTGGCGCGCTGCTGCTGGCGCTGCGCATCGTCGGCCTGCTGCCGTCGAACCCCCTCACCAGCAACGCCCTGCTGCTCGGCTCGGCGCTGCACATGCTGCTGCTGTCCTACGCCCTGGCCGCGCACCTCAACGCCCTCAAGCTCGAGAAGAACGCCGCCCAGGCGCACAGCCTGCGGGCCCTGCAGGAGCAGGAGCAAATCCTCGAGCAGCGGGTGGCCGAACGCACCGAGGCGCTGGCTGCCGCCAATGAGCGCCTGCGCGAACTGGCCATGCGCGACCCGCTCACCGGCCTGGCCAACCGCATGGCCCTACGCCAGCATCTGGAGCAGGCCTGGCAGCGGGCGCGCCGGCGCCACGAGATGCTCGCCGTGCTGCTGCTCGACCTCGACGGCTTCAAGCCGGTCAACGATTGCCATGGTCACGAAGTCGGCGACCAGTTGCTGATCGAGGTCGCCCGCCGCCTGCAGGCCAGCGCCCGCACCACCGATCTGGTAGCGCGCCTGGGCGGCGACGAGTTCGTGCTGATCTGCGAAAGCATCGGCAGCCCGCAGCAGGCCCAGGCACTGGCCGGGCGCATTCTCGACGCCCTCAGCCAGCCCTTCCTGCTGGGCACGCTGAGCATCCGCATCGGCGCCAGCATCGGCATCAGCTTCGGCGAGGACTGTGGCACCGGCAACGACCTGCTGCGCGAGGCCGACCAGGCGATGTACCAGGCCAAGGCCGCCGGACGCAACTGCACCCAGCTCGGCCGTCAGCACACCGAAGACCAGCCGCAGGACGCGCCGATCCCGCCGGACGAGCTCTGATCTGCGCAGGCCGGCGACGCTTTGTTACCATGCGCGCCCTTCCCGCCTGCCAGAGAACCCCGCCGTGTCCAGTCCCGCTGTTGAGACCTCCGACGTTGTGATCATCGGCGCCGGCGCCGCCGGCCTGATGTGCGCGCTGACCGCCGCCGCGCGCGGGCGCCGCGTGCTGGTGCTGGACCACGCCAACAAGGCCGGCAAGAAGATCCTCATGTCCGGCGGCGGGCGCTGCAACTTCACCAACATGTACACCGAGCCGGCCGACTTCCTCTCGCACAACCCGCACTTCTGCAAGTCGGCGCTGGCCCGCTACACCCAGTGGGACTTCATCGAGCTGGTGTGCAAGCACGACGTGCCCTACCACGAGAAGAAGCTCGGCCAGCTGTTCTGCGACCGCAAGGCCAGCGACATCCTCCAGCTGCTGCTGGTCGAATGCGCCGAGTCTGGCGCCGAGATCCGCCTGGATACCGCCATCGAGCAGATCGAGCGCAGCGACGATGGCTACCGACTGGCCACCAGCGCCGGCGAGGTCGCCTGCCAGTCGCTGGTGATCGCCACCGGCGGCCTGTCGATCCCGACCCTCGGCGCCAGCGGCTTCGGCTACCAGATCGCCCGCCAGTTCGGCCACAACGTGCTGCCGACCCGCGCCGGCCTGGTGCCGTTCACCATCACCGACCCGCAGCTCAAGGCGCTGTGCGCCGAGCTGTCCGGCACCTCGGTGGACTGCATGGTCAGCTGCAACGACAAGAGTTTCCGCGAGAACCTGCTGTTCACCCACCGCGGTCTCAGCGGCCCGGCGATGCTGCAGATCTCCTCCTACTGGCACAGCGGCGACAGCCTGGAAATCAACCTGCTGCCCGATCGCGACGCGCTGGACTGGCTGACCGGCCAGCAGGCCGAGCGGCCGAACATCGAGCTGAAGACCCTGCTCGGCGAGGTGTTCACCAAGAAGATGGCCGGCCTGCTCTGCGAGCTGTGGTGCGCCAGCAAGCCACTCAAGCAGTACACCCCGGGCGAACTGCAGGCCGTCGCCACGCAGCTGTCCGCCTGGCGGCTGGTGCCGGCCGGCACCGAGGGCTACCGCACCGCCGAGGTCACCCTCGGCGGCGTGGACACTCGCGAGGTGTCGTCGAAGACCATGGAGTCGCAGAAGGCCCCCGGGCTGTACTTCGTCGGCGAGGTGCTCGACGTCACCGGCCACCTCGGCGGCTTCAACTTCCAGTGGGCCTGGGCCTCGGGGCATGCTGCCGGGGAAGTGGTGTAACGCGGCGCGTCAGCCCTTCTTGTCCCGCTCCACCAGGCTCTGCAACAGGTCGATGGGCATTGGGAAGACGATGGTCGAGCTCTTGTCGCCGGCGATGGCGCCGAGGGTCTGCATGTAGCGCAGCTGCATGGCGCCGTCCTGGCGGCCGAGCATTTCGGCGGCCTGCATGAGCTTTTCCGAAGCCTGCAGCTCGCCCTCGGCGTGGATCACCTTGGCGCGCCGCTCGCGCTCGGCTTCGGCCTGCTTGGCGATGGCGCGGATCATCGACTCGTCGAGGTCGACGTGCTTGATCTCGACGTTGGCCACCTTGATGCCCCAGGCGTCGGTCTGCGCGTCGAGCACCTGCTGGATGTCGGCGTTGAGCCGCTCGCGCTCGGCCAGCATGTCGTCCAGCTCGTGCTTGCCGAGCACCGCGCGCAGGGTGGTCTGCGCCAGCTGGCTGGTCGCCGCCTGGTAGTCCTCGACCTGGATGATCGCCTTCTGCGGATCGAGCACCCGGTAGTAGACCACCGCGTTGACCTTCACCGAGACGTTGTCACGGGAGATCACGTCCTGGGTCGGCACATCCAGCACGATGGTGCGCAGATCGACGCGCACCATCTGCTGGATGCCGGGGATGAGGATGATCAGTCCCGGTCCCTTGACCTTCCAGAAGCGGCCGAGCTGGAACACCACGCCGCGCTCGTACTCGCGCAGGATGCGGAACATCGACGCCAGCAGACTGACCAGCAGTAGCAGCAGTACACCAAAGCTCAACTCGAAACCCATCATGTCAGTTTCCTCCCGAGGAGATCCCGTCAGCGGGCGTGACCTCCAGCCACACACCGCGGCGGGCGATGACCCGCACCCGTTGGCCCGCCTGCAACGGCGTCGCGCAGCGCACCTGCCACTGCTCGCCCTGCAGATGCACCCAGCCGGCCTGCGGATCGCCGGCCTGCAGCCCGGCCACCGCGGTCAGACTGCCGACCAGCCCGGCATCACCGCTCTGCGGCGCGCGCCGCCTGGCCTTCAGGGCCATACCGGCGATGGACACGATCAGCAGTGCGCTGCCGACCCCCAGGGTCAGGATCAGCGGCAGCGGAATACCGAAGCCGGGCACCTCGGTATCGATCAGGATCAGCGCACCGACCACGAAGGCCACCACGCCGCCGATGCCGAGCACACCGAAGCTGGGCATGAACGCCTCCGCGGTCATGAAGGCGATGCCGAGCAGGATCAGCGCCACCCCGGCATAGCTCACCGGCAGCAGCTGCAGGGCATACAGGGCGAGAATCAGGCAGATCCCGCCGAGCACGCCGCCGACGCCCAGGCCGGGATTGGAGAACTCGAAGAACAGCCCGTAGACGCCGAGCATCATCAGGATCAGCGCCACGCTGGGATTGGTGATCACCGTCAGCAGCCGCGTGCGCCAGTCCGGCGGATAGAGGCGTACCTCGGCGCCGGCAGTGGCCAGGGTCACGCTGCCGTCGACCACCGCGAACCGCTTGCCGTCCAGCTGGCGCAGCAGGTCGGCCAGGTCGCTGGCCAAGTAGTCGATCACCTTGAGGCGCAGGGCATCCTCGGCGCTCAGGCTGGCCGCCTCGCGCACCGCCTGCTCGGCCCACTCGGCGTTGCGTCCGCGCAGCTGGGCGAGGCCGCGGATATAGGCGGTGGCATCGTTGATCTGTTTGCGACTGAGGGTATCGGCGGGCGCCGGCTCGTTCTTCTCTGGCGCTGCGGGTTGCCCCGGTGGCTGCGGCGGTGCACCGGGCAGGCCGCCGATCTGCACCGGGGTCGCGGCGCCGAGGTTGGTACCCGGCGCCATCGCGGCCACGTGACTGGCATAGAGGATGTAGGTGCCGGCGCTGGCCGCCCGCGCGCCGCTGGGCGCCACGTAAGTGGCCACCGGCAGCGGGCTGGCGAGGATCGCCTTGATCACCGCGCGCATCGAGGTGTCCAGCCCGCCCGGGGTGTCGAGGTCGAGCACCACCAGCTGCGCGCCTTCCTCTCCGGCTCGCGCCAGACCGCGAAGCACATAGTCGGCGCTGGCCGGGCCGATCGCGCCCTCCACCGTCAGCACCGCGACCGGTGACGGCGCGGCGAACAGCAGCGACGGCACCAGCAAGCACCACGCGAGCATCCAGCGCCAGCCGTGCGCGAGTGGCGACATGGCCTGCCTCCCGACATGTCTGGTAGGGGAACACTTCAAGAATAGCCGAACCACGCCCCGGCGCCCCACCGCGGCGGGAGCTGCCCGACAGCCTGTGCTGTGTTTAGAATGCCGCGAGACGGTTGCCGCAGCCGCGCAGCCGCCGCACGCCTTTCAGCCAGGACGCTCCATGCCCGCCACCTCGCTCCGTCAATCCCTGCGCCGCCTCTGGGCGCTGGACAAGTTCAGCTACAGCCTGCGGGTGTTCGTCGCCCTCACCGGCAGCATGGCGCTGTGCTGGCAGCAGGAGCGCATGGACCTGCTGATTCCGCTGTTCCTCGGCATCGTCGCCAGCGCCCTGGCGGAGACCGACGACAGCTGGCGCGGCCGCCTGCAGGCGCTGCTGGTGACCCTGCTGTGCTTCGCCGCCGCGGCCTTCGCCGTCGAGCTGCTGTTCCCCTATCCCTGGCTGTTCGTCGCCGCGCTGGCGCTGTCGACCTTCGGCCTGACCCTGCTCGGCGCGCTGGGCGAGCGCTACGGCACCATCGCCTCGGGCACCCTGATCCTGTCCATCTACACCATGATCGCCGTCGACCAGCGCGGCGGCGAGGTCGCCGACCTGTGGCGCCAACCGCTGCTGCTGGTCGCCGGCGCGGCCTGGTACGGCCTGCTCTCGGTGCTCTGGCAGGCGCTGTTCAGCCAGCAGCCGGTGCAGCAGGCGCTGGCCCGGGTATTCCGCGAACTGGGCCTGTACCTGCGCCTCAAGGCAGCGCTGTTCGAGCCGGTGCGCGAGCTGGACGTCGAGCAGCGCCGCCTCGAGCTGGCGCAGCAGAACGGCCGCCTGGTGGCGGCGCTCAACGCCGCCAAGGAAATCATCCTCCACCGGGTCGGCAAGGGCCGCGCCAGCCCGCAGGTCAGCCGCTACCTGAAGCTGTACTTCCTCGCCCAGGACATCCACGAGCGCGCCAGCTCCTCGCACTACCCGTACAACCGCCTGGCCGAGGCGTTCTTCCACAGCGACGTGCTGTTCCGCTGCCAGCTGCTGCTGCGCCAGCAGGGCAAGGCCTGTCGCGCGCTGGCCGCGGCCATCGAGCTGCGCCAGCCATTCGACTACCAGCGCGCCAGCGCCCAGGCGCTCGACGACCTGCGCGCCTCCCTCGACCACCTGCAGGCGCAGGACAACCCGCAGTGGCGCGGCCTGCTGCGCTCGCTGCGCGCACTGGCCGGCAACCTCGGCACCCTCGAGCAGCTGCTCGGTGCGGCGAGCAATCCGGAGGCGCTGGCCGAGGAGCAGGACAGCACCCTGCACGACCGTGACCCGCACAGCCTGCGCGAGGTCTGGGAGCGTCTGCGCCAGCAGCTCACCCCCACCTCGCTGCTGTTCCGCCACGCCCTGCGCCTGGCCCTGGCGCTGGCCGCCGGTTACGGCGTGCTGCACGCCATCCATCCCACCCAGGGCTACTGGATCCTGCTGACCACGGTGTTCGTCTGTCAGCCGAGCTACGGCGCCACCCGCACCAAGCTGGTCCAGCGCATCATCGGCACCGTGCTCGGCCTGCTCGTCGGCTGGGCGCTGTTCGACCTGTTCCCCGGCGCCGTCGTGCAGTCGCTGATCGCCGTGGCCGCCGGGGTGGCCTTCTTCGTCACCCGCTCGAGCCGCTACACCCTGGCCACCGCGGCGATCACCCTGATGGTGCTGTTCTGCTTCAACCAGGTCGGCGACGGCTACGGGCTGATCTGGCCACGCCTGGTCGATACCCTGCTCGGCAGCCTGATCGCCGGCCTGGCGGTGTTCCTGATCCTCCCCGACTGGCAGGGCCGGCGCCTGCACCGAGTGGTGGCCAGTACCCTGAGCTGCCACAGCCGCTACCTGCGGCAGATCATCGAGCAGTACGCCAGCGGCAAGCGCGACGACCTCGCCTACCGCCTGGCCCGGCGCAACGCGCACAACGCCGACGCCGCGCTGTCCGCCACCCTGGCCAGCATGCTGCTGGAGCCCGGCCACTTTCGCCGCGAGGCGGATATCGGCTTTCGCTGCCTGGCGCTGTCGCACACCCTGCTCAGCTACCTGTCGGCACTCGGCGCGCACCGTGCGGCGCTGCCGGTCGAGCTGCGCGGCGGGCTGATCGAACAGGCCGCCGCGCACCTGGCCGGCAGTCTCGAGGCGATCGCCGCCGGCCTCGTCGAGCGCCGCGCGCCGGCCAGTCCGGCCCTCGACGAGGAGGCCCTGGCCCGCGAGCTGGAGCAGCTGCCGGAGGACATCGACGAGCGCCAGCGCCTGCTGCGCACCGCACTGGCGCTGATCTGTCGCCAGCTGGCGCCCCTGCGCAGCCTGGCGGAGCGCCTGCTGCACCCGGACAGCGAGCCCGCCGCAGCGTTGCCGCCGGCGGCCTGAAGCCCGGCGGTCGAGCGGCCGTGAAGACCCGGGCAAATGCCGGCAGGCCGTCCTACACTCAAGGCTCACTCAACCGAGGAGAACCGCCCATGGCCCACAAGACCCCTTCCGTGGATCCGCTGCTGGCAGATTTCCAGGCACTGGTTCAGGACACCGAGAAGCTGTTGCAGCAGTCGGCCAGCCTGGTTGGCGATCAGGCCGAGGGGCTGCGCGAGCAGATCCAGGCCAGCCTCGTGCGTGCCCGCAAAAGCCTGAACGCCAACCAGGAGTCGGTGCGCGAGTGCTGCAAGGCCGGCGTGCAGGCGACCGAACACTATGTACAGGAGCACCCGCTGCAGTCGCTCGGCCTGTGTGCCGGCCTCGGCGTGCTGCTCGGTATGCTGATCGCGCGACGCTGAAGCTATGAGCGAGGGAGCGCAGGACGGCACATCCAGCCCCGCTGGCAACTCCGCGCTGCGCGGTGCGGGCGCGGCTGCCCTCGGCATGCTGCACGCTCACCTCGAACTGCTGGGCATCGAACTGCAAGAGCAGAAGGCCGCCAGCCTGCGCCAGTTGCTGTACGCCGGTCTGGCCCTGCTGTTCGGCCTCCTGCTGCTGTTCGCCCTCAGCGTTCTGGTGCTGCTGCTGTTCTGGGACAGCCACCGCCTGGAGGCGATCATCGTGCTGTGCCTGTGCCACGGCCTCGGCTGCCTGCTCGCGCTGTGGCGCCTGTTCGCCGCCCTGCGCCGGCAGACCTCCCCTTTCAGCGCCAGTCTCGAAGAGCTGGCGCGAGACCGCGAGCAACTGCTGCCATGATCCCGCCTCGCCTGCCGGAGCACGCCACCCCGCAACAGATGCGCAAGGCGCTGGTGCGCATGCGACTGGAGCTGCATCGCCAGGAGCTGCACTACGAAACCCTGCGCCTGACCCAGCCGCTGCAGCAGGTGCGCGCCTGGCAACAGCAGATGAACCTGCGCCACGCGCCGCTGTGGGGGTTGGCCGGTGTCACCCTGCTGGGCTTTTTCGGCGGCCGCAACATCGGCGGCCTGCGCCGCTGGCTGCGCCAGGCCGGCCCCTACGTACCGCTGCTGGTCAGCGCCCTGCGCCTGCTCGGCACGCCCCAGCCACGTGGTGCAGCGCCGCCGCCAGGCCAGCCGCCGCCCTGAGGCCCGCACGCCGAGCGGGACACGGCGCCCCGGCCGCTGGTCTTGCCCACCCAGCCACCCTAGACTGAAATTCACAAGCGCCACGCAGCCCAGCCTGCCGGTGCAGGCAGGCCCCAGACGCCACGACCGGAGAGTCCGCAATGACCACAACCAGCGCAACCGGCTTCGACCCCCGAGTGTTCCGCCGCGCCCTCGGCAACTTCGCCACCGGCGTCACCATCGTCACCGCCCGCAGCCCGTCCGGCGAGCAGGTCGGGGTGACCGCCAACAGCTTCAACTCGGTGTCGCTGGAGCCGCCGCTGGTGCTGTGGAGCATCGACAAGCGCTCCGGCAGCCAGGCTGTATTCGAGGCCGCCAGCCACTTCGCGGTACACATCCTCGCCGCCGACCAAATCGAGCTGTCCAACCACTTCGCCCGCCCGCAGGAGGACAAGTTCGCCGGCGTCGTCTACGAAGCCGGCCTGGGCGGCGCGCCGCTGTTCCCCGACTGCGCGGCACGCTTCCAGTGCGAGCGTTTCCAGCAGGTGGACGGCGGCGACCACTGGATCCTGATCGGCAAGGTCGCCGCCTTCGACGACTTCGGCCGCTCGCCGTTGCTCTACCACCAGGGCGCCTACTCGATGGTCCTGCCGCATCCGCGCGCGCCGAAGAAGAGCGACCCGAACGCCGCGCCAGCCACCATGCACGGCCGGCTGATGAGCAGCAACCTGTTCTATCTGATGATCCAGGCGGTCAACGCCTACCAGGCCAGCTACGCCCCCAAGCAGCTGTCCACCGGCCTGAGCACCAGCGAGGCGCGCATGCTGATGGTGCTGGAAGACAGCGCCCAGCTGGACCTGGTCGCCCTGCAGCGCGAGGTGGCGATGCCGACCCGCGAGATCAAGGAGGCGCTGGCCAACCTGCAACAGAAGGGCCTGGTCAGCGAAACGACCGCCGGCCACCAGTTGACCGACGCCGGTCGGGCGCAGACCGAGGCGCTGTGGGACATCTCCCGGCGCCAACAGGAAGCGGTGTTCGCCGGGGTCAGCACCGAGGAAATCGAGACCTTCAAGAAGGTGCTGAAGGTGGTGATGGCGGCGCAATAAGGACTCGACCCGGAGAAGCGCGCCCTCGCCGCGATGCGATCCGCAGGTCCGCCAAGGGCCAGGAGCATCGCCCCAGGGTCGGGCCGCCTACACGGGCTGGTTGGCGCCCAGCTCGCGCCAGGTCAGATAGACCCGCAGGTCGAACTCCAGCTGGTGATAGCCCGGCAGCATGTGCTCGCAGAGCTGGTAGAACGCTTTGTTGTGGTCGAACTCGCGCAGGTGCGCGAGCTCGTGCACCACGATCATCTGCAGGAACTGCGGTGCCGCGTCGCGAAACAGCGCGGCGACGCGGATCTCCTTCTTCGCCTTGAGCTTGCCGCCCTGCACCCTTGAGACCGCGGTGTGCAGGCCGAGGGCCTTGCGCACCACGTCCAGCTTGCTGTCGTAGAGCACCTTGTCGATGCCCGGCGCATTGCGCAGGTACTGCTGCTTGAGTTCCATGACGTAGGCATACAGCGCCTTGTCGCTCTGCACCGCGTGGCGCTCGGGGTAACGCTTGGCCAGGTACTCGCCCAGGCGCTCGTCGGCAATCAGCCGGCGTACCTGGTCCTGCAATTGCAGGGGGTAGGCGGAAAGGTATTTGAGCGGGGTCATGGGCATCGGGGGGCGGCAGACAATGGGCGCATTCTACCCGGCCGCGGCAACTGCGGGCGTGCCACTCCGTCAGACAGACCAGGTCTGCCCACCGAGCCTTGCAGCACGCAGCTAGACTACAGGCTACAGTTGTCCTTCCTGTACCCAACGCATCGCCTCCCGGCCACCGTCGAGTTAACTGGATATGCTGACTTCCGCGCCCCCTGACGCCGCCAGCCCGCAGATCGCGAGCCGCAAATCGCCCGACGCTACGCCCCCGGTAGCGGACGAGCGCTTTGACGGCCTGACTCGTCTGGCGAAACGCCACTTCGGCGTCGCCGTCGCGCTGATCATGCGGATCGACGCCGACCGGCAACGACTTGTCTCCTGCGCCGGCCCACCCGGCGGGCAAAAGCCCGGCGACCTGCCGTTCTCCGAGCACTCACTGTTTGGCGACGGGATGCTGGTGGTGCCCGATACCCACACCGACGAGCGCTTTCGCCACCACCCGCTGGTCATCGACAATCCGTGCATGCGCTTCTATGCCGCCTGCCCACTGCTCGCCGCGGACGGAAGCACGATCGGGGTCTTTGTCCTGCTCGACGACCAGCCGCAGGCACTGGATGGCGGGCAGCGCGAATGCTTCCGCGACCTTGCCCGCCTGGCGGCCGCCAGCGTGGAAAGCGACCGCGCTGCCGCCCGGCTGCAGGCGGATACCGCCGACCTGCGTGACCGCGAACGCAGAATGGCACTGGCCATCGCCGGCAGTGGCACCGGGATCTGGGACCGCAATGTGCAGACCGGGGAGATCCACTACTCCAGCGGCTGGAAAGCGATTCTCGGTTATGCGGATGCCGAGGTCGGCAATCGCATCGAAGACAGCTACCAGCGCATCCATCCCGACGACCTGGCCTACGTGCAGGCCACTATCCAGGCGCACTTCGAGGGCAAGACGGAAGGCTACGCGGTGGAGCACCGCATCCGCTGCAAGGATGGCCGCTACAAGTGGATCTCCAGCCGCGGCAAGGTGGTCAGCCGCGACCGCGAGGGCAGACCGCTGCGCATGATCGGCACCACCACCGACATCACCGCCATGCACGCGCTGTCGGAGCGGCTGCAGCAGTCCGTCGACCTGCTCACCAACCTGACCAATGAGGTTCCCGGCCTGGTCTTCCAGTACCGGCGCTGGCCGACTGGCGAGTCGCTGTTCTCCTACGCCAGCGCCGGCATCCAGTCTATCTACGAGGTCACCCCGGAGCAGGTCGCCGACAGCGACGCGATGATCGACGCGCTGATTCACCCGGATGACCTGCCCGCCTACAGGGCTGCGCTCGACGCCTCGGCGACCAGCCTGACGCCCTGGGACCTGGAGTACCGCGTCCGACTGCCCAGACAGGGACTGCGCTGGCGACACGGCGCCGCGCAACCGCGGCGGCTGGAGGACGGCAGCACCCTGTGGCACGGCTTCATCACTGACGTGACCGAGCGCAAGCGCATCGAGGCCGAGCTGCTGGAGTTCGCCACCACCGACTTCCTCACCCAGTTGCCCAATCGGCGCCACCTGATGACGCAGATCGAGGCCGAGCTGGCGCGCATGCAGCGCAGCGCGGGCCACTGCGCGGCGGTGCTGATGTGCGACCTGGACCACTTCAAGTCGATCAACGACCGGTGGGGGCATGCGACCGGCGACCTGGCGCTCAGGCATTTCGCAGACATCCTGCGCGCGCAGTTGCGCAAAAGCGACATGGCCGGCCGGGTCGGTGGCGAGGAGTTTGCCGTGATCCTCAGCGGTGCGAACCTCACCGAGGCCACGGCCTTTGCCCGGCGCGTGCAGCAACAACTGGCGCAAAACCCGCTGCAGCACGGCGATCAGTGCATCGCCATGACCCTCAGCATCGGCATCGCCGTCCTGACTGCCAGCGATACCAGCGTCGATGCCGCCCTTTCGCGCAGCGACATGGCGCTCTACCGCGCCAAGTCCAGCGGCCGCAACCGCATCGAATGCCTGTGATCGGCGCCGCGCGCATCCCTGCCGTGGGCGAACCGGAGCCCCGGACAGCACAAGGCCCGCACGCAGCGGGCCTTGTGGGACTAACTGAAGCGAACGCGCCGGATCAGTTGACCTTGGCGGCCAGCTCGCCCTTGGCGTAGCGCTGGTACATGCCTTCCAGGGAGATCGGCTTGATCTTCGAGGCGTTGCCGGCGGTGCCGAAGGCTTCGTAGCGGGCGATGCAGATGTCACGCATGGCCTCGATGGTCTTGGCGAAGAACTTGCGCGGGTCGAACTCGCTCGGCTGCTCGGCCATCATGCGGCGGATGGCGCCGGTGGAGGCCAGGCGCAGGTCGGTGTCGATGTTGACCTTGCGCACGCCGTGCTTGATGCCCTCGACGATTTCCTCGACCGGCACGCCGTAGGTTTCCTTGATGTCGCCGCCGAACTGGTTGATCACCTTCAGCCACTCCTGCGGAACGCTGGAGGAGCCGTGCATCACCAGGTGGGTGTTGGGGATGCGCTTGTGGATTTCCTTGATGCGGTCGATGGCGAGGATGTCACCGGTCGGCGGCTTGGTGAACTTGTAGGCGCCGTGGCTGGTGCCGATGGCGATGGCCAGGGCGTCGACCTGGGTGGCCTTGACGAAGGCCGCGGCCTCTTCCGGATCGGTGAGCATCTGGCTGTGGTCGAGGGTGCCTTCGGCGCCGACGCCGTCCTCTTCACCGGCCTGGCCGGTTTCCAGGCTGCCCAGGCAGCCCAGCTCGCCTTCCACGGAGACGCCGCAGGCGTGGGCGAATGCCACGGTCTGCTGGGTCACGCGCACGTTGTAGTCGTAGTCGGCCGGGGTCTTGCCGTCTTCGCGCAGCGAGCCGTCCATCATCACCGAGCTGAAGCCCAGCTGGATCGAGCGCTGGCAGACGTCCGGGCTGGTGCCGTGGTCCTGGTGCATGCACACCGGGATGTGCGGGAATTCCTCGATGGCGGCGAGGATCAGGTGACGCAGGAACGGCGCACCGGCGTACTTGCGGGCACCGGCGGAGGCCTGGACGATCACCGGGGAGTCGGTCTTGTCGGCCGCTTCCATGATGGCGCGCATCTGCTCGAGGTTGTTGACGTTGAAGGCCGGCACGCCGTAGCCGAATTCGGCGGCGTGGTCCAGCATCTGGCGCATGCTGATAAGTGCCATCTGTGTAGCTCCCAGTAAGGGTCGTTTATTCGGAGACCAGCCTGCCGCAGGGGCGAGCCGGGTTCAAGTGTTCGCGCCTGCCATCGACGGGCAGGCTCGCTGCAAGCGGGATACCGCGGCTACGGACACGCCGTGGATACCTCCCTGTAGGCTCGACGACGCCCGTCCTGGGCGTCGACGGTCCGCAACCACGGCATCCCGCCCGCCATCATGGCGGGGTGCCGGGCGTGCTTACTTGGCGCGCTCTTCGAGCACGGCCACGGCCGGCAGGACCTTGCCCTCGACGAACTCGAGGAAGGCGCCGCCGCCGGTGGAAATATAGGAGATCTGCTCGGCCACGCCGTACTTGTCGATGGCCGCCAGGGTGTCGCCACCGCCGGCAATGGAGAAGGCATCGCTGGCGGCGATGGCCTGGGCCAGCACCTTGGTACCGTTGCCGAACTGGTCGAACTCGAACACGCCGACCGGGCCGTTCCACAGGATGGTCTTGGAGGCCTTGAGCATTTCGCCGAACATCGCCGCAGTCTGCGGGCCGATGTCGAGGATCATGTCGTCGTCGGCCACGTCGGCGATCAGCTTGACCGTCGCTGCGGCAGTTTCGGCGAACTCCTTGGCGACCACCACGTCGACCGGCAGGGGCACGCTGACCTTGGCGGCGATGGCCTTGGCGGTATCCAGCAGGTCGGCTTCGCACAGCGACTTGCCGACCTTGTAGCCGGCGGCGGCGAGGAAGGTGTTGGCGATGCCGCCACCGACGATCAACTGGTCGCAGATGTCGGCCAGCGAGGTCAGCACGTCGAGCTTGGTCGACACCTTGGAGCCGGCGACGATGGCCACCATCGGCCGCGCCGGGCTGCCCAGCGCCTTGCCCAGCGCGTCCAGTTCGGCGGCCAGCAGCGGGCCAGCCGCGGCGACCTTGGCGAACTTGGCCACGCCATGGGTCGAACCCTCGGCGCGGTGGGCGGTGCCGAAGGCGTCCATGACGAACACGTCGCACAGCGCGGCGTACTGCTGGGCCAGCTCGTCGCTGTTCTTCTTCTCACCCTTGTTGAAGCGCACGTTCTCGAACAGCACGATCTGGCCCGGCTGCACGTCGACGCCGCCCAGGTAGTCCTGAACCAGCGGCACTTCACGGCCCAGCGCCTTGCTCAGGTAGTCGGCAACCGGCTTGAGGCTGTTCTCGGCGGAGAACTCGCCCTCGGTCGGGCGACCCAGGTGCGAGCAGACCATCACCGCGGCGCCCTTCTCCAGCGCCAGCTTGATGGTCGGCAACGAGGCGAGGATGCGGGCGTCGCTCTTGATCACGCCGTCCTTCACCGGGACGTTGAGGTCTTCGCGGATCAGCACGCGCTTACCGGCGAGGTCGAGGTCGGACATCTTCGCTATTTTTACGAACGGCGTGGTCATGGGCTTCAGTCCTTCATGGGCTGTGGGCAATGGGCGACGCGGAGGAAGTGGTCCGCCACGTCGAGCATACGGTTGGCAAAGCCCCATTCGTTGTCGAACCAGGCCAGCAGGTTGACCAGCCGCGGGCCGGAAACCAGGGTCTGGCTGCCATCGACGATGGCCGAATGGGGATCGTGATTGAAGTCGCAGCTGGCGTGGGGCAGCTCGGTGTAGTCGAGCAGGCCCTTGAGCGGGCCGCGCTCGGCCGCCTCGCGTAGCACGCGGTTGATCTCGGCGACGCTGGTGTCGCGGCGGGTCTGCAGGGTGATGTCCAGGCAGGACACGTTGACCGTCGGCACGCGGATCGCCTTGGCCTGCACGCGGCCCGCCAGCTCGGGTAGCAGGCGCTCGATGCCGCGGGCGAGGCCCGTCGACACCGGGATCACCGACTGGAACGCCGAGCGGGTACGGCGCAGGTCCTCGTGGTGGTAGGCGTCGATCACCGGCTGGTCGTTCATCGCCGAGTGGATGGTGGTGATGGTCACGTAGTCGAGGCCGATGGCCTCGTCGAGCAACTTGAGCAGCGGCACGCTGCAGTTGGTGGTGCAGGAGGCGTTGGACAGCAAACGCTCGGCGCCACTCAGGCTGGCCTGGTTGACCCCGTAGACGATGGTGGCGTCGACGTCGTGCTCGCTGGCCATCGGCTGGGAGAACAGTACCCGCGGCGCACCGGCAGCCAGGAAGCGTTCGGCCTGCAGACGGGTGTGGTAGACGCCGGTGCACTCCAGCACCAGATCGACGCCCAGCGCGGCCCAGTCGATGGCTTCCGGGGTGGCCTCGCGCAGCACCTTCACGCAGTCGCCGTTGATGTGCAGGCAGTCGCCGGCCACCTTCACCTCGCCGGGGAAGCGGCCGTGGGTGGAGTCGAAGCGGGTCAGGTACTCGATGCTGGCCTGGTCGGCCAGGTCGTTGAGCGCGACGATTTCCAGCCCGGCATCCGCACCACGTTCATAGAGCGCACGCAGCACGCAACGGCCGATGCGGCCGTAGCCGTTTAGGGCGACTTTGTAGGGGCGGTTGGGCATGGGTGCTCTTTGCTCGGCTGGGCAGGTGGAAAACCGCGTTGCGGTTTTCCACCCTACCGGGACTCTATTTGGCACTTAAAACCTTCGAAGAAATCGTCGCGAGCGAAGACAGGTCGCGTGACGCCGGGCGCAGGAACCGCAACGTATTGAAATACGTGAGGATTCCGAGCACCGCCGAAACGCGAGATATCGAGCGCAGCAGATTTATTCAAGGTTTTCAGACGTCCAGCAGCTCCTCGGCGGTGCTCAGCACGTTGTCGAGGGTGAAACCGAACTCCTCGAACAGCTGCGCCGCCGGTGCGGATTCGCCGAAGGTGGTCATGCCGATGATGCGGCCTTCCAGGCCGACGTACTTGTACCAGAAGTCGGCATGCGCGGCCTCGATGGCGATGCGCGCACCGACCTGCACCGGCAGCACGGCCTGTTTGTAGGCGGCATCCTGCTGGTCGAACACACTGGTCGACGGCATCGACACCACGCGCACCTGGCGGCCCTGGGCAGTCAGTGCATCGAAGGCCTGCACGGCCAGACCGATTTCCGAACCGGTGGCGATCAGGATCAGCTCCGGCTCGCCGGCGCAGTCCTTGAGCACGTAGCCGCCGCGGGCCACGTCGGCCAACTGCTGGGCGTCGCGCGCCTGGTGCGGCAGGTTCTGGCGGCTGAAGATCAACGCGCTCGGACCGTCGTTGCGCTCGATGGCGTACTTCCAGGCCACCGCGGACTCGACCGCGTCGCACGGACGCCAGGTGTCGAGGTTCGGCGTGCCGCGCAGGCTGGCCAGCTGCTCGATCGGCTGGTGGGTCGGGCCGTCCTCGCCCAGACCGATGGAGTCGTGGGTGAACACGTAGAGCACGCGCTGCTTCATCAGCGCCGACATGCGCACGGCGTTGCGCGCGTATTCCATGAAGATCAGGAAGGTCGCGCCGTAGGGAATGAAGCCGCCGTGCAGGGCGACGCCGTTCATGATCGCGCTCATGCCGAACTCGCGCACGCCGTAGTGCAGGTAGTTGCCGGAGGCGTCGGCGTGGGTGAGGCTCTGGCAGCCCTTCCACAGGGTCAGGTTGGAACCGGCGAGATCCGCCGAGCCGCCGAGGAATTCCGGCAGCAGCGGGCCGAAGGCGTTCAGCGCGTTCTGGCTGGCCTTGCGGCTGGCGATGGTCTCGCCCTTGGCGGCGATGTCGGCGACGTAGGCGGCGGCTTTTTCGGCGAAGTCGGCCGGCAGCTTGCCGGCGATGCGGCGCTGGAACTCGGCAGCCAGCTCGGGGAACTCGGCGGCGTAGGCGGCGAAACGCTCGTTCCAGGCGGCTTCGCGGGCGGCGCCGGCTTCCTTGGCATCCCACTCGGCGTAGATGTCGGCGGGGATTTCGAACGGCCCGTGGTTCCAGCCCAGTTGCGCGCGGGTCGCGGCGATCTCGTCGGCGCCCAGCGGCGCGCCGTGGCACTCTTCCTTGCCGGCCTTGTTCGGCGAGCCGAAGCCGATGGTGGTCTTGCAGCAGATCAGGGTCGGCCGCGCGGTTTCGGCGCGGGCGGTCTCGATGGCGGTCTTGATCTCGTCGGCGTCGTGGCCGTCGACGTTGCGGATCACCTGCCAGCCGTAGGCCTCGAAGCGCGCCGGGGTGTCGTCAGTGAACCAGCCCTCGACTTCGCCGTCGATGGAGATGCCGTTGTCGTCGTAGAAGGCGACCAGCTTGCCCAGGCCCAGGGTACCGGCCAGCGAGCAGACTTCATGGCTGATGCCTTCCATCATGCAGCCGTCGCCGAGGAAGGCGTAGGTGAAGTGGTCGACGATGGCGTGGCCCGGACGGTTGAACTGCGCGCCCAGCACCTTCTCGGCGATGGCGAAACCGACCGCGTTGGCAATGCCCTGGCCCAGCGGGCCAGTGGTGGTCTCGACGCCCGGGGTGTAGCCGTATTCCGGGTGGCCAGGGGTGCGGCTGTGCAGCTGGCGGAACTGCTTGAGGTCGTCGATGCCCAGGTCGTAACCGGTCAGGTGCAGCAGCGAGTAGACCAGCATCGAGCCGTGGCCGTTGGACAGCACGAAGCGGTCGCGGTCGGCCCACTGCGGGTTCTGCGGGTTGTGCTTGAGGAAGTCGCGCCACAGCACTTCGGCGATGTCCGCCATGCCCATGGGTGCACCGGGATGGCCGCTGTTGGCTTTCTGCACGGCATCCATGCTGAGGGCACGAATGGCATTGGCTCGCTCACGACGACTGGGCATCGCTGGTCTCCTGCAGGGGGGGCTGATCAAAAAGGCGGCTATTTTCGCCCAGCCGGAGGGGAACGGGCAATCACAGATGGTCGCAGCGAACGAATTGGCTGCCGGCACGCGCCGCCAGCGCCCGGCCGCGGCGGCGGCGCAGGGCCAATCCGCCCCGGTCGGCGCCCGGCAATATCAAAACTTTTTGATGCAGAAGTTGCAGCCCGTCGCCGCGGCGACTAGACTTCGCCGCCTTATGAGTACCCAGCCCGCATTCCGCCACGACCCCAGCGACGAACTGGCCGCCCTGTGCAAGGCCGGCGGCGACCCGCTGCGCCTGAGCGTGCTGCGCGTGCTGGCCAGCGATTCGTTCGGCGTGCTGGAGCTGGCGCAGATCTTCGCCATGCGCCAGTCAGGGATGAGCCACCACCTCAAGGTGCTGGCCCAGGCCGGGCTGGTCGCGACGCGCCGCGAAGGCAACGCGATCTTCTACCGCCGCGCCCTGGCGCAGAGCGAGCAGACCGGCGGTGCGCTGCATGCCGCGCTGCTCGACGAGGTGGACGCCCTGCAGCTGCCCGGCGAAGTGCAGGCCCGCATCAAGGAGGTGCAGGCGCAGCGCTCGGCGGCGGCGCGCGATTTCTTCGCCCGCACCCTGGAGAAGTTCCGCGCCCAGCAGGACCTGATCGCAGGGCTGGCGCAGTACCGCGACAGCCTGCTGACCCTGCTCGATGCCCTGCACTTTCCCGCCAGCGCCACGGCGCTGGAGGTCGGTCCCGGCGACGGCGCCTTTTTGCCCGAGCTGGCCCGGCGCTTCGCCCGCGTCAGCGCGCTGGACAGCAGCCCGGCGATGCTCGAGCTGGCCCGCCAGCGCTGCGCCGCCGAGGGCCTGGCCAACGTCGAGCTGAAACTGGCCGATGCCCTGCATGACGCAGAAGCCGCGGCCGATTGCGTGGTGCTGAACATGGTCCTGCACCACTTCGCCGACCCGGCCGCGGCGATGGGCCAGCTGGCGCGGCTGGTCAACCCCGGTGGCAGTCTGCTGCTCACCGAGCTGTGCAGCCACCACCAGAGCTGGGCCCGCGAGGCCTGCGGCGATATCTGGCTCGGCTTCGATCAGGACGAGCTGGCGCGCTGGGCCGCAGAGGCCGGCCTGGTCGCCGGCGAAAGCCTGTACCTGGGCCTGCGCAACGGCTTCCAGATCCAGGTGCGCCACTTCGCCCGCGCCGAAGCGGCATCCCGAACATGAACCACACTGTTGTCTTGACACGGCCGCGAGGCCGACTCACCCACCGGTAATAACAGGAACCGATTGATGAGCGAATATTCCCTTTTCACCTCCGAGTCCGTGTCCGAAGGCCATCCGGACAAGATCGCCGACCAGATTTCCGATGCCGTCCTCGACGCCATCATCGCCGAGGACAAGCACGCCCGCGTGGCCTGCGAGACCCTGGTGAAGACCGGTGTGGCCATCGTCGCCGGCGAGATCACCACCAGCGCGTGGATCGACCTCGAGCAGCTGGTCCGCGACGTGATCGTCGACATCGGCTACAACAGCTCCGACGTCGGCTACGACGGCGCCACCTGCGGCATCGTCAACATCATCGGCAAGCAGTCCCCGGACATCAACCAGGGCGTCGACCGTGCCAAGCCGGAAGACCAGGGCGCCGGCGACCAGGGCCTGATGTTCGGCTACGCCAGCAACGAGACCGACGTGCTGATGCCGGCGCCGATCTGCTTCTCGCACCGCCTGGTCGAGCGCCAGGCCGAAGCGCGCAAGTCCGGCCTGCTGCCGTGGCTGCGCCCGGATGCCAAGAGCCAGGTCACCTGCCGCTACGAGAACGGCAAGGTGGTCGGCATCGACGCCGTGGTGCTGTCCACCCAGCACAACCCGGAGATCAGCCAGGCCGATCTGCAGGAAGCGGTGATGGAGCTGATCATCAAGCACACCCTGCCGGCCGAACTGCTGCACAAGGACACCCAGTTCCACATCAACCCGACCGGCCAGTTCATCATCGGCGGCCCGGTGGGCGACTGCGGCCTGACCGGCCGCAAGATCATCGTCGACTCCTACGGCGGCATGGCCCGTCACGGCGGCGGCGCCTTCTCCGGCAAGGACCCGTCCAAGGTCGACCGTTCGGCCGCCTACGCCGGTCGCTACGTGGCCAAGAACATCGTCGCCGCCGGCCTGGCCGAGCGCTGCGAGATCCAGGTGTCCTACGCCATCGGCGTGGCCCAGCCGACCTCCATCTCGATCAACACCTTCGGCACCAACAAGGTCAGCGAAGACACCATCATCAAGCTGGTGCGTGAAGTCTTCGACCTGCGTCCGTACGCGATCACCAAGATGCTCGACCTGCTGCACCCGATGTACCGCCCGACCGCGGCCTACGGCCACTTCGGCCGTACCCCGGAGGTGATGACCGTCGGCGACGACACCTTCACCACCTTCACCTGGGAGAAGACCGACAAGGCCGAGGCGCTGCGCGCCGCTGCCGGTCTGTAATCCCACCGCGACATGAAAAAGCCCCGCCAGCGCGAGCTGTGCGGGGCTTTTTCGTGGGCGGTCCGTGCGCTAGTGGCGGGTCTTGCTGCGGTCCTTGTCCATTGCCGCATGATCCTGACAGTCGACGGTTTCCTCCTCGTTGGGCGCCTCGGGTAGATGGCCCGGCGCGACCATCCAGGTTTCCAGTTCATGGGCATCCACCTCGGCGACCCCGTGAACCCCGCGAGCCAGTTCGATGGCCTGCTCGCACAACTGGTGGCTAGCCACCTGCCCGCTCAGGGTCACGACCCCGGCATGGGCCTTGACGTGGATATGCTGACCGCGGGTCGGCTTGGCCAGCTCCAGGGCGGATTTCACCTTGGCGGTGAGCCAAAGATCCTGAACCGTCGCACCCAGATCGTGCGAGTAGCGATTGAAGGAATGCATTTTCATGGCGAGTACCTCCCAGGGTACGTTCAGCCCCGCCTGCGGCCGCTTCGCAACGGCAGTGACAGGTCACCCCGCAAGCATGAGCAACAATTCATTATAGACCCGCCTGGACGAGGTACCCGAGCGATTGCAGCTGCCGGCGCGACGCAGGATCATTACCCTTCTTGCCTCGCACCAGGACACCCCGGACATGAAACCCGACTGTCGCTATCTGGAAGACCTCCTCCACCACGACATCCCGCTGACCCGCGCCATGCAGCTGCGCGTCGCCAGCTGGGACCACCACGAACTGCGCCTGGCCATGCCGCTGGCGCCCAACGTCAATCACACCGGCAGCATGTTCGGCGGCAGCCTGTACAGCATCAGCGTGCTGGCCGGCTGGGGCTGGCTGACCCTGCGCCTGCGCGAGGCCGGCATCGACGACGGGCATATCGTGATCAAGGGCGGGCAGATCGACTATCCGCTGCCGGTGGTCGAGGAGGCCGTGGCGATCTGCGCCGCGCCGAGCGAGGAGGACTGGAAGAAGTTCGAAACCCTGTACCGCCGCCGCGGCCGCGCGCGCCTGTACCTGGACATCCGCATCCCCGCGCCGAGCGGTGCCGACGCCGTGCATCTGCATGGGGAGTACGTGCTGCACAAGTGAGTGCGCCGCAGCCCGTAGGGTAGAAAGTCCGCGCAGAGGTCTTCTGCCAGCCCCGCGCTGCGGCCTGACAGGTGAACAATCGCTGCACGAGTTGCCACCTTACGGAGCTCGGGCTTTCTGGCGGACCTGCGGCCCGCATCGCCGCAGGGGCGCGCCTCCTGCAGAACCCCGCCCAAGGCGGCGGGGCTCAGTCCAGCGCCAGGGCCAGCTGCAGCAGTTCCTCGCGCCACTCGGCGGCCTGCGGCAGGGCGAGGAAATGCGGGTTGAGAAGACTCTCGCGCGCCGGGTAGTCCAGTGGCTGGCCGTGCAGGTCGAGCACCTCGCCGCCGGCGCCTTCCAGCACGCCCTGCGCCGCCGCGGTGTCCCACTGCGAGGTGGGCGCCAGACGCGGATAGCAGTCGGCACTGCCCTCGGCGAGCAGGCAGAACTTCAACGAACTGCCGACGCTGGCCAACGCCAGGTCGCCGAAGCGCTCACTCAGCCCGTTGAGCAGGCGCTCCTGCGCCGGGCTGGAGTGGCGACGACTGGCGACCACGGTGAACGCCTCCGGCGGCGCGATGCGCACGCCGATCGGCTCGACCGCGCCGTTCGCCAGCCGCCAGGCGCCCAGGCCGGCACCGCCATAGAAACACAGGCCGCGCGCCGGCACGCCGACCACGCCGAACACCACCTTGCCCTGCTCGATCAGCGCCACGTTGACGGTGAACTCCTCGCTGCCGGCGATGAATTCCTTGGTGCCGTCCAGCGGATCGACCAGCCACCAGCGCGACCAGTGCTGGCGCACGGCCAGGCCGATCTCGCAGTCCTCCTCGGACAGCAGGTGGATCTCCGGCGCTAGCTGCGCCAGCCCATCGGCCAGCAGGCGATGGGCGGCCAGGTCGGCGGCGGTCACCGGCGAGGCGTCGGCCTTGAGTTCGATGGCCACATCGTCGCGCCAGTACGACAGGGTCGCGACGCCGGCCTGCTGCACCAGCTCGACCACGCCCGCCAGCAGCGGATGACTCATGGCTGGACTCACGGTTGATACTCGCCGCGCTGGGTCAGCAGGTCGCGCACCAGGTACATGGCCGCCAGGGCGCGCCCCTCGCTGAAGTTTTCGGACAGGGCCAGGCGCGAGATGTCGCGCAGGCTGAAGCGCTCGACTCGGATGGTTTCCGGCTCGTCGCCGGGCAGCCGCTCGGGGTACAGGTCGCGGGCCAGCACCACCTGGATGCACTGGCTCATGTAGCCCGGCGACAGCGACAGGCCGGTGAGGTGCTCGAGCTGGCGGGCGCCGAAACCGGCCTCCTCCTTCAGCTCGCGGTTGGCCGCCGCCAGCACGTCCTCGCCCGGCTCGATCAGGCCCTTGGGCAGCGACAGCTCGTAGGCATCGACGCCGGCGCAGTACTCCTCGATCAGCAGCACCGTCTCGGCATCCTCCATGGCCACCACCATCACCGCGCCATAGCCCAGCCCGCGATTGAGCAGGCGCTCGTAGGTACGCTCGACGCCGTTGCTGAAGCGCAACTGCAGTTCTTCGACGGTAAACAGGCGACTTTTGGCCACGATGGCGCGGGCGAGAACATCGGGTTTCTGACGCATATGCTGGACTCCTTGGCGAGCCGACACGTTACCATAACGCATCCCTTTTTCGACTCCCGGCAGAGTGTCGCGCCGCCCTGCGGCCATCGCCCCTGCCGGCCCAGCCCGAGCCGCCCGCCCATGTCCCAGCTGCCCTGGAACCAGATCGACACCGTCCTGCTCGACATGGACGGCACCCTGCTCGATCTGCACTTCGACAACCAGTTCTGGCTGCACCACCTGCCGCAGCGCTACGCCGACAAGCACGCCATCAGCCTCGACGCCGCGCTGGCCGAGCTGCTGCCGCTGTTCCAGCAGCATGCCGGCCAGTTGAGCTGGTACTGCCTGGATTTCTGGAGCCGCGAGCTGGACCTGCCGGTGCGCGCCTTGAAGGAGGAGATCGCCCACCTGATCGCCCTGCGCCCGGACGCCGACCACTTCCTCGCCGCCCTGCGCGCAGCCGGCAAGCGCGTGGCGCTGATCACCAACGCGCACCGCGATTCGCTGTCGCTGAAGATGGAGCGGATCGAACTGGCGCCGTTCTTCGACCGCCTGATCAGCTCCCACGACTACGGCTTCGCCAAGGAGGACCAGCAGTTCTGGTTCGCCCTGCAGCAGGACTTCGGCTTCGAGCCGGCACGCAGCCTGTTCATCGACGATAGCCTGCCGATCCTGCGCAGCGCCCGCCAGTACGGCATCGCCCACCTGCTCGGCGTGCGCCAGCCTGACAGCCGCGGCGAACGCAAGGACACCGAGGAATTCGCCGCCGTGGACTGCTACCTGGCGCTCTGCGAGGGGCTGCAAGCGGTCGAACCAGAGCGATAAGACCGGGGCATATCCGGCAAAGTTCCAGACAAAAGCCAGCAACGTGCAGAATTTTGCATAATGCTGCCGACCGTCGGAACAGACCTTGCCAAAGCCCGCCCGGCTGCGCAGGATCGGCGCCGTCATCCCTATTGAGTGATCGTGTCGATGAAGAAATACTCCTCCATGCTCCTGTTGTCCCTGACCCTGGCCGGCGGTTCCGCCTGGGCCGACGGCGACGGCCGCACCGCGGTCGGCGGTGCGCTCGGCGGGGTACTCGGCTCGGTGGTCGGCCAGGCGGTCGGCGGCGGCACCGGCTCCACCATCGGCGCCGGTCTCGGCGGCGCCGCTGGCGGCGCGGTCAGCGCCAACCACGGCAGCCGGACCGAGGCGGCGATCGGCGGTGGCCTGGGTGCAGCCGGCGGCAACGCGGTCGGCCGCACCCTCGGCGGCACCACCGGCGGTCTGGTCGGTGCCGGCCTCGGCGGCGCGGTCGGCGGCGCACTGGGCAACAACATCGGCGACCGCAACACCCGCGAGGAGCACTACAGCGACCGTCGCGGCTATCGCCACGACCACGGCTACCGCGACTATGGTCGCGGCCACGGCCGCAAGCACAGGCACAAGCATCGCCGTCACTGGGACGATTGAGTCGTCCCTCGCAGCACCGCCGCGCCTGCTGCCCCGTACGGGCTGGCGCGGCGATCCTGCACGCGCGAGCGTGCTTTGCTGCTGGCAAAGCCCCACCGGCTTGGGGACACTAGGGCACTCCTCCCCGCAGAGCGCCCTTGCCCATGAGCGAATCGTCTCCCACTCCCTCCCCCTTCGCCGACGCGCCGCTGTCCGCCGTCGAGGTCCGCGCCCTTGGCTGCCTGATCGAGAAGCAGGCCACCACGCCGGAAAGCTACCCGCTGACCCTCAACGCCCTGCAACTGGCCTGCAACCAGAAGACTAGTCGCGAACCACTGATGAACCTCCATCCCGGCGAACTCGCCCAGGCCTTGCGCAGCCTGGAACAGCGCGGCCTGACCCGGCTGGTGATGGGCAGCCGCGCCGACCGCTGGGAACAGCGCGCCGACAAGCAGCTGGAGCTGGTGCACGCCCAGCTGATCCTGCTCGCCCTGCTCATGCTGCGCGGGCCGCAGACCCTCGGCGAGCTGTTCGCCCGCAGCGCCCGCCTGCACGCCTTCGACGATCAGGAGGAAGTCCGTCACCACCTCGAACGCCTGGCGATGCGCGAACTGGCCTGCCAGCTGCCGCGCCAGAGCGGCCAGCGCGAGGAGCGCTATGCCCATCAGCTGGGCGATCCGGCCGAGCTGGAGAGCCTGCTCGCCGCCCGCGCCGAGGAGCCGGCCGCATCCCGCGGGGCGTCGAGCGCCCAGGAAGAGCGCATCGCCGCCCTCGAGGAGCGCCTCGCCGAGCTGGAGGCCCGCCTCGCCCGCCTGGAGGCCAGCGCCGACTAGCCGGCTGCGGCAGGATCAAAAACGAAAAAACCGCCCGAAGGCGGTTTTTTTCACAGCGGAGCGCGGCTGCTTACAGCTGCGGGCCGGCGCTGCGGATGGCGTCGGACACTTCGAACTTCTTGAAGTTGTCGATGAACAACGCGGCCAAGGCGCGGGCGGCCTGGTCGTACTCGCTCTTGTCGGCCCAAGTGTTGCGCGGGTTGAGCAGCTGGGTGTCGACGCCGGCGACGGCTTTCGGCACGTCCAGGTTGATGATCGGCAGGTGCTCGGTCTCGGCACCGACCAGTGCGCCGCTCTGGATCGCCGCGATCACCGCACGGGTGGTCGGGATGTTGAAGCGCTTGCCGACGCCGTAGCCGCCACCGGTCCAGCCGGTGTTGACCAGGTAGACCTTGGAACCGAAGCCCTTGATGCGCTTGATCAGCAGCTCGGCGTACTCGCCGGCCGGACGCGGGAAGAACGGCGCGCCGAAGCAGGTGGAGAAGGTCGACTTGATGCCGCCGCCGCTGCCCATCTCGGTGGAACCGACCAGCGCGGTGTAGCCGGACAGGAAGTGGTAGGCCGCCTGCTCGTTGTTGAGGATCGACACCGGCGGCAGTACGCCGGTCAGGTCGCAGGTCAGGAAGATCACCGCGTTCGGCTCGCCGCCGAGGTTCTTCTCCGAGCGCTTCTCGACCAGCTCCAGCGGGTAGGCCGCGCGGCTGTTCTGGGTCAGGCTGGCGTCGGCGTAGTCAGGCTGGCGGGTGCGCTCGTCGAGCACCACGTTTTCCAGTACGGCGCCGAACTGGATGGCCTTCCAGATCACCGGCTCGTTTTTCTCGGACAGGTCGATGCACTTGGCATAGCAACCGCCCTCGATGTTGAACACCACACCCTCGCCCCAGCCGTGCTCGTCGTCGCCGATCAGGTAGCGGCTCGGGTCGGCGGACAGGGTGGTCTTGCCGGTGCCGGACAGGCCGAAGAACAGGGTGACGTCGCCTTCTTCGCCGATGTTGGCGGCGCAGTGCATCGGCAGCACGTCGGCTTCCGGCAGCAGGAAGTTCTGCACGGAGAACATGGCCTTCTTCATCTCGCCGGCGTAGCGCATGCCGGCGATCAGCACCTTCTTGTCGGCGAAGTTGAGGATCACGCAGCCGTCGGAGTTGGTGCCGTCGCGCTCCGGATCGCAGACGAACGACGGCACGTTGAGGATGCGCCACTCGCCCTTGCCGGTCGGGTTGAAGGTTTCCGGGTTGATGAACAGGCAACGGCCGAACAGGTTGTGCCAGGCGGTCTCGGTGCTCATCTTCACCGGCAGGTAGTGCTCGACGGCGGAGCCAACATGCACGTGGGAGACGAAGTGGCTGCGCTCGCCCAGGTAGGCTTCGACGCGATCCCACAGGGCATCGAACTTGTCGGCCGGGAACGGACGGTTGATCTTGCCCCAGGCGATCTTGGCCTCGGTGCTCTGCTCCTGGACGATGTAGCGGTCCATCGGCGAGCGGCCGGTACGGTGACCGGTACGCACGACCAGCGAGCCGTTGGCGGCGAGTTCGCCTTCGCCACGCTGGATGGCCTGCTCGATCAGTTCGGCAGTGCTGATGTCGGTGTACACGGCAGTGTTGGCTTGCGTCATGTGGTCCCCGTCGGCCTGAGGCCGAGTCCTCCAAACGTTTGTGTAGCGGTTTTTATAGGCGCGCTACAGCGAAAAAATTGCGCGCGATTATGCCAGAAAAGTCGGGTTTTGGGTAAAAAACACTCAGTGCCGGGTTGGCGACGGCTCGCTGCTGCCGCCACCGGCGAACAGCTGGGCAATGTCGGCGGCGTCGAACTGGTAGCGCTGGTTGCAGAACTGGCAGTCGATCTGCACCGCCCCGCCCTGCTCTTCCACCAGCTGCGCGGCATCGGCCGCGCCCAGGCTGACCAGGGCATTGGCCGAGCGCTCGCGCGAACAGCTGCAGCCGAAGCGCAGCGGCTCGGCGTCGAACAGGCGCACCACCTCCTGATGATACAGGCGATACAGCAGGGTCTCGTTGTCGAGGCCGAGTAGTTCCTCGGCGGTCAGGGTGTCGGCCAGGGTGACCAGATGCTCCCAGCTGGCCGCGCGCTCATCACCATCGGTCAGGCGATCGGCCGGCAGCTGCTGCAGCAGCAGGCCGCGGGCACGGCGACCGTCGGCATTCAGCCAGAAGCGGGTGGGCAGTTGCTGGGACATGGCGAAGTAGCTGGACAGGCACTCGGCGAGGGTCTCGCCGTCCAGGCTGACGATGCCCTGGTAGCGCTTGCCGACCTTGGGGTCGACGGTCATGGTCAGCACACCGTCGGGCATCAGCTCGCGCAGGCTGCGCGCCTCGCCCAGGGCCTCGGCCTCGTAGCGGGCGATGCCGCGAATCTCGCGATCGCTGGAGCATTCGACCATCAGCAGCGGCAGCGGGCCGGAGGAGCGCGCCTGCAGCACCAGCAGGCCGTCGTACTTGAGGATGTCGCTGAGCAGGGTCACCGCGGCAAGTATCTCGCCGAGCAGCTGGGCGATCGGCTCGGGGTAGGCGTGCTTGGCCAGCACCTCGGCGTAACTCTGTTCGAGGTCGACCAGTTCGCCGCGCACATCGGTATCGTCGAACAGGAAACGTTGGGAAAAATCTGACATGCCAGGCCCGCAGGGTTTGCTCGTAAACGGCGATTTTAGGCGCAAACGGCCTACACCACCAAGGGGCGTCCGTCTATCGCCGCTTCGGGTGAAATCTATCGGGCGCCGGCAACTCACTGGCCGTCGCGGAACTGATGGATCTGCCGGCGCTGCTTCTTGCTCGGCCGGCCATCGCTCTGCACGCCCAGGGCGCCGGCCTTGCGCAGCGCCGCGGCCTGCTCGCGGCGGGTAATGCTGTCGGCGGTTTCCTCGTAGAGTTGCTGCGCCTCGGGCGCGCCGCGGCGGACCATGGACAGCGCGCGGATGATCACCGTGCGCTCGTCGAAACCGCTGCGGATCAGCAGCTCGTCGCCCACCCTGGGCTCCTTCGCCGGCTTGCAGCGTTCGCCGCGGCAATGCACCTTGCCGCCCTCGATGGCGGCCTTGGCCAGCGCGCGGGTCTTGAAGAAACGCGCCGCCCACAGCCACTTGTCCAGGCGCACCTTGTCGTCGTCTTTCTCGCTCATGCTCTCTCTCGTGTCACTGCTGGCCGACCTGCGGAGTGCAGCCGCCACCCCCAACGCTGTCGAGCCCGTCACAGAACATGACGGCACGCCGGGCGTTGACCATAATGGCATGACCCAGGCCCGCATCGACCTGGTCACGGCAGAACAGCGAGGAAGTTCCCACATGCCCAAGGTCAGCGAGCACCTGCCGGAGGCCAGGCGACGGCCCCTCCATTGCGCAGCCCCCCTTCAAGCCTGGCGCCCGCTGCGCTGCGGACTGGCAACGCTGCTCATCCTGCTCTGGCTGGCACCGGCGGCAGCCAGCGAGGTTGTCGAGCTGAGCGAATCGGAACGCGCCTATCTGCAGGCCCACCCGACGGTCCCGATGTGCATCGATCCCGACTGGTGGCCGTTCGAGCTGATCGACGAGTCCGGCCGGCATACCGGCATGGCGGCCGACCTCATCGCCCTGGTCAGCCAGCGCACCGGCATCAATCTGCAGCTGCATCCCACGCACACCTGGGAGGAGAGCCTGACCGCCTCCCAGGCCGGCGACTGTCTGGCGCTGAGCTTCCTCAACAGCACGCCCGAGCGCGACCAGTGGCTGATCTTCACCGAACCGCTGCTGGTCGATCCCAACGTGATCATCACCCGCGAGGAACACCCGTTCGTCTCCGACATCGGCGCGCTGCAAGGCAAGACCATCGCCCTGCCGCGCGGCACCGCGATGCTCGAACGCATCGCCCGCGACTTCCCCAACCTGACCATCGTGCCAACCGAGTCGGAGCGCGAAGCCCTGGGTCTGGTGGAGGCGCGCAAGGCCGACATGAGCCTGCGCTCGCTGATCGTCGCGGCCGCCACCATCAAGCACGAGGGCTGGTTCAACCTGAAAATTTCCGGGCAGATACCCGGCTACGACAACCATCTGCGCATGGGCGTGCTCAAGTCCGAGACCACGCTCAGGGACATCCTCGACAAGGGCATAGCCACCCTCACGCCGCTGGAGCGCCGGCAGATCGTCGATCGCCATGTGTCGATGCAGGTGGTGACCGACGTGGTCACCGACTACAGCCTCGCCCTCTGGCTGGGCCTGGTGCTCGCCGCCATCCTGGCGACCAGCCTGGCCTGGATGGCCCACCTGCGCAAACTGAACAACCAGCTCAAGTGCCAGGCCGAAACCGACCAGCTCACCGACCTGCCCAACCGCCATGCCATCGATTCGTCATTTGCCCTGGATATCATCCGCGCCCAGCGCTACGACCGGCCGCTGTCGGTGATTCTGCTGGACATCGATCACTTCAAGACCGTCAACGACGAGCTGGGCCATCTGATGGGCGACAAGGTGCTAGTGGAGTTTGCCCAGCTGCTCAAGAAAGGCCTGCGCAGCGTGGACACCGTGTGTCGCTGGGGCGGCGAGGAGTTTCTGGTGATCTGCCACGAGACCGACCTGAGCCAGGCCGTGCAGCTGGCCGAGCGCATCCTCGAGCAGATCCGCAGCCATGCCTTTCCCTGCCCCCGGCCGCTGACCAGCAGTGCCGGGCTGGCGACGGTACTGCGCGGCGACTCGGTGGCGACGCTGATGCAGCGCGCCGACGAGTCGCTGTACGATGCCAAGCACCGGGGACGCGACCGGGTCGGCGTCAAGCCGGCCGAGGAGGCCTTTGCCGACTGATCCACTACCTCCCTGCTCCGGGAATGTCCATCCATGCCGTTCATCGCCACCGGAAAGTGAGCCGCCGTGAAGACCTTCGACCATCTGGCCGTGATCGGCCTGCGCGAATGGATCGCCCTGCCCGGGCTGGGCCTGGCCGGCCTGCGCGCCAAGATCGACACCGGCGCCGGTACCTCGACCCTGCACGCCAGCGACATCGAGCCCTTCGAGCGCGATGGCCAACCCTGGGTACGCTTCACCGCGCACCTGGGCAGCCTGGTGCAGAGCCGCCAGCGCCAGCGCGAGGCGCCGCTGGTCAGCATGAAGACCATCCGCAGCTCCACCGGCCATACCCAGACCCGCTACGTGATTTGCACCGATCTGGTGCTCGGCGACCGCCATTGGCCTGTAGAATTCACCCTGGCCTGCCGCAAGACCATGCGCTATCGCGTACTGCTCGGCGCCAAGGCCCTGATCGCCGGTCAACTGGTGGTCAACCCCGCGCTTACTTATGTCCAGGGCAAGCCGCTGCTGTCGGTGCCCACTACCCCCTCAGGTGTCCGATGAAAATCGCTGTGCTGTCGCGCAACCCGCGTCTGTATTCCACCCGTCGTCTGGTCGAGGCCGGTCGCCAGCGCGGGCACGAGGTGGAGGTCATCGACACCCTGCGCGCCTACATGAACATTGCCAGCCACAAGCCGCAGATCCACTACCGCGGCCGCGCACTGGAAGGCTTCGATGCGGTGATCCCGCGCATCGGCGCCTCGGTGACCTTCTATGGCTGCGCGGTGCTGCGCCAGTTCGAGATGATGGGCGTGTTCCCGCTCAACGAGTCGGTGGCGATCAGCCGCTCACGCGACAAGCTGCGCTCGCTGCAGCTGCTGTCGCGCAAGGGTATCGGCCTGCCGGTGACCGGCTTCGCCCACTCGCCGGACGACATCCCCGACCTGATCGACATGGTCAGCGGCGCACCGCTGGTGATCAAGGTGCTGGAGGGCACCCAGGGCATCGGCGTGGTGCTCTGCGAGACCGCGAAGGCCGCCGAGTCGGTGATCGAGGCGTTCATGGGCCTCAAGCAGAACATCATGGTCCAGGAGTACATCAAGGAGGCCGGCGGCGCCGACATCCGCTGCTTCGTGGTCGGCAACAAGGTGATCGCGGCGATGAAGCGCCAGGCCAAGCCCGGCGAGTTCCGCTCCAACCTGCACCGCGGCGGCACCGCCAGCCTGATCAAGATCACCCCCGAGGAGCGCATGACCGCGATCCGCGCGGCCAAGGCCATGGGCCTGGGCGTAGCCGGGGTCGACATCCTGCGCTCCAACCACGGCCCGCTGGTGATGGAGGTCAACTCCTCGCCGGGCCTGGAAGGTATCGAGACCACCACCGGTCACGACGTCGCGGCGATGATCATCCAGCACATCGAGGAACACGCCCGGCCCAACCAGACGCGGACCAAGGGACGGGGCTAGGCCGCATCCCGCGGCAGCAGCAGCCCCAGCGGCAGACACACCCGCGCCTCCACGCCGCCGCCGGAGCGGTTGCGCAGCTCGACGCTGCCGCCGTGCTGGGCGGCGATGCGCTTGACGATGGCCAGACCGAGGCCGGTGCCCTTGCTGCTGCGCGCACGGTCGCCGCGGATGAACGGGTTGAAGATGTCGCCCAGCTCGGCCGGATCGATGCCCGGGCCACGGTCCAGCACGCTGAGCACCACGTAGGGCGCCGCCGCGCCGCCGGACAGGCTGGCGCACACCTCCACGCCGCTGCCGCCGTGGCGCAGGGCGTTCTCCATCAGGTTGGCGAGCAGGCGCTTGATCGACACCCGGCGCAGCGGCATGGCCGGCAGCGGCTCCAGGCACAGGCGCACGCGCTCCTCGCTCTGGTTGAGCGGCGCCGCCACCTCGCGGATCAGCTCGTTGAGGTCGAGCTCCTCGAGCGGCTCGTCGCGGCCGTCGCGGATGAAGGCGAGGAACTGGTCGAGGATCGCGTCCATGTCCTCGATGTCGCGGACCATGTCCTCGGTCAGCTCGTTGTCGGTGGACAGCAGCTCCAGCGACAGGCGCAGGCGGGTCAGCGGCGTGCGCAGGTCGTGGGACACCCCGGCGAGCATCAGCTCGCGCTCGCGGGCGGCCTGCTCGACGTCCGCGGACATCTGGTTGAAGGCGCGGTACAGCTCGGTCATCTCGCTCGGCGTGTCGCTCACCGGCAGGCGCACGCTGCGGCCGCGGCCGACCTGGCGGGCGGCGAACACCAGGCGCTTGAGCGGCAGGCTGAGCTGGCGTACCAGCAGCCAGGCCGCCGCGGTGGACAGCAGGCCGATGGCGAGGAACCAGCCAAGCACGCTCCAGATGCGCTGCACCTTGAGCGGATAGGGATACAACGGCACCTCGACCCAGTCCGGACCGAGCGCCGGCGCCAGTACCCACAGGCGCGGCGCGCGCTGGGCGCGCATGCGCAGCTCGGTGTCCTCGCCCAGCTCCTGGCGCATTTGCGCCTGCAGCACCTCGGTGTAGGGCCAGTGGTACTCACCGGCCGGCACCTCGTCCTGCTTGAGCTGGCGCAGGCCGGCGGCGGCGGCGATCGCCTCGCGCGAGGCCGGGTCGGCCGCCCAGTAGGCGCGCAGGGTCAGCGCGGTACCGTGGCTGTACTGGCGGTCGACCAGCATGTCCTCGTTCATCAGCAGGTAGACCAGGGTCAGCGCCTTGGAGAACAGCACGACGATCAGCACCAGCCAGAGGATGCGGGCGAACACGCTCTGCGGGAACCAGACCGGCGTTCTCACTTGCGCGCGCTGCCGTCCGGCACGAACACGTAGCCGACACCCCACACCGTCTGGATGTAGCGCGGCTTGGAGGGATCGGGCTCGATCAGCCGGCGCAGACGGGAGATCTGCACGTCGATCGAGCGCTCCAGGGCATCCCACTCGCGGCCGCGCGCCAGGCTCATCAGCTTGTCGCGGGTCAGCGGCTCGCGGGCGTGCTGAACCAGCGCCTTGAGCACGGCGAACTCGCCGGTGGTGAGCATGTGCACCTCGCCGCCGCGGCTCAGCTCGCGGGTGCCGAGGTTGAGCTGGTAGTCGCCGAAGCTCACCGTTTCCTCCTCGCTGCCCGGTGCGCCCGGCACCACCGGCGCCTGGCGGCGCAGCACGGCGCGGATGCGCGCCAGCAGCTCGCGCGGGTTGAACGGCTTGGCCAGGTAGTCGTCGGCGCCCTGCTCCAGCCCCTGGATGCGGCTGGCCTCGTCGCCCTTGGCGGTGAGCATGATGATCGGCATGCGGTTGCCCTGCTCGCGCAGGCGGTGGCAGGCGGACAGGCCATCCTCGCCGGGCAGCATCAGGTCGAGCACCACCAGGTTGAACAGCTCGCGGGACAGCAGGCGGTCCATCTGTTCGACGTTCTCCACCGTCTTGACGCGGTAGCCCTGCTCGTCGAGAAAGCGCTCGAGCAGGCGGCGCAGACGCACGTCGTCGTCGACGATGAGGATTTTTTCGCCTTCCGGCTGGCTGCTGGCAGTGCTGTTCATCGGGAGTCCTCGAAAATATCGGCCGATTATGGCGCAGCCGCGGCAGCGCCATGTACAGCCATTGTTAGCAGATTTTTCCCCCGGCCCGCCCTGCGCCTCGCCAGAAACGGGCCGCTGGGTATAATCCGGCCCTTTGCGGCCTCCCGGCCACCTTCCCCCGCACCAGCAGGAAGTCATATGGACAGCATCAACGCCCGCATCGCCGAGGAACTCGGCGTCCGCCCGCAACAGGTCGCCGCCGCCGTGGCGCTGCTCGACGAAGGCTCGACCGTGCCCTTTATCGCCCGCTACCGCAAGGAAGTGACCGGCAGCCTCGACGACACCCAGTTGCGCACCCTCGAAGAGCGCCTGCGCTACCTGCGCGAGCTGGACGAGCGTCGCGCCTCGATCCTCGCCAGCATCGAGGAACAGGGCAAGCTGACCGCCGAACTGGCCCGCGAGATCAACCTGGCCGACACCAAGACGCGCCTGGAAGACCTCTACCTGCCCTACAAGCAGAAGCGCCGCACCAAGGGCCAGATCGCCCTGGAGGCAGGCCTCGGCGAGCTGGCCGATGCGCTGTTCGCCGACCCGGCGCTGGACCCGGAGCGCGAAGCGGCGCGCTTCGTCGATGCCGACAAGGGCTTCGCCGACGTCAAGGCGGTGCTCGACGGCGCCAAGTACATCCTCATGGAGCGCTTCGCCGAGGACGCCGACCTGCTGGCCAAGCTGCGCGGCTTCCTCAAGGACAACGCCACCCTCAGCGCGCGCCTGGTCGCCGGCAAGGAGCAGGAAGGCGCCAAGTTCAGCGACTACTTCGAGCACGACGAAATGCTCAAGGGCGTGCCGTCGCACCGCGCCCTGGCGATCTTCCGCGGCCGCAACGAGGGCGTGCTGAGCGCCAGCCTGAAGGTCGGCGAAGAGCTGCCGGGGAGCATGCATCCGTGCGAAGGCATGATCGCCGAGCGCTTCGCCATCGAGAACCGCGGCCGCGCCGCCGACAAATGGCTGGCCGAGGTGGTGCGCTGGACCTGGAAGGTCAAGCTGTACACCCACCTGGAAACCGACCTGCTCGGCGAGCTGCGCGAGGCCGCCGAGAGCGAGGCGATCAACGTGTTCGCCCGCAACCTGCACGACCTGCTGCTCTCCGCGCCGGCCGGCCCGCGCTGCACCCTAGGCCTCGACCCCGGCCTGCGCACCGGCTGCAAGGTCGCCGTGGTGGATGCCACCGGCAAGCTGCTGGACACCGCCACCGTCTACCCGCACGCACCGCGCAACGACTGGGACGGCACCCTGGCCGTGCTGGCCCGCCTGTGCGCCAAGCACCAGGTCGAGCTGATCGCCATCGGCAACGGCACCGCCAGCCGCGAGAGCGACAAGCTGGCCGCCGACCTGATCAAGCAGGTGCCCGGCCTCAAGCTCACCAAGGTCATGGTCAGCGAAGCCGGCGCCTCGGTGTATTCGGCCTCCGAGCTGGCCGCCAAGGAATTCCCCGACCTAGACGTATCGATCCGCGGCGCGGTATCCATCGCCCGCCGCCTGCAGGACCCGCTGGCCGAGCTGGTGAAGATCGAGCCCAAGGCCATCGGCGTCGGCCAGTACCAGCACGACGTCTCCCAGCTCAAGCTGGCCCGTTCGCTGGACGCGGTGGTCGAGGACTGCGTGAACGCCGTCGGCGTCGACGTCAACACCGCCTCCGCCGCCCTGCTGGCGCGCATCTCCGGCCTCAACGCGACCCTGGCGCAGAACATCGTGCAGTTCCGCGATGCCAACGGCGCCTTCGCCTCGCGCGCGGCGCTGAAGAAGGTGCCGCGCCTGGGCGACAAGACCTTCGAGCTGGCGGCCGGCTTCCTGCGCGTGATGAACGGCGACAACCCGCTGGACGCCTCGGCGGTGCACCCGGAGACCTACCCGCTGGTCAAGCGCATCGCCGCCGATACCGGCCGCGACATACGCTCGCTGATCGGCGACTCGGGCTTCCTCAAGCGCCTCGACCCGGCCAAGTTCACCGACGAGAGCTTCGGCCTGCCGACCGTCACCGACATCCTCAAGGAACTCGACAAGCCCGGCCGCGACCCGCGCCCGGAGTTCAAGACCGCCGAGTTCCAGGAAGGCGTCGAGAGCCTCAAGGACCTGGTGCCCGGCATGATGCTGGAAGGCGTGGTGACCAACGTCACCAACTTCGGCGCCTTCGTCGACATCGGCGTGCACCAGGACGGCCTGGTGCACATCAGCGCGCTGTCGGAGAAGTTCGTCAAGGATCCCTACGAGGTGGTCAAGGCCGGCGACATCGTCAAGGTCAAGGTCATGGAGGTGGACATCCCGCGCAACCGCGTCGGCCTGTCGATGCGCATGGGCGACACCCCCGGCGAGAAGGTCGATGGCCCCCGTGGCGGGCAATCCCGTGGTGGCGGCAAGCCCGGCAACGCGCCGCGCAGCGAGCGCCATTCCAGCCAGGACAAGCCGGCGCCGAGCAACCCGGGCATGGCCGCACTGTTCGCCAACGCCAAGCAGATCAAGAAGCGCTGAGATGACCGACGTACGCGAAGTGACCACCAGCGCCTTCAGCCACCTGCTCGGCAGCGAACTGACCCGCCTGGACGACGGCGAGGCCGAGGTGCGCCTGGCACTCAAGCCCGAGCTGCGCAACCGCGCCGGCAAGCTGCACGGCGGGGCGATCTTCAGCCTGGTCGACATCGCCATGGGGCTGGCCTGCTCCAGCGCCCACGGCTTCGACCGCCACAGCGTCACCGTGGAGTGCAAGATCAACTACATGCGCGCCATCGACGAAGGCGAAGTGCTCTGCCAGGCGAAGGTGATCCACCACGGCAGCCGCACCTTGGTGGTGGAGGCCGAGGTGCGCCAGGGCGACGCCCTGGTGGCGCGCGCCCAGGGCACCTTCATGCTGGTCTAGTCTTCCCCGGATAAAGGCAAGCCTGCCCCGGCAGGAGCCAATTTAGTTGCGATGACCTCTGGCGGTCATCGCTGATAAATCCGCTCCCGCCGGCCTCGCCCCTTGAGACTACCGCCCGTCGCCCCCATAGTGCGCACACAATGCCAACAGGAATCCGACTTTTGAGCGATCTACTTTCCCGCCGCCTGGCCCTGCTCGACAGTGCCGAACAGCGCGACCTGCTGCGCCACTGCCGCCACGGCCTGGAGAAGGAAAGCCTGCGCGTCGATCCCGCCGGCCACCTGGCGCTGACCCCGCACCCGCAGGCGCTGGGCTCGGCGCTGACCCACGCACAGATCACCACCGACTATTCCGAGGCGCTGCTGGAGTTCATCACCGCCGCCGAGGAAGACCCGGCGCGCAGCCTCGACGAGCTGGACGCCATCCACCGCTTCGCCTACGCCCAAATGGGCGAGGAGCTGCTGTGGACCCACTCGATGCCGTGCAAGCTGCCGGCCGAGGCCGACATCCCGATCGCCGAATACGGCAGCAGCCATATCGGCCGGATCAAGCACGTCTACCGCAAGGGCCTGGCGGTGCGCTACGGCAAGGCCATGCAGTGCATCGCCGGCATCCACTACAACTTCTCCCTGCCCGAAGCGTTGTGGCCGCTGCTGCAGCAAGCGGAAGGCGACAGCCGCCCGGCACAGGACTGGCAGTCGGAGCGCTACGTCGCCCTGATCCGCAACTTCCGCCGCTACAGCTGGCTGCTGATGTACCTGTTCGGCGCCTCGCCGGCGGTGTGCGCCAGCTTCCTCAAGGAACGCGAACACAACCTGGAAACCCTTGGCGAGGGCACCCTGTACCTGCCCTGGGCGACCAGCCTGCGGATGAGCGACCTGGGCTACCAGAACAACGCCCAGGCCAGCCTGCGCCCCTGCTACAACGACCTCGACAGCTACCTGGCCAGCCTGCGCCAGGCGGTGTCGACGCCCTACCCGCCCTACGAGGCCATCGGCCTGCAAAAAGACGGCGAGTGGCAGCAACTCAACACCAACGTGCTGCAGATCGAGAACGAGTTCTACTCGAGCATCCGCCCCAAACGCGTGGCCAACTCCGGCGAACGACCGATCCAGGCCCTCGGCGCGCGCGGCGTGCAGTACGTCGAAGTGCGCTGCCTGGACATCGACCCGTTCCTGCCGCTGGGCATCGACCTGGTCGCCGCCCGTTTCCTCGACGCCTTCCTGCTCTACTGCGCCCTGGAAGACAGCCCGAACATGGCCGGCGACGAGTGCCGCGAGTGCACCAGCAACTTCGCCCTGACCGTCAAGGAAGGCCGCAAGCCGGGTCTCGCCCTGCAGCAGCACGGCGAAGCACGCGAGCTGACCGCCTGGGGACTGGAACTGCTCGAGCGCATCGAGGCCTGCGCGGCCCTGCTCGACACCGCCCACGGCAGCGACCTGCACCAGCTTGCCCTCAACGCCCAGCGCGCCAAGCTGGAGGATCCCAGCCTGACCCCGTCGGCGCGGGTGCTGCGCAGCCTGCGCGAGGACAATCTCAGCTTCTTCGCCTTCGCCCAGCGCCAGTCCGAACGCCACGCAGCCTGGTTCCGCAGCCGGCCGCTGGATGCCGAAAGCCAGGCCGCCTTCACCCAGTCCGCCCGCGACTCGCTGGCCGCCCAGGCACAGCTGGAGCAGGAACAGCAGGGCAGCTTCGAGGAGTTCGTCGAGCGCTACATGGCGGCTATCGAGCCGAGCGCGTAACGCCGGGCGCGGTAGCCCACGCGATCGCCCCGAGGGCGGGCCTCCCAGCGGAGCGCCCGCCCTCTTTGCTTCACAGCAGCGGCTTCTCGAACACCTTCGACTGCCTCTGGAAGTTGTACAGCGAGGCGCGCGCCGCCGGCAGGCGCTCGACGCTGCTCGGCTTGAAGCCGCGTTCCTGGAACCAGTGGGCGGTGCGGGTGGTGAGCACGAACAGGGTCTTGATGCCCTGGGCGCGGGCGCGCTGTTCGATGCGGGCGAGCAGGTCGTCGCCGCGGCCGCCCTGGCGGTATTCGGGGTGCACGGCCAGGCAGGCCAGCTCGCCCCAGTCGGAATCCGGCACCGGGTAGAGCGCGGCGCAGGCGATGATCAGGCCCTCGCGCTCGACGATGCTGAACTGGCCGATCTCGCGCTCGAGCACCTCGCGCGAACGGCGCACCAGGATGCCCTGCTCCTCCAGCGGGCGGATCAGTTCGAGCAGACCACCGACGTCGTCGATACCGGCCTCGCGCAACTGCTCGAACTGCTCCTGGGCGACCAGGGTGCCGGCGCCCTCGCGGGTGAACAGTTCGTTCAGCAGCGCGCCGTCCTGGCCGTAGCTGACGATGTGGCTGCGCCGCACGCCGCCACGGCAGGCCTGGGCAGCGGCGTCCAGCAGCTCACCCTGGTAGTCGCCGCCGAGACGGGCCAGATGCGCCGGCACCTGCTGCGGGCGCAGCTCGCGCACCAGTTGGCCGGCATCGTCGAGCACGCCGCGCTCGGCACCGAACAGGATCAGCTTGTCGGCCTGCAGTTCGATGGCCGCGCTCTGCGCCACGTCCTCGCAGGCCAGGTTGAAGATCTCCCCGGTGGGCGAGTAGCCGACCGACGACAGCAGGACGATGCGCCGCTCGTCGAGCAGGCGCTCGATGCCCTTGCGGTCGATTCGCCGCACTTCGCCGGTGTGCTGGTAGTCGACGCCGTCGACCACGCCGATCGGCCGCGCGGTGACCAGGTTGCCGCCAACCACGCGCAGGCGGGCGCCCTGCATCGGCGAGGCGGCCATGTCCATCGACAGGCGCGCCTCGATGCCGAGGCGCAGGCCGCCGACCGCCTCGACCACGCACTCCAGGGTCGGCCCGTCGGTGACCCGCAGGCCATGGTGGAAGCGCGGCTGCAGACCACGGGCGGCCAGACGCGCCTCGATCTGCGGGCGTGAGCCGTGGACCAGCACCAGGCGCACGCCGAGGCTGTGCAGCAGTACCAGGTCGTGGACGATGTTGCCGAAGTTGGCATGTTCGACCCCATCGCCCGGCAGCATGACCACGAAGGTGCGGTCGCGGTGGGCATTGATGTAGGGCGAGGCGTGGCGGAGCCAGTTGACGTAGTCGTGCATGGGTGTGGCCTATGGGGTGTTCGTCTGAAGGTGCCGGTGCGGCGAGCAGTCTACTGTCAGGAGACGTCGTGAACCCATCCATGGGGCTTCACGGCGTCATCCATGACGCCGAGACTCCTGTCAGCAGCCTGCTCGCTGCACACGCGACGGCAGTGGCGCTGTAGGCTGGCTCCTACGGGATCGGTTGGGCGTCGAGGCAATAATGCCCGATCAGCCCGCGCAGCAGCTCGACGCACGGCGCGATGCGCGAAAGGTCGAGGTACTCGTCCGGCTGGTGGGCGCAGGCGATGTCGCCGGGGCCGAGGACGATGGTCTCGCAGCCGAGCTGTTGCAGATACGGCGCCTCGGTGCCGAAGGCCACAGCCTCGGCGGCCGTGCCGGTGAGGCGCTCGGCCAGGCGCACCAACTCGCTGTCAGCGGCCTGCTCGAAGGGAGGTACGCCGGGGAACAGCGGGCCGTAGTCGATGCGCACGCCGCGCTGCTTGGCCAGCGGCTGCAGCTTGCCGCGGATCGCCGCGCGCAGATGCTCGGGGTCCATGCCCGGCAGCGGGCGCAGGTCGAACTCCAGGGCGCACTGGCCGCAGATGCGGTTGGGATTGTCGCCGCCGTGGATGCAGCCGAGGTTCAGCGTCGGCTGCGGCACGTTGAACAGCGGGTTGTTGTACTCGCGCTGCCACTGGCCGCGCAGGGTGAGCAGCTCGCCGATGGCTGCGTGCATGGCTTCCAGCGCGCTACGTCCCAGCGACGGATCGGAGGAGTGGCCGCTCTGCCCATGGATGTCGATGCGCTCCATCATCACCCCCTTGTGCAGGCGGATCGGCTTGAGGCCGGTCGGCTCGCCGATCACCGCGGCGCGGCCCAGCGGACGGCCGGCCTCGGCCAGGGCGCGGGCACCGCTCATCGAGCTTTCCTCGTCGCAGGTGGCGAGGATCAGCAGCGGCTGGCGGAACGGCTGATCGAGCAGCGGGCGCACGGCCTCGATGATCAGCGGGAAGAAGCCCTTCATGTCGCAGCTGCCCAGACCGTACCAGCGGTCGTCGCGCTCGGTGAGCTGCAGCGGGTCGCACTTCCACAGCGCGGCATCGAAAGGCACGGTATCGCTGTGGCCGGCCAGCACCAGGCCGCCGGGGCCGGAGCCGAAGGTCGCCAGCAGGTTGCACTTGCCGGGAGCGATGTCCTGGATCTCGCAGGCGAAGCCGAGATCGCTCAGCCAGCCGGCCAGGCGCTCGATCAGCGGACGGTTGGGCAGGTCGAGGGCCGCCTGGGTGCAACTCACCGACGGCAGGGCGATCAGTTCGGCGAACTGCTGCTTGAGACTGGGAAGGGGCATGGCGGCACTCCGGAAACAGTGCCTTGCATGATAGGCCGGGTGGCCCGAGGGGGAAACCGCCGCGACCGCCCGCCAGGACGGTCGCGGCGGCCGGCCTCAGACGAAGATCGCCTTGAGGATGGTGAAGAAGATGATGGCGAGGATCGCGCCAGCCGGCAGGGTGATGATCCACGACATGAAGATCTTGCCGATCACGCCGAGGTTCAGCGCGCCGATGCCGCGGGCCATGCCGATGCCGAGCACCGCGCCGACCAGGGTGTGGGTGGTGGACACCGGCAGGCCGATGGCCGAGGCGCCGACCACGGTGGACGCGGTGGCCAGCTCGGCGGCGAAGCCGCGGCTGGGGGTCAGCTCGGTGATTTCCTTGCCGATGGTGGCGATCACCTTGTAGCCGTAGGTGGCCAGGCCGATGACGATGCCGACGGCACCGAGCAGCAGCACCCAGCCCGGCACCGCCGACTTGGCGCCGACCGCCATGTCGCCGCCGGACTGGATCACGCCGACGATACCGGCCAGCGGGCCGACCGCATTGGCCACGTCGTTGGCGCCGTGGGCGAAGGCCATCGAGCAGGCGGTGAACACCATCAGCACGGCGAACACCTTCTCCACGCTGGCGTAGTGGAAGCCCTTGTCCGCCTCGGCATCCACCTGGATGCGACTGAGGATGGCGATGCCGACCAGCATCACCAGCACACCGATGCCGACCGCCAGCAGGATGCCCTGACCGCTGCTGAGGTGCAGGCCGACATGCTTGAGGCCCTTGGTCACCGTCATCAGCGCGACCATGAAGCCGGTGAGGAACATGTAGACGGGCACGAAGCGCTTGGCGTTGCGGAACGGCTCATCGGTGTCGATGATCAGCCTCTGCACGCTCATGAACAGGCCGAAGGCGACCAGGCCGGAGAGGAACGGGGTGATCACCCAACTGGCGACGATCGGGCCGATGGCGCTCCACTGCACCGCATCCATCGACACGCCGACCGCGGCGAAGCCGATCACCGCGCCGATGATCGAGTGGGTGGTGGACACCGGCCAGCCCTTGGCGGTGGCCACCATCAGCCAGGTGCCGGCTGCCAGCAGCGCCGACATCATGCCCAGCACCATCAGGTCGGGAGAGATGACCTCGGCATCGACGATGCCGTTCTTGATGGTTTCGGTGACTTCGCCGCCGGCCAGGTAGGCGCCGCAGAACTCGAAGACCATGGCGATGAAGATCGCCTGCTTGATGGTCAGCGCGCGTGAGCCGACCGAGGTGCCCATGGCGTTGGCCACGTCGTTGGCGCCCACACCCCAGGCCATGAAGAAACCGAAGGCACAGGCGAGCACCAGGAGTACGAAGCCGTAATCCGCGATAAGAGACATAGGAAGTTCTCGTTGATCCTAGACAGATTGCCGCCGCTCAGCGCGCCAGCAGTTGCTCCAGACGATTGCCGACCCGCTCGGCACGGTCGGCCACATCGCCGATCCATTCGATGATCTGGTAGAGGAACATCACGTCGACCGGCGGCAGTTCCTTCTCCAGCTTGAACAGGGTGCGACGCACTTCGATCTGGATGCGGTCAGTGTCCTGTTCGATGATTTCCAGCTCCTCGACCATGTTCTCCACCAGGGTCGCCTCGCGACCGCCGAAGCCCGTCTCGAGCAGCTCGTCCAGCTCGTTCATCGCCTTCAGCGCCTGGGCGCTGGCGTCGACGGTGCGCTGCACGTAGGCCAGCATCAGCGGCTGCAGGGCGTGCGGGATGGTCATCTGGCGGCCCAGCATCAGGCCGGCGATGTCCTTGGCGCGGTTGGCGACTTTGTCCTGTACACTGAGCAGCTCGAGCAGATCCGAGCGTGGCACCGGCAGGAACAGGCTTTTCGGCAGGTGGATACGCACGCTCTTCTTGAGCTTGTCGGCTTCCTGCTCCAGGCGTGACATCTCCTGCTGAATCTCTTCCACCCGCGGCCAGTCCTCGGCGACGACGGCCTGGAAAAACGGCAGGAGGTTCGCCGCACATTCGTGTGCCTTGGCAATGTGCTGCTGCATCGGCCCGATCGGGGAACGGCCAAACAGGCTGACGAAGGGATTGATCGGCATGGGGTAAAACCCTGTTGAAAAGGATCCCGATTATAAAGCCGCCCCCCGCAGCCCCGCCAGCGCGCTCTCATTTTGTTGTCACAGTTGTCTGATAAGGGCAGGACCCGCCAGTCATGGTCAAAGAAACCGAAATCAAGCTGCGCGCCAGCCGCGCCACCCTCACCGCCCTGCGCGAGCACCCGCTGCTGAAGAAGCGCAACAAGAGCGGCTGGCAGCACTGCGAGCTGTTCAACCAGTACTTCGACACCCCCAGCCGCGAGCTGGCCCAGGCCAAAGTCGCCCTGCGCCTGCGCCGCGACGGCGAGCAGTTCATCCAGACGCTGAAGGGCCGCGGGCAGAGCATCGCCGGACTGTCCGAGCGCAACGAGTGGGACTGGCCGCTGGACAAGAACAAGCTGGACCTGAAGAAGCTGACCGACGAGTGCTGGCCGGCCGAACTGGCCGAGCTGGACAAGAAGACCCTCAAGCCGATCTTCACCACCGACTTCGTCCGCGACAAGGCCGAGATCGCCTGGGGCCGCGGCAAGGCCAAGGTGGTGATCGAGGCGGCGCTGGATCTCGGCAAGGTGATCGCCGGCAAGCAGCACGAGGAAATCTGCGAGCTGGAGCTGGAGCTGCGCGAGGGCGATCCCGCCGCGCTGCTGGAGCTGGCCATCGAGCTGGCCGCCAAGCTGGCGCTGATGCCCTGCGACATCAGCAAGGCCGAGCGCGGCTACCGGTTGTTCGATCCGTCCTGCTACAGCGTCAGCTTGCCGGAGCCGGCGCTCGATGCCGCCATGCCGTTGGACGACGCCTTCGCCGCGCTGGCCTGGCAACTGCTGGGCAACAGCCAGCGCCTGGCCGAGCAGTACCGCTTCAACGGCCACTGGAAACTGCTCGAACAGTGGCTGGCCCAGCTGATCGACCTGCGCGCCCTGCTCGGCAGCCTCGGCCAGGCGGCGCCGCGCGCCAGCTCCCGCGAGCTGCGCGAGGCTCTGGATGCCCTGCTCGAGGACTGGCGCCCGCACGTGCAGGCCGGCCAGGATGACGACAGCGTGCGCCAGGCCACCCCGGAGCAGTTCGCCGCCGAACTGGACGAACCGCGCTGGGGGCTGTTCTCCCTGCAGGCCTCGCGCTGGCTGCTGACCCGCGCCTGGACGGAAAAGCGCAACGAGCGCGGCGCACGCATCGGTGCCGCCAGCATCGGCCGCTGGCTGCAGCGCTTCCTCGCCGAGGAGGCCGCCGCCCTGCAACTGGACCGCTACCAACGCCAACCGGAAGACCTCGCCGAACAGCTGCCGCGCCTGGAGCGCATGCTGGTCTGGCTGCGCCTGGCGCGCAGCGTGCTGGACATCCCGGAAGCCGACCGCCTGTACGGCGAGCTGAACAAGCTGGCCGAACTGGCCAACCGCCCGCTCGGCGAAGACGAGCTGCTGGCAGCGCGCACCGCCCAGGCACTGACCGTGTTCATGACCAAGGGCTGGAAGGCGCTGAAGTAAGCCACACGCCCGCCAGTTGCCACGCGAGAGCGGGGCAACTGGCGGCCTCGCCGATCCGAAACATGATCCACCCCGGCGACAGCCCGTACATTTCCCGGCAAGCTTGCCCCTCGCGCCGACCGCTTGCCCGAGGAATCCGATGACCGCCTTCACCACCCCCGCCCAGGATCGCTGGATCGACCTCAACGACCTGCTGCGCGAGCTGGTCAGCCAGGGTCGCCTCGAGCAGGACAGCGCCGAGCAGTGCCTGGCCATCCGCCGCAGTTCGCTGGACACCCAGCAGCATCCGCTGGAATTTCTTGCCGCTCAGCAGCTCGACGACCACGCCCATCCCGGGCGCAAGCTGGACCTGGAAACCCTCACCCAGTGGCTGGCGGCCGCCGCCCAGCAGCCCTACCTGCGCATCGACCCGCTGAAGATCGACGTCGCCGCGGTCACCCCGCTGATGTCCTACGCCTTCGCCCAGCGCCACAAGATCCTCGCCGTGGCGGTGAACAGCGAGGCGGTGACCATCGCCAGCGCGCAGCCGTTCGTCAGCAGCTGGGAAGCCAACCTCACCCATGTGCTCAAGCGGCCGATCCAGCGGGTGGTGGCCAACCCGGCGGACATCCAGCGCTTCACCACCGAGTTCTACCGCCTGGCGCGCTCGGTCAGCGGCGCCTCGGGCAACGAGCAGAAGATCAGCGGGGTTGGCAACTTCGAGCAGCTGCTCAACCTCGGCGCGCAGGATCAGGAGCCGGACGCCAACGACGCGCACATCGTCAACATCGTCGACTGGCTGTTCCAGTACGCCTTCCAGCAGCGCGCCAGCGACATCCACATCGAGCCGCGCCGCGAGCAGGGTACCGTGCGCTTTCGCATCGATGGCGTGCTGCACAATGTCTACCAGTTCCCGCCGCAGGTCACCATGGCCATCGTCAGCCGGCTGAAGAGCCTGGGGCGGATGAACGTGGCGGAGAAGCGCAAGCCGCAGGACGGTCGGGTGAAGACCAAGGCCCCCGACGGCGGCGAGATCGAACTGCGCCTGTCCACCCTGCCCACCGCCTTCGGCGAGAAGCTGGTGATGCGTATCTTCGACCCCGAGGTGCTGCTCAAGGGCTTCGACCAGCTGGGCTTCTCGGCCGACGACCTCAAGCGCTGGCGGAGCATGACCGGTCAGCCCAACGGCATCATCCTGGTCACCGGCCCCACCGGCTCGGGCAAGACCACCACGCTGTACACCACCCTCAAGCAGCTGGCCACCGAGGAGGTGAACGTCTGCACCATCGAGGACCCGATCGAGATGATCGAGCCGGCGTTCAACCAGATGCAGGTGCAGCACAACATCGAGCTGAGCTTCGCCAGCGGCGTGCGCGCGCTGATGCGCCAGGACCCGGACATCATCATGGTCGGCGAGATCCGCGACCTCGAGACCGCCGAGATGGCCATCCAGGCGGCGCTGACCGGTCACCTGGTGCTATCCACCCTGCACACCAACGACGCGCCCAGCGCCATCACCCGCCTGCTCGAGCTGGGCGTGCCGCATTACCTGATCAAGGCCACCGTGCTCGGCGTGATGGCCCAGCGCCTGGTGCGCACCCTGTGCCCGCACTGCAAGGCGCCGCACACCATCGAGGCGGGCGACTGGCAGGAGCTGACCCGGCCGTGGAATGCGCCGCCACCGGCCAGCGCCATGCGCGCGGTGGGCTGCAACGAGTGCCGCGACACCGGCTACCGCGGCCGCGCCGGGGTATACGAGATTCTGCTGCTGTCGGAGAGCGTCAAGCAGCACATCCAGGCCGACACCGACCTGCCCGCCCTGCGCCGCCAGGCGTTCAAGGAAGGCATGCGCAGCCTGCGCCTGTCCGGCGCGCAGAAGATCGCCAGCGGGCAGACCACGGTGGAGGAAATCCTGCGGGTAACGCCGCAGAGCGAACAGAGGTAGGGGCTTCCCGGGAGTCGCCTGCTGGAGGCGCGACCTCGCGGCGACACGGGCCGCAGGCCCGCTCCGAGGCCAAGAATTTCGCCCCGGAGGCGGACCTCCCAGCTGAGCCGTCGACGGGCTCGCCGCTTAAGCCTGATTCAGCGCCGCGAGGATGGCATCGACGCCCGCCTGGGCGCACTGCTCGTCCTGCTCGGCGGTGGCGCCGGACACGCCGATGGCGCCGACCACGGCACCCTCGACCTTGACCGGCACGCCGCCGCCGAACATCGCCAGACGCGGGCGCTGCAGCAGGCCGTCGCGCACGCTGGCCGGCATACCGGCCAGGCGCTCTTCCCAGGCGCTGGTGGCGACGCCGAAGCCGGTGGCGGTCCAGGCCTTGTCGAGGGCGATGTCGCGGCTCGGCGCCGGTGCGCCGTCCATGTGCGCCAAGTGGATCAGCTGGCCGCTCGCATCGACGATCGACACGCTGACGCGCACTTTCAGATTGCGGGCTTCGGCGAGCACCGCCGGCAGCGCCAGCAGGGCCAGATCCAGGGACAGGGACAGTTGGTTGCGCAACATCGGACACCTCGCGGATGAGTTGTTGTTTTCGGGAGTCGAAGACCGCGACCGGTGCGGGCCGGTCTGGCGGGGGAAGCTAGCAGGCGAGCGGCAGGCAAGGCAATCGCCGGCAGGGCTGCTGGTGCGCCGGCATCTGGAACCAGACCTCAAGCAATGCCTGCGGCGGCGGGCAGCCTCAGGCGCTCTTGCGGCCGGGCTGCGCGCCGGGGGTGACCTTGCCCAGTTCCTGGAGCAGACGCATCAGGGTCTGGAAATTCTCCGGGCCGAACTGGCGCTGGATTTCCTTGTATTGGCGGCTCATCTCACCGCTCATTTCCTCGAACAGCTCGACACCCTTGGGGGTCAGGCTGACGCACAGGCGGCGCTGGTCGCTGGCCGGCTTCCAGCGTCGCACCAGGCCGTCACGCTCGAGGCGCATCAGCACGCCGGTCATGCTCGGGCGCAGGATGCAGGCCATCTCCGCCAGCTGGTGGCTTTCCAGCTCGCCGTGCGGGTACTGGCTGAGGATGCGGATCACCCGCCACTGTTGCTCGGTCAGATCGTGCTGGTTGAGCAACGGCCGGAAGAAGCTCATCGCCGCTTCGCGCGCCTGCAACAGGGCCAGGGTCAGTGAGGGGTCTTGCTTGGGCATGGAGGCCATGATGTTCCTACGCAAACGAACACGACGCCGCCCCATCCGGAGCGGCGCCATGCTTTACCACAGAAGGCGGTGGCGCACTCAGCCGCCGATACCCAGGCACATGTACTTCAGCTCGACGTAGTCGTCGATGCCGTAGTGCGAGCCTTCACGGCCGGTGCCGGACTCCTTGATGCCGCCGAACGGAGCGATCTCGGTGGAGATGATACCCTCATTGACGCCCACCATGCCGTACTCCAGCGCCTCGCTGACGCGCCAGGCGCGGCCCAGGTCGCGGGTGTAGACGTAGGAAGCCAGGCCGAACTCGGTGTCGTTGGCCATCTGGATGGCTTCGGCTTCGGTCTTGAAGCGGAAGATCGGCGCCAGCGGGCCGAAGGTCTCGTCGCGCGCCACCAGCATGTCCGGGGTCACCTCGCCGAGTACGGTCGGCTCGAAGAAGCTGCCACCCAGAGCGTGCGGTTTGCCGCCGGCCAGCACCTTGGCGCCCTTGGCCACGGCGTCGGCGATGTGCTCTTCGACCTTGGCTACCGCCTTGGCGTTGATCAGCGGGCCCTGCTCGGCACCGGCTTCGCCGGCCGGGGCGACCTTGAGGGCGTTGACCGCGGCCACCAGACGCTTGGCGAACTCGTCGTAGACGCCGTCCTGCACCAGGATACGGTTGGTGCACACGCAGGTCTGCCCGCTGTTGCGGTACTTGGAGGCCATGGCGCCAGCCACCGCAGCATCCAGGTTGGCGTCGTCGAAGACGATGAACGGCGCGTTGCCGCCCAGCTCCATGCTGACCTTCTTCATGGTGTCGGCGCACTGCGCCATCAGCATCTTGCCGATGCCGGTGGAGCCGGTGAACGACAGCTTGCGCACGCTCGGGTTGCGGGTCAGCTCGCCGCCGATGGCGCGGGCGTTGCCGGCGACCACGTTGACCACGCCGGCCGGGATGCCGGCACGCACGGCCAGTTCGGCCAGGGCCAGGGCCGACAGCGGGGTTTCCGAAGCGGGCTTGACCACCACGGTGCAGCCGGCGGCCAGCGCCGGACCGACCTTGCGGGTGATCATCGCGTTGGGGAAGTTCCACGGGGTGATCGCCGCGACCACGCCGATCGGCTGCTTGATCACCACCAGGCGGCGGCCCTGCTTGTCGTGGGGGATCACGTCGCCGTAGATGCGCTTGGCTTCCTCGGCGAACCACTCGATGAAGCTGGCGCCGTAGGCGATCTCGCCGCGGCTCTCGGTCAGCGGCTTGCCCTGTTCCCAGCTGAGCAGGCGGGCCAGGTCTTCCTGGTTGGCCATGATCAGCTCGAACCACTTGCGCAGCAGCGCCGAGCGCTCCTTGGCGGTCTTCTCGCGCCAGGCCGGCAGGGCGGCCTCGGCGGCGGCGACGGCGCGCGCGGTCTCGGCGGCGCCGACGGAGGCGACGTTGCAGATGTGCGACAGGTCGGCCGGGTTGGTCACCGCGAAGGTGGCGCCATCGTCGGCGTCGACCCACTGGCCGTCGATGAAGGCCTGGGTGCGCAGCAGGGTGTTATCGGTCAGTTGCATGACGAATCTCTCGCAAGGAAATCAGTAGACGCTGCTGCCGCCGGCAGCCGGCGCCGGTGCAGTACCCTTGAAGTTGGCCGCCAGGGCCTTCAGCGAACGCATCAGCAGGCTGGTGTCGACGCCCACGGCGACGAAGGCGCAGCCCAGCTCGAGGTAGCGACGGGCCAGTTTCTCGTCGGCGGAAAGGATGCCGGCGGCCTTGCCGGCCTGGCGGATGCGCGCGATGGCGCCCTCGATGGCCGCCTGCACGTCCGGGTGGCCCGGATTGCCGCGATGGCCCATGGCCGCCGACAGGTCGGCCGGACCGATGAACACGCCGTCGACGCCATCAACCGCGGCGATGGCGTCGAGGTTCTCCAGGCCCTTGAGGCTTTCCACCTGGACCAGCAGGCACATCTGCTCGTCGGCCTCGGCCAGGTAGGTGGCGATGTTGTTCCAGCGCGAGGCGCGCGCCAGGGCCGCACCGACGCCGCGGATGCCCTTGGGCGGATAGTGCATGGCGCGCACCAGCTCTTCGGCCTGCTCGGCCGACTCGACCATCGGCACCAGCAGGGTCTGCGCGCCGATGTCGAGCAGCTGCTTGATGACCACCGAGTCGCCGATCGGCGGACGGATCACCGGCTGGCTGGCGTACGGAGCCACCGCCTGCAGCTGACCGAGCAGCCCGCGCAGGTCGTTGGGCGCGTGCTCGCCGTCGAGCAGCAGCCAGTCGAAACCGGCGTTGGCGGCCAGCTCGGCGCAGTACGGGTCGGCCAGACCGACCCACAGGCCGATCTGCTGTTCGGCGCTCAGGCGCTGCTTGAAGGTGTTGACGGGCATCTGCATCGGTTGTTCCTCAGACGAAGCGGCAGGAGATGGAGCCCAGCATGTCGTAGTCGACATGGAAAGTGTCGCCGGCCTTGGCGGCCACCGGACGGGTGAACGAACCGCCGAGGATGATCTGGCCGGGCTCCAGGGTCACGCCGTAGGGTGCCAGCTTGTTGGCCAGCCAGGCTACGCCCTTGGCCGGATGATTGAGCACCGCGGCGGACACCCCGGACTCCTCGATCACGCCGTTGCGGTAGAGGATCGCCGGCACGCGACGCAGGTCGATGTCGTGCGGACGGATGGCGCGGCCACCGAGGACGATGCCGGCGTTGGCGGCGTTGTCGGAGATGGTGTCGAACACCTTGCGGGTGATGCCGGTTTCCGGGTCGACGTTGTGGATGCGCGCGTCGATGATCTCCAGCGCCGGGATCACGTATTCGGTGGCGTCCAGCACGTCGAAGATGGTGCAGTTCGGCCCCTGCAGCGGCTTGCCGAGGATGAACGCCAGTTCCACCTCGACGCGCGGCACGATGAAGCGGCTCATCGGGATGTCCGAGCCTTCCTCGAACTGCATGTCGTCGAGCAGCACGCCGTGGTCCGGTTCGGTGATGTTGGAGGATACCTGCATGGCGCGCGAGGTCAGGCCGATCTTGTGGCCGATCATCTTGCGGCCGCCGGCGATCTTCTTGTCGACCCAGGCGCGCTGGATGGCATAGGCGTCGGCGATGGTCATGTCCGGGTTCTCCAGGGAGAACTGGCGGATCTGCTCGCCGGTGCGCTCGGCGACGTCGAGGCGCTCGGCAGCTTGCTGGATCAGTTGGGCATCAAACATGGAAACCTCAGGAATTCTTGGTGAACAGGGGGTGCAGGCTGCTGTGCTTGGCGTCGAAGACCTGGTTCTGGCTTTCGTCGATCTGCAGGGTCACGCCGATCGGGCGCTGGGCCAGCAGGCCGTCGAGACGCCCACGCAGCACCGCCAGCAGGCTGTCGCCGACCTGCTTGTGCACCGCCGCACTGCGCCCGTTACCCATGCGCAGGTTGGCGTAGAAGAAGCCGTAGTCGCCCTGGCCGTCGGCGATGGCGGCGTGCGCCGCCGGATAGGCCAGCACGCGGGTGCCGCCGGTGGGGAACACCTGGCGGCCGGTCTCGTCGCGCTGGGCGAGCATGCAGTCGGCCAGCTCGCGGCACAGGCCGGCGACGTCGACGTCGCGCTCAATGTCGGGGCTGTAGTAGAGGACCAGATGGGGCATGGCAGCGACTCCTTACAGGCGGCTGGCGGCGATGAAGTCCGGGTTGGAGGCCTGCGCCGCCGGGATGGTCGAGCCGTCCTGCGGGGTGACCGGAAACACGGCGTTGATCTGCCCGGTGCCGGAAGCCGCGAAGTACGGGGTGACTACCTCGGCCTTGGCGTCGTACTTGCTCCAGCCCAGCGCGCCCAGCAGCATCGCGGTGTCGTGCATGAAGCCTTCGCCGTGACCCTTGGCCGCGTACTCCGGCAGCATGGCGCAGAAGGTGTCCCAGTCGCCCTCCTCCCACATCTCGATCACGCGGTGGTCGAGGGTCTCCAGGAACGGGCTCCAGATCTTGGTGGCGAACTCCGGCGCCTGGCCGTTCTGCGCGAAGCGGTGCGACAGCGAGCCGCTGGCGAGGAAGGCCACGGTGCCGTCGTAGTGCTCTTCCACCGCCTTGCGCATCGCCCAGCCGAGGCGCGCGCTGTCGGCCAGGTAGTGGGAGGTGCACAGCGCCGAGACCGAGATCACCTTGAAGTGCTGGTCGGCGTTCATGTAGCGCATCGGCACCAGGGTGCCGTACTCCGGCGCCAGGGTGGTGGCGTCGTGGGCCATGGTTTCCACGCCCAGACGGTTGGCCTCTTCGGCCAGCAGGCGGCCCAGCTCCGGGTTGCCGGGGAACTCGTACGCCATGTTGCTGATGAAGTGCGGCAGCTCGTTGCTGGTGTACAGGCCCTTGAAGTGGGCACCGCAGTTGATGTGGTAGTTGGCGTTGACCAGCCAGTGGGTGTCAAACACCACGATGGTGTCCACGTTCAGCTCGCGGCAGCGGCGGGCGATCTCGAGGTGACCGTCGATGGCCGCCTTGCGAAAGCCGTGGCGCGGACCGGGCAGCTCGGACAGGTACATGGAGGGAACGTGGGTGATCTTGGCAGCCAGAGCAAGTTTGCCCATGACGATTCTCCCGTTGGCCGGCGCGAGCGGCGCGCGCGGCGTGGATGCGGATGGGGTGCAGGGCCGAAAACGGGCAGTCCCCCGTGAAGGAGCTGCCCGTCTTCGGTGCTGGCGACCGTCAGGCGGTCGCCGCGGACAGCCTTATACGCCCCAGCGCGGGATGTGGTGGCTGCCCATCGAGATGCACACGTTCTTGATCTCGGCGAACACCTCGAAGCTGTACTCGCCGCCTTCGCGACCGGTACCAGAGCCCTTCACGCCGCCGAACGGCTGACGCAGGTCGCGCACGTTCTGGCTGTTAATGAACACCATGCCGGCCTCGATGCCACGGGCCAGGCGGTGGGCCTTGCCGATGTCCTGGGTCCAGATGTAGGAGGCCAGGCCATACTCGGTATCGTTGGCCAGACGCAGCGCTTCGGCCTCGTCCTTGAACTTGATCAGGCAGACCACCGGGCCGAAGATCTCTTCCTGGGCGATGCGCATGCGGTTGTCGACGTCGGCGAACACGGTCGGCTGGATGAACTGGCCCTTGGCCAGGTGCGCCGGCAGGTTGGCCGGGCGCTCGAGGCCACCGGCAACCAGGTTGGCGCCCTCTTCCATGCCGATCTTGATGTAGCCGGTCACCTTGTCGTAGTGCGCCTGGGTGATCATCGAACCGACCTGGGTCTTCGGATCCTGCGGATCGCCGACGATCAGGCGCTTGGCGCGGGCAGCGAACTCGGCGACGAACTGGTCGTAGACGCTTTCCTGGATGAAGATCCGGCTGCCTGCGGTGCAGCGCTCGCCGTTCAGCGAGAAGATGGTGAACAGCGCGGCGTCGAGGGCGCGATCCAGGTCGGCGTCTTCGAAGATCAGCACCGGCGACTTGCCGCCCAGCTCCATGGAGTACTTCTTCAGGCCCGCGGTTTCCATGATCTTCTTGCCGGTGGCGGTGCCGCCGGTGAAGGAGATGGCGCGCACGTCGTTGTGGCGGACCAGGGCGTCACCGGCGGTGGCGCCGTAGCCCTGCACCACGTTGAGCACGCCAGCCGGGATGCCGGCTTCCAGAGCCAGACGGCCCAGCTCGTTGGCGGTCAGCGGCGACAGCTCGGACATCTTCAGTACCGCGGTGTTGCCCAGTGCCAGGCAAGGCGCGGTCTTCCAGGTGGCGGTCATGAACGGCACGTTCCACGGGGAAACCAGGCCGCATACACCCACCGGCTGGTACAGGGTGTAGTTGAGCATCTGGTCGTCCACCGGGTAGGTGTGACCATTCATGTTGGTGCAGACCTCGGCGAAGAACTCGAAGTTGTGCGAGGCGCGCGGGATCAGCACGTTCTTGGTCTGGTGGATCGGCAGACCGGTGTCCAGGGTCTCCAGCTCGGCCAGCTTGGGCACGTTCTGATCGATCAGTTCACCCAGCTTGCGCATCAGCTTGGCGCGTTCCTTGGCGGGGGTGTTGGCCCACTTCGGGAAGGCTTCCTTGGCCGCGGCCACGGCCTGGGCGATTTCCTCGGCGCCGCCGCTGGCCACTTCGCAGATCACTTCGCCGGTAGCCGGGTTCAGGTTCTGGAAGACTTCTTTGCTCTCGACCTCACGGCCGTTGATCCAATGCTTGATCATTGTTCTACCCTCACTTGGCTACTGCGGCGTTCTTGACGGCGAAGAAATCGGCTTCGCTGACGATGGTGTTGACCAGGCGACCGACGCCCTCCACTTCCACGACCACTTCGTCGCCCGGGACCACGTCGGCCAGGCCTTCCGGGGTGCCGGTGGCGATCATGTCGCCCGGCTGCAGGGTCATGAAGGAGGACAGGTATTCGATCAGGAACGGGATGTCGAAGATCATGTCCTTGGTCGAGCCTTCCTGGCGCAGCTCGCCGTTGATCCAGGTGCGCAGAGTCAGGTTCTGCGGGTCGGCGATCTGGCTGCGGTCGATGATGTACGGGCCGACCGGAGTGGTGCAGTCGCGGTTCTTCACCCGCAGGTTCGGCCGGTAGTAGTTCTCCAGATAGTCGCGGATGGCGTAGTCGTTGCACACGGTGTAACCGGCGACGTACTCCAGGGCGTCCTCGCGCTTGACGTTGCGCGCGGTCTTGCCGATCACCGCCACCAGCTCGCACTCGTAGTGCATGTAGGCGACGTTGTCCGGACGCCAGGTGATCTGGCGGTGGCCGGTGTAGGTGTTCGGCGCCTTGATGAACACCAGCGGCTCGGTCGGCGCCTTGAACGCCAGCTCGGCGGCGTGGTCGGCGTAGTTCAGGCCAAGGGCAAACATGCTGCCGGTGGCCGGCGCCAGCCACTCGACCTGATCCTCGGCCAGCAGGGTGCCATCGGCCAGACGGACGGCGTTGTTGTCCTCGACGGCGACGTTGTGGACTTCGCCCTGGTAACGGATGCGTGCGTGTTTCATGTTCCGGCTCCTTATTCCGCGACCACGGTATTGCTGAGGCGGCCTACGCCGGCGATTTCGACTTCGACCTTGTCGCCGACGGCGATGTCGACGCGACCTTCCGGTACGCCGGTGATGATCAGGTCACCCGGCTCGAAGGTCATGAACTGGCTGAGGAAGCTGATCAGTTCGGGGATCGAACGCACGAAGTTGGCGGTGCTGTTCTGCTGACGGACTTCACCGTTGACCAGCAGCTTGATCTCCAGGGCGTGCGGATCGGCGATGTCGGCGGCGTCGACGACGACCGGACCGACCGGGCAGAAGGTGTCGCGGCACTTGGCCTTGACCGCCGGGCGGTAGAAGCTGACTTCCGGCAGGGTGACTTCGTTGACCGCGGTGTAGCCGCCGACGTACTCCATGGCCTCGGCTTCGGAAACGCGGCTGGCGCGCTTGCCGATCACCACGCCCAGCGCCGGACCGGCCTGGATGGCGTCGACGCCGGCCGGGAAGACGATGTTGCCTTCGTGGCCGACCACGGTATTCGGGGTCTTGATGTACAGCACCGGGGTCTTCGGCGGGGTCTTGTACGGGTCCTGGTTGAACTCGGCAATCTTGCTGTCCAGCAGGCCCTGGTAGTTCAGCGCGATGCCGAACACGGTGCCGCTGAACGGGGCTTTCCAGGCGTCAGGCTTGACGGCCTGGCCATTCACGAGCGCTTGACCCTTGTCGTCAACCGTCGCCTCGAGGACCTTGCCGTCCACTTCAATCATCGCTCGGCGCATGCCAGCTTTCTCCACAGACCAGTTGGATGAATCCGACCCCTGCGTACAGGATCCGGCGCTCACCATGACCATGCCGTCGGGCGACGGCCAATTAACATGTGAACTTTATAATTAACATGTTAATCATGGTCAAGTCTTTCATCGTCGTCACGGCGACGCGCGGTATCATGCAAGCGACCCAGAACAGGCGGGAGAGCCCGAGCCATGCGGGAAAACGAGCCGATTCCGAACATCAACATCGGCCAGGTCTACGACCAAAGATATGCCGACGAGGACGTCCACTACGAGGCGCTGGGCAAGCTCGCCGACTTTTTCGGCCGCAACATGCCGGTGCACCGCCACGACCGCTTCTTCCAGGTCCACTACGTGACCAGCGGCGCGGCGCGGGTGTATCTCGACGACCGCCAGTACAGCGAAAGCGCGCCGCTGTTCTTCCTCACCCCGCCGACCATTCCGCATGCCTTCGTCACTCATCCAGACAGTGAAGGCCATGTTCTGACCGTGCGCCAGCAGCTGGTCTGGCCGCTGCTCGAGGCGCACCTCAGCCAGGGCGGCGAGCCGCGCCTGGTGTCGCCCACCTGCGTGGCGCTGAACTCGCTGGACGCCAGCTACGCAGGGGAGATCGAGCGCCTCAACCGCCTGTTCGAGATGCTTGCCAGTGAATTCGCCCAGCACCAGGTGGCGCGTCAGGCCAGCCTGCACGCGCTGACCCAGCTGATCTTCATCACCCTGCTGCGCCTGGCCACCGACCCGCTGAAGAACCAGCACGTGCGCCACGACAACCTGCAGATCTTCCACCGCTTCAACGCACAGATCGAGGATCACTACCGCGAGCACTGGCCGCTGTCGCGCTATGCGCAGGCCATGGGCGTCACCGAGGCGCGCCTCAACGACATCTGCCGGCGCATCGCCGACCTGCCGTCCAAGCGCCTGGTGCACGAGCGACTGATGCAGGAGGCGCGGCGTCTGCTGCTGTTCACCTCAAGCTCGGTGAACGAGATCGGCTACCAGCTCGGCTTCAAGGACCCGGCCTACTTCACCCGCTTTTTCAGCCGCGAGGCCGGCATGACCCCCAGCGAATACCGCAGCCGCGAGGGCGAGCGCCTGGAGTGAGGGGGCGGAAACGAAAAAGCCCGCCGGTGAGGCGGGCTTTTTCAGACTACCGGGTGCTGGTTAGAGCAGCGGCAGGGTGTAGCTGACGATTACGCGGTTTTCGTCGACGTCGCGACCACCGGTCACGTCAGCCACGCGGTAGGTCACATTGCGCAGATGGAAACGCAGCCCCTTCATGGCACCACTCTGCAGGGTGTAGACCATGTCGGTATCGCGCTCCCACTCTTTGCCATCGTTGCTGGCGGCGCTCTCGATGTTGGAACCGCTGACGTAGCGGGTCATGAAGGCCAGACCCGGAATGCCGACGGAGGCGAAATCGTAGTCGTAGCGGGCCTGCCAGACGTCTTCTTCCTGACGGTTGAAGGTCCAGAAGGTGGACAGGTTCTGGCTGTAGGGATCGCCACCGGTAATGAACGGGAAGACGCCGTCACCGGACAGGTCCTGGTAGGCCAGACCGAACTTGTGACCACTGACGCCCAGGGTGAACATGGCCTGGTACATGTCGTTGTCGATGGTGGCCGGATTTTCGCCCTGATCCTGGGAGTTGAAGTAGCGCAGGTCGGTGGTCAGGCTCAGCCCTTCGCCCAGCGGTAGCTTGTGTACCAGACCGCCGAAGTGCTGCTTGTAGACGTTGTCGAAATCGCCGTAGTAGTAGCTGGCGGTCAGCTGCGGATTGAAGGCATAGCTGCCACCGGCGAAGTCGAAGTTGTCGACGTTGGAGGCGAATTCTTCGTTGTTGCTGGAGTCGCGCAGGTTGTACTCGGTCAGGCGACCGGCATTCAGGGTCAGGCCGGCGATATCCTGAGAACTCAGCATGCCGCCAACGTAGCTGCCCGGCAGCAGACGGGTATTGTTGTACTGCACCACCGGCAGGACCGGCTGCAGCGTGCCGACCTTCAGCTCGCTCTTGGAAATGCGCGCCTTGGCGGTCAGACCCAGCTCGCTGTACTCGTCGGCCGGCTCGCCGCTGGCGCCCACGGGCAGCATGTTGCCCGCAGTATTGCCCTTGCTGGAGTCCAGCTTGACACCCAGCAGACCCATGGCGTCGGCGCCGAAACCGACGACGCCGTCGGTGTAGCCCGACTCGAACTTGGCGATGAAGCCCTGGCCCCAGGTCTCGCCATAGGACGGAGCTTGCGAGCCAGAGCGGAAATCACGATTCAGATACATGTTGCGCAGCTCAAGGCTGGCCTTGCTGTCTTCGACCAGGGCAGCCTGGGATACAGCAGGAACGGCCATGGCGGCAGCGAGGATGCCCAGGGCCAGCTTGGAACGCTGAGAGGTCTTGATCATTGTTTTTTTGTCTCCACGGGGACTTATTCGATCAATCGATGGTCACCCCTTTGACCGGCAGCTGGTCGGGGGGCGGAGGCGCCTTGTACCATCGTATCAATTCGTTAACAAATTTTTTTGCTCTAAACGGGCTCTTCGACGCCTTTCCTGCGCATAAGAAAACAGCGAAAAAGCGACCGGCCAAGCATGAAGCGATTTCAGCGAACAGCAAGATCCCCCGCCCCCTCCTTTGGCATGACTTGACGTTGCCCGCCGACTGTCTCACGATTGAAAGGTTAACTTGTTAACGAAAGCCTCTTGCGGCCAGCTGCCCAGCAAGCGGATCCGCGCAAATCTTGCGCGGGCCGTGAGTGAAAAACCGCAAGAGCACGAGATGAAGCGGCCGCCCCTGCGCCTGGGGTAGGCGCAGGCCGGGTTGCTCAGCTACGCTGTTCTGGGCTTCCGGGACATGCCTGCAGAGCCCACCGCCTTTCATCCTCGGCCCCGATCCACTCGTTACCCGGAGCCTGTAAGCATCGGTCGGATTTCTTGCAGAATTTTGATGCAGCGATTCGATTAACATGTTACTAATCTGGGGACAACAATAAACGGGAGTATCCCATGAGAACCTTGAAACTCGTTGCCCTCGCCGTCTCCATCAGCGCTGCCGCTGCCGCTCAAGCTGCTGATAGCTACACCCTGAAGGTTGCGCACTTCCTGCCTTCCACCTCCAACGCTCAAGTCAACATCATCGAGCCGTGGTGCGAGCAGCTGCGCCAGGAATCCAACGATCGCATCAAGTGCCAGCTGTACCCGTCGATGCAGCTGGGCGGTACTCCCGCCAAACTGCCCGACATGGTGCGCAACGGCGTGGCCGACATCGTCTGGACCGCTCCGGCCTACTCCGCCGGCAAGTTCCCGCGCGTCGAGGCCCTCGAACTGCCGTTCATGCTGCCCTACGGCGGCAAGGCCGGTAACGAGCTGATCTGGAGCTTCTACGAGCAGTACGCCAAGGACGATTTCAAGGGCTACAAGATGCTCTCCCTGTTCGGTGACGGCGGCATGGACCTGCATGTCCGCGGCAAGCCGGTGAAGACCCTCGCCGACCTGTCCGGCCTGAAGCTGCGCGCCTCCAGCCGTACCGCGGCCAAGACCCTCGAAGCCCTCGGCGCCACTCCGGTGAGCATGCCGCCGGCGCAGATGACCGAAGCCATCTCCAAGGGCGTGGTCGACGGTGCCCTCGCCTCCTGGGAAGTGGTTCCGGCCACCAAGCTGAACGAAGTGACCCAGTACCACAGCGTCGCGCCGGAAGGCCAGCACGCTATCGGCTATACCGTGCTGACCATGCTGATGAACCAGAAGAAGTTCGACAGCATGCCCAAGGACCTGCAGGAAATCATCGACCGTAACAGCGGCAAGGCCCTCTCCGAGCGCTTCGCCACGGCCTGGGACAAGGCCATGGACGATGCCCGCAAGGCCACTCCGGCTGAAGGCATGATCGCCATCGACGCAACCAACTACAAGGCCATGCAGGATGCGGCTGCCGGCGTAGCCGATGCCTGGGCCAAGGAAATCAGCGAGAAGGGAATCGACGGCAAGGCGCTTGTGGAAGGCGCCCGCAACCTGTCCTCCTCCACTCGGTAATCTGTGATGAATGAGTCGCTGTCCTTCGAGAGCGGCTTGACCCCAGAGCACGGCGTATTCCGCCGTGCTCTGCATTACGTCACCCAGGGCTTTGCCCTGGCTGGCGGACTGGTCTTGCTGCTGCTCATCAACATGTCGCTGATCTCGATCATCGGCCGCAAACTGTTCTCCACCCCGATCCGCGGCGACATCGAGCTGATGGAAATCGGTGCGTCCATTGCCATCGCCGCCTTCCTGCCGCTGTGCGAGTTGCGGGGCACCCACATCAAGGTCGACGCCTTCACCATGAAGATGCCCGACACCGTGGTGCGCGCCCTGGACATCTTCGCCCACCTGCTGTGCCTGCTCGCCGCGCTGATCCTCGCCTGGCGCACCGGCCTGCAGATGCTCGACAACATGGAATACGGCGACGTCTCCACCCTGCTGTCGATTCCCCTGTGGATTCCGCTGATGCTGATCGTCCCCAGCCTGATCCTGCTGGCTGTCTGCTCGGCCGCGCGTATCCATGATCTGATCTGCTTGCCCGGAGGTCGCGCATGAGCGGTCTGAGTCTCGGCCTGATTGCCCTGGCCATCACCATGACCCTGTTGGTGCTGCGCGTGCACATCGGCATCACCATGCTGATCGGCGGCGCGGCCTGCTTCCTGGCGGTCAACGCCGGCGATTTCTCCTCGTTGCTGTTCACCCTCAACAACCTCGCCTACTCGCGGCTGTCCAACTACGATCTGGCGGTGATTCCGCTGTTCGTGCTGATGGGTCAGTTCGCCACCCACGGCGGCCTGTCGCGCTCGATCTTCCGCTGCGCGGCGGCCTTCGTCGGCCACTGGAAGGGTGGTCTGGGCATGTCGGCGATCGGTGCCTGCGCCGGCTTCGGCGCGATCTGCGGCTCCTCGCTGGCCACCGCGGCGACCATGAGCCACGTGGCCCTGCCGGAACTGCGCCGGCACAACTACTCCGGCCGCCTGGCCACCGCCACCGTGGCGGCCGGCGGCACCCTGGGCATCCTGATTCCGCCGTCGGTGCCGCTGATCATCTATGCGGTGCTGACCCAGGAGTCGATCGCCAAGCTGTTCGTCGCCGCGGTGATCCCCGGCATCCTCGCCGCCATCGGCTACATGATCGTGCTGCGCATCATGGTCACCCGTGACAGCGCCAGTGCCGATACCGTGGCCAAGGCCTCCGCAGCCGAGCGCCTCAAGGCCTTCGTCAATGTGCTGCCGGTGATCGGCGTGTTCGTGGTGGTGATCGTCGGCATCTACGGCGGCTGGGCCAACCCCACCGAGGCAGCCTCGATCGGTGCCGCGGCCTGCGGCATCCTTGCGGTGATCCAAGGCGGCATGCGCTGGGAAGGCATCCGCACCAGCCTGCTCGGCACCGCAGAAACCACCGCGATGATCTTCCTCGTGCTGCTCGGCGCCGACCTGCTCAACTCCGGTCTGGCGCTGACCCAGATGCCCACCGAGCTGGCCGACTGGGTGAAGAACAGTGGCATGGCGCCAATGCTGGTGCTGCTCGCCATCCTGATCACCTACCTGATCCTCGGTTGCGTGATGGACTCGCTGGCGATGATCCTGCTGACCATCCCGATCTTCTACCCGATGATCATGGGCCTGGACTTCTTCGGCCTGGATGAGTCCTCGAAGTCGATCTGGTTCGGCATCCTCGCCCTGATGGTGGTGGAAATCGGCCTGATCACGCCGCCACTGGGGATGAACCTGTTCATCGTCCAGCGTGCCGCGGCCGATGTGCCATTCACCGAGACTGCCAAGGGCGTGCTGCCGTTCCTCGCCTCGGACATCCTGCGCATCATCCTGCTGGCGCTGTTCCCCGGCATCTGTCTCTGGCTACTCACCCTGTAGCCGGTAGACTCCAAGGCCGCCTCCGGGCGGCCTTCTTCTTTATAGATGTACACACCCCGGCACCCTGATGGAGATCGCATGCCCCCCGCCGTAGCCAATCCCCAACGCCTGATCGTCCTGCTGGCCGCGCTGGTGGCCTTCGGCCCGCTGTCGATCGACATGTACCTGCCAAGCCTGCCGCTGATCGCCCAGGACCTCGGCGCTCCGGAATCGCAGATCCAGCTGACCATCAGCGTGTTCCTCGCCGGCCTGTGCGCCGGCATGCTGGTCTACGGTCCGCTGTCCGACCGCTTCGGCCGGCGCAAGCTGCTGCTCGGCGGCATCGCCCTGTACATGCTCGCCAGCATCGGTTGCACCCTCGCCGCCAAGGCCGAGCAGCTGGTGTTCTGGCGCATCCTTCAGGCTCTCGGCGGCGCCGGCGCTTCGGTACTGGCGCGCACCATCGTCCGCGACCTGTTCCCGCTCAAGGACGCCGCGCGAGTGCTGTCGCTGATGCACCTGGTGACCATGTTCGCCACCCTGATCGCCCCGCTGATCGGTGGCTACCTGATCCTGCTGGCCGGCTGGCGTTCGTTGTTCGTGGTGCTGATGGTCTTCGCCGGCCTGTGCCTGCTGGCCGTCGCCTGGAAGATCCCGGAAACCCATCCGACCGACGCCCGCGGCGCCTCGGTCGGCGCCGTGTTCCGCGCCTACGGGCATATCGCCGTGCAGCCGCAGGCGCTCGGCTACATCCTGTGCATGGGCCTGTCGTTCGGTGGCATGTTCGCCTTCATCACCGCCTCACCGTTCGTCTACATCCAGTATTTCGGCGTGTCACCGCAGCAGTACGCCTGGCTGTTCAGCCTGAATGTCGGCGGCATCATCGTTGCCACCCTGCTCAACGCCCGCCTGGTCACCCGCCTCGGCCCGCAGCGCATGCTGGTGTTCGGCGCCAGCATCGCCGCCCTGTCCGGCCTGGCGCTGGCCATTCTCGGCGCCAGCGGCCTTGGCGGCCTGACTGCCATCGTCGTCTGCCTGCTGTTCTACGTCAGCGTCACCGGCATGCTCGGTGCCAACTGCGTGGCCAGCCTGCTGGCGCGCTTCCATAAGCAGGCTGGCGCCGCCGCCGGCCTGGCGGTAGCCCTGCAGTTCGGCCTCGGCACCGCCGCCAGCGCACTGGTCAGTACCCTGCACGACGGCAGCCCGCTGCCGATGAGCCTGGTGGTCGGCGCCACCGGCATCGGCAGCCTGCTGGCCCTGCTGCTGACCCGCATTCCGGAGCGAGGCGCCACTGCAACACAGGAAAAATAGCCCGCATGCTGTAATTGGCACGTCATGTGCTTTGAATACCGTATCCAGTTTCGGGGACCACGGTACAGGCAGGCCGGGGATTCCCCCTTTTATACCCAAAGCCCCGGATTGCAGCGCGATCCGGGGCTTTTTCATGTCTGGTGGGTCTGTCGCATCCCCTTCCGCCAGCGGGCGAGGCTCTAGAGCAAGGGAAAGCGGACTGTCGGATAGTCTCCAGACTGTCGCCTCCCGCACATGGATTGTGCGCTCGCACCGGGAAAGGGCAGGCTCAGCGATAGACTTCGCGGCGGAAGATCAGGGCGCGCTGGCTGGATAGCACGCCGAAGGTCGCCCGTGCCGAAGGCGCCTCGGCCGTGCCGTCGCCATTCCAGTCGAACAGCAGCCAGGGCAGCGCCGGGGTCGCGCCATTCAGGCCGGAGAGGCTCGCCAGTGCGCTGCCCTTGTGGTTCGGCGCCGGTAGGTGAATAACGCCGGTCGGCAGCGGCGTCCCAGTCGCCGCAGCCAATGTGCCAGGCGGCGTCGGGAAATGGCTCGCCAGCAGGTCGCCGGTGAAACCGGACAGCACCACATCGCCCAGCGCCGCCAACGAACAGCTGTCGCCCACCGCCGCGCCGAACACCGGGCCGCTGCCTGGATCCTGCCAGCTTTCCAGCCAATACGGCAGATCCAGTGCCTGGTTCTCCGGACCACTGGCCGCGTCGATGCGCAGACGGCCCAGGCGTACCTCGGTGCCACCGAAGGCATGGACGAAGTCCTGGCAGGTGGCCGCACTGCCGTCGCTGCCGCGGTAGCAGATGCCATCCTCATCCGTCAGTTGCTCGCCTGTCAGTGTCAACGCCACATGCTCGCCCGCGGCGGTCAGCACGAACGGCAGATCCTCGGCCGTGGGCGGCGACGGCAGTTGCCAGAGCAGCGCATCGGCCTGGCGTACACCCTCGGCCCGCCAGTCGAAGGTCCGACTGCCGTCGGCCGCTCCGCTGTCCGCCACTGCCAGCGCCTGCTCGTCGCCCAGCGTTTGCAATCGACTGACCAAGCCTGGCTTGCCCGCACTGCTGAAGCTGTACGGCTGACGAGTAGGGGGATATTGAGAAGGATCGGTTGACCAGTTCCAGAACGGATCGCGGTCGTAGTTCTGCGTCACCGCACCCTGCCGGTTGTAGCCGGTGATCACGATACCCGGCTGCCCGCCGGCGAAGCCGATGGGCTGCCCTTGGTAGCTGAAGGCGCCACAGGCCGGAGTCAGGCTGGCCGTACTGGTCACGCCTAGGTACGCCGGGGTGAAGCGGCCGATCAGCGCGCTCTCGCCGCCGCTGACCGTCAGGGTGTGGTAGGTGCCGGCCGGCGGCGTGGCGGTGATGCGGTAGATACCGACCTCGCTCTGACCGACCTGCAGGGTGGTCGAGGCACCCTGGGCATGGTCGTAGCTGATGAGCGCGGCCTGCCGAGTGCCATCGGCGGCATGCCGGTAGAAGGTGCCGGCCACGCCGCCGCTCGCGACGCTCGGCTCGACCAGCATGGAGTTGAGGGCGATGCCGTTCAGCTGGAAGTTCGGAGTGGTCGGATTGTCGCGCAGCGCGGCTTCGGTAAGCGCCTCGCCATCGGCCTGCCAGGCCACTGCCCGGATGGTCAGCGGAAAACTATCGCCAGCCGCACGTGGCACTCCGGCCAAGCTCAAGGCAGCGCAGCCAGCCACGCTGGCGGTGCTGCAGGTGCTGTCGACCGGTGTGGAGATATGCAGCCCATAGGGCCTACTGACGAATTCGTCCGAGCCAAGCATGATCAGACCGCTTTCGACGCCTGTTCCAACATATTGCGCATTCAGACGCATCTTGCCGGCATCGTCGTAACGCACCTTCAACTGTGTCTTGGCTTCGGAGTCGAAAACGAGAGGCAGTGCCGTCGGCGAGGCCGCACTGTTGCCTATCGCCGTGTCGTTGACCTGCACCTTCATACTCCCCGCGCCGGGATCGACATAGTCGCTCCAGAACTGCAGGGTGCGCGTGGCCGGTCCAAAGGCCGGCGCGCACGTCTGGCTAGTGACGTCCTTGCGTACCGCCTGCAGGACAATGCCCGTTTGCTCCTTGGCGGCGAGCGGATGTGGCACGTCGAAGACGAAGCCGCTGTCGTGGAACAGCACCCGGCAATCGGCGGTGCTGCATTGCAGCGTATTGTTGGCCGTCGGAACGGCCGACGCCACGCCAAGAGTCACATAGCCCGGTGCATTACCATGCAGCTTGAGGGCGGCCTGGCCACTGTTGAAGGCCACCACATTGCCAGGCGCCCAACTGGTGGGACTCAGGGCGAGATTGACGCTGCCCTCGTACAGGCGGCTGCAGCTGGCATCCGCACAGGCTTGCAGGGTGACATCCAGCGGATTGCAGGTCAGCCCGTTGGCGGCATGCAGGAAGCGGTAGTGGTCGATCTGGCCCACCGAGGCCGGATTGTCGCAGAGCGTACCGAAGTCCGTTGCTGCGATGGCGCTCGAGTCATAGACGACGTTGTTACCCTGCACCAGACTGCCCACCGCGGAAATCCCGCCGGCGATGCTCGGGTTGTTGCCGATCGTCACATTGCCCGTCACATAGACCAGCGCATTGAGCTGAGTATTGCTGCTGTTCTGGATATCCAGATTGCCGATGACCACGATAATCAGGTTTTGCGGTTTCCCCCATTTATTGATTTCGGCATTGTTGGAGATGAACAGATCACCCTTGACGTAGACACGGGCCGTCCCTGAACTTGGCGCAGTCAATATCCAGCCGTTGGGCGCGGTTCCACCCGCCCAGTAGCTATTGCTCACTGAAACCGCCCGCGGGTTCGCCGCTGTCAGCGCGGGATAACTCGCCGCGTTGAAATCCGGCAAGGTCAATAACGGGACCCCGGCATTCAGGCCATCGCCGTCGGCGCCCTTGAAAAAAACATCGGAACACAAGACCGCCCACGCCCCCGGACTGGCCGTCACCAGCAGCACGGCCAGCAAAAACCGTATCGAATGCCCCCAGCGTTTCAATTTCATCGTTCCACCGTCACTTCCAGCCGCCGCCAGGCATAGTCCACCCGGCTATCCGGGCTACCGTTGCTGGCCGTGGCGGTCAGCCGGTACAGGTTGAAGGTGCGGCTGCCCTCCGTATAGCTCTGCGCGCATGTGGCCGTGGCGCAGGGCAGCTTGACGCAGGTGAGGCTCACGCTGAACTCGCTCAGGCCACTGCCGGCCAGAGAAGGATTACCCACCGGGCAGACGCCAGTCGTGTTGCTCTCGGCCATCAGCTGGTGCAGCCCCCACTCCAGACCGGCGCGGGCGGCGTGGTAGGCGCGGGCCTGCTGGATGGCCAGGTCGAGGCTGGTGTTCTGGGTGACCGACAGCCGGCTCATGGTCGCCACCACCACGGCGATGATGACCATCACGAACAGCGCCGCCACCAGGGCGAATCCACGCTCAGGGCGCATTGTTCACCTGTACCTGCTGGGCCAGACGGATGCTCTCGCCCGCCGTAGCGATATTCAGACGCAAGGTGGCCAGTCCGCTAGCGCTGGCGTAGCGGAAGTCGCAGCTTTCCACACGGTCGGCCTGCAGGCGGCCGGTGGCCGGCAAGGCGGCGGGCAGCGTGGGCTGCAGCTGGTCGTGCTCGTAGCGCAGCAACTGGCCGCCGCTGCAGCGATAGCCGACCACCCGGTCGGCGAAATAGATGCGCCGCTGCGCAGAAGGCGCGGCGAAGGCGAAATCACCGCCCGCTCCCGGCGGAGTGACGCGGATCAGGCTGATGCCTGGATAGGCCGCCGTATCCGACTCTGGCAAGCGGGTGAAGACGGTGTTGGTCGGCGTGATATTGCCCGGATTGCTCGGCGTCCAGCTGAACGGGCTGCTGGCGATCACCAGCCAGCCGGCGGCCGGCGGCGAGAAACCCGGGGCGAACACCTGCAGCACATCGCAAGCCGGCACACCCGCCACCAGCGGGCCGTTGCATTGCGCATCCGGCGTGGCGGAGAAGTTCAGGCTGTTGTCGAGCGGACGATTGGGCAGATAGCGCCCACCGCTGTGGATCAGCAGCAGCTCCAGCGCCTGGCCATCGGCGCTGACCCGCAGCGAGCCGGGCACCGCCATGCGGATGTCGCGCTGCATGCGGTTGAGGGCACTGGCGCCGATATCCACCAGCTCGGCGCGCCGGCTCTGCGCGACGAAGCCTTCCAGCGGGCGCGACAGCACGCTGCTGACCATCACCCCGACGATGGCGGAAAGGACGATCACCAGGATCAGCTCGACCAGGGTGAAGCCGCGCTGGCGTGCTGGGTTGCCTCCCATCAGGGCACGCATGCGTAGCCCCCCGCGCCGTCGTACTCGCCGTAGCAGGTGCGCCAGCCGGCAAGGGTCAGCGTCTGGCCATCCGGCGCCTCGACCGTCACCACCACCTGCAGCGCCGCCGCAGCGCTCAGGCTGTCGAAGGCCTGCGGCGTCACCGCGACACTGACCTGATAGTCCTGCAGACCGGGAACCAGGTTGCCATCGGCACCACGGGCACCGCTGTCGTCGAGGCCGGCGTAGTCGCAGACGTTGTCGAAGTCGGTGCGCGCCACGGGTGCAGCCGGGCACTGATCGTGACTGGTCGGATCGAGGAAGTCCCGGGCGAGGATCTCCTCCAGATAGGCCTCGGCGATGGCCAGGCTCTGCTGGCGCAACATGGGATCGGCCGAGCGGCTGGTGATGCTGGCCATGGCGCTGTACAGCGCGGCGGCGGCGATACCGACGATCACGATGGCTATCACCAGCTCGACCAGGGTCATGCCGCGCTGGCGGTTCATGGCACGAACCCCGTGACCGCCTCGACGCGGACTGCATGGCCGGCGCCGAGAGTGACGCTGACCGCCTGGCTGGGCCGGCCGAGGGAGTCGAAGTCGACGTTGAAGGCCGCCGACAGCGTGATGCCGGTCGGCGGCGTGCCGGCGTAGGGCGCCTGCCCGGTGGACGGGTCGAGCACGCTGGGCGTAAAGGTATTGCCGCTGCCCTCGCAATCGGCATCGCGCAGCAGCTGGTAGCCCGTCGTATCCAGGCTGAAGCGTATGCTGCAGCCGCCGGCCAGCGCCAGCTTCTGCGCATGACGCAGCCCGGCGCGGACTTCCTCGGCGTACAGGCGGTCGTCGAAGGTCGAGCGCTCGAAAAAGCGCGGCCCCACCACGGCGGCGAGAATACCGATGACTACGATCACCAGGATCAACTCGACGAGGGTGAAGCCGCGGGAATGCATGGGGTCAGCAGCCGCCGGTCTGCATGCTGATGGACGGGGGTACTGTGCCAGTCATATTGGCCTGGGTGTAGCTCACATAACATGTCGCTGTGGCGGCAACTCCCAGCGGCCGGACGGTCACCGTGGATGTGTTCACATTGGTATACGGCAGCGGATTGATCTGGTAACTGCCGGCATCGATACCGGCAGCACCGGCAATGCCGACGGCACCGGCGAGCTTTATGTGTGCCTGAGGATAGCCGCCTTGCATCAGCACAAAGGTGTCCTCATAAGCTATGTCGTTTCCCGTGCCGCCCCCGGCCAGCCAGGCCGCGTGGCCAATGGCGGCTGCCGAGCGGATCGATGCGGCGGCGCCCTGGACGCTGGCGATGCGCGCATCCCGACCCAGATCGGCGAAGCGCGGCAGGGCGAAGGCGGAGAGGATACCAAGCATCACGATCACCAGAATGAGTTCGATCAGGGTGAAGCCACGTTGTCGTTGCATACAGACAGTCCTTGTCTGGGTAGATCAGCCAGCTCCGAGCCGACCGTTGAATAATTAGTCGACAGGTGCCCAAGGGCACCTGTCTTGTTTAGAGTATTAAATCAGTAATGGGGCATGCCCCGCATACTCCTAATTATCAACAAGCAACACCAGCATAACTATTTAATCACAATTGGCCGCAGTAAGGGCCGTAGTAGTGATGGTCGGAACACTATCAGCAGCCGCCATTTTATAGCTAAACAGACAGGCAGACTTGGTTTTATCCTTCACAATAAAAGTATCAGCAGTGGCCACATCAATAGTGAAATCGCCAGCGCTTAACTGGGCAGCCAAGCCGATGCCGAGCGCAGTTGGCGCTGCATATGAGCCGACGAGTGCGATATCACCCTCTACATCAACTTTCCCTGCAGTAACAGCAGCAGGGTCAGCCAACGCTGCAGAATGGACTATTGCAGAAGCCGACTTCACGGCCCCTGAAGCCCCCTGCATAGCTGCCAAACGTGCATCACCAGAAAAGTTCGCAAACTTCGGCAGCGCAAATGCCGCCAGAATACCCAGCACCACAATGACCATGATCAGTTCAATCAGGGTGAAGCCGCTTTGTTGTTTTTTCATGTTTAAAGTCCTTTCGGATGATTAATTAAATTGAAGGCAGAACAAATCAGTTGGCACTAGTTGTCACGACGCCATTGGAGGAGTCGTAAGCAATGCTGCGTTGACCGGCAGTACGGCCGTCCAGGCTGTAGGTGTAGGTGCAGACGGACCCGGCAGAGGTGGCGACATAGTCGATACCTGTAGCAGCCGCAATGGCCACACGCGGCGCCGAACCCTGCATCACGTTCTCCCATACTTCAAGGCAATTGAACGCACCATTGATACCCAGCGGCCAGCCACTGGTGGCGTCCACATCCACATTGTTCGCACCGAAGCCGGCCACGTTGGTCTGAGGGGTGGCAACACCCCTGGCCCGGTTCAGCTCCCACTGCGAACGCACCAGCGCCACGCCGGCCGCCAGCGCACCGCCGGTGCCCTTGACCGCCGCAGTGTGAGCGTCATTGGTCGCATCGATAAAGCGCGGCAGCGCCACCGCGGCAAGCACGCCGAGGATCACGATCACCACCACCAGTTCGATCAGGGTAAAACCCTTCTGTCGTTGCATTTCCATCTCCATTTGCCCTGCGGGCGTTGTCACGGGTCGGCCCTGTTCACCGCCCGCAGCTCCACGGCGGTGAGCCGTGCGGTCTTTGCGGTTTCCATCGTTTGCAGCGGAAGGCGCACCAACTGCCAGACCTGTACGCCTTCCTCCCCACTACTGCGCCAGCCGCGAAAGCGGGCGCGATACAGCACGCGGGCCTGCTGCGGCAGGAAGTACCAGCAGCCCCGGCTCGGCGTCTGGCCGTCAGCCAGTTCGCCGCAGTAGTTGCCCTGCTGCCCGCGCAGCAGGACGAACGGATTGCGCGTGGCCCAGCCGGCGTCCAGCGAGCGGCCTTGCGCCATATTCTCGGCGGCCAGCGCATTGAGGCTTCGCGCCAGGTGCGCCGCCGTCGTGTTCATGGCTTGCCTCTCGCTGTCGACCGCAATATGCCATAACGAGATAAAGATCACATTGGCCAGGATCAAAGCCAGCAGCCACCAGGCGAGGCGCTGCAGCGGCGCCACCAGCAGCAGCCGCTCGGCGCGCGCCGGCAACCGCTTCACTTGACGCCCTTGGCCGCCGCCGACAGTTCCCACATCGGCAAGAACACCCCCAGCGCAAGGATCAGCACCATGATCCCCATGGCGACGATGAGGATCGGCTCGATGGCGTCGGCCAGGCGCTTGAGGTCGTAGTCGACTTCCTGCTCGTAGAAGTCGGCGACCTCGACGAACAGGTCGTCCAGCGCGCCGGTTTCCTCGCCGACCGCCATCATCTGCAGCACCAGCGGGGTGAACAGTCCACTGGCGGCGGCGCCGCGGGTCAGCGCCTCGCCGCGCTCGACGCCCTCGCGCATGGCGGTGATCGCCGTACCGATATGCCGGTTGCCGACGGTGTGGCTGTTGATGCTCAGGGTCTGCAGCAGCGGCAGGCCGGCGCGGTACATCATCGCGAAGGTGCGGGTGAAGCGGGCCAGGGCGATGCGCTCGAAGATCGGCCCGACGATCGGCAACTTCAGCTTGTAGCGATCCCAAACCAGCGCGCCGGGCTCTGTGGCGATCCAGCGCACGAAGGCGACGATGCAGCCGGCGATGCCGATGCCCAGCAGCCACCACCACTGCTGCATGAATTCGGAGAAGCCGATCAGGATCCGCGTCGGCAGCGGCAGCTCGGCGTGGAACTGGGCGAACACCTTGGAGAAGGCCGGGATCACCAGCAGGTTGATCACCGCCAGCGCCACGCTCATGGCGATCAGCACGAACAGCGGGTAGCGGGTGGCCTGCTTGATGCGCTTGCGCGTCTCGCGCTCCATCTCCAGGTAGCCGGCCAGCTGGCGGAAGGCCTGGTCGAGCTGGCCGGTGTTCTCGCCGACGCTGATCATGCTGACGAACAGCGGGTTGAACACCCTGGGATGGTTGCCCAGCGACGCGGCCATGGCCGTGCCACCTTCGAGATCGCTGCGCAAGGTCTGCAGCACCTCGCGAAAATACGGGTTGCGCGCCGACTCGGCGAGGCCGCCGATGGCACGGATGATCGGTACGCCAGCCTTGCTCAGGCTGTACATCTGCCGGCAGAAGATGATCAGCTCCTCCAGCTCGACGCGCTCGCGACCGAGCAGCTTGTTCAGCTGGCGCAGGATGTCCTGGTCAGCCTCTGCCTTCTCCGCCTGGGCGTCGATACTCAGCGGGGTGATGCGCTCGGCCAGCAGTTCGCCGGCCAGCACCTCGGCGCTCGCCGCTTGACGGCTACCGCTGATCTTGCGGCCCTGGGCATCGCGCCCGCTGAAGCGAAACTGCGCCATCAGGCCACCCGCTCGTCACTGAGGCTGGCGCTGACCTTGAGCACTTCCTCGACGCTGGTCAGCCCGGCCAGGGCGAAGTCCAGCGCGCCGGCGGCCAGCGGCCGGTAGTGCGGCTGGGCACGGGCGGCGTCGATGAAGCCCTGGGCATCATGGCGGCGCAGCGCGGCGGCCAGCGGCGCATCGATCTCGAGCAGCTCGTAGACGCCGATCCGCCCCAGGTAGCCGGTGTTGTGGCACTGGTGGCAACCGCTGCCGCGCACGAAGCGCCGACCGGCCAGCGACTGACCGCCGATGCCTTCCAGCCAGTGGCGCTCGCGCTCCTCGGGCAGGTGTTCCTCGCGGCAGTGCTCGCAGACCCGGCGCACCAGTCGCTGGGCCAGCACGGCGTTGAGGGCGTTGGCGACCAGGAACGGCTCGGCGCCCATGTCGATCAGGCGCAGCGGCGAGGTCATCGCGTCGTTGGTGTGCAGGGTGGACAGCACCAGGTGGCCGGTCAGCGCGGCGCGCAGGGCGATCTCGGCGGTCTCGCGGTCGCGGATCTCGCCGACCAGGACGATGTCCGGGTCCTGGCGCAGGGCGGCGCGCAGCACGCGGGCGAAGGTCAGCTCGATCTTCGGGTTGACCTGCACCTGGCTGATCCGCGGCAGGCGGTATTCCACCGGGTCCTCGACGGTGATGATCTTCTTCTCCGGGCTGTTCAGCTCGGACAGCCCGGCGTACAGGCTGGTGGTCTTGCCCGAGCCGGTCGGCCCGGTGACCAGCACGATACCGTGGGGGCGCTGCAGCAGGGTGCGAAAGCGCGCCAGCATGTCGGCCGGCATGCCGGTGCGGTCGAGGCTGAACACCCCAGCGCTCTGGTCGAGCAGGCGCAGCACCACCGACTCGCCGAACTGCACCGGCATGGTCGACACGCGCACGTCGAGGCTGTGGTTCTTGACCCGGATGTTGAAGCGGCCGTCCTGCGGCAGGCGCTTCTCGGAGATGTCCAGGCCGGCCATGATCTTCAGGCGCATGACCAGCGCCGAGACGATGCGGGTTTCCTTGATCAGTTGCTCGTTGAGCACGCCGTCGATGCGCTGGCGCAGGCGCAGGACCTTCTCGTCCGGCTCGATGTGGATGTCCGAGGCCTTCATCTGCACAGCGTCCTCGAACAGCATCTGCAACAGGCGCACCACCGGGGCGTCGCTGTTGTCGAGGCTGAGGCCGCTGAAGTCGAAGTCGCTCTCCTCCAGGCGCTCGTCGAGCTGGCCGGCCAGCTCGGCGATCTCGTTGGTGCGCCGGTAGAAGCGGTCGAGGTTGTCGAGCAGCTCGCTCTCGCGCACCACCGCCGGCTTGAGCGGCTGGCGCAGCAGGCGGCTCAGCTCGTCGAGGGCGTAGAGATCGAGCGGATCGCTCATGCCGACCAGCAGGCCGTCGCCCTCCTCGACCAGCAGGATGGTGCGGAAGCGCCGCGCCAGCGCCTCGGGCAGGCGCTGCACCAACGCCTCGTTGAACTTGAACTGGCGCAGGTCGACGTAGGGAATGTCGAGCTGGCGCGACAGCGCCTCGAGCAGCTTCTGCTCGCTGACGAAGCCCATGTCGACCACCGCGCGGCCGAGCTTGGCGCCGCTGCGCTTCTGCTCGTCCAGCGCCAGTTGCAGCTGGCCCTCGCTGATCAGGCCGGACTGTATCAGCAGATCGCCCAGGCGCAGCTTGCGCCGGGGCCGTTCGCCGCCATCCATCAGGATTCTCCTCCGCTGGCCTGTACCCGCTCGCGGGCATAGCGCCGACTGTCTTCGTCGAGGCCCTGCCCCTGCAGGGCCTGGCGGTAGTGCTGCGCGGCGGCGGCACGCTCGCCGAGTTGTTCGAGGGCAATGCCCAGGCCCAGCTGCCAGGCGCCATGGGTCGGGCGCAGCTGCACCAGGTTGCGGTACAGCTGGGCGCTTTCGCGCCACTGCGCGGTCTGCTGGTAGCTGGCGGCGAGCAGCGCGTGGTAGGCCGGATCGCTGGCCAATGGCGGCATGCGCTCGGCCAGGGTGGCCACTGCCGCCGCGCCGTCGCCGCTCTGCAGCAGGGCGCGGGCGAGCAGCACGCGCAGCTCGCTGTCGGTCGGGAAGCGCTGCAGCTGCGCCGGCAGCGCGGCGATCAGGCGCTCGTGGCGGCCGGCGCTTAGCCAGGCACGGGCCAGCCAGCGCAGGGCTTCGCGGTTGTCCGGCTGGCGGAGGTTGAGTTCTTCGAGCAGGGCGATGGCGCGCTCGGTGTCGCCGGCCAGCAGGGCCTGGCGCGCCTCGCTCAACGGGTCGGGCTGGTGGCTGGCGACGCTGACCTGCGGGCTGCGGCTGACCGGCGCGGCGGGCGCAGGCGCACGCTGCACCGGCATCAGCGGGGCGGCGGCAAGCTGCTCGGTCGGCTGTCCACGGGAAGCCGGCGCCGCTGCGTGCTGCCTGTCCTCGGTAGCCACCCGCACCTCTGGCACGGCAGCCGCACCCCGCTCGGGCGGGTAGTCGTCGGCCACCGCTTCGTCGTCACCGGCCACCGGTAGCTGCGCGGGATCGAGCGCGTCGCTGCTGGCGGCAGAGAACGGCACCTCGACCCACAGCTGCCAGCGCTCGCCGGCCGGCTCCAGGCGGTCGAGCACCTGCAGGCCGTCGCCGAGGCCGACCAACAGCAGCTCGGCGCCGTCGCCCAGCGGCTGCAGGCTCCAGCTCAGGCTGCGGCCGCCCTGCTCGAAGCGGCCGGAGCGCGGACCGTCGTCGCTCAGGCGCAGCTGCGGCAAGCGCAGGCCGACCACCCCGCTCTGCTCGCTGCGCTGGTAGCTCGGCGCGCGGTCGAGCAGCAGCTGCAGGATGAAGCGGCCATCGCCGTGCTGCGGCAGGGTGGCGAGCAGCTGGACCGGCAACTCGCCGGCAGGCAGTGCAGCCTCGGCGGGCGCGGGCACTGCTGGGGGAGTCGACGCCGCCGGTGCTGGCGCTTGGGCGGCCGGCGCCACGACCGCCAGCGGCGGCGCCTGGTTCGCCAGCCAGATGCGTGCCAGCAGCAGCGCGGCCAGCACGGCCAGAGCGCCCCACAGCAGGCCCAGCAACAGACGCTGGCGCCCGGCGCGGCGAACGCTGGCGCCTTCGTCGGCCGGCAGCAGGCCGTCCAGCGGGGCGCGCTCGGCCGGCGGGGCACGGCGTGTTTCCAGGTCGCGCAGCATGTCGTTGACCAGGCTCACGCTCCACCTCCCGGCAACCAGGCCTGCAGCCACGGCCACAGGCCAAGCAACATCAGCAACACGCCCGCGCCGGCCAAGCTCCAGCCCAGGCGCACGGAGCCCTGGCGCAGGAACGGCCGGGCGCCTTCGGTATCTTCCAGCGCGCGCTGCACGTGGGCCGCGCGCACCTGGCGGCTGCCAGCGCCGAAGGCGACCATCAGCGCCTTGTGGGCGAGAATGTTGATCAGCCGCGGAATGCCGCCGCTGCCGGCGACCAGGCGGCGCAGGGCGCGGGCGTCGAACAGCGGCTCGCCGCGGTAGCCGGCATGGATCAGGCGCTCGTCGACGTAGCGGCGGGTATCGGCCAGGTCCAGCGGGCGCAGCCGGTAGGAAAAGGTGATGCGCTGGCGCAGCTGGCGGAATTCGGCGCGCTCGAGCAATTCGTCGAGTTCCGGCTGGCCGAACAGCACCACCTGCAGCAGCTTGCAATGCTCGGTTTCCAGGTTGGTCAGCAGACGCAGGGACTCGAGGGTTTTCTCCGGCAGGGCCTGGGCTTCGTCGATCAGCAGCACGGTGCGCTTGCCCTCGGCCGCCAGTTCGATCAGCCGGTGGTTGAGCGCCGCCAGCAGGCTGTGGTCGTCCAGCTCGTCGGCATCGGCGATGTGCAGCTCAACGGCCAACGCCTGGCGCAGGCCGCGCGGGCTGAGGCCCGGATTGGGCAGCCAGGCGACCTGCCAGCCCTCGCCGTCCGCGCCGAGGGTATTGAGCAGGGCGCGGCACAGCAGGGTCTTGCCGGTGCCGACCTCGCCGCTGACCTTGATGAAACCTTCGCCCTCGCCCAGCGCCACGCGCAGCAGGTTGAGGCAGGCCTGATAGGGGGCCAGCCGCACCAGGAACGCGGTGTTGGGGGTCAGCGCGAAGGGTTTTTCGCGCAGGCCGAAGAAGCCCTGATACATGCGCCTACCTCAGCTCGCGGAAACTGGCCGCGCTCTTCTGCAGCTCGTCGATCCAGGTATCGGCGCCGATCACCTGCGGACGCAGCAGGATCACCAGCTCGCTGCGCACCAGGTCCTTGCGCTGCTGCTGGAACAGACCGCCGAGGAACGGCAGTTTGGACAGCCAGGGCACGTTGGCATCGGTGTTGTCGCTGACATCCTCGAGCAGGCCGCCGATCACCACCACCTGGCCACTGCGCGCCCGCACGATGGAGTCGGACTGGCGGGTGGTGGACAGCGCCAGCGGCAGGTTGAGCACGCGATCCTCGCCGAAGCTGATCTCCTTGTTCTGGTCCTGCACGCGGCTGACGGTCGGCCGCACGTGCAGGGTGACCTCCTCGCGCTGGTTGATCTGCGGGGTGACGTCCAGCGAGATGCCGGAGAAGAACGGCGTCAGGGTGACGTCCTGGGTCGGCTCGGCAATCCCGGTGGTGGTGGTGGTGTTGGTCGACGACACGTCGGTGACGAAGAACTCGTCGGTGCCGACCTTGATCACCGCCTTCTGGTTGTTCAGCGTGGAGATGCGCGGGCTGGACAGCACGCGCACCTGACCCTGGGTTTCCAGCAGCTGCAGCAGGGCGGTGAAGTCGCCACTGGTGTACAGCGCGCTGAACACCCCGCCGATGCCCGAGACACCGCTCAGCGGGTCGCCCGCCAGGTCGAGGCTGAGCTTGCTGCCCAGCTGGGTCCAGTTGATCCCGGCCTGGAAGCTGTCGCTCAGGCGCACCTCGAGGATCTTCGCCTCGAGGATCACCTGGCGCTGCAGGTTGCGCTCGGCCTGCTCGAGGAAGGCCTCGACGTTCTGCTGGTCGCCGCTGGAGGCACGTACCACCAGCAGGCTGGCCTGAGGATTGACCACCACCTTGTTGCCGGGATCGTCGCCGATCAGCGCGCCGATCACGTCGCCCACCTCGCGCCAGAAGTCGACCTCGCTGGTGGTCACCACCTGGCTGGCGTTGACCGTGGAGGACGTGCTGCTGCCGCCGGAATCGCTGCCACTGCTGTTGCTGCCGCTATCGGCGCTCTCGGAAGTGGTGACCTGGCCGGAGCTGACCCGGGTATCGGTCTCGCCACGACGCTGCAGGTTGAGGTAGTTGAGGTCGTAGGTACGGGTCAGCAGCTGGTTGGGCAGGATGCGGTAGCCGTAGGCGGTGCGCTTGAAGTCATAGCCGTAGCTGTCGCGCACCGCGGCCAGCACCTCGTCGAGGGTGACGTTGCGCAGGCTGAAGGTGACCTGGCCGCTGACCTCGGGATGCACCACCAGGTTCTGTCCGGCACCGTCCATCAAGCTGAGAAAGAACTCGCGGGCGTCCATGTCGCGCACCGCGACGTCGAAGCGCGGGCCACGGGCCGTCAGCGGACCTTCAGTGAGCAGCGGCGGCAGCAGCGCGGCCTGCACCGCCGGCGGCGGCGTGGCGCTGTGCCGGCTCTGCGCCAGGCTTTCCTCGAGCAGGCGGTCGGTCTGCTCGCGCAGCTGGCGATCGCCATCGGGAAAGGTCTGGCAGGCGGCGAGCAGGCAGCAGGCGGCGAGCAGGCCCAGCTGGGACAGACGGAATGACATCATGGGCATCAACGGCTCGGGCTCCGCGTGGATGGAGTCAGAATGGGTTGGCTCAGGTGCAGCTCGCTGCGCTGCCCCTGACGTTCGATCACCACGCTGCGCGCACGGATGGCCAGCACGCGCAGGTCGCCCTGCTGTTCGCCGACGCGCAGGCTGTGCCCGCCGATCACCACACGGGTACCGGCCGGGCCGCGCAGGATCGCCTGCAGCAGCGGGGCCGGCCCCGCCGCGGCGTCGGCCGTGGTCGGAGCGGCCAGCGTCGCCGGCGGCAGGGTCGGATCGACGGCGGCCAGCGCCAGCAGCGGCGCGGTACAGCACAGGGCAAGCAGCCATCTAGACACCGACCCACCCCGCTTCACGGCTCAGTGTGTACAGCTCGAGGGTGATCTTCGCCTGGCCCGGGCCGGCTTCGCCGACCTGGTAGTCGAGTCGCTCCCAGAACAGCCGGCGACCGCCGGCGGCCAGGCTCTGCGCCTCGATGCCCTGCAAGTAGTCGCACAGCTCGAAGTAGCTGCCCTCCAGGGTCAGGCGCATGCCGTGGCGGTAGAGCACCGGCGTCGCGGGTGCCGCGCCGTCCGCGGCGGCGTTGGCGGCAGCCGGCTGGCCAGCGGCGGCAGGCGGCGTCGGCAGCTCGAGCGGCGCGGAAAAGCTTTCCAGCGCCAGCAGGCGCAAGCCTGGGCGCTGCTGCAGCAGGTTTTGCAGCACCTGCTGCATGCGCTGCGGATCAATCAGCGCGGCGGTCTCGCGGTCGAGGTCCTCGAGTTGGTGGTCGCGCAGCGCCTGCGCAGCGCGCAGCGCCTGGCGCAGGGCCTGATCGGGGTCGATGGCGGCGCGCGCCTGCAGCTCGGCCAAGGCCGTGCGGGCCTCCAGGCGGCGCGTCTCGGCGCTGCGCTGCTCGCCCTCCAGCTGCTGGAGGCGCAGGGCCAGCGGCTCGTGGCCGAAGGCCAGCCAGGCCAGCGCCGGCACCAGCAGGGCCACGCTGACGGCCAGCCACTGTTCGCGCGGCGCGCGGGCGTTCCAGTATTGCCGCAGGGCGTTCATTGGCGCGTCTCCTCGGCGGTGGCCGCCTGCGAGGCGAGCCGAAAGCGCAGCACGCCGCCTTCGTCGCGATCAAGGTCGAAACGAGCGAATTGGCGTCCGGCGAAGGCCGGGCTGCGGCCCAGGCTGTTCAGGTAACCGGGCAGCAGGTCGGGCTGCTGGCTGGCGCCCTCGAGCAGCAGGTCGCGGCCGCCCTGCTCGAAGCGGATGGCGCTGAGCCAGACGCCGCCGAGGTGGCGCTCGGCCAGGGCATCGAGCGGCGCACTGAAGCCGGCGCTGCGCTCGGCCAGCAACAGCTGCAGATGGGCGGCCAGCTGCTGCAGCTGGCGGTTGCCGGCCTCCAGCGCGGCCAGTTGTTGCGGCAGGCGCGGGTCGGCCTGCGGCTCGCGGAAGGTCTGGCGCAGGCTGGCCAGCTCGGCTTCGGCCTGCTCGGCGGCCTGGCGGCTCTGGGTCAGCGCGGCCTGCGCCTGCTGGGTGCGCCAGAGCTGCCAGCCGCCATCGGCGAGGATCGCCAGCAACAGGGCCAGCAGGCCGAGCACCAGCAGGCGCGGCGCCGGCCGGCCGGCGCTGTCCGCCTGTGGCGGCTGGTAGAGGTTGAGGTTCTGCAGCGACACACTGGCACCCATCAGCTGGTCTCCAGATGCCGTACCGCGGCCATCTGCGCTCGGCGTGGCGCTGCTTGGCGCGGCTCGACGGCCTCGGCATGCTCCTGGCGCAGGGCCGCGCCGATTGCCGGCAGGTACAGTGCCTGCTGGTCCGCCGGCAGCTCGAGCAGCGGCGAGCCGGCGAACAGCTCGTCGAGCGCCAGGCGTTCGATGCGCACGGACAGCGGCAGGCCGAGCTCGGCGTGCAGCTGCTCGCCGACAGCCGGCACCGGCAGCAGCAACAGGCGGCCGACCGGGCCCTTGCCCAGCTGGCTTTCGAAGTAGTCCAGCGAGCGCTGGATCTCCAGCGCCAGCTGGGCGCTGTCCGCGCCGCGGTTGTCCAGGCCGCGCTCGATGCGCCGCGCCATGTACAGGTCGCGGCCGTGCTGCACGCAGATCAGCCCGTCGCGGGCGTTGAGCTTGAGCACGGCCAGATTCTGGCTTTCGCCGGCGATCAGCAGGCCGAGGTTGCGCAGGGCCATTTCGGCGATGTCGATGCTGTGCAGACGCAGCCCGGCACCCTCCACCCAGTCGGCCAGCGCCTGCATGCGCGCGCGCGACAGCACCGCGCAGTAGGCCATCGGCGTGCGGCCGCGGTAGGCATCGTCGGGCAGGGCGAAGGCGTCCACCACTAGGCTGTCCAGCGGTGCGTTGACCAGCTCGCGAATGCGCCAGCGCATCGCGGCGCGCAACTCGGCGGGCGGCACGTCGGGACGTTCGACCAGCAGCAGCTGATAGTCGGCGGCAGACAGCAGCAGGTTGACTGGCAGGCCTTGAAGGCCGAGCGCTTCGACGCGCTGGCGCAGCACCTCGCCCTGGCTGCCCGGCGCAGCGGCGATGAACTCGCAGGTCGGCAATCGCACGGGCCCCGCGCTACGCTGCAGGCAAACCAGCACGCAGCCGCCAGCGACGGGCGCCAGTCCGAGCAGGCGGTCGGCAGTGGTTTTGGATCGTTTCAGCCAGGCCAGCAAATGAGTTCTCCTTGCCCGTGCAGCCTGCTCGGCGCAGGCGGGCAGACCGCTGTAATCGGCCACAAACCGCTAGAATGCGTGCCGTCCCGATTCGTACAGGCACACACCATGTTTCACGTTGTGTTGTTTCAACCAGAAATCCCGCCGAACACCGGCAACATCATCCGGCTTTGCGCCAATACCGGTTGCCAGCTACACCTGATCGAGCCGCTGGGCTTCGAACTCGACGACAAACGCCTGCGCCGTGCAGGGCTGGACTACCACGAATATGCGACGGTAATCCGTCACGAATCTTTGAGCGATTGCCTGGAAAAACTGCCGGGCGGCAGGATACTGGCGCTCACCACCAAAGCCAAGAACAGTTATGCCGAAATGAAATACCTACCCGGCGACGTACTGTTGTTCGGCCCCGAGAGCCGCGGCCTGCCAGCCGAGGTACTGGCCAGCCTGCCGGCCGAGCAGCTGCTGCGCCTGCCGATGCGTCCGGGCTGCCGCAGCCTCAACCTGTCCAACGCCGTGGCGGTGACCGTCTACGAAGCCTGGCGCCAACAGGACTTTCGCCTCGATTGAGGTCGCCTAAGCCCCGGCAACAATGCGCCAGAATCATGACTGACAGAGCATAATGCGTACTGACGCGCATCAACATAGCCAACTCCGTCACATTTTTGAATAAGCCATTGGTACTGCGCGCAACAAAAAACCCCGCGAATGGCGGGGCTTTTGTTGCGCGCAGCCGCCAGCCGCGGCGCCGAGCGTCAGGCCTGGGCCTCGGCGGCCTGCAGGCGCGCCAGCTCCTGAGCGTAGAGTGCATCGAAGTTCACCGGCGAGAGCATCAGTGCCGGGAACGAGCCGCGTACCACCAGGCTGTCGAGGGTCTCGCGGGCGTAGGGGAACAGCAGGTTCGGGCAGAAGGCGCCGAGGGTGTGGCTCATCGAGGCGGCGTCGAGGCCCTTGATCAGGAAGATGCCGGCCTGCTGCACTTCGGCGATGAAGGCGGTGTCCTCGCCATTCTTCACGGTCACCGAGACGGTCAGCACCACCTCGTGGAAGTCGCCACCCAGATCCTTCTGGCGGGTATTGAGGTCGAGGCTGATCGCCGGCTTCCACTCCTGGCGGAAGACTTCCGGACTCTTCGGCGCTTCGAAGGACAGGTCGCGCACATAGATGCGCTGCAGGGCGAATTGCGGCTGGTCGTTCTGCGCGGCGGCGCCGTTGGCTTGTTCGGTCATGTTGGCTTCCTTGTTGGTTGCAATGATGGGATCAGCCGCGCAGCAGCGCGTCCAGTTTGCCGGCACGCTCCAAGGCGTGCAGATCGTCGCAGCCACCGACGTGGGTGTCACCGATCCAGATCTGCGGCACCGAGGTCCGGCCGGCCTTGCGCGCCATCTCCGCGCGCAGCTCGCGCTGGCCGTCGACCTTGATCTCGGTGAACACCACGCCCTTGCGGCTCAGCAGCTGCTTGGCACGCATGCAGTAGGGGCAGAAATCGCTGGAATAGATGATGACCGGCTGCATGTCACTTCACGACCGGCAGGTTGTCGCCGCGCCAGCTGGCGATGCCGCCGCCCAGGCGGGAGACGTCGTAGCCGGCCTTCTTCAGCTTGCCGCAGATGCTGCCGGCATGCTGCCCCATGGCATCGACCACGATCAGGGTCTTGGCCTTGTGCTTGTCCAGTTCACCGATGCGGCTGTCCAGCTTGTCGAAGGGGATGTTCAGCGAGCCGGTGATGTGGCCGCCGGTGAACTCCTTGTGCGGACGCACGTCGAGCACCAGCGCCTCGCCGGCGTTGAGCTTGGCGGTCAGCTCGCGGCAGCTCAGGCTGCGCCCGCCGCGGCGCGCCTCGTTGGCCAGCAACAGGGCCAGCAGCACCACGAACAGGGTGCTGAGTACATAGTGGTTAGAGACAAATTCAATCAGCTGGGCAACCATCGCAAGCATCCGGCACGGTAAAATGGCCAGCAGTATACACAGCCAGTTGGCACCACTGAACCCGCCGCCAGTCACGCTGCCGTGACGCTCCGGGGCGCAGCCATTAGACTGGCGCTCTTTTGCCATCACCTGCACGAGTCGGACGCATGCCTGCCACGCCCAAACCTCTGGTTCTGATCATCCTGGACGGCTTCGGTCACAGCGACAGCCCGGATTACAACGCCATCTACCACGCCAACACCCCGGTGTGGGACCGCCTGTGCGCGACCCGTCCGCACGGACTGATTTCCGGCAGCGGCATGGATGTCGGCCTGCCCGAGGGGCAGATGGGCAACTCCGAGGTCGGCCACATGAACCTCGGCGCCGGCCGCGTGGTGTACCAGGACTTCACCCGGGTGACCAAGTCGATCCGCGACGGCGAGTTCTTCGCCAATCCGGTGATCGGCGCGGCGGTGGACCAGGCGGTGGCGGCCGGCAAGGCGGTGCACATCCTCGGCCTGCTCTCCGAAGGCGGCGTGCACAGCCACCAGGAGCACATCGCGGCGATGGCCGAACTGGCTGCCCAGCGCGGTGCCGAGAAGATCTACCTGCACGCCTTCCTCGACGGCCGCGACACCCCGCCGAAAAGCGCGCAGCCGTCCATCGAGCTGCTCGACGCCACCTTCGCCAAGCTGGGCAAGGGCCGCATCGCCAGCCTCACCGGCCGCTACTTCGCCATGGACCGCGACAACCGCTGGGACCGCGTCGAACAGGCCTACAACCTGATCGTCGACGGCCAGGGCGAATTCAACGCCGCCAGCGCCGTCGAGGGCCTGCAGGCCGCCTACGAGCGCGGTGAGAGCGACGAGTTCGTCAAGGCCACCACCATCGGCGCGTCGGTGCGGGTAGAAGACGGCGACGCCGTGGTGTTCATGAACTTCCGCGCCGACCGCGCCCGCGAGCTGACCCGCGCCTTCGTCGAGGCCGACTTCCAGGGCTTCGCGCGCCAGCGCGTGCCGCAATTGGCCGGCTTCGTGATGCTCACCCAGTACGCGGCGAGCATCCCGGCACCCTGCGCCTTCCCGCCTGCGTCGCTGGACAACGTGCTCGGCGAGTACCTGGCGAAAAACGGCAAGACCCAGCTGCGCATCGCCGAGACCGAAAAGTACGCCCACGTCACCTTCTTCTTCTCCGGCGGGCGCGAGGAACCCTTCGCGGGCGAGGAGCGCATCCTCATCCCCTCGCCCAACGTCGCCACCTACGACCTGCAGCCGGAGATGAGCGCTCCGGAAGTCACCGACCGCATCGTCGAGGCCATCGAGCAGCAGCGCTATGACGTGATCGTGGTCAACTACGCCAACGGCGACATGGTCGGCCACACCGGCGTGTTCGCGGCGGCGGTCAAGGCGGTGGAGTGCCTGGACAGCTGCATCGGCCGCATCGCCGAAGCACTGGACAAGGTCGGCGGCGAAGCGCTGATCACCGCCGACCACGGCAACGTCGAGCAGATGGAAGACGAGTGCACCGGCCAGGCGCACACCGCACACACCTGCGAGCCGGTGCCCTTCCTCTATTACGGCCCCCGCCAGCTGGCCATCCGCGAAGGCGGCGTGCTGGCCGACGTGGCGCCGACCATGCTCAGGCTGCTCGATCTGCCGATCCCGGCGGAGATGACCGGCACGCCGCTGATCGAACTCGGCTGAACGGCGCTTCGTTCCCTGGCGGGCCTCTCGGCCCGCATCGCCGCAAGGGCGCGCCTCCTACAAAGTCTCGTGCCGCTGCGGCTCTTGTGGGAGGCCCGACCTCGGGGCGAAGCTGTTGATTTTCCTGCAGTGACACAGTGCTCCCGGGGGCGTTCTTTTTACCGCCCTGCGGATGCATACTAGCCGTTCACCAAACGGATCCCTGCCCATGCTGCGTGCCGCCCTGTTTGCCCTGCTCGCCTGCTGCCTCGCCCCGGCCATCGCCGATGAGCGCGCCGATGCCCAGCGCCAGCTGGAAGCCGCGCAGCGCGACATCGCCGAGCTGCAGAAACTGCTCGGCGGCCTGCAGCAGGAGAAGTCCGGCATCCAGAAGCAGCTGCAGGGCACCGAGCGCGAGATGGGCACCCTGCAGCAGCAGATCGATGCTCTCGAACAGCAGCTCAAGGACGGCGAGAGCGAGATCCAGCGCCTCGACGAGGAGAAAAAAAAACTCCAGAGTCAGCGCGCTGAGCAGCAGAAGCTGATCGCCATCCAGATCCGCGCCGCCCACCAGAGCGGCGGTCAGGAATACCTCAAGCTGCTGCTCAACCAGCAGCGGCCCGAGCAGTTCTCCCGCAACCTGACCTACCACGACTACCTCAGCCGCGCGCGCAGCGAGCAACTGGCCAGCTACAACGACACCCTGCGCCAGCTGCACAGCGTCGAGGCCGACCTGGCCACCCAGCACGCCCTGCTGGCCGGCCAGCAACTCGAACTGCAGGACCGCCGCAGCGCGCTGGACAAGGTCCGCGACGAGCGCCGCAGCGCGCTGGCCAAGCTCAACAGCGAACTGGGCGACGGCGATCGCCAGCTCAAGTCCCGCCAGCGCGAGCAGGCCCAGCTGGCCAAGGTACTCAAGACCATCGAGGAAACCCTCGCCCGCCAGGCCCGCGAAGCCGAGCAGGCGCGCCAACTGGCCGAGCAGCGCGCCCGCGAGGAGGCCGAGCGCCGCCTGGCCGCCGCCTCCGACAGCGGCAGGAGCAGCACGGCCAGCAGCGGCCCACTGGTTTCCAGCAACGCCCCGGCGGTCGACGGCCCCTTCGCCAAGGCCCGCGGCCAGCTGCCCTGGCCGGTGGACGGCCGCCTGCTGGCCCGCTTCGGCACCCCGCGCGGCGATGCCCGCCTGAAGTGGGACGGCGTGCTGATCGGCGCCGCCGCCGGCACCCGGGTGCGCGCCATACACGCCGGTCGCGTGGTGTTCGCCGACTGGCTGCGCGGCGCCGGCATGCTGTTGATCGTCGATCATGGCGGCGGCTATCTCAGCCTGTACGGCCATAATCAGACCTTGTTGAAAGCCGCCGGCGACCAGGTCAAGGCCGGCGAAGCCATCGCCACCGTTGGCAGCTCCGGAGGTCAGGATACCCCGGCGCTGTACTTCGCCATCCGCCAGCAGGGCCAGCCCAGCGACCCGCTGCGCTGGTGCCGCGCCCAAGGCTGATGGCACGCCCACTCAGGAGCTACCCCATGTCGTCGCGTTTCCGTCTCTCCGCCCTGGCCCTGTCCCTTGCGCTGCTCGGCGCCGCGCCTCTGGTGCAGGCCGCGGAGCCGGCCGAGGGCGCCGACACCCCGGCGGCGACCGGCAAGGCCGTCCTGCCGCTGGACGAACTGCGCACCTTCGCCGAAGTGCTCGACCGCATCAAGACCGCCTACGTCGAGCCGATCGACGACAAGACCCTGCTGGAAAACGCCATCAAGGGCATGCTCAGCAACCTCGACCCGCACTCGGCCTACCTCGAGCCGGAGGACTTCCTGGAGCTGCAGGAAAGCACCAGCGGCGAATTCGGCGGCCTCGGCATCGAGCTCGGCCAGGAGGACGGCCTGCTCAAGGTCATCTCGCCGATCGATGACACCCCGGCAGCGCGCGCCGGCGTCGAGGCCGGCGACCTGATCCTGCGCATCGACGGCCAGCCGACAAAGGGCTGGAGCCTGATGGAGGCGGTGGACAAGCTGCGCGGCAAGCCCGGCAGCAAGATCGAGCTGACCTTGGTGCGCGAAGGCGGCAAGCCGTTCACCCTCAAGCTCGAACGCGCAGTGATCAAGGTGCTCAGCGTGAAGAGCGAGCTGCTGGAGAAGAACTACGGCTACCTGCGCATCACCCAGTTCCAGGTCAACAGCGGCGAGGAAGTCGCCAAGGCGCTGCGCCAGTTGCAGAAGGACAACGGCGGCAAGCTCGGCGGGCTGGTCCTCGACCTGCGCAACAACCCCGGCGGCGTGCTGCAGGCGGCGGTGGAAGTCTCCGACCACTTCCTCAACAAGGGCCTGATCGTCTATACCAAGGGGCGCATCGCCAACTCCGAGCTGCGCTTCTCCGCCGACCCGGCCGACGCCAGCCAGGGCGTGCCGCTGGTGGTGCTGATCAACGGCGGCAGCGCCTCGGCGGCCGAGATCGTCGCCGGCGCCCTGCAGGACCACAAGCGCGCCGTACTGATGGGCACCGACAGCTTCGGCAAGGGCTCGGTGCAGACCGTGCTGCCGCTGACCAACGACCGCGCGCTGAAGCTGACCACGGCGCTGTACTACACCCCCAATGGCCGCTCGATCCAGGCCCAGGGCATCGTGCCGGACATCGTCGTCGAGCGCGGCACGGTGACCCGCGACAAGAGCCAGGCACAGGGCGTCAAGGAAGCCGACCTGCCCGGCCACCTCGGCAACGGCAACGGCGGCGCGGACAGGCCGAGCAATGGCAAGACCACCCCGGCCACCGTCACGGCACAGGACAAGGACTACCAGCTGAGCCAGGCCCTCAACCTGCTCAAGGGCCTGAACATCACCCGCAAGCCTTAAGCACACGGATGCGGGGGGCGGGCCTGCGCCCCGCAGCGCCGCGAGGTCGCGCCTCCTACAGGCCGCACGGTCTGAAACGCAGAAGCCCGGGCACTGGCCCGGGCTTCTTGTTTTCCGCGACCTGCCGGCCGCGCTCAGCGCACCACGATGCCGCGGCTGGCCAGGTAGGCCTTGGCTTCCGGCACGGTGTACTCGCCGAAGTGGAAGATGCTCGCCGCCAGCACCGCGTCGGCCTTGCCCTCGAGGATGCCGGCGGCCAGGTGCTCGAGGTTGCCGACGCCGCCGGAGGCGATCACCGGGATGCCCACCGCCTCGCTGATGGCGCGGGTCACGCCGAGGTCGTAGCCACTCTTCACGCCGTCCTGGTCCATGCTGGTGAGCAGGATCTCGCCGGCGCCGAAGTCCTCCATCTTCTTCGCCCAGAGCACCGCGTCCAGCCCGGTGGGCTTGCGCCCGCCGTGGGTGAAGATTTCCCAGCGCGGGGTTTCGCCCGGCTTGGAAACCTTCTTGGCATCGATGGCGACCACGATGCACTGCGAGCCGAAGCGCTCGGCCGCCTCGCGGACGAATTCCGGGGTGAATACCGCCGCGGTGTTGATCGACACCTTGTCGGCGCCGGCATTCAGCAGGTTGCGGATGTCCTGCACGGTGCGCACGCCACCGCCGACGGTCAGCGGGATGAACACCTGACTGGCCATGCGCTCGACGGTGTGCAGGGTGGTGTCGCGACCGTCGACGCTGGCGGTGATGTCGAGAAAGGTGATCTCGTCGGCGCCCTGCTCGTCGTAGCGGCGGGCGATCTCCACCGGATCGCCGGCGTCGCGGATGTTCTCGAACTGGACGCCCTTGACCACGCGGCCGTTGTCCACGTCGAGGCAAGGAATGATGCGTTTGGCGAGTGCCATGCTGAAACCCTCTCTAACCGGCTGCGCCGCACATCCACGGCGTTGCGCGGTGCTCGCTCCTCGCCGTACTTGATGTCTGTCTCGTCGCTGTGCGCCGCGCGCCTTGTGGCTGAAGCGGCTCGCTCGGTTAGCGAGGGCTTCAGTGCTTGTTCATTAACCCTTGAAGCCGTCGCACAGCGCCTGCGCCTCGGCCACGTCGAGGGTGCCCTCGTAGATGGCCCGGCCGGTGATGGCGCCGACGATGCCCGGGTTGCGGGTGTCGAGCAGCTTCTGGATGTCGCCGAGGTTGTGGATGCCGCCGGAGGCGATCACCGGGATGCGGCTGGCATTGGCCAGGGCCACGGTGGCCTCGACGTTGCAGCCCTGCATCATGCCGTCCTTGCTGATGTCGGTGTAGACGATGGCGGCCACGCCGTCGGCTTCGAAGCGCTTGGCCAGGTCGGTGGCCTGCACACTGGAGACTTCCGCCCAGCCGTCGGTGGCGACGAAGCCATCCTTGGCATCCAGGCCGACGATCACCTTACCCGGGAAGGCGCGGCAGGCCTCGGCGACTAATTCCGGCTGCTTGACCGCCTTGGTGCCGATGATCACGTAGCTGACGCCGGCGCGCACGTAGTGCTCGATGGTTTCTAGCGAACGGATGCCGCCGCCGATCTGGATCGGCAGCTGCGGGTAGCGCTTGGCGATGGCGGTGACCACCTCGCCGTTGACCGGCTGGCCCTCGAAGGCGCCGTTGAGGTCGACCAGGTGCAGGCGGCGGCAGCCGCCCTCGACCCACTTGGCGGCCATGGCCACCGGGTCGTCGGAGAATACGGTGGCGTCGTCCATCAGGCCCTGGCGCAGACGCACGCAGGCGCCGTCTTTGAGGTCGATCGCGGGGATAATCAGCATCGGTTGAACCTGCTCAAGTCTTGAATTCGGTAAGGGTCAGCTCTTCTCGAGCGCCCACAAGTCGCTTTCGATGCTCTCGAACCTGTCTTTCAGGTGCGCCTGCACATCGAGGATCGCCTTGTTGTAGAAATGCGGGGCTATGTCGCGAGCGAACAGATCGAGCAGCTCCTGCACCTCGAAGGAGCCCAGCTCCAGCTCGAAGCGCTCGGCGAGGAAGCGCTTGAGGAGCTGCTGCGCGGCCTGCTCCTGCGCGCTATCCAGCGCGAGGAGCGGCGCCTTGCCCTTGGCCCGGCCCATTACCAGCGGCCGTCCCAGGCGACGAAGTTCTGCAGCAGCTGCAGGCCGTGGGTGTGGCTCTTTTCCGGGTGGAACTGCACGGCGAAGCGCGAACCGTCGGCCAGCGCGGCGGCGAAGTCCTTGCCGTAGTGGCCGCGACCGGCCACCTGCGCGGGGTTGCCGGCCTCGACGTAGTAGCTGTGCACGAAGTAGAAGCGCCCGCCGTCGGGGATCTCGTGCCACAGCGGATGGTCGATGCTCTGGCGCACCTCGTTCCAGCCCATGTGCGGCACCTTGAGCTGCTCGCCGTCCTCGACCATGCCCTTGCCGAAGAAGCGCACCTGGCCGGGGAACAGGCCGATGCAGTCGACGCCGTCGTTCTCCTCGCTGCGCTCGAGCAGCGCCTGCATGCCGACGCAGATGCCGAGGAACGGGCGGTCCTGACTGACCTCACGGACCAGGCTGTCGAAGCCCAGGCGGCGGATCTCGGCCATGCAGTCGCGGATCGCGCCGACGCCGGGGAATACCACGCGGTCGGCTTCGCGGATGGTCTGCGCGTCGCTGGTCACCAGCACCCTGCCGGCACCGACGTGCTCGAGCGCCTTGGCTACCGAGTGCAGGTTGCCCATGCCGTAGTCGATGACGGCGACGGTCTGCATTACAGGCACCCCTTGGTCGACGGCATCTGCCCGGCCATGCGCGGGTCCAGCTCGACCGCCATGCGCAGGGCACGGCCGAAGGCCTTGAATACCGTCTCGATCTGGTGGTGGGTGTTGCTGCCACGCAGGTTGTCGATGTGCAGGCTGACCAGGGCGTGGTTGACGAAGCCCTGGAAAAATTCCTGGAACAGGTCGACGTCGAAGCCGCCGACCGTGGCGCGGGTGAAGGGCACGTGCATCTGCAGACCGGGGCGGCCGGAGAAGTCGATCACCACGCGCGACAGCGCCTCGTCCAGCGGCACGTAGGAGTGGCCGTAGCGGACGATGCCCTTCTTGTCGCCGATGGCCTTGGCGAAGGCCTGGCCGACGGTGATGCCGACATCCTCGACGGTATGGTGGTCGTCGATGTGCAGGTCGCCCTTGCACTCGATGTCCAGGTCGATCAGCCCGTGGCGGGCGATCTGGTCGAGCATGTGCTCGAGGAAGGGTACACCGATGTCGAATCGGGCCTTGCCGGTGCCATCCAGATTGATGGAAACCTTGACCTGGGTTTCCAGGGTATTGCGCTCGACGGACGCCTTGCGTTCGGCCATTGCCAGCTCCACAGAATCACGGGCGGATATGAGCGCGCATTATAGGCCGGGGCCACCCCGGCGGGCTACCGGCGCTGGCTGTGCCGCAGTTCGGAGCACTTCCGGGGCAAAAGGCATAAGATTCGCCCATCGTTCCGAGGAGTGCACCATGCCCGTCATTGTCGAAACCGTCGTCCAGTCCAGCGCGCAGGACCGTACCGACCTGGAAAAGATCTACGCCGACGCCCCCGCCTGGCTGCTGGCCCCCTACCCCGACGCCGCCAGCCTGGTCGACGCCGGCCTGGCCGGCGGCTGGCTGATCGCCGGGCGCTTCAACGCCCGCCTGCTCGGCGCCGCCTGGCTGCGCCAGGACGAAGGCGGCTGGAACCTGTCGCATCTGTGCGTGCGCAAGATCACCCGTGGCCGCGGCGTCGGCCAGCGCCTGATCGCCACGGCCCGCCAGCGCGCCGGGGAAACCTGCCAGCCGCTGCGCCTGCAGGCCCCGGCCCGCCAACTGGAAGTGCAGGCGCTGGCGCGGCGCCTGGACCTGACACTGGTCGACCTCGCCGACTGAGCCGGTCGCGCGGGGAACCACCCCGCGCAATTGTCCTCCAACCCTGCGGCAACACCCGGCGCCTGGCGTACCGAGACTCTCCTTCGGCGCCGGGGCGATATACTTCGTCCCAGCCTTCGCATTGCACAAGGACTCGTCCGCCATGAAAACCTTCGGCAAGTTTCTCGGCCTGCTGCTGCTCGGCCTGCTGCTGGTCATAGTCGCGCTGGGCTTCGCCCTCACCCAGCTGTTCGACCCCAACGACTACAAGGACGAGATCCGCCAGTTGGCCCGCGACAAGGCCAACCTCGAACTCGACCTCAAGGGCGAGATAGGCTGGAGCCTGTTCCCCTGGCTGGGCCTGGAGCTGCACGACACCACCCTGGCCAGCGCCGCCACCCCGCAGCAGCCGTTCGCCGACGTGGGCATGCTCGGCCTGTCGGTGCGCGTGCTGCCGCTGCTCAGCCGCGAAGTACAGATGAGCGACATCCGCGTCGACGGCCTGACCCTGCGCCTGGAACGCGACGCCAAGGGCCGCGGCAACTGGCAGGACATCGGCCAGCCGGCGCAGCCCGCGCCGGTTGACGGCAAGGCAGCCGCCGCCGAGGCGCCGACCACGGCGAAGGCCGGGCAAGCGCAGCAAACAGCCGCCCCGGCCCTCAAGCTGGACATTGACAGCCTGGCCATGAGCAACGCGCGCATCGAATACCGCGACGCCAGCAGCGGCCAGCAGTACACCCTCGAAGGCCTCGACCTGCGCAGCGGCGCGATCCGCGAAGGCGCCAGCATCCCGCTGACCCTCAAGGGTTACTTCGGCACCAACCAGCCGGTGCTGCGCGCCCGCGGCGAACTCACCGGCAACCTGCGCTTCGACACCGCCCTCAAGCGCTACCAGCTGGAGGACGCCCAGCTCAAGGGCGAAGTTTCCGGCGAACCGCTGCACAACCGGACCCTCGCCGTCGACCTGCACGGCCAGCTGCTCGCCGACCTCGCCGCCCAGGTCGCCGAATGGAACAGCCTCAAGCTGAGCGCCAACCAGCTCAGCCTGCTCGGCGAGCTGAAGGTGCGCGAACTGGACAAGCAGCCCAAGCTCGAGGGCGCCCTATCGATTGCCGAGTTCGACCTGCGCGCCTTCCTCGAGGGCATCGGCCACAGCCTGCCGCCGATGGCCGACGGCAACAGCCTCAAGCGCTTCGCCCTGGCCAGCCGCTTCAGCGGCAGCACCAGCAGCCTGACCCTGCAGGACCTCAAGCTGCAGCTGGACGACAGCAGCTTCAGCGGCCAGCTCGCGGTGGCCGACTTCAGCCGGCAGAGCCTGCGCGCCCAGCTCAAGGGCGACCGCCTCGACCTCGACCGCTACCTGGCGCCGCCGAGCAAGCAAGCCGATGCCGCCAGCGCCAGCCGCAAGGCCGAAGTAAAACAGGAAATCGCCCAGAGCGCCGGCAACGGCAGCACCCCGCTGCCGGACCAGCCGACCACCCAGGCGTGGAGCGAGGACAAGCTGCTGCCCCTGGAAGCCCTGCGCAAGCTGGACGCCCAGGTCACCCTCAGCCTCGGCCAGCTGACCCTGCGCAAGCTGCCGATCGACAACGCCAGCCTCAAGTTCCAGGCGCTGGGCGGCCAGCTCGCCCTCGACGAACTGCGCGGCGACCTGTTCGACGGCCGCTTCGCCCTCAGCGGCAGCCTGGATGCGCGCAGCGACGCCCCGCAGCTGCAGTTCGCCCCCCAGCTCAACGACATCCCGCTGGAGCGCCTGCTCAAGACCCTCAAGCCGGAGGAAAAGCCCCCGCTGCGCGGCAACCTGCAGCTGGACGCCAACCTCAAGGCCCGCGGCAACAGCGAGAAGGCGCTGATCGACAGCCTCGGCGGCAACGCCAGCTTCATCCTCGACGACGGCGCGCTGGCCGACGCCAACCTCGAACAGCAGCTGTGCCGCGGCATCGCCACCCTCAACCGCAAGGTGCCGACCCGCGAGTTCACCGACAAGGACACCCCGTTCCGCGAGCTGCGCGGCAGCCTGCTGCTCAACAACGGCGTGGCCAGCAACCAGGACCTGCGCGCGCGCATCCCCGGCCTGACCGTCAACGGCAAGGGCAATGTCGACCTGCGCGTGCTCGGCCTCGACTACCGCGTCGGCGTGGTGCTCGAAGGCGACCAGCGCGAGATGCCCGACCCGGCCTGCCAGGTCAACGAGCGCTACGTCGGCCTCGAATGGCCGCTGCGCTGTCGCGGCCCGCTGGAGCTGGGCGCCAAGGCCTGCCGCCTCGACCAGGACGGCCTCGGCAAGATCGCCGCCAAGCTGGCCGGCGAGAAGCTGACCGAGAAGCTCGACGAGAAGCTCGGCGACAAGGTCAGTCCGGAACTCAAGGACGCCCTCAAGGGCCTGTTCCAGCGCTGACCCCACAGCCTGTGGGGACGATTCGACCGCCATGACCCTGTACCATGGCGGTCGAATTCCTCCTGCGATCCCCTGCCGCCCCCCTATGACCGCTCCCGCCCCCACCCCCGACTTCGCCGCCCGCGTGCTCGCCTGGTTCGACCAGCACGGCCGCCACGACCTGCCCTGGCAGCAGGACATCGATCCTTACCGGGTGTGGGTGTCGGAAATCATGCTGCAGCAGACCCAGGTGGCCACCGTGCTCGGCTACTACCAGCGCTTCATGACGGCACTGCCCACGGTCGAAGCGCTGGCCGCCGCCAGCGCCGACGAGGTGCTGCACCTGTGGACCGGTCTCGGCTACTACAGCCGCGCGCGCAACCTGCACAAGACCGCGCAGATCGTGGTCGCCGAGCACGGCGGCGACTTTCCGCGCTCGGTCGAGGCGCTGGCCGAGCTGCCCGGCATCGGTCGCTCCACCGCCGGCGCCATCGCCAGCATCAGCATGGACCTGCGCGCGCCGATCCTCGACGGCAACGTCAAGCGCGTGCTGGCCCGCTACCTGGCCCAGGACGGTTACCCGGGTGAGACCCGGGTGGCGGCGCAGCTGTGGGACGCCGCCGAACGGCTGACCCCGCACTCGAGGGTCAACCACTACACCCAGGCGATGATGGATCTGGGCGCCACCCTGTGCACCCGCAGCAAGCCGAGCTGCCTACTCTGTCCGCTGGCCGCCGACTGCCAGGCGCACCACCTCGGCCGCGAGACGGACTACCCGCAGCCCAAGCCGCGCAAGACGCTGCCGCAGAAACACACCCTGATGCCGCTGCTGCACGATGGCGCCGGCGCCATCCTGCTCTACCGCCGACCGGCCAGCGGCCTGTGGGGCGGCCTGTGGAGCCTGCCGGAACTGACCCAGCGCGGCGATCTGGCCGAACTGGCTGCCCGTCACGGCCTGCGCCTGGGCCGCGAGCACGCCCTCGCCCCGCTGCGCCACACCTTCAGTCACTTCCAGCTGCACATCGAGCCGCTGCTGATCGACGCCGCCCGCCACGGCCATGGCGTGGCCGAAGGCGACTGGCTCTGGTATAACCTCGCCAACCCGCCGCGCCTGGGCCTCGCCGCTCCGGTGAAGAAACTGCTCAAGCGCGCGCAAGCCGAACTGCAGGACCCGCCAGCCTAGGCGACGGATTCGTCCACCCCGTTTCGAGGAGACAACGTATGACCCGCATGGTGATGTGCCGCAAGCACAACCAGGAACTCCCCGGCCTCGACCGTCAGCCCTTTCCGGGTGCCAAGGGCGAGGACATCTTCAACCACATCTCGCAGCAAGCCTGGAACGAATGGCAGAAGCACCAGACCATGCTGATCAACGAGCGCCGGCTGAACATGATGGACGCCGCCGACCGCAAGTTCCTCCAGGCCGAGATGGACAAGTTCTTCGCCGGCGAAGACTACGCCCAAGCCGAAGGCTACGTGCCGCCGAGCGAATGAATCCCGCCCGGCAGCCCGCCGCCACAGCTAAACGCTTAAAAAAACTGGTTTTTTTGCTGGCAGCAGTTGACGCTCCGGCTGGAAAAACGGTTTAATGCCGGCCGTTGTTGCCCAGGTAGCTCAGTCGGTAGAGCAGGGGATTGAAAATCCCCGTGTCGGCGGTTCGATTCCGTCCCTGGGCACCACTTATTTCAGGTGCCTTGTCCCTGATATGCCCAGGTAGCTCAGTCGGTAGAGCAGGGGATTGAAAATCCCCGTGTCGGCGGTTCGATTCCGTCCCTGGGCACCACTGATTCACTACAGAAAGCCTCGACCACATGTCGGGGCTTTCTGCTTTCCGGTCACTGGAAATCTCGTCACGGCCGGGGCGCCAGCTCCCCACAATCCTCGCCCAGCCAGCGCGCGCGGGTTTCCATGCGCGAAGTGCCGGCCTGGCCGGCGGCGTTGAAGCGGCTATCGATCCGGGTGACGAATTCGCGCGCGCTGACGAAGCGAGTCTCGCCCTCGCCCTCGGCGTCCGGACAGCGGAAGCGGAATTTCCACAGTTGTTCGCTGCGCTCGGTGATCTCCTGGGTGCAGCCGCTCTGGGCGTCCTGCAGCGGCAGCTCCTGCGCTTTGACCTGCGCCTCGCTCAGGCACACGCGCAGGCCCTGGCCACCGGCCTGGATGCCCTTGCCGGCCATCGTCTCCTCCAGCATCTGCCGCTGCTCGGCCGGCAGGCCATCCAACTGGCCGAGCAACTCCTGCATGGACGGCATCTGCTGGCCATTGACCTGCATGTTGTCGCTGCTGAGCTCCCACAGCCCAGGGAGAACTTCCTGTGCCTGGGCCGGCACCAGGACGCCGAGCAGGCTGGCCACCGCGGCCAGACGGAACAGAGGTTTCATCGCGCACTCCTTTCGAGATCGACTGCAGCAAGCCTAGCCAAAGCTTCGGCGCCTGCCGCGCGCCATCGGCACGGACGATCGGACTGGCCGGCGGGCCACGAAGCGACGACACTTCAGTAAATGCGGCCACCAGCCGCTGACCCGGCAGGAGAATGGCCATGCGCTGGAAACGGGCTCGACGCAGCGACAACGTGGTGGATGCCCGCGGTGGGGGCATGCGCATCGGCGGCGGCAAGCTCAGCCTGGGCGGCATCGCCGCCATCGTCATCATCGGCCTGCTGATGGGCAAGGATCCGCTGCAGATCCTCGGCCAGATCGGCGGCGAACTGGTGCAGCAGCAGGTTCCCGGCGACAGCCAACCGGCAACGGGCGCCGGCGACGAACACAGCGAGTTCGTCCGCGCCGTGCTCGGCGACACCGAAGACACCTGGAGCGCCCTGTTCCAGGACGCCGGCCAGCAATACCAGGAGCCGAAGCTGGTGCTGTTCAGCGCCAGCGTGCGCTCGGCCTGCGGCCTGGCCAGCGCGGCGGTCGGCCCCTTCTACTGCCCCGCCGACCGCCAGGTGTATCTCGACCTGCAGTTCTTCGACGAGCTGGAGCAGCGCTTTACCGCCGCCGGCGACTTCGCCCAGGCCTACGTGATCGCCCACGAGGTCGGCCACCATGTGCAGACCCTGCTCGGCGTCTCCGCCAAGGTCAACGCCGCCCGCCAGCGCGGCGCGACGATGGAGGGCGCCAACGGCCTGCTGGTGCGTCAGGAGCTGCAGGCCGACTGCCTGGCCGGGGTCTGGGCGCACCATGCCCAGCGCCGCCTCGACTGGCTCGAGCCGGGCGACCTGGAAGAGGCGCTGAACGCCGCCAACGCCATCGGCGACGACCGCCTGCAGCGGCATACCCAGGGCCAGGTGGTGCCGGACTCCTTCACCCACGGCACCTCGGGGCAGCGCGTGCGCTGGTTCAGGGGCGGCTTCGATTCCGGCGATCCGGGCAGCTGCGACACCTTCAAGGCGGCGTGGCTCTAGCCGCTCAGCCGAGCAGGCGCTGCAGCTCGGCGCAGTCGCGGGCGTAGAGATCGGTGAGCTCCGGCCAGGGATTTTCCGGATGGTTGACCAGCACGCTGCGCGCCCCGGCGGCCCGCGCGCAGCTCAGGTCGTGGACGAAGTCGCCGACCATCGCCAGCTCGCCCGGCGCCACCGCCCAGCGTGACGCCAACTGCAACAGGCCGTGCGGCTGCGGCTTGGGCGGCGCCTCGTCGCGGCCGAGAACGTCGTCGACCACGAAGCAGTCGAACAGGCCGATGGCCTCGAGGGTGACCAGCGCCAGCGGCCGGGCGTTGCGGGTGAGGATGCCCAGCCGGCAGCCGCGCCCGTGCAGCGCGCGCACCAGCTCGCAGGCGCCCGGCGCCGGGCGCGCCGCCTCGGCCAGTTGGCGCTCGTGGGCCAGCAGCCAGGCATGTTTGGCGGCGGCCTCCGCCACCGGCAGGGCGGCGAGATGGGCGAGGATGTCGTCCTGCGGCGGAATTTCCAGCGCCCGGCGGATCGCCGCGAAGTCGTGCACGGCGATGGTCAGGGTGCCGTCCATGTCGAACACCCAGTGGCGCAGCTGCGCCAGGGCGGTCCCACTGGACATGGCCACGGCCTCAGGCCCAGTCGGCACGGTGGCGGATCAGGCCTTCCTGGGCCACCGAGGCGAGCAGCTCACCGGCGCGGTTGAAGATGTTGCCGCGGGTGAAGCCGCGGCCGTTGCCGGCCCAAGGGCTGTCCAGGGCGTAGAGCATCCACTCGTCGGCGCGCACGTCGTTGCGGTGGAACCACAGCGAATGGTCAAGGCTGGCGATCTGCATCGAGCGCTGCCAGAAGGACACGCCGTGGGGCAGCAGCGCGGTGGTCAGCAGGCCGAAGTCGCTGGCGTAGGCCATCAGGTACTTGTGCAGCGCCGGGTTGTCCGGCAGCGTGCCGGCGGCGCGCACCCACAGGTACTTGAAGGGCGCGCGCGCCTGCGGATGACCGACATCGGCGGGATCGACCGGACGGATCTCGATCGGCATGTCGACGGTCACCTGCTCGCGCATCCCCTCCGGGCGCTCGAAACCGGTGGCCTGACTCAGCTCCTGCTCGGAAGCCAGCTCCTCCGGCCCCGGCACGTCGGGCATGCTCGGCGTCTGATGACTGAAGCCCTCCTCATCCTGCTGGAACGAGACGCTGCAGCTGTAGATCGGCCGGCCCTTCTGGATCGCCAACACGCGGCGGGTGTTAAAGCTGCCGCCGTCGCGCACCCGGTCGACCTCGTAGACCACCGGCAGGGTGGCGTCGCCGGGGCGCAGGAAGTAGGCGTGCATCGAGTGCATGTGCCGGTCGACCGCGACCGTCTGGCTGGCCGCCGACAGCGACTGGCCGATCACCTGACCGCCGAACAGCTGGCGAAAGCCGAGATCCTGGCTGACGCCGCGAAACAGGTTTTCCTCGATGGTTTCCAGGCTGAGCAGGGCCACCAGCTCGTCGAGCACTTGGGTCATGCGGTCTCTCCTTCAGGCTCGGCAGGGCGGTCGCGCGCAGGCGCCGGCCGACGCTATTGAACAAGGGCCCGGCGGACGGCGAAGAGGAACGCCGCCGCGCAGGCAGTTGACGAAATGGTAAAGGCTTTATACCGGCGCTGCCGAGCACTTTGTGCCGCGCCGGCTGCCAGAGCGTAACCGCTGGCATGCCGTCTGACACCCTGCCGTTCGGCGCAGCACGGCGCATAATGGCGGCTCACTCTTCGCCCGCCTGCCGATCATGCTGCTGCCCCTGGTCTATCACGACGACTACAGCCCGCCGTTTCCGGCCGGACACCGCTTTCCCATGGAAAAGTTCCGTCTGCTCCGCGAGCATCTGCGCGATTCGGCGTTGGCCGCGGATTACCACGCGCCCGAGCTGTGTCCGGCGGACATCCTCGCCCTGGCCCACGACCCGGCCTACATCGAGCGCTACCTAGCCGGCGAGCTGCCGCCGGGCGAGCAACGCCGCCTCGGCCTGCCGTGGAGCGAGGCGCTGGCGCGACGCACGGTACGCGCGGTGGGCGGCTCGCTGCTGACCGCCGAGCTGGCCCTCGCCCATGGCCTGGCCTGCAACCTGGCCGGCGGCACCCACCATGCCCACTACGACCATCCCTCCGGCTTCTGCATCTTCAACGACCTGGCGGTGATCGCCCGCTACCTGCTGGCCAGCGGGCGGGTGCACCGGGTGCTGATCTTCGACTGCGACGTGCACCAGGGCGACGGCACCGCGCGCCTGCTGGAAGACTGCCGCGACGCGGTGACCGTATCGTTGCACTGCGAGCGCAACTTTCCGGCCAGCAAGGCACGCAGCGACTGGGACATCGACCTGCCGGCAGGCATGGGCGATGCCGCCTACCTGCTGACGGTGGACGAGCTGCTCGGCTACCTGCTGCAGATCTACCAGCCCGACCTGGTGCTCTATGACGCCGGGGTGGACGTGCACAAGGACGACGCCCTCGGCCTGCTGCAGCTCAGCGATGCCGGCATCGCCGCCCGCGACCTGGCGGTGCTGCGCCACTGCCTGGGCCGCGACATTCCGGTGGCCGGGCTGATCGGCGGCGGCTACGACCGCGACCGACATGTGCTGGCCCGCCGCCACGCCATCCTCCAGCACAGCGCGGCGCAGGTGTGGGACGAGTTCGGCCTGGGTTGAGGACTCAGGTCGACAGGTAGGACGAGCGGGTCAGCCCCAGGCGCAGGGCGTCGAGAAAGCGCGTGCGCTCGATGACGCTGAGGCTGGCGCTGGCGACCTTCTCGCGGTACAGCGACATCAGCTCGGCCGGCTCCAGGTGCACATAGCGCAGCATGTCCTCGATGGTGTCGTGGGTCTCGATGCCGGCGTGGAACACGCTGCCGTCGCCGCGCTGGTAGATGTTCACCGAATCGGTGTCGCCGAACAGGTTGTGCATGTCGCCGAGGATCTCCTGGTAGGCGCCGACCAGAAACACGCCGAGCAGGTAGTCCTCTCCCTCGCGCAGCGCATGCACCGGCAGGCTGGTCTCGATGCTCTGCTCGTCGACGTAGTGCTTGATCTTGCCATCGGAGTCGCAGGTCAGGTCCTGCAGCACCGCGCGGCGCTGCGGCTGCTCGTCGAGGCGATGGATCGGCAGGATCGGCAGGATCTGGTCGATGGCCCAGGTGTCCGGCAGGCTCTGGAACACCGAGAAGTTGCAGATGTACTTGTCGGCCAGCTTGTCGTTGAGTTCGTCGAGCACCGCGCGGTGCGAGCGCTGGCGCGCCTGCAGCTGGTCGTAGAGGCGCCGGCAGATGGCGAAGTAGCACTGCTCGGCCAGCGCCTTCTGCGCCAGCGACAGCTTGCCGGCGGAATACTGCGCAGCCGTCTCGCCGACGAAGTGGGTGGCGCGCCAGTAGGTCTCGGCGACCATCTCCGGATCGCTCGGGCCGAGCAGGTCGATCAGCGCCTGCAGCGTCTCCGGCTGCTCCAGCGCCGGATCGAGCGCCGGCACGCTGTCGTTGTGGCGCTCGACGTCGGTGACCTGCATCACCAGCACGGCGTGGTGGGCGGTCATCGCCCGGCCGCTCTCGGAGAAGATGTGCGGGTGCGGCAGCTCCTGGCGGTCGCAGAACTCCTTGAGCATGTCGACCACGGTGGCGGCGTAGTCGTCCATGTCGTAGTTGATCGAGCTGGCGTTGCGCGAGTGGGTGCCGTCGTAGTCGACGCCCAGGCCGCCGCCGACGTCGACGTGGTCGACCGGCAGGCCGAGGGCGCGCAGCTCGCCGTAGTAGCGGATCGCCTCGCGAAAGCCCTTGCGGTAGTCGGCGATGTTGGCGATCTGCGAGCCCATGTGGAAGTGCAGCAGGCGGATGCCCTGGTCGAGGCCGGCGGCGCGGAAGCGCTCGACCACCGCCAGCAGCTGGGCGGCGGACAGGCCGAACTTGGACTTCTCGCCACCGGTGTCGGCCCACTTCGAGGACGCCAGCGAGGACAGCCGCACGCGCAGGCCGATCTGCGGGGCGACGCCGAGGGCAGCGGCCTCCTCGATCACCAGCGCCACCTCGGACTCCTTCTCGATGACGATGAACAGGCTGTGGCCGAGCTTCTGGCCGATCAGCGCCAGGCGGATGAACTCGCGGTCCTTGTAGCCGTTGCAGACGATGGTGCCGCCTTTCGGCGCCAGCGCCAGCACCGCCATCAGCTCGGGCTTGGAGCCGGCCTCCAGGCCGATGGCGACGTTGTCGGTGGCGATGATGTTCTCCACCACCGCCTCCTGCTGGTTGACCTTGATCGGGTACAGCGCGGTGTAGCGGTTGCCGTAGCCGAGACGGGCGATATTGGCGTCGAAGGCGCCGGTGAGCTGGCGCACGCGATCCTGGAGGATGCCGGGAAAGCGCACCAGCAGCGGCAGCGACAGCCCGGAAGCGCGCAGCTGGCCGACCAGGTCGTACAGATCGATGGGCATGCCGTCGGGACCCTGCGGGCGGACCTCGACGTTGCCGGCCTCGTTGATCGCGAAGTAGCCGGCGCCCCAGTGGCGGATGCCGTAGACCCGGCGGCTGTCGGCCACGCTCCAGTCGCTGCTTGCAGTCTTGCCTTTTGCCATGTCCCTGCTCTCCTTGGTCGTGGTTGGATGCCGCCGCCAGATCGGTAGGAGCCAGCTTGCTGGCGATACATGCGCGCCCCGTGATCGCCAGCAGGCTGGCTCCTACAGAGAAACAGCCTCAACCGCCGGATTTCTTCGCCTTGAAGCCGCGCTTGTGCAGCTCGGCCAGCAGCAGCTCGACATGCTCGCCCTGGATCTCGATCACGCCGTCCTTGAGCGCGCCGCCGGTACCGCAACGCTTCTTCAGCGCCGTGGCCAACTCCTTGAGTTCGTCGCCGGCCAGCGTCACACCACTGATGGTGGTCACCGTCTTGCCACCGCGCCCTTTGCTCTCGCGGCGCACCCGGGCGACACCGTCGCCCTCGGGGAGCACCGGCTGGCCGCAGATGCACTCGCCCACCGGCTTGCCGCAATCCGGGCAGTGCCGGCCGGCGTCGGTGGAGTAGACCAGGCCGCCGAGGGCGGCGAAGGAGGAAGACTTCTTGCTCACGTCCGTCCCCTCAACCCTGCTCGAGCAGCTGGCGCAGGTCGATGATCGCGGCGTTGGCCCGCGAGATGTAGTTGGCCATCACCAGCGAGTGGTTGGCGAGGATGCCGAAGCCGTCGCCGTTGAGGATCATCGGACTCCACAGCGGCTCCTGCGCCGCCTCCAGCTCGCGAATGATCTGCCGCACGCCGACCGTGGCGTTCTTCTTGGCCAGCACGTCGGCGAAGTCGACCTCGATGGCGCGCAGGAAGTGCGACAGAGCCCAGGCCTGGCCGCGGGCCTCGTAGAACACGTTGTCGATCTGCAGCCAGGGGGTCTTGACGATCTCCTCGCTGCCGCTGGGAATCGCGCCGTTGACGTCGGTGTTCAGGCGCATCTGGCCGACGCTGGCCGACAGGCGCTGGGACAGCGAACCGAGGCGGGTCTCGACGTCGGTCAGCCAGTTGCGCAGGTTGTCGGCGCGGGCGTAGAACTGCGCCTGGGTCTGGGTGGGATCACCGAGGCGTTTCTGGAAGCGGGTCAGCGAGCGGATGGCGTCGCGGTACTCCTGCTCGCTGGCCGGCAGCGCCCAGCTGTTGCTGTCGAAATGGAATTTCGGCTCGGCCTTGGCCAGGTCGGCGTCCTCGGTGGACTGCGACTGCGAACGGGCGAAATCCTTGCGCAGGGCGCGGGCCAGGTCGCGCGCCTGCACCAGCACGCCGTATTCCCAGTTGGGCATGTTGTCCAGCCACAGCCCCGGCGGTGCGATGTCGTTGGACAGGTAGCCGCCCGACTTGTCGAGCAGGGTGCCGGTCACGCTCTTCAGGGTCTCCACCGTGGTGTAGCCGGGCACCATCTTGATCTGGGCCTGTTCCGCCGCGGCCTGGGCCTGCTGCTGCACCGGGAACAGCTCGGGCTCGAGGCTCCAGTACCAGCCGACCACCAGAGCGCCGAGCAGGTACACCCCGACCACGCTGCCGACCGCCCGGCTGGCCCAGATGCCGCCGAAGTAGCTGCTCGCGCCTTCCACCGAGTCATCGACACTGTCGCGCATGGCGCCGACCTTTTTCTTCCAGTCCAGCATGGATTCGTCCTTACTCACCGAGAAACAATTTCAGGCTGGCAGCCGCGCGCGGCGGACTGCACATTGCCTTGCACTATAAAGCATGAAAAGCACGCCCGCGCCGACCGTCGGCAGAAAAGCACGCCAGTCTGTCGCAGTCCGGTCACGCACGCCTTTCCGCTATCATGCCCGCCTCCCCGAACGAGAGACTGCAATGCATCGCCTGTTCCTCCTGCTTGTGCTGCTGTTCACCCTGCCCGCCAGCGCCGGCCTGTTCGACAGCCGTCCGGCCCCGGTCCTCGGCGGCGCCGCGCTGAACAACAGCGGCGACTTCCTGCCGGTGGCCGAAGCCTTCAAGCTCAGCCTGGTCGAGACGGAAGAGCGGCGGGTGAAGCTGCGCTTCGTCAACGCCAAGGGCTACTACCTGTATCGCCACCGCTTCCAGGTGCATAGCGAGCCGGCCGGCCTGGTCGGCGGCGAGCTCGGCCTGCCGGCCGGCCAGGCCAAGCACGACGAGTACTTCGGCGATGTCGAGGTGTACTACGGGGTGACCGACCTGGAGGTGCCGATCGCCAACCCGTCCGGCCAGGCCTTCAGCCTGCGGGTGAGCTACCAGGGCTGCGCCGATCAGGGCCTGTGCTATCCGCCGGAAACCGCCGTACTGGCCATCGACGGCGCTGCTGCCCCCGCCGCGGCCAACTCCACCAGCACAGCGCCCGCTGCCGCCAGCGGCGCAACGGCCTGGCAGTGGAGCGAACTGGCGCTGTTCTTCCTCGCCGGCCTCGGCCTGACTTTCACCCCCTGCGTGCTGCCGATGCTGCCGATCCTTTCCGGCGTGGTGCTGCGCGGGCAGATCGGCGGCAGCCGCGGGCTGCTGCTGTCGCTGGCCTACGTGCTGCCGATGGCCGCCTGCTTCGCCGTGCTCGGCGCACTGATGGGCCTGTTCGGCGCCGAACTCAACCTGCAGGCGCGCTTGCAGTCGCCCTGGGTGCTGGCGCCCTTCGCGCTGTTCTTCGCCCTGTTCGCCCTGGCCATGTTCGGTGTCTACGAGCTGCGCTTGCCGGCCTTCGTCCGCGAGCCGCTGGACCGCATGGCCGGCCACGCCCGCGGCGGCTCGCTGCTCGGCGCGGCGCTGCTCGGCGTGTTCTCCAGCCTGCTGGTGTCGCCCTGCGTGTCGGCGCCGCTGGCCGGCGCCCTGCTGTATATCAGCGCCAGCGGCGATGCCCTCGGCGGCGGCCTCAAGCTGTTCGCCCTGGGCCTGGGCATGGGTGCGCCGCTGGTGCTGTTCGCCAGCGGCGGCAATGCCCTGCTGCCCCGCGCCGGGGTGTGGATGGTCACGGTGCGCAACACCTTCGGCGTGCTGCTGCTTGCCGTGGCGATCTGGCTGCTCGAGCGCATCCTGCCCGGCCAGCTCAGCCTGGCGCTGTGGGGCCTGCTGGCCGGCGGCGTGGCGCTCAACCTCGGCGCGCTGGAAATGGTGCCCAAGACCCACCGCCAGCGCCTGGCCCAGCTGTTCGGCCTGCTGCTGCTGGTCTATGCGCTGGCCGCCTGGATTGGCGCGCTGCGCGGCGAAGTCGATCCGCTGCGCCCGTTCGGCCAGCCGGCACTCGCGCAAACCACGCCTGCGGGCGCTCCGGCCACCCACGCCGGCTGGCAGACCATCGGCACCCCGGCCGAGCTGGACGCCGCCTTCGCCGCAGCAAGGGCGGCCGGCCAGCCGCTGCTGCTCGACTGGTATGCCGACTGGTGCATCAGCTGCAAGGTGATCGAGCGCGAGGTGCTGCAGGCGCCGGCCGTCGCCCCGCAGCTGGCCGCCTGGCGCCTGGTGCGCTTCGACATGACGGAAAGCCGTGCCGATCAGCGCGCCCTGCTCGACCGCTACCGCCTGTTCGGTCCGCCGGCGCTGCTGCTGTTCGCCGCCGACGGCAGCGAGTGGCAGGACCTGCGGGTGATCGGCGAAACCGACGCAGCCCACTTCGCAACGGTGCTGGAAAAGGCGGCGCAGCGCTTCTGAACGGGCGTCTCCGGTCATCGTCAGCCATCATGCGGCCATCTACGGCAAAAAATCGGCTGCTGGACAGGCGGTCGGTTTTTCCGGCATATTCCGGCAGCTTTTTCCGAACCTCTCGCTGACAGGACGCACGCATGGCCACCTTCCTGGTTCTGCACGGCCCCAACCTGAACCTGCTGGGCACCCGCGAGCCGGGCGTCTACGGCGCCACCACGCTCGCCGACATCAACAGCGATCTGGAGGCCCGTGCCCGTGCCGCCGGCCATCACCTGCAGCACCTGCAGAGCAATGCCGAGTACGAACTGATCGAGCGCATCCACGCCGCGCGCGGCGAAGGTGTCGACTTCATCATCATCAACCCGGCCGCTTTTACCCATACCAGCGTCGCATTGCGTGACGCATTGCTGGCGGTGAGCATCCCATTCATCGAAGTTCACCTGTCGAACGTGCACAAGCGCGAACCCTTTCGCCATCACTCCTACTTCTCCGATGTAGCGGTAGGCGTGATCTGCGGGCTCGGCGCCAGCGGTTACCGCCTGGCACTGGAAGCCGCACTCGAACAACTGCAACGCCCCTGACCTCTTTTGGAGCGCCCTGATGGACATTCGTAAAGTCAAGAAGCTGATCGAACTGCTGGAAGAGTCCGGTATCGACGAGCTGGAAATCTGTGAAGGCGAAGAGTCGGTACGTATCAGCCGCCACAGCAAGCAGCCGCAGTACGCCGCCCAGCCGATGTACGCCCCGGCGCCGGCTCCGGCTCCGGCCGCTGCCCCGGTTGCCGCTCCGGCCGCTGCCGCCGCCCCGGCTGCCCCGGCGCTGAGCGGCCACGTGGTGCGCTCGCCGATGGTCGGCACCTTCTACCGCGCCTCCTCGCCGACCTCCGCCTCGTTCGTCGAAGTCGGCCAGGCCGTGAAGAAGGGCGACATCCTGTGCATCGTCGAAGCGATGAAGATGATGAACCACATCGAGGCCGAAGCCAGCGGTACCATCGGCTCGATCCTGGTGGAAAACGGCCATCCGGTCGAATTCGACCAGCCGCTGTTCACCATCGTCTAACACGCGGAGATTCCTGCGATGTTGCAAAAAGTCCTGATTGCCAACCGCGGCGAGATCGCCCTGCGCGTGCTGCGCGCGTGCAAGGAACTGGGCATCAAGACCGTGGCTGTGCACTCGACTGCCGACCGCGACCTGATGCACGTCTCCCTCGCCGATGAATCCGTGTGCATCGGCCCGGCGTCCGCGAGCCAGTCGTACCTGAGCATCCCGGCGATCATCGCCGCGGCCGAGGTCACCGGCGCCGACGGCATCCACCCCGGCTACGGCTTCCTCGCCGAGAACGCCGACTTCGCCGAGCAGGTGGAGAAGTCCGGTTTCGCCTTCATCGGCCCGACCGCCGACGTGATCCGCCTGATGGGCGACAAGGTGTCGGCCAAGGACGCCATGAAGGCGGCCGGCGTGCCGACCGTGCCCGGCTCCGACGGCCCGCTGCCGGAAGACGAGGCCGAAGCCCTGGAGATCGCCCGCCAGGTCGGCTACCCGGTGATCATCAAGGCCGCCGGTGGCGGTGGTGGTCGCGGCATGCGCGTGGTGCACAAGGAAGAGGATCTGATCGCCTCGGCCAAGCTGACCCGCACCGAAGCCGGTGCCGCCTTCGGCAACCCGATGGTCTACCTCGAGAAGTTCCTGACCAATCCGCGTCACGTGGAAATCCAGGTGCTCGCCGACGGCCAGGGCAACGCCATCCACCTCGGCGATCGCGACTGCTCGCTGCAGCGCCGCCACCAGAAGGTGATCGAGGAAGCCCCCGCCCCGCTGATCGACGAGGCCGCCCGCCGCAAGGTCCAGGCCCACTGCGTGCAGGCGTGCATCGACATCAACTACCGTGGCGCCGGCACCTTCGAGTTCCTCTATGAAGACGGGCACTTCTACTTCATCGAGATGAACACCCGCGTGCAGGTGGAACACCCGGTCACCGAGATGGTCACCGGCGTCGACATCGTCAAGGAGATGCTGCGCATTTCCGGCGGCGAGAAGCTGTCGATCAAGCAGGAAGACGTGGTGATCCGCGGCCACGCGGTGGAATGCCGGATCAACGCCGAAGACCCGCGCACCTTCATGCCCAGCCCCGGCAAGGTCAAGCACTTCCATGCCCCGGGCGGCAACGGCGTGCGCGTCGACTCGCACCTGTATGACGGCTATGTGGTGCCGCCGTACTACGATTCGCTGATCGGCAAGCTGATCACCTTCGGCGCCAGCCGCGACGAGGCCCTGGGGCGCATGCGCAATGCCCTCGACGAGCTGATCGTCGACGGCATCAAGACCAACGCCCCGCTGCACGCCGAACTGGTGCGCGATGCCGGTTTCTGCAAGGGTGGCGTCAACATCCACTACCTGGAAAAGAAACTGGGTATGGACAAGCACTGAGCTCCGGCTCGGCGCTTGCACAGAGGCCGCCTTCGGGCGGCCTCTGTCGTTTCACGGGACATTGCTGTAGGGGCGAATTCATTCGCCAACGCGGCTCTGTCAGGCGAATGAATTCGCCCCTACAGCGGGCTGCCCTCATGCTGGCACAGCACCCGCCCCTCCAGTAAGCTTGCCCACCATCCGCCCTACTCTCCAAGAGGCCTCCGCCATGCCCTGGCTGCAAGTCCGACTCGCCATCACTCCCCACCAGGCCGCCGTGCTGGAAGACCAGTTGCTGGAGCTGGGCGCGGTCTCGGTGACCTTCATGGACGCCGAGGACCAGCCGATCTTCGAGCCGGACCTGGGCACCACCCCGCTGTGGACCCACACCCATCTGCTCGCCCTGTTCGAGGACGGCACCGACACCGACGCGGTGCTCGCCCACCTCAGGCTGCAGCGTGGCGGCGAACTGCCCGAGTACCAGGTCGAGCGCATCGAGGACCAGGACTGGGAACGCAGCTGGATGGACAACTTCCAACCGATGCGCTTCGGTCGCCGCCTGTGGATCGTACCTAGCTGGCACGAGGCGCCGGAGCCGGACGCGGTCAACCTGCTGCTCGACCCGGGCCTGGCCTTCGGCACCGGCACCCACCCGACCACCGCACTGTGCCTGGAGTGGCTGGACGGCCAGGAACTGAGCGGCTGCCGGGTACTCGACTTCGGCTGCGGCTCGGGCATCCTCGGCATCGCCGCCCTGCTGCTCGGCGCCGAATCGGCGCTGGGCACCGACATCGACCCGCAGGCGCTGGACGCCTCGCGCGACAACGCCGGGCGCAACGGCCTGCCGGCCGACGCCTTCCCGGTCTACCTGCCGGCCGACCTGCCGCCGCAGCCGGTCGACGTGGTGGTGGCCAACATCCTCGCCGGCCCGCTGGTGCAGCTGGCGCCGCAGATCACCACGCTGGTCAAGCCGGGCGGCCGCCTGGCGCTGTCCGGCATCCTCGCCGAACAGGCCGAGGAAGTGCGCGCCGCCTACGCCGACGCCTTCGACCTCGACCCCACCGCGGTGAAGGAAGGCTGGGTACGCATCAGCGGCGTGCGCCGCTGACCCCTCGCGCGAGGCGCAGTCGGAGCGCTCCGGCTGCGCTAGAATGAGCATCTGACCTGTTCCGGATTGCCGCAGCATGACCGAGTCGTTCGTCACCCAATGTCCGCACTGCCAGACCCGCTTCCGCGTCACCCCCGCGCAGTTGGGCATGGCCCGTGGTGCCGTGCGCTGCGGCGCCTGCCTGCAGGTGTTCAACGCCGCCGAGCAGCTGGCTGGCGAACTCGCGGCCAGCCCGGCCGAGGCGCCGGGCACCGAGACACGCACGCCGGACAGCGCGGTAGCGGCTGCGGTCGCGGCGAGCGACGTGCGCGCAGCCATGGGCGGCGCCCTGGCTGGCGGCGCGGCGAGTACCCTGGCCGGCAGCACGCTAGACCAGGATGACAGCGAACACTTCCAGCCGGCCGGCTACCAGCCCGCGCCGCCCCTGCCGACCGACGACGCCCCCCCGGCCGCCGCCCCTGCCGCACCGGCACCGGCACCGGCCGACGGCACCCTGTGGATCCACGACGATCTCGACCTCGACGACCTCGATCTCGACCTCGACGAGGAGCTCGACCGGGCCAGCTTCGAGCTGAGCAGCGAGTTCCGCGACTACCAGCCGCCGGAGAACCCGCTGCTCAACCCCTTCGGCGATGCACCGGACAGCCGGCGCGATCCCCACGACGAAAGCTGGGTCGAAGCCCTGCTCAACGACCAGCCGGAGGCCAAGACCCCGACGAGCGAGCCGGGCGGCCGACGCGCCGAGCCCAGCCTCGACGACGAGCTGCCGCTGGAAATGGACAACGGCAGCGAGGACCTCGTCGAATTCGCCGATGACGCCGAGGAAGCCGCGCGCCACGTCGACACCGGCCTCAGCGCCGAGCGCGACGAGCCGATCACCGTCAGCGCCGCGGCCGCCAGCCTCGGCGCGGCAGCCGCTGCCGGCAGCGCGCGGCGCAGCGAACCGCGCCTGCGCGACGAGGGCCTGCTCAGCCTCAACGACGAACCGCTGCAGCTCGACTGGCAACCGCAGCAGGGTCCGGGCTGGGCCCGCCGCCTGCTCTGGCTGCTGCTGATCCTCCTCGCCCTCGGCGGCCTGGCCGGCCAGTACGTCTACTACCACTTCGACGAGCTGGCCCGCGACGATCGCCTGCGCCCCTGGTTCGACAAGGTCTGCCCGCTGCTCGGCTGCAGCCTGCCGCCGCGGGTCGACGTCAGCCTGGTGAAGAGCAGCAACCTGACCGTGCGCAACCACCCGACCCATCCCGGCGCGCTGACCGTGGACGCGATCATCTACAACCGCGCCACCTTCAGCCAGCCGTTCCCGCTGCTCGAGCTGCGCTTCGAGGACATCAACGGCCAGCCGCTGGCCAGGCGCAGCTTCAAGCCCGGCGAGTACCTCGCCGGCGAGCTGGCCGGGCGCACCGACATGCCGCCACAGACGCCGATCCACATCTCCCTGGAGATCGTCGACCCCGGCACCCACGCGGTGAACTACAGCCTGGGCTTCCACTCGCCGGACTGAGCCATAGCGGCGACTGTTCAAAAAATACTCAGAACAGTCTTTAACCGCACCCGCGGAGCGGGTATCATCGCCACCCTTTTCCAGCAGCTGATTTGCCCCTGCGGCAGGGATACCCCATGTCGGTGGTTCGCATCGGCCCTTACACGCTCCCCAATCGGGTGATCCTGGCTCCCATGGCCGGCGTCACCGATCGTCCGTTCCGCCAACTGTGTCGCCGTCTCGGCGCCGGCCTGGTCGTGTCCGAGATGCTGACCAGCGACGTGAGCCTGTGGCACAGCCGCAAATCGCGCCTGCGCATGCTCCACGACGGCGATCCCGAGCCGCGCTCGGTGCAGATCGCCGGTGGCGATGCGCAGATGCTCGCCGAGGCGGCACGCCGCAACGTCGAACTGGGCGCACAGATCATCGATATCAACATGGGTTGTCCGGCCAAGAAGGTGTGCAACAAGGCCGCCGGCTCCGCCCTGATGAAGGACGAAAAACTGGTGGGCGAAATCCTCGATGCCGTGGTCGCTGCCGTCGACGTGCCGGTGACCCTGAAGATCCGCACCGGCTGGGACCCCGACAATCGCAACGGCGTGAGCGTCGCGCGGATCGCCGAGCAGGCCGGCATCGCCGCCCTCTCTGTGCACGGCCGCACCCGCGCCGACCTGTACCGCGGCGAGGCCGAGTACGCCACCATCGCCGCGATCCGCGAGGCGGTCGACCTGCCGCTGTTCGCCAACGGCGACATCGACTCGCCCGAGAAGGCCCGCGCCGTGCTCGACGCCACCGGCGCCGACGCGGTGATGATCGGCCGCGCCGCCCAGGGCCGGCCGTGGATCTTCCGCGAGATCGACCACTACCTGCAGACCGGCGAACTGCTGGCCGGGCCGTCACTCGAGGAAGTCGAGCGCATCCTCCTCGAGCACCTGGCCGAGCTGCATGCCTTCTACGGCGAGGTGATGGGCGTGCGCATCGCCCGCAAGCACGTCGGCTGGTACCTGGCCACCCTGCCCGGTGCCCGGGATTTTCGTAACGACTTCAATCGCCTGGACTGTCCAGACGCCCAGCACGAGCAGGTGCGCGGCTTCTTCGCCAGGCAAAGGGACATCTGCAGAGGGACGGCCGCATGACGACCCTGACCGAGAATTTTGTGAGTGGAACGACTGCCGTGAGCGACAACGCCAACCTGAAACAGCACCTCATCGCCCCCAGCGAGGAGCGTCAGACCCTGCGCGACAGCGTGGAGCAGGCCCTGCACAACTACTTTGCCCACCTCGACGGCCAGCCGGTGACCGACGTCTACAATCTGGTGCTGTCGGAGGTCGAGGCGCCGCTGCTGGAAACCGTGATGCGCTACGTCAAGGGCAACCAGACCAAGGCCTCCGAGTTGCTCGGCCTGAACCGCGGCACCCTGCGCAAGAAGCTCAAGCAGTACGACCTGCTCTGACCCTATCCGCTCGAAAGGAGGCGGCCGACCGCCTCCTCTTCTGTCCAATCCTGTCCTGATGGAATCCGAGATGACCGACCAGACCACCCGCCTCCCCGTCCGCCGCGCGCTGATCAGCGTGTCCGACAAGACCGGCGTCGTCGACTTCGCCCGCGAACTCGCCGCCCTCGGCGTCGAGATCCTCTCCACCGGCGGCACCTTCAAGCTGCTGCGCGAAAACGGCGTGGCCGCGGTCGAAGTGGCCGACTACACCGGCTTCCCGGAAATGATGGACGGCCGGGTGAAGACCCTGCATCCGAAGATCCACGGCGGCATCCTCGGCCGTCGCGATCTCGACGGCGCGGTGATGGCCGAGCACGGCATCGCCCCGATCGACCTGGTCGCTGTCAACCTGTACCCGTTCGCCGCCACCGTGGCCAAGGCCGGTTGCACCCTGCCGGACGCCATCGAGAACATCGACATCGGCGGCCCGACCATGGTTCGCTCGGCGGCCAAGAACCACAAGGACGTCGCCATCGTGGTCAACGCCGGCGACTACGCCGGTATCGTCGCCTCGCTGAAGAGCGGCGGCCTGAGCTACGCCCAGCGCTTCGACCTGGCCCTCAAGGCCTTCGAGCACACCGCCGCCTACGACGGCATGATCGCCAACTACCTGGGCACCGTCGACCAGAGCGCCGAGACCCTGTCCACCGAAGGTCGCAGCGAGTTCCCGCGCACCTTCAACAGCCAGTTCATCAAGGCGCAGGACATGCGCTACGGCGAGAACCCGCACCAGAACGCGGCCTTCTACGTCGAAGCCAACCCGGCCGAAGCCAGCATCGCCACCGCCAAGCAGCTGCAGGGCAAGGAACTGTCCTACAACAACGTGGCCGACACCGACGCCGCCCTGGAGTGCGTGAAGAGCTTCGTCAAGCCGGCCTGCGTGATCGTCAAGCACGCCAACCCGTGCGGCGTCGCCGTGGTCCCGGAAGACGAGGGCGGCATCCGCAAGGCCTATGACCTGGCCTACGCCACCGACAGCGAGTCCGCCTTCGGCGGCATCATCGCCTTCAACCGCGAGCTGGACGGCGAAACCGCCAAGGCCATCGTCGAGCGCCAGTTCGTCGAAGTGATCATCGCCCCGAGCGTGTCCGCCGAGGCCCGCGCAGTGGTCGCCGCCAAGGCCAACGTGCGCCTGCTCGAATGCGGCCAGTGGCCGGCCGAGCGCATCAATGGTCTGGACTACAAGCGCGTCAACGGCGGCCTGCTGGTGCAGAGCCGCGACATCGGCATGATCACCGAGGCCGACCTCAAGGTAGTCACCCAGCGCGCGCCGAGCGAGCAGGAAATCCACGACCTGATCTTCGCCTGGAAGGTGGCCAAGTTCGTCAAGTCCAACGCCATCGTCTACGCCAAGAACCGCCAGACCGTCGGCGTCGGCGCCGGCCAGATGAGCCGCGTCAACTCCGCGCGCATCGCCGCGATCAAGGCCGAGCACGCCGGCCTGCCGGTTCCCGGCGCGGTGATGGCCAGCGACGCCTTCTTCCCGTTCCGCGACGGCATCGACAACGCCGCCAAGGCCGGCATCACCGCGGTGATCCAGCCCGGCGGCTCGATGCGCGACGCCGAGGTGATCGCCGCGGCCGACGAAGCCGGCATTGCCATGGTCTTCACCGGCATGCGCCACTTCCGCCACTAAGGTGGCATGGCCGCGCTGAAACGCCCGTCTGCGGCGTTGGCGGCGGACTCGCCGATGCTCATTGCCATCTAGGCAACTGCGCTCGTCGATCCCACCGCCGCCTTGCATCCAGACGCTTCATCGCGACCCGAAAGATTTGAATACGCCGGGCACAGCCCGACACCAGACTCGTAGGGTGGTCAGCCGCAGCTGGCCACCAAACAGGCTCCACGAGGAGACAGCAATGAACGTACTGATCATCGGCAGCGGCGGCCGCGAGCACGCCCTGGCCTGGAAAGTGGCGCAGGATCCGCGCGTCGCCAAGGTCTTCGTCGCCCCCGGCAACGCCGGCACCGCCACCGAGGCCAAGTGCGAGAACGTCGCCATCGACGTGCTGGCCATCGAGCAGCTGGCCGACTTCGCCGCCGCCAACGTGCAGCTGACCATCGTCGGCCCGGAAGCGCCGCTGGTGAAGGGCGTGGTCGACCTGTTCCGTTCGCGCGGCCTGGACATCTTCGGCCCGACCGCCGCCGCCGCCCAGCTGGAAGGCTCCAAGGCCTTCACCAAGGACTTCCTGGCCCGCCAGCAGATCCCCACCGCCGACTACCAGAACTTCACCGAAGTCGAGCCGGCACTGGCCTACCTGCGCGAGAAGGGCGCGCCGATCGTGGTCAAGGCCGACGGCCTGGCCGCCGGCAAGGGCGTGATCGTCGCCATGACCCTGGCCGAAGCCGAGGAAGCGGTGCGCGACATGCTGTCCGGCAACGCCTTCGGCGACGCCGGCGCGCGCGTGGTGATCGAGGAGTTCCTCGACGGCGAGGAAGCCAGCTTCATCGTCATGGTCGACGGCGAGCACGTGCTGCCGATGGCCACCAGCCAGGACCACAAGCGCGTCGGCGACGGCGACAGCGGCCCGAACACCGGCGGCATGGGCGCCTACTCGCCGGCCCCGGTGGTCACCGCCGAAGTGCACCAGCGGGTGATGGACGAGATCATCTACCCGACCGTGCGCGGCATGGCGGCCGAGGGCAACGTCTACACCGGCTTCCTCTACGCCGGCCTGATGATCGACAAGGCCGGCAAGCCGAAGGTCATCGAGTTCAACTGCCGCTTCGGCGACCCGGAAACCCAGCCGATCATGGTGCGCCTGGAGTCCTCGCTGGTGCTGCTGGTCGAGGCCGCGCTGGCCAAGGCGCTGGACAAGGTCGAGGCGACCTGGGACCCGCGTCCCACCGTCGGCGTGGTGCTGGCGGCCGGCGGCTACCCGGGCGACTACGCCAAGGGTGACGTGATCGAGGGCCTCGACGAGGCCGCGAAGCTGGACGGCAAGGTATTCCACGCCGGCACCGCGCTGAATGCCGCCGGTCAGGTGGTCACCGCCGGCGGCCGCGTACTGTGCGCCACCGCCATCGGCGCCAGCGTGTCCGACGCCCAGCAGCAAGCCTACCGCCTGGCCGAGAAGATCCGCTGGAACGGCATGTTCTACCGCCACGACATCGGCTACCGCGCCATCGCCCGCGAACGCGGCGAAGGCTGATGTGCCCGCCGCCTGACGCGCCCCAGCGGGCGTCAGGCGGCCTGCTCGGCCCCCACCGACAGCTCGTCGCCGCCGCCCGCCCAGCGGTGCAATTTACGCCCAAGAATCCCCCCGCCCCCGGCGCTGTTCTCTATAATTCGCCGACTTTCACCCAGAATGGATGCTCGATCGTGCGCCGGCTTCGGATTGCCATGACCCTGGTCGCCAGCGCGCTGTTGGCGCTGCCCCTCGCCCTGCTGAGCCAGCTGGACAACGCCTCCGGCCTGGCGGCGTGGCTGCCGGCGACCCTCGACAACCGCCTGCTGCTCGGCATGCAGTTCGGCGTGCTGCTGATGCTGCTGGTCTACCACCTGATGCGTTTCGCCTACGGCCAGGACCGCCAGAATCTGGTGCAGGCCGGGCTGTGCGCCCTGCCGCCGCTGCTCGGCCTGAGCGGTGTGTGGCCGGCGCTGCCGGCGGACGTCAACGCGCTGCTGCTGACCACCGGCCTGATCGGCCTGTTCCTCTACAGCCTGCTGCTCAGAGAACGGCAGCGCGCGCTGATCCACGCCCGCGCCAGCGCCAGCCGCGCCGAAGCCGCCAGCCGCGCCGAGCAGGCCGGCAAGGCCAAGTTCCTGGCACGCATCAGCCACGAGATCCGCACGCCGATGAACGGCGTGCTGGGCATGACCGAGCTGCTGCTCGGCACGCCGCTGTCGGCCAAGCAGCGCGACTACGTGCAGACCATCCACAGCTCGGGCAACGAGCTGCTGCTGCTGATCAACGAGATCCTCGACATCTCCGCCCTGGAGTCCGGGGAGATCGAGCTGGACGACGTGCAGTTCGACCTGCACGCACTGATCGAGGAGAGTCTCGACATCTTCCGCGCCCGTGCCGAGCAGCTGGGTGTCGAGCTGATCGGCTTCATCCAGCCGCAGGTGCCGCGCACCATCAGCGGCGACCCCGGCCGCCTGCGCCAGACCCTGCTCAACCTGCTGGACAACGCCTTCAAGCAGACCGACGAGGGCGAGGTGCTGCTGGTCGCCGCCCTGGAGCGCGACAACACGCCGCCGCGCCTGCGCATCGCCGTGCAGGACAGCGGCCGGCCGCTGAGCAGCGCGGAACGCGACATGCTGCTCAGCCGCCAGCTGCACAGCCGCGACTACCTCGACGAGAACCACCCCGACGGCTACCTCGGCCTGATCATCAGCCGCCAGCTGGTCGAGCTGATGCGCGGCGAGTTCGGCATCGAGATCGGCAACCAGCAGGGCTCGACGCTGTGGCTCAGCCTGCCGCTGGACCCGGCCAGCCTGCAGCAGGCGGCCCTCGATCCCGACCTGCAGCTGCGCGAGGCGCGCGTGCTGGTGGTCGACGACAACGAGACCTGCCGCAAGGTGCTGATCCAGCAGTGCAGCAGCTGGGGACTGCAGGTCAGCAGTGCCGCCTCCGGCACCGAGGCGCTGGCCCTGCTGCGCACCAAGGCCAACCTGCGCGAATACTTCGATGCGGTGCTGCTCGACTACGACATGCCGGGCATGAACGGCCTGCAGCTGGCGGCACGGATCAAGGCCGATCCCTACATCAACCACGACCTGCTGCTGGTGATGCTCGGCGGCCAGAGCCAGGCGCCGAGCAAGCTGGTGGCGCGCAACGCCGGGATCAGCCGCATCCTCGCCAAGCCGGTGGCCGGCTACACCCTCAAGGCCACCCTCGCCGAGGAGCTCGGTCGCCAGCGCCGCGGCCTCACCACCCCGGGCAGCCAGCGCCAGCTGCCGGCGCTGCAGGTGCCGGCCGACTTCCGCGTGTTGGTCGCCGAGGACAACAGCATCTCGACCAAGGTGATCCAGGGGATGCTCGGCAAACTCGATCTGATCCCCGACCTGGTCAGCAACGGCCGCGATGCGCTGCGCGCCATGCAGAACCGCCACTACGACCTGGTGCTGATGGACTGCGAGATGCCAGTACTCGACGGCTTCGCCGCCACCGAGCAGCTGCGCGCCTGGGAGGCCGCCCGCCAGCAGCCACGTACGCCGGTGGTGGCGCTGACCGCGCACATCCTCGGCGAGCACCGCGAGCGCGCCCTCGAGGCCGGCATGGACGGCCACGTGGCCAAGCCGGTGGAGCTGTCGCAGCTGCGCGAGCTGATCGAGCACTGGATCGCCTACAAGGAACAGCAGCAGGACGCGCGCCGCATCCCGTCAGCCTGAACGGCTCAGTGACCGGCCAGCAGCATCCACAATGGCAGGCTGACCACCGCCAGCACGGTGGAGAGGAACACCTCGGAGCCGAGGGTGCGGTTGTCCTCGGGGCTGGTGGCGAAGGCCAGCACGTTGACCCCGGTCGGACAGGCGGCCATCAGCAACAGCACGCCGCGCGCCGCCTCGTTGAGGCCGAGCAGGCCGCTGAACCACCAGACCAGCGCCGGAAAGGCCAGCAGCTTGATCGCGCTGAGGGCGAACACCGCCGTCGACGGATGGAAGCGATAGCGGCTCAGGCCCATGCCCAGCACCATCAACGCGCAGGGCAGCGCCGCGGCGGCCAGCCAGTCGGCCACCTTCCACACCGCCGCCGGCAGCGGCAGGTCGAGGCCGTTGACCAGCGCGCCGAGCAGCAGGCCGTTGATCACCGGGTTGAACAGGCTCTTCAGCAGGCCGCGCAGGTCGACGCGGCTGCCGTCGCCCTGGCCCAGCGCCACGTACAGCGACTGCAGGGAAAACAGCGTGAGGCTGTGGAACACCAGCACGGCGAACAGGTAGACCAGCTGGTCCGCGCCGAGCAGGGTGGTCACCAGCGGGATGCCGATCAGCACGTTGTTCGAGTAGCTGGCAGTCAGACCCAGCGGGCTGGCCGCACCGCGCTGGCGATGGACCCACAGGTTGACCAGCACGAACACCGCCAGCACCGGCACGAAGTAGGCCAGCAGCAGGCTCGGCGCCAGGCCCTCGCCGAGATCGGCGCGGGCTATGCCGGTGAACAGCAGGGTCGGCATGAACAGCTTGAAGGTCATGGTCGACAGCCCGGCCACCGCCTCGGCGGCGAGCCAGCCGCGCCAGGACAGCAGGTAGCCGAGGGCGACCAGCAAAAAGATCGGCACAATGGCCTGGAGGGCGATCATCGGCAGCAGACTCCTTGAGCGGCCAAGAGCAGGGAACCGCTGACGGAGGTGTGCCCAGCGGGCGTACAGCATACGTCGCCCGGGAAGTCGTCGCGAGGCCCGGGATAGAGCCCGCGGCGGGGGACGGGTCAGTCGACCAGCAGCAGGCTGCCGCGCATCAGCGGGGCATGGCCGGGGAAGGAGCAGAAGAACTGGTACTGCTCGCCGTCCTCGAGCAGGCTCACCGGGAAGGTCACCGAGTCCGACTCGCCGCCGCCGAGCAGCCGGGTGCTGGCGATCACCCGTGCATCGCCGGGGCGCACGAAGCTGTGGCCGAGGCCGCCGAACAGGCCGGCGTTGGCCACCGCCTGCTGCTCGCGGGCGCGCACCAGGACCCAGTTGTGACCCATGCGGGTGTGCTCCAGACGACCGACATGGTGCAGCTTGACGGTGAACTCCGCGCAGCTGCGACTCACCTTGATCACCTCGGTGTTGAAGGTGATGCGGTCGCTGGCCTCGATATCGACACTGCAGGTCGCCGCCCACAGCGACGGGGTGAACAGCACCAGCAGGCCGGCGGCTAGGGTTTTACGGGTCACGAAAGCGGGCTCCTCGATGAACACATCGACACCCCCAGCAGACCCTCATGCCGCCAGGCAAGTTCCTTGCCAGCGGTCGGCTATCTTAGTGATTGAGGGATTCAAGCGGCCGCCGCCCGCCCGGCGGCAGACAATGGCCGCATCCACCCGGAGGAAACGCCCATGAGCATCCACGACCTCATCGACAGCCTGCTGGTCGCCTACGCCTGCTGCGTCTGCGGAGCCTGCGCCGACTGAGCGCCCGCGCTGCCGCGCAGGTCGAGCGGATCGACCAGCCCGGCGGCGCAGGCCATGCCGACCAGATCGGCCAGGCGCTCGGCCTGCATGCGCTTCATCACCCGCGCCCGGTACAGGTCGACGGTCTTCACGCTGATCTCCAGCTGCTCGGCGATCTCGCGGCTGGTATAGCCCTGCACCAGCGGCAGCAGCACGTCGCGCTCGCGCGGGGTCAGGCTGTCCAGCCGCGCACGCAGGGCAGCCGGGCCGCCCTGGCGACTGTGGCGTTCGGCCTGGCGGCGCAGCGCCTGTTGCACGCTGTCGAGCAGCAGCTGCTCGTTGCACGGCTTCTCGATGAAGTCGCAGGCCCCCGACTTGAACGCGCGCACCACGATGGGCACGTCGGCATGCCCGCTGACGAAGATCACCGGCAGGTCGATGCCGCGCGCCCGTAGCTCCTCCTGCACGTTGAGGCCGCCCATGCCGGGCATGCGCACGTCGAGCAGCACGCAGGCCGCCACGCTGGGGTCGCAGGCGTCGAGAAAGGCCCGCCCGCTGGTGAACGGCAGGGCCTTGAGGCCGACCGACTCGAGCAGCCAGACCGTCGAATCGAGCAGGCCCTGGTCGTCATCGACCACATACACCACTTGTTCCTTCACCGGCGTCATTCCTCATTGCTGTTGTTGTAGGGGTTCGGCCGCCTCGCCGCGCGCCGCCACCGGCAGGCGACAGACCAGGCACAGCCCGCCGGGCTGGCGGCGGGCCAGCAGCTCGCCGCCGAAGCCCTCGACGATCGAACGGCTCATCGACAGGCCGAGACCCAGACCGTCGGCCTTGCTGGTGTAGAAGGGGGTGAAGATGTGCGCCAGCGCTTCCTCGCTCACCCCCGGCCCTTGGTCCTCGACGCTGATGCTCAGCTGCTGGCCGTCCGCCTCCAGGGCGGCCTGCAGGCGGATCGTCGAGGCCGCGTGCGGATGCGCCTCGCGGTTGGCGTCGATGGCGTTGCGCAGCAGATTGAGCAGCACCTGTTCGAGCAGCACGCGGTCGACGTACACCGGCGGCAGATTGTCCGGCAGAACTTCGACGATCGCCACCCGGCTGTTGCCCGCCTCCCAGGCGCACAGGCGCACCGCCTCGCGCGCCAGCGCCGCGGCATCCAGCGCCTGCAGGCGGCGCGGCTCCTTGCGCAGAAAGGCGCGCAGGCGGCGGATCACCTCGGCGGCGTGGTTGGCGTGCGCGGTGATGCGCTCCAGGCCCTGGGCCACCCGGCTCGCCGCCTGCGGATCGTCCGCCACCTGCTGCAGGTAGCGCTGGCTGGCGCTGGCGTAGTTGACCACCGCGGCCAGCGGCTGGTTGATCTCGTGGGCGATCCCCGAGGCCAGCTCGCCGAGGGTGACCAGCCGCGCGGTGTGCGCCAGCTCGTCCTGGTGGTGGCGCATCTGCGTCTCGCGCAGCTCGCGCTCGGTCATGTCGCGGGCCACCAGCGAGAAGTAGCCGGCCTCGCCGGCGCTGGCGTGGGCCAGCAGCACCAGCGACACCGGCAGCGAATCCGCACCGCCAGGCGGATGCAGGCGCATGTCGCTCTCCCACACGCCACTGCGTTCGGCACAGGGCAGGCCGCTGTCGAGCAGGCGGTGCAGGTCGCCGGCATCCAGCAGCGCCGCCAGCGGCGGGGCGTCCTGCCCCTCGTCCAGACCGAGGGTGCGCCGCGCCGACTGGTTGAGGTAGGTGATGGCGCCGCTGCGGTCGATGAACAGCACCAGATCGGTGGTCGCCTCGATCACCTCGGCCAGGCGCCGGCGCACCTCCTCGCCCTGCACCCGCGCGGTGATGTCGCGCGACACGCTGACGATCTCCACCACCGCACCGGTATAGGTCTCGCGGATCGCCCGGCTGGCGGTCTCGAACCAGCGGTAGCTGCCGTCGCGGTGGCGCAGGCGGTAGCTCAGGGTGTGGTAGCCGTGCTGCTCGAGCACCTCGCGCGCCTCGCGCATCAGTGGCAGGTCGTCGGGGTGCAGCAGCGGCTTGAGGTCGCTGCCGCGCAGCTGCTCCGGCCAGTAGCCGAGCAGGGTCCAGGAGGCCGGCGAAGCATCGAGGAAGCGCCCGCCCGGGGTATGCCGGGAGATCAGGTCGGTGGTGTTCTCGGTGATCAGTCGGTACAGGCGACTGGCGCGCGCCGCCTCGCGCTCGCTGCGGATCTGCTCGCTGGCATCGCGGCCGCGCGCCAGCACGCGGCCGCTGGCCGGTTCCGGGACGAACTGCCAGAGCAGAATGCGCCCGGCCACCTCCACGCTCACCGGACCGATCGCCCGGCGCTGCTGCAGGCAGGCGTGCAGCAGCGGCGTGTGGTTGACCGGCAGCAGCGCGCCGGCCCCGGCCACGCCGCAGTCCTGCTGCAACTGCAGGGCGGCCCGGTTGCGATCGAGCAGGCGGCCATCGCCATCCAGCAGCAGGCTCGGCTCGCCATCGGCGTCGAGCAGCGGCGACGGGCGCAGCTGCTGGCGCGCCAGCAGCAGGACGGCGCCGAGCAGCTGGGCCAGCCAGCCGGCCAGTCCGCTGCCCGGCTCCTCCAGCTCCAGCAGCAACAGCCCCGGCTCGCCGGGCGTCAGCTCGAGGGCCAGCGCCACACCCTGGCGGATACCGGCCCGACGCAGGCGCCCGGCCAGCCAGCAGGGCAGCCGGCGCAGTTCGGCGAGGCCCAGTTCGCCACGAGCCGTCAGTTGCGCGTGCAGCTCGGCGTCGCTGGCGGTGAGCGGATCGCCCTGCCCCGGCGGCAGGCGCTCGACGCTGCCCAGCTCGGCATAGGTGCCGGCCGCCGCCTGCCAGACCAGGTAGTAGGCCTGGATCACCTCCGGCCGGCTGCGGGTCAGGCGCAGCAGGGCATCGGCCAGCTCGTGGCGACCGACGCCCTCGCCGGCCAGACGCACCAATTCCTGCAGCTCCTGCCCGACGGCTGCACGCCCCGCGCCGCTCTGTTTCGCGCTCTTGGCCACCTGCGTCGCTCCTTTATAGTATTTCTACCATATCAATATAGTCAAAAACCTATACACATTTCCATTTTCACCAGCTATGCTCGGGACAAGTCGCCACAGGAACGAGGCGGCACGTTCGTCGCCGCACCCGTGGCCGCCACGAGCGAAAAAGACAAAGAGCTAACAATCAGCCAGCGGATACTTCCATGTCGATATACGAGCAGGGCCTCGCGCCCGCCCCCGTGAACCATGTCGCCCTCTCGCCGCTCAGCTTCATCGAGCGCACCGCGAGCATCTACCCCCACTACCCCGCGGTGATCCACGGCGCCGTCCGCCGCACCTGGGCCGAAACCTACCAGCGCTGCCGGCGCCTGGCCTCCGCCCTGGCCGGTCGCGGCATCGGCCGCGGCGACACCGTGGCGGTGATGCTGCCGAACATCCCGGCCATGCTCGAGGCGCATTTCGGCGTGCCGATGATCGGCGCGGTGCTCAATCCCCTCAACGTGCGCCTGGACGCCGAGGCCATCGCCTTCATGCTCCAGCACGGCGAGGCCAAGGTACTGATCACCGACCGCGAGTTCCATGCGGTGATCCACGCCGCCATTGGCATGCTCGACCACCCGCCGCTGGTGATCGACGTCGACGATCCCGAATACGGCGAGGGCGAGGCGGTCAGCGACCTCGACTACGAGGCCTTCCTCGCCGAGGGCGACCCCGAGTTCGCCTGGCAGTGGCCGCAGGACGAGTGGGACGCCATCAGTCTCAACTACACCTCCGGTACCACCGGAAATCCCAAGGGCGTCGTCTACCATCACCGCGGCGCCTACCTCAACGCCATGGGCAACCAGATGACCTGGGCGATGGGCAACCACCCCGTCTACCTGTGGACCCTGCCGATGTTCCACTGCAACGGCTGGTGCTACCCGTGGACCATCACCGCGCTGGCCGGCGTGCACGTGTTCCTGCGCCGGGTCGACCCGCAGAAGATCCTCACCCTGATCCGCGAGCACCGCGTCAGCCACCTGTGCGGCGCCCCCATCGTACTCAACGCGCTGGTCAACATGCCCGACTCCGCCAAGGCCGCCATCGACCATCCGGTCAACGCCATGGTCGCCGGCGCGGCGCCGCCGGCCAAGGTGATCGGTGCGGTGGAGGAAATGGGCATCAAGGTCACCCACGTCTACGGCCTCACCGAAGTCTACGGCCCGGTCACCGTGTGCGCCTGGCACGCCGAATGGGACGCCCTGCCGCTCGACGAGCGGGCACGCATCAAGGCCCGCCAGGGCGTGCGCTACCCGACCCTGGAAGGGGTGATGGTCGGCGATCCGAAGACCCTCGAGCCGGTGCCGCGCGACGGCGAGACCCTCGGCGAGATCTTCATGCGCGGCAACACGGTGATGAAGGGCTACCTGAAGAACCCCACCGCCACTGCCGAGGCCTTCGAGGGCGGCTGGTTCCACACCGGCGACCTCGCCGTGTGCCACCCGGACGGCTACGTGGAGATCAAGGATCGCCTCAAGGACATCATCATCTCCGGCGGCGAGAACATCTCCACCATCGAGGTGGAGGGCGTGCTGTATCGCCACCCGGCGGTGCTGGAAGCCGCTGTGGTGGCCCGCCCGGACGAGAAGTGGGGCGAGACGCCGTGTGCCTTCGTCACCCTCAAGCAGGGCCACGACTCCAGCCAGGCCGAGATCGTCGCCTTCTGCCGCGAGCACCTGGCGCACTTCAAGGTTCCGAAGACCGTGGTGTTCGACGTCCTGCCGAAGACCTCCACCGGCAAGATCCAGAAGTACGTGCTGCGCGACTGGGCCAAGGCACTGTAGCCGCCCCGCCCACCTTTCCGTTTCCAACAACAACAAACCGGCCGCGCCCCGCGCGCGGCCCGGGAGGCATTCATGCAACTGTACAACCGCAAGGATGGCGACGAACAACCGTACTGGCCGCTCGGCCCGTTCAAGGTGCGTCTGCCGTTCGTCCACTACCGCTGGGAAACCGCGGAGATGCTCCAGGCGCTGATCATGTTCGTGGTCAGCCTGGCGATGATCCCGCTGCTGGAGAAATACCTCGGCCTGCCCTACGACGTGGCGCTGGCCTACGTGGTGGTCTGCGGCGTCGGTTTCATGCTGCCGGCGCTGCTCGGCGTGCCGCTGGTCCCCGGCTGGATCACCCCGGGCATCCCGGTGGTGCTGCTGTTCCTCGGCCAGTTCAAGCCCGGCCCGGAAGCCATCCAGGCGCTGTTCGCCCTGCAGTTTCTGGTGTTCCTCATCTTCCTGGTGCTCGGCCTCACCCGCCTGGGCAGCGTGATGGTGCGCCTGGTGCCCAACTCGATGAAGGGCGGCATCATCATCGGTGCCGGCATCGCCGCGCTGATGGGCGAGATCTCCAGCGGCGGACGGCTGGCCAACACGCCGATCTCGCTGGTGCTGGGCAGCCTGATCTGCCTGTACCTGATGTTCTCGGTGTCGTTCAAGGGCCTCACCGAGCGGGTGCCCTTCGCCCGCAAGATCGTCAACTACGGCATGGTGCCGGGGATGATCGTGGCCATCTTCGCCGGCATCGCCGTCGGCGAGTACAAGATGCCCGACGTGCGTTTCGGCATCACCGCGCCGGCTTTCGGCGAGCTGTGGAACTACCTGCCGTTCAACGTCGGCTTCCCGGACGCCAAGGTGTTCATGCTCGCCGTGCCCACCGCGGTGATCGCCTATATCATCGCCTTCGGCGACATCATCGTCGGCCAGTCGCTGATGCAGCGCGCCGACGAACTGCGCACCGACGAGCAGATCGAGAACAACGTCGACCGCATCCACCTGGTCACCGCCCTGCGCAACGGCCTGCACGCCTTCTTCGCTCCCTACCCGGGCCTGGCCGGACCGCTGTGGACCGCGGTGGCGGCGACCATGGCCGAGCGCTACAAGTACGGCCGCCATGCCATGGACTCGATCTACAGCGGCGCCGGCACCTTCTGGATCACCGGCTTCATCGCCCTGTTCATCCTGCCGCTGGTCAGCTTCTTCCAGCCGGTGCTGCCGATCGCCCTGTCGCTGACCCTAGTGCTCACCGGCTACATCTGCCTGATGGTCGGCTTCGAGCAGCTCAACAACAACACCGAGCGCGGCGTCGCCGGCACCATGGGCGTGGTCCTCGCCGTGTACGGCGCCGGCTGGGGCCTGGCGGCCGGCGCGGCGCTGTACATCCTGGTCGAGCGCACCCACCTGCTGCGCTTCACCTCGGTGAAGAGCAAGCCGGCCGTACCGGCCGAAAGCGACTGATCCCCTGGCGCTGCGCCGCTTCGCCGCGCAGCGCCTTTTCCCCACGATTCCGGCGCAGCCCTGCTGCGCCTTCGCCGTCACGAGGTAATCCATGGCCGCCTTCAATGCTCCCCTGCGCGACATGCGCTTCGTCCTCCATGAAGTCTTCCAGGCCCCGGACCTGTGGGCGCGCCTGCCGGCGCTGGCCGACACGGTCGATGCCGACACCGCCGACGCCATCCTCGAGGAAGCCGCCAAGGTCACCGGCCAACTGCTCGCCCCGCTCAACCGCAGCGGCGACGAGGAAGGCGCGCGCTTCGACAACGGCCAGGTCAGCACCCCGACCGGCTTCGGCACCGCCTACGCCACCTATATCGAAGGCGGCTGGGTCGGCCTGGCCGGCAACCCGGTCTACGGCGGCCTGGGCATGCCCAAGATGCTCGCCGTGCAGTTCGAGGAAATGCTCTACGCCGCCAACTCCAGCTTCAGCCTGTACTCCGCGCTGACCGCAGGCGCCTGCCTGGCCATCGACGCCCACGCCAGCGAGGAGCTCAAGCAGACCTACCTGCCGCGCCTGTACAGCGGCGAGTGGGCCGGCACCATGTGTCTGACCGAAGCCCAGGCCGGCAGCGACCTCGGCCTGCTGCGCACCCGCGCCGAACCGCAGGGTGACGGCAGCTACGCGATCAGCGGCAGCAAGATCTTCATCACCGGCGGCGAGCAGGACCTCACCGCCAACATCGTCCACCTGGTGCTGGCCCGCCTCCCCGACGCGCCGGCCGGCTCGCGCGGCATCTCGCTGTTCCTGGTGCCCAAGTTCCTGGTCAACGCCGACGGCTCGCTCGGCGCGCGCAACCCGGTCAACTGCGGCTCCATCGAACACAAGATGGGCATCAAGGCCTCGGCCACCTGCGTGATGAACTTCGACGGCGCCACCGGCTACCTGGTCGGCGAGCCCAACCGCGGCCTGGCGGCGATGTTCACCATGATGAACTACGAGCGCCTGTCGATCGGCATCCAGGGCATCGGCTGCGCCGAGGCCTCCTACCAGAGCGCCGTGGAATACGCCCGCGAGCGCCTGCAGGGGCGTGCTCCGGGCGGCCCGCTGGCAGCGGAGAAGAGCGCCGACCCGATCATCGCCCACCCCGACGTACGGCGCATGCTGCTGACCATGAAGGCGCTGACCGAGGGTGGCCGTGCCTTCGCCACCTGGGTCGGCCAGCAGCTCGACCTGGCCAAGTTCAGCGACAACATCGACGAGCGCAACAACGCCGACGCGCTGATCGCCCTGCTCACCCCGGTGGCCAAGGCGTTCTTCACCGACACCGGTCTGGAAAGCTGCATCCACGGCCAGCAGGTGTTCGGCGGCCACGGCTACATCCGCGAATGGGGCCAGGAGCAGCTGGTGCGCGACGTGCGCATCGCGCAGATCTACGAAGGCACCAACGGCATCCAGGCCCTCGACCTGCTCGGCCGCAAGGTGCTGGGCAACGAGCGCGCCAGCCTGCGCCTGTTCGCCGCCGAAATCCGCGCCTTCGTCGACAGCCCGGCCGGAGTCGCCCAGCCATTCGCCAGCGAACTGCTCGCCGCGCTGGAGCGCCTGGAAAGCGTCAGCGCCTGGCTGGCGGGCGAGGCCGCACGCGACCCGGCGCAGGTCGGCGCCGCCGCGGTCGACTACCTGCACCTGTTCGGCTACGTCGCCTACGCCTTCATGTGGGCGCGCATGGCCGCGGTGGCCACAGAGCGACGCGCCAGCGACGAGACCTTCTATGCCGCCAAGCTGGCCACCGCGCAGTTCTACTTCCGCAAGCTGCTGCCGCGCATCCACAGCCTAGAAGCCGGCATCCGCGCCGGCAGCGAGCCTTTGTACGGCCTGACGACCGAGCAGTTCTGAAACCGCTTTGAGCGTTTTGCGCGGCGTGCTCCCCCGCCGCCGCGTCTTTTTATTCCGTGTGGCAGACTGAGCGCCTGCCCACACCCGGCACCGACAACAACAAGAGAGTCCCGCCCATGCGCACCCTGACCACCCTGCTCGGCAACAGCCAGAAACTCGACGGCGGCGCCATGTTCGGCAACGCGCCGCGCGCCCTGTGGGAGCGCTGGATGCCGGCCGACGCCCTGCACCGCATCGATCTGGGCTGCCGCGCCCTGCTGGTGCGCGAGGACGAGCGCAACATCTTGGTCGAGGCCGGCATCGGCGCCTTCTTCAGTCCCGAGCTGAAGGAGCGCTTCGGCGTGCAGGAAAGCCGCCACGTGCTGCTCGACAACCTCGCCGCCCAGGGCCTGTGCGACGCCGACATTGACGTGGTGGTGCTCACCCACCTGCACTTCGACCACGCCGGCGGCCTGCTTGCGCCCTGGGCCGAGGGTCAGCCGCCGCGCCTGCTGTTCCCCCACGCCCGCTTCGTCACCGGCCGCCGCCAGTGGCAACGCGCCTGCCAGCCGCACGCCCGCGACCGCGCCTCGTACATCCCCGAGCTGCTCGAACTGCTCGAAGCCAGCGGCCGTCTGGAGCTGCTCGACGACGGCCAGAGTTCGCCGACCCTCGGCGCCGACTGGCGTTTCCACGTCAGCGACGGCCACACCCCCGGCCAGCTGCTCCCCGAGGTGCAGATGCCCGGCGGCCCGGTGGTGTTCGCCGGCGACCTGATCCCCGGCGCGCCCTGGGTGCACCTGCCGATCACCATGGGCTACGACCGCTTCCCGGAAGGCCTGATCGAGGAGAAGACCGCGCTGCTGGAGGATCTGCTGGCGCGCAATGGCCGGCTGGTGTTCACCCACGACCCCAGGGTGGCGATGGGCCGGGTGAGCCGCGATGGCAAGGGGAAGTTCGGGTTGAGCGAGAGTTGCGCTGCGGTGGTGGGCTTGGCGGAGTGACCCGCCCAGCTACACGGCCGCCTGCTTTGCAGAGGCATTCTGCAGACAACAAAAAACCCGCCGAAGCGGGTTTTTTAGACCATGCCAACATCCTGTCGGCTGCACTCCGTGCAATGGTCGGTCATCCGTGAACTTGGCTTCATCCTAGGCGGCAATTGTTGCGCGCATGTTAAGGCGCACAGAACGCCACGCCGATCACCCAAGCCCCCACGCCCTTGGCCGCCGTCACTCAATTCCCGCCAACCACCTGCAACCCCAGCCCCAGCTCCGCGGCAATCGACAGCGGCAGCAGCAGGGTATCCAGCAGCGCACTGGCCGGCAGGTCGAAGCCGGGATATTTGGGCGCTTCGGCGCCGAAGCGATCCAGCGGGCAACAGCCGCCGTTGAGTGCGTACCAGTCCAGGCGGGTGCCGGAATAGATCAGCGGCGCGCCGGGCTTGGCGGCGTCGAGAGTGCGTACGCTGGCGCAGCCACCGAGCAGCAGCAGCGCCAGCAGCAGGGCGGCGAGGCGGCGCATCTCAGTCCTCGCTGACCCGATGGTGCTCGCCCCAGCGCGGCAGCATGTCCTGGGGGATGTTCAGCAGGTTGAGGATGCGCGCCACCACGAAGTCGACCAGGTCGTCGATGGTCTGCGGCTGGTGGTAGAAGCCCGGCGAGGCAGGCAGGATCACCGCGCCGAGGTTGGACAGCTTGAGCATGTTCTCCAGGTGGATGCTGGAGAACGGCGCCTCGCGCGGCACCAGGATCAGCTGGCGGCGCTCCTTGAGGGCGACGTCGGCGGCGCGCTCGATCAGGTTGTTGCAGGCCCCGCTGGCGATCGCCGACAGCGAGCCGGTCGAGCACGGCACCACCACCATCGCCGCCGGGGCGCTGGAGCCGGAGGCCGGCGGCGCCATCCAGTCGTCCTGGCCGAACACCCGCACCTGGCCCGGCGCGGCGCCGGTGTACTCGGTGAGGAACGCCTGCATCGCCCGCGGCTTGGCCGGCAGGGCGACGTCGGTCTCGGTGGCCATCACCAGCTGCGCCGCCTTGGAGATCAGGAAGTGCACCTCGCGCTCCTCCTGCACCAGGCAGTCGAGCAGGCGCAGGCCGTACTGCGAGCCGGACGCGCCGGTCATGGCCAGGGTGATACGTTCCGGTCCGCTCATCGCCATTTCTCCTTACTCGGCCAGCGCCTTGGCCAGCTTGCCGTGCAGGCCGCCGAAGCCACCGTTGCTCATGATCACCACCTGGGTGCCGGGGGTCGCGCTGGCCTTGACCGCGGCGATGATCGCCTCCAGCGAGTCGCACACCGCGCTTGGCACCGTCGCTCCGGCCACGCTGGCGGCCAGGTCCCAGCCGAGATTCGGCGGCGCGTACCAGATCGCCTGGTCGGCCAGGTTCACCGCAGCGGCCAGGCCGTCGCGGTGGGCGCCGAGCTTCATCGAGTTGGAACGCGGCTCGATCACCGCGATGATCGGCGCGCTGCCGACGCGCTTGCGCAGGCCGTCGAGGGTGGTGGCGATGGCCGTCGGGTGGTGGGCGAAGTCGTCGTAGACGGTCACGCCGTTGACCTCGGCGACCTTCTCCATGCGCCGCTTGACGCTCTTGAAGCTGCTCAGCGCGGCGCAGCCCTGCGCCGGCAGCACGCCGACATGCCGCGCCGCCGCCAGGGTGGCCAGCGCGTTGGCGACGTTGTGCTGGCCGGTCAGCTCCCACTCGACGGTGCCCTGCTCCGCGCCGTCGAACAGCACGGCGAAGCGCGAGCCGTCTTCGCTGAGCAGCCGGGCCTGCCACTGGCCGCCGTCGCCGGTGGTCTGCACCGGGGTCCAGCAGCCCATCTCCAGCACCCGCGCCAGCGCTTCCTCGCCGGCCGGGCGGATGATCAGGCCCTGGCTGGGGATGGTCCGCACCAGGTGGTGGAACTGCCGCTCGATGGCCGCCAGATCCGGGAAGATGTCCGCGTGGTCGAATTCCAGGTTGTTGAGGATGGCGGTGCGCGGACGGTAGTGAACGAACTTGCTGCGCTTGTCGAAGAAGGCGCTGTCGTACTCGTCGGCCTCGACCACGAAGAACGGTGTGCCGCCCAGGCGCGCGGACACCGCGAAATTCTGCGGCACGCCGCCGATCAAAAAGCCCGGGCTCATGCCGGCGTCTTCCAATACCCAGGCCAGCATGCTGCTGGTGGTGGTCTTGCCGTGGGTGCCGGCCACCGCCAGCACCCAGCGGCCCTGCAGCACGTGGTCGGCCAGCCACTGCGGGCCGCTGACGTAGGGCAGGCCGGCGTTGAGTACGTGCTCCACCGCCGGGTTGCCGCGCGACAGGGCGTTGCCGATCACCACCAGGTCCGGCGCCGGCTCCAGCTGCGCCGGGTCGTAGCCCTGGGTCAGCTCGATGCCCTGGGCCTCGAGCTGGGTGCTCATCGGCGGATAGACGTTGGCGTCGGAGCCGGTGACGCGGTGGCCGAGTTCCTTGGCCAGCACCGCCAGCGAGCCCATGAAGGTGCCGCAGATGCCGAGAATGTGGATATGCATGGATGACCTCGAATACGGGCGGCGCGGCCCGGAAAACTGTCGCGCAGGTTAGCACAGGCCCCCATGGACAACAGGCAGAGGGCAACAATTCCGGGCGCCGGCCGCTTGCCCCCGGAGGACAGGCGAGCCACCCTTGGCACAAACCCGCAACGGACACGAGGACATCCCGATGGCGGCACGCCCGCAGCGCTGGCGCCGCATCCTGTCATGGACGGCGCTCGGCCTGCTGCTCGCCCTGCTGGCGGCGGCCGGCTACGGCTGGCAACAGTGGCAAAGGCTGCAGCAGGAGCAGGGCATCGTCCGCCTCGACTGGCAGGGCCTCGTACTGTCGCGCCACGGCCTGCAGTTGCAGCGCCTGGAGCTGGAGCAACTGGCCGCCGACGGCCGTCGCCTGCAGCTCGGCGCCGACGCCCTGCAGCTCGATTGGCGGCTGAGTCGCGCCGAGCCCTACCTGCAACGCCTTGCCGTGCAGCAGCTGCAACTCGACTGGCAGGCGCCGGCCACCCCGACCGGCCAGCCCAGCCGCCTGCCCAGTAGCGACGAGCTGGCCAGCCTGCTCGCCTGGCTGCCGCGCCAGCTGAGCATCGAGCGCATCGCCGCCAGCCTGCCCTGCCCCGATGGCCGCTGCCGGCTGGAAGGCCATTTGCAGCTGCAGCAACCCGGCGCCGCGCTGCTGCCAACCAGCCTGCGCCTGGAGCTGCAGGAAGCCCAACACCACGTCATCCTCACCGGCGACCTGAGCGGCGCGCTGGACGATGCCCGCCTGCAGCTGGCGCTGGACCTCGACGGCCAGCCGCACCTCGCCCTCGACGCCCGGCTCAGCGCTGCCGAACAGCACCGCACCCTGCAGGGAGCGTTGCAGCTGCCGGCGCGACCGCCGGTGCCCTGGCTGCACGACTGGCTGGCCCAGTGGCTGGGCGCCGCCACCGCGCCGCTCTGGCAAGTACCGGATGCGCTGCAGCTCGATGCCAAGTGGACGCTGCGCCTGCCCATCTCCTGGCAGCCGCAGAATGGCCTGCCGTCACGGATCGAGCTCGACCACGCCCGCCTGCAGGCCCGCCTGCCGCGCCTGCGTACCGACGATCTCGACCTGCGCCAGCCGAGCGCCGACCTGCGCCTCAGCGGCCGGTGGCAAGCGCAGGAGATGCTGCTGACCTTCGCCGAGGACTCGCAGATCACCGTCCAGCGCCTGGACAGCCTGGCCGCCGGCCTGCGCCTCGACGACCTGCGCGCCGGCCTCGCCGGCCTGCAGCTGAAGCATGCAGCGGCCGGCACGCCGCAACTGGCTGGCCCGTTCACCCTGTACACCGCCCGCCTGCAGCAGCCACAGCTGTCGCCCCAGGGCTGGCGCTGGCAGGGGCGCCTCGACGCCACTGCGCAGACCACCCGCCTCGACGGCAGCCTGGGCAACGACGCCGGTCTCGCGCTCGACCTGCAGCTGCGGCGCCCGGCCAGCGGCGCCGTGAATCTCCAGGGCACGCTGAGCGAGATCGCCCTGGCCACCGGCAACCCGCTGGCGAAAACCCTGCGCGACTGGCCGGCGCTGCTGGAGCTGACCGGCGGGCGACTGCAGGGCAACGGCACACTGCAGCTGGCCGCCGGCAGCGGCACGCCCAGCGCCGATCTGCAGCTGCAGCTGCAACAGGTCGGCGGCATCTACGACCGCAGCGAGCTGAGCGGCCTGGACGCCCGCCTGACGGCGCGGCTGCGCGGCCAGCGTCTGGAGCTGCAGCTGCCCGAGCTGCGCCTGGCCAGCCTCAACCCCGGCGTGCCGCTCGGCCCGCTGCAGTTGCGCGCCGACTACCAGGCCGCACTGGCGCAGCCGCTCGCCGGCCGCCTGCAGCTGTGGCAGGCCGACAGTGGCCTGCTCGGCGGCCAGTTGCACGTCGCGCCGATCCGCCTCGAGCTGGCGCGCCGACCGCTGCAACTGCCCGTACAGGTACGCGGCCTGGAACTGGCCAAACTGCTCGCGGTCTACCCCGCAGAAGGGCTGTCCGGCAGCGGCACGCTCGACGGCCAGCTGCCGCTGCGCATCGACCGCAACGGCCTGAGCATCGACAACGGCCAGTTGCAGGCCCGCCCGCCGGGCGGGGTCTTGCAGTTTCGTTCCGAGCGCATCCGCGCCTTCGGGCAGAGCAACCCGGCCCTGCGCCTGGCCGTCACCGCTCTCGAGGATTTTCAGTACGATCAGCTGCACAGCCAGGTCAGCTATGATCCACAGGGCAAGCTGCTGCTGGTCCTGCGCCTGCAGGGCCGCAACCCGGCGCTGGAAGGCGGCCGGCCGGTGAACTTCACCATCACCCTGGAAGAGAACGTCCCGGCCCTGCTGACCAGCCTGCAGCTGTCCGGACGGGTCAACGAAGCCATCCAGCGCCGCGTGCAGCAACGCCTGCAACCGCGCCACTGACACGGGAGACCGCAAGCATGTGCCTGCGCAATATCGGCTCCGCCCTGCTGCTCGGCCTGCTGCTCGGCGCCTGTACCCCCACGGTGCAGCTGGCCGCGCCCAAGGAGCCGATCAACATCAACCTGAACGTGAAGATCGAGCACGAGATCTACATCAAGGTCGACAAGGAGCTGGACAACATTCTCGACGAATCCAGCGGCCTGTTCTGAGGAGCCCGACATGACCTTCCCGCCCCGCATCACCGCACTGCTGCTTGGCCTGTGTCTGAGCCTGCCGGCGCTGGCTCTCGACCTGTCCGGCGCGATGACCGCACTGCCCGCCGCCAAGCTGGCCGGCCAGCTCGGCGAGCAGACCGACGGCTATCTCGGCGTGGTTCAGCCCGACGGCCAGGCCACCGAGATCGCCCGCCTGATCAACCAGGCCCGTCGCGCCGAATACCAGCGGCTGGCCACCCAGAACGGCATCCAGCTGCGCGACGTCGAGGCCCTGGCCGGCAAGAAGGCAGTGGAGAAGACCGCGCCCGGCCAGTTCATCCGCATCGACGGCCAGTGGCGGCGCAAGTAATCGCCCTGCCACCGGCATCCTGCGCGCCCCTCGCCCGGCAACGGACGAGGGGCGCAATCCTGCGAGCCATCCCCTGAGCGCCCCGGTCGACCGCGCCGGGGCGGCGTTGGCGTACAATCGGCCATCGTCTCCGCCGCTCACTGGGAATGTCCGCCGTGTTCTTCCGCAACTGGCGCCGCCGTCGTCTGCTCGCCCGCCATCCCCTCGATCCGCAGCTGTGGGCCGCGGTGTGCGCCGGGCTGCCGATCCTCGCCGGCCTGGACGACGCCGAGCACCAGCGCCTTGGCGAGCTGTGCCTGCTGTTTCTCCACGACAAGCACCTGAGCGCCCTGCCCGGCGTCGAGCTGGACGATCCCGCGCGCCTGCGCCTGGCCGCCCAGGCCTGCCTGCCGCTGCTGCACCTACCGGATCTCGACTGGTACCAGGGCTTCCACCAGCTGCTGCTGTATCCCGAGGACTTCGTCAGCCCGCAGCGCCACCGCGACGAGGCCGGGATCGAGCACGTCTGGGACGACGAGCGCAGCGGCGAGGCCTGGCAGCAGGGCCCGGTGATCCTCGCCTGGCCGGGGGTGCAGGCCAGCGGCACGCTGGACGGCTACAACCTGGTGATCCACGAGCTGGCCCACAAGCTGGACATGCTCAACGGCGACGCCAACGGCCTGCCGCCGCTGCATGCCGACATGCGCCTGAGCGACTGGACCCAGGCCATGCAGGTGGCCTTCGATGCCCTCAACGCCGAGCTGGACGGCGACCCCGACGCCGAGACCGCCATCGATCCCTACGCCGCCGAGAGCCCGGGCGAGTTCTTCGCCGTCGCCAGCGAATACTTCTTCAGCGCCCCGGACCTGCTGCACGCCGCCTTTCCCGCGGTGTACGCGCAGCTGCAGGCGTTCTACCGCCAGAACCCGCTACCCCGCCTCGCCCCGCTGACCGCCGCACTGCCGGCGGCCGCGCACTGAGCGGCTGCGACAACGTGGCGCATCGGCACGAATGCGCCTATAATCCGCGCCAAATTTTGGCCCTGACCCTTTGGAGTCACCCATGAGCTACAGCAAGATCCCGGCTGGCAAAGACCTGCCGAACGATATCTACGTCGCCATCGAGATCCCGGCCAACCACGCGCCGATCAAGTACGAGATCGATCACGATACCGACTGCCTGTTCGTCGACCGTTTCATGGCCACCCCGATGTTCTACCCGGCCAACTACGGCTTCATCCCGCACACCCTGGCCGACGACGGCGACCCCCTCGACGTGCTGGTGGTCACCCCCTACCCGGTGGCCCCGGGTTCGGTGATCCGCGCCCGTCCGGTCGGTGTGCTGAACATGAGCGACGAGGCCGGCGGCGACGCCAAGCTGGTCGCCGTACCGCACGACAAGCTGACCGTCCTGTACAAGGACGTGCAGGAATACACCGACCTGCCGGCTCTGCTGATCGAGCAGATCAAGCACTTCTTCGAGAACTACAAGGATCTCGAGAAGGGCAAGTGGGTGAAGGTCGAAGGCTGGGGCGGCGCCGAAGAAGCCCGTCAACTGATTCTCAAGGCGGTTGCGGCTTACCAGAAGTAAGTCGAACCCGCTACGGAAAGCCCGCCCACAAGGCGGGCTTTTTTATGCCTGCAGGTTTTAACCGGGATTTTCCTGAGTGGGCCTTTCCGCTAATGTGGCACGCCTCTTCGCAGGACCTGTCTGCCCATGCCCCTTCTCCAGCTGCCCGGCCTGTTCGCCCTGCTCGCCTTCCTGGCGCTGGCGTTCGGCATTTTCCTCGGCCTGCGCCACCGGCAGCGCAGCAAGCGCCGACTGAGCAGCCTTGCCGCCGTGGCCGACGCCTTTGCCGCCGGCAACAACCTGGTGCGCGCCGAGATCGGCGGCGGCGACGCCATCGGCCAGCTGGCCCAGCACCTCAACCACATGATCGGCCAGCTCGAGGACGAGCGCCGCGCCCTGCGCGACAGCGAGCAGCAGCTGCGCAGCCTGATCAACGCCGCGCCGGTGGGCATGCTGGTGATCGACCCGCAGGGGCGCATCGACTCGGCCAACCCGGCCGCCGCGCAGATCTTCGACTGCCCTTCGCATCAGCTGTGCACGCAGAGCGCCGACGACCTGCTGCTCGGCCAGGATGCCTGGGCCCGCCTGCTCGCCCAGCCCAACTGCAACCTCGAATTCGCCGCCCGGCGCGGCACCGGCAGCTTCCCGCTGGAAGCCTCGTGCACGCCCTTCCTGCGCAGCGGCCAGGCGCTGCAGCTGCTGCTGGTGCGCGACATCGGCGACCGCAAGGCCGCCGAGAATCGCCTGCACTATCTCGCCCACTTCGACCCGCTGACCGGGATCGCCAACCGCACCCATCTGCTCGCCCGTCTCGAACTCGGCCTGCAGTGCGGCGAAGCGCAGTCTTTGCTGTTCATCGACCTCGACCATTTCAAGCGGATCAACGACACCCTCGGCCACGAGATCGGCGACCAGCTGCTGCGCGGCGTGGCCGAGCGCCTGCGCAAGTGTGTGCCGCCCGGCGCCCTGCTCGCCCGCCTCGGCGGCGACGAGTTCATCGTGCTGCTCAGCGCGGAGCTGGCCGGGCAGGCCGACGCCGTGGCCGAACAACTGCTGCAGGCCTTCCGCCAGCCGTTCCATGTGCGCCAGTACGAGCTGTTCACCACGCCGAGCATCGGCATCGCCCAGCATGCGCACGGCCCGGCCAGCGCTTCCCAACTGCTCAAGGCTGCCGACCTCGCCCTCTACCAGGCCAAGAACCGCGGCCGCAACCGCCTCGCCCACTTCGATCACCGTCTGGCCGACGACGCCGAACAGCGCCGGCAGCTCGAGGCGGAGCTGCGCAGCGCCCTGGCCCGCGACGAATTCGAGCTGTACTACCAGCCGCAGATCGACCGCGATGGCCGGCAGCGCACCTTCGAGGCCCTGCTGCGCTGGCACTCGCCACGCCGCGGGCTGGTCGGCTCGGCCGAGTTCATGCCGGTGCTGGAGGAAACCGGGCTGATCCTCGAGGCCACCCGCTGGGTGTTCCGTCAGGCCTGCCGCCAGCAACGCCAGTGGCAGGCGGAGGGGCGCGACTGGGGCATCGCGATCAACCTGTCGCCGCTGGACTTCCGCCAGAGCGACCTCGCCGGCACGCTGCTGGCGATCCTCGCCGAGGAACAGCCGCAGGCCCGGCGCCTGGAGCTGGAGATCACCGAAAGCACCCTGCTGGATGCCGACCAGCAGGTGCTCGACACCCTGCATGCGCTGAAGCAGGCCGGCCTGACCCTGTTCCTCGACGACTTTGGCACCGGCTACGCCTCGCTGACTTACCTGCAGTTCTTCCCCTTCGACGGGGTGAAGATCGACCGCCAGTTCGTCACCGGCCTGCCCGACTGCCGCGAGTCGGTGGCGCTGGTGCGCGGCATCCTGGTAATCGCCGAGCAGCTGGACATGCAGGTGGTCGCCGAAGGCGTGGAAAACCAGCGCCAGGCCGACTTCCTGCGCCGCAACGGCTGCCACCGTCTGCAGGGCTTCCTGTTCGGCCGCCCGCAGTCGGCCGCGGCCTGCATCCGCAACAGCGAAGCCTCCTGCAGCGCCAGCCACGTCAACGCCTGAACCGCACGCTCAGGCAAAGAACACTGCCGCGGCCGGCAAAAGCTCCGTCGCCAGCTGTTAAGCTGGCGCACCAATAGAGTGCAGAGACTTCCCCATGCCCCTCAGCGACCTGCTCCTGCTGCTGCTCGCCGGCTTCGCCGCCGGCGGCATGAACGCCCTGGCCGGCGGCGGCACCTTCTTCTCCTTCCCGGCATTGCTGGCCACCGGCCTGCCGCCGGTCACCGCCAACGCCACCAACGCCGTGGCCCTGTGGCCGGCCAGCATCGCCGGCGCCTGGGCCGCGCGCAGCTCGCTGCGCCCGCTGGGCGGCTACCTGCTGCCGCTGCTGGCGGCCGGCCTGGCCGGTGGCCTGGGTGGCGGCCTGCTGCTGCTGGCCGGCGGCGACGAGGTGTTCCGCGTGCTGATTCCCTGGCTGCTGCTGGCCGCCACCGCGCTGTTCGCCGCCAGCCCGTGGCTCAGCCGCCTGCTCGCCGCACGCCGCCGCGAGGTAACCGAGGTGCCGCCGCATGCCCCGCTGTCGCTCGGCGCCCACGCGCTGGTCTCGGTGTACGGCGGCTACTTCGGCGCCGGCATGGGCATCCTGCAGCTGGCCGCCTTTGCCATCGAGGGCCATGCCCTGGCGCGCGCCAACGCCCTGAAGAACCTGATCTCGGCGGTGATCTACAGCGTCGCCAGCCTGACCTTCATCATCGCCGGGCGGGTCAGCTGGAGCGAGCTGCTGATCCTGCTGGCCGGCGCTAGCCTCGGCGGCTACGTCGGCGGCGCGCTCGGCCAGCGCCTGCCGGCCCGCTGGCTGCGCATGCTGGTGATCGCGGTGGGCAGCGGCATGACCCTGTACTACTTCTGGGCGACCTACGGGCGCTGAGCCGCGAGCCGCCGGTCGTTTGCCCGCCGGGCGCGGCTCTGCTAGTGTCGCGCCCGTTTTCCGCCGCCCGAGACCGCCGCCATGGCCCGCAAGAAAGCCGCCCCCGACTTCGAACAGTCGCTGACCGAACTGCAGACGCTGGTCGAGCGCCTGGAAAGTGGTGAACTGTCCCTCGAGGACTCGCTGGCCGCCTTCGAGCAGGGCATCCGCCTGACCCGCGAATGCCAGGGCGCGCTCAGCCAGGCCGAGCAGAAGGTGCAGATCCTCCTCGGCGAGAGCGGCGAGACCGCCCCCTTCGACCCGGAGGGAGAAGCGCAATGAGTCTCCAGCAGTACCAGGCCCGCTGCCAGGCGCGTGTCGATGCCGCGCTGGAAACCCTGTTCGTCGCCCCGCAGCCCGAACTCGTCCGTCTCTACCAGGCCATGCGCTACAGCGTGATCAACGGCGGCAAGCGCGTGCGCCCGCTGCTCGCCTACGCCGCCTGCGAAGCCCTCGGCGGCGCGGCCGAGCAGGCCAACGGCGCCGCCTGCGCGGTAGAGCTGATCCACGCCTACTCGCTGGTCCACGACGACCTGCCGGCGATGGACGACGACGACCTGCGCCGCGGCCAGCCGACCACCCACATCGCCTTCGACGAGGCCTGCGCCATCCTCGCCGGCGACGCCCTGCAGGCGCTGGCCTTCGAGGTCCTCTGCGATGCCAGGCTGTCACCGCTGGACGCCGACACCCGGCTGAGCATGCTCGCCAGTCTGGCCCACGCCGCCGGCCCCGCCGGCATGGCCGGTGGCCAGGCCATCGACCTCGGCTCGGTCGGCCGCCAGCTCGACCAGGCCGCGCTGGAAACCATGCACCGCCACAAGACCGGCGCGCTGATCGAGGCCAGCGTGCGCCTCGGTGCCCTGGCCAGCGGCCACAGCGACGCCGCCAGCCTGCAGGCGCTGCAGGACTATGCCCGCGCCATCGGCCTGGCCTTCCAGGTGCAGGACGACATTCTCGACGTGGAAAGCGACACCGCCACCCTCGGCAAGACCCAGGGCAAGGACCAGGCCCACGACAAGCCGACCTACCCGGCCCTGCTCGGCCTCGACGCCGCCAAGGCCTATGCCGGCGAGCTGCGCGACCAGGCGCTGGCCGCCCTCGCCCCCTTCGACCAGCGCGCCGACGCCCTGCGCGAACTGGCCCGCTACATCGTCGCACGCAGTCACTGAACGACGCCCAAGCCCGGGGTGGAAAACGACCGAGGGTCTTTTCCACCCCGCGGCTGACACCCAGCCGGTGCTCGACCTTCGCCCTGCTTGGGCAGGTCCCTCAGCTTCGGGTAAACTCCCGAATCTTTTGTCCGACTGCCGAACCCGTCCGATGCCCAAGACGCTGCACGAGTTTCCCCGCCAGCGGCCCGACACGCCCCTGCTCGACCGCATCGACAGCCCCGCCGCGCTGCGCACCCTCAGCGAAGGCGAGCTGGAGACCCTGGCCGACGAGCTGCGCCAGTACATGCTCTACACCGTGGCACGCACCGGTGGGCATTTCGGCGCCGGTCTTGGCGTGGTCGAGCTGACCATCGCCCTGCACCATGTCTACGACACGCCCCGCGACCGTCTGGTGTGGGACGTCGGCCACCAGGCCTACCCGCACAAGATCCTCACCGGACGCCGCGAGCAGATGGCCACCCTGCGCCAGAAGCACGGCCTGGCCGCCTTCCCGCGCCGCGCGGAGAGCGAGTACGACACCTTCGGCGTCGGTCATTCCAGTACCTCGATCAGCGCCGCGCTGGGCATGGCGCTGGCCAACCGCCTGCAGGGCAACGAGCGGCGTACCGTGGCGGTGATCGGCGACGGCGCACTGACCGCCGGCATGGCCTTCGAGGCGCTCAACCACGCCTCGGAAACCAACGCCGACATGCTGGTGGTGCTCAACGACAACGACATGTCGATCTCCAAGAACGTCGGCGGCCTGTCCAACTACCTGGCCAAGATCCTCTCCAGCCGCACCTACGCCAGCATGCGCGAGGGCAGCAAGAAGATCCTCTCGCGCATCCCCGGCGCCTGGGAAATCGCCCGCCGCACCGAGGAGCACGCCAAGGGCATGCTGGTGCCCGGCACCCTGTTCGAGGAGCTGGGCTGGAACTACATCGGCCCGATCGACGGCCACGACCTGCCGACCCTGATCGGCACCCTGCGCAAGATGCGCGAGCTCAAGGGCCCGCAGTTCCTGCACATCGTCACCAAGAAGGGCAAGGGCTTCGCCCCGGCCGAGGCCGACCCGATCGGCTACCACGCCATCAGCAAGCTCGAGCCGGGTAGCGAACAGGCGCCCAGGAAGGCGGCGGGACCGAAGTACTCGGCGGTGTTCGGCCAGTGGCTGTGCGACTTGGCCGCGCGCGATGAACGGCTGATCGGCATCACCCCGGCGATGAAGGAAGGCTCCGACCTGGTGGCCTTCGCCGAGCGCTTCCCGGAGCGCTACTTCGACGTCGCCATCGCCGAGCAGCACGCAGTGACCCTGGCCGCGGGCCTGGCCTGCGAGGGCGCCAAGCCGGTGGTGGCGATCTACTCCACCTTCCTGCAGCGCGCCTACGACCAGTTGATCCACGACGTGGCGGTGCAGGACCTCGACGTACTGTTCGCCATCGACCGCGCCGGTCTGGTCGGCGAAGACGGCCCGACCCACGCCGGCAGTTTCGACATCTCCTTCCTGCGCTGCATCCCCGGCATGCTGGTGATGACCCCGAGCGACGAGAACGAGCTGCGCCTGCTGCTCTCCACCGGTTACCACTACCGTGGCCCGGCGGCGGTGCGCTACCCGCGCGGCAGCGGTCCCAACGCGCCGATCGATCCGGCGCTGGAAGGCGTGGAGATCGGCAAGGGCGTGGTGCGTCGCCAGGGCCAGCGGGTCGCCCTACTGGTGTTCGGCGTGCAGCTGGCCGAGGCCCTGCAGGTGGCCGAGCGCCTGGACGCCACCGTGGTCGACATGCGCTTCGTCAAGCCGCTGGACGAGACCCTGGTGCGCCAGCTGGCCACCCACCACGAGCTGCTGGTGACCATCGAGGAGAACACCGTGATGGGCGGCGCCGGCTCGGCGGTCGGCGAATTCCTCGCCAGCGAGGCCATCGTCAAGCCGCTGCTGCAGCTTGGCCTGCCCGACTACTACGTCGAGCACGCCAAGCCGAGCGAGATGCTCGCCGAATGCGGCCTGGACGCCGCCGGCATCGAAGCCGCGGTGCGCCAGCGCCTGGCGCTGCTTGAGAAAGATTCAGCTCGAGTCGTCTGAAAGCTGCTTGAGTTTCACCACGCCGCGCACTAAGGTGCGCGGCGTTTTGCTTTTCGTCAGGGTGCGCGGGCCAGAGGCCTGCGTTAAACGGGAAGCCGGTGCGTCCTGCGGACAATCCCGGCGCTGCCCCCGCAACGGTAATCGACCGCGATCCCAGCGATCGCCGCCCGCTCAACCGCCACTGTGCCTCGCGCATGGGAAGGCGAGCGCGGTGCGTGTCGACAGCCCGGAGACCGGCCCCGACGGATTCGACAGGTGTTGCGGAGGGCCGCACCGTCAGTCACGCGCCGTTCGTCGGCGCGTCTCTGGTTCCTGCCCTCCTCGAAAGTCTGCCTTCCACTTTTGAGGATTCATCAATGAAAGTTTCCCGTCTGGCGCTGGCCATTGCCCTGGTCCCCGGCCTGAGCCTGGCCGCCGAGCCGGCCGCCGACAACGTCCTGCCGCTGATCGTCACCCGCGCCACGCCGCTGGAGCAGCCAGCCCCGGCCAGCGTGCGGGTGATTCCGCGCGCCGAGATCGAGCGCAGTGGCGCCCAAAGCCTGCAGGACGTGCTGCGCGGCCAGGCCGGCGTGCAGCTGCGCGACATCATCGGCGACGGCAGCCGCGCCACCCCCAGCCTACGCGGCTTCGGCGAGAACGCGGTGAACAACACGCTGATCCTGGTCGACGGCCGCCGCCTCAACCAGCCGGCGCTGGCCGGCGCCGACCTCAACAGCGTGCCGCTGGCCAACATCGAGCGCATCGAGATCCTGCGCGGCGCCGGCACCGTGCTGTACGGCGACCAGGCGGTCGGCGGGGTGATCAACATCATCACCCGCACCCCGCGCAGCAACGAGGCCTACGTGGAAACCAGCCAGGGCAGCCACGACCTGGAAGCCTACCGTGGCCACGTGTTCCAGCAACTGGGCGGCGGCTTCTCCGCCTATGCCAGCGGCGAGACCCGTCACACCGACAACTACCGCGACCACAACAACGCCGACTACAGCAACGCCTTCGGCCGTCTGCGCTACGAGCACGCCCAGGGCTGGGCGCTGTACGAGTACCAGACGGTGGACGACGAGCTGCAGCTGCCGGGCTACCTGAGCGAAACCCAGCAGCGCAGCGACCGCAAGGCCAGCTTCGACGCCAACAGCAACGGCTTCAGCGACAGCAAGACCCAGGTACACCGCTTCGCCGTGGAACAGCACCTCGGCGACATCTGGGCGGCCAACCTCGACTACAGCCACAGCGACCAGGATGGCGTCGGCGCCTACAACAGCGCCTTCGGCACCTCGCCCTTCACCCAGGGCACCCGCATCGAAAGCTTCAGCCCGCGCCTGACCGCGCGCTGGGATACCGACCTCGGGCGCAGCGAGTGGCTGCTCGGCCACGACCACATCACCAGCGACTACCAGGCCTCGTGGGGCAGCGACTTCCGCCAGACCCTGCGCGACTGGTACACCCAGCTCAGTCAGCCGCTCGGCCGCGATCTGATCCTGACCCTCGGCTATCGCGCCAGCGAGGCGGAGGACCGCAACCATGCCGTGGGCAAGACCCACACCGACCGCGAAGGCAGCAGCAGCGTCGGTCTGTCCTGGCAGGCCGACGCGCAGACCCGCCTGTTCGTCAAGCGCGAGGACGTGCTGCGCTGGGCCAACATCGACGAGAACGGCTTCGTCAGTCCCGGCGTCGAGTTCCTCAAGCCGCAGACCGGTGAATCCTGGGAGAGCGGCGTGGAGTGGGATGACGGCGTGCAGCGTTACCAGTTGAGCGTCTACCGTCTCGATCTGGACGACGAGCTGATGTACGACCCCAGCGCACCGGGCCCCTTCGGCCTCGGCGCCAACGTCAACCTGGACCAGACCCGCCGAGACGGCCTGCTGCTCGAAGGCCAACGCCAGTTGAGCGAGCGCCTGAGCCTGGGCGGCCAGTACAGCTTCACCGACGCCGAGTACCGCGCCGGCAGCTTCAAGGGCAACGACGTCCCCGGCGTCGCCCGCCACGGCGCCAGCGCCCATCTCGACTACCGGCTGCTGCCAGGGCTGAACGCCCGGCTGGAAGGGGTGTATACCGGCGCCCGCTACCTGTCCAGCGACAACGCGCACGCCCTGCCGCGCGAAGGCGGCTACACGGTATTCAATGCGGCACTGACCTACGACTACCGCCAGTTCACCGGCAAGCTGCGGGTCAACAACCTGACCGGCAAGCGCTACGACGCCTTCGCCAGCCACTCCGACTGGACGCCGGGCAACAAGGCCCTGTATGCGGCGCCCGAGGAAGAGGTGCAGCTGAGCGTCGGCTACCGCTTCTGAGCCTGACCGCAGAAACGACGAGGCCCCGTCTAAGGCGGGGCCTCGTCGTTTCAAGCAGTGAAACTCAGCGCGCCTGATCCAGGAGCCGGCACAGCTTCGCGGTGGCGGCGAGCATCTGGAAGCTCGGCCGCTCCAGGCCCTCGTCCGGCACGTCCCAGACCTGGCCGCGGCGCACCGCGGTGAGTTGCGGCCAGGCCTGCCAGGCGGCGGCCTGACCCGGCTCGCCGAGCAGGATCACCGCCGGATCGCGAGCCAGCACCGACTCGACGCTGACCTGCGGCGCCGGCAGGGCGAGATCGGCGAATACGTTGCGCGCGCCGCACAGACGCAGGGCGTCGCTGATGATCTGCCGCCCGCCGAGGGTATACATGGGGCGATCCCAGACCTGATAGAACACCGTCAACGGCTCGGCGCGGGCATGCCGGACGGCCAGCTCGCGCACGCCCGCGCGCATCCGCGCGGCCAGGCGCTCGCCCTGTTCCGCATGACCGACCGCGGCGCCGATCGCCGCCAGCTGCCCGGCCAGTTCCTCGAGGCTGTGCGGCTGCGCCTCGATCAGCGGGATGCCGAGGCTCTGCAGTTGTGCCTGCACCGCCGGGCCGACGCTGTCCGGCCAGAGCAGGATCAGGTCCGGTTGCAGGCTGAGCAGGGTTTCCATGCTGAGCTGGCCATGCCGACCGAGGGAGGGCAGATGGGCCAGCGCCGGCAGGCGCGGACCGCCGTCGAGCACACCGACCAGGCGTTCGGCGGCGTCCAGTTCGAGCATTATCTCGCTGAGCGACGGCGCCAGCGCCACCACCCGCCGGGCGCCCTGCCCGACCGGTTCCGCAGCTTGCGCCAGCGCGGCGCCCAGCAGCATGGCGAGCAGCAGGCGGCGCATCAGCGCAGCTGGCGCGGCAGTCGGTAGAGGATGGCGATCAGCACGCTGGCGAACACCAGCAGCAGTACCGGCACGCCATGCAGGTCGGCCAGCCGGCCGAGCGCGGCGAACCAGGCCGGCAGCAGCGCGCCGAGCAGGCCGTGGCGCTGCGCCAGCGCCAGTTCCGTCCACGCGGCACCTTCATCCGGAGCGTTGAGGGCGCGACCGCAGCCGATCAGCGCATGCTTGTAGCGGCGGAACAGCGGCAGGCCGACGAACATGCTCAGCAGCGCGGCGATGAACAGCGGCATGGCCAGGCTGTCCGGCAGCGGCGCCTGCTCGGGACCGAAGGCGCCGAGCAGGGCCAGCGGCAGCAGCGCCACGGCCAGCAGTCCCCACCAGCGGCGGGAAAACAGCGGCCGCTGCACGCCGGCCTGGCTCATTGGTCCTCGGCCTGGTGCAGGTTGCCGAGCAGGTGGCCGAGCTTGCCGGCCTTGGTCGCCAGGTAGTGCTTGTTGTGCGGGTTGAGGCCGCTGTGCAGCGGCACGCGCTCGGCCAGGCGGATGCCGTAGGTTTCCAGCGCCTTGAGCTTGCGCGGGTTGTTGGTCATCAGCTTGAGGGCGCGGATGCCCAGATGGTCGAGCATCGGCCGGCACATCGCGTAGTCGCGCTGGTCGGCGCCGAAGCCCAGGCGCTCGTTGGCCTCGACGGTGTCGGCGCCGGCGTCCTGCAGCTCGTAGGCGCGGATCTTGTTGAGCAGGCCGATGCCGCGGCCTTCCTGGCGCAGGTACAGCAGCACGCCGCGGCCTTCGGCGGCGATGGCCGCCAGCGCCGCTTCGAGCTGGGCACCGCAGTCGCAGCGCAGGCTGAACAGGGCATCGCCGGTCAGGCATTCGGAGTGCAGACGGCCGAGCACCGGCTCGCCGTTGGCGACGTCGCCCAGGGTCAGGGCGACGTGCTCCTTGCCGGTGGCCTCATCGAGAAAGCCATGCATGGTAAACACGCCAAAGGGGGTTGGCAGCTTCGAGGCGGCGACAAAGACGACGGACACCGGGACACTCCTGCTAGACGTAAGGGGCCGATTGTAGCAGCAGCATGGCCGACGCGGTCACTCGGGATTGCCTCCATCCGCCGCGCCGACGCCCAGCCGGGCCAAGGCCGCGGCCAGCAGCGGCGCCACGCTGACCGCATTGCTCGGATGGCCGATGCAGTCGCTGCTCCACACCTCGCGCACGCCGACGGCGCGGATGATCTCCAGGGCATCGGCGGCGAACAGCGCATGGGTCACCGCCGCGTCCACCGAGGCGGCGCCGGCGGCCAGCAGCAGCTCGGCGGCGCGCGCCAGGGTGCGCCCGGAGCTGGCCACATCGTCGAGCAGCACCACCGCGCGGCCCTGCACCGCCACCTCGGGCAGGGCGATATCGACCTGGCGGTCGCCATGGCGCACCTTGCTGCATACGCCGAAGTCGAAGCCATGCCCCGCGGCGGCCGCCTCGATCCACTGCCGCGATTCGGCATCCGGACCGATCAGCAGCGGGTTGACGACCTTGCCGGCGATCAGTTCGGCGAGCAGCGGCGCGCCGGACAGGCTGAGTGCCTCGCCGCGCGGAATCGCCTCGGCCAGCGTGGCGATGCGGTGCAGGTGCGGGTCGACGGTAAGCACCGCATCGAAGCGCTCGGCGAGGAACTCGCCGACCACCCGCTGGCTGACCACCTCGCCGGGATGGAAGGCGATGTCCTGGCGCATGTAGGCCAGGTACGGCGCCACCAGCAGCAGGCGGCGGGCGCCGATACGGCGCGCCTCGCCGGCCACCAGCAGCAGCTCGACCAGCTTCTCGTTGGGGCGGTCGAGGCTGCGGTACAGCACCAGGGTGTCGGCCAGCACCTCGCCCTCAGCCAGCGGCAGGCGCAGGCGCAGCTCGTCGTCGGGAAAGCGGTGGCGTTCGATGCCCGCGGCCGGCAGGCCGGCCGCCGCGGCCAGACGTTCGGCGGCATCACGTTCGTCGGCGAAATACAGCAGCAGTGCGCTCATCGATGACCTTCCTCAGAACTCGACGTACAGGTGCGGCAGCTCGTCGGCGCTGCCCAGGGTGAAGCCGCAGCTGCGCTGACTGGCCTGGCGGGCGAACTCGAGGTCGGCCGGATAGGCGGCGTACACGCGGTACAGCGGTGCACCGGCGGCGACCCGCTCGCCGAGCTTGTACAGCAGGTCGACTCCGGCGCCCTGCACCTTGGGCGCCCCGGCCAGACGGGCGATGCGCGCCAGCAACAGATTGTCGATGGCGACCACCACGCCGTCCTGTCCGGCGTTCACCTCGAAGCTCAGCGGCGCCAGCGCCGGCGCGTTGTGGTCGAACGCCTTGTGGCCCTGGGCGGCGATGATCGCCTGCATCTTGGCCAGCGCGCGGCCGGAGTCGAGGATGTCGCGGGCGATGGCGTAGCCGTCGCCGCCACGCACGTCCGGGTCGAACTCGAGCATCCGTCCGGCCAGGCGCAGGGCCTTCTGGCGCAGGTCATTGGGCGCGCGCGGGTCGTTCTCCAACACGCGCATCACGTCGCGCGCCTCCAGTACCGGGCCGATGCCGCTGCCCACCGGCTGGCGGCCGTCGGTGATCACCACGTCGATGGTCAGGCCCATGCGCCCGGAAACGAACTCGAACAGCTTGCGCAGGCGCTGCGCCTCGGGCATCGAGCGCACCTTGGCGGTCGGCCCCACCGGGATGTCCAGCACCAGGTGGGTGGAACCGGCGGCGACCTTCTTGGACAGGATCGAGGCGACCATCTGCCCCGGCGAGTCGATCGACAGCGGCCGTTCGACGGCGATCAGCACATCGTCGGCCGGCGACAGCTCGCTGGTGCCGCCCCAGGCCAGGCAGGCGCGGTGCTCGCGGACGATCTCCTCGAGGCGGACGAACGGCAGCTCGACGTTGGCCAGCACCTCCATGGTGTCGGCGGTGCCAGCCGGCGAGGTGATCGCCCGCGACGAGGTCTTCGGGCAGAGCATGCCGTGGGCGGCGACGATCGGCACCACCAGCATCGAGGTGCGGTTGCCGGGGATGCCGCCGATGCAGTGCTTGTCGACCACCGGGTGCTCGTGCCAGTCGAGGCGGCGGCCGACGCCGGTCATCGCGTCGGTGAGGAAGTACACCTCCTCGCGGTCCAGCTCGCCCTGGTTGGTGGCCACCACGAAGGCGGTCAGCTCGATCTTCGAGTAGCGGTGCTCGGCGATGTCGCGGACGATGGCGCGAAAATCCTCGCGGTCCAGGCGCTCGCCGGCGATCTTGCGGTGCAGGGCGGGAATCGACGACGGCGGCTCGGCCTGGGAAACGCTCGCCGGATGACCATTTTCCACGCCGAGCTGAGCGAAGGCGTCCTCGGACAGGCCCAGCTCGCCGCAGTCGACGATGGCGGGGTCGTCGACCACGTTGAGGCTGGCGAGAATGCGCCGGCCGTTGGCGCGCACCTCGACCTTGGACAGCGCCTGGAACCCCTCGGCGCGGTACACGCCGCAGTCGCGGTTCAGGTAGGCGACGTTCTCGCGGTAGGTATCGATAGCGACGCGGCGCAGCTGCAGGGTCGCTGCTTCGCAGGCGCAGCCATCAGCTGCGGGCGGGGTGTTTTCCATGGGGCAGGCCTGTAGGTGACAACGTCTGGACTATGCCGCCGCATAGGCGCCAGCGGCAAGCAAATCGGCGCCCGCGCTCAGTGCTTGCCCTCCAGGCGCAGCACGCCCTGCTCCTCGCGCCAGCCGACCCGGTTGAGGAAGCTCATGCCCAGCAGCACCTCGCCGGGCGAGCCGCCGGCGATGATCGCCGCCTCGACGCCGAGCAGCTCGAGGCTGCCGACCTTGACGCTGTTGAGGGTCATCCGCCAGGCCGGCACCACGCCGCCGGCGGTGTTGACCTGCATCGGCTGACCGCGGGTCTTGTAGTCGAGGCCGAGACGGCTGGCCTGGGCCTCGTTCATCGCCACCGAGGAGGCGCCGGTATCGACCAGGAACTGCACGCCCTGCCGGTTGATCGAGCCGGCCACCCAGTAGTGACCGCCCTGGCCACGGGCGATGCTCAGCTGCTGGCGCTGCGGCTCGGCGTAGCCGGCGCCGCTGTACTCGCGCGACAGGCCGAACGGCGTGTCGACGCCATCGACGCGCAGCACCGCGCCGCGCGCATCGGCGCTGACCAGGGTGACCCCGGCCGGGCCGCTCTGGCCGACCTTGAGCAGCTGACGCTGGCCGTCGACGGTGACCACCGCCGCGCCGGGGAACAGGCCGACCACCTGCACCTGGGGCGCCGCGGCCAAGGGGGCGCAAAGCAGCGCGCCGAGACACAAAGCCAGGAAGCAACGCATGACAAATCTCCTTTTTGTCCTCCCCTCTCCCGAACCGGGCGAGGGGCGTGGTTGTTGACCGGTGGCTGGTGGCTCAGCCGAACAGCCAGACCAGCCCGTGCAGCAGGCCCCAGGCAGCGATGCCGGCGAGCAGATCGTCGAGCATGATGCCGACACCGCCGTGCACATGGCGGTCAACCCAGCTGATCGGCCAGGGCTTGAGGATGTCTAGGACGCGAAACAGCACGAAGCCGGCCAGCAGCCAGTGCCAGCCCGGCGGCACCAGCCACAGGGTGATCCAGATGCCGACGATCTCGTCCCAGACGATGCCGCCGTGGTCGTGCACGCCCAGATCGCGGGATACCTTGCCACACAGCCAGAAGCCGAACAACGAACCGAGCAGCAGGATCAACCCATAGCCCCAGTGCGGCAGCAGCTGCAGCAGCGGCACGAACAGCAGGCCGACCAGGGTGCCCCAGGTGCCCGGCGCCTTGCGCATCGCGCCGGAGCCGAAACCGAAGGCGATGAACTGCCAGGGGTCGCGCCAGATCGAGGCCGGCGCGACGTCGGGACGTTCAGGCTTGGCCATCCGGGCCTCCGAAATGCTGGTAGCCGGCGGCGGCGGGGGTGATGTCGCGACCGTCACGGTCGAGCACGCGCACGCCGCTGCCCGCCGCGACCCGCCCGATGACATGGAACGGCTGGCCGCTGGCCTGCAGCCCTGGCAGGGCGGCGGGCGGCAGGGTGAAGACCAGCACGTAGTCGTCGCCGCCGCTCAGCGCCAGCTGCAGGGCCCGCTCGCCGGCCGCCTCGCGCAGGGCGGCGGTCAGCGGCACCCGCTCGGCGTCGACGAGCAGCGCCACGGCGGACTGCTCGGCGATGTGCCCACAGTCGGCGAGCAGGCCGTCGGAGACGTCCAGCGCCGCGCTGGCCAGGCCGCGCAGGGCCTGGCCGAGAAGCAGCTGCGGCTGCGGCGTCCAGTAGCGCGCCAGCAGCTCGCCATCGCCCTCACCGTTCGGATCACGCTCGCCGAGCACCAAGGGCAGCGCCGCGGCCGCCTCGCCGGTCGGCCCGCCGATGCACAACAGATCGCCGGGCCGCGCGCCAGAGCGCAGCAGGGCCTGGCCGGCTGGCAGCCGGCCGAACACGGTGGCGTTGATGTTCAGCGGGCCGCGGGTGGTGTCGCCGCCGATCAGCGCCAGGTCGCAGGCACGCGCCATGACGTCGAGGCCGCGGGCGAAGCCCTCCAGCCAGGCAGGATCGGCCTGGGGCAGGGTCAGGGCGAGGGTGAAGCCGACGGGCGTGGCGCCCATCGCCGCCAGATCGCTGGTCGCCGCGGCCAGCGTGCGCTGGGCGAGCAGGAAGGGATCGTGACGGTCGGGGAAATGCACCCCGGCGACCTGGGTGTCGGTGGACACCGCCAGTTGTTCGCCGGGAGGCAATTGCAGCAGCGCGCAGTCGTCGCCGATGCCTCGCGCCACGCCGGGGACCGGCGCGGCACAGGCCGCCGCGGCGAAGTAGCGGTGGATCAGCTCGAATTCGCCGAGGGCAGCCATGGAGCGGAGATCAGCTGCGCTTGCCGCGCACTTCGGCGCTGCGCAGCAGCGGCGCCAGCTTGTCGAGCACGCCGTTGACGAACTTGTGGCCGTCGGTGGCGCCGTAGACCTTGGCCAGTTCGATGCCTTCGTTGATCACCACGCGATAGGGCACGTCGGCACGGTTGAGCAGCTCGTAGGTGGACAGGCGCAGGATCGCCAGTTCCACCGGATCGAGCTCCTCGACCGGGCGGTCGAGGCAGGGCGCGAAGGCGGCATCCAGCTCCGACTTCAGGCGCGGCACGCCGTGGAGGATCTCGCGGAAGTAGGCGCCGTCGACATCGCTGAAGTCGTTGTCGACGCGGAACTGCGCTTCGATCTCGTTGATCGGCTGGCCGGCCAGCTGCCACGAATACAGGGCCTGCACCGCCAGGCTGCGCGCCTTCTGGCGCATGGCGATCTTGCCGCGCGAGGCCTTGGGGCCCGGGGTCTGGCTGTCGTGCTCGCTCACTTGGCCTCCAGCTGCGCCAGCAGGCTGACCATTTCCAGAGCGGACAGGGCGGCTTCGGCGCCCTTGTTGCCGGCCTTGGTGCCGGAGCGCTCGATGGCCTGCTCGATGGAGTCGACGGTCAGCACGCCGAAGGCGACCGGCACGCCGAACTGCAGCGACACCTGGGCCAGGCCCTTGGTGCATTCGCCGGCCACGTACTCGAAGTGCGGGGTGCCGCCGCGGATCACCGCGCCGAGGGCGATGATGGCGTCGAACTCGCCGCGCTGGGCGACCTTCTGGGCGACCAGCGGGATCTCGAAGGCACCCGGCGCGCGGATGATGGTCAGCTCGCTTTCGCTGACGCCGTGGCGCACCAGGGCGTCGATGGCGCCCTGCACCAGGCTTTCCACGACGAAGCTGTTGAAGCGGCCGACCACCAGGGCGTAACGGCCTTTGGGGGCGATGAAGGTACCTTCGATGGTCTTCAGGGTCATGACGGATTCCAGATAAAGAGCCGGGGCGCCAGTGCGCCCCGAGGTGTTATTCACAGATAGCGTTATTCGCAGGTGACGTATTCTACAACTTCCAGATCGAAGCCGGATATCGCGTTGAAGCGCACCGGCGAGCTGAGCAGGCGCATCTTGCGCACGCCCAGATCGCGGAGGATCTGCGAGCCGGCACCGACGGTGCTGTAGGTGGTCGGTTCGGCCGGCTTGCCGCCGCCGAGCTGCTCCTCGAGGAGGGCCAGCAGCTCGTTGCCGCTGATCGCATGGTTGAGCAGCAGGACCACGCCGCTGCCCTGCTCGGCGACCTTGATCATCGCCTCGCGCAGGCTCCAGCGGCCCGGACGCTTGACGCTGAGCAGGTCGCGCAGCGGGTCCATGTTGTGCACGCGCACCAGGGTCGGCTCGTCGGCGCGGATCTCGCCCTTGATCAGCGCCAGGTGCACCTGGCCCTCGACCTGGTCGCGGTAGGTGTACAGCTTGAACTGGCCCAGCTCGCTGTCCAGCTGGCGCTCGGAGATGCGCTCGACGGTGTGCTCGTGGACCAGGCGATAGTGGATCAGGTCGGCGATGGTGCCGATCTTGATGCCGTGCTCGGCAGCGAACTCTTCCAGCTCCGGACGACGGGCCATGCTGCCGTCGTCGTTCATGATCTCGCAGATCACCCCGCTGGGCTGGAAGCCGGCCATGCGCGCCAGGTCGCAGGCCGCCTCGGTGTGGCCGGCGCGCGCCAGCACGCCGCCGGGCTGGGCCATCAGCGGGAAGATGTGGCCGGGGCTGACGATGTCGGCGGCGACCGCATCGAGGGCCGCGGCGGCCTGCACGGTGCGCGCGCGGTCGGCGGCGGAGATGCCGGTGGTCACCCCTTCGGCGGCCTCGATTGATACGGTGAACTTGGTGCCGAAGCCGGAGCCGTTGCGCTGCACCATCAGCGGCAGGCCGAGGCGCTCGCAGCGCTCGCGGTCCATCGGCATGCAGATCAGGCCGCGCGCATGCTTGGCCATGAAGTTGATGTCCTCGGCGCGCACGCACTCGGCGGCCATGATCAGGTCGCCTTCGTTCTCGCGATCCTCGTCATCCATGAGAATGACCATCTTGCCCTGGCGAATGTCCTCGACCAGCTCGGCGATATTGTTGAGCGCCACAGGCACCCCCTTGTTGAATTCGTGATGAAAAGGCGTCAGCCCTTGAGAAAACCGTGTTCGGCGAGGAACGCCTCGGTGATGCCGGCGGCGGCCGGTTCGGCGGCCTTGTCGCCGAGCAGCAGGCGCTCCAGGTAGCGCGCCAGCAGGTCGACCTCGAGGTTGACCCGGCGACCGCTGCGGTAGTCGGCCATGATGGTTTCCTGCAGGGTGTGCGGCACGATGGTCAGCTCGAAATCGGCGCCATCCACCGCGTTCACCGTCAGGCTGACGCCATCGACGGTGATCGAGCCCTTGAGGGCGATGTACTTGGCCAGCTCGCGCGGTGCGCGCACGCGAAACTGGATGGCGCGGGCATTGTCGGCGCGCGAGACGATCTCGCCGACGCCGTCGACGTGGCCGCTGACCAGGTGGCCGCCGAGGCGGGTGGTCGGGGTCAGCGCCTTTTCCAGGTTGACCGGGCTGCCGACCTTGAGGTCGCCGAAGGCGGTGCGGGTCAGGGTCTCGCGGCTGACGTCGGCCCAGAAGCCGTCGCCGGGCAGTTCCACCGCGGTCAGGCAGGTGCCGTTGACGGCGATGCTGTCGCCGAGCTTGACGTCGCCGAGATCGAGCTTGCCGGTGGCGACGTAGACGCGCACGTCGCCGCCCTTGGGGGTCATGGCGCGGATGCTGCCGATGGCTTCGATGATTCCGGTGAACATCAGGCCTCCCGCACCGCGATGGGGGTATTCACTTGCATGGTCGAACTCCTGTTTTGGCTAAAACAGGGCACGGACAGAAAGGGATCGCGCGGGCGCGGACGGACCGCCCCGTGGCAGGAATCCCGCTCTCTATCATCCGGACTGTAACCGTCGGCTCCGGAGTCGCACCGGATCTGCTGACCCTGCCGCCGGGGAGGCGCCAGGCGCTCGCGGGCTGGACGCTGCGCGCCATCACCGCCGGTGGGGAATTGCACCCCGCCCTGAGAACGTCGCGGCCGCTGGCGGCCGCGGGGGACTTTGTACCATATTTTTGCCGCGGCGGAGCACCGCGGTCCGGACTAGGCTGCATGGGGCGTCCCCCTGCGCCGTCAGGCCGGATGCGTCACGCCGGCACGGCGATGATCCGCCAGTCGTTGCCCACCGCGCGGATCTCGCGGATGGCCAGCTGCGGCGCCTCGGCCATGTGCTCCAGCGGCCAGTCGAGCAGCGGCCGGGCGCTGGAGCCGAGCAGCTGCGGGGCCATGAAGATCTGGTACTCGTCGACCAGACCCTTGCGGGCGAAGGCGCCGGCCAGGCGCGGCCCGGCCTCGACCAGCACCTCGTTGGCGCCGCCGGCGGCCAGCCCGGCGAGCAGCAGGGGCAGATCGACATGGCCGTTGCCACGTGGCAGGGCCTGCAGCTCGTGGCCGGCGGCCTGATACTCGGCGGCGCGGCCGTCATCGTCGCAGCAGGCCACCAGCGCCGGACCAGCCTGGAAGAAGGCCGCAGTCAGCGGCACGCGCAGCTGGCCGTCGATCAGCACGCGCAGCGGCGGCCGGGCCGCGGCCAGCGCCGCCTGCTCGGCCTCCACGCCCAGCTCGTCGGCGCGCACGGTGAGGCGCGCATTGTCGAACAGCACGGTATCGGCGCCGGTGACGATCACGCTGGAGCGCGCGCGCAGGCGCTGCACCGCAGCGCGCGCGGCCGGCCCGGTGATCCACTGGCTCTCGCCGCTGGCCATGGCCGTGCGCCCGTCCAGGCTCATCGCCAGCTTGACCCGCACGTACGGCAGGCCCCGCTCCATGCGCTTGACGAAACCGACATTCAGCTCGCGCGCCTCGCTTTCCAGCACGCCGCAGGCCACCGCGATACCCGCCGCGCGCAACCGTTCGAGGCCGCGTCCGGCGACCTGCGGATTGGGATCCTGCATCGCCGCGACCACGCGGCCGACCCCGGCCTTGACCAGCGCCTCGGCGCACGGCGGGGTGCGGCCGTGGTGGCTGCACGGCTCGAGGGTCACGTAGGCGGTGGCGCCGCGGGCGCGTTCGCCGGCCTGGCGCAGCGCGTGCACCTCGGCGTGCGGCTCGCCGGCACGCACGTGCCAGCCTTCGCCGACGATCTCGCCGCAAGCTGCGACTATCACGCAGCCGACGCGCGGATTGGGATGGGTGGAGAACAGGCCCTGGCGCGCCAGCTGCAGCGCACGGGTCATGTAGGCCTGATCACCGGCCTGAATGGAATCTTGCATGAAAAATCAGCCCTTGCCGGGTTCGCGGGACAGGCGCTCGATCTCCTCGCGGAACTGGTCGAGGTCCTGGAAGTGCCGGTAGACGGAGGCGAAACGGATGTAGGCCACCTCGTCGAGGCGGCGCAATTCGTCCATCACCATCTCGCCGACCACCCGCGACTTCACCTCGCGCTCGCCGGTGGCGCGCAGCTTGTGCTTGATGTGGGCGATGGCTTCCTCGAGACGCTCGACGCTGACCGGGCGCTTCTCCAGCGCGCGCTGCATGCCGGCGCGCAGCTTGTCCTCGTCGAACGGCTGACGCACGCCGTCGGACTTGATCAGCCGCGGCATCACCAGCTCGGCGGTCTCGAAGGTGGTGAAGCGCTCCTGGCAGGCCAGGCACTCGCGGCGCCGGCGCACCTGCTGGCCCTCGGCGACCAGACGCGAGTCGATGACCTTGGTGTCGTGGGCGCCACAGAAGGGACAGTGCATGATGGCTCGGCCGGCAGAGAGAGAAAGTGGGCGGTCATGGTAACCCATGGCGCACTCAAGACAAGTCGCCGGCGCCGGGTTATAAGGACGCCCGGACCAACGCACCGGAGCCGCCCATGCCCCAACCGCCCGTCGAACTGCTCGCCCCGCTGCACGCCCTGCTCGGCGACGCCCAGCTGAGCGCCGCCACGCTGCCCGGCAGCGATATCCGCCTGTGGCTGATCGACGCTGACAACATGGACCGCGCCTTCAGCCCGGAGGAGACCCGGCGCATTCTCGAGGAGCCTCCGTACTGGTGCTTCTGCTGGGCCAGCGGCCTGGCGCTGGCGCGCTGGCTGGCCGAGCGTCCCGAGTGGGTGAGCGGCAAGCGGGTGCTCGACTTCGGTGCCGGCAGCGGCGTGGCGGCGATCGCCGCCGCCAGGGCCGGCGCCGCCGAGGTGGTGGCCTGCGACCTCGACCCGCTGGCCTTGGCCGCCTGCCGCGCCAATGCCGCACTGAACGGCGTCGAACTGGGCTATGCGACGGACTTCTTCGCCGAGGCGGACCGCTTCGACCTGATTCTGGTCGCCGACGTGCTCTACGACCGCGCCAACCTGCCACTGCTCGACGCCTTCCTGTCGCGCGGACGCGAGGCGCTGGTCGCCGACTCGCGGGTGCGCGACTTCCAGCACCCGCTGTACCGACGCCTGGCCGTGCTGGATGCCTGCACCTGGCCGGACCTGGCCGAGCCCCACGAATTCCGCACGGTCAGCCTGTACCACGCCACAAGGGGCTGAGCCTCCCGCTCCTGTGGGAGGCGCGCCCTCGCGGCGAAGCCTTTGCTCCGCTGGCAGAACTGCGTCCCTTGAGCGCCCCGAGGTTGGGCCTCCCGACGCTCGCCCGATGCAATACCCCGCAGGCGGATCCCGCCACTCCCGGCAATACTGTCAGGCAGTCACCCTCACTCGGGAGCCTCGCGATGCCCACCGACACCCTGCGCCTGTTCTTCGCCCTGCCCTGCCCGGCCGAGCTGACCACGGCCATCTGCACCTGGCGCGACGGCCTGGCCCTGGGCGGCAAGCCGGTGGCGGCGGACAACCTGCACCTGACCCTGGCCTTCCTCGGCCAGCAGCCGCGCGCCCGTCTGGAAGAGCTGCAGCTGCTCGCCGCCGGCATCGAGGCGCCGCCCTTCGAGCTGCACCTGGACCGCCTCGGCGGCGGCCGCCGCGGTCTGCTCTGGCTGGAGCCGAGCCGGATGCCTGAGCCCCTGTCGGTGCTGGTCGGCGACCTGCAGCAGCGCCTGCTGGCCGCCGGCGTCACCCTCGACACCCGCCCGTTCCGCGCCCACCTGACCCTGATCCGCCACGCCGGCGCCCGACCGGCGGAAGCGGCCCCCGACTTCGCCTGGCCGGTCGAGCGCTTCGCCCTCTACGCCTCGGAAACCACCGCCCGCGGCGTGCGCCACCGCGAACTGGGCAACTGGCCGCTGGAGCCGGGGCTGCAACCGCTGCGCCGGCCCGGCACGCCGCGCTGAGAGACCGCCCGCGGTCAATCGCAGGGCCAGCGCAGCAACACGCGGCAGCGCACCGACCCACGCTCCGCACGCCCTTGCTTCCCCCGCCGCGCGCCCCCACTTACCATGCAGGACTTTTTCATCCGCAGCGCCGCTTCCGAGACTCCCGATGAGCGAAACCCCGTACATCTTCGACGTCACCACCGCCAGCTTCGAGCAGCTGGTGATCGAGAACTCCTTCCACAAGCCGGTGCTGGTGGACTTCTGGGCCGAGTGGTGCGCGCCGTGCAAGGCACTGATGCCGCTGCTAGCGAAGATCGCCGAGGGCTACCAGGGCGAGCTGCTGCTGGCCAAGGTCAACTGCGACATCGAGCAGGACATAGTCGCGCGCTTCGGCATCCGCAGCCTGCCCACCGTGGTGCTGTTCAAGGACGGCCAGCCGGTCGACGGCTTCGCCGGCGCCCAGCCGGAATCGGCGATCCGCACCCTGCTCGCGCCCCACGTGCAGGAGCCGGCACCGCCGCAGGCCGACCTGCTGGACAGCGCCCACGCCCAGTACGCCGCCGGGCAGATCGGCGCCGCGGAACAGCTGCTCAAGCAACTGCTGAGCGAGGATAACGGCAACGCGGCGGCGCTGATCCTCTACGCCCGCTGCCTGGCCGAACGCGGCACACTGGACGAGGCGCAGGCGGTACTCGATGCGGTGAAGGGCGACGAACACCAGGCGGAGCTGGCCGGCGCCCGTGCGCAGCTGACCTTCCTGCGCCAGGCGGTCGACCTGCCGGAAGCCGCCGAGCTGAAGAGCCGCCTGGCACAGAATGCCGACGACGACGAGGCTGCCTACCAGTTGGCCATCCACCAGCTCGCCCGCCAGCAGCACGAGGCGGCGCTCGACGGCTTGCTGCGCCTGTTCATGCGCAATCGCGGCTACGCCGACGACCTGCCGCGCAAGACCCTGGTGCAGGTGTTCGACCTGCTCGGCAACCAGCACCCGCTGGTGATCACCTACCGGCGCCGGCTGTATCAGGCGTTGTACTGATAAAAGCCGGCGAAGAGACTGCCTGCGGCTCCACCTCCGACGGGCGCCGGGCAGCACTGGCCAGAACGGGGGAGTTTTGTTACAACATAACAAAATCTCCCCGCCATAGCCGGAGTCCACATGCGCGCATTGCTGTTTGCCCTGCCCTTCACCCTGCTGCCTCTAGCCGTGGCCCAGGCCCAGACTCACGAGCACGAGCACGAGCACGAGCACGGCAGCCTCGGCGCCCACGAGCATGGCGTGGCCCGCCTGAGCGCGGCGCTGGACGGCAAGATGCTGGAGCTGGAGCTGGCAAGCCCCGCCATGAACCTGGTGGGTTTCGAGCACGCGGCCAGCAGCGACGCCGACAAACACAAAGTTGCCGTGACCCGCGCCCAACTGGAGAAGCCACTGGAGCTCTTCGCCATCCCCGCCGAGGCCGGCTGCAAGGTGGTATCCCAGGAGCTGGAAAGCCCTCTCTTCGAGGAGGCGGAACATCACCACGAGCATGCCGGGGACCATGAGCACGAACATAGCGACATTCACACCCACTACCAGCTGGAGTGCAGCAGCCCGGACAAACTCCAGGCCCTGGACCTCGCCCCGCTGTTCAAGCAATTCCCCGCTACCGAGAAAGTCCAGGTACAACTGATCGGCCCGAATGGCCAGCAAGGCGCCGAGCTGACTGCCGCCAACGCCAGCCTGGATTTCTGAGGGCCGCACGACGCCATGTCACGCGCAGCGTCGTGCCCCGCTCGCCCAGCCCCGAACCTACTGCAGACCCGGCCGACATCCCATGACTCAGACACTGATCGAACTGCAGGGCCTGGGCTTCGCCTGGCCCGGCTACCCGGAACTGCTGGACATCCCCGAGTTCCGCCTGCACCGGGGCGAAAGCCTTTTTCTCAAAGGCCCCAGCGGCAGCGGCAAGACCACCCTGCTCGGCCTGCTCGGCGGGGTGCAGAAACCCGGTCGCGGCAGCATCCGCCTCCTCGGTCAGGACCTGACGAAACTTTCCGCCAGTGCCCGTGATCATTTCCGCGTCGACCACACCGGCTACATCTTCCAGCAGTTCAACCTGCTGCCGTTCCTCTCCGTGCGCGAGAACGTCGAACTGCCCTGCCGCTTCTCGCGGCTGCGCGCCCAGCGGGCGCGCCAGCGTCACGGCAGCATCGACCAGGCCGCCGCCGCCCTGCTGCGCCACCTGGGGCTGAAGGAAGAACTGCTGCAGCGCCGTGCCGACGTCCTGTCGATCGGCCAGCAGCAGCGGGTGGCCGCCGCCCGCGCGCTGATCGGCCAGCCAGAACTAGTGATCGCCGACGAGCCAACCTCGGCGCTGGACGCCGACGCCCGCGAGGCCTTCCTGCAACTGCTGTTCGCCGAGTGTCGCCAGGCCGGCGCCAGCCTGCTGTTCGTCAGCCATGACCAGAGCCTGGCAGCGCTGTTCGATCGCCATCTGGCGCTGGATGAACTCAATCGCGCCGCGCGGCGGGGAGACTGAGCCCATGCACCTTCTGCGCCTGGCCCTGGCCAGCCTCGCCAACCGCCGCTTCACCGCCCTGCTCACGATCTTCGCCATCGCCCTCTCGGTCTGTCTGCTGCTGGCGGTCGAACGGGTGCGGACCGAGGCACGCGCCAGCTTCGCCGCCACCATCAGCGGCACCGACCTGATCGTCGGCGCCCGCTCCGGCTCGGTGAACCTGCTGCTCTACTCGGTGTTTCGCATCGGCAACGCCACCAACAACATCCGCTGGGACAGCTACGAAGCCGTCAGCCAGGACAAGCGGGTGAAATGGGCCATCCCGATCTCCCTCGGCGACTCCCACCGGGGCTACCGGGTGATGGGCACCAGCGCTGCCTACTTCGAGCACTACCGCTACGGACGGAGGCAGCCGCTGCAACTGGCCGAAGGCAAACCGTTCGCAGACCTGTTCGACGTGGTGCTCGGCGCCGAGGTGGCCGAAACGCTGCACTACAAGCTGGGCGACAAGCTGGTGCTGGCCCATGGCGTCAGCACCGTGAGCCTGGTGCAGCACGACGACAAACCCTTCACCGTGGCCGGCATCCTCGCCCGCACTGGCACGCCGGTGGACCGCACTCTGCACATTTCCCTCGCCGGCATGGAGGCGCTGCACATCGACTGGCAGAATGGCGTGCCGGCCCGGGGCGCCGGCAAGGCCAGCGCCGAGCAAGCGCGAGCCATGGACCTGCAACCCAAGGCCATCACCGCCTTCCTGCTGGGCCTGAACAGCAGGATCGCCACCTTCGCCGTGCAGCGGCAGATCAACGAATACCGCGGCGAGCCGCTGCTGGCGATCCTGCCCGGCGTCGCCCTGCAGGAACTGTGGAGCCTGATGGGCACGGCGGAGCAGGCGCTGCTCGTGGTCTCGCTGTTCGTCGTGCTGACCGGTCTGATCGGCATGCTCACTGCGATCCTCGCTGGCCTCAACGAACGCCGCCGGGAAATGGCCATTCTCCGCTCCGTGGGTGCACGCCCCTGGCACATCGGCAGCCTGCTGGTGCTGGAGGCCTTCACGCTGGCCGTGACCGGCGTGCTGCTCGGGGTGGGCCTGCTGTACCTGGGCATCGGCCTGAGCCAGGGCTACCTGCAGGCCAACTACGGCCTCAACCTGCCGTTCGCGCTGCCCAGTCCCTATGAGTGGACGCTGCTCGGCGCTATTCTGGCCGCCGCCCTGCTGATGGGCGTGGTGCCGGCCTGGCGCGCCTACCGCCAGTCGCTGGCCGACGGCCTGACCATCCGCCTGTGAACGGATTCCGGAGAACCCGCATGCTGCGTCACCTGCTGCTTGCCCTGGCCCTGCTGGCCACCCCCGCCTTGGCCGAGGGCCTGCGTATCCTCAACTGGGAAGAGATGATTCCCGAGGGCGCGCCGCCGCCTCCACCACCGGCGGCCTTCCACGACCTGTCGCAGCTGGCCGACGCCCTGGCGGCGGAAAGCGCTCCGGCCGCCACCCAGCAGTCACCCGCCGCGCCGGTGGTACAGGCGCTGCATGGGCAGCGGGTGCAGTTGCCGGGCTATGTGGTGCCGCTGGAGATCGATGCCGCCGGCCTAGTACGCGAGTTCCTGCTGGTGCCGTACTTCGGGGCCTGCATCCATGTCCCGCCGCCGCCCTCCAACCAGATCGTCCATGTGCGCAGCGAGCAGGGCCTGCCGCTCGACGATCTGTGGCAACCGTTCTGGATCGAGGGCGAGCTGCGCGTCGAGGCCAGCTCCAGCGAACTGGCCGAAGCCGGCTACCGGATGCAGGCCGAGCGCATCCGCCCTTATGAACTGCCGCACGGTTAGGAACCCCGCCGATATTCCTGCGCAGCACTGTTGAGCTGGATCAACGCACGCGCTCTCCGTCCCGCTAGCATAAGCACCAGTCGATACAGAACATTTGGATGGAGTTCTCCCATGATCCGCAAAACCCTCACCGCGTCCCTGCTGGCCCTGGCCGTAGCTGCTCCCTTTGCCCAGGCTTTCGAAGCCGGCGACATCATCGTGCGTGCCGGCGCCATCACCGTCGACCCGCATGAAGACAGCAGCGATATCTACGTCGGCGCCTTGGGCGTGAGCGTGCCTGGCACCAAGGCAACGCTGGACAGCGACACCCAGCTGGGCCTGAACTTCGCCTACATGCTGACCAACAACATCGGCATCGAGCTGCTGGCCGCCACCCCCTTCACCCATGATGTCGGCGTAAAAGGCTTTGCCGGTCCCTTTGCTGGCTTGAATGGTGACCTCGGCGAACTCAAGCACCTGCCGCCGACCCTGAGCGTGATCTACTACCCGATGGACAGCCAGTCCGTCTTCCAGCCCTACGCTGGCCTGGGTGTCAACTACACTTGGTTCTTCGACGACAAACTGGACAGTTCGGCTGAGGCCAAAGGTTTCAGCGGCCTGGATCTGGACGACTCCTGGGGCCTGTCCGCCCAAGTGGGTATGGATTACATGCTGACCGACAACGTCATGCTCAACGCCCAAGTCCGTTATATCGACATCGATACCGAAGCAACCACTTCCTTTGGTGGTGCGGATGTCAAAGTCGACGTCGACGTCGATCCGATGGTCTACATGGTCGGCCTCGGCTACAAGTTCTGATACCCGTTACCCCTGCGGTGACAGAAACGACAAAGGCACCTTCGGGTGCCTTTGTCGTTTCGCTGGTGTGCTTTTAACACTGGCCTCAGGCCTTACTGCGGGCTTCAGCGCCCCAGCAGCCGCGCCAGCCCGTCGCGGAACGGCGTCGGCTCGGGAAAGGCGAAGCGCGCCAGCAGACGCCGGTTGTCCGCGCGCGAATGGCGGATATCGCCGGGGCGCGCCTCGGAATGGGTCACCGGCGGCAGACCGCCGAGCAGTTCGCCGAGAGCGGCCAGCAGCTGGTTCAGGCTGGTGGCGCGGTTGAGGCCGACATTCACCGCCCCCGCTGCCACCTGCGGCGCCTCCAGCGCCTGCACCAGCAGCGCCACCAGATCGGCGACATAGACGAAGTCGCGGGTCTGCTCGCCGTCGCCGAACACGCTGATCGGCAGGCCGGCCTGGGCGCGCTCGGTGAAGATGCTGATCACCCCCGAGTACGGCGAAGACGGATCCTGGCGCGGGCCGAAGATGTTGAAGAAGCGGAAGATCGCCGGTGTAAGGCCGTGCTGGCGGCGATAGAAGTCGAGGTAGTACTCGCTGGCCAGCTTGTCCGCCGCGTAGGGGGTCAGCGGCGCCTTGGGGGTGTCCTCGTCGATGGCCGTGCCCTCGCCGTTCTGCCCGTACACCGCGGCACTGGAGGCGAACACCACCCTCTGCACGCCCTGCTCGCGCATCGCTTCGCACAGATTCAGGGTGCCGATGAAGTTGCTCTGGTGGGTACTCACCGGATCGTCCACCGAAGCCTGCACCGAGGCCACCGCGGCCAGATGGGCCACCGCCGTGCAGCCGTGCAGTGCGGCATTCAGGGTCGCCGCATCGGCGACGTCCCCTTCGACCAGCTCGAGAGTGGGGTTGCTCAGCGGCAGGTTGCTGCGCTTGCCGGTGGACAGGTTGTCCAGCACGCGCACGCAGTGGCCGCGCGCCAGCAGGGCGTCGACCAGGTGCGAGCCGATGAAACCGGCGCCGCCGGTGACCAGAATCCGCGAATCAGCCGCCATGACGGTAGTAACGCTCCAGGAGGGCCGGCAGGCCGGCGCGCCAGGCACGCGGCTTGATGCCGAAGGTGTTGAGGATCTTCTTGCAAGCCAGCACCGCATGCTGCGGTTCTTCCGGGGCATCCGGACGCTGGGCATGGGCCTGCGGGGTGAAGTCCTGGGGCAGCTCCGGCCGGTAGCGGCGGGCCTCGGCCAGGGTCGCCTGGCCCATGGCCAGGCTGGTGGTCGCCTCGATGCCGCCGTAGTGGTAGGTGCCCCACAGCGGCGCATTGCAATCGAGCTGCTTGAGTACCGAGAGGATCACCCGCGCGGCGTCGTCCACCGGGGTCGGGTTCCCGCGGCGGTCGTCGGCGAGGAACAGCTCCTCGCCACTCTCAGCCCACTTGAGCAGGCGGCCCATGCGCCCTTCCGGGCTCTCGTCGAGCAGCCAGCCGAAGCGCAGCAGGATGTGCCGCGGACAGATGGTGCGCACCTGCTGCTCGAAGCGCCACAGCGCCTGGCCACGCAGGCTCAGCGGGCGCACGTCGTCCTTCTCGCTGTAGGCGGTGGCGCGGGCGCCATCGAATACCTTGTAGCTGGACGGCTGCAACAGGATGATTTCGTGGTGCAGGCACAGCTCGGCCAGGCGGTCGATGGCCCGCTCCTGGGTGAACAGGCGCTCTGCCTCGACCTGCTCGGCCAGGAACCAGTCATGGTAGTAGGCCAGGTTGACCAGCGCATTCGGGCGCTGCTCGTCCAGCAGGCAGGTCAGGCTGGCGGGATCCCAGCCCTGCGGCGGCGGCACGGGGGCGATGAACTCGAAGTTCTCTTCCGCCCCCAGACGCAGCAGCGCCTGTCCAAGGGCATTACCGCCGCCCAGCAGCATCAGGCGCATGCGCATGGTGATGGACTACCTCGTTGTCAGAACGGGATATCGTCGTCGAAGCTGTCGTAGTCCGGCGCCGGCTGCTGGGCGGCCGGTTGCTGCTGCGGAGCCGGACGCGACTCGCGCGGGGCCTGCTGCTGCGGCTCGCGCGGCGGACGCGGCGCGCGCGGGGCATCGTCACCGGCGTTGCCGCCACGGCCGCCGAGCAGCTGCATCTGGCCACCCATATCGACCACGATCTCGGTGGTGTAGCGGTCCTGGCCATCCTGACCCTGCCACTTGCGGGTCTGCAGACGACCTTCGACGTACACCTGGGAGCCCTTGCGCAGGTACTCGCCGGCAATCTCGGCAACCTTGCCGAAGAACACCACGCGGTGCCACTCGGTGCGCTCCTGCAACTGGCCGGTCTGCTTGTCCTTCCAGCTGTCGCTGGTGGCCAGGGTGATGTTGGTCACCGCATTGCCGTTGGGCAGGTAGCGGGTTTCCGGGTCGCCACCGACGTTACCCACCAGAATGACTTTGTTGACTCCACGAGCCATAGAATTCTCCTCGGCTTCAGCACGCCGGCGCCGGGTTGACCAAGCGCTCGAGGGACGTGCGATCCAGTTGTTGGGTATCCACCTTGACGTAGACGGCGGCTTCTTCAGCCACCACGAAGGCATCGGCCACTCCGGGCGTTGCCTTCAGGCGCGCGGCCAATCCCGCCTCGCGCAGGGCCTCGGCAGACAGCGGCAGGCGCACGCTGGTCACATACGGCGGTTCGCGCATAGTAGCAGCAAACCCCAGCCACAGGGCACAGAGCAGCGCACAGCCGAGGAACACTGCCTCGACCCCGCCCTGCTGGAACAGCCAGCCGCCGAGCAGGCCGCCCAGCGCGGCACCGAGGAACTGGCTGGTCGAGTACACGCCCATCGCCGTGCCCTTGCCGCCGGCCGGCGCCATCTTGCTGATCAGCGACGGCAGCGAGGCCTCGAGCAGGTTGAAGGCGGTAAAGAACAGCAGATTACCAATCACCAGCGCACGCAGGCTGCCGCCGAACTGCCAGAAGAACAGCTCGCAGAGCAGCAGCAGCGCCACCGCGCCGAGCAGCACGCGCTTCATCTGGCGCTTCTTCTCTCCGTAGATGATGAACGGGATCATGCCGAAGAAACCGACCAGCATGGCAGTCAGGTAGACCCACCAGTGCTCCTCCTTTGGCAGGCCGCCCTGCTCCACCAGCGCCAGCGGCAGGGCGACGAAGCTGGCCATGAGAATGGCGTGCAGGGCGGCGATGCCGAAGTCCAGGCGCAGCAGGTCGGGATGGCGCAGGGTCGGCCACAGCGCCTGGCGCGCCACTCCGGATTCGCGATGGTGCAGCGCCTGCTGCGGCTTGGGCACCAAGAGGGCGATGATCAGGATGCCGAGCACGGCCATGCCGGCGGTCGCCCAGAACAGCCCGGACAGGCCGAAGGCGCGGGTCAGCAACGGGCCGACCACCATGGCCACGGCGAACGACAGGCCGATGCTCATGCCGATCATCGCCATGGCCTTGGTGCGGTGCTGTTCGCGGGTCAGGTCGGAGAGCAGCGCCATCACCGCTGCCGAGATCGCCCCGGCGCCCTGCAGCACGCGGCCGGCGACCACGCCCCAGATCGAGTCGGCGCTGGCGGCCAGGGCCGCGCCGGCGGCGAAGATCAGCAAGCCGACGTAGATCACCGGCAGGCGGCCGATGCGGTCGGAGACGATGCCGAAGGGAATCTGCAACACGGCCTGGGTCAGGCCATAGGCGCCGATGGCCAGGCCGATCAGCAGCGGCGTGGCACCGGCCAGCTCCTGGCCGTAGGTCGCCAGCACCGGCAGCACCATGAACATGCCGAGCATGCGGAAGGCGAACACGGCAGCCAGGCCGGCAGCCGCACGCTGTTCGGTCGGACTCATGCGCTCGGTGTGCGGATCGTGCATGGCTACATCTCGAAAAACGGGGGGCGCAATTCTAGCAGCACCACGCCCGCTGGCACAGGCGCGGCGCTTTGCCGCTCGGCCGAACGCAGCCGTATACTCGTGGGTTTTCGCCCGCCATGCGAGGCCGCAGTGGACAAGATCCTGATTCGTGGGGCACGTACCCACAACCTGAAGAACATCGACCTGACCCTGCCGCGCGACAAGCTGATCGTGATCACCGGCCTGTCCGGCTCGGGCAAGTCGTCGCTGGCCTTCGACACCCTGTACGCCGAGGGCCAGCGCCGCTACGTGGAATCGCTGTCCGCCTACGCCCGCCAGTTCCTGTCGATGATGGAGAAGCCCGACGTCGACACCATCGAGGGGCTGTCGCCGGCGATCTCCATCGAGCAGAAGTCCACCTCGCACAACCCGCGCTCCACGGTCGGCACCATCACCGAGATCTACGACTACCTGCGCCTGCTCTACGCCCGCGTCGGCACCCCGCGCTGCCCGGACCACGACGTGCCGCTGGAGGCGCAGACGGTCAGCCAGATGGTCGACCAGGTACTGGCCCTGCCGGAGGGCAGCAAGCTGATGCTGCTCGCCCCGGTGATCCGCGAGCGCAAGGGCGAGCACCTGTCGGTGTTCGAGGAGCTGCGCGCGCAGGGCTTCGTCCGTGCGCGGGTCAACGGCAAGCTGCACGAGCTGGACGAACTGCCCAAGCTCGACAAGCAGAAGAAGCACTCGATCGACGTGGTGGTGGACCGCTTCAAGGTGCGCGAGGATCTCCAGCAGCGCCTGGCCGAGTCCTTCGAGACCGCCCTCAAGCTGGCCGACGGCATCGCCCTGGTCGCCCCCATGGAAGGGGAGGACGGCGTGGAAATCATCTTCTCGGCGCGCTTCGCCTGCCCGCACTGCGGCCACTCGATCAGCGAGCTGGAACCCAAGCTGTTCTCCTTCAACAATCCGGCCGGCGCCTGCCCGACCTGCGACGGCCTCGGCGTCAAGCAGTTCTTCGACCCGCGCCGACTGGTCAACGGCGAGCTGACCTTGGCCGAAGGCGCGATCCGCGGCTGGGACCGGCGCAACGTCTACTACTTCCAGATGCTCGGCTCGCTGGCCGCGCACTACGGCTTCAGCCTCGAGGTGCCGTTCGACGAGCTGTCGGTGGCGGCGCAGAAGGCCCTGCTGCATGGCAGCGGCCGCGAGGAGGTGGAGTTCCGCTACCTCAACGACCGCGGCGACATCGTCAGGCGCGCCCACCCGTTCGAGGGCATCGTGCCCAACCTCGAGCGGCGCTACCGCGAGACCGAATCGAACAGCGTGCGCGAGGAGCTGGCCAAGCTGCTCAGCACCCAGGCCTGTCCGGACTGCCGCGGTACCCGCCTGCGCCGCGAGGCGCGCCACGTGTGGGTCGGCGACAAGACCCTGCCGGCGGTCACCGCCCTGCCGGTGGGCGATGCCTGCGGCTACTTCGCCGAGCTGGCCCTGAGCGGCCGGCGCGGCGAGATCGCTGAGAAGATCCTCAAGGAGATCCGCGAGCGCCTGCAGTTCTTGGTCAACGTCGGCCTCGACTACCTGACCCTGGATCGCAGTGCCGACACCCTGTCCGGCGGCGAGGCGCAGCGCATACGCCTGGCCAGCCAGATCGGCGCCGGCCTGGTCGGGGTGATGTACATCCTCGACGAACCATCGATCGGCCTGCATCAGCGCGACAACGAGCGCCTGCTGGCCACCCTCACCCACCTGCGCAACATCGGCAACACTGTGATCGTGGTCGAGCACGACGAGGACGCCATCCGCCTGGCCGATTACGTGGTCGACATCGGCCCCGGCGCCGGTGTGCACGGCGGGCGCATCGTCGCCGAGGGCACCCCAGCCCAAGTGATGGCCCACCCCGACTCGCTGACCGGCAAGTACCTGTCCGGAAGGGAGAAGATCCGCTATCCGGCCGAGCGCACCGCCGTCGACCGCGACAAGTTGCTCAAACTCAGGGGCGCGCGCGGCAACAACCTGCGCAACGTCGACCTGGAAATTCCCCTCGGCCTGTTCACCTGCATCACCGGAGTGTCCGGCTCGGGCAAGTCGACGCTGATCAACAACACCCTGTTCCCGCTGGCCGCCACCGAGCTGAATGGCACCACCTCGCTGGAAGCCGCCGCCTACGAGTCGCTCGACGGCCTGCAACACCTCGACAAGGTGGTCGACATCGACCAGAGCCCGATCGGCCGCACGCCGCGCTCCAACCCGGCCACCTACACCGGGCTGTTCACCCCGATCCGCGAGCTGTTCGCCGGCGTGCCGGAGTCGCGCTCGCGCGGCTACAACCCCGGGCGCTTCTCCTTCAACGTCAAGGGCGGCCGCTGCGAGGCCTGCCAGGGCGACGGCGTGATCAAGGTGGAGATGCACTTCCTGCCGGACATCTACGTGCCCTGCGACGTGTGCAAAGGCAAGCGCTACAACCGCGAGACCCTCGAGGTGAAGTACAAGGGCAAGAGCATCCACGAGGCACTGGAGATGACCATCGAGGAGGCCCGCGAGTTCTTCGATGCGGTGCCGGCGGTGGCGCGCAAGCTGCAGACGCTGATCGACGTCGGCCTCTCGTACATCCGCCTAGGACAGAGCGCCACCACCCTGTCCGGCGGCGAGGCGCAGCGGGTCAAGCTGAGCCGCGAGCTGTCCAAGCGCGACACCGGCAAGACCCTGTACATCCTCGACGAGCCGACCACCGGCCTGCACTTCGCCGACATCCAGCAACTGCTCGACGTGCTGCACCGCCTGCGCGACCACGGCAACACCGTGGTGGTGATCGAACACAACCTCGACGTGATCAAGACCGCCGACTGGCTGGTCGATCTCGGCCCCGAGGGCGGCTCGCGCGGCGGGCAGATCATCGCCAGCGGTACGCCCGAGCAGGTGGCTGACATGCCGCAGTCGCACACCGGGCACTTCCTCAAGCCGCTGCTGGAGCGCGACAGGGCGTAAATCCTTCGTCCATCCAGCCGCACACGACAAGGCCGGGCAGCAAGCCCGGCCTTGTCGCACTCGCGCGCCGAATGATCGACAGCATTTCCCTGAGCAGAAAACGCAGGCAACAAAAAACCGGGCACAGGGCCCGGTTTCTTGTGAATCACCCGAACTTACTCGGCAGCTGCTTCCACAGCACCAGCAACCGGACGATCAACCAGCTCGACGTACGCCATGGGCGCGTTGTCGCCAGCGCGGAAACCGCACTTGAGGATGCGCAGGTAGCCACCCGGACGGTTGGCGTAACGCTTGCCCAGCTCGTTGAACAGCTTGCCGACCGCTTCCTTGGAACGGGTGCGGTCGAAAGCCAGACGACGGTTGGCGACGCTGTCTTCCTTGGCCAGGGTGATCAGCGGCTCGGCAACGCGACGCAGCTCTTTCGCCTTGGGCAGGGTGGTCTTGATCAGCTCGTGTTCGAACAGCGACACCGCCATGTTCTGGAACATGGCACTGCGGTGGGCGCTGGTGCGGCTCAGGTGACGGCCACTTTTACGATGACGCATGATTGAAATTCCTTACCAAACCTTGAGTTCGGTGATTAGGGACGATCAGGCAGTCGCCTTATCATCCTTTTTCAGACTTGCCGGCGGCCAATTGTCGAGGCGCATGCCGAGGGAAAGACCGCGGGAAGCCAGAACGTCCTTGATTTCGGTCAGGGACTTCTTGCCCAGGTTCGGCGTCTTGAGCAGCTCCACTTCGGTGCGCTGGATCAGGTCACCGATGTAGTAGATGTTCTCTGCCTTCAGGCAGTTGGCCGAACGCACGGTCAGTTCCAGATCGTCGACGGGGCGCAGCAGGATCGGATCGATCTCGTCTTCCTGCTCTTCCACCACCGGCGCACTGTCACCCTTGAGGTCGACGAACGCGGCCAGCTGCTGCTGCAGGATGGTCGCGGCACGACGAATGGCCTCTTCGGGATCGAGGGTACCGTTGGTTTCCAGGTCAAGCACCAGCTTGTCCAGGTTGGTGCGCTGCTCGACACGGGCGCTTTCCACCACGTAGGCGAGACGACGCACCGGGCTGAACGACGCGTCGAGCTGGAGGCGGCCGATACTGCGGCTTTCATCCTCGTCGCTCTGACGGGCGTCGGCGGGCTCATAGCCACGGCCGCGCGCCACTTTCAGACGCATGTTCAGGGCGCCGTTGTCCGCCAGGTGGGCGATCACGTGATCACCGTTGACGATCTCGACATCGTGATCCAGCTGAATATCGGCAGCGGTCACCACACCCGCGCCCTTCTTCGCCAGGGTCAGCGTCACTTCATCACGACCGTGCAACTTGATGGCCAGGCCTTTCAGGTTGAGCAGGATCTCGATGACATCTTCCTGCACACCCTCGATGGCGCTGTACTCGTGGAGTACGCCATCGATTTCAGCCTCAACCACTGCACAGCCGGGCATGGAGGACAACAGGATGCGACGCAGCGCGTTGCCCAGTGTGTGACCAAAGCCGCGCTCGAGAGGCTCGAGCGTGATCTTGGCGCGGGTCGGGCTGACCACCTGAACGTCGATATGACGGGGGGTCAGAAACTCATTTACCGAACTCTGCATGGATGCACCTATTTTCTAGCTCTTACTTCGAGTAGAGCTCGACAATCAGGTTTTCGTTGATGTCAGCGGACAGATCGCCGCGAGCCGGCACGCTCTTGAACACGCCGGACTTCTTCTCGGCATCAACTTCCACCCACTCAACGCGGCCACGCTGGGCGCACAGCTCGAGAGCCTGGGCGATACGCAGCTGGTTCTTGGCCTTCTCGCGGACAGCGACTACGTCGCCGGCCTTGACTTGGTAAGACGGGATGTTGACGGTCTGACCGTTGACGGTGATGGCCTTGTGCGAAACCAGCTGACGGGATTCGGCGCGGGTGGCACCGTAGCCCATGCGGTATACGACGTTGTCCAGGCGGCACTCGAGCAGCTGCAGCAGGTTCTCGCCGGTCGAACCCTTGCGACGGGTTGCTTCCTTGTAGTAACCGCTGAACTGACGCTCAAGCACACCGTAGATACGGCGGACTTTCTGCTTTTCACGCAGCTGGGTGCCGTACTCGGACAGGCGACCACGACGCTGGCCGTGGATACCGGGAGCCGCTTCGATATTGCACTTCGACTCGAGGGCGCGAGCGCCGCTCTTGAGGAAAAGGTCAGTGCCTTCGCGACGGGACAGTTTGCATTTGGGACCAATGTAACGAGCCATTCTTCACTGTCTCCTTTTACACGCGACGCTTCTTCGGCGGACGGCACCCGTTATGCGGGATGGGCGTCACGTCGGTGATGCTGGCAATCTTGTAGCCGCAGGCGTTCAGAGCACGCACAGCGGATTCACGACCCGGACCCGGACCCTTGACGTTGACATCGAGGTTCTTGAGACCGTACTCCAGAGCGGCCTGACCGGCGCGCTCGGCTGCAACCTGGGCAGCGAACGGAGTGCTCTTGCGCGAGCCGCGGAAACCGGAACCACCCGAGGTCGCCCAGGACAGAGCGTTGCCCTGACGGTCGGTGATGGTCACGATGGTGTTGTTGAAAGACGCATGGATGTGGGCGATGCCATCAACCACTGTCTTTTTGATTTTCTTGCGAGGACGAGCAGCAGGTTTTGCCATGACTATATTCCTGTCGATGCGCGGATGCGATTACTTGCGGATCGGCTTGCGCGGACCCTTGCGGGTGCGGGCGTTGGTCTTGGTGCGCTGACCACGAACCGGCAGGCCACGACGGTGACGCAGGCCGCGGTAGCAGCCGAGGTCCATCAGGCGCTTGATGTTCATGTTGATTTCGCGGCGCAGGTCACCTTCAGTGGTGAACTTGGCGACTTCGCCACGCAGCTGCTCGATCTGCTCGTCCGAGAGATCCTTGATTTTCGCCGCCGGGTTGACCCCGGTGGCCGCACAGATGTTCTGCGCGGTAGTGCGACCGACACCATAGATGTAGGTCAGCGAGATAACAGTGTGTTTGTTATCCGGAATGTTGACGCCTGCAATACGGGCCATTCAGAAAAACTCCAATTGACAGCTATCCGCGCCCCGGAAGCCAAGAAAAGGGCGCGAATATTAACGCTGTAAAAACAAATAATCAACCCGGCAGCGCACTAGCTGCCGGGTTGGTTCGCAGATCACACTCAGCCTTGGCGCTGCTTGTGGCGCGGCTCTGCGCTGCAGATCACACGGACGACGCCTTCACGGCGAACGATCTTGCAATTGCGGCACAGCTTCTTGACCGATGCACGAACTTTCATCACCAACTCCTCGAACCTTACGGGTGGATCAGCGGAGCATGCCGCTGCCATAGCCCTTCAGGTTGGCTTTCTTCATCAGGGAATCGTACTGGTGCGAAACGAGGTGCGATTGTACTTGGGACATGAAGTCCATAACAACCACCACGACGATCAGCAACGAGGTCCCGCCAAGATAGAACGGCACATTGGCCGCCACCACCAGGAACTGGGGCAGCAGGCAGACGGCCGTCATGTACAGAGCACCGAACATGGTCAAGCGGGTCAGCACACCATCGATGTAGCGCGCGGACTGCTCGCCGGGACGGATACCCGGAATGAAGGCACCGGACTTCTTCAGGTTTTCCGCCACGTCCTTCGGATTGAACATCAGTGCCGTGTAGAAGAAGCAGAAGAAAATCACTCCTGCAGCAAACAGCAGAATGTTCAAGGGCTGACCGGGAGCGATGGCCTGCGCGATGTCCTGCATCCAGCCCATGCCTTCACCCTGGCCGAACCAGGACCCCAGGGAGGCCGGGAACAGCAGGATGCTGCTGGCGAAGATCGCCGGGATGACCCCAGCCATGTTCACCTTCAGCGGCAGGTGGCTGGTCTGCGCAGCGAAGACCTTGCGGCCCTGCTGACGCTTGGCGTAGTGCACCGCGATGCGACGCTGACCACGCTCAATGAACACCACGAAAGCAATGATCGCTACCGCCAGCAGACCGATGGCGATCAGGGCGAAGATATTGATATCACCCTGGCGGGCAGACTCGAAAGACTGCCCGATCGCCGACGGCAGACCAGCAACGATACCGGCAAAGATCAGCATCGAGATGCCATTGCCGACGCCGCGCTCGGTGATCTGCTCGCCCAGCCACATCATGAACAGCGCCCCCGCCACGAAGGTGGTGACGGCCACGAAGTGGAAGCCGAAATCGGTGCTGAAGGCCACACCCTGACTGGCCAGACCAACGGACATGCCGATAGCCTGGACCAGCGCCAGGACAACAGTGCCGTAGCGGGTGTATTGGCTGATCTTGCGACGACCAGCCTCACCTTCCTTCTTCAACTGCTCCAGCTGCGGACTGACCGCCGTCATCAGCTGCATGATGATCGATGCCGAGATGTACGGCATGATCCCCAGTGCAAAGATGCTCATGCGCTCGAGAGCGCCGCCGGAAAACATGTTGAACAGGCTAAGAATGGTCCCCTCGTTCTGCCGGAACAGTTCGGCCAGCCGGTCAGGGTTGATGCCGGGCACCGGGATGTGCGCGCCGATCCGATAGACGATGATCGCCATGAACAGGAAACGCAAACGAGCCCAGAGCTCGGACAGCCCGCCATTGCTGAGCGCGGAGAGAGCACCTTGCTTAGCCATTTAGTCCTCGATTTTGCCGCCAGCTGCTTCGATAGCCGCACGCGCACCCTTGGTGACGGCGATACCTTTCAGGGTGACCGCACCGACAACCTCGCCGGACAGCATGACTTTCACGCGCTGTACGTGCTGGTTGATCAGATTGGCATCCTTGAGCGCCTGCACGGTGACGACACCACCCGCGACCTTGGCCAGCTCGGAGGTGCGGATTTCCGCACGATCCATGGCCTTCAGCGAGGTGAAGCCGAACTTCGGCAGACGGCGGTGCAGAGGCTGCTGGCCACCCTCGAAGCCGGGGGCAATCTTGCCACCGGAACGGGAGGTCTGACCCTTGTGGCCGCGGCCACCGGTCTTGCCGAGGCCGCTACCGATACCACGGCCCGGACGCAGCTTTTCGCGACGGGCACCCGGCGCGGAACGCAGATCGTTCAGTTGCATGGATTAACCCTCCACACGCAGCAGGTAGTAGGCCTTGTTGATCATCCCGCGATTCTCGGGAGTATCAATGACTTCTACAGTGTGGTTGATGCGACGCAGGCCGAGACCCTTGACGCACGCCTTGTGATTGGCCAGACGACCGTTCACGCTCTTGATCAGAGTGACCTTGATCTTGGCATTCGACATGATCAGAGAATCTCCTCGACACGCTTGCCACGCTTGGCCGCAACGGAGTCCGGGGACTGCATGTTCTTCAGACCCTTGAAGGTGGCGTGCACCACGTTCACCGGGTTGGTCGAACCGTAGCACTTGGCCAGAACGTTCTGCACACCGGCCACTTCCAGAACGGCACGCATGGCGCCGCCGGCGATGACACCGGTACCTTCCGAAGCCGGCTGCATGTACACCTTGGAGGCGCCATGGGCAGACTTGATCTGGTACTGCAGGGTGGTGCCGTTCAGATCAACCTGGATCATGTTGCGGCGCGCAGCTTCCATCGCTTTCTGGATGGCTGCCGGTACTTCGCGGGACTTGCCGCGACCGAAGCCGACACGACCCTTGCCATCACCAACCACGGTCAGGGCGGTGAAGGTGAAGATACGACCACCCTTCACGGTCTTGGCGACGCGGTTAACCTGGATCAGCTTCTCGATGTAGCCTTCGTCGCGCTTCTGCTCGTTATTCGCCATAACTTAGAACTCCAGCCCGCCTTCACGAGCAGCGTCGGCCAGTGCCTTGACACGGCCGTGGTACTTGAAGCCAGAACGGTCAAATGCCACCTGGGTGACACCGGCGGCTTTCGCGCGCTCGGCGACCAGCAGGCCGACCTTCTTGGCAGCTTCGACGTTGCCGGTGGCAGCGCCACGCAGCTCTGCGTCCAGAGTCGAGGCGCTGGCCAGGACCTTGCCGCCGTCGGCCGAAATGACCTGGGCGTACATGTGCTGAGAAGAGCGGTACACGCAAAGGCGTACGGCCTCCAGCTCGCGCATCTTCAGGCGTGCCTGGCGAGCGCGACGCAGACGGATTACTTTCTTGTCGCTCATTTGCTATGCCCTACTTCTTCTTGGCTTCTTTACGACGGACAACTTCGTCGGCGTAACGCACACCCTTACCTTTGTAAGGTTCCGGACGACGGAAGTCGCGGATTTCGGCAGCCACCTGACCAACCACCTGCTTGTCGACACCCTTGATCAGGATCTCGGTCTGGCTCGGGGTTTCGGCGGTGACGCCTTCCGGCAGTTCGTACTCGATCGGATGCGAGAAGCCGAGGGCCAGCGACAGAATCTGACCTTTGGCCTGAGCACGGTAGCCGACGCCAACCAGCTGCAGCTTGCGCTGGAAGCCTTCGCTGACACCTACAACCATGTTGTTGACCAGGGCGCGGGTGGTACCGGCCATGGCGCGGGTTTGCTGATCGCCATTGCGTGCAGCAAAGCGCAGCTCACCAGCTTCCTGAATCACTTCTACCGAAGGATGCACCTTCAGTTCCAGAGCGCCTTTGGCACCCTTCACCGAAAGCTGCTGACCGGCCAACTGAACGTCGACACCAGCGGGCAGCTTGACGGGGTTCTTAGCAACGCGAGACATGCTGATCCCCCCTTAGAATACGGTGCAGAGCACTTCGCCGCCGACACCGGCAGCGCGAGCAGCACGATCCGTCATCACACCTTTGTTGGTGGAGACGATGGAAACGCCGAGGCCGCCGCGAACTTTCGGCAGCTGCTCAACAGCCTTGTACTGGCGCAGACCGGGACGGCTCACGCGCTTGAGCTCTTCGATGACCGGCTTGCCTTCGAAATACTTCAGCTCGATGGACAGCTGCTGCTTGACGTCGCCGCTGACCTGGAAATCCGCAATGTAGCCTTCGTCCTTGAGGACTTTGGCGACTGCTGCCTTCAGCTTGGAAGACGGCATGCTAACCACGGTCTTCTCAGCCATCTGGGCATTACGGATACGAGTTAGCATGTCCGCTAACGGGTCCTGCATACTCATGGGCTTGATGCTCCTGAAACAAAAAAAACCTTTCGGCCGTATTTGCCCGCAACCCGGGCACGAATGCCAGGCTCAGGCGAGCCAGACATTCTAGAGAATGATCAAAAACGAATCAAGCCCCAGAGGGGCTTGATTCGTTTTGCGAGGATCCCGGGCAAGCCCGGGACCGACGACTTACCAGCTGGCCTTGACCAGACCCGGCACGTCACCACGCATTGCCGCTTCACGCAGCTTGTTACGGCTCAGGCCGAACTTGCGGTAGTAGCCGTGCGGACGACCGGTGATGCGGCAGCGGTTGCGCAGACGGCTGGCCGACGCATCGCGCGGCTGCTTCTGCAGGGCTACCAGGGCTTCCCAGCGCTGCTCCGGAGTGGAGTTCGGGCTGGCAATGACAGCTTTCAGCTCGGCACGCTTCTTGGCGTACTTCGCGACCGTTTGCTGACGCTTCAGCTCACGGTTCTTCATGCTAGTTTTGGCCATGTTCCTACTCCAATCAGTTGCGGAACGGGAATTTGAAGGCGCGCAGCAGGGCACGACCTTCATCATCGCTACGGGCGGTGGTGGTCAGGGTGATGTCCATACCACGCAGCGCATCGATCTTGTCGTAATCGATTTCCGGGAAGATGATCTGCTCTTTCACGCCCATGCTGTAGTTGCCACGACCGTCGAAGGACTTGGAATTCAGGCCGCGGAAGTCACGCACGCGCGGCAGGGAGATGGTGATCAGACGATCCAGGAACTCGTACATGCGATCGCCACGCAGAGTCACCTTGATACCGATCGGCCAGCCCTCACGGACCTTGAAACCGGCAATGGACTTGCGAGCATAGGTGACCACCGGCTTCTGGCCAGCGATCTTCTCCATGTCGCCCAGCGCATGCTCGATGACTTTCTTGTCACCGATCGCTTCGCCGAGGCCCATGTTCAGGGTGATTTTGGTAATGCGCGGAGTTTCCATCACGTTGGCCAGCTTCAGGTCTTCCTGCAGCTTGGGAGCGATTTCGTTCCGGTAAATATCTTTCAATCGTGCCATGGTGTTTTACCTATGATTCTCAAGCGCCAACCGGCTTCTGGGTGGACTTGAAGACACGAATTTTCTTGCCGTCTTCGACCTTGAAGCCAACGCGATCAGCCTTGTTGGTTTCAGCGTTGAAGATCGCAACGTTGGAAACGTGCAGCGGCGCTTCTTTCTCGACGATACCGCCTTGAACGCCCGACATCGGATTCGGCTTGGTGTGGCGCTTGACCAGGTTGATCCCACCGACGACCAGACGGTCGTCCGCGAGCACCTTCATCACTTTGCCACGCTTGCCCTTGTCCTTGCCGGCGATGACGATGACTTCGTCGTCACGACGAATCTTTTGCATGACGGCTACTCCTTAGAGTACTTCGGGGGCCAGGGAGACGATCTTCATGAACTTCTCGGTACGAAGTTCGCGAGTCACCGGGCCAAAGATACGGGTGCCGATGGGCTCCTGCTTGTTGTTCAGCAGGACCGCAGCATTGCCATCGAAGCGGATGATCGAACCATCCGGACGGCGCACGCCGTGACGGGTACGGACTACGACCGCACTCATCACTTGGCCTTTTTTCACCTTGCCGCGCGGAATCGCTTCCTTCACGGTCACCTTGATGATGTCGCCAATACCGGCGTAACGACGGTGCGAACCACCAAGGACCTTGATGCACATTACGCGACGGGCACCGCTGTTATCGGCGACGTCGAGCATGGATTGAGTCTGAATCATATCTTTCTCCGACCCTTAGTCCTTAGACTTCCACGGCACGTTCGACGATTTCGACCAGGGTCCAGGCCTTGGTCTTGGCCAGCGGACGAGTCTCGCGAATGGTGACGAGGTCACCCATGCGGCACTGGTTGCTTTCGTCGTGGGCGTGCAGCTTGGTCGAACGCTTCACGTATTTACCGTAGATCGGGTGCTTTACGCGACGCTCGATCAGAACGGTGATGGTCTTGTCCATTTTGTCGCTGACGACTTTGCCGGTCAGCGTACGGACGGTCTTCTGAGCTTCAGCCATGATCACTTACCTGCCTGCTGGTTGAGCACAGTTTTCACGCGAGCGATGTCGCGCTTAACTTGCGAGAGCAGGTGGGACTGCCCCAACTGGCCAGTTGCCTTCTGCATGCGCAGATTGAACTGGTCGCGCAGCAGGCCGAGCAGTTGCTCGTTCAGCTGCTCCGCGGATTTTTCACGAAGTTCATTCGCTTTCATCACATCACCGTCCGCTTAACAAAGGTGGTCTCGAGCGGCAGCTTGGCAGCTGCCAGGGCGAAAGCCTCGCGAGCCAGCTCTTCGGATACACCCTCGATCTCGTACAGGACCTTGCCCGGCTGGATCAGGGCTACCCAGTACTCGACGCCGCCCTTACCTTTACCCATACGAACTTCGAGGGGCTTCTTGGTAACCGGCTTGTCGGGGAACACGCGGATCCAGATCTTGCCGCCACGCTTCACGTGACGGGTGAGTGCGCGACGAGCGGACTCGATCTGACGTGCGGTGAGGCGACCACGGCTAACAGACTTCAGCGCGTACTCGCCAAAGCTGACCTTGCTACCGCGCTGAGCCAGACCACGGTTGTGGCCGGTCATCTGCTTGCGGAATTTTGTACGCTTGGGTTGCAGCATGTTGCGTACTCCTCTTACTTAGCAGCTTTTTTGCGAGGCGCAGGCGCTTGCGGCTTGAGCTCTTCGTGCAGGCCACCGATGACCTCGCCCTTGAAGATCCAAACCTTCACACCGATCACACCGTAGGTGGTGTGCGCTTCGTAGGTGGCGTAGTCGATGTCGGCACGCAGGGTGTGCAGCGGCACACGACCTTCGCGATACCACTCGGTACGGGCAATCTCAGCCCCGCCCAGACGACCACTCACCTGGATCTTGATGCCCTTGGCACCAATACGCATGGCGTTCTGTACAGCGCGCTTCATGGCGCGACGGAACATTACGCGACGCTCCAGCTGCTGAGCTACGCTCTGCGCAACCAGCATACCGTCGAGCTCCGGCTTGCGGATCTCTTCGATGTTGATGTGCACCGGCACACCCATTTGCTTGGTCAGTTCCTGACGCAGCTTCTCAACATCCTCACCCTTCTTGCCGATCACGATGCCGGGACGAGCGGTGTGGATGGTGATGCGTGCAGTCTGAGCCGGACGAGCGATGTCGATACGGCTCACGGACGCGCTTTTTAATTTGTCTTGGAGGTATTCACGAACCTTCAGGTCGGCAAACAGATAATCGGCGTAAGTGCGCTTATCTGCGTACCAAACGGAGGTGTGCTCCTTGACGATGCCCAGGCGAATGCCAGTGGGATGTACTTTCTGACCCATCTGATCGACTCCGTTACTTGTCCGCAACCTTGACAGTGATATGGCAAGACCGCTTGACGATGCGATCAGCACGGCCTTTGGCACGCGGCATGATGCGCTTCAGCGAACGCCCTTCGTTGACGAAAACGGTGGAAACCTTCAGGTCATCCACGTCTGCGCCTTCGTTGTGCTCGGCGTTGGCCACGGCCGACTCAAGCACTTTCTTGATGATGGCACCGGCTTTCTTGTTGCTGAAAGCCAGCAGATTGAGCGCCTCACCAACCTTCTTCCCGCGAATCTGATCAGCGACCAGGCGGGCTTTCTGGGCGGAGATGCGAGCGCCCGACAACTTAGCGGCTACTTCCATTTCCTACCCCTTAACGCTTGGCTTTCTTGTCAGCCACGTGCCCGCGATAGGTGCGGGTAGCGGCGAACTCGCCCAGTTTGTGGCCGACCATGTCTTCGTTCACGAGAACCGGGACATGTTGACGACCGTTATGCACGGCGATGGTCAGACCGACCATCTGCGGCAGAATCATCGAACGACGCGACCAGGTCTTGATCGGCTTACGGTCGTTCTTTTCCACCGCCACTTCGATCTTCTTAATCAGGTGAAGATCGATGAACGGACCTTTTTTCAGAGAACGCGGCACTGTCGTATCCCTCTAGTTACTTGCGGCGACGGACAATCATGTTGTCGGTGCGCTTGTTGGAGCGGGTCTTCGCGCCCTTGGTCGGGAAGCCCCACGGCGACACCGGATGACGGCCACCAGAGGTACGACCTTCACCACCACCATGCGGGTGGTCAACCGGGTTCATGGCGGAACCACGCACGGTCGGACGGATGCCCTTCCAACGCTTGGCACCGGCTTTACCCAGCGAACGCAGGCTGTGCTCGGAGTTCGAGACTTCGCCCAAGGTCGCACGGCACTCGGCCAGGACCTTGCGCATCTCGCCGGAGCGCAGACGCAGGGTCACGTAGACGCCTTCGCGAGCAACCAGCTGAGCGGATGCACCAGCGGAACGCGCGATCTGAGCACCCTTGCCCGGCTTCAGCTCGATACCGTGAACGGTCGAACCAACCGGAATGTTGCGCAGCGGCAGGCTGTTGCCAACCTTGATCGGCGCATGGGCACCGGATACCAGCTGATCGCCAGCACTCACGCCCTTCGGCGCGATGATGTAGCGACGCTCGCCGTCTGCGTACTTCAGCAGGGCAATGTGAGCAGTGCGGTTCGGGTCATATTCGATACGCTCAACGGTGGCAGCAATGCCATCCTTGTTGCGACGGAAATCGACCAGACGATAGTGCTGCTTGTGTCCACCGCCGATGTGGCGAGTGGTGATGCGGCCGTTGTTGTTACGACCACCAGTCTTGCTCTTCTTCTCGACCAGCGGAGCGTACGGAGCGCCCTTGTGCAGGTCGGAATTGACCACCTTGACCACGAAACGACGGCCAGCGGAAGTCGGCTTGCATTTAACGATTGCCATGATGCACTCCTACCTTACTCAGCGCCGCTGGCGAAATCGAGATCCTGGCCCGGCTGGAGGGCGATGTACGCCTTTTTCCAGTCGTTGCGCTTGCCGAAACCGCGGGCAGTGCGCTTGGTCTTGCCCTTGACGTTCAGGGTGCTTACACGCTCCACCTTGACGCTGAACAGGGATTCGACAGCCTTCTTGATTTCCAGCTTGGTTGCATCAGTGGCAACCTTGAAAACGAACTGGCCCTTGCCGTCGGCAAGAGTGGTGGCCTTCTCGGAGACGTGCGGGCCAAGCAGCACTTTGAATACGCGTTCCTGGTTCATCCCAGCAGCTCCTCGAATTTCTTCACGGCGGACACGGTGACCAGCACCTTGTCGTAGGCGATCAGGCTGACCGGGTCGGAACCCTGCACGTCACGAACGTCGACGTGCGGCAGGTTGCGTGCTGCCAGGTACAGGTTCTCATCGACACCGTCGGTCACGATCAGCACGTCGCTCAGACCCAGGCCATCCAGCTTGCCAACCAAGCTCTTGGTCTTCGGGGCATCGACGGCAAAGTCTTCAACAACAACCAGACGCTCCTGACGCACCAGTTCGCTCAGGATTGAGCGCATGGCAGCGCGGTACATCTTCTTGTTGAGCTTCTGCGAGTGGTCTTGCGGCTTGGCGGCGAAAGTCACGCCACCCGAGCGCCAGATGGGGCTGCGGATGGTACCGGCACGGGCACGGCCCGAACCTTTCTGGCGCCACGGCTTCTTGCCACCACCACGAACTTCGGAGCGGGTCTTCTGCGCGCGGGTGCCCTGACGACCACCTGCCATGTAGGCAACGACAGCCTGGTGTACCAGGGTCTCGTTGAACTCATCACCAAAGGTGCGCTCGGAGACTTCGATCGCCTGCGCACCGTTCACATTCAGTTGCATCTCTCGAATCTCCCTTAAGCCTTGGCTGCCGGACGCACGATCACGTCACCGCCAGTGGCACCCGGGACTGCGCCCTTGACCAACAGCAGATTGCGCTCGGCATCGACACGAACAACTTCCAGGGACTGAACGGTCACGCGCTCGGCGCCCATATGACCGGACATCTTCTTGCCCTTGAACACTCGACCAGGAGTCTGGCACTGGCCGATGGAACCCGGAGCACGGTGAGATACGGAGTTGCCGTGGGTGTTGTCCTGGCCGCGGAAGTTCCAGCGCTTGATGGTACCGGCATAGCCTTTACCCTTGGACTGACCGGTCACATCGACCATCTGTCCGGCTTGGAACTGCTCAACGGTGAGCTGATCGCCAGCCTGGAACTCTTCGCCTTCGAGACGGAATTCCATGACGGTGCGACCGGCAGCAACACTGGCCTTGGCGAAGTGACCGGCTTGCGCCTTGGTCACACGGGAAGCGCGACGCTCGCCGACAGTCACCTGTACGGCGCGATAGCCATCGCTCTCTTCATTCTTGAACTGGGTGACGCGATTCGGCTCGACTTCGATAACCGTAACCGGAATAGAGACACCATCTTCGGTGAAAATGCGGGTCATGCCGCACTTGCGACCGACTACACCAATAGTCATGTCTTGAACCTCATGAGTGTACGGGGCTTTCACCCGCTATGGCCGCCCATTTCAGAGCGTTACACGACCGAAATCCGGGAATGGATTTCAGCCGAGGCTGATTTGCACTTCGACACCGGCAGCAAGGTCGAGCTTCATCAGCGCGTCGACGGTCTTGTCGGTCGGCTGAACGATGTCGAGCACGCGCTTGTGAGTACGAATTTCGTACTGATCACGCGCATCCTTGTTGACGTGCGGAGAAACCAGCACGGTGAACCGCTCTTTGCGGGTCGGCAGAGGAATCGGACCACGGACCTGAGCACCAGTACGTTTCGCGGTTTCCACGATTTCCTGGGTTGATTGATCGATCAGGCGGTGGTCAAAAGCCTTCAACCGAATACGGATTTGTTGATTTTGCATTTTGACCTCAGACTCTAGCTATTCCCACCAGACGGACTACGCCCGGTAAAAGGAGGCGCAATTGTACGGACGCCCCTCCGGGGTGTCAACCAATGGACGGAAACGAGAAAGCCCCCGCAAAGCGGGGGCTCCTCTGTCACCAGATTTCGATTACTCGAAGATCTTGGCAACCACGCCGGCGCCGACGGTACGGCCGCCTTCGCGGATCGCGAAGCGCAGGCCGTCTTCCATGGCGATCGGAGCGATCAGGGTGACAACCATCTTGATGTTGTCGCCCGGCATTACCATTTCAACGCCTTCCGGCAGTTCGCAGTTGCCGGTAACGTCGGTGGTGCGGAAGTAGAACTGCGGACGGTAGCCCTTGAAGAACGGGGTGTGACGACCACCTTCTTCCTTGGACAGCACGTACACTTCAGCTTCGAACTTGGTGTGCGGCTTGATGGTGCCCGGCTTGGCCAGAACCTGGCCACGCTCGACGTCCTCACGCTTGATGCCGCGCAGCAGGATGCCGACGTTCTCACCCGCACGACCTTCGTCGAGCAGCTTGCGGAACATTTCAACGCCGGTGCAGGTGGTCTTGGAGGTCGGACGGATGCCGACGATTTCCACTTCTTCCTGGACCTTGACGATGCCGCGCTCGATACGACCGGTCACCACGGTGCCACGACCGGAGATCGAGAACACGTCTTCGATCGGCATCAGGAACGGCTGGTCAACGGCACGAACCGGCTCCGGGATGTAGGCGTCGAGAGTCTCAACCAGCTTACGCACGGCCGAAACACCCATTTCGTTGTCGTCCTGACCGTTCAGGGCCATCAGCGCCGAACCGGTAACGATCGGAGTGTCGTCGCCCGGGAAGTCGTAGGTGTTCAGCAGATCGCGAACTTCCATCTCGACCAGTTCCAG
>NZ_FNZE01000011.1 GCF_900109175.1 Pseudomonas linyingensis | reverse complement strand
CCATGTCCTGCTGCTGGGGTTTGAGCGGGGTTTGGGCAAGCACTTCGAGCATGCCGATCACGCCGTTCATCGGCGTGCGGATCTCGTGGCTCATGGTGGCGAGGAAGCTGGACTTGGCTTGGTTGGCCTGTTCGGCCTCCAGCAGCGTCTGCTCCAGGCGAGCGTTGAGGCGCTGCAGCTCCTGCTGGCTGGCCAGCAGGTCGGCTTCAGCCTGTTTCTGCTCGTGAATATCGGCATGAATGCCGGAAATCTGCGTCGGCTTTCCCTGGGCGTCGTAGCCGCTAACGTGCCCGCTGGTGAGAATCCAGCGCCATTCGCCATTGCGCGCGCGCAGACGGTGCTCGGCGCGATAGACGGGGCTGCGCCCCGAAATGTGCTCCTCCATGCAGGCCAGGACCCGCGGCTGGTCTTCGGGGTGGATCAGGCGGTTCCATGTGTCGTGGCGATTGGGCAGCTCATCGGGGTCGTAACCGAGCATCTGCAACCAGCGCGGACTGAAGATCACCTCGTTGGTGATCAGGTCGCGATCCCAGTAGCCGAACTGGCTGGCATCGATCACCCGCTGCAGGCGCGCCCGGCTTTCCTGCAGTTCCTGGCGTCGCTCCAGCTCGTGGCGTCTGGCACGTACAGTCTGCGCGGTGGCGATGAGTGTGAATGCCACCACCAGGAAGGTGACCAGTGCGCCGGCAAGCAGGTAGAGCATGGCGCTCGGCGAGCGGCCTTCGGTAGTTGCCGGCAGCGGCCAGATTTCGAGGCTCATGCGCTCGCCGTCGAGGCCGTCGATGCTGGTACGCCAGGCCGGCTGACCAAGAGGAATGTCGGTCGGGCGATTGTCGAACAGCACCCCTGTCTGACCGGGCACCGGACTGGAGATGCGATAGGCTATGCCCTGCAGAGCGGCCCGCTGGTTCAAGGTGGCGAACAGCCCGTCGAGATGGAACAAACCCACCGCATATCCGCGCAGCGCCCGGGCGCGGGCCTCGGGCGTGGCCCGGGTGGCGTCGAAGTCGTGCGCATAGACGGGAACGAACAGGTTCCAGGCATGGGGATGACGGTCCAGGAGTTCGCCCAGCGGATGGTGTGGCGACCAGATGTTGTGCCCGCTCAGGCGCGCTTGGTGCAGGGCCGTGTGGTTCGCGGGGGAACTGGTGAGATCGATGCCGCTCAGGCGGCTGATGCCCTCCGGGCGGGCGATGAACTGCAGGGGGAAATACTCCGGGCGGGTGCTGGCCAGACGTGGAATGCCCTGCTCATCGTTTTCACGGATGGTGAAGCCGATGTAGCCGTTCAGCCGCTGCTGGCGCTCGAAGCCTTCGCGCTCGACATCGGTCACCCGCGGGGCCCAGGCCAGGGCATGCAGTCCATCCATGGTCAGGGCGCGGTGGGCGAAACGCTCGAGCTGGTGGGTGCTGGGCTCGACACCGCTATCGAACAGGTCGCTGACTGCCAGCAGGCGTTGCGACTGCCGGGTCATCTGGACGGCGAGCATGTCGCGGATGGACTCGCCGGCCGCGGTCAGGCGAGCCTGCCAGTTGGCGCGCTCCAGGCGCTGCAGCCAGACATCGCCGAGTATCACCAGGGCACAGGTGACCAGGGTCGGGATGGCAATGTGCAGGACCCGGCTGGACCAGTGGCGGCGCAGGGGGGGCAGCAGCGGCAGGAGCAGCGGCAGGACCAGGAGGATGCCCAGGGTATCGCCGGCCCACCAGGTGAGCCAGGTCTCTAGCAGCCGCGCGAAAGGCAGGTTCTGCAGCAGGATCAAGCCTGTGCAGCCGACGCTCGCGGCGATCAGGCTGCTCAGCGGGATCGCCCGCAACAGGCAGCGAAATGCCTCTTGCTCATTCTCCAGCGGGTCGCTGCGTTGCAGGAGGGGGCGTAGCAGGCGTGCGCCGAGCACCGCCTGCAGGCTGGCTCCACTGGCGAGCAGGGCAGACAGGGCTATCAGGTTTGCGTTGTCTTCGCCGGTTGCTATCTGTAGACGGTACAACAGGTCGGAGGCGAAATAGCCGAGCCAGACCCCTGGCCAGCGCGCGATGCCCCAACCGAGCAGGGCGACGAGGGCCAGGCCGGCGGCCGGCCAGAGCATCACTGCATGATTGGAGGGGCTGTTGAGCGCCAGGGCTAACTGGGAGAGGGCGAAATAGCTCAGAGCCAGCGCGGATATCTGTGCCAGTCGCCGCAGGCCACGGGATCTTGGCAGACACAGTTGCCGGGATGAGGGGGGAGACGCAAGAGAATCTGGAGGGTTCATTGTTGTTCTGACGAGCCGATGGGTATTTTTACGAGGCAAAAGGAAGTCTGTGCGGCCGGAGGCGTGCCGCACAGACGAGCGGTCGCGACGCTCAGCCATCGCAGATAGGAGTGATCAGCTCGGCACGGCGACGCTCCCAGTCCTGCAGCCATGCCGGCAGTTGCTCGGCCGGCATGGCTCGGGCGATGAACCAGCCCTGGGCGACATCGCAGCCGGCCTGGCGCAGGTAGTCCCAGTCGGCACGATCCTCGATACCTTCGGCCACCGCCTTCATGCCCAGCTTGCGCGCCATCTCCAGGCTGGCATTGAGGATGGTGCTCAGGGAGGCGTCGCGCCAGGCGCCATGCACGAAGCTGCGGTCGATCTTCAGCTCGTTGAACGGGATATCGCGCAGCTGCACTAGCGAGGAGTGACCGGTGCCGAAGTCATCGATGGACAGGTGGATGCGCTTCAGGCGCAGGCGGGTGAGGATATCCAGTGCCGCCTGGCGGTTCTTCATCAGGTGGCTTTCGGTGACCTCCAGCACCAGGCTGGACAGCGGCACCCCGCTGTCCAGCGCAGCGCGCTCGACTAAGTCCGGGAAGTCCAGCCCCTGCAGGTTGTCCATCGACACGTTGACCGCCATCTGCAGTTCCAAGCCCTGCTTGCGCCAATGACGAGCATCGCGCAAGGCGTTGCGTAGCACCTCGCACATCAGGGCGTCGATCAGTCCGGCCTCTTCGGCCTGGGCGATGAAGCGGTCGGGATAGACCAGGCCATCCCGCGGGTGCTGCCAGCGCACCAGTGCCTCGACGCCGCTGCACTGGCCGCTGGCGAAATCGATCTTGGGCTGATAGTGGTTGACCAGTTCGCCGACCCCGATGGCGTGGGCCAGCTCCTCGGCGTCGTAGCGGCGTGCTTCGGCTGCCTGTGGGGCACTGGCGCAGGGCGCAGCCTGTTCCAGCAACTGCTGCAACTGCGCGCTGGAGACCGGCTTGAACAAGGCGCCCGGCACGCGCAGCTTATGCTCTCGGGCCAGGCGCTCGGCACTCTGCAGGATGCGTTCGTCCTCGCCGCTGATCAGCACCAGGGAGCCCGCATAGCCAAGGCGTACCAGATGACGGATGAACTCGATGCCATCCATCTCGGGCATCTGCAGATCGCAGAAGATCAGGTCTATGCCACCGGGATCGCGCTCCAGATGTTCTACCGCAGCAAGGGCCCGATTGAAGTCGGTCACCTGCTCGCAGCCGAGGGTCTTCAGTTGGCGGACCAGCAGCCTGCAGATGAAGGGGTCGTCGTCGACTACCAGAATTCTCATAGGGATTGCCTCGTGGTCATGCCTGACCGTTCTTTTCCAGAAGAAACTGTTCGATCCGCTCGGCTGTGGTGGCCAGTAGGGCGGGGAGCTCGGCGATGTCACGGGTCAGCGCCATGCTGTCGCCATCCTCGATGGCCTGTTCGAGTGCTGCGCACAGCTGCCCCATCCGCGCGGCGCCTACGGCTCGGGACGACGACTTGAGGCGATGGGCAAGGGCACCGATGGCGTCCAGGTCGTTGCCTGCGAAGGAGTCCTGCAATTGCAGCGTCAGGTCGCCCAGTGCCTCGACATAGTCGCCGAGGATGTCACGGATTATCTGAGGGTTTTCGCCGACCAGTGCAGCCAGTGCGCTCAGGTCGAACAGCGGGGGCTCCTCGATGACCGCGGGCGTTGGCGGTGTGTTCCGCTCGAGAGTAGCGTCGCGGCGTAGCCAGCGCGCGAGAGCGGCCTCAAGGCTGGCCAGGCGGATGGGCTTGGTCAGGTAGTCGTCCATGCCGGAGGCGCGGGCTCGTGCAGCCTCGTCGCGTAGTGCGTTGGCAGTCAGCGCCAGGATGGGGATGTGGTGGTCAGAGCCTTCCTCGTGGCGAATTATTTCGGTCATCTCGTAGCCGTCCATTTCCGGCATGTGTAGGTCGCTGAGGATCAGGTCGAAACCACCCTGGCGCCACATGGCTAGGGCTTCGACGCCATGACAGGCCATCTCGAAGCGGTAGCCGAGCAGGGCGAGTTGCCGCTGGATCACCTTGCGGTTCACGGCCTCGTCCTCGACCACCAGGATCCGTCGGCTGGCCGCGAGATCAACCGGTACGGCTGAGTCGGACGGTGCAAGGGTTCGACCATCATCGAAATCCAACGGGGCGTCGATGGTCGGCAGGGGCAGGGTGATGGTGAAGATACTGCCGCTGCCCGGCGTGCTTGCGACCGTGATTTCGCCGTCCATCAGCTTCGCCAGGCGCTTGCAGATGGCCAGGCCGAGGCCGCTGCCGCCGAAGCGGCGGGTAGTCGAAAAATCCGCCTGGGTGAAGGGGTTGAACAGGCTGGCCTGATGCTCGGGGGCGATGCCGATGCCGTTGTCCTCTACGGCAATGGCCACGCGCAGCGGATCGCTGCCGGCGAGGCGGACACGCACCACGACCCGGCCAGGGCGTTCGCTGCGCCCGCCGGAGAACTTGAGGGCATTGCCGATCAGGTTGTAGAGAATCTGCCGCAGACGCAAGGCATCGGAGCAGACCCACCGCGGCACATCGTCGGCGATGTCCTGCTCTAGGGCGACGCCGCGTGAGCTGGCCAGTGGCCCGAGGGTGCCGCAGAGACTTTCGATTAGTTCGACCAGAGGTACAGGGGCTTGCTCGATCTCCAGCCTACCGGCCTCGATCCTGGAGAAGTCGAGGATATCGTCGATCACGCCGAGCAGGTTGTTCGCTGAGTCGCGGATGGTCTTCACCAGGTCGGCCTGGTACTGGGACAGGCGATCCCGGCCCAATACGTCGACCAGGCCGACCACGCCGTTCATCGGGGTGCGGATCTCGTGGCTCATGGCGGCGAGGAAGGCCGACTTGGCGCGGCTGGCCTGCTCGGCATCCTCGCGCGCCTGGGTCAGGCTGGAGATCAGATTCTTGCGCTCGCGGATGTCGCGTAGGGTGCCGATAAACAGGCGCTCGCCATGTACGTGATACTCGGACACACTCAGCTCCAAGTCGACCGGGTGGCCGTCCTTGTGACGGCCGGTGACCTCGCGGCTGGAGCCGATAATGTGTCTCTCACCGGTGACCAGATAGCGCGCGATATGGCCGTCGTGCTGCCCGCGCAGAGGATAGTCCATCAAGCAGGAAACGTTCTGCCCGAGCAGCTCCTCCGGCGTGTAGCCGAGCAGCGGCTCGATGGCCGGGGTGACGCTCTGCACGATGCCGCGGCAGTCGATGGTGATTACGCATTCGAGCAGGTGGTCGAGGACTGCACGGATCTCCTCCTTCTTGGCGTGCAGCTCGGCCAGCGCTTGGCTGCGCTCCTCGATCCGCTGCTGTAACTGGGTATTCAGCTCGGCGAGCTGATCGGTGCGCTCGGCCACCTCACGGGAGACCATGGCATGCCGGCTGGCGCTGCTCAGCGTGGCGAAGGTGGCGAGAAAGGCGGTGAGCAGAGCGAAGCCGAGGAACAGGCGCTCCTCGGTCGTCGAGCCCGGCTTCCAGAGCGGAACGCTGGACTCCATTTCCAGACGCCAGGTCCGCCCGCCGATATGCAGGTCGCGCTGCCAGTCGGCCGGAGTGTCGCTGTCCAGCAAGTCAATGAGCGGGTGGTCGGGCGAGCCAGGAGTGACGTCCGTGATGCGCAGGGCGAATTGGCGTTCGGCGGCCTTGGTGAGCAGTGGGGCGAAGAGCTGCTGCATGTCGATGACCCCAACCACATAACCGCCGATATCCTGCTCATGGCCGCTATCGGCGAGGGGCCACACCGGAATGAAGACCAGGGAGGCGTGGCGATCGGTCCGCGGTAGGCGGATCAGGTCGGCGGCCATGGCCTTGCCCCGCTTGCGGGAAACCGCCATGGCCTGACGGCGCAGTTCTTCGAAACCGTGGTCGAGTCCCAGTATCGGGCGGCTGGCGGCCAGAGGCTCGCTAAACAGGATCGGATAGTACTCGGCGCGTTCGCCGGCTCGCTGCATGCGCAAGTCGCGGTCCAGTTCGGCAATGCGATAGCCCGGGAAGCCTTCGCGGATGACGGCGGCCTCGAACGCTGCGCGCTCGCTATGAGCGATCCGCGGCGCCCAGTCCACCGAGTGGATGGCAGGGCGGTTGACGAAGCTCTGGGTGTAGGCGTGAAACTCCGTGCGGGTGACCTGCTGACTGGCGGCGAAGAAGTGCGCCAGCCCCTCCAGTGGCAGCAGGGTTTCGGTTATTTCCAGCGTGGCGCCGTCGCCGATCACTTCCATCAGGGTGCGTGCCTCGCTCTGTGCGCGCAGCGCTTCCAGTCGGATCAGGCCAAGGTGGCCGACCACCAGCAGAGTGGCGGTGACGATCAGCGGCAGGGCGAAGCGGAAGCTGCCGCCGGGGGGGCGCAGGGGATGCGGGCCAGGCCAGAGCAGGCGGATCATCGGAGCGAACAGTAGTACACCGAGGCTGTCGCCGACCCACCGGTATAACCATGCGTTGATCAGGTTGTCTGCAGCGACCCGCTCGCCAGCGAACAACAGGGCGCTGCCGAGGGTGGGAGCGATTAGGCAAGCGAGCGGGCCGGCTGTCAGCAGGAATAGGGCAAGCCCGCGGTCGCCCTGAACACGCCAGGTGCCTTGCAGGTAGCCTCGGGCCAGCCAGGCGCTCAGCAATGCCTGGGCGGTCGTCGCAGCGGCAGCGAGGGCGACGAGTCCCAGGCTGTGAGAGGAGGAGGCGAGCCACAGATCGACCACCATTCCTCCCAGCCAGATGCCCGGCCAGCAACGCCAGCCCCAGGCTAGCAGTGTGGCGACGGCCAGGCCGGCCGCTGGCCAGATCGGCGAGGCATAGACCGACGCCTGGGGCAGCAGCAGGCCGACCTGACCGGCCAGCACGTACAACCCGGCCGTGGCCAGGATTCTCCAGGAGAGCTGCCGTAGTCTGCAGATAAGGGCGATGCTCGACCCGCCTGCAGTGGCGTTGCTGTTTTTGTCGTGCATGGGCTACCGGAAAACCTCGCTGAGGCATCGGCCGGTGGCCGGAACCGCCGGATAATGAGGTTTCCCAAAGCATATCAAGCAGTACTTCATGCCACATGGATCGCCGGGAGTTCGCCGCGAGAACCCGCAAGCGCAGATGCAGCGGGAGCGACCAGGCTGGCCACCATGCCATCGCCTCGCAGGTAAGGTAACTGCCGGAAGGTTCGAGCATGCTCCGAGTCCTACTTGTGGAGCGCTATCTTGGCAAAGTCGCGCTGGCCGGGCAGCAGGCACGACTCGAGGCGCTTCGAATATAGAGCACAGGAGAGGCTTTACCAGCCGAGACTTTCGGGAGGATGGCGTATCCTCCGGACTCGGGTAGTGCATTGCCAAGGAAGACATGCTGAACGGTCCTTTGCTCCGGATTATGACTGCTTGGAGGCCTGGGAGATGCGGGCCAGCCACGCAAGCAGGAGCGGAGGCGCAAAGAGCTGCAGCGCCAAAGGAAACGCTGCATTTCTTGGCGGCAGAGCGATCGGCCCCGCAAGGCGGAACCAGCTCGACCGGCAACCCCGCTATCATGGCCGCCCGCTTCTTGGGCAGGCGGCGTTAGACCGGAGGCTTTGCGACCCCGTCTTTCGAGCGGGTGAGCCAAAATTTGTGACCATGTTAGCTTTTTGCGAGCTTCGCCGAAATACCGAGCTGCGGTTGTTCGGTTGTTACCCAAATGCTCCGGCAGGGTGCTCGACGGTAGCATCGCTGCAGTCAGCCAGTGGCTGGCGGTCGCTCTGGGGCCGACACTAATCGACTTTCGAGCAATCGCGAGCGAGACTGTCATGAAGATCCTGGCAGCCGAAGACGATCCGGAGATCTGCACCTACCTGCAGCAGGGCCTGAGCGGGGCGGGCTTCGCCGTCGACCGGGTGGGGAGCGGCAGCAAGGTGTTGCAACAGGCGCTGGCCGAGGCCTATGACCTGCTGATCCTCAACGTGATTATGCTCGGGCTGGATGGCTGGGAGGTGCTACGCCGCCTGCGTGGCTCCGGGTTGGCGCTATCGGCGGAGCTGCGTGAGCTGGTGTTCTCGTTCAACGGCATGCTCGCACGGCTCGATGAGCCCATCGTGCGGTTGTCCAACTTGTCACCCATTAACTGTGCACGCCGCTGACCCACTCGAGCTCAGGTTGATCGAGCAGAAATTGGTAGATCTCGCGGCGATGCACCCCTTGTCTCGTGCTTGCTTGAGCCAAGGGGGAGGCAAGCTTAGTCAGCTTTCTGAATGGAAACGATCCGGGCCTCCATGCCTTGGCTTTGAAATTCGAAATTCACTTCGTCACCGACCGTCAGCCCCTTCAACTGCTCGAGCGTTGTGGTAAAGCCCATGGTCATTGATGGCCATTTCAAGCTGGGAACGGGGCCGTGCGAAAGCGTGATGGCCCCTTTGGCAGCGTCGATCCCCTTGATCGTGCCGCGGGCCTTGGCGGTCGGGGCCGCGCTGTCCGGCTGTTCCACCTGCATGGGCTGTTCCATTGGCATCCTGTCCATGGGCTTGTCGTGCATGTCAGCCGCTGTGGCGGTCTGAACGAGCGTGGCGGTCAGGATGGTTACGAAGACTTGTTTCATGACTGGGTTGCTCCTGTGGAATTGGATGGTTGCACAGCTGATGCTTTGTGGAGGTGCGAGCGGCGCATCAGCCGATAGGCCGCCGGGATGACGAACAGAGACAGCAAGGGCGCGCTGAGCATGCCGCCAACCATGGGCGCGGCGATGCGGCTCATCATCTCGCTGCCGGTGCCACTGCCCCAGAAGATCGGCAGCAGGCCGGCGACGATCACCGCCACGGTCATCGCCTTGGGCCGCACGCGCTGCACGGCGCCCTGGCGAATCGCCGCCAGCAGTGCCTGCTCGCAGCGCTCGCCGGCCGCCTCGCGCTCGGCCCAGGCCTGCTTCAAGTAGAGCAGCATGATCACACCGAACTCGGCGGCCACCCCAGCCAAGGCGATGAAGCCGACGCCGGTGGCCACCGACAGGTCGTAGTCCAGCAGGTAGAGGAACCACACACCGCCGGTGAGGGCGAATGGCAGGGTCGCCATGATCAGCAGGGCCTCGTCGAAGCGGGAGAAGGTCAGGTAGAGCAGCACGAAGATGATCGCCAGGGTCGCCGGCACCACCAGCTTGAGCCGGGCGTTGGCCCGCTCGAGGTACTCGAACTGCCCCGAATAGCTGATGCTCATGCCTGGCTGCAGGCTCACCTTTTCGCTGACGGTCCGGCGCAGGTCACCCACCACGGCAGCGATATCCCGACCACGCACATCGATATAAACCCAGCCCGATGGCCGCGCGTTCTCGCTTTTCAGCATGGGCGGTCCGTCGCTGACCGCGATCCTCGCCACCGTGCCCAGAGTGATCTGGCTGCCTTGCGGGGTATAGATCGGCAGCTGCTCGAGAGCGCCGAGTGAGTCGCGCCACTCGCGGGGATAGCGCACATTGATCGGGGAGCGGGCCAGGCCCTCGACGGTCTCGCCGACGTTCTCGCCGCCGATGGCGCTGGCCACTATCGACTGCACGTCGGCGATGTTCAGCCCGTAGCGGGCAGCCGCACGACGGTCGATGTCCACATCGACATAGCGCCCTCCGGTCAGGCGCTCGGCCAGCGCCGAGCTCACTCCAGGCACGCTCTTGGCCACGCGCTCGATCGCTTGGGTGGCTGCGTCGATATCCACCAGGGTTGTGCCGGCGACCTTGATCCCGATGGGACTCTTGATCCCGGTGGCGAGCATGTCGATACGATTGCGGATCGGCGGAATCCAGATGTTAGTGAGCCCCGGGATCCGCACTACCCGATCCAGCTCTTCCACCAGCCACTCCGGCGTTATGCCGGGTCGCCACTGCTCGTGCGGCTTGAACTGGATGGTGGTTTCGAACATCTCCAGCGGTGCCGGGTCGGTGGCGGTTTCGGCACGTCCGGCCTTGCCGAATACGTGCTCGACTTCCGGTACCGTCTTGATCAGGCGATCGGTCTGCTGCAATAGCTGCGCCGCCTTCTGCGCCGACAGTCCGGGCAGCGCCGAAGGCATGTAGAGCAAGTCGCCTTCATCCATCGGCGGCAGGAACTCGCCGCCGAGCCTCGAGATCGGCCATAGCGTGCTGAGAAACACCAGCAGTGCTGCCAGTAGGGTGACTTTGGGACGGCGCAGCACCGCGTCCAGTGCCGGCCGGTAGAGGCGGATCAGCCAGCGATTCAGCGGATTGTGCTCCTCCCGGGGGATCCGCCCGCGAATCCAGTAGCCCATCAGCACCGGCACCAGGGTTACCGACAAGCCGGCGGCGGCCGCCATCGCGTAGGTCTTGGTGAAGGCCAGCGGCCCGAACAGGCGGCCTTCCTGGGCCTCCAGGGTGAACACCGGGATGAACGACAGGGTGATGATCAGCAGACAGAAGAACAGCGCCGGGCCAACCTCGGCGGCGGCGTCGGTCATCACCTGCCAGTGGCGCTCGCCCGCCAGCGTCTCCCCGGGGTGAGCCGAGTTCCAGGCTTCGACCTTCTTGTGAGCGTTCTCGATCATCACCACCGCCGCATCCACCATGGCGCCGATGGCAATGGCGATGCCGCCGAGTGACATGAGGTTGGCGTTGATCCCCTGGTAGCGCATCACGATGAACGCGATGAGTAGGCCAATCGGCAGCGAGATGATGGCGACCAGGGATGAGCGCAGGTGCCAGAGGAACAGCGCACAGACCAGGGCGACGACGATGAACTCCTCGAGCAGCTTGTGGCTGAGGTTGGCCACCGCGCGGTCGATCAGCTTGCTGCGGTCGTAGGTGGTGACGATTTCCACCCCGGCGGGCAGGCTGCCCTTCAGCTCGTCGAGTTTGGCCTTGACCGCGGCAATGGTGTCGCGGGCGTTCTTGCCGCTGCGCAGGATCACCACGGCGCCGACCGTTTCGCCTTCGCCGTCGAGCTCGCCGATGCCGCGGCGCATCTCCGGACCCAGCTGGATGCTCGCCACGTCGCCGAGGGTCACCGGAACGTTGCCGGCGCCGAGCCTGAGCGGGATGGCGCGGAAGTCGTCGAGCGTCTTCAGGTAGCCGGAGGCGCGCACCATGAACTCGGTCTCGGCCATTTCCAGCACGGCGCCGCCGGTTTCCCGGTTGGCCTGGCCGATGGCCGCGATCACCTCGGACTGGGTGATGCCCTGGCTAGCCAGCCTGGGCGGATCGAGCAGCACCTGGTACTGCTTGACCATGCCGCCGACGGTGGCCACCTCGGCGACGTTGGCGACGGTCTTCAGCTCGAACTTGAGGAACCAGTCCTGCAGGGCGCGCAGCTGCGCCAGGTCGTGGCGGCCACTGCGATCCACCAGGGCGTACTGGTAGATCCAGCCGACCCCGGTGGCATCCGGCCCCAAGGCGGGCTTGGCGCCCGCCGGCAAGCGGCTCTGCACCTGGCTCAGGTACTCCAGAACCCGCGAGCGCGCCCAGTAGAGATCGGTGCCGTCCTCGAACAGCACGTAGACATAACTGTCGCCGAAGAAGGAGTAGCCGCGCACCGTTTTCGCTCCCGGCACCGAGAGCATGGTGGTGGTCAGCGGATAGGTGACCTGGTTCTCGACGATCTGCGGCGCCTGCCCCGGATAGGGGGTGCGCACGATCACCTGCACGTCGGAGAGGTCCGGCAGCGCGTCGAGCGGGATGCTGCGCACCGACCAGACGCCCCAGGCGGTGACGAACAGGGTGGCCAGCAGGACCAGGAAGCGGTTGGCTACCGACCAGCGGATCAGTGCGGCGATCATGGCTGGTCTCCCTGTTTCTCCAGGCGCTTGACCACCAGTCCGGCGTCGCTTTCGCGCACCGCGAAGCGCACCCGGTCGCCGACCTTGAGCCCCTGCAGCAGGGCCGGATCGGCCAGCGGGAAACTCATGGTCATGCCGGACATCCCCAGCGTGCGGAACGGGCCATGGGCGAGGGTCACGCTCAGGTCGCCGATCTCGACGACTGTCCCCTCTGCTTCATGCAGTGCGGGGGCATCGACGGCAGGCTCCGGTCTTGCCGCAGACCCCACGACCATACCCCTGAGACTGGCCTCGGAATCGAGCAGGAACTGTCCCGAGGCGACCACCTGTTGGCCTTCTTCCAGGCCGCTCAGTACCACCGTTCGGCCATCGTTTTCCGCCCCGGGGCGGACCTCTACCGGCCGGTAGCGCCCGGCGCCTTCGGCGAGCATGACCAGCGCCCGCCGGCCGGTGCGGATGACGGCCTCGCTCGGCACCCACAACACACCTTGCTCGCTCGCCCGATTCAGCCGTACCTGCGCCGTCAGTCCCGGCCGTAGGCGCCCATCAGGATTGGGCAGTTCGACCCGCACGCGCAGGGTGCGGCTGTCGGCGTTCGCCTCCGGCAGGATGGCGGCGATCCGGCCCGTCAGCACCTCGCCGGCGAAGGCCGGCAGGCGTGCCTCGACCGTTTGGTCGGTGAGCAGTTCCCCGGCTTCTGCCTCCGGCACGGCTAGTTCCAGCCAGACGCTGTCCAGAGCGTTGATGCGCGCCAGGGTATCGCCGGCCGCCACGCTCATGCCCTTCCGCACCGCCAGATCTTGCAACGCGCCGCTGATGGGGCTGGTGAGGATCAGGATCGGCTGGATCTTGCCGCTGCGCTCCACCTTGGCGATCAGCGCCGCCGGCATCCCCGTCAGGCGCAGGCGCTGGCGGGCCGCCGCCAGCAGCTCGGCATCGCCGCTGCGCCGGAGGGCGAGAAACTCTTCCTGGGCGGCGGCCCACTCGGGCACCAGGAGGTCGGCCAGCGGGGCGCCGGCCGCCAGCACGTCGCCCGGTGCGCGGGAGTAGACTCGCTCGACGAAGCCGCTGGTGCGCGCCTGGACCACCGCGACATCCCGTTCGTTGAAAGCCAGGACGCCGCTCACCTCCAGACTGGAGGCAAGGGGCCCACGGCTGATGGTCGCCAGACGCAGGCCGAGATTCTGGGTCAGCCGCGGATCGATGCTGACGGCGGCGCTGTCCGCGTCGGCATCGGCATAGCGGGGCACCAGCTGCATGTCCATGAACGGCGATTTGCCTGGTTTGTCGAACCGCTGCTGCGGGTACATCGGGTCGTACCAGTACAGCACCGGACGCTCGTCCTGCGCGCTGGCAGCAGGTTCGGCTTTGTCGGCCACCTCGTACGAGCGCTGCTGGGCGAGCCAGTAACCCCCGCCAGCGCCGAGAGCGAGCGTCAGGCCGCACAATGCGATTGTCGGGCCGATTCGCGTGGTCATAGCCGCTCCTCCCCGTAGGAAAAATACAGCCGCGCGCCGGTCCGGGCGAGCTGCGCCTCCAGCTCTACCTGCCGCAGGCGCGCCTCAATCAGCTCCTGACGGGCGGCGATGACTCCGAGCAGATCGCCCTTGCCGGCGCGATAACTGGCCAGACTGAGCTCCACCTTCTCCCGGGCCAGCGGCACGAAGCTGTCGCTGTTGCGCTGCAGCGCCCGCTGCAGCCGCTGATAGTCGGCCAGAGCCTCTTCCAGTTGCTGGGCATGCTCGCGCAACAGGGCTTCGCGCTTCGCCTCCAGTTCGGCGAGCTCAGCGTTGCGGGCGGCGATGTTCGGATCCTGTCGGGACGCGGGAAACAGCGGCAGGTCGAAACTGACCTGCACACTGACCATGTCGCCGAACTCGCGACCGCGACGCTGGTAGTCGAGGCCCCAGCTCCAGTCGGACTTCTTCTCCGCCTGCGCTGCGCGCACCTTGGCTTGCGCCTCGCGCGTCATCGGCTCGAAGGCGGCCAGCGCCGGGTGGCGTGGCAACTGGCGGCTGTAGCGGGCATGCTCGACAGACCATTGCGGCCAGTCGCCAGCCAGCGGGCGGGCGGCGGCTGCGCCTATCCAGCGGCGCAGGGCGCCGCGCGCTCGCACGTGCAGCTGGGCCAGCTCGTCCTGCTGCTCGGCCAGGCGGGCGGCCTCCTGTTTCGGCCGTACCGCATCGGCGGCCGCTCCCCGTCCACCGGCGATCTGCGCCTGCACGGCGGCGGTCAGCAGACGATTCTCGGCGAAGAACTCGGCGAACAACGCCTGCTGGCGTTCCACCGCGAGGCGATCGATCCACGCCAGTGCGGTGGCCTGGCGGACGTTCAGCCGTTCGACCGTGCCTTCGGCGGCGGCGCGCTCCACCGCTGCATCGGCCACCTCGGCCCGCGCCTGGCGTTTGGCCCGGTTGGGCACCTCCTGCATGACGCCGACCATCTGCATGGTCATGAAGTCGCGGTCGATGCTCCAGCGGTCGGAGCCGCCGACGGGATAGTTCTGTACGCCCAATCGCAGCTGGGGATCGGGCAGTTCGCCAGCGGGAATGGCGGCATTGCTGGCGGCTTGCAGTTTGGCCTGCTCGGCGGCCAGCGAAGGGGCGTTGTACTCGGCCAGGCGCAAGGCCTCGACGAGTGTCAGCGGGGCCGCCTGGCTCGGTAATGCCAGCACGGCCGCCACCAGGGCAGCGGCGCTGGGCCACCCCGGGCAGTGACGTTGGATGTTCATGCTCTCGATTCCTGTGATGTTTCGCGCAGAGATCAGCCGTCCCGCAGGGCGAGGCAGTGATCCAGGGAAAAGCAGGAATCAGGCGCGGGGGGGACGCCAAGGGCCGGACGGAGACCGCTCGGGCAGGAGATCGTGGTGGTCGGGCATCGCCACGGGGGCGGACAGGGGAACGGGAGGCTTGATCGCCGTCACCTGCAATAGGCTGGCGGTCTTGCATTCCTGTCCCGTCTTGCAGGGCTTGCCATGCTCGGAGGGACTGCCCATGTCCTCGCAACAGTCGGGCGTCATATCCATGCTGTTCGCCATGGTCGCCATGTCGCTCACCTGCATTGGACAGGGCTCAACCGGTGCCTGCAAGCCCGCCATCCCTGCGAAGGGAAGCGTCAGGCCGATCAGGAAAATCAGGCAGAGTCGCAGGTGGCGTTTCATTGTCGTGAGTCTAGTTGCCCCCGCGTAGAGCATGCAACCAAGATCAAGTGGTGGCGGTTCCGACCGCTCAGCCTTGGGCTGAGCGGTGTTGAAGGCACCCGAGACACTCAGAAGCGATAGTTCACGCCCAGGGTCAGGGTGCGTCCCGGTGCCGGCTGGCGGCCCCACGGACTGGTGTCGATACCGCGGAAGTAGTACTGGCGGTCGAACAGGTTGCTGACGCCGGCCGAAGTGGTCAGCACGCTGCCGTCCTGCATCTTGAACTCGCGCTCCAGCGCGGTGTTCCACAGCCAGTAGGACGGGATCTTGCCGGCCGAGGCCGCGGCATTCTCGTCCTCGGTATTGGCGGCGTCGGTGAAGGCGCTGCTCACGTAGAGACCGTCCAGGCTGTAGGTCCAGTGCTCAGCGAAGCGGTAGCGGCCGTCGACCGCCAGCTGGTGCTCGGAGGAGAAGGGCACCTCGTTGCCGGCGAACTGACCGGAGCGCTGCTCGGCTTCCAGCCAGGCGTAGCTGGCGTGCAGATCGAGCAGAGGCAGGGTTTCGGGCGTCCAGAACACCTGGGTCTCGATGCCCTGGTGACGGGTGCTGCCGAGGTTCTCGAAGCGGGTTGTTCTCGAGTTGTATTCGATCTGATCCTTGAAATCGATGCGATACAGGCCGGCTTCCAGGCGCAGGTTGTTGCTCGGGCTGAAGCGCACGCCGGTCTCGTAGTTCCAGGCCAGCTCGGCGGCCACGTCGCCGTCGAAGACGATCGAGGTGATCTGCGGCATGCGCAGCGAGCGCTGGGCGTCGGCGTAGAAGAACCACTCATCGTTCAACTGGTAACCGACGCTGAGGCCCGGCAGCCATTCCTCGGCGGTTTTTTCCTGCGGCTTCTGCGCTACGCCGTTGACCTTGCCTTCGTACTCCATGCTGGCGTGCTCGTAGCGCACCCCAGGGGTGATGGTCAGGCGGCCGTCGAGCAGGCCGATGGCGTTGCTGATGTAGGCGGCCTTGCCTTCGTCGTCGAAGGTCCAGTCGCGGAACACGGTATGTGCGCCGGTGCTCAGGTTGTCGCGGTTGACTTTGAAGTCGACGTCTTCCTTGACCAGGCGGGCGCCGAGCACCCAGGTCTGGCTGACCGTGTCGCCGTCGATGGAGAGGCTCAGGCGCGGTTCGCTGCCCCAGACGCGGAAGTCGCGCGGCGCATCCTGCAGGGTGGCGGGGGTGGCGTCGGGAGTGAACGGCAGGCCGACGATGAAGTTGCGGTAGCTGTGGTGGGCGAAGTTGGTCCAGCTGAGCTCCACGCTGTCGAAGGGACCGAAGCTGCCGAGGTACTGGCTGTAGGTACCCCAGACGCGGTCGGTATCGCCCTCGAAGCGGTCGAGGTCGCGGGTCGACTGGCGCGGATCGTCCCGGTAGTCGGCCACGCTGAGCGCGCCGGCCAGATCCATGTCGGCGATGTAGCGCTGCACGCCGAAGCTCAGGCTGCGGTCCTCGTCGATGTCCCACTGGCCGCGCAGGCGGTAGTTCTGCACTGCGGTGTCCGAGTGCTCGCGGCCGTACTCGCCGTCGATGGTGTTTAGATCGAGCTGCAGGGCGAAACTGTCGGTGATCCTGCCGCCGGTGCCGATGTAGCTGTCGAACAGCTGGCGACCGCCGGGGGCGAAGGTGACGCGCTCCTGCAGGGTGGTTTCCCACTGCTCTGGGATCGGCGGGCTGATGAAGTTGATCACCCCGCCGACGTTGTTCGGGCCGTACTGCACCGCGGCGCCGCCGCGCACCACGTCGATGCGCTCGACGGTGGCCAGGGTCTGCGGGAACAGCGACAGGCTGGTCTGCCCGTAGGGGCCGAGGGCCAGCGGAACGCCGTCGGCCAGTGCCTGCACGCGGCCGCTGCGGCTCTCGTACAGGCCGCGCACCGACAGCTGCGGCAGCACGCCGGTGCCGGTCTCGTCGAAGATCTTCACCCCCGGCACCCGCTGCAGGGCATCGTCCAGACCGCGCACGCTGGCCTTCTTGAGATCCTCCGCCTCGACCACGCTGCGGCTGCCGGGGTAGGTACGCACCTCCTCGTCGCTGGCCTGGCCGAGCACGTCACCCTTGATCACGAAGGGGGCGAGGGTGAGATCCTGGCCCTGCGGCTCAGTGGTATCGCTGGTGCTTTCGGCGGCGAATGCCGCCTGGGCGACGGCCAAGGCCAGCAGGCTTACCGAGAGGCCGATCTGGTGGGTGGTTTTTCTCATGACGAGGTGCGGCTCCTGATTGTTGATGTGATCCGTTTTCTTAGGGCGAGCAGTAATTTAGAAATGAGAGATTATTGCTAATAGGAATTGTTATTAATTGTAAATAGAATGTAAATCGAATGTAAATACCTGCCGGGGCAGTCCGATGGCTACCCGGATCGAGGGGTCAAGACTCCAGGAACACCATCTGCGGCGGCTCGTGCATCAGGAAGTGCTGGTGCGAGATGTTCCAGGAGTAGGCGCCGGCCAGGGTGAACACCAAGAGGTCGCCGACCGCCAGGGCGGCCACCGGCTGCTGGCGGGCCAGCACGTCCTTGGGCGTGCACAGCTGGCCGACTAGGGTCACTGGCTGGTTCTCCAGCTCCGCCGGACGTTCGCTGCGCACCACCTCGAAGGGATGGTCGTGGCCCTGCGCCGCCGGCGTGCGGAAGTGATGGGTACCGCCGCGGGCGACGGCGAAGTACTGGCCGTGGTTGCGCTTGATGTCCAGCACCTCCATCAGGTAGTAGCCGCAGGCGGCGCTAAGGAAGCGGCCGATCTCGAAGCGGATGCACGTGCCCGCCATGCCTTCCTCGACGATCAGCGCCGCCAGGCCCGCGCAGAAGCCCGGCCAGTCGAAGGAGCGGGCGTGGTCGCGGTAGTCGATGCCCATGCCGCCGCCGACGTTGAGCAGCGTCAGGTCCAGGCCGTGGCGCGCGTTCAACTGGCGGAAGCAGCGGAAGTAACTGCGCAGCAGCTGCAGGTGGGCGGCGCTGTCCAGCTGATGGGAGAGCAGGTGGAAGTGCAGGCCCTCGAGCCGCAGCCAGGGTTCGCCGGCGAGCAGCGCCAGCGCCTCGTCGAGGGCCTCCTCGTCGAGACCGAAGGGCGTCGGCTTGCCGCCCATCACCAGGCGACTGTCCGGCGCCTCGGCGAGCCTGAGGTTGAGCCGCAGCAGCACCGGCGCCCGGCGGCCGTGGGCCCTGGCGACGACTGCCAGGCGGCGCAGCTCGCCGAGGCTTTCGACGTGGAAGGCGGAAATCCGACAGTCCATGGCGGCGGCCAGCTCGCTGTCCAGCTTGCCGGGGCCGCCGAAGATCAGCGGCTTGTCCGGATGGCGCTCATACAGCCAGCGCAGTTCGCCGCCGGAGGCCGCCTCGAAGCCGTCGACCCAGGGCGCCAAGGTGCGCAGGATTGGCGCCTCGGGGTTGGCCTTGGCGGCGTAGAACAGCTCGCAGTTGGCCGGCAGCGCTTCGCGCAGAGTACGTGCGTGGCGCGCCAGCGCCGCCAGGTCGTAGATGTAGGCGCACAGCGGCTCGTCGCGCTGGCGGCGCAGCTCTGCGATGGCGTGTTGGACGGGGGCGGGCAGGCTCATCGGCAATCTCCACGGGCGGCGGTCAGCGGATTGGGCAGGGCGGTGTAGCCGGCTTCGCGGTCAGCGCGCATCAGCAGGCGGGTCATGAAGTTCTCCTTGCTCGGCAGGGGCGCGCCGGCGCACAGCTCGCGCAAAGCCTGCGGCTCGCCGAGCGGCGCGCGCTGCGCTTCGAGGATGGCGGCGATCTCCCGCCACAGGCGCCGCTCTAGCGCCGCATCGCCATTGGCCAGGTGGAACACTGCCTCGCCGAGGTTGTTGACCAGGGCGCAGTAGGCGACCCGCTTCCAGGCCTTGTCGGCGTCGTAGTGGAGCGAGGCGCGGGTGCGCTCGTCGAGGTGGGCGAGGCGCTTAGCCGGCCAGTGCTCGGGGACCAGCTTGGTGCCCTCTAGGTCGCGGATCCATACGCGGCAGGGCAGGCCCTGAACGTCGAAGCCGAGCAGGGTGTTCTGCAGGTGCGGTTCGAGCACCACGCCGTGGCGGAACAGGCAGTGCAGCGAGCCGCCCAGCAGCAGCCCGGCATAGGCGCGCAGCCAGCGCAGCGCAGCCTCGGCCGGGTCCACGCCGAGCTGCGCCGCACAGTGCGCGACCAACGCCTGGCAGGCACTGACGCCCCCCAGGGCCCAGGTGAACAGGGCCATGGCGACTTGCGGTCGGTAGCGGGCGCGGCTGGCTTCGTCGAGGTTCTGCCGGTAGAGGATGCCAAAGCATTCGGTAACCTCGCGGGCCTCCTCCGGGCTGCCGTAGGCCGACAGGTCGAGGGTGCTGGCGGCCGGCTCGGCCATTAACGCGAAGCCAGGCTGGCTGTGCTCCAGCTCGGCCATCAGCGGGTCGAGCAGGCGGGTCAGGGCCACCGCGCTGTCCAGCTCGTACCAAGCGTTCTTGCGCACGCAGTTGGTCAGCCGAACGTGGATCGAGAATTTGAGGAAATGGCTCAGCTTCGGGTGGTAGAGGGTGCGTACCGAGGAAGTCGGGTAGAGCGCCATGCCACGCGGGCCGAGGTATTCCAAGAGGCCGAGGTCGCGCACCCGCTGGACCAGCGGATCGGCCAGCACCCGCGAAACCTCCCACGGGTGGCAGGGGTAGAGGTTGTCGGCGCCGGCGACCTCGGCGAGCAGGCCGCGTGGGTCGTCGCCCTGGTGGCGGATCAGCGCGGGGTCGACACGGAACCAGTGCAGCGGGAAGCACGCACCGACTTCCGGCGAGCAGGCCAGCAGGTCGGACTCGGAGACGCCATCGCGGCTTTTCGGCGTCGGGTGCAGGGCATGGCCCCAGACCTGGCCCTGCTCGGAGCGCAGCAGGCTATCGAATGGCTCATGGTTGTCGGCCGGCTCGTGATTGGCCGCGCGGGCGTGGGTGAGAAAGGTGCGGGTGATGCGCAGGCTGTTGTCGATCTGCTCGAGCAGCTCGCCGTGCCGCTCCGGGCCGTTCAGTGGGGCGAGCAGCAGACGCGCCAGTTCGGCGGCGTCCAGCGGCCGCCAGCCCTGGCCGTGGCCCTTGAAGTAGGGCGGGCTGACGAAGCGGCAGCGGCCGAGCACACTGGCGCGGTCGGCGAGCAGCGCCAGGCGGTTGCCGTTGGCGAGCTGGATGCCGACGCAGCGGCTTTCGGCGTGACGCAGGCCCATGGGCAGATCCGGTGCATGGCAGTCGAGACTCGCCTCACCGCGCGGCAGGGCGTACTCGCGCAGGTAGCAGTTGAGCAGGCAATCGATGGCGTGGCGCTGGGCCTCGCCGTCCAGGGTGCGTTCGTGGGGCGAGCGAGCGACAAGGGTCATGGGGCGGTCTCCGGCGAGCGGGTGAGTAAGGGGTGAGCCACGGCCAGCGCGGCGAACGCGGCCAGGCAGGCGATAAGGAAAGGCATGGCGACGCCGTAGTGCTGGCAGGCCAGGCCGGCGACCAGGCCGGCGGCGCTGCCGGCCCACTTGCCGCTGGCGTCGTACCAGCCGAACAGGCGGCCGGCGCCGCCCTGGCGGCGGAGGGCAGCGAGGTAGCGGTGCAGGCCGACGAAACACAGCAGCATGCCCAGCCCGGCGAGTAGGCGCAGGGCGAACAGCAGCTCGGCCGGCACGCGCAGGAACTGCAGCAGGTTGCTCAGCGCGAACAGGGCGAGTCCGGCCGGCAGCAACGGGCCGCTGCGGCGCTGCACCCAGGGCAGGGCCAGCAGGTAGACCAGGTGCGGCAGGCTGTAGAGCAGACCGATCAGCGCGTCGTTGGCGATCCCGAGGGCCTCGCCGTAGGGCACGAAGTAGGGGAAGGTCACCACCATGGCGAAGCTGAACAGGAACTGCACGGCGAGCAGGCGCAGCAGGTCCGGCGGCAGTTCGTCGCGGCTGGTCTGGACGTCCGCGGTCTGCGCCGGGATGCGCGGCGCATCGGCCGGCAACGGCAGCACCAGCAGGAAGGCGACCAGCGGCAGCCAGGCCAGGTAGCGATACATCTCCAGCCCCAGCCCGGCGCTCGCCAGCAGGCCGACCAGCACCGGGCCGCTGAGCAGCGCGAGGCGCGCCGAGTACTGGGTCAGGTTGAGCGCGCGCGACAGGCTTTCCCCGGCAAGCTGGGTCGCCAGGTAGGCGTTCGACGCCGCCATGGCGCCGCCGAAGGTGCCCTGGACGATCAGTGCGAGGGTGAACACCCCCAGGTTCGGACTGAAGCCGGCGAGCAGGAAGCCGGCGGCGAGGCCGGCATGAGCGCGCAGCAGCGACAGCCGGCAGCCGTGGCGGTCGGCCAGGCGTCCCCAGAGCGGCGCCGCCAGCGCGGTGCACAGGGTCGGCAGGACATAGAGCACGCCGATGCTCCAGGTCGGCGCCGCACTGCCGAGATCGGCGAGGATGCGCGGCAGGAACAGCGGCGCGCCCAGGGCGGTGAAGGCCGACAGGTAGTGGCCGAGCAGGACGCTGGCGGTCAGTTGGCGGGACATGGGGCTGCATCCTGCAGGAAGTTCGCCGCGCTGTAGCCGTAGAACTTGTTGATGTCCGCCGCGCCGGAGCGCGCCTTGCTGAACAGGCTGCCGGCGCTGAGCAGGTACTTCACCGGCAGCCTCGGGCTGTCGAGCAGGAAATGACGCGCCTCGTCGACCGCCACTCCCGCGAGCGCCAGCGCCTCGAGGCAGGCACGCAGGCGCTCGCGCAGGCAGGCGTAGAGCGCCTCGTGCGAGGCCAGGCCAGACTCGGCGATGGCCTCCAGCGGCGCGATCAAGTTCAGCTGCAGAGTGATGGTGCAGAACATTTCGGCCAGCGGTCTGGCGCCATCGACGCGGATCCGCTCGTCGCGCAGCTCGGCCAGGCGCGGCACCAGGTCCGGGCAGGCGGCGGCGAAGCGCGCCGGCCACAGCCGTGCGGCGTCGTTGTCCTTCATCAGCAGCCGCAGCGGCCGGCCATCCTCGAATAGCAACACGGCGTTCTGCTGGTTGGCCTCTAGGGCGATGCCGTAGACCAGCCAGAGGCGCAGGTGCACGGCGAGCAGGAGGTCGAGATACTCCTGCCACCAGGCCAGCAGGTCGCCGCTGTGGAAGCGCTGAACCAGCGCTTCCACCAACAGGCGGCCGTCAGGCAGACGGCTAGCCAGGGCGGCGACCGGCACCAGGGTCGCCTGCCCCAGACCGTCCGGGTAGCGGCGCAGGATGTAGGCCAGGTGGCGCTCGCCGGCAGCGTGGCCGCCGTGCAGCTCGTCGACGTGCAGGTAGCGCGCACCGAGCCGGTCGTCGCGTTCGGCGAGCTCCTGCAGCACGGTCTGGAACCAGTGACCGTCGTAGAGGGTGCTCGGCTTTATCAGGCGCAGGTTGCGCGCGCCCAGGGTACGCACCGAGAGAGGTAACTTGATATGGCAGCACGGCGCCTCGACGCACAGCACCGTGCGCACCGACAGGGTCGGCTCCACCTCCAGGGCGCTGCGTGGTGCGCGCAGGCATCCTGGCGGCAGGCCGTGGGCATCCAGTTCGGGCCAGGTCAGCGGGTGCACCGGCAGCAGCGCGTGGCTCGCCGCCAGCGCCGGGTCCAGGCCGACCGCGGCGAAGCTCGGCCACAGCGCCGGCGGCGCGCTCGTCTGCTCGAAAATCGTCTTGGGCACGGCCAGCCAGTTGAGGCGAAAACGTGGCGCGAATTCCGGGGCGTAGGCCTGCAGGGCTGCGGCGTCGAAGCCGCTCTTGGCCCGTGCGGTGGGGTAGAAGGGGTGGTCGTGGTAGCTGGCCAGACGGTCGATGCCGAGCAGGCGTCGGCCCCAATCCGCTTCCGCGAGGAGCTCGCTCAGGTCGTCGGCCTGCGCAGCGTAGGCCTCGCGGCACAGGCGGCGATGCTCGACCGCGCAGTCGGCTTCCTCGGCGTAGTCGGCGAACAACGCCAGGCTCTCGGCGTCCAGGTCGGTAGCCAGGTGCTCGAGCCAGCGGCGGTAGCCCTGCTCCAGGCTCACGCTGTCGCCCTGGCGGCGCAACCAGCGGTCGCCGATCGCGCTCCATTCCTGCAACGGTGCGCCGCGACGCACCGGCAGCCATAGCTCGCCGCAGCCGAGATGGTCGATGCACAGCCAGGTCGGCTCTACCGAGTCAGGCCAGTGGGCCGTCAGTTCGACCGGCAGTTCGCACGCGCGCGTCAAGCCGAGCAGCCCACGGATATCCTCGCGCAGGCAGCAGTCGAGAATGCGCTGGCCGATGACCGCGCGGTCTTGGTCATGGTCGAGTTCGTGCGGATTCATGCCAGCTCCCAGCGCAGGTCGCTGCGCACGGCATCGAAATGCCCCTGCAGCGCAGCTTCGTCGGGCGCGATCAGGCGCAGCACGCCCAGGTAGTCCTTGTTCGAGTTGCTCAAGCGGATCTCCTCGCCGACTTCGTGCAGCGCGCAGTAGTCGGTCCAGTAGCCGTGGTCTTCCTGGCGGAAGCTGCCACTGGCTGCGAGCAGGCGGCCGCCGTGCGGCGCGACCAGGTAGTGCACCAGGGCCGCGGCGCTGCTGCTTTCGCTGTCGTCCAGCGGTTCGCCCAGGTGCAGGGCGAGGATGCGCGCGAACCAGCCCTGCGGCAGCAGGCGGTCGAGGAGAAACTCGCGGCCGTCGCCGATGCTGCGGTAGTTGATTTCGACCAGCACCGGGCCGTCGGCGGTGAGGATGAACTCGCTGTGGCAGACGCCGAAGTTGACGCCGAAGGCGGCCACCTGGGCCAGCGCCGCGTTGCGCGCGGCCCGGCTCAAGGGACCGTTCCAGCGCGCCTCCAGCTCGACGAAGTGCGGCGGCGGCGAGAGGGTCACGTCGAAACCGCCGATGGCCTGCAGGCGCTGGCCGTCACCGAGAGTTTCCAGGGTGAAAAGCGGGCCCTCCAAGTAGGCTTCGAGCAGCAGCGCGCGACTCGGTTGGCGTTGCCAGAAGGCCGCACAGTAGTCGGCCAGCTCGGCGGCGTTGCGGCACAGTTGCACGTCCAGGCTGGCGACGCCTTCGCGCGGCTTGGCCACCAGCGGGAAGGATACGTCCGCCGGCGGCTGCATTCCGGGAGTGAGTACCTGGAACCAGGGGCCGGGAAGGCCTAAGCGCTGCAGGCGCTCGCGCATCTCCGCCTTGTTCTTCGCCGCGTGGCAGATCTGCCAGTTCTTGCCGGGGCAGGCGAAGGCTTCCGCTACCAGGGCGCAGCTTGTCTGCAGGTGATCGCTGTTGGAAAACACTGCCAGCGGGCGCTGGCCATGGGCGTGCAGCAGTTCAATCACCGCCAGCGGGTTGAACACGTCGCACTCGAGGATCTCCAGGTCATCGACCGCTACCTGGGCACCGTCCAGGTGGCGCCAGTGCTCCTGGGCATGGTCGGTGAGCAGCAACAGCGGCTGCCCGTACCGCCGGGCGGAGGGCAGGAAACCTTCGCACACGGCATGGGTGGCAACGTGACTGAGAATGACGATGGGCCTTTGCATGGGCTTCTCCTGGGCAATAGCGGTCCGTCGGCAAGGCGGATGCGCTTGTCGGTGGGGTGGCTCGTGAATTGGGTCAGTGGCTGGGCTGGGACGTTCGGCGGAAGCTGGAGGGCGTGCTGTTCATGTCGTGGCGACTTGGAACCCCTTCCGGTGTGCTTTCAGGGCATTGAGCAACAAGCCGCGGTCTTCGCCGGCGAGATAGCTACGGATCCCGTGCTCATGCCAATGGCGGTGCTGCTCGGCCGTGCGCGGGTTGGCGCAGAAAGGCACCCGGGCGGCGGCACAGGTTGCCGCCATCTGCTGTAGCGCCTGCCAGACCCGTGGATGCAGCGGATCGGGGCCGACGCCGAGATCCAGCGCCAGATCCAGAGCCCCTTCCAGGACCATGGCGATGCCCGGCAGGCGGAGAATCGCCTCCAGCGCCTCGACGCCGGCCGCGCTTTCGATCATCGGCACGATGCGCGGCTCGACATTGGCCTGCACGATGTAGTCGGGCAAGGCGAGTGCGCCGAAACCGGTGCAGCGCCCACCAGTGATGCCACGACGACCCTGTGGCGGAAAGTAGGCGGCGGCCACGGCCCGCTCGACATCTTCGGCGCTCTCCACCCGCGGCAGCACTATCGCTTCGACACCCGCATCCAGTGCACGCCCGATCAGCTTGGCGTCGACCTCCGGCAGGCGCAGCCAGGGTGATATGCCCGTGGCCTCACAGGCACGTAGGCAGTGCATCAGTTCCTCGTCGGAACGCAGCAGGTGTTCCATGTCGAGAATGACAAAGTGATAGCCGGCGGCGGCGATCATTTCGCACAACAGGGGCGAAGGAACCGAATTTAGCAGGCCATAGACCTCCTCGCTGCGATTCAACCGGGCGAGAACGGGGGACTTCCGGAGCATCTTGCATCCTTACGCTAATCATTGGCTAATGAGAATTATTAACGTTTAGTTTGCGAGCTGTAAAGCCCCGGATGCGACACAGACCGGGAAAATCCGGCACCAGTCACAGCCTGATCTTGCCGCCCCTTGGCGGACAGCCTCTTTATACTCGACACCCCAACCTTTACCGGGCGCTTAGACAGGCATCTAGACGGCGGGGCGCTTGCGTATCCCTAGAGGGCGGATTGGCGGATAGTCCTGTTGCTGCAGCTCAGATCACCGCTATCGGGACGATCTGACGGCTCAGGCGGAGAAAGTCGCCGCACAGGATGGAAACCCGCTCGGCATCAATCTGGGTTAGTGGACTGTAGAGGATGGCCTCCTCTCGCTCTTCAGCCGCACCGTGCGTGTCTGAGCGTGCATCAAGAATGAGCTCTGGATCGGCTCTCAGTCGGAGCACTTGCCCAAGACAGGTGGCAGCGAACTCAGATCGCCACCAGCCCACGCACCCCGTCGGCCTCCATGGTTTCCCCGCGCCCCTGCTGGATGATTTCGCCGCGCGACATGACCAGGTACTGGTCGGCCAGTTCGGCGGCGAAGTCGTAGAACTGCTCGACCAGCAGGATGGCCATGTCGCCGCGTTCGGCGAGCTTCTTGATCACCGCGCCGATCTCCTTGATCACCGAGGGCTGGATGCCTTCGGTGGGTTCGTCGAGGATCAGCAGGCGCGGGCGGCTAGCCAGGGCGCGGCCGATGGCCAGCTGTTGCTGCTGGCCGCCGGAGAGGTCGCCGCCGCGGCGGTGCTTCATCTCGCGCAGTACCGGGAACAGCTCGTAGATGGACTCGGGCACCGCCTTCGCCTCGCTGGCGCTGAACCGCGACAGCCCCATCAGCAGATTTTCCTCGACGGTCAGCCGGCCGAATATGTCGCGGCCCTGCGGCACGTAGGCGATGCCGGCGTGCACGCGCTGGTGCGGCTTGTGGCCGGTGATGTCGGCGTCTTCCCAGTACACCTTGCCGTCCTTGGCCGGGATCAGCCCCATCAGGCATTTGAGCAGGGTGGTCTTGCCCACTCCGTTGCGGCCGAGCAGGCAGGTGACCTCGCCGATTTTCGCCTCGAACGACAGGCCGCGCAGGATGTGGCTGCCGCCGTAGTACTGGTGGAGTTGCTGGACTTGCAGCATGGGTTTGTCCTCTTGCAGGGGGACGCCGGAGCGTCCCCGGCTGGGTTCCCACGCCGGAGCGTGGGAGCCATCGACTGTCTGTTGGTGCGTGGTGGACAAGGCTGCGCCGTTGTCCACCTTGCGGGGCTCAACGCCCCAGGTAAACCTCGATCACCCGCTCGTTGGCCTGCACCTGCTCCAGCGAGCCTTCGGCCAGTACGTGGCCCTGGTGCAGTACGGTGACGTGGTCGGCGATGGCGTCGACGAAGCCCATGTCGTGCTCGACCACCATCAGCGAGTGCTTGCGCGCCAGCGACTTGAACAGCTCGGCGGTGAACTCGGTCTCGGCATCGGTCATCCCCGCCACCGGCTCGTCGAGCAGCAGCAGGTGCGGCTCCTGCATCAACAGCATGCCGATCTCGAGGAACTGCTTCTGGCCGTGGGAGAGCAGGCCGGCCGGGCGCTGACGCGAGCCTTCCAGGCGGATGGTGGCGAGCACCTCGTCGATGCGGTCGCGCTGCGCGCCGGACAGGCGCGCCCGCAGGCTGGCCAGTACCGACTTGTCGGTCTTCTGCGCCAGTTCGAGGTTCTCGAACACGCTCAGCGCCTCGAACACCGTCGGCTTCTGGAACTTGCGGCCGATGCCGGCCTGGGCGATCTGCACCTCGCTCATGCGGGTTAGGTCGAGCTGCTCGCCGAACCAGGCTTCGCCACTGTCCGGGCGGGTCTTGCCGGTGATCACGTCCATCATGGTGGTCTTGCCGGCGCCGTTGGGGCCGATGATGCAGCGCAGCTCGCCGACGCCGATGTACAGGTTGAGGTCGGTCAGCGCCTTGAAGCCGTCGAAACTGACGTTGATCCCCTCCAGGGTGAGGATGGTGCCGTGGCGCACGTTGACGCCCTTGCCGACCAGATGGCCGGTATCCAGTGGCAGGTCGGCCTGGTGGGTGGTGGCGGCATTCATTGCTCTTTCTCCTTACGCAGCAGGCCGATCACGCCCTTGGGCAGGTACAGGGTGATGACGATGAACAGGGCCCCGAGGAAGAACAGCCAGTATTCCGGGAAGGCCACGGTGAACCAGCTTTTCATGCCGTTGACCAGCCCGGCGCCGAGCAGTGGGCCGATCAGGGTGCCGCGCCCGCCGAGGGCCACCCATACGGCGGCTTCGATGGAGTTAGTCGGCGACATCTCGCTGGGGTTGATGATGCCCACCAGCGGCACGTAGAGCGCCCCGGCCAGGCCGCACAGCACGGCACTGAGCACCCAGATGAACAGTTTGTAGCCGCGCGGGTCGTAGCCGCAGAACATCAAGCGGTTCTCGGCGTCGCGCAGCGCGGTGAGCACCCGGCCGAACTTGCTGCGCGCCAGGCGCAGGCCCAGGTACAGGCTGCCGGCCAGCAGCGCGACGATGCACAGGAACAGCACGGCGCGGGTGCCGGTGGCGGTGATGTCGAAGCCGAGGATGCTGCGAAAACTGGTGAAGCCGTTGTTGCCGCCGAAGCCGGTCTCGTTGCGGAAGAACAGCAGCATGCCGGCGAAGGTCAGTGACTGGGTCATGATCGAGAAGTACACGCCCTTGATCCGCGAGCGGAAGGCGAAGAAGCCGAACACCAGGGCGAGCAGGCCGGGGGCCAGCACCACCAGGCACAGGGTCCAGAGGAAGCTGGATGTGCCGTACCAGTACCAGGGCAACTCGGTCCAGGACAGGAAGGTCATGAACGCCGGCAGGCCGTCGCCCGCGCTTTCGCGCATCAGATACATGCCCATGGCGTAACCGCCGAGGGCGAAGAACAGACCGTGGCCCAGCGACAGCATTCCGGCGTAGCCCCACACCAGGTCGAGGGCCAGGGCGACCACCGCGTAGCAGAGGATCTTGCCGACCAGGGTCAGGGTGTAGGCCGAGACGTGCAGGGCGCTGTCTGCCGGCAGCAGGTGCAGAAGCGGCAGGGCGACCAGCACGGCGAGCACCAGCAAACCGAGGCCCAGCGACGCGCGCGGGCCGAGCTTGCCAGCGGCACGTGCCAGCAGGCTGTTATTGAGAGGCATGGGATTCATGGGCATGTTCATCAGTCGATCACCCGGCCCTTGAGGGCAAACAGGCCCTGCGGACGCTTCTGGATGAAGAGAATGATCAGCGCGAGGATGAGGATCTTGCCCAGCACGGCGCCGATCTGCGGTTCGAGGAGCTTGTTGGCGATACCCAGGCCCGAGGCGGCCATCACCGTACCGGCCAGCTGGCCGACGCCGCCGAGCACCACCACCAGGAAGGAGTCGATGATGTAGCTCTGGCCGAGGTCCGGGCCGACGTTGCCGATCTGCGAAAGGGCCACGCCGCCCAGGCCGGCGATGCCGGAGCCGAGGCCGAAGGCCAGCATGTCCACCCGCCCGGTCGGCACGCCGCAGCAGGCGGCCATGTTGCGGTTCTGGGTGACGGCGCGCACGTTGAGGCCCAGGCGGGTCCGGTTGAGCAGCAGCCAGGTCAGTACCACCACGAACAGGGCGAAGCCGATGATCGCCAGGCGGCTGTACGGCAGCACCAGATTGGGCAGCAGCTGCAGGCCGCCGGACAGCCAGGACGGGTTGGCCACCTCGACGTTCTGTGCGCCGAACAGCACGCGCACCGCCTGGATCAGGATCAGGCTGATGCCCCAGGTGGCCAGCAGGGTTTCCAGCGGACGGCCGTACAGGTGGCGGATAACCGTGCGCTCGAGGGCCATGCCGATGGCGGCGGTGACCAGGAAGGCCACCGGCAGGGCGGCCAGCGGGTAGAGGTCAAGGTAACCAGGGGCGAATTTCTGAAAGGCACCCTGCACCAGCCAGGTGGTATAGGCGCCGAGCATCAGCATCTCGCCGTGGGCCATGTTGATCACCCCGAGCAGGCCGAAGGTGATCGCCAGGCCAAGGGCGGCGAGCAGCAGAATCGAGCCGAGCGACAGACCGCTGAACGCCTGGCCGAGCAGCTCGCCGAGCAGCAGGCGGCGCTCCACCTGGCTGAGGCTGGTCTGCGCGGCCTTGCGCACCCGGGAGTCGCTTTCCGCGCTGGCCAGCAGGGCCTCGAGGCGGGTGCGCGCCAGCGGCTCGCCGCTCTCGCCGAGCAGGCGCACGGCGGCCAGGCGTACCGCCGGGTCACTGTCGACCAGCTGCAGGTTGGCCAGCGCCAGCGCCAGGGCGTCGCGCACGGCCTTGTCGTCTTCCGCAGCCAGGCGTGCGTCGAGCAGGGCGAGCTGCGCCGGTTTGGCGCTCTTCTGCAGTTGTCGGGCGGCGGCCAGTCGTACGGTCGAATCCTGGTCTAGCAGTTGGTGGCTGGCCTGGGTGGTGGCGAGCAGACCGCGTAGGCGGTTGTTCAGGCGCAGCTTCTTCGGTATGCCCTGCGGCTGGGCAGCGTCTTCGACGGCGACGTAGCGGCCGTCCTGTTCGATGAATGGCTGTTTGGCGATGTCGCCGACCAGGCGACCGTTCTGCAGGGCGTCGAGCAGCGGCAGGCGGGCGGGATCGGGCGCGGCAGCCCAACTTTCCAGCAGCTGGGCTTGGCGCGCGGGGCTGGCGGCGACGAAATCGGCGGCGTCGCCGGCATGGCTGGTCAGTGGCAGCAGGAGCGCCAATGACAGCAGCATTCGGTAGAGGAGGGTAGGCATGCGCGAATCCTTGGGTGTGCAGCGGTAGCTCCCTCTTCCATGAGGGGAAGAGGCTGGGGAGAGGGCGCGACGTTCGCACCCTCTCCCCCGGCCCCTCTCCCGCACGTGGGAGAGGGGAGCTTCGTTAGTTGCCCTTCACCGCGTAGTCGGCCTTCTTGTCGTTGCCGGGGATGAACGGGCTCCACGGTTGGGCGCGCAGCGGGCCTTCGGTCTGCCAGACCACCGAGAACTGGCCGTCCTCCTGGACCTCGCCGATCATCACCGGCTTGTGCAGGTGGTGGTTGGTCTTGTCCATGGTCAGGGTGTAGCCGGACGGCGCCTCGAAGCTCTGCCCGGCCAGCGCCTCGCGCACCTTGTCGACGGAGGTCGAGCCGGCCTTCTCGACCGCCTGCGCCCACATGTGGATGCCGACGTAGGTGGCCTCCATCGGGTCGTTGGTCACCGCCTTGGCGGCTCCCGGCAGGTTCTTGGCCTTGGCGTAAGCCTGCCACTTGTTGACGAACTCGCTGTTGGCCGGGTTCTCCAGCGACTGGAAGTAGTTCCACGCGGCGAGGTGGCCGACCAGCGGCTTGGTGTCGATGCCGCGCAATTCCTCCTCGCCCACCGAGAAGGCCACTACCGGCACGTCGGTGGCGGCTATGCCCTGGCTGGCCAGTTCCTTGTAGAACGGCACGTTGGAGTCGCCGTTGACGGTGGAGATAACCGCGGTCTTGCCGCCGGCGGAGAACTTCTTGATGTTGGCGACGATGGTCTGGTAATCGCTGTGGCCGAACGGGGTGTAGACCTCCTCGATGTCCTTGTCGGCCACACCCTTGGATTTGAGGTAGGCGCGCAGGATCTTGTTGGTGGTGCGCGGGTAGACGTAGTCGGTGCCGAGCAGGAAGAAGCGCTGGGCGCTGCCACCGTCCTCGCTCATCAGGTACTCGACCGCCGGGATGGCCTGCTGGTTGGGCGCCGCGCCGGTGTAGAACACGTTCGGCGACAGCTCCTCGCCCTCGTACTGCACCGGGTAGAACAGCAGGCCGTTGAGCTCCTCGAACACCGGCAGCACCGATTTGCGCGACACCGAAGTCCAGCAGCCGAACACCACGTCGACCTTGTCCTGGGTCAGCAGCTGGCGTGCCTTCTCGGCAAACAGCGGCCAGTTGGAGGCCGGGTCGACCACCACTGCCTCGAGCTGCTTGCCGTTCACCCCGCCCTTGGCGTTGATCTCCTCGATGGTCATCAGCGCCATGTCCTTGAGCGAGGTCTCGGAGATGGCCATGGTCCCGGACAACGAGTGCAGGATGCCGACCTTGATGGTCTCGGCGGCCTGCACGGTGAAGGGGAACAGGCCGCTGAGCATCAGGGCGCTGGCGGCGAAGGCGGACTTGAGCAGGGGACGGCGTTTCATGCGGCGAATCTCCGGTGCGGATTGGATGGGTCACAGCATGGTCCGCGCGCCGCCCGGGGCGTTATACGCAGGCTGACGTAGACGCCTACGTCATCTGACGTATCCAGTTGCTGCGCCGCACTGGTGCATCCTTTGCACCCATGAAGAGAGCATGGTGCACATCCCACCCGCATCGACTGGCAAGGCCCGCAATAGAAGGCCTGCAGTCTGCACGACCAGGCCCCGCAACGGGGCGTGGCGCGCTCCTTGCATGTGCACGGCATCTTTTACAGGAAGCCCCCGCCGTGCACGCCAACGGACCCCAGCGCATCGTCAACATCCGCCGCGACTACAACGGCTGGGTCGCCGACGAGACGCGGGAAGACTACGCCCTGCGCTACACGCCCAAATCCTTTCGCAAGTGGTCGGAGGGGCGCATCGCCAACACTGCCCTCGGCACCCTGTCGTTCCTGGTGCTGGAGGCGATCGGCGCCACCCTGGTGCTCAACTACGGTTTCACCAACAGCCTGTGGGCGATCCTCGCCATGAGCCTGGTGATCTTCCTCACCGGCCTGCCGATCAGCTACTACGCAGCGCGTCACGGCATCGACATGGACCTGCTGACCCGCGCTGCCGGCTTCGGCTACATCGGCTCGACCATCACCTCGCTGATCTACGCCAGCTTCACCTTCCTGTTCTTCGCCCTCGAGGCGGCGGTGATGGCGGTGGCGCTGCAGATGTACTTCGCCATTCCGCTGAGCCTCGCCTACGTGGTCAGCGCCCTGGTGGTCATCCCGCTGGCGATGTACGGCATCACCCGGATCAGCCGCCTGCAGGCCTGGACCCAGCCGCTGTGGCTGGTCCTGCTGCTGGTTCCCTACGTCGCCGTGCTGCTCGCCCATCCGCAGCTGCCCGGCGAGCTGGCGAGCTTCGCCGGCAATCGTGCCGACAATGGCTTCGACCTGCAGTCCTTCGGCCTGGCCTGCACCCTGGTGCTGGCACTGGTGACGCAGATCGGCGAGCAGGTCGACTATCTGCGCTTCCTGCCCGAGAAGACCGCCGCCAACCGCGGACGCTGGTGGGCGGCGCTGCTGCTGGCCGGCCCCGGCTGGATCGTCCCCGGCGCGCTGAAGATGCTCGGCGGCGCGCTGCTCGCTGTGCTCGCCCTGCAGCACGGGGTGAGTGCCGAACATGCCGACGAGCCGGCGCAGCTGTACCGGGTGGCCTGGGAGCAGGTGTTCGCCGACCCGCGCTGGGCGATGGCCGCCATGGTGCTGCTGGTGGTGGTGTCGCAGGTGAAGATCAACGTCACCAACGCCTACGCCGGCTCGCTGGCCTGGTCGAACTTCTTCGCCCGCGTCACCCACAGCCACCCGGGGCGAGTGGTATGGCTGGTGTTCAACGTCGGCATCGCCCTGATGCTGATGCTGCTGGGCGTGGCCGAAACCATCGAGCAGGTGCTCGGCCTGTACGCCAACGTCGCTATCGCTTGGATCGGCGCCATGGTCGCCGACCTGGTGATCAACAAGCCGCTGGGCCTGTCGCCACGGCTGATCGAGTTCAAGCGCGCCTACCTGCATGACATCAACCCGGTCGGCGTCGGCGCCATGCTGCTCGCCTCGCTGCTGTCGATCATTGCCTATGCCGGCCTGTTCGGCGCGCTGGCCCAGGCCCTGGCGCCGCTGATCGCCCTCGGTACCGCGCTGCTCGCCGCGCCGCTGCTGGCCTGGCTGACCAAAGGGCGCTACTACATCGCCCGCGCCCACCAGCCGGAGCTGCTGCACCCGCTCCGCCAGCAGGGCAAGGTCGAGTGCGGGGTGTGCGGCAACGCCTATGAGGAACCCGACATGGCCTTCTGCCCGGCCTACGCCGCGCCGATCTGCTCGCTGTGCTGCTCGCTGGATGCCCGTTGCGGCGACCAGTGCAAGCCGCGCGTGCCGCTGCACCAGCGTCTGGAAAGCTGGCTCGGCCGCCTGCTGCCCGGCGTCGCCGTGCCGCGCCTGCATACCCGCCTGCTGCACTACCTGCTGGTGTTCGGTCTGATGAGCGTCCTGCTTGCCGGCGCTCTGGCGCTGGTCTACGGCCAGGTCGCCCATGGTTTGGCCGCCGACGCGGCGCAGCCCCTGCAGCAGGGCTTCCTCAAGGCGTTCTTCATCCTCGCCCTGTTCATCGGCGTGCTGGCCTGGTGGGTAGTGCTCAACCGCGAGAGCCGCCGTGTCGCGCTGGAGGAGTCGAACCGCCAGACCCGCCTACTGATCGAGGAGATCGACGCCCACCGCGAGACTGACGTCCAACTGCAGAAGGCCAAGGAGGCCGCCGAGGCGGCCAGCGCGGCGAAGAGCCGCTACGTCACCGGCCTATCCCACGAGCTGCGTACCCCGCTCAACAGCATCCTCGGCTACACCCAGATCCTGCGTCGCGACAGCGGCCTGGCCGAGCGCCAGCAGGACGCCCTCGCCACCATCCACCGCAGCGGCGCGCATCTGCTGTCGCTGATCGACGGCCTGCTCGACGTGGCGCGGATCGAGGCCGGCAAGCTCAACCTGGAGCCGTGCGAGATCGACTTCGCCGAGTTCGTCGACCAGCTCGGCAAGATGTGCGCTCTGCAGGCCGCCGAGAAGGGCCTGGCCTTCCGCCTGGAGCGCAGCGTCGGCCTGCCGGCGGTGGTACGCGGCGACGAGAAGCGCCTGCGCCAGATCCTCATCAACCTGCTTGGCAACGCCGTACGCTACACCGAGCAGGGCAGCGTCACCCTGCGCGTCGGCTACCTTCGCCAGACCGCCACCTTCGAGATCCTCGACACCGGAATCGGCATGGCCGCCGAGCAGCTCGAACGGCTGTTCCAGCCGTTCGAGCGCGGCGATACGGCGCGCCAGGACCACGGCCTGGGTCTCGGCCTGACCATCGCGCGCATGCTCAGCGTGCTGATGGGCGGCGAGCTGACGGTGAGCAGCGAGCCGGGGCAGGGCAGCCGCTTCCAGCTGCGCCTGTACCTACCGGCGGTGCGCGTGCCGCAGGCGCTGCTGGCCGAGGAGCACGACATCGTCGGCTACCGCGGCCCGCGCCGGCGCATCCTGGTGGTCGACGACCATCTGGAGCACCGCAAGGTGCTGGCCGGCCTGCTCGAACCGCTGGGCTTCGACATCGCCATGGCCGCCAGAGGCCAGCAGGCGCTGAGCCAGGTGTCGCTGCTCAACCCCGACCTGATCCTCATGGACCTGTCGATGCCGCAGATGGACGGCTGGCAGACCAGCCGGCTGATCCGCCAGTCGGTCGGCTCGCCGGCGCCGATCATCGTGGTCTCCGCCAACGCCTTCGCCGACGAGGGCGAGCGCCGCCTCGATCCCGCCTGCAACGACTATCTGGCCAAGCCGGTGCACGGCCCGGCGCTGCTGGAGAAGATCCGTTTACACCTCGGACTCGACTGGCTGCGCCGCGAAAGCGCCGAGCCGGTGCCGCCCGCATCCCTCGACCTGCCGGCGCAAGCGCTGGCCGAGCTGGGCGAACTGGCTGCACTCGGTTACGTGCGCGGCGTGATCGAGCGCCTCGACCGCCTGGAGCAGGAGGAGCCGGGCTGCGCGCCGGCCATCGAGCGCCTGCGTGGCCTGGCCCGGCGCTTCCAGCTCGACGAACTGGCGCGCTGCCTGGCCCAGGCCACTCCGCGCACCGCGCAATCCCCGCTGGAGTCTTCGCCATGAATCTTGTCGAGCGTGCCGATCAGGGCATCGTGCTGATCGTCGACGACCTGCCGGACAATCTGGCGCTGCTCTCCGACGCCCTAGAGCAGGCCGGCCACATGGTGCTGGTGGCCCTCGACGGCGCCACCGCGCTGGAGCGCATGCAGCGCCTCAAGCCCGACATCGTCCTGCTCGATGCGCTGATGCCAGGCATCGACGGCTTCGAGACCTGCCGGCGGATTAAGGCCCGCGCCGAGTTCGAGGACGTGCCGGTGCTGTTCATGACCGCGCTGACCGAGAGCGAGCACGTGCTGGAGGGCTTCGCCGCCGGTGGCGTCGACTACGTGACCAAGCCGATCCACCCCGAGCAGGTGCTGGCCCGCGTCGCCTCGCACTTGCGCACCGCCCGCGCGCTGCGCGAGGCCCGCGAGGCCGCGCAGCAGGCGCCGGATGCCGAGGAGGTGCGCGCCGCGCTGGCCCACCGCTACCAGCTCACCGGGCGCGAGGTGGAGGTGCTGGAGTGGGTGGCCTGCGGCAAGACCAACCGCGACATCGGCGAGATCCTCGGCCTCAGCCCGCGCACGGTGAACAAGCATCTGGAGCACGTCTACGTGAAGCTCGGCGTGGAAACCCGCACTGCCGCCGCGGCGCTGGCCATTGCCATGGGAGTGGCACGCTGATGCAGGCGATTCTCGACCCTGATGCCGGCTGGCGCGCCGAGCTGGCGCTGCGCTTCGAACGCCGCGGCCCGCGCACCGTGCTGGCCGGGCGCCGCCACCACGGCCCGCTGACCGTGCAGCGGCCGTTCTATCCGGAAGGCGCGCCCTGTCACATCTACCTGCTGCACCCGCCCGGCGGGGTGGTCGGCGGCGACCGGCTGGCCCTGGACATCGCCCTGGAGCCCGGCAGCCACGCGCTGCTGACCATGCCCGGTGCCACCAAGTTCTACCGCAGCGCCGGCCCCACCTCACGGCTGGTGCAACGCTTCCGCCTCGCCGAGGACAGCGTGCTGGAGTGGCTGCCGCAGGACAGCATATTCTTCCCCGGCGCCCGCGTGGCGCTGGAAAGCCGCTTCGACCTGGCACCCGGCGCGCGCCTGCTGGCCTGGGAAAGCCTGTGCCTGGGCCGCCCGGTGATGGGCGAGCGCTTCGAGCACGGCGCGCTGGACAGCCGCCTGCAGCTCGATCTGGCCGGCGAACCTCTGCTGCACGAGCGCCTGCGCATCTCGGACGGGCGCCTGAGCAAGCTGGCCGGCTACCCGCTGGTCGCCACCTTCTGCGCCGCGCCGGCCGACGAGTCCCTGCTCGAACTGGCGCGCGCCATTCTCGACCCGCTTCCCGTCCCAGCCGGCGCGACCCTGCTGGACTCCCTGCTGGTGGTCCGTCTGCTTGATGACGACAACCAGCGTCTGCAATCCACCCTGCAGCGGCTGTGGCACGCGCTGCGCCCGGCCGTAGTCGGCCTGGCGCCGTGCCCGCCGCGCATCTGGGCCACCTGAGAGAGAGCCATGGAGCTGACCCCGAGAGAGAAAGACAAGCTGCTGCTGTTCACCGCCGCGCTGCTGGCCGAGCGCCGCCTGGCCCGCGGCCTGCAGCTCAACTACCCGGAAGCCGTCGCGCTGATCAGCGCCGCGGTGCTGGAGGGCGCCCGCGACGGGCGCACGGTGGCAGAACTGATGGAGGCGGGCCGCCAGGTGCTCAGCCGCGAGCAGGTCATGGACGGCGTGGCGGAGATGATCCCCGACGTGCAGGTTGAGGCGACCTTTCCCGACGGCACCAAGCTGGTGACCGTGCACAACCCGATCATCTGAGGCGGAGCGAAGTCATGATTCCCGGAGAAACCCAGGTCGCCGCCGGCGACATCGAGCTGAACGCGGGCCGCGAGCGGGTGACGCTGACCGTGGCCAACCACGGCGACCGGCCGGTGCAGGTCGGCTCGCACTACCACTTCTACGAGGTCAACCCGGCGTTGGTGTTCGAGCGTGAGCAGGCTCGTGGCTTCCGCCTCGACATCGCCGCCGGCACCGCCGTGCGCTTCGAGCCGGGTCAGGCGCGTACCGTCACCCTGGTGGCGCTGGCCGGCAGGCGCGAGGTGTGGGGCTTTCGTGGCGCGGTGATGGGCAAACTGGAGGGCAAGGCATGAGCCGCATTTCCCGACAGGCCTATGCCGACATGTTCGGCCCCACCGTCGGCGACCGCGTGCGCCTGGCCGACACCGAGCTGTGGGTGCACGTCGAGCAGGACTTCACGATCTACGGCGAGGAAGTGAAGTTCGGCGGCGGCAAGGTGATCCGCGACGGCATGGGCCAGGGCCAGATGCTCGCCGCCGATTGCGTCGATCTGGTGCTGACCAACGCGCTGATCATCGACCACTGGGGCATCGTCAAGGCCGACATCGGCGTGAAGAACGGCCGCATCACCGCCATCGGCAAGGCCGGCAACCCGGACATCCAGCCCGGCGTGACCATCCCGGTCGGCCCGGCCACCGAGGTGATCGCCGCCGAAGGCAAGATCGTCACCGCCGGCGGCATCGACTCGCACATCCACTTCATCTGCCCGCAGCAGGCCGAGGAGGCGCTGACCTCCGGCGTCACCACCTTCATCGGCGGCGGCACCGGCCCGGCCACCGGCACCAACGCCACCACCTGCACCTCCGGCCCCTGGTACATCGCGCGCATGCTGCAGGCCGTCGACAGCCTGCCGGTCAACGTCGGCCTGCTCGGCAAGGGCAACGTCTCGCAGCCCGCGGCGCTGCGCGAGCAGATCGCCGCCGGCGCGGTCGGCCTCAAGCTGCACGAGGACTGGGGCTCGACCCCGGCGGCCATCGACTGCTGCCTGGGTGTGGCCGAGGAGACCGACACCCAGGTGGCGATCCACACCGACACTCTCAACGAGTCCGGCTTCGTCGAGGACACCCTGGCCGCCATCGGTGATCGCACCATCCACACCTTCCACACCGAAGGGGCCGGCGGCGGCCATGCGCCGGACATCATCACCGCCTGCGCCCACGCCAACGTGCTGCCGTCGTCGACCAACCCGACGCTGCCCTACACCATCAACACGGTGGATGAGCACCTCGACATGCTTATGGTCTGCCACCACCTCGACCCGAGCATCGCCGAGGACGTCGCCTTCGCCGAGTCGCGCATCCGCCGCGAGACCATCGCCGCCGAGGACATCCTCCACGACATCGGCGCCTTCTCGATGACCTCGTCGGATTCGCAGGCCATGGGCCGGGTCGGCGAGGTGGTGCTGCGCACCTGGCAGGTGGCGCACAAGATGAAGCTGCAGCGCGGCCCGCTGGCGCAGGACTCGGCGTACAGCGACAACTTCCGGGTCAAGCGCTACATCGCCAAGTACACCATCAACCCGGCGTTGTCCCACGGCATCGCCCACGAGGTCGGCTCCGTCGAGGTCGGCAAGCTGGCCGACCTGGTGCTGTGGTCGCCGGCGTTCTTCGGCGTCAAGCCGGCGCTGGTGGTCAAGGGCGGCATGATCGCCACCGCGCCGATGGGCGACATCAATGGCTCCATTCCCACCCCGCAGCCGGTGCACTACCGGCCGATGTTCGGTGCCATCGGCGCGGCGCGGCATGCCACGCGCATGACCTTCCTGTCGCAGGCGGCCATCGCCGCCGGGGTGCCCGGCCAGCTGGGGCTGGCCAGCCTGGTCGGCGAGGTGCGCGGCTGCCGCACGGTGCGCAAGACCGACATGATCCACAACGGCCATCTGCCGCAGATCGAAGTCGATTCGCAGACCTACCAGGTGCGCGCCGACGGCGAGCTGCTGGTCTGCGAACCGGCCGAGTCGCTGCCGATGGCGCAGCGTTACTTTCTGTTTTAAGAACCCTTTTCTGATCCGGGATGACCATGATCCGACTGACCCGACGCCTGAGCACAGGCACCCCGACCGCCAGCGTGACCCTGCCCATCGACAGCCGGATCAAGAGCCGGCTGCGCGTCACCCTCGACGACGGCCGCGACGCCGGCCTGTTCCTCGAACGCGGCCAGCTGCTACGCGGCGGCGAACTGCTCGGTGACGACGAGGGCGGCGAAGTGGTGCAGGTGATCGCCGCCGCCGAGACGGTGTCCACCATGCACTGCAGCGATCCGCTGCAACTGGCCCGCGCCTGCTACCACCTGGGCAACCGCCACGTGCCGCTGCAGATCGGCGCCGGCTTCGTGCGCTACCAGCACGATCATGTGCTCGACGACATGCTGCGCGGCTTCGGCCTCGAAGTGCAGCTCGAACAGGCTCCTTTCGAGCCGGAAGCCGGCGCCTACCAGAGCGGCGGCCACTCCCATTCCCACAGCCTCGACGCGCATCCCTTCGTGCGTGCGCCCGGCCAGCACGCCCACTGAATTCACTCCGGAGATAAACCCCATGAAGAAGATCCTGAGCCTTGCCCTGATGCTGTCCAGCCTGCCGGCCTTCGCCCATGTCGGCCACGCCCATACCAGCGAGCACGGTATCCTGCACCACCTGCTCGGCACCGACCAGATGGTCATGGGCATCGCCATCGTGCTGGTGGCCGGCCTGGCCTACTGGCTGCGCCCGCGCTGGTGACGGTGCCGGCGATGCACGCCGACCTGCAACTGCTGCGCCTGCTGCAGCTTTCCAGCTCCAGCCTGCCGGTGGGTGGCTACACCTACTCGCAGGGCCTGGAGTGGGCGGTGGAGGCCGGCTGGCTGCGCGGCGCCGAGGGCTTCGCCGCCTGGCAGCGCGCGCAGATCGAGGAGACCCTGGTCCACCTCGACTGGCCGTTGCTGGCCCGCCTGTATCGCGCCAGCGAAGCCGGAGACGCCGAAGCCTTCCGCCGCTGGAGCCGGCTGCTCTTGGCCAGCCGCGAGACCCGCGAGCTGCGCCTCGAGGAGCGTCAGCGCGGCCAGGCCTTCGCCCGCCTGCTGGGCGGCTGGCAGCTCGGCCAGCACCCGGACTGGCAGGACAGCATCGCCCTGACCCAGCTTGGCGGCATGGCCTGGCTCGCCGTGCACTGGCAGATCCCGCTGCGCTCGCTAGCGCTCGGCTACGCCTGGAGCTGGCTGGAGGGCGCGGTGATGGCCGGGGTCAAGCTGGTGCCCTTCGGCCAGCAAGCCGCGCAGAGCCTGCTGGCCGAGCTGTCCGTCGAGCTGCCGGCCGCGCTCGAACGCGCCCTGGCCGTCGAAGACGACGATATCGGCGCCGGCCTGCCACTGCAGGCCATCGCCTCTGCCTGCCACGAAACCCAGTATTCCCGACTGTTCCGCTCCTGAGGAAACCCCCCCATGCAAGACTACAAGCAACCCCTGCGCGTCGGTGTCGGCGGCCCGGTCGGCTCCGGCAAGACCGCGCTGCTGGAAGCCCTATGCAAGGCCATGCGCGACCGCTACCAGATCGCCGTGGTGACCAACGACATCTACACCAAGGAAGACCAGCGCATCCTCACCGAGGCCGGCGCCCTGGAGCCCGAGCGCATCGTCGGCGTGGAAACCGGCGGATGCCCGCATACCGCGATACGCGAGGACGCCTCGATGAACCTGGCGGCGGTGGAGGAGCTGGCACGCAAGTTCGGCAACCTCGAGGTGATCTTCGTGGAGAGCGGCGGCGACAACCTGTCCGCCACCTTCAGCCCGGAGCTGGCCGATCTGACCGTCTACGTCATCGACGTGGCCGAGGGCGAGAAGATCCCGCGCAAGGGCGGCCCAGGCATCACCAAGTCGGACTTTCTGGTGATCAACAAGATCGACCTGGCGCCCTACGTCGGCGCCTCGCTGGAAGTGATGGAGCGCGACACCAACCGCATGCGCCCTGAGCGCCCGTGGACCTTCAGCAACCTGAAGACCGGCCACGGTCTGCAGACGCTGATCGACTTCATCGTCGAGCGCGGCATGCTGGATGCGGCGCGATCCTGAGCCGCCACTGTGCGGAAACGCAAAGGCCGGCTTGGGAATCCAAACCGGCCTTTGCGTCTTGCAGGGCGGGCGTCAGCTGGCTGGGGCCGTGGCGGCCGGCTGGCTGTGCCGCGCCACCGAGGCGCACACGCCGCCTAGCAGCAGGACGATGGCGCCGGCCTCCAGCAGGGTGGGCAGGCGCTGCAGGTAGACGAAGCCATAGACCAGTGCGAATAGGGTCTCGAAGACGATCATCTGCCCCGACAGGGTCAGCGGCAGGCGGCGGGTGCTGGCGTTCCAGAAGGTGTAGCCCAGCCAGGAGGCGATCACGGCCAGCCCCAGGTTGAGCAGCCAGAAGGCCTGCCAGCGCTCGGCAGGCAGCTCCACCTGCACCGCAGCGAGGCCGAGCAGCTCGGCTACCAGCCAGATGCCGCCGGCCAGCAGGCCGGTGATCACACCGCTCAGCAGCGACCATTCGTTGCTGTTGAAGTGGGTCTGGCGCTTCAGGCAGCGTGCATTGTCGGTGGCGAAACAGCTCCAGCAGGCCAGCGCCAGCACTGCGTAGACCATGCCCTGCACCCGCTCGTCCAGAGGCTGGCTCTGCCCGCTGCCACCCAGCAGCGCCTCCAGGTTGATGCAGACGATGCCGACCAGCACCGCCAGCAGCGGCCAGAGCAGCCGGCGCAGGGCAGGGGCGTCGGCCTCGTTGCGCCCGAGCAGGGTGATGGTCAGCGGGAGCACACCGATCACCAGCGAGGTCGCCGCGATGCCGACCCGCTGCACAGCGGCGGCCAGCAGGACGAAGTAAACGATATTGCCGGTCAGCGACAGGCGGGTGAGCGCCAGCAAGTCCGCCAGGCTGAGCTTGCGCAGCAGACCGCGCGCCAGCGGCAGGCCGATCAGCAGGGCGATGACGCCGTACATGAGGAAGCGCCCGCAGCTGAGCAGCAGCGGCGAGAAGTCTGCGAGCAGCGCCGGGGAGAGGAACACCAGCCCCCAGGCGGCGCCGGCCAGGCTGCCGTAGAAAACACCTTGTTTCATGGTCTATCCAGAGGGCGCGGAGCCCGTGTGTCGGGTGGCGTATGGTCGCACGGAACCCGCCCGCGCCGCTGGCGCAGGAGGCAAGGTCGGGGTTGTGGAGCTCGGGTCAGGCAGCCTGGGTCAGGCCATGGCCAGGCTGCCCTGACGTTCGTTCCAGGAGGTTAGGAACTGCTGCAGGCGCGCGCTCTGCGGCGTATTGAACAGTTCACGGGGAGCGCCCTGCTCCTCGATGCGGCCCTCGGCGAGGAAGACCACCTTGTCCGAGACCCTGGCGGCGAAGCCCATCTCGTGGGTGACGATCGCCAGGGTCATGCCGGCATGGGCGAGGTCGCGGATGACGTTGAGTACCTCGCCGACCAGTTCCGGGTCGAGCGCCGAGGTGGGTTCGTCGAACAGCATGATGCTCGGCTGCATGGTCAGCGCACGGGCGATGGCCACCCGCTGCTGCTGGCCGCCGGACAGCTGGCCAGGGTAGCTGGCGGCTTTGTGGCCCATGCCGACGCGCTCCAGCTGTGCTTGGGCGCGCTCATAGGCTTCGGCCTTGCGCACGCCCTTGACCAGGCGCAGCGGCGCGGCGACGTTGTCCAGCACCCTCATGTGCGGCCACAGGTTGAACTGCTGGAACACCATGCAGACGTCGGTGAGCGACTCGCGGATCGTCTGTTCGGGCAGGCGGTAGGGTTCGCCGGTGACCGAGCTGCCGTAACCGATCATCCGACCGTTCACCAGAACTTCTCCGCCGGTGTACTCCTCGAGGAAGTTGACGCAGCGCAGCAGGGTGGACTTGCCAGAGCCGGAGCCACCGATGATGCTGACGACCTCGCCGGGGCGGATATCAAGGTCGATGCCCTTGAGGACATGGTGCGCGCCGTAGTGCTTGTGCAAGTTGCGGATCTCGATGGCGTAGGGTTGGGACATGGCGGGTTCCTCAGCGGCACTGATACTGGGTGAAGTGGCGTTCCAGGCGCGCCCCGGTGGCGGCCACGACAATGGCGATGGCCCAGTAGGCCAGGGCCAGCACTGCATAGGGTTCGAGCATGGAATAGCTCTGGGTGGCGATGGTCATCGCCACGTTGGTCAGTTCGGCCACGGTGATGATCGACAGCACTGAGGACTCCTTGACCAGGATCACCGTCTGGCCCACCAGCGGCGCCAGGCAGCGCGCCAGCATTTGCGGCCAGAGCACCACGCGGAAGGTCTGCCCCGGGCTCAGGCCGAGGTCGCGCGCGGACTCGATCTGGCCGCGCGGGATAGCCTCGCGCCCAGCCCGGAAGATCTCGGCGAAGTAGGCGGCGCCGTACAGCGCCAGGCCGACCAGGCCGACGCGTTCGGCACTCCACTCCAGGCCGATGTACGGGCCGCCGTAAAAGACCAGGAACAGCTGCACCAGCAGCGGCGTGCCGCGAAATAGCGCGACGTAGGCGTGGTACAGCGGCACCAGCCAGATTCCGCCGAGCTGGCGCAGACCGTGCAGCGCCAGGCCCAGCAGCAGGCCGAGGGAAATTCCGCCGGCACTCATCTTCACGGTCATCCAGACACCGGCGAGGATTGCCTCGCGGTGTTCGGCAAGCAGGTTGAAGTCGATCATGGCCAGTCTCTCAGGCGGTGCGCAGGCGGGATTCGAGCCAGCTGCCCAGGCGTCCGGTGCACAGGGTCACCAGCAGGTAGAGCAGCCCGGCCACGGCGAAGAACTCGATCGGGCGGTAGGTGGTGGAGGCGAGGGTCTGCGCGGTGCGCATCAGTTCGTGCACGGCCACCGCGGAGACCAGCGCGGAGTTCTTGATGATGTCGATGGTCTCGTTGGTCAGCGCCGGCAGCATGCTGCGCAGTACCTGGGGGATCTGCACGTGCAGCAGGGTCTGCAGCGGCGACAGGCCGAGGTCGCGCGCCGCTTCCAGTTGCCCCTTGGGCAGCATCTGGAATCCCGAGCGCAGGATCTCGCCCTGGAAGGCGGCGCTGTTGAGGGTCAGTGCCAGCACCGCGGCGGCCAACGGCGGCAGGCTGATACCTACCGCCGGCAGGGCGTAGAACACCAGGATCAGCTGCACCAGCAGCGGCGTGCCGCGGAAAAAGCTGACATAGACCGCACAGACGCGACGCAGCCAGGCTCGGTGGCCGGTCAGGCCCAGGCAGATCGCCCAGCCGAGCACCAGCCCCAGGGCGATGGCACTGAGCGAGACCAGCAGGGTGCTGGCCAGACCGACCAGCAGCTGCGGCAGGTGGGGAATGACGGCGGTGAAGTCGAACATGGTGTGGTCCCGTGCTGGCGATGGATGGCGATCAGTTGGCCGGGGCGGGCACCTGGTCGGCTGGCACCGGCATCTCGAAGCCGAACCACTTGCGCTGCAGCTCGGCCAGCTTGCCGCTCTGGTTCAGGCGGGCGATGCCGTCACTGAAGAACTGCACCAGCGAGGCGCAGTCGGCATCCTTGCGCCCGGCCCAGGCGTAGTAGGTGGCTGGACCGAAGGGCGGCTGGACGATCTCGAACACGTCGGCACGCTCCTTGACCAGCGGCGCCAGGTTGGGCAGCGACTGCACCACGGCATCGACGCGGCGCGAGGCGAGGGCGGCGTAGGCCTCGTTGTAGTCCATGAATGCCTTGATCTCCTTCACCCCGGCGCCGTGCTGCGGCTTGAGCACCTCGCTCTCGTAGGCCTTGAGTACCTCGATCTGCGGCGCGCCGGACTGGCTGCCGACCACCTTGCCGACCAGATCGCCGGCGCTGGCGATGCGCTCATCACCCCTGCGCTTGAGCACCGCCACGCTGGCGGTGGCGAACGGCACGGTGAAGGCGAAGCTCTCCGTGCGTGCCTGGGTAATGGTCAGCGATGTGGCGACGAAGTCGAAGCGCTGGCTGGACAGCCCCGGGAGGATGCCTTGGAACGGCACGTCGAGCTGTTTGAGCGTGACCCCCGGCAGCTCCTTCATGATCTCGTCGAGGATGTCCTTGCCGTAGCCGACGATCTTGCCGTTCTCCAGCATTTCAAAAGGCGCATAGCGCGCCTCGGTGGCGATCACGATCTCACCACGCTGCCTGATGTCGGCGAGCAGGTCGGCATGGGCAGTGGCGGCGTGCAGTGGCAGTAGGGCACCGAGCAGCAGGGGAGCAAACAGGGAGCGAAACGCTTTCATGGGACGGTCCTTCAAGGAGTTGGCGATGGCTCAAGCATGTTCAGTGCCGATTTCCCCCACAAACGGCTTTTTCTAACGGCGAGCCATTAGGCCGGCTAATGCCGGCACGAATCCTGCTGGGATGGGCGTATCCAACAGAGTGATTGCCATGCCCCCATCCCGTGCCTTGCCGTCTCTCGAAGGTCTGCGCTACTTCGAGGCCGCTGCCCGCCACCTGAGCTTTACCCGCGCCTCCCAAGACCTGTTCCTCACCCAAAGTGCGGTGAGTCAGAAGATCCAGGCCCTCGAACAGCACCTCGGCTACCCGCTGTTCCATCGCCTGCCGCGCGGCCTGCGCCTGACCAGCCATGGCGAGCGCCTCTACGCCGGGGTGGCGGAGGCCTTGAGTCTGATTGGCGCGACCCTGCACCAGATTGGGGACGAGGCGCTGGCAGGCACCCTGAAAGTGCGCGTAATGCCCTCATTCGCCACCAAGTGGCTGTTGCCGCGCCTGGCCGCGTTCAATCGGGCTTTCCCGGACATCCAGCTGCAGGTGGATGCCGACCTGGCCCCGCCCAACTTCAAGGGCGACGAGGTCGACCTGGCTGTAACCTCGATCTGGACCGACGATGCCCGTCTGGCTCAGCGCCACTTGTTCGAGGACCTGATCTACCCGGTGGCCAGTCCGGCGCTGCTGGCGCGCTGTCCGCTGCACGACTACGCCGATCTGGCCGGCACCACCCTGTTGCACGACTCGATGCCGCATGCGGCCTACAGCACCAACTGGGATGCCTTCCTGTCGCGCCAGGGTCGCTACGACGTCGATACCCGTGGCGGCTGCGGCTATTCACGTGCCGATCTGGTGCTGCAGGCAGCCTGCAGCGGGCAGGGCGTGGCGCTGGTGCGCCATTCGCTGTGCGCCGACGACTTGCGCCAGGGCACCCTCTGCCGCCCTTTCGCCGATGTGCTGCACGATGGCCAGGTCTGGCTGGTCTGCCCACAGGACTACGTGGAGCGCCCCCGGGTGCAGGCCTTTGCCGAGTGGCTTCAGGCCGAGGTTGGCCAGCACCTGCAGGATCGCCAGGCGCTGCTGGGCGCCTGAGCGCCATTAGGCCGGCTAATGGCTGAGGATTAAGAATCGCCGTTTGTTCGCCTGGACTGCCCGGGAGGATGCTGTGGCCCACATCCTCTCAACACCGAACAGGAGTCCCGGCATGAGCATGCCCAGCCTTATCAACCTGCCCAACGGGCCGAAAATGCGCGCCACTTTCAGCGTGGCGGAGATGAACCGTCGCCTGGCCATGCTGCGCGTCCAGATGCAGGCGCTGCAGCTGGACACAGTGGTGCTGACCTCGATCCACAACGTCAACTACTTCGGCGACTTTCTCTACTGCTCCTTCGGCCGGAGCTATGCGCTGGTGGTGACCCAGGACCGCTCGACGCTGATCACCACTAACATCGACGGCGGCCAGGGCTATCGCCGAAGCCTGGGCGACAACCTGATCTACACCGACTGGCAGCGCGACAACTACTTCCGCGCCGTGCGCGAGGCGGTGCCGCAGGGCGCCCGCCGCGTCGGCCTGGAGTTCGACCACGTCAGCCTCGATCACCGCCGCAAGTTCGACGTCGCGCTAGAAGGTATCGAGTTCCTCGACGTGGCGCCGGCCACCATGCGCATGCGCATGGTCAAGTCCGCCGAGGAAATCGAGCTGATCAAGATCGGCGCGGCGGTGGCCGACATCGGCGGCGCCGCCTGCGTCGAGGCAATCGCCGAGGGCGTGCCGGAATACCAGGTGGCGCTGGCCGCCACCACGGCGATGACTCGTGAGATCGCCCGCCGCGTGCCGCACGGCGAGCTGCGCGACACTTGGACCTGGTTTCAGTCCGGGCTCAACACCGACGGCGCACACAACCCGGTCACCACCCGCCGGGTGCAGCGCGGCGACATCCTCTCGCTCAACTGCTTCCCGATGATTGCCGGCTACTACACTGCGCTGGAGCGCACCCTGTTCTTCGGCGAGCCGAGCGAGCGCCATCTGCAGTTGTGGGAGATCAACTGCCAGGTGCATAAGCGCGGCCTCGAACTGATCCGCCCCGGCGTGCGCTGCTGCGACATCGCCGCCGAGTTGAACGAGATCTACCAGCAGCACGACCTGCTGCAGTACCGCACCTTCGGCTACGGTCACTCGTTCGGCGTGCTCAGCCACTACTACGGCCGCGAGGCCGGGCTGGAGTTGCGCGAGGACATCGAGACGGTGCTCGAGCCGGGCATGGTTGTGTCGATGGAGCCAATGATCATGCTGCCCGAAGGCCAGGCTGGCGCCGGAGGCTACCGCGAGCATGACATCCTGGTGGTGCAGGAGCAGGGCGCCGAAAACATCACTGCCTTCCCGTTCGGGCCAGAGCGCAACATCCTTGGTGTCTGAGCGGGATGTGGGAGTCGGCGCGTGCCATGGCCGCGCCGGGCTTTTCAGGGTTGTTGGCGCTGCAGGCAGAAGGCGGGCATGGGCGGTGGAGCCAGCTTGAGGGCGGTTCTTCAGCGCTTCGGGGCAGCCACGAGGACGGGGCAAGGGTAACCCCAGGAGCACGGTCGGCTGCCACCGGCCGCTGGCGCACGATCAGAGGACGTTCAGCGGGTATTGATGATGATGCGGTTCTCATCGAATAAGTGGCGCCCAACCTGATCGGCGAGAACCGCAGCGACATGCGCGGCGCATGTGCCGGCGCTTGGAGGAGTTCGAGCTGGTGTGGATCGAGGAGTCGCTGGACTGCTACGACGCCGAGGGCCACGCCGAGCTGGCCCGGCTATTCGACACGCCAATCGCTACCGGCGAAAAGCTCACCAGCCCGGCCGAGCACTGGGAATTTATCCGCCAGCGCGCCTGCGACTATCCGTGTCATTCCCGCGCAGGCAGGGATCCAGAAAGCTCTGAGCACCCGGGCTCTCGTTTGCGCGGGAGTCCCTGGCGGGTGGCTTTCAGCGTTTCCCTAAAGCTTGATCCAAGTGGCCTTGAGCTCGGTGTACTTGTCGAAGGCATGCAGCGACTTGTCGCGGCCGTTGCCGGACTGCTTGAAGCCACCGAACGGCGCGGTCATGTCGCCGCCGTTGTACTGGTTGATCCACACGCTGCCGGCGCGCAACGCCTTGGCAGCCAGGTGGGCCTTGGACAGGTCGCGGGTCCACACCGCGGCGGCCAGGCCGTAGGGGCTGTCGTTGGCGATCTGCAGCGCCTCCTCAATGTCGTCGAAGGGAATCACCGCCAGCACCGGGCCGAAGATTTCCTCGCGGGCGATCTTCATGGTGTTGTTCACACCGTCGAACAGGGTCGGCTCGACGTACACCCCACCGCTTTCCTCCAGCACGCGGCACCCGCCGCAGCGCAGGGTGGCGCCCTCGGCCTCACCGGCGGCGATGTAGCCAAGCACGCTTTCGAGGTGCTGGCGGTCGACCAGCGCGCCGACCATGGTCGACGGATCCAGCGGGTGGCCCGGTCTCCAGGTCTTGAGGGCCTCGACCACCATGGGCACGAAGTGTTCCTGGATCGAGCGCTCGACCAGCAGTCGCGAGCCGGCGGTGCACACCTCGCCCTGGTTGAAGGCGATGGCGGCGGCGGCTGCCTGTGCGGCTGCCTGCAGATCCGGGGCGTCGGCGCAGACGATGTTGGCGCTCTTGCCGCCGGCCTCCAGCCATACGCGCTTCATGTTCGACTCGCCGGCATAGATCATCAGCTGCTTGGCGATCCGGGTGGAGCCGGTGAACACCAGGGTGTCGACATCCATGTTCAGGGCCAGGGCCTGGCCCACGGTATGGCCGAAGCCCGGCAGCACGTTGAACACACCGGCCGGGATGCCGGCCTCGACCGCCAGGGCGGCGATGCGGATGGCAGTCAGCGGCGACTTCTCCGAGGGCTTGAGGATCACCGAGTTGCCGCTGGCCAGCGCCGGGCCGAGCTTCCAGCTGCTCATCATCAGCGGGAAGTTCCACGGCACGATGGCGGCGACCACGCCGATCGGCTCGCGGGTGACCAGGCCGAGCTGGTCGTGGGGGGTCGGCGCCACCTCGTCGTAGATCTTGTCGAGGGCCTCGCCGCTCCAGCAGATGCACTCGGCGGCGGCCACCATGTCGAGGGTCAGGGCGTGGGCGACCGGCTTGCCCATGTCGAGGGTTTCCAGCAGCGCCAGTTCTTCGGCGTGCTGCGCGATCAGGTTGCCGAAACGGACCATCGCTTGCTTGCGCTCAGCCGGGGCCAGGCGCGACCACACGCCGGAGTCGAAGGCGGCGCGGGCATCGGCCACCGCGCGCTCGGCGTCGGCGGCGGCGCAGCTGGCCACCTGGCCGAGCAGACGGCCGTCGATCGGGCTAAGGCAGTCGAAGGTGTCTCCGCCGACGGCGTCGACGTATTCGCCGTGGATGAAGGCGCGGGTCTCGATGGACAGCGACCGGGCACGTTGCTCCCAGTCGGCGCGGGTCAGGGTGGTCATGGGGCTGTTCTCTCGGGAAGGACGTGGGGGCGGTGGTGCACTTGTCGGGGGCCGGGAGCCGGAAGGCGGTCGAAAAAAGTGGATGAGGGCATCTGCGGCAGACGCCGCCGATGCCACCCATCCAAGAGGGCCTTTCCTAGCAAAGGGCTCCTGCGGCACGACGAAGGTCGAGCCGCCGGTTACTGATGGAGATCGCTCATCCGCAACTCGGGGCTGATGATGTCCTGCGCAATGCGGATCTCGATGATGCTGACCACCCCCGAGGCGCGCGCGCGCTCCAGGGCGCCGGCGAACTCCTCGGTGCGCTCGACCACCTCGCCGTGGCCGCCGTAGGCGCGGGCGTAGGCGGCGAAGTCGGGATTGACCAGGTCGGTGCCGCTGACCCGGTGCGGGTGGTGGATTTCCTGGTGGGTGCGGATGGTTCCGTACATGCCGTTGTTGAGCACGACGATCAGCGGCGCCACGCCCAGGCCACGGGCCACGGCGATTTCCTGGCCGTTCATCATGAAGCAGCCGTCACCAGCCACCGACAGCACCTGGCGGCCCGGCTGGGCCAGCGCCGCGGCGATCGCCGCCGGCACGCCGTAGCCCATGGAGCCGTTGCGCGGAGCCAGCTGCGACGGGTAGCCGGTGAAGCGCATGAAGCGCCCGGCCCAGCCGGCGTGGTTGCCCGCGCCCCAGGTGACGAGGGTGTCCTCCGGCAGGCTGGCCTGCAAGTGGCTGAAGATCGCGTTGAGGTCGACGTTGCCGGCAATCGGCGCCGGGCAGCGGTACTGCTCGCCCGCCTCGTGCAGGGCGCGGGTGCGTTCGGCCCAGACCGGCTGCTCGCCCGGCTGCAGGTTGGCCAGCGCGGCGGCGAAGTCGACAACGCTGGCGGTGATGCGCTGCGCCCGCGGGTGGGCAGCGCCCAGAGCGTTGTGGTCGGGCAGCACGGTGACCAGACGGGCAGGGTGGCCGTGCACCGGCAGCAGCGCCCAGCTGTCGGTAACGATGTCGCCCAGCGGCGAGCCGATGCCGATCACCAGGTCGGCGTCGCGCATGGCCTCGGCGAGGGTCTGCGCGCGGCCATAGCCCAGCGAACCGACGTAGCTCGGCGAGCGCTGGTCGATCAGGTCCAGGCAGTTGAAGTCGACGGTTACCGGCAGCTGGTAGCGCTCGGCCCAGGCCTGGATCTGACGGCTGGCGGCCGGGGTCCAGCCGCCACCGCCGAGCACCACCAGCGGGCGGGCGGCGGTGGCCAGCAGCGAGGCCAGTTCGTCCATGGTTTGCGCGGCCGGCACGCTCGGCTGCACGCTGATGGAGTCGGTGGCCTGGACGGCGACGCGGTCGCGCAGCATGTCTTCCGGCAGGCCGATCACTACCGGCCCCGGGCGTCCGGAGCGGGCGATGGCGAAGGCGCGGGCGACCAGTTCCGGCACGCGCTCGGCGTGCTCGATCTGGAACACCGCCTTGGCGGTGCTGCCGAACCAGCCGTCGAGATCGAACTCCTGGAACGATTCGCGGTAGGTCTCGGCGCGCGGGATCAGACCGACGAACAGCACCAGCGGCACGCTGTCCTGCCAGGCGGTGTGGATGGCGACCATGGCGTTGGCCGCGCCCGGACCGCGGGTGACCATGAACACGCCGGGCTTGCCGGTGACCCGCGCATGGGCGTCGGCCATGTAGCCGGCGCCGCCTTCCTGACGGCACACCACCAGCTTGATCGGCGCGTCATGCAACGCGTCCAGCACCTCCAGATAGCTTTCACCGGGAACACAGAACGCGGTATCCACACCTTCGCGGAGCAATTGCTCGACCACGAGCTGACCGCCACTACGCAATTCCGTCATGGTCTCATTCTCCAACTGCTTTGCTTGCATCATCTTTGATCACTTTCATGGCCAGGAGCGTCCCGATCAGGGACACGAGGGAAATCGTCGCCAGCAACGATGCCGGCCCCCAGGAGGCGTTGTCCGACAGCATCAGGAACCAGGTGGCGACGGCCGGCATGAAGCCGGCGATTAGCCCGGCGAGGTTCGCCGACAGGCCTAGGCCGCTGTAGTGCAGGTGGGCGGGGAACAGCTGGGTGAGTAGCGCGCCGATCGGGGCGTAGGAAATCGACGACAGGCCGACGCCGCAGACCATCGCCAGCATGATCAGGCCGTTGTCCCGGGTATCGACCAGGGCGAAGATCGGGAAGGCCAACGCCAGGCAGATCACGTAGCCCAGCGCCACGGTCTTGCCGGCACCGATACGGTCGGCTAGCTTGCCGGCCAACACCAGCACCACCATCTGGGCGACGGCACCGATGGTTAGCCCCTGCAGGATCACCGTGCTGGGCATGCCCAGGGTGCGGGTCACGTAGCCGATCATGAAGGTGGTGATGATGAAGAAGCCGGCGTTGCCGAACAGGTAGGCGGCGATGCCAATCGCCAGGCGGCCAGGTACGCTGCGGAACACCTCGACCACCGGCAGCGACTCGGTCTTGTTCGCGGCAGCCAGCTTGCGGAACTCCGGGGTCTCCTCCACGTTCCAGCGCAGCCACACGGCCAGGCCGACCAGCACAATGGAGACCAGGAACGGCACGCGCCAGGCCCAGTCGAGGAAGGCGTCGCCGGGCAGCGAGGCGGCAAGCGCCACGGCACCGGAGGACAGCAGGGTGCCGGTGGGCGCGCCGAGCTGGACGATGGCGGCGTAGAAACCGCGGCTCTTCTTCGGCGCATTCTCGAGAGCCAGCAGGGTCGCACCGCCCCATTCGCCGCCGGTCGCCACGCCCTGCACAGCGCGCAGCAGGGTGAGCAGGATCGGCGCGACTATGCCCGCCGTGGCGAAGGTCGGCAGCACGCCGATCAGTGTGGTGGCCACGCCCATCAGGGCGATGGTGATGACCAGCGCACTGCGCCGACCGTACTTGTCGCCGATGTGACCGAAGATGACCGCGCCCACCGGGCGGGCGATGAAGCCGACGCCGAAGCTGAGGAAGGCGCCGATCATCGACAGCGACGGATCGCTGCCCGGGAAGAACAATGGCGCGAAGACAATCGCCGCCATAGTGCCGAACAGGAAGAAGTCATACCATTCCAGCGCAGTGCCGATATAAGCGGCGGCGGCAACTTTGCGTAGCGAAGCTGGCTTGGATGGTTCCACTGCTGCAGACGCCGTCAGTTCGTGAGTACTCAATTGGAATATCTCCGATTTCTTAATTATTAGCTGGAGAGCGACTATCCGCCGCGCGGCGAAAATTTCCGCCTACTGGAGTCAACCCGTAATCGTTATTCGCCCAAGCTTCCGAATGATTCGGGCGACTCTCACGGAGAGCCTGGTTAATTTCCGTCATGACATTGAAAAGACTATGGTTCACACTCCATAACGTCCAATGCCTATTTCCTTGCCTATCCATGCTCTTTTGATATGCTTTGATGCATGAACATACGTCGCATCGAATGCTTCCTGATGGTTGTGGATACCGGCACGGTCACCGCCGCGGCTGGCCAGCTGTTCATTGCGCAACCGGCCCTGAGTCGACAGCTGCAGACGCTGGAAAGCGAGCTGGGCTTCAAGCTGTTCGACCACAACCGCAACCGGCTGCAGCTGACCCCGGCCGGACGCGAGTTCGTGCCCATGGCGCGCCTGCTGCTGAGCAATGCACGCCTGGTGCAGGCCGGGGCGAAGAACATCGCCACCGGGCACATCAAACGCCTGCACCTGGCCGCCACGCCGGCCACCATACGCGGCCTGGTGGCACCCTTCCTTGCTACCCTGCCGCCCTCAGCTCCGCTGATCCTAACCCACGAAGCCGAGCACTTTCACATCCATGACCAGCTGCGCAGCGGCATCGATCTGGTGATCTCCCCGGCCCCTTGCGGCGAAGAGTTCGCCAGCCAGTTGCTCGGCATGATTCCGATCAAGGCCTACGTGCCCCAATCCCATCCTTGGGCGCAGGCCGGCCGCACCGCGATCAACCTCGAGGAACTGCTCACCCAACCGCTGATCCTGCCCAGCACGCACAGCGTGAGCCGGGTCGAACTCGATCTCGCCGTCGCCCGTGCCGGGCTGCAATACAGCTCCGTGGAGGAATGCGACGAGGCGCATACCATCCAGGCCCTGGCGGTCAGCGGGCATGGCGTGGGGATCGTCACCGACCGACCGCGCTACGGCGCCTATGGCCTGCACATCCAGATCAGCGAACGCGACGTCCTGGGCGTGACCCTGCACGCCGCCTGGGACCGCCAGCACTACGGCACCGGGACGCTGGAGACCCTGGCGGAACAAGTGCGCACCTACCTGGCTACGGCACGGCAGCTACCGCTGAGCGAGCTGGGCGAGTAGCCCGCAGGGGACACTATCCGTCGCAACCGCAGCCCGCCTCAGGGACGGACGGCGGTCACCTCGATCTCTACCAGCCAGGCCGGATTGACCAGGCCGGCGACCTGCATCACCGAGCGCGCCGGCAGGTTAGGCTGGGCCTCGGTGCCGAAGAACTGGCCGTAGCCCTTCATGAAGCCGGCGAAGTCCATCTTGCCGCCCTTGGTCGGATCGCCGACCAGGAATACCTGCATCTTGACCACGTCCCCCATGTTCAGACCGAGACTCTGCAGGGTCTTGTCGATGGTCTTGAAAACGCTGACGGTCTGCGCCTCGGTGTCACCGTAGGCGGCCAGGCTGTCGGCCGGAGCCTTGGCGTCGATCGCCACTGGTACGCTACCGCTGAGGTTGACCACGGTCGCCGAGGCCGGCACTTCGACAGCCAGGGCGATGGGGAAGCTGGAGTTGGGGATCTTGTGGCGGATTACTGCATCCGCGGCGTTGGCCTGGGTGGCCAGCAGGGCGCCGGTCAGGACGGCGCCGGTCAGGACGTTCTGCATGAGCTTGTTCATCGTTTGGAGTTCCTTGGTTGGTGAAGGTCAGCGCCGGGTGACGTTATTGACGTCCTGCAGCGTGACCGGTTCGGCGTACTGGTTTCCGAAATGGCTACGGATGTAGCCGACCACCGCAGCGATCTCTTCATCGCTGAGGCTGGACTTGAAGGCAGGCATGCCCGACTGGCCATTGGCGACCATGTAGATCGGATAGGCCGCGGCGGCCAAGCGCGGGTTGTTGGCCAACGCAGGGTAGGCGGCGGCCCCCTTGGCCCCCTGGCCTTGGTCCATGTGACAGGCCTGACAGATCGTGTGGTACAGCGTTTCGCCGTCGCGTTGCGCCTGCTGCCCGGCAGTCGATACCGCCACCGCGCTGTCGGCCTGGGCCTGCGCAGTGAGCAGGCCGCCGAGCGCCAGCGTGACTATCAATCGAGGTGTGTTCATCGTGATTTCCTTGCGCTTAGGCGGCGGTCTGTCTGGCCACAGCATGGCGATGCAGGCGGCTGATGGCATCTTGGGCAGAGAGAATGGCGCCTTCCTGCCAGGCCGGGAGATGCGACACATGCTCGCCAGCCAGGATCAGGCGACCGTCGATCTGACACAGGTTGTGGTAATGAGCCTTGCGCGCTTCGTCGCTCCAGACGCCATAGCAGCCATGGGTCCACGGTACCCGGTGCCAACCCACGGCAATGCCGTTGTCGAACTCCTCGCGATACTGCGGGTGTAGTTGACTGCCCTGCTCGAGCGCCTTCTTCACGCGCATCTCGGGGGACATGGCGGTGAATTCAAAGGCATCTTTGCCTTGCCAGACATAGCCGCCGAGCAGCACGCCCTTGCCAGAGCTGCCGTAGTCGCAGTTGGGATAGCCGATCTGGCCAATCGGTGCATCGGTGTAGCTGATGCCACCGTAGATCCGCTCGTCCTGCTCCCAGAAGCGCCGCTTGAACTGCAGGCCGATTTTCGCCGAGGCGCCATAGGGCACCGCACGGATGGCGTTTTGCATCGGAGCGCCAACATCGACCTGCAGCTGGCTGAGAATCGACAGTGGCAGGGTACAGACGCACCAGTCGGCCTTTTCCTGCCTGGTGCCGCCGCTGCCGGTGGTGTCCTCATAGGTGACGGTGACACCGCTGTCGTTTTGCTGGATGCGGGTGACCTTGGCGTTGTAGCGAACCAGGCCATCGATCTGCTTGGCAAACGCCTGGGCAATCATGTCCATGCCGCCGACCGGCTGGAAGATGCTGGTCTGGAACTCATGCAACTGGCCGACCATGAGATACAGCCACAGGCCTGACTGCAGCAGCGCCTGGCGGTCGAGGAGGTCGGAAGTGGCTGCCTCCGGCATCAAGCCGCCGCCGGCATCGACCGCGAAGCCCCGGCGCATGCTGCTGCCTATGGACTTGATGTAGTTGTTGCTGTCATCCAGACCGGCCCAGACACGCAGGCTTTCCAGCAGCTTTTCGCGATCCTCGGCGCTAACCGGCTGATCCAGTGCGCCCTGCTTGACCGACTTGCTCAGCAGCTCGGCGATGTGCCCCTGATAATCAGCCTGTACTTCGCGGTAGCGCTTCGGCTGGCCGTTGAATGCCCGGCTGGAGTGCAGCAAGGCGTTGTGGTTGACCTGGATGAACGGCTCGAGCCTGACCCCGAACTTGCCGCAGTAATCGAGGATGGCATGGTGGTGGTAGGGAATCCGCCACGGGCCGGGGTTGAAGTACAGGCCCTGGTCGAACCGGCAGTCCTGGCTGGCGCCGCCCAGCTCGGTGTAGCGGTCGCCGCCGCGCAGAGTCCAGCAGCGTCCGCCGGCCTTGGCGTTGTACTCCAGCACCTTGACCTTGTAGCCGGCCTTGCGCAGCTCGTAGGCCGCAGTCATGCCGGCCAGGCCGGCGCCAAGCACCAGCACGCTGGCGCCGGCAGGGGCAGCACTCAGTTCGAAATGGCCCTTGTAGCTGGATTCGCCAGCAAAACTGAGGGCGGTCATGGCCTGGTACATGGCCGCCGCACCCGCTGTCTTGCCGATCCACGCCAAGAGCGTACGCCGGCTCAGACCTGTGGACTGTTCCATAGATAACCTCTGCACATCTGTGATTCAGGCAGGGCCTTACGCCGCTGGAAGACCGCTGCCGATAAGGTGATTTCCCGCCTCCGCCAGGAGGCAAAGCCGCTCAGGATTTGTTGCGCGCAGCCGCCAGTTGCTCTGTCACCTGCGGATAGCGCAGGACGAACTCGACATGCGCCCGCACGCCGGTCTTGAGAGTGGCGTCATCCACCGCGAAGAACGGACTGTGGTTGTTGGCCGCCTTGCTCATCTCCACGCCGGCGGGTGTGGCACCGAGGAACACGAACAGGCCAGGCACCTTTTGCGCGTAATAGGAGAAGTCCTCGCTGCCGGCGCTGGGTGAACTTAGCTGCCCGACCTTGCCGTCAGCGGCCTTTTCCAGCGCCGGCAGCATGGCCGCAGTGAGCACCGGGTCGTTCATCGTCACCGGTGCGTAGTTGGCCAGCTCCACCTTGGCCTTGGTGGCATTGGCCTCGGCGATACCCTCGACCAGCGGCGGCAGGTGGCTGTGGATGCTGTCGCGGATGCCCGGGCTGTTGCTGCGGATGGTGCCGGTCATGCTCACGGTTTCCGGGATGATGTTGCCGGCACTACCCCCCTGAATGGTGCCGACGCTGACCACGCCCATGCCTTCGCGCAGGTCGACCCGGCGGCTGACCAGGGTCTGCAGGCCGTTGACGATCTGCGCGCTGGCGACGATTGGATCGGCACCAGTCCAGGGCATCGAGCCGTGGGTCTGTTTGCCGGTCACGGTCACGCGGAAGCCGTCGGCGCTGTTGAGGGCGGCCCCCGGCTTGTAGCGAATCTCCCCGGAGGGCATCTGAGCCATCACATGGATGCCGAAGATGGCCTCGACCTTGGGCTGGTCCAGCGCGCCGTCCTTGATCATATGGCGGGCTCCGTAGATCTGCGTCTGGTCGAAGAAGTCGATGTCCGCCGCGCCTTCCTCGGCCGGCTGGAACAGGAACACCACGGTGCCGGCGATTCTGTCCTTGTTCGCCGCGAGCACCTTGGCGGTGCCGAGCAGCATGGCGGTATGGGCGTCATGGCCACAGGCATGCATCACCGGCACCTCCTTGCCCAGGTGAGTGCCGCGCGCCTTGCTGGCGAACGGCAGGCCGGTCTGTTCCTCGACCGGCAGCGCATCCATGTCGGCGCGCAGCGCTATGGTCGGCCCTGGACGGCCGCCTTCAAGGACGCCGATCACTCCGGTCTTGGCCACCCCGGTGCGCACTTGGATACCCAGCTCGCGCAGGTGTTCGGCCACCAGTGCGGCGGTCTTCACTTCCTGGTTGCCCAGTTCCGGATGCTGGTGAATGTGATGGCGCAGGTCGATGACCTCCCGTTCAACTGCATCGGCAGCGGACTTGACCCAGTCGCTGGAGGCCGGTGCGGCGGACACCGCGCCGAAAGCCAGCATGATCGACAGCAACAGCGAATTGAATTTCATCAGTCAGCCTCGCGCGGGGTCAGAACAGCTTGAAGGGGAAATTGGAGACGATGCGCAGCTCGTTGAAGCTGCCGTCGCCCTGGTTCTGGCTGGCGCGGTGCTGGACGTATCCGGCGGTGAAGTTGGCGCCCTTGATCGGCCCGGACTGCACGGCATAGCTGAGCATGCCGGCCACTTCGTGATGGTCGAGGTCCTTCTGGCCCAGGCCGAACTCGTAGAGGCCGCCGGCACCGCCGCGGTAATGCGTGCCGTCGATATCCCAGCCCTTGGCGTACCACACCGTGGTAGTCAGTCCCGGCACGCCCTGGGTGGTCCAGTCGTACCCGTAGGTCAGGCGCAACGACTTCTCGTTCGGCCCGTTGTATTCGGAGACCAGCGCGTTGGCCAGGTTGATGGCGTTGGAGTCGCGCACGTAGTCGAAGTACTCGTCGCCGTCGATCTGCTGCCAGGCCAGGGTGACCGAGTGCCCCTGATACATGGAGGTGAAGGCCAGGCTGTAGGCGTGATTGTCAATAGGGCCGCCCTTGACGCTGCCCGAGTCCTCGGTGAAGTAGTAGTTGGCGGCGAGGCGATGGCGCAGCGGACCGTCGCCGAACTCCTGAGAAGCGCCCAGGTAGTAGCGGTCCCAGATGTCCTCAAGGTTCGAGTACCAGGCTGAATACTGGCCGCCGGCCCAGGGTTTGTAGTCGAAGCCGGCGAAGGACACCCGGTCGCTGGTGATATCGGCCAAGGTGTACTGGGTTCTGAGCTTCTCGCTGCCCGCACCCACCCGCGGGCTGGCACGGTCGAAGGACCCGACCTGGATATACAGGTTGCGGAACTCCTCGCTGGTCAGGGCGAAGCCTTCGTAGGTCGCCGGCAGGGCACGGGTATCTGAGAAGCTCATCACCGGATTGCGGACGTTGAAACGCCCGGCCTTCAGCTCGGTATTGGAAACGCGCATCCTGATGTCGGCGATGCCCACCTTGCTCCAATTGGCCACCACATCGCCGTCGTCTTCGGTCAGGGTGCGGTTGCGCCCCCCGGCTACCGCGCCCTTGCCGCTCTCCAGGGCGAGGGCGTTGAAGGCCGCGACATCCAGACCGAAGCCCACCGGTCCTTGGGTATAGCCGGAGCTGTACTTGAGGATCGAGCCCTGCACCCAGGTGTTGCGGTCGTGAGTGCGCTCGACGCCCCAATCCTTGCGGATGGCGAACGCGCTGCTGTTCTTCGCCGCTTCCCGCGCATACCAATTGCGGGTACTGAAGGTCAGGCTGTCTTCCTCGAAAAAACCTCCGGCTTGTGCCTGCTTGCTCGCGGCAGTCTCGGCGTACGCCGGCAGAGTGGACATAACGGCACACGCCAGACACGCGCCACCGACGACATTTACCCTATTCATAAAACCACCTTGTTAGTTTTATTAAAAATCATGAACAGGCAGAAAATTAATATTGCCTATTGTTTTTATTGTGCGCAGAGATCCGCAGCAGACATGCTTGGGTTGCCTGTCCACTCGATATCCCGACGATTTGATTAGAAGCTCAGGATTACACCTGAACCGATACTCTCAATTGCCACTACATTCGGGCAACTTGTTAAGTCCGCACCAGCGCGCCATAAATATGGCCAGAACCGCGGCCACCTCCATCATGCTCTGGATGGAAACCCACTCGTCGATGCCGTGGATGGAGCCACCAACCGGGCCGTAACAGGTTGCCGGGATGCCGCCGTACAGGTTGAAGAAGCGCGCATCAGTGGTGCCGGTAAAGACCAGGCGCGCTGCCTCGCTACCGACCACATCGAGGTGGGCCTGCTCCAGGTCGCGGATCACCGGGTCGTTCATGTCGACAACGCAGCCTTCGGCCTGGAAGCCCTGGTAGGTGACTTCGTACTGGGAGGATGCCGCGTGCGGACTCTGCTCGAAGGCCTCCTTGAGCACCGCCTCGACCTCGGTCTTGATCTCCTCGCGGGTGCGTCCCGGGTAGAAGCCGATGCGCACGTCGATGCGGCATTCCGAGGCCACAGAGGAGGTCCAGTCGCCGCCCTGGATCTTGCCGAGGTTGAAGTTCACCGGATGGCGCTGCTGGCTGTAGCAGGCGTGACGCGCCTCGGGCTGATTCCACCGGGCTTCCAGCTTCTTCAGCGCATGGAACAGGTAGAGGGCAAAACCGATGGCATCGGTGCCGTCCTGGGCCATAGCCGCATGAGCGGGCACGCCCATAACGGTGATGCCCAGCCACATCACGCCCAGCTGGCAGGTCATCACCCCGCCGACCGGCTCTGGAATGATCGCCGCATCGGCGGTGTAGCCTTCCACCAGGCAGGCCAGGGCGCCGTTGCCGGTGCACTCCTCCTCGACCACCGACTGCAGGAACACCGGCGCGGCTGGCTCATAGCCGGCCTGCTTCAGCGCCTGGAAGGCAATCGAATAGGCGACGATGCCGGCTTTCATGTCCGACGAGCCGCGGCCATACAGGCGGTCGCCTTCTACCCAGGCCTCGAACGGCGGGCGGGTCCATAGCTTTTCGGTGCCAACCGGCACCACGTCGATATGGCCATTGAGGATCAGCGATTTTCCCCTGCGCTCCCCCTGCGGCTGGTGCACGCCAACCACGTTGGGGCGGCCGTCATAGGACACGAGGGAGGGTGAATAGCCGGGGTGGTTGCGGATCTTGTCCTCGTCGATGTCGAATCGCTCCACGCGCAGGCCGAGACGGTCGCGGAACACGCCTTCCATGTAGACCTGAGCCGAGGCTTCCTCGCCCAGCAGTGAAGGCTGCTCGACCAGTTCGCCCAGCATCTGCACCGCATCGTCGCGCAGCGCTGCCACGCACTCGAGGATTTTCCCTTCGGCCAGCTTAGTACCCGCTTCAATCGTCATGACATTGCAACCTTGGATATTGAGAATCGAACGAACTACAAGGACGTCTCTTTCTCGGCATCAATCGCGCTCGTGCCAGCTCCGCTCAATGGAGGGGAAACCGTCTTTGGGCAGAGCCTAGGGCGGCCATAGATCTACAGTCCAATACCAGTTTTTACTGATTTCCATGCCAAGATTGCATACTTGAGGGCAGCGGACGTCATCAGAACGAGGCCCGGATTGCCCTTCTTTAGCGAACCTGTGCACTGCTATGTTCCGTGTTTCTTCGCCGCTCTTCATCTGACAGCCAAGTAATTGGTTAAGACGGATGAGGCTGTTGCACCATTTCTGGGCGTAAGCCGTTCCCGCTCCAAGGCTGATGTCCATGAGCTCCCCCCCGGTGGCGAGCCAGATACGATTAATGCGGATTTCTGATCCGCTGGAAGGCGAAGCCACAGCTTGAACGGGTGACTCCAGCGTCACCGGGAGAAATGCAGGCAGTGCTTTGCTGGACGAGGGCAGGTCGCCAGCCGTCTCCATCGATGAACTGCAGGGGTGTTGAGATCGTGTCCCGGGACGTGGTGTAACTGCCGTGGCTCTGGCAGTCGAGTCTGCGGGAGCTCAGCTGATCACAGCGGATAGCCGAGCAGGTTGATTGTCACTGAGCGATTGCAGTCCCTCAAGCTGCATGTAGCGGCGTTGCAGACTCCATTCCCGAACCTGCTGAAGCGCGAGTTCGATGTCGGGCGCCCGAACCAAGTGTGGTGTGGTGACATTACCTATATCTGGGCGCAAGGCCGCTGGCATTACCTGGCAGTGGTTCTGGATCTGCATGTTCGCCGAGTCATTGGATGGGCGCTCTCCTGCAAGCCGGATGCAGAGCAGGTCGTCCGTGCGCTCGATATGGCCTACGAGCAGCGCGGAAGGCCACAGCAGGTGATGTTCCATTCAGATCAGGGCAGTCAATATTCCAGCCGCTTGTTCCGGCAGCGGCTGTGGCGTTACCGGATGCGGCAGAGCATGAGTCGACGCGGCAACTGCTGGGATAACGCCCCGATGGAGCGATTGTTTCGTAGTCTGAAAACAGAATGGATACCGCCGACAGGTTACATGACAGCCGGAGAGGCGCAGCGGGATATCAGCCATTACCTGATGCATCGGTACAACTGGCTCAGACCGCACCAGGCCAATGCCGGACTGCCACCCGCCGTGGCCGAGAAAAAACTTAACCCACTGTCCGGGATGGCTTGACCACTACAACCTGACTCTTGGAGATGCCGCTCATGCCCATGGCCTGCACCAGTTCGTCGACCGATCGGGTCGAGACGCCTTGCACGTAGGCCTCCTGGATCACCGCGGCCAAAGCCTTCTCGGCCGTACGCCGGGGCTCCAGGAAAGGCGGGAAATAGCTGCCCTGGCGCAGCTTGGGAATGCGCAGTTCGACGTCGCCGGCACGGGTCTGCCACAGGCGATCCCGGTAGCCGTTGCGGCTGTTGCTGCGCTCCTCGCTCTTGATGCCGTAGCCGGCGCCGCAGCGCGTCTCGACATCGAGATCCATCAGGCGCTGGGCGACGAACTGGATCATTTGCCTGAGCAGGTCGGCATCCGGGCCTTTCTCGGCGAGCTCGTCCAGTGCGATAGTGTGCTTGGTCATCGTGGTTTCTCCGGTGATGGTTAGGTTGGCAAACTCAACCTAGCCGGAAACCACGGTGGCCGTCCTCTCTCACGCCTGGCGGCGTTTCTGGCGGCTCTCAGTTACACCACTTCCTGGGACACAATCGGTGTTGATTCCGAGGTTCCCAGTGGCGGGAAACACTGCATATATATACAGAAAATAAGATGCGACTGAACAAAAACCGGATAGAAGGCGCTGCCGAGCAGGGCGAGCGGGCAAGCCTCCGCGAAGCTCTTGTGATCAAGTCGAAGTGGCGTAGATCCGACGGTTGTGCAGCGAAGGAGTGCGTTCTTACTCGCCTTGTGCCTGTGCCGAACCGGAGCGAGAAGTCAGCAGAGGCCGTAGTAGCCGCCGATACGGGGCGAAGGACCGAACGAGTAGGAGGGCCGAAGGCCGTGTCGCTCGGACGTGCAGTGCATCAGAAGCCCGGCGAGCCGGGGTGTATCGCGGGAAGCCGAGCCTGAAGCGTTGCGCGATGAAGCACGAACGGCGCGGCATGCAACCGGAAGCCTGGGGCGAACATGGTGATGGCGTGGAAACGCGTCAGGGCCAATCGCGTGTCGGTGTATGAGTCGATCCGGGAGGCCTGCGCATGAACCTGCAACACCAGCGCATCGCCGAACTGTGTCAGGCCCTCAAGCTCGACTTCGTTGAATTAGGCCCAAAGTGGGTCAGTTTTCAGTCTGGGGGCGGGCAAACTTTGGTCGTCGCACCCGGAATCTCAAATTGCCTTCCAGTGCCGGAGTGGAGTACCACATTGCGTTCATTGCAAGATGCCTGCAGAGTTACAAATTTGCAGACAAAAAAACGCGCGAGTTTCAATTTTAGCTGCCAGCCCTCAATAAATGCAGGAGATCAGGTCTGAATAGTTTCAAATTCAAGCATTCGCAAGAGAGATGGCAGCAGGTCAATCGGATAGCTTGGTCGGATCCATTATTTAACATAATCTTCATTATGCGAAACCAGGTAGAAGGCTGGGTTTGACGACGGAGGAGCACACCTATGCCAACACATCAATGCAATATCCGATAACGGCCAGACCCGGATATTGCATATACTGCATTCGCCCACCCGGCAGTACCGCCATCACGTTGCACTGCCGTTCCCGCTTCGTACACTCAACGTCAGAAAGTTCAGCATGTCTACAGCCCCGTTTCCTCTGTTCGAGACCTACAGTCGCTTCCTGGGGCTGAACTTCCTGCAGCTCAGCGAAGAACTGCCGACCGTACGCGACTACCTCGCCAGTTTCCCGGCAGAACTCCAGGCCATCGAGGGCTACATGGCGGTCCGCGGGTTTCTGAAGTCCTACGCCGGCAACGAGCCCACCTTCAATTCCTACCGCACCCATGTCGAGCGTCTGCTGCTGTGGGCCTTGCTGGTCGCCCGCAAGCCGCTGCTCGATCTGCGCCGCCGCGATGCCGAAGCCTTCATGGAGTTCTGTCTGCGGCCTCCGAAGGACTGGGTCGGCCCGATGGTCAAATCGCGCTTTGTGCGGATCGGTGGCCGCAAGAAACTCGAGTCCGACAGCTATGTGGTGAACGAAACCTGGCGTCCGTTCAGCATGACCGTGCCCAAACGCAACCGGGCGCTGGCTGATCCGGCCTCACATGAGATCAGTGAGCGCCCCTACAAGATGTCCCAGGGCTCGGTGGCTCAGGTGTTCGCCGTGTGTGGCAGCTTCTTCCAGCACGCCACCGATGAAGGCCTCACCGAGGTCAATCCGTTTCGGGCAGTCAAACAAAAGTCGATCTACAAGCAGCGCAACACCCTGGACGTCTCCGGCCGCTCGCTCACCCAGCTGCAGTGGAGTTACGTGATCGAGACCGCCGAGCAGATGGCCGACGAAGAGCCCGAACTGCACGAACGCACCTTGTTCATCCTGGCCACATTGTTCGCCATGTACCTGCGGGTCTCCGACCTGGTCGGGCGCGACAACTGGGAGCCGACCATGGGCGATTTTCGCCGCGATACCACCGGCAACTGGTGGTTCCATGTGGTCGGCAAGGGCAACAAGGCCGCCAAGATCAGCGTGCGCGACGACTACATCCAGACCTACCTGATCCGCTACCGGCGTCATCTGGGACTGCCTGCCCTGCCCTCGCCCCAGGAGACGCATCCCCTCCTCTCCACCCTCACGGGCCGCGCCGGACTGTCCGACCGCCACCTGCGCCTGCTGCTGCAGGCGGTCTTCGACCGCTCCCTGGCGCGGATGGTCGAGGAAGGCTGGAGTAACGACGAGGTCGATCACCTGCGCTCCGCCTCGCTGCACTGGCTGCGCCACACCTCGGCGACTTTCGATGCACCGCATCGCGACATGAAGGATCTGCAGGCCGACCTGCGCCACAACAGCCTGAGCACCACGCAGAACACCTACTACAACTCGCTGGATGAACAGCGCGCGCATTCGGTGAAAAATCTGCGCGTCAAGGATTAAGGGTGACCTCCTTTGCGTGCGTCCGGCGGTGATTGCAGACGGAGCGAAAATTGACTACCGTCCGCGCCCGGAATCGAAACCCCCTGCGGAAAACCAGCAATGCGTGCAATCCGAGACGAAGACGACTACGACGACTATCCACCCCGTGCGGCAACTGCAGCCGCGCCGCGCCGCGAACGGCGACTGGCCTACGAGATCGCCCTGGGCATCTGGCTGGGCGGCATGGCCCTCGGAACTACCTCGGCCATCGGCTGGTTCCTGATCGGGCTGTTCGCCACGACCACCATCAAGTTCGGCGCCTGAGTTCGGGGGCCGACCGCGATCGATGGCGATGGCCGGCGCCGTGCCATGCCGTTCTGCCGCGCCGGGCGCCAGTCCCGATGCCGCTCTGGCCGCCTGAACAGGCAATACAGGCACTGGTGAGCTCGACCTCGTCGCTGGGATCGAGGCTGGGCATATACGCGGCCTGTCCCACCGTCAGCCAGCAAGTCCTGTCGTATGCCCGTCCCATCTGATCCGCTTTTTCCACGCGGATCTGAGTCTGTTTCCTTTGCAGTCATGCGCCGATCATTGGCCCCATCTTTTGTAGGCCTGATGGAGCCTCACCATGAGCGAACGCATCCCCGCGCAGATCGTCGAGACGGTCGAGCCACGGCCGCCGCGCCTGACACCCGCGCAAGCCGGCGGCGCCATTCACACCCGCAGTTTCACCGGGCTGTTCCGCAACCTGCGCCTGGGCGGCGCCGGAGCGCTGTTCCTGCTGTTCTTCGGCACCGCCTGGCTGAACTGGGGTGACCGCCAGGCGGTGCTCTGGGACCTGGCCGAGCATCAGTTCTACATCTTCGGCGCCACCTTCTGGCCGCAGGACTTCATCCTCCTATCGGCACTGCTGATCATCTGCGCCTTCGGCCTGTTTGCCATCACCGTGGCCGCCGGCCGCGTGTGGTGCGGCTATGCCTGCCCGCAAAGCGTGTGGACCTGGGTGTTCATGTGGGTGGAGAAGGTCACCGAGGGCGACCGCCAGCAGCGCATCAAGCTGGATGCCGCGTCCTGGTCGGCCGAGAAACTTGCGCGCCGCAGCGCCAAGCACGGCCTGTGGCTGGCGGTGAGCCTGGTCACCGCGCTGGCCTTCGTCGGCTACTTCACGCCGATCCGCGCCCTGGTGCACGACCTGTTCACCCTGCAACTGGATTCGACCAGCGCCTTCTGGGTGTTCTTCTTCACCGCCGCCACCTACGGCAACGCCGGCTGGCTGCGCGAGAAGGTGTGCCGCGACATGTGTCCCTACTCGCGCTTCCAGAGCGTGATGTTCGACGCCGACACCCTGATCGTTTCCTACGACAGCGCCCGCGGCGAAAGCCGTGGTCCGCGCCGGAAGGAAGTTGACCACCAGGCCGCCGGCCTCGGCGACTGCATCGACTGCACCCTGTGCGTGCAGGTCTGCCCGACCGGCATCGACATCCGCGACGGCCTGCAGCTGGAATGCATCGGCTGCGGCGCCTGCATCGACGCCTGCGACAGCATCATGGACAAGATGGGCTATGAGCGCGGCCTGGTGCGCTACAGTTCCGAGCGCGAGCTGGCCGGCGGCAAGACCCGCTGGCTGCGCCCGCGCCTGGTCGGCTACGCCGCCGCGCTGCTGCTGATGTTCGGCGCCTTCGGCTGGGCGCTGAGCGTGCGGCCGATGGTGCAACTGGACGTGGCCAAGGACCGCGGCCTGTTCCGCGAGAACAGCGAGGGGCAGATCGAGAACATCTACCGCCTCAAGGTGATCAACAAGACCCAGCAGCCGCACCGCTACGCCATCAGTCTGGTCGAGCCCGGCCCCTTCGTACTGCAGGGCGAGCAGGAGCTGCAACTGGCCCCTGGGGAAATCCTCGACGTGGCGGTGAGCGTGGCGCTGACCGCCGAGCGCGCGGCCAGCAGCTCCGAGCCGCTGCTCTTCGCGGTGATGGACCTGGACGATGAACAGGTGCGCGTCAGCGCCCGGACCACCTTCGTCTCGCCGGTCAATCGTTGATCCCGCCGCAAGGCAATAGCGCCATGGAGCGTCGGCAGCCGGTAGACTCCCTTGTCTCAGTTCCCGTCCCGGTGAATCCCGACAAGATGAAGCGCTACGAGAAGTTTGCCGACGAGATCGCCGCGCTGATCCGCACCGGCGTGCTGGCCCCCGGGCAGAAGGTGCCCTCGGTGCGCCATGCCAGCCGCACCTACGGGGTCAGCCCGTCGACGGTGTTCCAGGCCTACTACCTGCTGGAAAGCCGCGGCCTGATCCTGGCGCGGGCGCGCTCGGGCTACTTCGTGCGCGAGCTGGCAAAGCGCCCGCTGTCCGAGCCCGGCATCAGCGCCCGCCAGGCGCAGACCAGCGCGGTCGACGTCAGCGAGCTGGTGTTCTCGGTGCTCGGTTCGCTGAAGGACCCGGATACCGTGCCGTTCGGCTCGGCCTTCCCCAGTCCCGACCTGTTCCCTCTCGCCCGTCTGGCGCGCTCCATGGCCCATGGCGTGCGCGGGCTGTCGCCCCATGCGGTGATCGCCGACATGACCGAGGGCAACGCCGACCTGCGCCGGCAGATCGCCTTGCGCTACATGGTCAGCGGGGTGATGCTGCCGCTGGAGGAGCTGGTGATCAGCACCGGCGCCATGGAGGCACTCAACCTGTGCCTGCAGTGCGTCACCCGCCCGGGCGACCTGGTGGCCATCGAGGCGCCGGCCTTCTACGCCACCCTGCAGGTGCTCGAGCGCCTCGAGCTCAAGGCGGTGGAGATCCCGGTGCACCCGCGCGAGGGCATCGACCTCGCCAGCCTGGAGGACAGTCTCAGGGAGCTGCCGATCAAGGCCTGCTGGTTCATGAGCAGCCTGCAGAACCCGCTGGGCGCGAGCATGGACGATGACAAGAAGCGCGCGCTGTACGAGTTGCTGCAGCGCCACCAGGTGCCGCTGATCGAGGACGACGTGTACGCCGAGCTGTACTTCGGCACGCAGCCACCGCGGCCGGTGAAGAGCTTCGACCGCGAGGGGCTGGTGATGCACTGCGGCTCGTTCTCCAAGTGTCTGGCGCCGGGCTACCGGATCGGCTGGGTGGCCGGCGGGCGCTACGCCGAGCAGATCCGCCGCCTCAAGCTGATGACCACCATCTCGCCCTCGGTGCCGGCGCAGGCGGCCATCGCCGACTACCTGCAGCATGGCGGCTACGATCGCCATCTGCGCAAGCTGCGCCATGCGCTGGAGAGCCAGCAGGCGTCGATGCTCGCCTCGGCGGCGCGGCACTTCCCGGCCAGCACGCGGGTGACCCGGCCGAGCGGCGGCTATTTCCTTTGGTTCGAGTTCCCCGAACAGGTCGACTCGCTGCAGCTGTTCCAGCTGGCCCTGGCCCAGGGCATCAGCCTGGCACCGGGGCCGATCTTCTCGGCTACCCGGCGCTTTCGCAACTGCGCACGACTGAACTACGGCCACCCCTGGGACGCGCAGAGCGAGCGTGCCATGGAAGTGCTCGGGCGCATCATCGCCTCGTTCTGATCCGCAGCAAGCGCAGCCGTCCGAGGCTGTTTTGCTTTCTACGTCCAGCCGCCATCCTATGCAGCGGGCGGATCGCCATCGGCAGCCCGCTGTCGCAGCCACCATGGGCTCTCCACAGAGTCACCTATACTGCAGGGCAGACCGACCGCGCCCGCGAGATGCGCGGACCTGCCGGTCGGTTGATCCGCCGGGGCATTCCCCGGCCCATCTGGATGCTCTGATTGACCGCGGGCGCGATGCGCGCGGTGTGCATCTCGGTCGTACCTGCACGACGAGGTAAGCATGCTCATCCTGGCGGCAGATATCGGCGGTACCAGTGCGCGCCTGCTGCTGGCCCGCGGGACGGACGACGGGTGGCAGACGCTGCGCCTGCAAACCCTGGCCAGCCGCAAGCATGCCGACTTTTCCAGCCTGCTGCGCGCCTTCCTGCTCTCCGGCGAGCACCCGCAAGCCGCCTGCATCGCCCTGGCCGGTCCGTTGGAGCATCAGCGGGTACAGTTGACCAATCTGCCGTGGAGCCTGGATGCCGCCGAACTGGCTGAGTCCCTGGGCCTGCGCCAGGTCGAGCTGGTCAATGACTTCGTCGCCCAGGCCCACGGCCTGCCCCTGCTGCAGCCACACCAGCTGTGCACCCTGCAGACCGGTGCGGCGCCGCCCGAGGGTGTGCGCGCGCTGCTGGGCGCCGGTTCCGGCCTGGGCATGGCCCTCGTCGCCGGCACACCGCAGCAACCGCTGGTGCTGCGGGGCGAGGGCGGCCACGCCGACTTCGCCCCGCAGGACGAGCAGCAACTGGCGCTGCTGCGCCACCTGTTGCCACGCCATGGCCGGGTGAGCCTCGAGCTGCTGCTCTCCGGTCCCGGTCTCACCCGGCTGTACGCCTTCCTGGGCGGACAATCCGTAGATGCGCCCACCCTGCCCTCCGCCGCGCAAATCAGTCAGGCCGCTGCGGCCGGCGAGGTGCTGGCGGTGGCGACCCTCGAGCTGTTCGCTCGCCTGTATGCCGCAGTTGCCGGCAATCTGGCGCTGACCGCCCTGGCGCGCGGCGGCGTCTACCTGTGCGGAGGCATCGCGCCGAAGATCCTGCCATTCCTGCAGCGCCAGGAGGTGCGCGAGGCGTTCTGCGCCAAGCCCCCGATGCGCGCGCTACTGGAGCGTATCCCCTTGCATGTGGTGCTCGACGAACAGCTGGGTCTGCGCGGCGCCGCGCAGATCGCTGTCCGTCTGGCCCGCCAGGCTGACTGAGCCCATGCCGCCCTCCAGCCCGCCCCTCGCCCCTCGCCAGAAGCACCTGAGTTGGCAGTTCATGCGTCTGGCAGGACCCTACTGGAACAGCGAACGCAAATGGAAGATCCGCGGCGCCGTGCTGCTGCTGGTCGCGCTGACCGAGGCCCAGGTGGGGCTGGCAATCTGGATCAGCTACTGGAACCGCGAACTGTTCGATGTTCTCGAGGCGCGCTCGTTGAGCGACCTCTGGCTGCTGATCGCCACCTTTGTGCTGATTTTCATCCTGACCATGCTGGTCACCGCGCTGCACCTGCACGTGAAACGCTGGTTGCAGTTGGACTGGCGGCGCTGGATGACCACGCGCCTGCTCGACCAGTGGATGGCCCATGCTCGTCACTACCAGCTGCAGTTCACCAGCGGCGAGCACGACAATCCCGACGGGCGTATCGCCGAGGACATCCGCATCGCCACAGAGGCAGCCATCGCCCTGGCCCTGTCACTGCTCTATTCGCTGCTGATCCTCGGCAGCTTCGTCGACATCCTGCTCAGCGTCTCCGGCAGCCTGCCGATCCCCGGCACCGCTCTGGAGGTGCCCGGTTACCTGGTGCTGCTGGCCTTTTTCTACGCTGGCGGCGGCACCGTGCTGGGTCTGCTGCTCGGTCGGCCGCTGATCAAGGCCACCAACCGCCTGCAGACGGTGGAGGCCAACCTGCGCTTCGGTCTGGCAAGGGCGCGGGAGAATTCGGAGTCGATCGCCCTGATGCATGGCGAAGACATCGAACACCGCCAGGCCGATCAATTGTTCGCCGATGTCGGCCGCGGCTGGAATCGCCAGACCTTCGGCTACTTGGGTATCGTTTCCTTCTCCACCGGCTATGGCACCCTGCTGCCGGTCTTTCCGATCCTCGTCGCCGCCCCCCAGTTCATCGCCGGGGCTATGTCGCTGGGCATCCTGATGCAGGCCGCGCAGGCCTTTCAGCGGCTCACCTCGGCCTTGTCCTGGCCGATCGACAATCTCGGCGAACTGGCCAAGTGCCGGGCTTCGGCCGACCGGGTGGTGAGCCTGTACAACGACATGCTGCTGCTCGAGGAGCGCGCCGCCAGTCCGCCGGAGCACCGCATCGACCTGCGCCCGGGGCGGGGCGACGAACTGGTGCTGCGCGGCCTGAGTCTGGCCAACCCGGACGGCCGGCTGCTGCTGGAAAATCTCGACATGACCATCCAGCGCGGCGAGCGGGTGCTGATCAGTGGCGACCCGAGCCTGGCCATCGGCCTGTTCAAGGCTGTCGCCGGGCTATGGCCCTGGGGGCGGGGCGAGATTCGCCTGCCCGCCGGGCAAAGCATCGTGTTCCTGCCACAGCGTCCGTTCCTGCCGGACGGCACCTTGCAGGCGGCGCTCAGCTACCCGCACTCCACCGGCCATTTCAGTCAGTCGAAAATCCAGCATGCGCTCAAATGTGCCGGGGTCGCCTGGCTGGCGCCGCGCCTGGAGGAGAGCGACGACTGGGATCGGGTGCTGCCGCTGCGGGCCCAGCAGCGGCTGGGTATCGCCCGCCTGCTGCTGCATCACCCGGCCTGGGTGTTCATCGAGGAGGCCACCGACGCCTTCGATGTCCAGGGTGAGGAGTGCATGACGGAAGTGCTGCACCGCGAGCTGCAGGGGTCGACGGTGCTGACGATCAGCTTCCACAGCAGCCTGGAAAGCCACTACACGCGCAAGCTGGTGCTGGATCGCCTCTGCGAAGACAAGTACCTGACCTGCGCACCAGCTCCCGCCCCCTGCTCCCTACGCGAACCGTGATGGGAGCCAGCCACGCTCCACGCACTCGCGGAAGCACCAGGCGGGGGTCGTTTCGGTCTTGTAGCTCCAGAAGAACCAGCCCAGATACTTCTCGTAAGTAGCCAACTGGCCGGCCGCGTAGCCGCGGTACGCCACCGCTTCCTGAAAGGCATCCATCTGTTCCAGGGCATGGTTGAATGGCCCTTCTGCCCACAGCGAAACCACCTTCAGGTCCAGCCCCAGGCTCCATTCTCCGCAGAACGTCGGCAGGCCCAGTTCGGTGATGATGGCATCGGCCTCCTGCTTCCACTCACCGGTGGCCTTGCGGATGTGGCCGTAGATGTCCATGTCGATATCGCCGCGTTCGAAACACTGGTAGCGGTGGATGTCGAAGATCACGTTGCGGTACTGCGGCTCCTGCATGAAGCCCAGGTATTCGCGGAAATCGCGAAACCCGTCGTGGAACACCACCGCCACCCGCTCGGCCGGGCAGTGTTTGCGAATGCGCTCGTAGGCGGCCAGGTTGTAGGCCTTGAGGTAGTCGGTGGGCACGTCCCAGCGTGGTTCGTTGAGCACCTCGATGGCGTGCAGCGCCGGATGGTCGCGATAGCGCTCGGCCAGGCGTTCAAGCACGCCGAGCGAGTGTTCCAGATATTCAGGACGGGTGTGCCACTCGCAGACATCCTTGATCCCGCCGTTGTCGAAGCCGTTCTGGCAGCCGGGCGCGGCGTGCAGGTCGAGTACCACGCGCAGGCCGAACTCCTGTGCCCAGTCCATGGCGCGGTCGAGCACCGCGATGCCGCCCACCACGAAGGGATGGCGGCTGACGCCATAGCTCGGGTGATAGGGGTAGTCGGCGCCGAAGATCCAGTGTCCCAGCGGAATGCGCACGGCGTTCAGGCCGTGCTCGGCCAGCCAGGCGAAATCGTCGCGGGTGACGAAAGTGTTCCAGTGGCGGTGCAATTTTTCGCTAGCCGCTTCGCCCAGCTCGGCGCACCAGGTGGTTTCATCGGTGGCGGCCAGCCCCTCGAACAGGCTGGGCACCATCCACTTCTCCAGTACCAGCCAGCTGCCCAGGTTGACCCCGCGCAGCTTCATGCCTGTCTGCTTCATGCCCCCTCCCCGGTCCGCCTCGAATGGGCGCACGCTCTGCTATTCAAGCTAGCAGATCCCCTGTGGCATCAAGCTGGCTCGTGCCCGCACCGTCTGGATGCGCTCCAACAACCTGCGGTTCGACCCGATAACCATGTGCCGGGCAGGTATTGACCAGGGTGAGCATTGCTGTCGCCAAGCGCTCGGCTAAGCTGATCTACAACGGATTGCCGGTAAGGGCAACGTTTCTGCGCCCACAGTGAGGAGGGTGAAGTACTGCCTGTTCCTCATGATCCTGGCGGCCATCATGTTTGGCCTGTTCACCTTTGGCGGCTAGGCGCGATGCCGCATGCAGGCACGTCCTCCGCTTGCACAGCAGCGTCTTGAACGCCGTGAAAAAGGAGCGCTGACGTGACCTTGCAGCCCGTGGAAACCCTGCTGGTGGCGGCGTTGGCGCTGCTGCTCGGCCGCCTGGTCAACCGGCTGATCCCGGTGCTGTCGCGCTACAACATCCCCGATCCGGTGACCGGAGGGTTGCTATTCGCTGCAAGCATGGCGCTGTTCGGCAACTTCAGCGACTTCCGGCTGGAGTTCGACGTGAGCATGAAGCCCGGCCTGCTACTGGCCTTCTTCGCGGCGGTGGGCCTGTCGGCCAACCTCGGCATGCTCAAGCAAGGTGGCAAGCGTCTGCTGCAGTTCGTCATCGTGCTGATTCCCTTCCTGTTCCTGCAGAACATCCTCGGCCTACTGGTCGCCTGGGGGCTGGACATGCATCCGCTGATGGGCCTTGTCGGCGGCACCATCACCCTGGTCGGCGGCCATGGCACCGGCGCGGCCTACGCCGAGCGCTTCGCTGAGGTGCACAACCTGCAGTCGATCATGGAGCTGTCGATGACTGCTGCCACCATTGGCCTGGTGCTCGGCGGCATCATCGGCGGGCCGCTGGCGCAATGGCTGATCAAGCGCCACCATCTGGTCGGCAGCGGCGAGCATGGCGAAGCCGACCAGGATAGCGGGGACGCCCAAGCGTCGGTGGACGCCGGCAACTTCCTTGTCGTGCTGGCTGCAACCCTGAGCGCCCTGGTCGGCGGGCAGCTGCTGGCCGGCTGGTTCGGCGAAGGAGCGGTGACCCTGCCGGGTTTTCTCTGGTGCCTGATGCTCGGCGTGGCGATCCGCAATGCCCTGCCGCTGATTGGGATCCGGCTCAACGACGGGGCGATCGAGCTGATGTCGTCGCTGACCCTGTCGCTGTTTCTGGTGATCACCATGATGGCGCTCAACCTTGGCCATGTCGTCAGCCTGGTCGGCCCGTTGCTGCTCATGCTGATCGGTCAAGCTGTGCTGGCCATATTCTACGGCGCTTGGGTGGTGTATCGCTTCGTCGGCCGCGACTACGAGAGCGCCGCGCTCTCGGCGTCCTTCTGCGGCTTCGTCATCGGCTCCACCGCCACCGCGATGGCCAACATCCAGGCCATCGCGCGCAAGCACGGCCCGGCGCCGCAGGCCATGGTCGTCACGCCGCTGGTCGGTGCCTTTCTCGTCGACCTGCTCAACGCCTTGGCGCTGACCGCATTCCTGCTGCTGCCCGGGCTGGGAGGTTGAACATGCTGCGCCCGTTGCTTATCGCTGTTCTGGCTCTGCTGCTGGCGGCCTGTTCGCGCGGCCCCGACCAAGCCACCCTGGAGAACGATCTGCAGCAACGCCTGCACCAGGTTTTCGGCGAGAGTGTCCTGAGCATCGTCGAGCTGCAGCGCCGCGGTGCGGTCAACGATGTCAATACTCCGGAGGGAGAAAAGCGCCTGGTGATCTATTTCGACGGCACGCTCAAGGTCGAGCGCGACCAGGACTTCGGCTCCTGGGACTCGCCCGGAGTAGCCAGCCTGATCAGCGCGCTCGGCGCAGGCCCGCGTGGGCTGTCCGGCATCCGCAGCGGTGGCAATCGCCAGGGCGATCTGCTCGAAGCCCATGGCAGCCTGATCTACAGACAGGCCGATGACGACTGGCAGGTCGTGGTACCCCAAGGATTCAGTGCGCCACGTGCTCCGGGGCCGAGCGAGGAAGGTCCAGGCACATCCCATGAGCTGTTGATCAGTGCAATCAGCACCGCGCTGCAGCTATCTCCCGGGGCCACTGGCGTCAGAGAGCGGGAGATCATCTCCGATGAGGTAGGACGCTCGCTGGCCAATATCAAAGGGCGCCTGAGCCGCCTGCAGAAAGGCTATCCACTAGCCGGCGGTCCCGAGGCCGGCCAGTACGCGCGCTTCGCCCGGGCGCTGGAGAGCCTGCTCAAGGACAAGGGCTTCGCGCTGGTGCCGCTGAGCACTGAAGGAGGCGTGGCCAACCTGCGCATGCTGCGGCGCGGCGATGTCGTGCTGGCGCTGTCGCAGAGCGACGCGGCCCACTATGCCAGCAACGGCACAGGCCCCTTCGCGGAGGAAGGCCCTTACGCCAGCCTGCGTGCCCTTTCCAGCCTCTATCCCGAGCCGGTGCACGTGCTGGTCCGCGGCGGGGCGATCCGCGATATTGCCGGTCTGCGCGGCAAGCGTGTCAACCTCGGTCAGCCGGCCTCCGCCTCGCGGGATACCGCACTGGCGGTGCTGGCGGCTCACGGTCTCAAGCCTGAGGACCTCGGCGATGCGGCCAGCCTGGGCTTGGCGCAGGCCCTCGAGGCCATGCGCGATGGCCGGTTGGATGGATTGATCCAGGTGATCGGCGCGCCTGCCGACCATATCCGTTCCGCCAGCGAGGTGCTTGACCTGCGCCTTCTGCCGCTCGAAGACCAGGCCATCCGCCAGCTCGCGGCCAGTCGCCCGGGCACGTTCGCCATGCAGTTGGCGCAAGGAACCTATCCACGGCAGACCACGCCGGTCGCCACGCTGGCGGTGAGCAGCTTGCTGCTCAGCGACCAGCAATTCAGTGCCGCCGAGGCCGAGCAGCTGGTCCGGTTGCTGTTTGCCAGAGATAACCGCTGGCTGGCGGCCGGCAGCATCCAGGGCGAACAGCTGTCGCTCGGCAACGCCCAGCGCGGCATCACCATACCCATGCACGAAGGCGCCATGCGCGCGCTGGGGACTGCCGCGGCCACACCGAAGCGCTGACGTGAGGTGGCGCGCCCTTCGCCGCTGTCACCCCGCGCAGGTCTGTTTCACTTGGTCGATTTCGTGATGAGTCCGTCACGCCTGTCGTTGTGGCTGGCGGCCGTCAGGTGATCCTGCGTGACCTCCCGCCCGATGGCCGTCAGCGGCAGGGCGGCCGCGTCCTGCAGGGCCAGGCCGGCAAAGGACGCGGCGGTATCGATATAGCGCAGCGCCGACTTCATGTCCTTCCAGCCGACATAGTTCATCAGCGCCTTGAGGTCCCAGCCGTTGGCGCTGGCCCAGGTGGCGAAGCCGCGGCGCAGGGAGTGGCTGCTATACAGCTCGCCGGGCACGCCGGCCCGGCTGAGGGCCTGGCGCAACAGCGGGATGATGCTGTTGGCATGCAAGCCCTCCTCGCCCAGATTCCCCCAGCGATCGATCGAGCGAAACAGCGGCCCGCGCACCAGGCCGGCGCTGCCGATCCAGTCCACATAGGCCTGCACCGGGCATAGCTGCTTCAGCGCCGGCACTTGATACGTGCTGCCGAGGTTGTCGCGGTCGCCCTTGCTGCGCGGCAGGTACAGGCTCATGCCGACGCCCGGGCGCACGACGATGTCCTCGATCTGCAGACGACACAGCTCGTCGCTGCGAAAGCCGCGCCAGAAACCCAGCAGGATCAGCGCAGCATTCCGCCGGCAGCGCAGCCACCGGCCCGTGTCGCCGGCCGCGCTGGCTGCGGCGCCCTCCTCGCCCAAGCACTCGACCACTTGCTGCAGATGGCGCAACTGCAGGGGCTCGGCCTGCTTCTCCCGGGCCGGATGCAGCGCACGAATGCCCTTCAGCGTCTGGCGTACCACCGGCGCCTTGGTCGGGTCGGGAAAGCCCTGGCTGTTGTGCCACTGGGCCAACGCGGACAGCCGCAGCTTCAGGGTGTTCAGCGACAGCTTGCCGGCGTAGCTGGCCAAGTAGCGGGCGACGCTGTCGCTGGTCGCCGGCAGGAAGCCGCCCCACTCCACCTCGAAATGTTCGATGGCCGCGCGATAGCTGCGGCGGGTGTTGTCGCGGGTGGCGGCCTGCAGGTAGCGGTCGAGATCGGACATGCGCGGTTCCAAGGGCGTTTCGTACGGGTAGCGACGCAACTGGGCGTGCCTGCGGCCTTTCAGGCTGAATAATACCAGTATATCCAGTGTCTTTATTCGATGTTTTTCACGTGCATTCGCCTGTAATTTGATATGTAATTACATGGTACGTAATACGGTACGAAATCAACGGAGAGCGGCATGGCACGCGGCGGTATCAACAAGGCACTGGTTCAGCGGGCACGACAGGCCCTGCTCGCTCGCGGCGAGCATCCGAGCATCGACGCGGTGCGCGCCGAGCTGGGGAATACCGGGTCAAAGACCACCATTCACCGCTATTTGAAGGAATTAGACGAAAATGATCCTCGCCAGACAGGAGGTCAACAGCTCAGCGCAGAGCTGGGCGACCTGGTGGCACGACTGGCGGAGCGCCTGCGCGAGGAAGCCGAGAGCGAGCTGCGTGCCGCACAGGAGGTTTTCGCCACCGAGCGGACAAGCCTGGCGCAGCAGGCTGAACAGGATCGGATACGTATCGGGGAAATCGAGCAACGATGTGCCGGGCTCGACCAGACACTCGCCGCGGAGCAAGCGGCTCACCAGCAACTGCGCGACAACGCCCAGCAGATGCTGGTCGAGCTCGCCCGTCTCGACCAGCTGCAGCGCGATCAGCAGGTGCGTCTGGATGAGCGCGCGGCGCAGATCCGCTCGCTGGAAGAAAAGCACCAGCACGCCCGCGAGGCGTTGGAGCACTATCGTACTTCGGCGAAGGAACAGCGCGAGCAGGAGCAGCGCCGCCATGAAGGGCAGATCCAGCAGCTGCAGGTCGAGCTGCGCCAGGGTCAGCAGACGCTGATCATCAAGCAGGAGGAAGTTCTCCAGCTCAATCGCGACAACGAGCGCCTACTCGGCGAGGCGCGCAGCGTCCAGCGCGAGCGGAGCACGCTGCAGGAACAGCTGGCCCGCCAGAGCCAGGAGCAGGCAGGACTGCAGGTGCAGCTGACACGACTGGAAACCCTGAATACCAGCCTGCTGGAGCAGCTGAACCGCGCTGAGGCCGCGCAGGTCGAGCTGCGCGGCCAACTGGAAGATGCGCGCACCCGGCGAGACGAACAAGCACGGGAGCACCAGCAGGCGGAACAGGCGCTGCACATTGCCCTGGCCAGGGCGCAGGCCGAGCTGCAACTGCTACGGGCGGCCAGCACCGAAGCGCTCAAAACGGCACCGCCGGCCGAGACGCCAACTACAGACGATTGAGTCGCGCCGCAAGGGCCGGAGCAGCCCGCTCTTCAGTGACAGCACCTCACCCCAAAGCAGGCGCGCACTGGAGGGCGGGCCACGCCGAGCAATGGCGCTGCGCCTTTTGGTCGCGCTGGCGCCGTACTACGTTCGCGCGCAAAATTGCAGTGAAATCCGTTCTTCCAAGGAGCACCATCCATGCCGATCCGTTCCCTGACCCTGGCCGCCCTGCTGGCCTGCGTCCTGCCGAGCTTTGCCCATGAGTACAAAGTCGGCGAGCTGACCATCGATCACCCTTGGTCGCGCGAGCTGCCGCCCAACGCCCCTGCCGGCGCCGCCTACTTCACCCTGCACAACCAGGGCGCCGAGGCCGATCGCCTGATCGCCGCAAGCAGCCCGCGTGCGCAGAAGAGCGAGCTGCACACCCACCTTCAGCAGGACGGGATGATGAAGATGGTACAGATCCCGGGCGTTGACATTCCCACCCATGGCGAGGTGGTGTTCCAGCCGGGTGGCAACCACGTGATGCTGTTCGGCCTGAGCCAGCCGCTGAAGGCCGGCGAACAGTTCCCGCTGACCCTGGAGTTCGAGAAGGCCGGCAAGGTTGACGTGCAGGTCAAGGTTGAGTCCGCCGACGATCATGCCATGCCGATGCAGCACGACGCTCACGGCAGCCACTGATGCACACCAAAGGCACCCGCCTAACGGGTGCCTTGTTTCACTTCAAAGCTAGCCGGTCACCGGCGCACGCATGGTGACGAACTCCTCGGCCGCCGACGGGTGAATGCCGATGGTCTCGTCGAACACCGCCTTGGTCGCCCCCGCCTTCAGGGCCACCGCCAGCCCCTGGATGATTTCACCGGCATCCGGGCCGACCATGTGGCAGCCCAGTACGTGATCGGTCTCGGCATCCACCACCAGCTTCATCAGGATGCGCTCCTGGCAATCGCCCAGGGTCAGCTTCATCGGCCGGAAGCGGCTCTCGAACACCTGCACGGCGTGACCCTGCTTGCGCGCCTGTTCCTCGGTCAGGCCGACGGTGGCGATATTCGGCAGGCTGAACACCGCGGTGGGAATCAGCGCGTAGTCTACCGGGCGATATTCCTCGGGCCGGAACAGCCGGCGCGCTACCGCCATGCCCTCGGCCAGAGCCACCGGCGTCAACTGCACACCCCCGGTCACGTCACCGATAGCCAGGATCGACGGCACGCTGGTGCGGTACTCGTCATCGACGCTGACGAAGCCGCGCTCATCCAGCGCCACGCTGGCATTCTCCAGGCCCAGATTGTCCAGCATCGGGCGGCGGCCGGTGGCGTAGAACACGCAGTCGGTTTCCAGCGCACGACCATCGCGCAGGGTTGCCAGCAGGCTGCCGTCGGCCTGACGCTCGATCCGCTCGATGTCGCTGCTGAACTGCAGGTCCATGCCTTTCTTGCGCAGCTCCTCCTCCAGATGGGTGCGCACCGCCTCGTCGAAGCCGCGCAGGAAGCGCTCGCCGCGGTACAGCAGCGAGGTCTGCGCGCCCAGACCGTGGAAGATCGATGCGAACTCGACGGCGATATAGCCGCCACCGACCACCAGCACCCGCCCGGGCATCTGCTCGAGATAGAAGGCCTCGTTGGAGGTGATCGCCAGCTCGCGCCCAGGAATCTCCGGCACCTGCGGCCAGCCGCCGACAGCGACCAGGATGTGCTCGGCACCGTAGCGCTGGCCATTCACCTCGACCTCGTGGGCGCCGAGGACGCGCGCATGCCCTTCCAGCAGCGTCACCCCGCCGTTGACCAACAGGTTGCGGTAGATGCCGTTGAGGCGCTGGATTTCGCGATTCTTGTTGGCGATCAGCGTCGGCCAGTCGAAGCGCGCGCCCTCCAGCGACCAGCCGAAGTCCTGCGCCTGCTCGAGATCGTCGGCGACGTGGGCGCCGTAGACCAGCAGTTTCTTCGGCACGCAGCCGACGTTGACGCAGGTGCCGCCCAGATAGCGGCTCTCGGCCACCGCCACGCGCGCACCGAAGCCGGCGGCGAAACGTGCCGCACGTACGCCGCCGGAGCCGGCGCCAATCACAAACAGGTCGAAATCAAATGCCATGTCGGATCTCCTTGCCATGTGCCGGCAGCATACACCCCAAAAAACAAAACCGCCCTGCACCGGGCGGTACAGGGCGGCTGGCTAACGCTACCGTACGGGCGATCAGTACGCCTTACCGGCCTTGTAGATGTTCTCGAAGCAGAAGTTGGTCGCCTCGACATAGCCCTCGGCGCCACCGCAGTCGAAGCGCTTGCCCTTGAACTTGTACGCGATTACGCAGCCTTCCTGGGCCTGCTTCATCAGCGCGTCGGTGATCTGGATCTCGCCACCCTTGCCGGGCGGCGTCTGCTCGATCAGGTCGAAGATGTCCGGGGTGAGGATGTAGCGACCGATGATCGCCAGGTTGGACGGCGCATCTTCCGGCTTGGGCTTCTCGACCATCGAGTTGACCCGGTAGATGTCGTCGCGAATCATCTCACCGGCGATCACCCCGTACTTGTGGGTCTCTTCGCGCGGCACTTCCTGGATCGCCACGATCGAGCAACGGAACTGCTTGTACAGCTTGACCATCTGCGCCAGGACACCGTCACCCTCGAGATTCAGGCACAGGTCGTCGGCCAGCACTACGGCGAACGGCTCGTCGCCGATCAGCGGGCGGCCGGTGAGGATGGCATGGCCGAGGCCCTTCATCTCGATCTGACGGGTGTAGGAAAAGGTGCACTCATCCAGCAGGCGACGGATGCCGACCAGGTATTTCTCCTTGTCGGTATCGCGAATCTGATGCTCCAGCTCGTAGCTGATGTCGAAGTGGTCTTCGATCGCCCGCTTGCCGCGACCGGTGACGATGGAGATTTCATTCAGGCCGGCGTCCAGCGCCTCTTCAACGGCATACTGGATCAGCGGCTTGTTCACCACCGGCAGCATTTCCTTGGGCATCGCCTTGGTCGCAGGCAGAAAACGGGTGCCGTAACCGGCCGCCGGGAAGAGACACTTCTTGATCATCTGGGAGAAGCCTTGCAGGTAGGAGGGTTCTGGGTGCGCAGTCTAATCAGGCCGCTCGCCCCTTACAATCGCTGCCCTGTATGACGACAGTGCGCTGTAGAGCGGATTGCGCTTACTTCTTGATAAACTTGGTTCGGAGGTGAAACGGAAGCAGGTAATGTTACCCGTGAAACATGATTATGTTTAACAGCGCATAGCGATGCGCAGTCAATGCTGCTTGTATTGAAGCTCGCGCCTGCCGTGGATCGCGCAACCCGAGCGCAAGCCCAAACGAAAAAAGACCGCTTGCGCAGTCTTTTCAAGCCCTGATTCACAGGGGTTTTTTGGTGCCCGAAGCCGGACTCGAACCGGCATGACCTTGCGGCCGAGAGATTTTAAGTCTGCCGGGAAATCCAGAAATTGCGCGGCTTTGGCGTGTTTTTTCCTTCCGCAATCCAAGATAAAACGACGTCATGCAGGCCACGTCCTGCGCAGGTCTTCAAAAAATTGCGGAAACGATTTTCCGCCCATCTCAGCCCGCCCGGGCACCTCATTCCCCACTACTCCAGCAACACTCAAAGCGGGATATGGCAGCGTACGCTGAAACGCACCACCCCCCAAATGGTCAGCTCATCTCCTTCCAGAATCCAGAGTGGCGCATAGCGGGGATTCTCTGACCGCAGCACGATCTGATTGCCTTCGTAGGTCAGTCGCTTTACCAGAGGCTCGCTGTTGAGCGCAGCGATCACGATGTCATTCGCCTCCGCCTCGCGCGAACGATCGACCACCATCAGGTCGCCGTCGAAGATGCCGGCACCCTGCATGCTGTCGCCGGCGGCGCGCACCAGGTAGGTGTGCGGGGCGCGGATGTCGAGGGCTTCGTCGAGGGAAATCTCGCGCTCCAGGTGGTCCTGCGCCGGGCTGGGGAAGCCGGCCGGGACGCGAAAGGCGAACAGCGGCAGTGGCTGGCCGCCGGGGGCGAGACGGATGATGGCTGGGGTGGACATGGCGACACCTAAAATACTGTATTTGCATACAGTATTCTTTGTAGCGCGTGGATGGCAAGAGGGGCCGACGACTGGAGAACAGCCGGTTCAAGGCGGGTGAACGCGGAGCTGGTGCGGCAGGGGCAGCGTGGGTTTACCGGCAGTACAGGAGGCAGCTCGTGCTGGAGCAGCGGGCGGTGGGCAGCTTTGCCGGTGGCAGTGCAGCTGGAGGCAGCGCCGGCGGCACCAGATGCGCGGAAGTCGTGCAGCCAGATGACCTCGTGCGCCGAGGCGCGCTTTCACCTGGAGCAGTGCGGCAACACCAAGCTCGATGGCAATGGCGATGGGGTGCCGTGCGAGAGTTTGTGCCGGTAATGGGATCAGCGGACAGACAACCCGCGTCGCGACTGCCCGCACTGTGAGTCGGTAGACAAGGCTGCGCCGTTGTCTACCCTACGCGCTTGATCACCAGCACGCCTTGCGGCGCAATGCCGCTGCGTGTCCGCCTCGACCTGTTAGGCTTCATTCGCGCTCTTCTTGGCTATTTCAGCGATCGTTCGCTCGACCACGCGACTGATCGTAATGGCCTTGGGCCAATCGATTCTTTTGAAGAACTCATCGCGTGAAAAATCCTCTTCGAGAGAAGCCAAAAATGAATCCAGCCACATGTGGTATTGCCAGCCAGAGGGCGTGAACAGGGCGAGTGCCTTAAACTCAACCTGGGTATTGATACCTACCTTGTATGCCTGCAAATCTGGAACCCCGAGCCCATCCAAATACAACCGACCAAATCCCCTCGGAACAATAGTATTCACTCCGATAAACTCGACTTCAAGCTTAAGTCTGAACTTCGGCGTGTCGATCTCGATGCTGTGATCGGAGTTTCGTCGGACTGCCGCAGATGCGGGGAGAATCAGATCGAACTTGGAATACTGGACGCCGCCAGGACCGGAGGAAGCGGAGACAACTCCGACCTTAGACTTATCCTCCATCGTGGAATCCACGAACGCAGCGCGTTCGTGCATAGGGCGGGAGAATGTGTCCAAAAATCTGTTCTTGAACACAATTCCTGGTACATCCTCGCGAGAAAACTCCGTAAGCAAATCCTCATTGAAGTCAGGCTTATTGAAGAAGTCTGTGAGATGAGTGGAGAGCTTCTCCAGCAAGTAGTATTCCGTAGCCTCAATTACGAGCTGACCAGCGGCCGTAGTTCGCCGGGCAAACGTGCCAGTCACCTCGCTGTATTCAAAGGTCTTTGTGAGTGGATCGGAGTCCCACAGCTTCTTTGGCGCATCGTTCTCGGCAAATAGCGCCCCAAAAGACCTGTTCATGTCCTCAGAGAAGTCGTAGCCCGGCACCTCAACTAGCAGGTTAGTGGTTTGATTGACGCAGAAGAAGCCATCGAAGGAACGGGTCGCGTTGACCGCGATAGCAGTGCGGCGAACAAGGATCACTATGCTCACGACGCTGAGACCAATGCCTACCCAAAGCATTGCTTGTGTACGCTCACCGAAGTACGTTGCTGCCGCTGCAGCAATCAACTCGATTCCAATAGCAAGAAATACCGCAGCGGCGAAGAGTTCAACAACTGCTCGGCGACCACTGAGAACGGCAGAGACTACGGGCTGATAAGACATGATGTTTCTGTGACGCCTAATTATAAATAGACACCAAATGGTGTATGAATCCCCGGACGGGGTTGATGGATAACATTCCTTGTCATTTTCGCGCTCCCTTTCTATGCCGCGGATTTCACGATCATCATGACCGCTTTGCGACGTTATACACCATGACCATCACCCCTTGGCAAGTCACCAATCAGCCCTTCGAATAGCCACTGATTGACTCCCCACGCCCACTCCGGCTATGGTTCTGCCCGTCGCTTTCAATCCAGCGACCTGGGATTGGCGTCCCGGCATACGAGGCGGTCACACAACCGCTGTTTTCTAGCGGTTTTTTTGTGTCCGCGGCATGGCTGCACCCGTTATGGGCGGGCCGTGTGTGGGGGCCTCACGGCCCGCCGGCCCTCGTACCGGTACGCCAACCCGCACGGTTCCGCTCACCCAAATTGGCGTTTGGGTGAGCGGCAAGCAAGCCATACGAGGATTTCCAAATGTCCAGCACCGCAGCACAAGCTCCGTCTTCGCTCCGCCTTGCCACAGTCGATTTTCACGGCCACGCCCTCACCGTCATCACCGGCCCAGCAGGCGAGCACCTTGTAGCCATGAAGCCGATCTGCGAAGCCATCGGCCTTTCGTGGCGCGGCCAAAGCGAGCGCATCCAGCGGCACGAAGTCCTGAAAGAAGGTGCGCGTGTGATACGCACCCCTTCCGCTGGCGGCGATCAGGAAACTACCTGCCTCCCGCTCGACTATCTCAACGGCTGGCTGTTCGGCGTGGATGCCTCCCGCGTGCGCCCGGGGATCCGCGAGCGGCTGGTGCAGTACCAGCGCGAATGCTTCGCCGCGCTGGCCGCCTACTGGCAGCAGGGCGAGGCGGTGAATCCGCGCCGGCGCAGGACCGCTTCGCCGAAGGCCCTGCCCAATGGCCTCACCGGCGAGCAGCAAGGCGCGATCAAGGCGCTGGTGGCCGCGCGCATCGAGGCGCTGCCGGAAACGGCACGCGGTAAGGCTGCGACTCGCTGCTGGTCGGCTCTCAAGTCCAAGTTCGGCTGCAGCTACAAGGAAATCGATCCGGAGCAGTTCACCGAGGCCGTAAACCTGGTCGCACGCATCGTGCTTGAAGGCGAATGGATGGGTAAGCCCTCGAACTTTTCCGAAATCATCGGACGCCCCTTGGCTCGCGGTGAGCGCTGGATGGTCTGCACCGATACGGCAGGCCGTGAGCAGTACAGCCCTATCCCCTACGATGCCTGTGTGATGACCCACAAAGAGCTGATCCAAGCGATGGTGACGCCTGGTGAGCTGGCCGTCTCGACGGAAGAGATGTTCGAGTTTTCGATGGCCGCACTGGCGAACCTCAAGGCCCGCTCAGACTGCCAGAGCCAGCGCGTGAAGCTTCTGACCGATCGGAAGCGCTGAGCGCGATTGATGCGCCACGTCGGCTGAATCGCTGACGCAAGCAAGAGCCCCCACCAGTTATGGCGGGGGCTCTTTCGTTTGGGGGCATGCTTTCGCCAGACAGGTCTACGCTGGACGCTGAAAGTGTGTGGAGGTGGCCATGTGCGGAAGGTTCGTGCAGTCCCTGACGGCGGTCGAGTATCTGGAGGCGCTGCAGATCGAGCTGCCGGTGGTGGGCGGCTTCAGCCCGGAGCCGATCGGCCGCTACAACGTGGCGCCGCGTACCCGGGTGCTGCTGATGCATCAGGAGGAGGAAGGCTTGCGCCTGGAGCCGGTGCCGTGGGGCTACGCCCCGCCCTGGGCAACCGGCCCTCGCCCGCCGGCGATCAACGCGAGGGTCGAGAAGGTGGCGACCGGGAATTTCTGGCGGGAGGCTTGGAAGGGAGGCCGGGCGCTGGTGCCGGCGGATGGCTGGTACGAGTGGAAGCCGGACCCGAACGACCCGAAGCACAAGCAGCCGTTCTACTTCCGCCTGCGCGGCGGCGGGCCGCTGTTCTTCCCTGCTGTCGGCCACCTCCCCCGGCATGGCCGGGAGGTTCAGGAGGGGGATGGCTTCGCGACCATCACGATGGCGAGCGTGGGCGGGATGGCGGAGATCCACGACCGGCGGCCGCTGGTGCTGGGGCCGGCCGAGGCCCGGGCGTGGCTCGATCCGGCGGTGGGGCCGCAGGAGGCCGAGGAGATACTGCATCTCGGGATGCCGGAGGAAGCGTTCGAGTGGTTTGCTGTGGGGCGGGAGGTGGGGAGCGTGAAGAGCGAGGGGGCGGGGCTGATTTCTCCTATCCATGGCTCTTCATGAAAGCAGGATCCACAAGCAGCCACAGCAAGATGGGTGGTTTCACGCACCCATCACATTCAGCCTGTAATGTGACATAGTTCTCGCCCGAGGATGAACTTTCATCAGTTTTCGTGTCTCCCCTAAATGGAATTTCAGGGAATCACCATGCCGAACTCCAGCACCCCTAAAACTGAAACGCACTCATCCACGGCCCAACAGCCTTCTGCGCTGCATAAGCGCTGGGATTGGGCATACCGCAAGATCCGCAGCCTGGACTGTGGCATGCCCAAAGCAGCATGGCACGCGACGCGCTTCGCTCTGTTCGGCAAGAGCGGACGCTTCATGAGCTCCCGTGGGTGGACCAAGCTGAAGGCGTCTAGCGATTAGCTGCCCTCACCCACTCCTGCAGCGCCGTGAGCCGCGCCCGGCACTGATCCGCCCTGCCCGTCACTCGGACAACACCTGCTGCAGCTGATGGGTGTAGGTCTGCTCGGGCTCCGGCTCCATCATCCAGGCCGGCGGCACCGGTACCGGTGGCGGCGGACAGGCTTGGGCAGCTGGCCGGATCGATTCGGACGCGCAGCCGCTGGCGAGCAGCAGCGAGGTCAGCAGCGAGAGCATCGGTAGTGGTCTGCGCATGGGTCAGCTCCTGGTAGCGTTGTTGGTCGATGGCGGCTAGCTGCTGCACGAGCTGGGCGCGGATCTGCTGCTGCTCCGCGATGGCGGCAGCCTGTGCTGCAGCGTTGCGCTCGAGCTGCTGGGCGTGGCCGGCGCGCAGATCGGAGAGCTCGACGCCCATCCTCCAGCCGTTGACCGCCCAGCCGATGGCGATGCCGACCAGCAGGGCGAGTAGCGGCAGGCGCACGGCGGCGGGGATCATGCCAGCACCCCACCAGCCGCGGTGAAGCGCGCCGTCAGGTAATCCAGCTTGTGTTCGTGCTGGCCATAGCCTGCGCCCGGCAGGCTGGCCCAGATGTTCCGGCACTTGGCGATGGCCACGTCGATACGGCCGGACTGGATGTCGCCCAGCGCGCGCCGCTCGCGGATTTGCTGAAGCGCGATGCGATCCTGGTTGATCGGGCCGAAGTCGCAGAGGTCCAGCTGTTTGCGGTAGGCGTCCCAGTAGCGAGCCAGCAGCTGGTAACGGCCCGCGGCCGTCGACTTGATGCCGAGGCGCGGCAAGCTGATCAGCCGGCGCGGGTGATCGTTGTACCCGCGGAACAGGCCGCCACCAACCACCACGTCGTAGCCGTCGTCGTTGCTGGGCTGGCGTGGGTGATCGGTGCCTTCGGACCAGGCGATCATGTCGAGGAAGGCGAGCACGTTGTGGCCGCCGGCTTGAGCGGCAGAGATTCGGGGCATGGGGGTCTCCAGAAACAAGAAAGCCCGCACGGGGCGGGCCACTAGATGTTGTGTGCCGAGGTTGTCGATCGGGCACCAGATGTTGTGTTTAGACCTCTACGTCGTACTGCGGCAGCTCCGGCGCCGGGCCGGTGATCAGGCCGTCGACGATGAAGCAGCGGCTGCCCTGCGCCACGTCGACGCCGCGGGCGGTGATCTGCGAGCCGTTGCGCAGGGTGACGATGCTGCTGCCGGTGGCGGCGCTGACGCTGGCGACGGTGCCGACGATGCGCACGCCGCCGGGCAGCAGGCCGATAAAGCGCTTCCAGGGGTTCACGGTTGCCATTGTTAGCCCCTACAGCGGGTATCTTTTTAGGGCACTGATGACCCCCACGGTCACCCAGTGACCACACCAGAAACACAGCCACGTCCCAACGAGAACGACTAAAAAACCCTCAACAACTGTCTTCATTTTCAGCTACCTCAGTGATGCCGTTCTAGTTTGATTGTCTGGGTCACGCGGCTGGCCCCGACGCCTTCGGCGCTGATCTCGGTCGACAGGCACAGGCCGCGCCAGGTGCCGTCGATGTCGCGCACTTCGCACAGGTGCGCCGGGTCGACCAGCCCGGGGGCGCTGCCGCCCTGCGGGAACAGCGGCAGGCTGAGGGTGACGATCTCCTGGTTACCGCCCTTTGCGATCTCAGCGATGCCGCGGTGACGTGCCGCGTCGGTGCCGGTGATCAGGTCGTCGAAAACGTCCGGCGACGGCGCGCTGCCGGCAGTCCCGGTGCGGCGCACGGCGACAGCGACGCCGTGAGTGGTGCCGCTGACGTAGCAGCTGTCCCAGCTCGGCTGCGGGCTCCACTCGCCGCCCCACTGGCCGACGATTTCGGCGGGGATGATGCGGTCCATCACCGAGGTCGCCCACGCCCAGGGCGCTTCGCGGTAGCGCGGCACCACGGCGAGGCCGTCGCTGTCACGCGCCGGGCGCACAACCCCACCCACCGCCTCGGCCACGCGGGCGATCACCTGCAGGGCGGTCTGCTCCTGGTAGCTGAAGGCGCCGGCAGGGATGGTCCAGTCGGGCGGGCCGAGGGCTGTGTAGTCCCACGACAGGGTGAAGCCGGTGTTCTCCAGCTGGTCGGTGGCCGCCTGCACGGCGTTGATGTCAGCCGCGTTGACCGCGCTGCGCTTGGGCGCGTAAGGCTCGGCGAGCAACTGGGTGCGGCTGACGCCGGTGATGCTGAACCGCTCGCTGGGGAACTTGCCCTGCGTGCTGTAGCGCTCGACCAGGAACAGCCACGTCCAGCCGTTGATGGTCAGCTCGACCGTCTTGGGACCGCTGCTGTCCGGGCGCACCAGGTTGAGTGAGGTGCGGCCGAACAGCTCGGCGCTGAGCGTCCAGGCGAAGGCGTCGATGTCGCGCGCGACCTTGATGCCGGTGGCGTCCACCGGCTCGCGGCCGGGCAGCACCACCAGCGACACGCTGTTGGCGATCATGTAGGTCTCCAGAATGTCGGGCTCGACGGCGGGGTCAATTTCGTAGACAGGGCCGGCGTAGTCGGGGTACGGGATGACGATGCCGGGGTCTTTCGCACTGCCGCGGCCCCACGGCAGGCGCATCCGCTGGTTGAGCTGACGGGCGTTGCCCCACGACTCGGCTGTGCCGCTGTCGACCGGCTGGATGGCACGGCGCAGCGGCGTGAAGCGGAAGTCGAAGAACACCGCCGCCGTGGCGCTGGGCGAGTAGCGGGCGCCGCCGAAGTCAAAGGCGATCAGGCTGCCCGGCCGGTACAGGCTTGCGGCCAGCTCCCCCGCAGCGTCGTAACGCTGGCCGAATTCATCGCTGCGGTTATAGCGCTGGCCGGTGCCGATGTCCTTGCGCGCCGGCTTTGGGTTGTAGAGCAGCCGCAGCCGCAGGGTATCGCACGGCTGGATGCTGCGATCCCAGCCCAGCGCGCGGCTGATGTCACAGGCAGGCACGTCACCCCAGGGCGCGACAGTGGGTGCTGCGCTGGTTGGCTCTGCCCTGCCCCACGGATGTCGATTGCCGGCATCCTGCGCCGGCACGTCGCCCCAGGGCTGGGCGCTGACCTGCTCGCGCGGCAGGCCCTGTTGCCAGGGTGCGGCCGGCTGGCGGTCCTGCGCCTGCAGGCGCGCCCAGGGTGCGGCGCTGCTCGGGTCGCCGGGCCGACGTGCACGGCTCCAGCGACCGCGCACGTCGGCAGTCAGCATCAGATCATCTCCACGGGTACCGGGCCATGGGCCAGCGGGCGGTAGTAGCGCACGGCAACGGCGCGGGCGGTGCCGAGCTGCCGCGGGGCGTTGTCGCCGTCGATAGGCCACCACTCGGGCTCGGTCGCCGGCAGGGTGCCGGCCTGGGTAACTTCGTAGAGCCAGCCGACGAAAATCGACGGACGCACGCGAGTACCAACGCCAACGACCAGACCGGGCGCATACGCCACGCCAAAGTCGTCAACACCGAGGGCAAACACTGACCCGCCAAGCACATCGATCTCCGCGCTGCCGCTATCGCCACGAAATGCGCCGGCCAATCGCCATGTGCCATCTGCCAGTCGCTCGACGAATACCGCCTCCCGCACGGCATCGAGAGCGTCGACGCGCATACGTACCGCCACCTGAGCCGGATCGCCGCTGGCTGGGCCGCTACCATCGGTGATGTCGATAGTGATATCCATGTCGCCGGCGATCGAAACGAATGTTGCCTTAGTCTGTTTCGGCGAAGCCATCGTCACGGCAGCCACAAGCCAATCACCCCACCCCAGCATGGTCGAAGCATCGAGCTCGGCGTAGCGACTCCAGACATCACCGCTGACATCCCATGTCTCGCAGAGCTGGTTGGCCGTTTCGTAGCCGCGATACAGACGCACTCGCTTTGCATCAGCGGTGTACTCTCCATCACGCATGACGCGCAGGCGTATCTTGTAGATGGGCATCGGCATTGTCGGCAGTGGCACCGATTGACATCTGATCACTTCCATTAGGTCACCAGTATGCCGGATTTGTTGTGAGCACCAGAGACGGACTGTAGTTTCCAGAAATTCCGCCTGCATAGTGATGTTCACCCAGCTGGGCCCACGCACCGCGAGTCACGAGGCTCGGCGAAAGACCCAGCGCTTTCAGCAATGTACTTTCCGAATAAATAGCAATCGGAGACAAGCAAAGTCCGCGTAACCGGCCAACCAGCGTGTCGCCATACAGCCAGTAGCATGGATATAGCGGAAGCTCATCGAGCCCCCCCGAATAGGGCATTCCCCATGAGCTACCGTTAGCCGCGCTGCCAACGTCGAGCGCAACCGAAACTAGACTTCCGCCGACAGAATCCAATAGAAGTCCGCTTTCAGGATCACGCAATGCGCTGCCAGCACACCCGCCAGAATGGAATCGGTTGTATAAGGCGCTTGAAGCAGAAGATGAAAGGGCACCTCCGATGACAATAGATCGATTGCTGGCGTCGTCCCCGCAGTACAACATGACAATCGATTGTGAGCCCTGAAAATTATTGAGATCATTGCTATTTGCATAAAATACGAATGTTCTCTCATCTGCCAACAGGGTCCAGGTTGTGCCGGCAAAGGCGGCGCGCAAGGGGATACGCTGTTGGTTTGTTACATTCCCACTGCGAACCCCGTCACCGCTCATCAGACCCGATGCATTGACTGAGTCACACGATGCGCCGATTAGGCACTGCATGTACCCGTAGGTATTGTTGCTGCCGGTTGGGGAATACGCCTGAAAATTGAAATATGCCGGCGCCACACCGTTACTCTTCAGCACAATGCCATTGGTGTTGTCATAAATCAGCGACCACCCGGCTGGCGGGGATGATCCCGCGCCATAGCCATCAACAAGGCACGCGCGCAGTACGGCGCGGAATGTCTGGAACCAGCTCGCCTGGTTGACCGCCGGAGCGCCAGGGTCACTGGAGTGGTATTTCCTGATAGTCATCAGTCTGCATCCCCTCTGATCTGAATCCTGAACTGGTCATCCTCAACCACCCCCTGTCCGCTCAGCACGGTGCGCACCATCCACAGCGGCCCCAGGCAGCTGTCGGTGTTGAAGCGCACGGCATTGCCGGCAGCCCAGCCGGAGCCCCAGCCGGCGGCGAGGATTGTGAAGTACGGCGCCCCGGTCGCCGGGTTGATCGGCGCGCAGTCGCTGCTGGTGGTTCCGGTGGTGATGACGCCGAGCTTCTCCTCGACCACGTTGAACTGCGTGGCCGAGGTGAACACAATGGCCCACTTGCCGGCGATGGCGCCGCGATTGGTGACCACCTGCGGGTAGTTGAGGCTGTTGTAGTTGCTGGTGGTGGCATCGCCGATGGGCGCGTCGGTCCAGTTCGGCGCGCCGCTGTTCCATGTCTTCTGCGAGAACCACTTGTACAACCGTGCCTGCAGGTCGCCCCAGGCCACGGCGCTGCTGACCTTGGTCTCGGCGGACGGCAGATCCCAAGGCACGGGCGAGCTGATGCCCAGGGTGCCGGTGATCTGCACTTCGGTGCACAGGGCCATGTGCTCGACGCGATCCTTGATGGTCAGCGGCAGGCTCAGCGGGGTCGCCTCTGCATCCTGCAGCAGCAGCGGGTTGGCCCAGGTGACGGTGCCCAGCTCGCGGTCGGTCGTGTACTGCGCAGGGTCGAGGGCGATGCCGGCGGCGTCGACTACCTCGATGGCTGCCTGGTGGTCACGGGCCAGCTGCAGTGTGCCGCCTGCCACCGGGCTGGGAACGCTGGTTTCGGCGGTGTGGTGGATGACCAGCACCTCGCCTTCGCGGTAGATCGGCACGCGGCCGTCGGCCGGCAGGCGCACGGGGTCCAGGCCGATCAGGTCGGCGTTGAGCGGCAGAGCGCTGTAGAGCACGCCGTTGTAGCGCAGCAGCGCCGGGATGCACGGGATCTCGCTCGCACCGCTGGTGTCGTCCGGATCGCTGGTGAAGCGCAGGCGCACGACGCCGGTGGTGATGTCGACGTTGCCCCAGATCACCGGGCCATTGAAGTCGCCGTTATTGTCTGCCGAGCCGGTGACCACCTGGGCGGTGTCGGCGCGCACGACGGTGACCTGCAGGCTGGCCGCGCGCAGCGGGGCGCCCGGCGTACGGAAGGTCGCCCCGACAACGCCGAAGCCGGCGTTGCTGGTCAGGCAGCCATTGACGGTGATGCCGCTGGCCGCAGCGGCCGGATAGCTGCCGAGGGTCGCGGTGCCGCCGGCATAGTCGACGGTGCCCACCGCGCTGCCGGCGTTGGTGCTCGAGCTGATGTCGGCGTAGAGCACGCCGTCGCGGTCGACGTAGGTTTTCCCCGCCCAGCTGAGCAGCAGCGAGCCGGGGACGATGGGCTCCTCGACGGCGGGCAGCAGGTCGAAGGTCAACTGCGGCGCAGGCTGCACGTCGGTTTCAGTGACGTAGCCGATGCCGGCGGGCTGGCTCTTGATCACCAGGGTGCCGCCGAACTGCTCCTGCAGGGTGGTGCTGGTGCTGATTAGTTTGATGTCAGACATGGGCGGCCCTTACTAGGAGACGTGGGAGATATCAAAACGCTTCTTCTCCTGCTCGTAGGTGTATTCATTGAACGTGTAGTCGCCGCGCACGCGCAGGGTGAACACGCCCGTGGTGTAGTCGATGGTCCCGCTGTGGCCGATCCAGCCGCCGGCGCCGTCGTCCTGGGCGGATACGTCGACGATGGTGTTTTGCTCGTAGGTGACCTGCTGCGCGACCGAGGGCACCGGGGTCTTGCGGATCACCGACCAGCTGGCCTGCACGGTGCCGGGCTGCAGCGGCGCGCCGGCGATGGTGCCGCTAACGGTGCCGGCGCCGTCGGGTGCCGGGTTGAGCACCTGGGTACCGGCGCTGGCCGCGCCCTGCTGGTAGCTGTAGCTGATGCTGCTGCCGGCATCCGGGGTGCTGGTCAGCTCCATGTCCAGCTCACCGGTGGCGTAGACGATGCTGCCGCTGGCCTGGCCGGTGAGGCCTCCGAGGCTGTTGTCGGTGATGGTCTTGGTCACCCCGCCGACCAGGTAGGTGGCGGAGAGGCTGCCCGGCATGATCCCGTCGTGCGGCAACCGGTGGCGGATGCGCGCCTTGGCCGACACGCCAGCGCCGGTGCGCTGGGTGAATTCGGCGGCGTTGCTCGCCACGTAGCTGTAGATGATCGCGCTGTCGACGTCGGGCAGGGCCTCGAGGGTGAAGCTCACGCTGCCGGTGCCGAATGCCAGGGTGCCGCTGCCCTGCCCCGTCAGCTCGCCGTTGCCCGGGTCGACCAGGTCGTACCACTTGCCGAGGGCCATGTAGCTGATGGTCAGCGTGCCCGGCTTGGGCTTGGCGTCAGCCAGATTCAGCGTGTAGGCATAGCCGCGGTTGGCCAGGCCGATGACGATCTCGCCGGTCACCGCCGGCCCGGTGATGGCGGCGGCCGGGGTGTAGGTGACGCTGGCTGCGCCGGTGTAGGTGGTGGCGCGGTAGGCGTTGATCTCGCCGGTCTGGTAGTCGACGCTGATCTGGCTGAAGGTGTTGCTGCCGGAGACGAAGACGAAACCGCCCTTGCTGTCGTCGCGGTAGACGCCGCCGTTGATGGTCAGGGTGATCGACCCCGGCAGCGCGCCGGTTCCGAGGAAGCTGCGCGACTGACCGGCGACCACCTGGGCGAAGATCAGCGCGGGCGAGCGTGCGGCGCCGCTGGCGATCATCTGCCGGCGGTTGTAGCCGCCGAGCTGGTCGATCAGCGGCGTTTCCTTGGTCGCGCTGGGGACCAGCTGGCTGTAGACGCTCTGCACCTTGACGGTGAGGTCGCCATGGGCGACGGCGTCAGCCAGCGGGCTGATGCCGTAGTAGCGCGCGGCATCGGCGACCTGCGTCGACAGGATCAGCGACTTGGCCTGCCCGGCGAGGTTCTTGTCGGTGGTGCCGGCCGGGTTGACGGTGCCGCCCGGGTAGTCGGCCAGCAGCGCGGCGCTGATGCCCAGCTGCAGGCGGCGGCGCGGCAGGGTCAGGTACTGGCCGCTGGCGTATTCGTAGATGAAGTTTTCGACCTGGGCATCGACGCTGGTGATGCGCACGTACTGGCTGCTGGTGCTGCCGTTGACCAGCTGGCAGACCTCGCCGATCTCGGGGATGCGGTGCTCTTCGCGCTGCACGCCGGTGATGGCACGCTGGCCCTTGAGCTGGTTGCCGAGCAGCTCGAAGCGCGCCGGCACGCTGGGCACCACGTAGTTCTCGATGGCGGCGCGGGCGGCGGCGCGCTCGTCGGTCTGGCTGCCGCTGTTGAACAGCAGCACGCTGACGCGCGGGTCGGCCGGGCCTTCGGTGACGATGGCGTGGGCGCCGAGGTAGGCGTCGGCGTTGTCGGTGAGCACGCCGGCGAAGCCCTTGCGCAAGTTGATGCGGCCGGTGGTGCGGTCGAGGCGCGAGATGTCGGAGTACAGGTTGTTGACCTCGCCGTCGACTACCGCGGTGCCGGTGGCTCGGCCACCGCCGTCGTCTTCGTCGGTCAGGCGCTGGCTTTTCAGCAGTTTGACGTCGGTCTGGTTGATCGCCATGAAAAACTCCGGGCATGAAAAAGCCCGCGCGGGGCGGGCTCTTGGCGTTACGGGTGACGGTTACTGCTGCGGGTAGTCCCAGCGCAGCAGCTGGGCGCTGCGAGTGGCGGCCAGCGCATCGGCGACGCTGCCGGCGTCGAGCGGCTCGGCCAGCTCATCGACGGTCAGTTCGCGGGCCTGTTCGGTCAGCCAGCGGCCGGGTGGCTCGTGGCGCTCCATCACCGCCACCACCTCCTCGGGGGTAGCGGCGGCGACGATGGACTGGCCGAGCCAGTAGGCGGTCAGGGTCATGGTGCCTCCGGGGGTGCGACGGTGAGCAGGGACAGCTCGATTTCGTATGGCCATTGATCTGGTTCGACGCTGCGCCACAGCGGCTTCGCCTTGAGCGGTGCGCCGTTCGAGTGGTCGAAGATCACGCTGAAGGTGCGTCCGTCCGGCAGCTGCAGCGGCATCACCCGGCCGGGGATGTCGCGCAGCACTTCCAGCGAGCGCACGGTCGCCAGCGTGAACCAGGCGCCTCCGTTGGATTTCAGGGTGATCGGCCTGCCGTACAGCTTGCTGCCCTGCTGGACCAGCAGCGCGCCGGAGAGGCTGCGCTCCTGCTCCTGGGCGATGGGCGTCCAGTCCCATTCATCCGTCCATTCCAGCTGCTCGCCGCCCAGGGCGGGGTCGGCGGCGAGGTCGACGCTGTCGAGGGTCATTGCCATTTACGTGGTCCTCAATCCCGCCTCGGCGAGGATGTCGAGCAGTTGGGTTTGCTGGCCCTGCGGCACGCTGACGTCGACGCGCTGGCCGCGGGTGGTTTCCAGGCGGATGACTGTGGCTGGCGGCGGCGCGGGCTGTGCTGCGGCCGCTGCGGCTGGCTGCTGTTGCTGGCGTTCCTGCTGGGTCTTGACGATGCGCTGTTGCTCAGTCTCGGTCTGGATCTCGCGCAGCACCTGCATGGCGCGGCTGAGATTGGTGATCGCCCCGCTGTCGCCGCTGGCCCTGGCATCCTCGAGCTGCGCCTGCAGTTCGCGTTTGCGCTGGGAGAAGCGGCGGGCCTCGACGGCATCCTCGCGGCCCTGCAGCTGGTCGAGTTCCGACTGCAGGCCCTCGAGGGTATTGCGGGTCGAGTCGCCGAGCGCCTGCATCTGCTGCTCGGCCGAGGCAATGGCCGATTCGAGGCTGGACAGGTCGGAGTCGTCCAGCAGGTTGAGGCTGCCGGCCGCGCCCTTGGCGGCGGCGATGAACGACTTGAGGCTGATGGTGCCGTTTTCGTAGCGCTCCATCAGGCTCTGCAAGCTGGCCTTCTGGCCGAGGTAGGCCTGCTGGGTCCGCAGGCTGGCTTCCTGCGTGCCTAGCATCCACTTGCTGAACCCAGTGTTCGATTTTGACAGCAGCTCTGTCTGCGCCATCTGAACGCCCGCCAGCTCGTCCGACACACCGCGCAGCGATGCGCGGGTGGCTTCGAGGCCGCTGGTGTCAATGCCGACGCTGACGCTGCTGACGCCGCGCAGGCGGTCATAGGCAGCCAGGGCTGCCGCCGACATGGCTGCCAGCGGCTCGCGGGCGCGGGACAGGACGCCGCCGAAGAAGCCTTCCATCGCCGACATGTCGCGCTGGGTCTCGACCTGCCCCTTGCGTTGCATGGCCATCAGCTCGCCGCTGGCCCGCCGCTCCTCTTCCATCCGCTGACCGGAGATGCGGCGCAGCTCCTCGTTGGTGAGGATGCTGTCTTCCAGCGCCTTGTTGTACATCTGCTGGGATTTGCTGCCCTGCTCGGCACCCTCCTCGGCCGCCTGGCCGGCTTCCCGTGCGGCCGCGCCCAGCTCGGCGTACTTGGCCTTGATCGCCTCCTGTACCTTGGCGTACTGCTCTGCGCTCATGCGGCCTTCGTGGAAGGCGCGCGAGGCGGCCACGCCGATGTTGGCCAGGTCCATGGCGTTGGCGGCTTCGCCGACCTTGGACAGGGCGTCTTCCATGCCGTTGATGGCCTTGGCCGACTCCTTGGCCTCGGCCTGCAGTTCGCTCATGCGCGCACGGGCGGCAGTGGCCGCTTCGGTGCTCGTCCCCTGCCAGGCCTTGTAGGCGCCCTCCAGCTGCTTGAGGGCGTCCGGGTCGTCGATCTTTTCGCGGGCGGATTGGAAGGCGGCGACGATGATGCGGGCGCTGTCTTCGGCGCTCTTGCCACTGGCGGCAGTCTGGGCGATGACCTGGTCGAAGCCATCCAGTACGTCGCGGGTGCCCTTGTCGAAGCCGGTACTGATCTGCTCCAGGTCTAGGCCCAGCTTGGCCAGCGCGGTGTTGAGGCTGGCCTCCATGGTCAGCCCGAGGGCCTGGCTGTCCCGGCTCATGCCGGCGAATACCTGCTGGGCGACCTGCTGCAGGCGCACCAGATCCTCGCCGCTGAGTTTCTGCAGGCGCTCGGTCAGGAACTGCTGGATCTGCTCGCCGCTGAGCACGCCGTACTGGCCGAGGTACTGCAGGGTCTGGCCCATGTCGCGCAGCTGTTCGGCGTTGCGCGGGTCGAAGCCCTTGCCCAGCTCGGCCAGCACCTCGTCGACGTCCTTGCCGCTGCGCTTCAGCTCGTTGAACCGCTCGATCAGGCCCATTGCGCCGGTGGTTAGATTGCCATTGAGGGCGTCAGCCGCCGCCTTGGCCGCTGGCTCGATGCCAGCCAGCGCCTTGCGGGTGCTGGCCAGTGCGGCGGCGGCCTTCTTGTACTCCTCTTCGGTGACCTTGCCGGCCTCCTTGCCGTAGATCGCGGCCTTGAGCTGGGCCTTCTGGTATTCCTCCTGCGCCTTGAGGCGCTCGCGGTAGCCCTCGCGCTCGCTGTCACTGGCCTTGCGCAGCTCGGCGGTTGACTTGATCTGTACGTCGGTGACGACCTGCATGCCCTGGGCGGTCTGCAGCGCCTGGTCATACTGCGCGAGCATCTGCTGCCGGTTGCGCTCGATGGCCGCCTCGGCGTCCTTGGCGGCCTGGGAGTGCTTGCCGAGCCAGTTGCCGAGCGCCTCGCCGGCATCGGCCGCCATGTAGGCGGCGGTGGCGTAGATCGACATGCGCCCGGCGATGGAGAGCATGGCCGAGCCGGCTGTCACGGCAGCGCCGCCGACCTTGGCGAGACCACCCTGTGCGGCGGCGCTGACCTTCTGGGCGGCAGACAGGCGCAGCGTGGCGGCGGTTGCAGCGTTGGTCTCGGTGGTCATGGCCCGCAGCTGCAGCGATGATCGCTGCACGGACGCGCCCCACTCGACCATCGACGAGACCATGCCGGCGATCTTGAACGCGGCATAGGCGGCGCCGAGCGCTTTCAGTTCGGTCGCATGGCGGGCCACCCACTGACCGGCACCCTCGATGCTACTGGCCAGCGAGACGAAACGGTCGCTCCAGCGCTTGGCCATGGCATCGAGCGATCCGTCGGCGTCCATCTGCGCGACGGTATCGAGCAGCGCTTTCAGGCGTCCCTTGGCGTAGTCGAGGGCGCCGCTGTCGGCGACCTTTGACAGGAACCCCTGCCAGACGTCGGACAGCTGACTGGTGAGGCCGGTCAGGGTGCTCATGTTGTCCGCAGCAGCACCGCCGGCGCCGCGGGCCATTTCGTCGAGAAGGTCGCTGATCACGTCGCGGCCGAGCTGGCCGGCGCCGGCCATTTCCATCAGCTTGGCGGTGTTCTTCCCGGTGACAGAGGCCAGCATGTCCCACGCTGGCACGCCACGCTCGACCAGCTGCAGGATCTCCTCGGTCTGCAGCTTCTGCTTGCCCCAGGCCTGACCCACGGCCGTGACCAGGCCGAGCAGGCGGTCCTGCCCGCCGCCCAGCTTCTCGTTCTGGTCGACCAGCGCCTGCAGCGCGCCGCCCATGGGGTCGACGCCGAAGGTCTTGAGCTGGGCGAAGGCCTCGGTCACGTCGGCCACGGCCAGCGGGGTGGTCTTGGCGAAGCCCTTGATCCAGGCGGTGGCCTGCTCGCCGCCCTTGATGGAGTCCATCATGGCTTCCATCTGGTTGCCCAGGCGCTCGGTCTTGTCGCCGGCCTGCAGCATGGCGGTGATGCCGTTGCGCACGGCACCGACTGCGGCATCGATGGCGAGGAAGCCGGCGACGTAGGCGGCCATGCTCCGTGCGGTGTCGCGCAGGCGCTGGCCGTAGGTGGCGGTCTGCTCATTGAGCTGTTGCTGTCCACCGATCTGCTCACGCACGCGGGCCAGCGAATCACGCTGGGCCTGCAGCAGGTCGCGCTCGCGCTGCTCCAGTTCGCGTACGCCTCGTGCGGCCGAGGCGGTTCCGCTGCGCATCTGGTCGACGGCATCGGCGTTGGCCTTGACCGCCTCCTTCGCGCCCGCCACGGCGGACTCCAACCGCTGCTGCTCGACGGTCAGGCGGGCGGTGTCGATACCGGCAGCCTGGGCAGCGTCGGCCAGTAGCGACTCGGCTTCGCGCAGACGGTCTTGCTCGCGGCCGAGGGCGCGTGCGTTGCGCTCGGCTTCCTTGAGCGACTGATTCAGGCGGGTGTTGGTCGGTACGCTGTCCAGCTCTTCGCGCAGGCGCTTGACCTCTGCGCCGGCTTCGTCGGCATAGCGTTCGGCCTGCCGCAGGGCGGCGGTGACGCCGGCATCGCCGGGGGACTTCTCCAGCTCGGCAGTCAGCTTGCGGACTTCGCGGGCTGCCTCGCGGGAATTCTGCTGGGCTCCCTTGAGCGCCGCCTCGATGCCCTTGCTGCTGGGCGCCGCGTCCAGCTCGCGGCGCAGCGCCTCCACCTCTTCCTGCGCCTTGTTGTAGGCCTTCTGCGCCCGCTCGGCCATGGTGCGGGTGTTGTCGAGCTGGTCGGCCAGCCGGGCGGCGCCTTCGGCCTTGCCGAGGGAGTCCTGCAGTTCCTCGCCAACGGCGCGCAGTTCGTCGAGCGCCTCGGCGCCCTTGGCCGCTTCTGCGGACAGTTCGTCCTTTCCGCGCAGGACGACTTGGATCAGGCGCTCTTTGATGCCGGCCATGCACTTTTCTCCGGGCAATAAAAAACCCGCCGGAGCGGGTTTGTGTGAATTCGTTGGCCGTTACTGTAACGGCCGTTGCTCCCGCCCAAGCTGCAGGCGGGAGCCTTGGCGACTTACGCCGCCTTATTCACCTGCCGCAGGGTGTAGAACTGCGACAGTTCGTCGCCGGTGCGGGTGTAGTCCTGCATGCACTCGAAGGTCACGGCCAGGCCGACGTACTCGGTGCTGGATAGCGACAGCTCGGCGATGGTCTTGAACTTCACGCGGTGCAGGGTGGCGTCGTAGGGCTCGCCATTCTGTGCGTCGTTGAGGCCGGCGAAGTGCATGGTCTGCTCAACGGACGCCGCCTTGAACACCTCGACCACGCTGGCCTCTACGCGCGCGTAGTCGACGCTGATGCCGGAGGCGCCGATGCGCGAGTTGGCGGTGATCTGCAGGCCATAGGAGGTCAGCAGGTAGTCGATGCCAGCCTCGACCTCGGTGCCCGCGGCCACGGTGATGGTGAAGGTGTCGTCGGCGATGAACTGGGTCGTGCCTGCCGTGACGGTGAAATTGAAGCCGCCGGCACTGAACTCCTCGCCGACCGTGCCGCTGCCGATCACCGTGCCGCCCGACTTGGTGACGGTGAACGCAGACGCGCTGCTGAGGGTGACGGTGTAGGTGCCGGCGGCCACGCCACTGGTGGAAACCTTGCCATCAGTGCCGTTGTTCAGCGTGCCATCACCGCCATTGCCTTCAGTTGCGATGGCGTCTCCAGTGGCTGGCAGGGCTTTGACGGTGGCATCGGCGCTGGTGTCTACCAGGTTGGCGAAGACGACGTGCTCGCCCGCCTCACCTGCGGTCGGGTGGACCTCGCCAGCGACGGCGCCGGCAGCCACGCCCTTGACCTTGGCGTTGAGCAGCAGGGCGAGGTTGGGCGGGGTCACGTCGTACAGGGTGAAGCTGCCGGTCACGGCGGTGATGCGGGTGACGCTGTTGTTGTTGCCGACACCGGTGCGGTAGTTCGGCAGGGCCTTTTCTTCGGTGGCGTGGGCGAGCTTCAGCTCGTTGCTGTTGCCGACCTCGCCGAAGCCGCGGCGGGACTGGAAGGGCTTGGTGCCAACGACACCGTGGCCGATAAGGGAACGGTCCTGGGCATGGATCATGGGGGGTCTCCCGTGGGGTTACTTGAGGTGCTGGGTGTAAGTGATCTGCAGCGGCATGACACGGCACGACCAGCTGTGGCCGTCGCCGGCTGGCATGGGCGTTTCGGCCTGCCAGTCGAACCGGGTCACACCTTGCAGACCAAGCCAGCGGCGGTACTCGCTCAGTGCGACCTTGACGCCGAGGCGACCCGCACGCAGCAGCGCCGGGAAGTTGTCCCGGCGAGTCATCAGCACGATGTTGACGCTGACCTTTTCGGTGCAGCTGCCGAAGCCGGGGTCCTCAACCACTTCACTCTGACCGGGCTGCACGACGATCAGGTCGTCAGGAAGGCTGTCGTCGTCGGCATCGATGATGCGCAGAACCTCGTCCTCGACCACCAGGGCGCCGAAGTCCGGCACGCTGGCGAGTCGCTCCAGCAGGGCGGCGTTGATCGCCGACTGCATGTCGATCAGTAGGGTCATTTGCGGACCTTCACGAAGAAGCTGATGAGGTGGCCGTCATCGCTGGCGATGTCTGTGATTACAAACACCTCGCCGTTGACGCGGTAGGCACCCTTGCGGTCGAAGGGCTGCAGGGAGGACTTGCTGACCGTGACAGTCACGGCCCGCTCGAGGCGGCCCTGGTCGAGGCGCTCGACGTCGCGGTCGACCATGGCATCGAGCCCGGCGACCAAGGTGGCTCCCTGGGCGTCGAGATGGTCGACCACGCTGTCAGCGAGACGGGGCAGGCCGACGCGATGCAGTCGGCCCATCAGGTTGGCGAAGTTTCCGGCCATCAGTTGCTGAGGCGGACACTGGCATAGCCGCCGGATTCAGCGGTAACCAGCTTTCCGCAGGCAACAGCCTCGGCGGTGGCGGCCGCTACCAGCTCGCCGGCGAGCAGGCCGACGGTTGCGCCGGCGGCAAGGCCGGTATCGGCCGGGACACTCCAGACGCCGGACGCGTGGCCCTGGAAGGTCTCGCCTTCGGCAGCGTCGCCGTTGGCGATCACTACCAGCGTGCCGATGGCGTAGATGCCGCCGGAGAGGACGCCACCAACTGGGGCAATCAGGGGCAGGACGTTGCCGTCCTGGATGAAGTTCTTGGCCATGGGGATCGATCCTCAGGGGCGGAAATGAAAAGCCCCGCGCGGGCGGGGCTATGGGGTCAGGCCATCAGATCAGGCGCCGAGCGCCTTGTTGATGGTGCGCCAGGACATCGGGGCGACGCCGGCGTCCATGCGGACCTTGAAGGTCGCGCCGTCGACGGTGAAGCCCTGCTGCTGCTCCATGTAGGGCTGTTCGTTGCCGTCGAGGTAAGCCACTTCGATGGTGTCGTGAATGCCCGGGTCGGCGGCGAAGTAGGTGTTGAGCTTCGACTGCTTGTCGAGGCGGGCGTCGGCGATCACTTCGACCAGGCCGCGCACCGGGTTCGGCACCTTGGCGTTGGCGTTGGCCGGGTCGAACTCGGCAGTCACCAGTGCGTTGGCGGTGGAACGAAGGGCAACCGGGACCAGCATGTACTTGGCCATGATGTTGAGGATGGCATCGCCCTCCTCCTGGACTTGCATGGCCGACAGGGCGGCGTCGATGCGACCGACCGACAGGGCCGCGGCCGGGCTGAGCAGGTTGCCGTGGTCCGCGTGGAACAGGGCCTTGCCGTCGCTCATCTTCGGATTGCTGCCGAGCACGGCATAGACCAGGTCGCCGACGGTGCGGATGGCGGCGCGGCCCATGGAGCGCGGGATGCGGTCCAGCGCGCTGAGGTCGTCGTTGATGACCACCTGGCGGGTGATGCTGAACAGCTTGCCGTAGGTGGCGAGCACGATGCTCTCGGCGCGGTCGCCCATGGTGGCGTGGGTGTACTCGGCGCCTTCGTCGACCTTAGTCAGGTTGGGGAAGCTGGTCAGGTCGACGCGCTTGGTGGGCTTGAAGTCGGTCAGGGTGCCCTTGGCGGTCCACTTCTGGAAGGTCTCTTCGGCTTCCTGGTAGCCCTTGAGCATGGACTTGTTGGCAATGTCACCGAGGATGTGGCCGAAGTCGCTGCTGCTGTGGGTGAAGGCCAGGCCGACGATGCCCATGCGGTCCTGTCCGGAGATGCCGATGCCGCGGTGGAGCAGCGAGGCGCGGGCAAGTTCGGCCAGCGGCATGCCGACGAACTTGTTGTCCTTCTCGGCCTTGATCAGACCGATGCGCGCCTCGACGGAGTTGCGCACGGAGTCACCGACCAAGTTGCCGTTGCCGGCGTGGATGACGGCGGCCGGGGCGGTCGGGGTGGTACCCTCGCCGAGCTTGGCGAGCAACTTAGCCTGGGCTTGGGCGACGCTGGTGTTCATGTCGCCGAGGCATTCCTGCAGCAGGTCGGGGTGGGCGGCGAACGGTTGGAACAGGGCGCTGATGCCCTGACGGCGCTGGTTCTCCTCGGCGATCAGTTGGGCGCGGATGGCTGCGGCGTCCGGGGCCTGGGCGGCGGGCGCCGGAGCGGCCGGGACGGCAGCCTGGGGAGCCGCGGCAGCCGGGGCAGCGGAGGTAACCGGAGCGGCAGCAGGGGCAGCGGCGGCCGACGCAGTCGCTTGGGCAGCCGGAGCGGCCGGCACGGTGGTGGCCTGGGCGCGCGGTGCGAGCAGGGCCTGCAGTTGTTCGGGCATGTTGGCAAACTCCTTGAATCGTTGGGACGTGAGTTGTGCAGCCGCGGCAAGCGGCTCGGTCATTTCATCGGCAAAGCCGGCGGCGACGGCGTCGTTGCCACTGAGCCAGGTTTCCGGCTTGAGCATTGCGCGGATCTCGTCCTCGCTCTTGCCGCTCTTGCGGCTGTAGGCAGCCAGCAGGTTCTTCTCGTTGCGATCCAGGAAGTCGGCGTAATCGCGCATGTCGTCGGCGTCGCCGACCTGCCCGCCCCATGGCTTGTGGATCATCAGCCAGGCGTTTTCCGGCATGTGCAGGGTGTTGCAGGCCATGGCCACCACCGACATCATTGAGGCGGCCACACCGTCGACCCAGCCGTGCACATCGCCGGGCAGGCCGCGCATCAGGTTGTAGATGACGAAACCGTCGAGGACGCTGCCGCCGTAGCTGTGCATGCGCACGTCTACGCGCTTTGCCTGCATGGCGCCCTTGTCGCGCAGCTCCTGGGCAAACGACTTGGCGCTGACGCCGTAGTCGCCGATGTCGCCGTACAGCTCGATTTCCACATCGCCGCCGGCGCGGGCGTTGATGCGGTACCAGCTCTTGGCGTCGACCGCAGGCGTGCGGATGCTGGCCCGCGGCTCGAGCAGCGGGCGCTGATGGCTCCCCATGGGTGCCTCCTGTTGTGGTGACTGTTACGGGTAATACGGGTCAGGACTCGGTGAAGTCCGGACCCGGGATGGGCAGGTTGCCGCCGACCTGGTTGACCAGCTCGCGGGCCTCGTCGGCGGTGATCATCTTGCCGACGCCGAGGTAGGCCTTTTGCACCGCCTCGACCGGGGACAGGCCATCCTTGGCCTTGCCGTCGTGGGAGGCGTCGGAGCTGAACACCAGCCCCTTTTCACGATTGGTCTTGATCTCGGCCTCGCGGGACTTCTTGAGTTCCTGCGGGTTGCGTCCGCGGGCGCGGGCGACCTCGGCCTCGTCGGCGAAGCCGGCCTTGACCAGCAGCTCCCATGCGTTGGCTTCGTGCTGCGGGTTGATCCAGGGCATGACCGGCCCCTGGTAGACCGCGGCGTAGACAGTGCTCGGGTCGACGTCGGCGGGCACCTTGAGGGCGCCGCTGAGCATGGCCATGGCCAGCCACTCGCGGTACACCGGCCGACACCAGTAGTCGATGAACTCGTGCTGCAGCAGGTCGTAACCAAGCTGGGCCTCGACCAGTTCCTGCCGCTGGGCGCTGTAGGTGCCGTCGTAGCTGCGGGCCACCGTCGAGTAGGCGCTGCGCCCGGAAGCGGCGATCGCGCGCAACTGGCCGTTGCGGAAGCCCTCGAGCACGGTGCTCGGCCGGTTGCTGGCGATGGTGCCGATCTCTTCGCCGGGCAGCAGGTCGTCGAAGACCATGCCCGGAGCGATGGGGAAGCTGCGGCGCACCGGCGCTTGGCCGTCCTGCGGCCTGACGTACTGCTCGGGGTCGCCCTTCTTGATGTACATGGCCAGGGCTGCGCTGATGCGGGCAGCGACGCGTTCGCTTTCTTCGTAGTCCTTTAGGTCGGCGAGGCGGATAAGCGCGGCATGCAGCAGCGGCACGCCGCGGTTCTGGCCGATGCGCTTGCGGTAGGCGATGTGGATGATGCTGTCGGCCTCGACCCGTTTGGTCTGCAGGCTGAGGGCATAGCCGCCGAGGCCTCCCGGGTGCTGCTTGAGCAGGTGGTAGGCGCGCTTGCGCCGCCAGGCGTCGCGCTCGATGCCCTGGACGATGCCGCGGCCTTCGTCGTTGTACTCCCAGGGCAGGTAGTCGGGTTCCAGCAGCTCCAGCGAGAAGGGGATCGCGCCGGGGTGCTGGTAGTTGGGGATCTTGCCGCGCAGCTTCTGGGCCAGGGCCTCGCCGTCGCGCAGCCAGGTGCGACAGATCAGCCGTTCCATCTGCGGGCGGGTCAGCTCGGCAGAGCACTCGGGGCGCAGGGACCATTCGGACCAGGCGGCCTTGATCGCGGCGGCGAACTCGGTGTGAACCTCGCCGGCGTAGGTCAGCGGCAGCGGCTCTATGCCGATTCCGGCACCACCGACCACGCGCTCCTCCAGCCTGTCGAACAGGCCAGTGACGATGTCGTGGTCTTCGTCGAGCTTGCGGCACTGGGCGCGCAGGGACCTGGCGTCGTGCTGCAGGGACAGGTCGGCGCTGCGGGTCTGGCCCTTGCCCTTGTGGGTACGGCTGGGCTTGGCCGCTTCATAGGCCTTGATGGCCTGCTGGGCGGCGAGCCGGCGCACCACGATACCGGGCGCGATTGGCGCGAGCAGTCGGTCGATGAGGTTCATTGGAACTCCGCCAGGCTGTGGCCGCCGCTCTGGCCGCGGGCGCGGGCCTGTTCGGCGGCGACGCGCCGTTCCCACTGCAGGCGGCCGGTGCGGATCTCGCTGAGGTTTTCCATGGTCAGGGTGCGGCCGGAGAAGCTGACGCTGCGCCCTTCGAGCACGGCGACTTCGGCCTCGATGTACTTCTGGACCATGCTTTCGGCTTGGGTCATAGCCATGGGTCGTTTCCGATCTTGAGCCAGCTGGGATAGGCCGGCGGGGCTTCTGGGGCGGGCGCCTGGGGTTTCGGCGCGGGCTGTTCCTTCTTGCGCAGGGGCTTGAGCGCCTTGACCTTGTCCAGCACTTCGCCGGCGACCGGCCGAGCTTCGGCGCAGGCCAGGGCTTCGAGGTCGAGGCCGAAGCGCTGCTGGCTGATGCGCAGGGCGGCGGTGGCGTACACCAGGCAGTCGAGCGCTTCGTTGCGGCGGCCCTTGGCGTCCCAGCGGTAGACCCGCTGGCCCTTGACGATCTTGGGCACCTTGCTTTCGGCGGTGAGCTGCTTGAGTTCGGTCTCGTCGCATATGTCGTTGTTGGCCGGCAGGTGGATGACGCCGGGCTGCGGCTCCCAGGCGTTGCTCTTGCCGTGATCGACCGGCTGTTTGAGGCGGCTGAGGATCAGTTCCTTGGCGTTGTCGGTGCCGACTTCGGTCTTGTATGTGCGCTGTTGCTTGTCCCGTTTGCGCGGGAACCGGGCGATGGGCTTTCCATAGGTGCTGGCCCCGAAGATGGGGATGACCCAGTGCACGCCGTGGCGGCGGCTCTCGGCGTGAACTTCGTCGGCGTAGTGGCCGCCGGCGTCCCAGCACCAGCGGGTGACGGCCATGACCTCGCCGTCGATGCGGGTGAACTGGCGGCGGATCTCGATGCCAACCTTGCGGCGCAGTTCCTCGCTGGCCGGGTCGCCGGTGAGGATGAAGCGGCGGACCAGCCAGGCCTCTTCGCCAGCGCCGAATGCCCAGACGCGGCCTTCGTAGCGGTCGTCCTGGGTGTCGATGCCGCCCATCAGCACGACGGCGCGGCCGGGTACTTCGCCCGGCCAGATTTCGCGGCGTCCGTGGAGGACTTCCCAGTCGAGTTTTTCGCCCTGGTCCTCCGCCCACACTTCGCCGAGGGTGGTGTTGGTGAAGGTGATCAGGCGCTCGCGGTCGCCCTTGACCTTGAGCCACTCGTCGACGATGGCGAGCCAGGTGGTGAACGGGCTGTAGGCAGTCCAGATGTGGAAGCTGAGGCTGCGTGGGGTGGCGATCGGCTCGCGATCGGCGCCGAACCACTCCATACCGTCGCGGGTCCAGATGCCAGTGCGCTCGCAGATCCAGCGGCCTTCTTTCGCCGCCTCGACGGCCTGGTAGTTCTCGATGACGCAGGCGGCGTGCTCGCACAGGTACCAGGCCTTGTCCGCTTCGCCGAGGGCATTGGTTTCGTACTTGATGCCGAACGCGCAGTCCTTGCCGCCCCACCGGAGGGTTTGCTCGCCGCCGCAGTTCGGGCACGGAATGTGGTAGCGCAGCAGGTGCGGCGATTCTTCGGCGGCCTTGCTGATCTGGCACTCGCCGGCCACGCCGAGCGTCGAGCCGCGGATCGATTTCTGGAAGGTCGCGCCTTCGAGTCGTTTGTCGCCTAGGAAGGTCGGCGAGCCCTCGCCCTCAATGTCGGCGTCAAACTTACTCAGCTCGTCATAGATGACTTCGTCGGGCGACTTCTCGCGGTAGTTCCTCGCGGCCTTGCCGCCAAGGCACCAGTACATCTTGCGGTTGGCGAAGCATTTGGCTTCGAGGGTGCTGTCGCGGTGTTTCTTGCCGTGCCAGGGCGCGAGTGCCAGCAGTACGGGCACGTCGCGGATGAAGGTCTCGATGTGCCGCTTCATGAAGCCTTCGGCGTCGCCATCGGTCGGCAGCCAGCTGAGCACATTGCGCTTCTTGTGCTGGAGCTTGTAGCCGATGTTCGCGCAGAGCAGCTTGGTGTAGCCCATTCGCGCGGACTTGAGGACGTTGACGACCCTGATCAGGTCGTTGCCCATGGCGTTGAGGATGGCCCGCTGGAACGGGGCGGTCTCCCACCTGCCTTCCTGGTAGCTCGATTCGCTCGACAGGTAGAAGTGCTTGTCGGCCCATTCGACAGCCGTCAGCGGCGGTTCCTTGTACAGGGCCTGCAGGCCGAGCGAGACCGCCCGGCGAAGTTCATTCATCCAGGTTTTCGAGGTACTCATCGAGCAGGCCCGGCAGTAGGTCGCCCAGTTCTGCGGCGGCGTTACGGGTAACAGCGATCTCGCGCTGCAGCGATTCGATGTGGCGAACATCGAGGTCTGGGTGCTTGCGCCGCAGCTTCAGAGGGATGGTGTCGAGCAGCGAGCCAACTTGCGCGGCCATGCGCGACAGGGCGAACACGGCGAATTCGACCGGAACCAGGCGCGCGCGCTTGACCTCGTTCTTCAGCTCTTGGGAGTCGGCCATGGCCGCTGTCAGGCGCAGCCGCTCCTGCGTGAGCTTCTGCTCGGCGAGCGGATCTATGCCCTCGCCGTCCGCGCCAGCAGGCGTGTACTTCTTGGCGGCCTGGGCGAGGCGGTTGTCGACCACCGAGCGCGCGTCGAACAAGGCCTCCCGACCGATGCGCGCGACCGGCTTCACCCCCCACTTGTCGAAGGCCTGCACGCTGATGCCGAGGCTGGCCGCCATGTCGCTCTTGTTGAGCCAGTGGGGCTGTTTGTCCATGGTCTGCCTCGGATTCAGGTGGCCTGGCTACCTCGCTGGGGCGACTGGTCGCGAAAAGGGGAGCAAGTTGATGTATTAGAAAGGCGAAAGTCCCGCACGGCGCGGCCTCCAACGATTCGACAAAACAACAACCAACCCCCGGAAAAAGTTCATACATAGGGAAGACGCGAGGCTCCAATCACCCTCAGGCCCCTACCCCCCTGGGAGGACCCGCAGACTTTTTCGAGTCTTTCGGCACCCAAAAACGCACCGCATTGGTGCATATCTCACCCAATCGCCTTGACGATGGCCTCGTCGAGGTTGAGCAGCAGGTAGCGGTTGGCGATCTTCTCGACGATCTCGTGGAACCGGAAGCGCTGCGTGTAATCCGTCTTGCGGATGAACACCAGCACGAGCTCCATCGTCTTGCCGCGCCGCTCGGCGATGCCGATGGCCGTCTTGCCGCGGCGGATCACGAAGAACGCCTTGGCGTTACCCTTGACCAGCGATCGCTTGTTCTCACTGGCGTTGGCTGTCAGACCAGCCTTCATCTCTGCGGCACCAAGACCGGAGAGCAGCTGCGACATATGCCCCTTGCTGAAGTTGCCGTAGGCATCGAGGCGCGCCCCCTTGCCAGGCATGACCATATGCCCAGGCGGCAGAATCCCGTAATACCTGAGCGCCTCCTCGAGCCGCTTGGATCTGCGCGGGCCGCCATATACCTCAGACTTCAACCACGCCTCTGGCGCGTTGTCCTTCGACGCCGCGTAGTCGCTGACGTAGATCGCCGCATCCTCGACCGTCTTGCCGCTGCCGACCTTGGCCTGCTTCACCTGCAGGCTCTTCAGCGTCCAGGGCGTCGGCCGGTCGAACACCTCGGTCATCTCCGACTGCAGCACCTTACGCACAGCGAACGCCGTGTGGTTGATCGCATCCACTACCGCACGCGGCCCGAAGTCCTTGGCCAGCAGTTCGTCCAGGTCGAGCGACTGGCGGAGGCGCTCAAGGCCCTTGATCTGGATCTTCACAGGCTCGGCCCCTCTCCAATCGCAGCCCAAAAACCAGTCATGACGCAACAATAAAAAACCCCGCCGAAGCGGGGTTATTGGTATCAATTTCAGGCGGCTGTGCTTTCCGCAATTGCATAAATAATTGATGCCGCTGCTCTACGCAACAAATCAGCCGCCTCATACATGTCCTGCCAACATCCATCATCGCCGAGCATTACTTCCTCTCTCCTTGAGACTCGCAACGCCCACACGGCCTTCCAGACAGTAGCATCGGCCTCGCTCAGATAAGCTTTCTCAACCACATACCGACCACAAACCTCATGTCCGTCAGAGATCAACTCCAGCCGGCAGCGTCCCTCACCGAAGGGCGTGGAGATCTTAAGAGATACTCTGTCATCACCCAGCGCACTCAATATCCCAGACTGTTCATCCTTCGGGTAGCGATCAAGCTCCATCTGAATACAGCGCATTACCTCAACGGCAGTAATTTTAATCTGCTGCGCTGCTCGCTGCATTGAAGAAACACTTGATAGCTGCTGGTCTGTAAAAGCCGAAAATTTCATGAAAAGTCCCTGTATAAACTCCAAGCACAGTCCGCGCCACCTCAGACGTCGAAGGGAGTGCGGAAACCTGGGCTATTGAATCACAGAGATTGAAACGTCTGCATCAGGGCGTGCGCGCCAATCTTGCAGTGGACTGCGCGTCGGCAGCAGGTGCGTCATACGCCCGATCATCTCAATCGAGCGCCAAGACGTCAGCGGCGACAGCGTCTCACCACACTGCTCGCGCCTGGGGCTTGTACTCAACGCCAGGCCGCGGCGGGATCGGCGAGTACCCGCCCCGTAAGACCCCGACCTGCGGAACCAGACGACCGAACAATCCGCGCCGAAAGCCAACGCGCCCTGTGAGCTGGCCGTTCATCAGCCATCCACCTTGCGCTGCGCCCACTTGCCGGCGAGGCTGCGCACCTGGTTGACGCCCATCGTCCCGACGAAGCCCGCCGCGACGTAGCTCCAGCCGCCTGACAGGCCCAGCTTCTCGCAGGCCAGGCCGATAACGAACGCGAGCACGCCGCCGAGGCTGGCCTCTATCAGCTGGCGGGCCGGGTCGGTCTCCTTGGCGTCGAAGCGAATTCGCAGCCAGGACAGCACAAAAGCCAGCAGGCCGGCGAAGCCGTGGTCGCGCAGCATGATCAGCGCAGCCGCCAAAAGCGCAGGGTCTTTCTCGGGCATGGTCTTCATCTCGATAGCCCTGCGGGCAGTGATAGGTGGCCCGCTACACGCGCCCGCCGGGGAGCAAAGGTGCGGAGGGGCCGAACTGGTGCGCTAGACCTTGTGCGTTCCTTCCATGCCGCGCGCCATACGCTGACGGGTGCGCTCAAGGAGGCGCTGCTGGGCGTACTTGATGTGCTCCAGCGCCTTTGAGTTGGCCTCGCAGGCATAGGGGCCAGCCTGGAAGCCCTCCAGGCGGTCGATCAGAATCGCCAGCAGCACCTCATGGGTGACGCCGTTCACGCCGGCCTCGGCGATGGGGCCATCCTGGAACAGGATCAGCGAGGAAGTGTCGCCGTCGGAGGCCTGCGCAAAGGCGGCGTCGACCTGGGCGTCCGATAGGTCAGAGCCCGCAAACTCGCGCACGGCCTGGCGCATGAAAGGGTGGCGGGCCATGTTGGCGCCAGAGACCTGGTATGCGTGGCAGGCGCCACCTCTGCCTGGCCTGTCGAGGACGGCGACGGTCAGGGTGTCATTGGCCGGGTTGACCTGATGACCGACAAGGATGCGGTGCTGATTGCTCATCGAATGCTCCAGAAACGACAAAGCCCCGCACGATGGCGAGGCTCTTTGGTGTGTTGCGCCACGTTTAGGCGAAGATCATTTTCGTGGATCCACGAAAAAGCCCCGGGCTGATCACTCAGCACCGGGGCTGTTGATGAGGCTCAAGCCTCAGATGGAGCGGGGCACTGCACCAGCAGCGATGCAGCTACACCAGATGGCGGAAATGGTCGAAGTTACCGGTTGAAGCAGAATCACACCAATTTCTTTCATCATCAAACTACCCTCGTTCGCAAATTGAGCCGTTGCGGTCAGCAGATCTGGAGTCATTGGAAGCGCGGTCATCAAGACCGCCGAGACGAACAGCACTGCCATTTGGGTAGCCGACATAGCTGCCGGAATCGAACCGTTTACTCCCCGAAGTCATCGCCGATCCTTAACGCGCAAGATCGGCAGGATGGACAAATGATCGCTCATGCGCTCACTGGTTTGCAAGCCCTTCCTGAACCAGCGTGATCGATGTGTGTGCCGGGCCTCTCACCAGGCTGGATTCAGGATAGTGATCGAGCTCTATGCAGCAACACAGCGAGCAGCACAATCCTCCGGCAGCAGGCCGCCATGCTTCCCGCGGAAGTGGTCGAGAATCTGGGGCATCATGTGCTCAATCCTGCGAGCGGAGCGTCTCGCCTCCTGGAAGTGCTCGAAGGCGTCGAGCCAGACCGGATAGTTCATAGCCTTCACGCCGGCAGCGATGCTGCTATCCCAGCGGTAGACGCACCAGATGGCGTGATGGACCAAGTGGCAGACCTCCTGGGCTTCGTAGAAGCCGAGCACGAACTCTTCCTCCTTCACCTTCGGCAGCCACTCCCCTTCCAGGGCGTAGGCGGCGACGAAGTTGCGGGCCGCGTCGAGTTGGGCAGCCGGGATGTCCTCGGCACGGCGCACGCTGAAGGCTGCATGGACCTGCGCCCACAGCTTGGCCTTAGCCTGGCGGCGCACCGGCGCCGGCAGGACGCGGGCCTTGCCTTCCACCACAGCCGCCAGGCAGCGGAAGCCATCGGTGCCGATGGTGGTATTGAGCACGGTATCGATGGTGCGGTCGTCGTTGCGAACCGCCCTACCCTCATTCCAGTAGGACCAGAGCACGTCGTCGCACTCGTTCTGGTAAGCGATGATGCCGTCGCGCAGCTCCGGCTTGACCTTGTTCGGGCTGATCGACATCAGCCAGCCGGTGAGCTTACGCAGCGGCAGGCAGGTCATGGCGCGCTGCTTGCTGTCGCCGGCAACTATCACGATTTCCTTGATGGTTGCCTGAAAGCGGCCCGACGACAGCTTCTCATGCTGCCCAGACCATGCCAGCCCCATACCCTCCACCACCGGCTTCATCGGCACGAACGGCTCGCCGACGTGATCGATCAGCAGGAGTTCGGCCTTGCGGAACGGAATGACTTGGGCTGCCGCTGTGATATTCTTGCTCATGACGTTCATTTCCTCTCCGATTTGACGTTCATCGAAGCCCTGGCGTCTGATCCACGCCGGGGCTTCTTCATTTCAGGCGCCTGCCTGCCTTCCCTGCTCATCCTGAACCCTCGACTGCTCCAGCCTGTAAACCACCTCGGCCGTCTGGCTGCGATGGTTCGCCTTTGCCTGCTCCGCCAGGTAGTCCCTGAGCGAAGCAGGAATCCTCATGTTGATCTGCGGGTCTTTCCTGCTCATCTCGCCTCCAATGCACCACCGTCATACACGGCGCGCAATGTAGAACCGTGATGCATTGCTGTCAATAGCACGGTGATGCATGCTCTGGTTCCGTTTATCGGAACCCGCTGAATGAGCAGGACAGACCCTCAGTTCAACCTCCGCATCCCGCATGAGTTACGCGATCGAGTCATGGAGGCTGCCCAAGCAAACAAGCGATCAGCGACTGCTGAGATTCTTGCTCGCCTGGAGGCCAGCTTTGCCGACACGTCAGAGCCGCGAATAACGACCAGGATTCGACGCGAAGCACTGTCTGGAGAAGATCTTGAAAGCTCACTGCCACTCCAGCTCATCAAGGCAACCGATGCGCTGCGCAAGCAACTCGCTGTGGTGGAAGAGATCAGTGAAAAGCTGAAGGCCGAAAAGGAATAACCCCAGTAGCCAAGGAGCGGCCATGACCTACGAATTCGACCGCAAGCAGGATGAGGTGCGCCTCAACGAACCGCCAATCCATGACTACAGCGACTACTACCACCCACTGGATGAGCTGATCGTCCCTGTCTTTGAGCAAGCTATCGAAGGTGGGTATATCGACCAGCCGCGCGCGGCTGCCCTCGCCGCCTGGCTCGACCAGCAACCGCGGATCTGCGCGCTGTACCCTTTCCGGCAGCTACGCCAGGCGCTGGCCAAGGCGACCGCCGAGGGCGGCTGGTCGGATGATGTAGAGCGCGGCCTGCTGCAGTTCTTCGCGGCACTGCCGGATGCGTTCGAGCTGGTGCAATTGCCAGAGGAGCTGTTCGGGGATATGTACGCGGCGATCTTCGACAATCCCGCGACACCACTGGATATGGCAGGCCGCTATGTCGAGGTGACTGGCCCGTGTGTAGTCGGCTCGCACAACGCTATGTACCGCATCTCCGAGCTGCTGGGTGGCAAGCGGAACAAGGCGCTCCTGCGTTTCGGCTATCTGTTCGTGGCGCGCTCACACGTCGATGCGCGGATTGTTTCAAGCAAAATCGCTGCAGCCGTGGCCTCGCGGATGAAGTTCGGCGGAGTGCAGATCCTCGCGGAAGAATTCTTCCCAGAATCCAAACGTGTCGAAGATGAGCCAGCCATCCCGCAGAAGCACACCCAGCTGCCAAGCACCCCTGGCGCCACCCTTCAAGGCTCTCCGGACACCATTGCCACGCTGCGCATTCGCTACCATGACGGCTTAGGCGAAACTACGGAGCGCGCTATCTCCGTTACGGGGTACAACCCATCAGGGCTGTCCGGCATGTGCCACCTGCGCGGACAGCAGCGCACATTTCGCTTCGACAAAATCATCGAATGCACCGATACGGCAACCGGCCTTGTGGTCGATGCACCTCACGCCTATCTGCGGGACATCTATCTCAAGTCGAGCCGCTACTCCCTGGCCCGTCTGACAGACCCGGAGTTCCCGATACTGGACATCCTGTTGTACGTCGCCAAGGCCGACGGGCAACTGCGGGCACCCGAGCGCAAGGTCATCACCGCTGCCTGCAAGGTATTCACCCATGATCTGCGGATCACCCAAGAACAGGTAGACGACCTGCTGGGCTACACGCCCGTGCCGAGCCTGCACAGCTTCAAGATCGCCGTCGGGCGGATCAACAAGCTCCGCGACGAGGTGAACAAGCGCAAGCTGCTGGCAGCCAGCCGCACCATCATCGCTACGCAGAAAATCGTCACCCCGAGCGAGCTGGAAGCGCTCGACTACATGGTCAAGCGCTTCGCCAAGGCTGAGTAGATTCCTATCCCCGCCAAGGAGCGGCCATGCTAGAAACCGTTCTGTCCCTGGACACGTGGATAACCGCAGCAATTGGTGCGGTTGTCAGCTATCTAATGAGCTGGCTTTACCGCTTGGTACACCGTCATTTCCCAGCGGTCCTCAACACCACTTGGAGCAGCGTTCGCGGATGGGCACGTGCCAGGGAAAAAGCGCATCTGCAGCGAATCAGGGCAATCCGCTTCGACAGCATGAGGATCAACAGGGAGATAGCACGGAGCTATGCCTTTCTCGTTTTGTTCTTGGTTGGAGCCATGCTCTACGCAGTCGGTTTACTGCTTGCACCTAAACCAGCAGCTGCAAACCACGCGTTGCTCGCACTCTGGGGATTCGGCTTTGGTATTCCGATGCTCAGTTTCGAGCTGGCATGGCTCCTCAGCTCGAGCAGGGTCGACGCCATATTGAAGTCGAGGGCAAAAATTACAAGTCGCGGCCGTCGACTTCGCTAGCCCAGGTACCAAAGGAGTAACCCCGCCCTGGGTGGGCCAGGGACGGGATCGGCGCCAAACGGCGCACAGTGACCAAGGAGGTCAGCAGCGATGAAAATCCAGGGCGCAGTCATCAAGGAGCAAGGGGTTATCTTTGCCGTTGCGGTCGTCAAGCATCACGTCACGAGCTCGAACTTAGAAGCCGATAAGGCTCGCGGATCGTTGCAAGGCTATTTTCCAGGACTGCCGCTTGTTCTGGCGTCACAGGACTCCCGAGGTACTTTCCGGTATCACGGTCGAACTGACTTGGCCAAACTCCTTGCAGCACTTCACCCTTCGCAGATTCCTTGGAAGGAATACACCATCTCGTAATCACTTTCATTGCATCGCCCTCTTATCGGCAACGCCCCGCCCCGCGCGGGGCTTTGTGTTTGCTGGTGCGGCGTCCAAGCCAAGGGGCAGCTGCAACTGCTCGCGCCAGTGCTCGACTTCGTGCACCAGCCCAGGCTTTCGCCAGCGCCACTGAGCCAGCTGCTGCCCGCTGATGCTGGCCACCTCCTGCCCGGCGGACAGGGCCTTGCAGGCGCGGTCTAAATGATGCAGCGCCGGCACGTCGCCGTGGATCAGCGCGTCGATCTGCAGGTCGGCCCAGACAGCGAACCTGGGCGAAAGCCAGCGGGCGAAGGCGACAGCCAGCTTGGGATGCAGCCAGGTGCCGCCTCCACGTCCGCGGCGAGCCCTGATCAATTCCCCGGAATCCCGGGCATTTATCGCCACGGCTAGGGCGTCGATGTACTGCCGGGTTTCGGTGTTCGCCAACCAGTGGTCGACGCGCTTGCCGAACTGCCCGGCCGCATCTGTGGCGTTGATCCAGCCATCGGTGTTAAAGCGCACTGGTTGGCCCTGGTAGCGGAACGGGACCACGTTGTCGTTCATCTTGTATGCCTCGCTCGTACATCGAGTTGGAGCGCAGCCTGGTCGGCGGATGAGCGAACACCTGCCGTTCGGGAGCGACGCTAGACTGCGTTGTTGGTTGCTGTGAATCCTGGCGTCAGGACCTGCCAGCTCAAAGCCCTACAGGGAGTAAGTCCTGTTGCCTGACTGTGCACGAACTATCCTCGACCTGTTCGCGAGTGTCTTTTTGCCCAGGCAAGAATTTAGGCCTGCCCTGCTGTTGCAGACCCCGCAAAGCCACGATCCATGGGCCGTGCATCCAGTCCGCGGATACAGTCGTACTGCTGGTGATGTGCGTCATCCGGCTGTCATCATTTGCCCCACTGCCAGGTAGAGGTATTGCCCATCTACGAATAGGGCGAAGCCAGGTAGAGGCATGAGCGGCCGCCCACCGATCGGGCGATCGGTTCTAGGCGGCAGAAACGAAACACCCCGCTCGCTGGCGGGGTCTCAGAAATCTGGATGTGGCTGGCCATCCCTAGCCAGCTCGATCAGGCCGCCTCCCCCACCAACACTCCCTCCGAGCAAAGGATCGTTTCCGCCTCCACCAGCGCCTCGCCGACCATCTCGTTGAGCACCTTGTGGATACCGAGCCTCCAGCGGCGGCGAGTCTGCTCCGGGCGGCCTTCGCTCTCCCAGGTGTTCATGTCGTAGAACGGGGCCGGCAGGATGAGCAAATCCTTGGTACTGCGCTTACCGTCTGCGCCCTTCAGCGCCGGGATAGCCCAGGTGGTGACGGCCTTGTAGAGAAACAGCGGACCAGCCGGTGTGGCCACCAGCGGCACCAACTTCCCGATCGCCTCGACCTTCCGCCCCTTGTGCGTGCTGAACTTCGCCACCAGCGCATGCCAGTGGCGCGGCTTCAGCCCGTGATGCAACCGGGCGAACACCCAGCAGTCGGCCGTCATGCGATCCTCTGGCGACACCGTCTGACCGCACGGTCGCAGCTCTCCGGACTGATACAGCTGCTGCCACTTCTGCTTGCTCGTGTTATCGATGCACTCCGCCGCCAGGGCCGATACCACCGCGCTCAACGTGCTGCTGTAAATCATCCCCACCACTCCTCAATCCCCGGTCCAATGCCCGCGCAGCCCATGCCGCCCGTTATCACCCTGATAGTCCCGCTCGGCGCCGCCTTGTACCGGCCTGGTCGCCGCCTTCTGCCGCTCCAGCCTGAGCGCCCTCCCCAGCTGCAGCACCAGCTCCTCCACCTCCAACCGCTCACCCGTTACCGCATCCACGAACCCCGAGCCGTGGCACCCATCGCAAGACATCTCATAGAACAGCCCCTTCACCACCCCGCGCCCCTGGCACTCCCCGCAAGGCGCCAGAGGCCGCGTCTGCTTCTGCAGATCAGGCCCGTGCCGGCGCTTCACTGCGCGCCCTCCGATCCAGCTCGACCTCCAGCGCCCGCAGCTGCCGCGTGATCTCGCGCATCGCCTCGCCAGCCTTCTCCAGCGCCACCCGATCGCGACGCCCCGGGTTGATGCGCACCTTCGACGGCCGGTGACCGGTCCCCTTGATCACCACCACCCCGCGCGCCCGCTGCTCACGCTTGCGCTCCACCTGGTGCTGCTCGAGCAGCTTTGCCTTCCGCTTCTCCAGCCCGGCAACCGTCATCTCCTGCAGATCAGCCACGCACCACCTCCGTCACTGGCTGAGCCAGGTAGTCATCGATCACCGCCATCGCCTCCTTCATCCCCCTGCAGATCACCGCCTTGTAGCCCTGCTCCACCAACGCCCCGATCCACTCTTTCTGGCTCACCGCCACCTCGGCGTCATGCGGCGGCGTCGCCTTGAACTCGATGTAGAGCCCATGGTGCCCGCCCCGTGGCAGCGCGAGCGTGATGTCCGGAACCCCAGCTTTCACCCCCTGAGCCTTCAGCTTCGCCGCGACTGCCTTGTGCCGGTGCCCACCGTTCGGGACGTGGTACGCCAGTCGCCATGCCAGCGGGTGACGAAGCCGCATCCAGTTGAACAATGCCGCCTGCTCGTTGCCCTCGTAGTCCACCGGCGCGCGCCGGCGGATAGTCCCCACTGCAAACTGCTTCACTCCAACCCCCTCAAGGCCTTCAGCTGTTCCTCGGTATCGCGGGCAAGCGCCCACAGCACCGCCATTCGCTCCTGCTCGCTCATGCCTTCACGGCTCCTTCAGCGATCAGGGTGTTCAAGGTCCGCACCATCCCCTCAAGGTGGTACAACCGAGCGTCCTCCATCGGAATGTGGCGGGTGCGCCGGTCGATTTCGTCGTGGCATGCCGAACAGGCCCAGGCGCCGAGCAGGTCGTGCGGCTTCATGCCGGTGCCGCTGATGCCGGCCATGCGGTAGTGGGCCAGCACAACGGTCTCCGGGTTTCCGTTGCAGATGCCCGGCAGACGTACCTGGCACTCCCGATCGCGGGCTGCCTTGGTCAGCTTGGTCTGCTTCATGCCGCGTCATCACCCAGGCTGCGCAACAGCGACTGCAACTGCTTCAGCTTCTGCAAGTTCGCTGCATTGGCCTCCTGTCCCTGCTCGATATGGATAGCCGCCTCCTCCACTCGGCTGGCCAGCTGCTGGAGCTGCTCGGCCATGCTCTTGCCCAGCGCCACGATGGAACCTGCGATGTCGCCAAGGATCTCAATGGGGCTGTCAGCAGGCTTCTCGCCCTTGGGGTGGGTCGGTTTGAGCTGCAGAGTAGTAACGGCTTTTGCGGCGGGCATTTCGGCTTCCTTCTGCTTGGTCTTTTCCTGCGCCTGGGCGCGGTGGAACTGGTCGTTGCGGCGGCGAATCAGGCCCGAGTCGGCCAGGTCGCGCAGGCAGCCGCGCGTCACCTTCAAATCCGGCGCGCTGCCGGTGACGCGGCGCATCTCGTTGGCGATCTGGAACTCGGTCCACTCCTCAGCAATGGGGACGAACTCGAACAGCTTGCGGGCCATGCTGGTCTGGCCCTGAAGCAGACCGGCGATCTTCGCTGGAGTCATACGACCACCCCGCGCACCCGCGCCCGCAACGCCGCCAGGGTCGAGCGACCAACCTCCGGCGTCGATACGCTCACGCTCGCCGGCAGCGCCTTCGGGATCTCCCGCAGCGGCTCGCCGGCCAGCAGCATGCGCACGGTCACCGCATAGGCCCTGTCGAACAGCGCGCGGCTCTTGGCTTCCGGCAGGTTGCGCAGCTCGCTGAACCCCGTCTCGCAGGCCGCGTGGTGCACGGCTGGGTGGCTCCAGCGCTGCCCGGCTGCCGGGTGGGCATTCGCGCAGGCCTCGCGGTAGGCCGCAGCAGCAGACGGCAGGCCCAGAGCCTCAGCACTCGGCTGGCACAGCTCCAGGAAGTCGCCGATGCTCGGCATGGACTTGAATTGCCGGCCCGCCTGCCACTCGGAACCGATCCGGCGCAGGCCGGCCTCGAACAGCGCTGCGGGAACCTTGTCCAGCTCCGGGCGGAACCAGCCGCGCTTCGCCGCCCGCAGCTTCTCCGGTTGATCGGCCGGGAACTCGAAGCGGAAGGCCGCGGCCAGACCGGTATCGATCTGCAGGGTCGAGAACACGAGATTCACGCGGCGCTCCAGCTCGGCACGATCACAGGACGTCGATGCCGGCCGACCATCCAGCGTCGGTGAGGTTCTCAGCGAGCGGGATGCCGACGGCAGCAGAGCGGACATTGGCTTGGCGGTTTGCATAGGGAACTCCTTGTCCGGCCAGCTGGCGGGCTTTGTGTTTTTTCAAGTTGACGACCAGGCGCTTGCACCAGCCGGCATGAGTGTCGTCGAGGGACTGGGTGGCCCAATGGGCGACGAACTCGGCCACGACCTCCGGGGTCAGCTCGGCAAGGGCAACGCCAGCGGTCACCAGGTGCAGGCGCAGAGTCACCTCGTCCGGCTCCCACTCCTCGAACATCGGGAAGCGGCGGCTGCGCGCATCCCAGGAGGAGCCCTTACGGTTCTTGTCTGAAGATTCATAACCGGCGAAATCTGCCGGTTGGTTTGTGCAGGATTTGCCGGTTGGTGCTACCGGCGAAATTTTCCGGTTGGTATGCTGTTCGCCGCTGGACGAATCCTCAGTGGCGCACGCATCAACCCCAGCAGGAGCGCAGGGTGCCGCCGGCGCAGAGCCACCGGAAGAATCTTCCGGTTGGCCGTTTCCACCTACCGGCGATTTTTTCCGGTTGGTCTTCGGCTCAGGAAAGTGACCAATCTGCAGCTGATACAGGTCAGTCCGGCGCTTCTTTGAATCCGCCCAACGGCGCTCAGTACGCACCAGCAGACCGTCAGCCTCCAGCTGCGCCAGGTGGTCGCGCACGCTACGGGCCGACAGCTCGGTGTGCGTGGCCAGCGTCTCCTGGCCTGGGTAGCAAACGCCATCCTCGTCAGCGAACTGCGCCAGCGCCATCAGCACAGCCTTTCGGCCAGCGTTGCCAGTGCGGACCTTCCAGGCCCAGTCGAGCGCAGCGAAGCTCATGCTGCACGCTCCATCTGGTACGACGCCCACAGCCCCGCCACCCACTGCAGCCCCTTCGGCGTGAAGCGGGCCTGCGTGTAAGCGTGCTGGTTATGCTCGTTGGTGCCGGTCTTCACATGGAAGCGCCCGGCGTCGATGTGGTGCTGGTACGGGGTCAGGGTTCCGCCCAGGTAGTACATCACCCCCTTGTCTAGCAGCAGTTGGCGGAATTGGCGCTCGTTGGCCTTCAGCAGCTTCGCGGCCTGGCGGAAGCTCATCGAGCCGGTGCTCTCGACGTACTGGTCGACGAAGGCCGCCTTCGGTGCGGCGATGGCCAGCGCAGCCTGCTGCTGCTCGATCTTCTCGGCCTGGTCGGCGGCGAGGCGCAAGGCTTCAGAGAGGGTCTGCGGGACGCAGGGCGCCTGCTGAGCCTCAAGCTCGTTCAGTCGACGGATCACCTTCAGGCGCAGCGGAACGCTGTATCCGGTCAGCAGCAGCTCGGTCATCTCGCGGGGCAGGTGGATGCAGGCGACATAGCCGCGGCCATCGATCTCCTCGCGGATTTCATGGCTCAGATCTGAGCCATCTTTCTCCAGCTCACCACGCATGGCGCGGATGTCGCGGATGACGTTCTTGTGCTCCTTCCCGGTAAGCTCCGCAATTTCGCGGCTGCTCATCGTCACGTTGCGCGCCACGTTTTCGGCAATGCTCAAATCGTGGCGCGGGCGGTTGTTCATTGCAGTGGGAGTCATCTACACTTCCTCTCGAATCATCTGCACTTGGCGCCTTGCGCGCCGTTGAAGAACCCGCCCTGGCCGGCGGGTTTTTTATTGCTCGCTGTCAGGCGCGCTTCACCGACTGCTCGACCACATCCAGGCTGCCCCGTACCTCGCTGACAGCGCGGCCGATGATCGACTTCTCGGTTTGGTTGACGTGGTTGTCTGCCATGGCCTCATGGATCGCCAGGGTCAGCTCGGCAACCTCCTTCCCGACACCAACCAGCGCTGCAGTCAGGGTCATCGCCTTGGCCGCATCCTTGTCCACCAGGTCAAAGCCGAACTCTCCAACCAACGCGCAGAGCACGCGGCGTTTTGCGGCGTAGTCGAGGTGCGCCAGAATCTGCCCGAACATCTGCAGGTTCATGCGGTGGTCTTCTCGGTTGGGATTGGCGCAGTCCAGCAGGCGGGTGCGGTTGACTCCCATGCTCTTGGCGAGCTCGGTACCGCCCTTGGCGATCACTTCGTCGTGAAGTGCCTTCTCAAAAACTTCCATCTCGCGAACTCCTCTTTCCTTTCGCGTAGCGCCCTGGTCGTCCCTGGGCGAATCTGTCATCACTGGATCAGCAGTCAGGGATGAACCCCATGCAGCAGCCGACCAAAACTGAAATCCGGGGCGAAATCTCTGCCCTCCCGCTCAGCAACAGCGTTGGTTTGTTATGTGGCCGACTCAGCCGGGTAGAGGTCTGGCCGAAGCTCATGACGAGTGACCTTTCCTCCGGTTGCTGCCTCGATCCGGAGAACTCGCTCAGCGGGCACGCGCCCCGTGGCGCACATGCGCTGAACGGCTTGAGGGGAGCAGCCAAGTTTCCGCGCCAGAGCCGACTGGCTTCCTGCGGCTGCAGCTGCACGCTCGGCGGCGTTTGCTTTCATTGTCGCCTCGACAGGTGAATTACAACCCAAAGTTACAGTCCGGCGAGCGAATTTACAAGGGAGAATTGCAGTGCTTGCTACAACAGCTAGTTGTATCGTTGCCGTCATGGAAACGATCGGATCCCGCATAGCTGCGGCACGCGAAAAGAAAAGGATGAACCAATCCGAACTGGGGAGGCTGCTAGGGGTAAGCCCGCAGTCAGTTCAGGCCTGGGAGTCCGACAGAAACACTCCTCGTCCCAAGCGGATGAGCGAGATCGCAATGGCGCTGGGCGTCTCGATGTCGTCGCTTCTCGAAGGAAGCCGCGGGCCGCGTGAGGCCTCCCAACCAACAGAACGCTCTGTCGCGGAGCCCGATGGGACCGGAACGGCATCCTCTGCAGCCGAACTGGTACGCACCATGCTGGCCACAAAGGCCGGCAAGGCACTCTCTCAGGAGGCTCGCGCGCGACTCATCGTGGCCGCCCAGGAAGAGGCCGAGCAGGCACCAGCCAAACACAGTGGAAACGTGCTCACCGGCAACTTCAATCTATCGGCCAGAGTCGTCGAAGGCGACATCCTGATCCCCCAGTACGACGTGCGCGCCTCCATGGGGCACGGCCAGATGCCTGCCGAGTATGCCGAGTTCGTCCGTAATGTCGTGGTCAGCGGCCCCCAGCTGGAGAAGCTGGGCCTGGAGTTCACCTCCCCCGCAAACCTCTCGATCATCACCGGCTGGGGCCAGTCGATGGAGGGGACGATCAACGACAAGGACCCGGTCATCGTCGACCGCGGTGTCAACGAGTTCGCCGGCGACGGGATCTACGTCCTGACCTGGAACGACATGCTGTACATCAAGCGCCTGCAGATGGCAGACGCAGACAATTTCGAGCTGATCTCCGACAACCAGAAGCACAAAGACCGCACCGTGCCGATCGGCGATGTGACTATTCACGCCAGGGTGCTCTTCGTGTGGAACGGGAAGAAGCTCTAGCGCCTGCGACAGCCTGAGGCTGGCCAGGTGATCGCCTCCATGCCAGATCGCGGGCATGAAGCACCAGAAAGTCTTGAGGTGACGGAACCTCGCTGCAACGGAGCGCGCTACATGGAATTTGAAGACAAACTGGCTACCCTAGCCGCCAAGATCAAGCAGCAAACGGCGGTGATCCAGACGGAAGAGGCAACCAAGACGGCATTCATCATGCCGTTCATTCAGGCTGTGCTCGGCTACGACGTGTTCGATCCAACCGAGGTGGTGCCCGAGTTCACCGCAGACGTTGGAACCAAGAAAGGGGAGAAGGTCGACTACGCCATCTGTAAGGACGGCGCCGTCCAGATCCTCATTGAGTGCAAGAAGCTCGGCGACACTCTGAATCTCAATCACGCATCCCAGCTCTACCGCTACTTTGGCGTCACCAGCGCACGCATAGCCATCCTCACTAATGGCCAGATCTACCAGTTTTTCACCGATCTCGACGCGCCGAACAAGATGGACGACAAGCCATTCTTGGTGCTCGACCTGCTGGATATCGACGACCACGCCGTCCCGGAGCTGAAAAAGCTCACCAAGCCTGCATTTGATGTCGAGTCGATAATCAATGCGGCTGGCGAACTGAAGTACGTCAGCCAGCTCAAGCGCGTCCTAGCATCCCAGTTCAGCGCACCGGACGACGACTTCGTGCGCCTCTTAACCACCCGAGTGTATGACGGGGTGATCACTCAGCGCGTTCGGGAGCAGTTTGCAGCCCTCACGCTCAAAGCCATGCGGCAGTTCTTGAACGACCAGGCCAATGATCGCCTGAAGTCTGCAATCATCGGTGTCAGCTCCCCTCCTCAGCCTGCAAGCATGAATACCTCAGATAGCGATGAGGGGGATCAGGAGGACAACGATGGCAAGGACAAGATCGTAACCTCTCAGGAGGAGCTGGATGCGTTCAACGTCGTGCGCGCCATCGTTCGCGCAGAGGTCGACGTGAGGCGCGTAGCTGCGCGCGACACACAGAGCTACTTCGGTGTGCTACTCGATGACAACAACCGAAAGCCGATCTGTCGCCTCCACTTCAATCGTGCCCAGAAGTACATTGGGGTTTTCGATGCCAGCAAGACTGAGACGCGACACCCAATTGATACTATTGACGACATCTTCGGACTCGCTGAGCAGCTGAAAACCACGGTCCGCGGATACGAGCAGCCGTGACATGCAGGCCCCGCCGCTGCGCGGGGCCAATTCAACACGCAAGGAAGCACCATGCGCTTCAGCTTCATCGCAGCATCTCTGCTGTTCGCTCTCCTCTCGCCAGCCGTCTTCGCCCTCCAAGGCATCGAGGCCCCGCGCACCTTCAACGAAGCCAAGAAGGTGGCGTGGAAGCTCTATGCTGGCCGCGAAACCACGTTCTACTGCGGCTGCGAGTACAAGGGGAACCGAGTCGACCTGGCGAGCTGCGGGTATCAGCCCCGGAAGAACGCCAACCGCGCTGGGCGCATCGAGTGGGAGCACGTGGTTCCCGCCTGGGTGATCGGCCACCAGCGCCAATGCTGGCAAGCCGGCGGGCGTGACAACTGCACTGACAACGACCCGGTGTTCGCCGCGGCCGAAGCCGACCTGCACAACCTGGTGCCGAGCATCGGCGAGGTGAACGAAGACCGCAGCAACTTCGCCCTGGGCATGGTCACCGGCAAGCCGACCCAGTACGGCGCCTGCCCTATGGTGGTGGACTTCAAGGCCAAGACCGCCATGCCACCCGAGCATGCTCGAGGCGCTTCCGCCCGGATCTACCTCTACATGGCCGACCGCTACAAGCTGCGGCTCTCCAACCAGGACCGTCGCACCTATGAAGCCTGGAATCGTCAGTACCCGGTCAGCGAGTGGGAGAAGTGGCGCAACCAGGCAACAGCCTGCGCCATGGGCTGGGGTAACCCCTTTGTTGGCAAAGTCGATCTGAGCAGCTGCTCGGGCAACACGCAGCGCGTGGCCGGGGCGTCTTCCGGTAGTGCATTCGGTGGCAGCGCCGGCGGCACCAGCTACAGCTGCTCCACACGCAAGACCTGCGGCCAGATGAGCAGCTGCTCTGAAGCGAAACACCAACTGGAGCAGTGCGGCAACAGCCGTCTCGACCAAGACAACGACGGCGTGCCGTGCGAGAGTCTCTGCAGACAAACATCTAGATGACCGTGAAGGGGCAACATCATGGCTCAAGGTTCTCTGGTACTCAGCCGCCGTGTCGGCCAGAAGCTCATCCTCACCATTGACCCCTCGGTCGACCCACAAGTTGCGCTGCAACGGATCCTCGAGGAGGGCATCGAGATCTGTGTCACTAAAAGCGATTTCTTGCGCAAGCAGTTTCGCCTGGGCATCAAGGCGCCGCGAGAAGTGCGAGTGCAGAGGGAAGAGCTGGTGTGGCGCGATAATGCCCGCAACAACTTGGAGTCGTGTTCCAACGGCGGACTCGACATCGACAGCGACGGCGGGCCCTGCGAGTTGCCCCGTCGGTAAGAACAACCCTCAACGCAAGGAAGCAAACCATGGCACTCCAACTGACTCGCCGTACCGGCCAGAAGATAATCCTCTCCATCGACCCCGCAGTTGATCCGCAGGAGGCTCTACGCTGGATCCTCGAGGAGGGGATCGAGATCGGCGTGGCCCACATTGCCGCCACACAGGTTTTCCTCGACATCCGCGCACCACTGGAAGTAAAGGTGCGCCGAAAGGAGCTCGTGGAGCGGGACAACGCCAAGCTCGAGCTCTGCAGCCAATAACGAGTCACTGATCGCAAGGAAGCGAACCATGCCCCTCATCCTCGGTCGCCGCGTCGGCGAGAAAATCCACCTGACCATCGATCCCAGCGCAGACCAGGAGGAGGCACTGCGCCGGCTCATCGCGGACGGAATCGAGATAGAGGTCGCCAGCATCAAGAACAACAACCACGTGCGTCTTGCCATCGCGGCGCCGCGCGAGCTGCTGGTGCTGCGGGAGGAGCTGGTGGCAGGTAGCAACGAGCAGTACCACATGGACAACGACGGCATGCAGTGCGAGTCACCTTGCCAATAACACGAGGAAAAAGAGATGGCCATTCTTGGAGGGCTACTCGGCAATGCGAGTCCGATCAGCGAAGCAGACGTCAGGGATGAGCTGGGTAAGCTCCTCGGAGAAGGAGAGCAGGTGCTGCGTGGCTACAAGCTCGTGCGCGACCTGATCGTGATGACCGACCGGCGCCTGCTGCTGGTCGACAAGCAAGGGCTCACCGGCCGGAAAACTGAGTACCGCTCAGTCCCCTACCGCTCGATCACCAACTTCTCCGTTGAGACAGCCGGCCACTTCGATCTCGACGCCGATCTGAAGATCTGGGTGTCCGGCATCGCTGAGCCGATCATCAAGAAGTTCAGCCGCGGCGCCGACGTGTACGAGATGCAGGCGGTCTTGGCGCGGTGCGTTGCGAAGTAGAACGAGTCCCTGACGGCTATACGCTCCATTGGCCGCGAGACTGGCCAGAAGACCGCTATCACGCGCACCCCCGAGACAGCTATCAGGAAATATGCGCCCGATTAGGCAATATAAGCCAATCTACAATAAAGCCAATTCAATCCATAAAGTTCGCACACTTAAGGCGAAACAATTATTAGGCTTTAAATTGCAGGGTCCCTTTAGAGTGCAGTCCAGCCTTCATCATGCCGATCAGCCTTAGCCTTAACGCCCTTAACTCAGCCTTGCCTCGCGGCTTTGCACTCAGGATCAGGGCATGCCCTTCGTTTTCTTCTTTAATGGGATCGGCCTTAACCTCAAGCGCCTGAGATGCCTCTTGGCCCTGAATCGCTCGAACAGCTCCCACAAGCAGAACAGAATAGACCACGCTCTGTCTTGCGTCCGGATTCTTAGCTACTTGAGCTTCGATTCTTTTATCTAACGCTGAAAGCGGCGTGATCCCCTCTCGATCCACACTAACACCTCGAGACGACAGGTCATCCAAGCTTATAGCTGCATTGGAAAACTCAACCCCATCAAAGTGCTCAGGACTGAAAGTTGTCCGAACAATTCGCTCGGAATCACAAATATAATGGAATTCCATTTCTAAGCTACCAAACTACGCTATAATTTTTGCGACTTCTTCAGGGAGAGCTTTTGAGAGAGCCTCTTCATCCGAAAAAAACTCCCTACCATCTTCCGTCACAGCATAGTAAGAATAACTACCATCCCCATAAAATCCGAGATCTATTACACCTCGACCGGTGCTCCAGCTGAAGTTAATTTCACCGTCACCCGCAGGGCTAACCTTTGGCATCACACGTTCAATATCAGCCGCATGAAAAGCCGCAAACAGCTCAGCATCATTCCGGGTAGATGATTCTATTTTAACACCCCCGTACCCATCCCACCCATCTTCCAAAGAGGCGTATGCTCTAACCTTAGCCATGACCTGCACCAAGGCATTAGGAGTGTTTGCAGCCGGAATAGTGATAGCCCCAGGAGTCTTAAGCCGAGTATTACTTTCAATCCCATGCACGATGTGATCAATATAAGCAGACTGACTGCTTGCAATCTCATCCACACTAGCATATCGAGCAGATTCATATCGCGCGCGCAATACCGGGGGTGGCATTTCGGCATGCGCAGATGCAGAAAACAAAGCCATTCCGCTACTCAGAGTAGGCCTACAATCTCCACCAAGGCTAACTGACTTTACGGGAATAAAATCCATTTCAAGCCTCCTGTCGCTTCAGGTTCATCCGATCAGCAACTTCCTTAGACAGCACATCACGAATGATCGACTTATTTACCTCGTGAAGATTATCAAAAACTTTAGAAATCACATCGACAGCCGAAGAACCACCCTCAAGTGCAACCAAGACCCCATTACCCATCTCCACGTTCTTAAGAGCCAGGGTATGATCAAAAGTAACAAAGTTCTGTAGCACCCCATCGGAAATAGCGACAAACGAAGAGTCTAGATTTAGTTGACTAAGCACCTCTACGCCTTCCAAATCAACTGCATCACGCTCGTACCAGCCGGAATAGAAATGCCACCTATGCCCGGAGTCAAAGACGTGCCTACTCACATATTTAGATTCAGGATCGACGAGCCTAGCCAGGTCATACGCCCCTGCGCTTTCGTTATACCTGAACCTATCTATTACTTTCAGGCCAACACCAGAAAACCCATCCTTAATACCCAATGAGTTAAGAGCGCACTCAAGAATAGCTAAAAACTGAGTCTTAACCGGAGCCCAGCGCGAGTAATCGACGCAATGCACGCTTAAGGTTGGACCTACAACCCTAGCAAGCCACTGAAGCTCACCGGCAGGGGATTGTTTAGAAAACTGGATCGCATCCGCACTGTGCTGAACACTTGCAGCCTCATCATCGCCAAGGCTAATCTGAACGCTCTTTTGCTCTTTTGCATCAGGGAGCAGGTCCACCATCCCCGCCTTAAGATCATCCATTTTCTTGCGACTAGATATTAAAAGCTCAGAAAACTCAAAGAAAAATATCACCTCAGCAACAGCGTGCGCCGTCTTAATAGGCTCAAAAATCTCCTTGCGCTCCATATCCCTTCAGACTCCAAGCAAAAATATCATCAAAGAACAATAATTAATAAAAAAAATTATACACCAATTTCGAGCTTTACGCAAGATTGCATATATACAAAATCAAATGGGAAAAACCAAATAAAAATATAAATCACTAAACTTTCGAAGGAAGAAAATTAAATACGAAATCTCAGCCTCACGAACCACCACACCAGAGCAAGATAAATATTAAATTACTGCGCGCATAAAAACATCTACTGACGGCGAACAAGTGAATTACTTGCCACTCGAAAGCTCATGCGGCGCGACGCGGCAGCCCCCCCCCTGTTGCTTGGTTTCGGGGCGTCATCAACTCGGTCTCGGGTGTCTACTTGGTCCAGGTGCGCGTTGCCACCATCGAGAACATGGCCCAGCGCCAGATCGAACGCTCGCAGGCCGCTGTCCAGAAGATCCAGCTGCAACAGCAGGCACGGCAGCAGATCGCTGCACCACAGCCCCAACTCACGATCAGTCCCGAGGAGCGCACTCGACAGCAGGTGGCTGCGCGACTCAGGCAAGCCGAACTCGCAGCGGCTGCGCGGGGGAAACAGCAAGCCTGGGAGCGCTTCTACCAGCCGCCCTCCTCCTGCATCTACCCTGAGTCAGGTAAGCGGGTCGCCGTCTGCGACGCAGCGGAGAACAGGGCTCGCAAGCAGTTCGAGACCGCGTGGGCAGCGGACCTGCTGCAGAGCCAGCGCTGAATTTCACGCGGCATCGACGTCCGCACGACGAAATCTTCACGCTCGCTGCCCTAACCTCCAAGGACTGAGAGTCTCCACCCCCTATTTGCCCCGCCACCGTGCGGGGCTTTTTGTTTCTGCTTCAGGCGTGCGCCGCGCGCTCGAATGCCTCTTCAGCCCACTGGTTCAGGCTCTTGCCGGCGGCTTGCGCAGCGATAGTGGCCGCTGCGTGTACTTCCGGCCGAATACGCAACATCACCTTCCCGGATGCCGGCTTCTCCGGGCTGACTCCTTGCTCGGCACAGTCGGCCAGGTAGTCGTCAACGGCAACCGCAAACTCGGTGCGTAGCTCAGCCACCGAGTCGGCGTGGAAGCTGATGATGTCGCGCACCCCCAGAACCCGCCCCACGAATATGTCGTCACGCTCGTCGAACTCGATGCGAGCCGTATAGCCCTTGTAGGTCATGCTGTTCATGGTTCAACTCCCGCCCGCCGCAGGAACTCGCGGGCCTCTTCGACTTGGTACTTCTTGGCTTCCTTCCCGGGGTGCGGCCGGTGGCAACGCCACTGCACACCCTGCAGCACGAGCTTGACTCGCGACCCTTCGCGCTCCAGCACCTCGCCACCCAGGTGAATGACCAGCGCCTCGATGTCCGCGAACACCAGGGCCGCACTGGTTGGCGTGCGAAAAATGGCTTCGAGGGTCTTTCGGTGTCTGCTCTTCATACCGCAAATGCTATCAAAAAATGATAGCAGACGCTAACTGCCAGGCGAGCACCTGCGCCCTTGTCCGCCGATCACCGGCACAGCCCGCCGCCGTGCGGCTTTCTTTATCTGCCCAGCTCTGGCCGTCGTGACGCCATGCTTCCGCTCGCCACTTTCGGCTAGCACTGTTGGAAGAATCTCATGATCACCGAACACATCACCTGCACTCTCAACCGCTGCCAGGCCATTCTGGATGGACTGGAGTCAGGGCGGGACACGATCCAGGAACCTAGGGGTGCACGACGCTTGCTGCGCATCTCGAAGAGAGCAGCCAGATTTGTCATGGCATCGGCCTATGTCCAGGGGGAGTTCGCCAGAGCGCACCAGACCCTGAGCCGAGTCCACAGGCTCGCGAATGGCGGGCAGTAAAAGTCATCACGAAACCTTCACAGCCCAACCACTAATCTGCATGGACTGAGAGTCTGCTCCTATTTGCCCCGCCACCGAGCGGGGCTTTTTTTCTGTCTCCCTACTCGACGCCCTCCTCTACCACCTCGATCTCCCCATCCCCCACATAGCGGTCATCATCCGACTGCTGGTGCCAGCGCAGCTCGACCACTCCCTCCTCGATGACGGTCATCTCCAAACCGTCGGTCTCCCGCAGCAGCTCCATCACCCCATCCCACGCCTCGTCGGTGTCCGTGTCCAGCCGGTGAATGACCGCCCGGCGCTCCAGCTGCGCCTTGGGCGCGTTGATCATCGACGAGATCCGCAGCCCAAGCCGCTCCAGGTCGGTCAGTTCACGGCGTTGTTGCTGTTTTGCGGGTTTTTGCTTGGCCATCGGCGCCTCTCCTTTTGCTGTATGTACATACAGTGCATTGCGACACTTATCGGCAGCAAGCGCATGGCCTACCCGGCTACCCCTCCGTAGGTGAATGCAACCACCTACAACTTTTCATTGCAGGAAATTACAATTTAGGCTTGCAAGCTACAATTTTACGTTGTAGTTTTGCTTCAACGCCGCACACCGCCGCGGCAGCCCTGAAAAGGGCGGCTCTTTAGCTCCACCACCCGCAGCCAGCGAGCCGGCACCTGCGGAGCAAGCCAAGACCGGTACAGGGGAAGCCTCACCCCGGGTTCGCAGCATGGAGAACCGCACAAAGGAGTGATCACGGCCAGCAGGGCGCGGTGATCTGTCGGAGTCTCAGGCTCCCCGAGATGCGAAAGCAGGCCCAGGCGCAGGTGGCCAGAAACAGCGCCCAGCAAGACCCGCGAAGCACACGAATTCAACTGGTGACGATCTGTCACCGGTTCAGCCGGCAGGCCCGAGTGTTCGGGGCCCTGGCAACACGGCGCCGGACGCTGTACCCGGCGAGCCAGACGATTTCCCGTTGCTGCCCAGGCCATCGGGCAGCAGCAGGGGAAATCCACTGGAGACAGGCCATGTTCAAGAAGATCAAGGCGGCCATCGCTCGCCGCCGCAAGAACGCCGCAGCCAGCAGCGCGCCAACCGCGCGCAGTACCAGCCGGCCTGACGACGCCAGTTGCCCGCTCAACCCGCTGAACCCGGCGGGCATCCACAGCCCGCTCCACCCGATCAACCAGGTCGCCTACGTCAGCGAACCGGAGCCAGCCAGGCGCTGCGACGACATCCACCGCAGCAGTTGGGCCAGCAGTGACAGCGGCGGCTACTCGTCGAGCGATAGCAACGGGAGCAGCAGTGACTCATCGAGTAGTTCGAGCAGTTCGAGCAGTTCGTCGTCCTGCGACTGACAGGTGCCCGGTTCGCCGGGCGCTTCACGGAATGGCCTTCGCCGAGGGCCATGCCGGAAGCACACACCAACCCCACGAGGACACCCCATGTTCGGTATCGGCAAGAAGCTGTTCGGCGCCAAGCGCGCAGTCAAGAAACTGGAAAACCGCGACCTGATGCAAGCCATCGTCGGCGGCTGCCTGCTGGTCGCTGCTGCGGACGGCGAGATCAGCAAGAACGAATCGGCCCAGGTCGACCTGCAGATTCGCGCCAACAAGAACCTCGAGCACTTCGGCGCCGAGATCACCAACCAGGTGAACCTGTTCACCGAGCAGCTGCAGGCCGGCTTCCGCCTTGGCCGCATGAACATCATGCGCGAGATCTCGGACATCAAGAACAACCCGCTGGATGCCGAGGAGGTGTTCGTCAACATGCTTACCGTAGCCGAGGGCGACGGCAGCATCAGCCCAGAAGAGCTGAAGGTGCTTGCCGAGGTCGGCCAGGCCCTCGGCCTGCGAGTGAAAGACTTCGGCATCGAGGCCTGACCGATGGTCTCCGCCTTCACTGATCGCGCTCGCCGCTGGGCAGCCTTCGGGCTTGCCGCCGGCGTGGTGCTGGTCGACTCCACCAGTCGCCTGCTCTCGATGTGCGCCGACCTGGTCATCGTCGGCCTGCTGCTGGCGGTCCTGCTGCTGCGCCGGTAGGCATCCTCAAGCGCCTGGTCACCCGGGCGCTTCGGGATACCACCAACGACCAAGGAGGTCGCAATGCTCATCCTCACCCGCCGCGTAGGCGAAACCATCAACGTCGGCGACGACATCACCGTCACCGTCCTGGGCGTCAAGGGCAACCAGGTGCGCATCGGTGTAACGGCGCCGAAGGAAGTCGCGGTTCACCGCGAGGAGATCTACCAGCGCATCCAGAAGGAGAAGGACGAGGTGGCGGCATGACCCGCATCACTGTCGTCATCGAGGACCGCGCTGAGGGCGTTCACCTGGGCCAGCAGCTGGCCGGCGGACGGGTGGTCGCAGCCATGCAGGGCGACCACAGCGAGCTGCGCGAGGCGCTGGAGACGGCCGAGTACGTGCTGCTTCGCTGGGGGTGCGGATCAACAGCAGCCATGGCTCGCGCAGCGATCACCAAGGCCAGCGCCTGATCACCAGTTCCCGCCCTGCGGGCCAGCCGAGCAGCCGGCTACACAGGGCGGTGCGCTCAACCCGATGCGCAGCAGTCGAGCGCATCAGCATCTTCCGGAACCCTCGAAGGTGCTGATGACAGAAAAATCGGGCAGCCGGGCCTTCACGGGGCCTCACACGCGACTCATCCGGCGCGGGCTGTAGCGGATGCCGATCACCCGAGAGGGCCGGATCGGAGAGTGATCTGAATCGGAACCCGGCAGCGCGGAAAGCGAGCGGAAGGCAGGAGCCGGGGCAAGCCGCGCGACAGGAGTCGCCCACGGCGCTACTGGTCGGCCGGCAGGTGTCAGCAGATCACTCCCCGATGCGGCTCACGCATCACCACGCCGTCGAACTGCGCGCCGGCACACCACTCCCGCAGGAGTGCGCAGTACTGGAAAAAGGCCCGAGCCGGGTGGGTCGCACAACCGGCAATCCTTCCCCAACGGTGACGCCCGTCACCCGCTCAACCACTGCCTGCATCGGCAGGCGCTCTGAAGCCTCAATCCTCCACCGCACCGGCAGCCAACGGTGCACAGCAGAGAGCGCCTGACCCATGCAGACAAGGAGTTCAGCCATGCACGAGTCACGGATCGCCGGCCTGGCCGGAAAGATCATGAGTACCGCCGTCGAGGCATCAGTCGCAGGCCGCTTCGAGGCCAGCGCCCAGTTCCGCGCGGCAGGCCGAGTGATCGAGGTGACCGGGTACCGGCTCCACGCCGGCGCCCGCACCAAGGACGAGCCGTCGCGCATGGCTGTCCAGCTCGACACCCCCTACGCCGAACACATCCTCGAGCAGATGCTCGCCCTCGTGGAGTCCATGCGATGAAGCCCCAAGCCACCCGCATTCACCCTGAGCAGCAGGCCCGAGCCACCTCGCGCAGCGAGCTGATCGGCTGCCTGATGATCGCAGCCACCTTCGCCGCCAGCCTGGCCCTATTCCACCGCATCACCTGGGCGATCTTCTCGTGACCCGCCGCCAGCAGCGCCTGCAGCGCATCGCTCGGCGTCGACTGCTCGGTGCCATCGCCACTACCACTGCATGCGCAGCCTGGCTCTGCATCAGCGGCATGGCCAGCGCTATCACCAACTGACCAAACACCACGGAGGGCCACATGGCTCGAGGCGTCAACAAAGTCATCCTGGTAGGCAACGTCGGGGGCGACCCCGAAACCCGTTACCTGCCCAACGGCAATGCCGTGACCAACATCACCCTGGCCACCAGCGACACCTGGAAGGACAAGCAGACCGGCCAGCCTGTCGAGCGCACCGAGTGGCACCGCGTGGTGCTGTTCGGCAAGGTCGCCGAGATCGCCGGCGAATACCTGAAGAAAGGCGCCCAGGTGTACATCGAAGGCCGCCTGCAGACCCGCAAGTGGCAGGGGCAGGACGGTCAGGACCGCTACACCACCGAGATCGTGGTCGACATCGGCGGGCAGATGCAGCTGCTCGGCACCAAGGGCAGTGGCCAGGCACCGAGGCACGAGCAGCAGGCCGCCGCCCATGGCCGCTCGGACGCCGCCAGGGACTACCAGGCCGCCAGCGGCGGAAGCGCCGGACGCCAGCCGCCCAGCCAACAGGCCGCGCCGCCGGATGACTTCGACGATGACATCCCATTCGCGCCCGCCCACTACCTGGCGGGCGCCTGATGCGCCGAACACTGACCCGCCGCACCGCCGCCCGCCGGCGGGTGGCCTTCCACGACCTCTACCAGACTCCCGGCAAGGAGCAGCCCCATGTACCTGACCGCAGAGATCCAGGCACGCGACCATCTGCGCGCTGAGCTGGATGCCAAGCGCTCCGCATTCCTCCGCCAGGGAGGAGTCGAGCACCGCCTGCCCGGCCCAGGCGAGCCACGCACAACCGACGCCAACCACCTCGGCGCTCCGAAGCACCTTCCAACCGGCGACCAGACCCAGCACATCCACCGCCGCAAAGCGCTGGACAAGGCCAACTGGCAGGTCCGCCAGGCCATGATCGACGCCAACGGTGACCGGCTGCGCGAGGAGGCGAGCAAGGGCGCCGGCGTGGCCGCCATCGCGCTGGCACTGAAGCTCACCCGTGCGGACGTACGCACCATAGCCGCCGCCCTGGGTGTCACCATCCCCAGCAGCAAGCGCAAGCAGGCCGAGCAACCGACCCTCGCGCAGCTGGCCGACCAGGTCGAAACCAAGCCCGCGCTGTCAGCCATCGAGCTGCTCGCAGGACGGGTACTGGCCATGGCCGCCATCGGCAAGAGCAGCCGCGAGGCACGGGAAGCTACTGGCCTGAAGCCGGCCAAGTTCAAGGCGCTGTGCTCGAGCTACGGCATCACCTTCGACGAGGCCAGCGCCGGCTGGACAGCCACCACCCACGGCGGGTGCCAGCGATGAAGTACCACCAAGCCTGCCGAGAGGGCGCCAAGGCCTGGCGCAATGAGCCCTGCCCCTACCCCGAATGGAAGCTCGGCCAGCGCTGTGCATGGTTGGCCGGGTACCACGAAGCGAGGAAGCGCCGATGACCGCCAAGACCCAATCCGAACGCTCGGCCAAAACGGCAACCAAGCGTGACGCCGCCGGCGAGGTCGAGCTGCGCCACCGGGTGCGCCCAGGCGTCAAGGCCGCACTGGCCGAGCTGATGGCCTGGCACGGCATCGAGGAGCAGGCCGAGGCGATCCAGCTGCTCGCTCTCAACGCGGAAAGCGTGCAACTGCTGCCAGCGGCAACTGAAATGGAGCCGCTACCTCTCAGGCACCGTGTGCGACCAGGCCTGATCGCCAAGCTCGATGAGCTGGCCGGCGGCGCACCAATCGGCCTGGTCGTCGAATCGCTGATCGGCGCAGCCCACGCCGCCGGAACAGACGGCTCAGCGCCGATGCTCGCCGTTCCGCGCCACGATTCCACGCCATCCGAAAACGTGGCGCGCAGGCTGTACCAAGCAGGCGCCACCGAGGCCGCGCGGCTCGACCGCTCCGACGCCTGACCACCACATTGCCCGCCAGCTGCAGGCCAAGCCTGCGGCATGGACCTGTATTGCCCGGAGGGAACCATGAGCACATTCGCTGTATTCGGCATGACCGAGCACTTCGCTCGAGAGGAAGCTAGGAAGAAAACACCGACCACCATCGGAAAAACTGAGCTGACACCTTCGCAGTGGCTTGCGGCCGTCGAGAGTCGCGCCGAAAAGACCATGCTCAGCTCGCGCGTCGTGCAGCTGAGCAGCTTGTTCGATGCCCCGCAGTTCGCTGAGCAGTACATCGCATTGCTGCGGAAGGCTGGAAAGTCTCGTGACCTCAAGATCCGCGCGAAGGTGAAGGTAGAAGCACCTGCGACAGGGGGCGGCAAAAAGAAGGCACCCAGCACTACGTGGAGGGATGTGGCATGACCGCTCCATTCCGCGGCAGCCATGCTGCGCTGACCGCCATCGCCCTGGGCCTGTCCAGCGTCACCGTCGTATCGGTAGGCCTGGCCATGTTCGCCCTGATCGAGGATCGCCAGCTCGCGGCGCTGTTCGCGCTCGCCGCGGTGCTGCTCGACGTCTTCAAATACCTCGCCTGGCCGACTGCCCTGCAGCTGGCCGGGGACGGCCGACGCGCCTGCGCAGCCATGATGATCGCCTGCGCCCTGGTGCTGGCCGGCGTCTCCGGCTGGGCCACCTTCGACCGGATGATGAGTTCCATCATCGGCAGCCGCGCACAGCAGCAGGCCGTGCAGCAGCAACGCATCGCCGACCTCGAGCAGGCCCGGGCCGCAGATCTGCAGCTGACCGCCCAGCTCGCCGCTGAGGTCGCATCGATCCGTGCCCAGGCGGAAGCCATGCGCAACCGCGGCATGGTCACCCGCGCTCTGGAGCTGGAGGACGCCGCCCTCCCCCGCATCGCTGATCAGCGCGAGCAAGCCCGCCAACGCCTCGATACCGCATCCATCGAGCTCACCGCCCTGCGCGCAGCCGCGCCCAAGGCCGCCGGCCTACCGCTGGAGCTGGCAACCCTGCTCTGCATCGGCTTCGCACTGGCCCTCGAGGTCGTGCCGGCCCTGATCCTCTCCGCCGTTCGCCGCAAGCCGCAGGAAGACGAGCTGGGAAAGTCAGCCCCGGCCGCGCGCCGGGACCGCAGAACCCTCCGCATCATCAGCCGGGCCAGCGCGCCCCGCACCGTCTCCGTCACCGCATGAGCCAAGGAACGACACGCATGACCTCCCTGAAATCAGCTCCGATGAACTTCCGCACCCAGTACACCCTGCCACTGCTTGAGCAGGATGAAGAGATCAACGTCGACCTGTTCGCCGGTGGCGGTGGCGCGTCAACAGGCCTGGAGATGGGCCTCGGCCGGCCGGTGCACATCGCCGTCAACCACAACCCGGCAGCGATCAGCATGCATGAGGCGAACCACCCGGGCACCCTGCACCTGCAGACAGACGTCTGGGAGGTAGATCCCGTCCAGGTGCTGGCCGGTCGCCGCGTTGGCTGGTTCCACGCCTCGCCTGATTGCACCCACCACAGCCAGGCAGCCGGCGGCCAGCCGCGCAAGAAGGAAATCCGCGACCTGTCGTGGGTGGTGATCAAGTGGGCCGGCATCGCCACGCCGCGGATCATCAGCCTGGAGAACGTGAAGCAGATCCGTCAGTGGGGCCCGCTGATCGCCAAGCGCTGCAAGAACACCGGCCGGGTCATGCGCCTGGACGGTACCGTGGCCGCCCCGGGCGAGCGAGTGCCGCGCGGCGAGCAGTTCCTTGTGCCAGATCCCAAGCGCAAGGGCAGCACCTGGCGCCGCTTCCTGCAGCAGCTCGAAGGCCTCGGCTACACCGTAGAGCACCGCGTGCTCCGCGCCTGCGACTACGGCGCGCCGACCAGCCGGGAGCGGTTATTCCTGGTGGCTCGCCGAGACGGTGAGCCCATCGCCTGGCCGGAGCCTACCCACGCGGCGATCCCGGCCAAGGGCCAGAAGCCCTACCGCACCGCCGCCGAGTGCATCGACTGGAGCATCCACAGCCAGAGCATCTTCGACCGCAAGAAGCCGCTGGCCGATGCCACCATGCGCCGGATCGCCAAGGGCATACAGCGCGAGGTGCTGCAAAAGGCCAAGCCATTCATCGTGCCGATCGCCAACTGGTCGCGAGACGCAGTGCTGCCGGTCGATCAGCCGCTGAACACGGTGACGGCATGGCCACGCGGCGGGTCATTCGCGCTCGCCTCGCCGCACCTGGTGAAGTTTCGGTTCGACGAGGGCGGCCTGCCGTTGAATCAGCCGCTGCCCACCATCACCAGCGGCGGGAACTGCAAGCGCCCTGCCGGGGCAGCGCATGCCATGGGCGTGGCCACCGCCTTCCTCGCCCAAGCCAACGGAGGGTTCAACACCACTCACTCCAAGGGGCTGGATGAGCCGATGACCACTGTGACCAACACCGGCAGCCAGCAGCAGCTGGTGACGGCCAACATGGTGACACTGAGGAAGAATGCCGCTGGCCGAGGTATGAATGAGCCGGTGCCAACCCTGACGGCCGGCGCCGAGCATCATGCCCTGGTCACCGCTCACCTGACGGCCATGGCCCAGAACGTGAGCAGCATCGACCCGGAGCAGCCGCTTCCGACAGTACTGGCCGGCGCTGCCCGGTTCGGCGTGGTCGAGTGCACGCTGTCACCGGAGGTCGAGGCCGGCGCCCTGCGCTGCGCCGCTTTCCTGGTGAACTATTACGGGAACGGCGACGCCCGAGAAATCGAGCAGCCACTCGACACCATCACCACCCGCGACCGTCTTGCACTGGTCACCGTCTGGATCGGCGGAGACCCTTACCTGATCGTCGACATCTGCCTGCGCATGCTGCAACCGCACGAGCTGTACCAGGCCCAGGGATTCCCGCCGAACTACATCATCACCCACGGGCACGATGGGAGGCGGTTCACCAAGAGCGAGCAGGTACACATGTGCGGCAACAGCGTCAGCCCGCCGCCGATGGCTGCGATCGCGCGAGCGAATGATCCGTGGAGGGGGCGTCAGGCCATGGCGGCCTGATGGGATGACAGCCGAATGGATAACGTGCGCGACACGCCACAGCCGCCATTTGTCACCTTTTTTATTGCCTCTTGGGAGGTGGAGGTGCTGCCGGGGCCCGCGGTCTAACACCGGTTGGGCTAGGTGGATTTGCATTGTTAATCTGAACCCCATTCGGAGAACGGATAACCGGAGAAGGAATGGGGGTTGGTGCTTTGCTAGACATGTGTACCTACCAAGTTTTCTCTGAGAATTCGACCCACTGTACCCTTGATGCATCGATTGTGAGGCAGTCCGCCGCAAGCGGAATCTCAGTGCCATCGTCGTTAAGCCAACTTGGCTCCTGAATAACGAACTGCCCGCTCGACGGCTCGGATGGCCACACCGATGGCCAGCCATACAACCGTCGCTCATCTACCAAGTGCAAGACAACAAAGCGCTGGTAGTTAGTGAATGCGCTAAACCACTCGGACGGATAGGAGGTCTGCTTTGTAATTCCCCTAGCCCTCAGCCAAACATGTAGCCCGTCGTTGTTTGCCAGGTAACACGCCAGCAGGCCAAGCGCGATTGCGACAAAAGCTGACCAAGCGGCCTCCGCCGCTGCATCCCACACGCCAAGAACCCACCCCCACGTGCCAATCCACAGCATGCCTTTTTTTACAGCGACCACTGCTCCGTGGATGACGAAGGTGAATATCAGCGCCTGGACGATCTGCCCAAACGTATCAGGCCTTTTGAACGCTGTCAGGGTGTAGAAGATCCAGGCAGAGAAAAAGCCTGGAATCAAATACTGCAGCAGCGGAATCACTTCCTTAACTAAATCATCCATCTACTCATCTCGGTTAACGGCCGGGCTCCTGGTCGGACCACCATCAATACCACCAACTCGACGAATCACGCCACCCCGGCGAGGTATTCACATGCCCACAGAAAACCAGCCCGCCCCGCGGGAGCGCCCGATCCTGTTCAGCGGCCCGATGGTCCGCGCGATCCTCGAAGGCCGGAAGACGGTGACGCGACGACCGGTGAAGGATGGACAGATACCCACTGAGGACAAGTCCATACCAGCAGAAGGCCCGCGCTGGAGCGCGATCGGCCAGCGGCACCCGCGTTACGGGTTCTGTGTGTTCGGCGAGACCGAGGCGGAGTGCGCCCAGGCGCTGGCCGAGCACGGACGCTGCCCCTACGGCCAGCTTGGCGACAGGCTGTGGGTGCGGGAGACGTTCACTGACCTGCGCGGCACAGGAGTGGAGCACCGCCCCGCGCCGACCAGCCCGCTGCAGCGTTACGCCTATGCAGCAGATTGCCCGTCAGGGTCGTATGCCGACTCGACGCGCAAGGACTTCGGCTTGAAGTGGCGCCCCAGCATCCACATGCCGCGCGCAGCATCCCGCATCCTGCTGGAGATCACCGCCGTGCGCGTCGAGCGCCTGCAGGACGGCGAGGGTGAAACGACGTTCGAAAGCCGCTACCTGGCCGAGGGCATCAACCGCATCCACCATGGCGATGGGGAGTACTACTACCACGCCTTCGAGAGCGAGCCTGGCCCAAGCAACTGGATTGATCCATTCGACGCATGGCGCGAACTGTGGACATCGGTCAACGGCTCGACGTCCTGGGCCGCCAACCCCTGGGTCTGGGTCGTCGAGTTTAAGGTGGTGACGCCCTAGCCTTTCCCGCCCTTGCTTGGCGGTGCATTTCCTCGCCCGCTGCCAGAATTATTCCCCGTCGTACTCGGCCAGTTCCCTCCTGGCCCCGGATGACTGGACGGCCCGCGTCCACCGCCACCACTGCCGCCCTTTCCACCGCCGGAATGACCGGCACTACCGCCGCCTTTTGCCATCGCTCTGCCCTCCACCTGCAACTGCCTGATGGTCAGTTCAGCGTAGACCTCTGAGCATCTCGGAAAAGACCGGCTATCGCCAAGGAATCGAAAGAATGACCACCGCACCCGTACTGAGCATCAACGATGAGTTGCTGGACGAGGCAAGGAAAAAAGGCCTGAGCATCGACGGCGACAACGCCTACAAGCGCGATCTGATCGACTGCATTGTCGGCGCCATGGCGCTCGGCTACCAGAACGCCAATCCACCTCCGACTGGGCATTGGCTCGGGCAGTTCTGGGATATCGGCCAGGCCGAAGGTCGGCGCGCCGAGCAGGATCAGGCGCAAATCCGCCAGCAGCGCGCGGAGCTGGAGCGGCTGCGGACTGCGCCGATGGGCGTGCCGGACGGGTTCCTGTTCGTGACGCATGAGCAACTGGAACGGCATGCCACTACGGCGTGGGAATGCCCACCGCAAAGCCGGGTTGTGCTGGTCAGCAGCATCAGTCGCCTGCACGACAAGAACGCCGCAGCCCCTTCCCCCATCGCCCAAGAGGGCGCAGACCATGAGTGACAAGATCCGCGAGGCCCGCATCATCCGAGCGGCCTATGAGGTGCTGCTCGGCTGCGTGAGCAGCCAGCAAATCGCCGCGCTGCTCGATGTGCCGACCGTTGAGCGAGTGGCGAAGCAGCTCAATGACCTACTGCCTGGCCGCGACACGCCGGCACCGGCAGCGCAGGAGGCGATCACCGAACACGCAGCGCACCAGATGGGAGCGACGGGAGCAGAGCCTACCGAAGCCGAGCGACTGCTTTTCGAGGCATGGATGCGCGGCCACTGCTGGGCAGTCGTCGGTGAGTGGGACGGGAGAACCTATACGGCGGTCAGCGAGCGCGGCGGGCTGGTAGATCTCGCCGCGATGCGGACTCGTCAGCTGTGGGCGGCATGGAGGGACAGGGCTGCGCTGGCTGGCCACGCCGCCCCGCCTGCCGCCGATCAGCTGACCTGGATATGCCGCGCATGCCGCGTGGAGCAGCCAACGGATCGCCCGTGCGATGTATGCGGCGGTAGCACTAAGCCCGTAGAGCAGCCGGGCATCCGGGCCGCCCGGGACGTGCTCGCCGAGCGCCTCCGGCAAGTCGACGCCGAGGGCTTCGATGCAGGGCATGACGACATGGCCACCAGAGGGCAGTTGGCAGTTGCCGCTGGCTACTACGCCCTATCGTGCGGCTACCCGCATGAGCGCGACATCGGTTGCGGGCGCGTGCCGGCCTACTGGCCATGGGATAAGTCGTGGTGGAAGCCATTGGATGCCCGCAGCAACCTGGTACGCGCCGGCGCCCTGATCCTGGCTGAGATCGAGCGGCTGGACCGCGCCCTGCTGGCTGGAGGTAAGGCATGATCCGCTGCCGCTTCGAGGCCGCGCTGATCCGCTTGGCCGCCTGGATACTGATGGGCCGCAACGTCCAGCGCGCCATGGTCGTGTCTCGCCGCGACAACAATGACATGTGGGGCATGGGCGAGCGGCTAGGGAGCATCGCCGGCCGGATTGCCAATGGGTACAAGGGAGGTGCGGAATGAGCGATGTGAAGCGGTACAGCCTGCGCCCTGGGATGACGATGCCGGCCACTGCAGCGCTATTCCTGCCGGATGTGGTTGTTTCAGCCTCCGACTTCGACGCCCTGCAGCAGCGGTGCCGCAACCTCGAAACCGTGCAGCAGGCCAGCATGGAGCGCAGCGGCAGGATCAAGGCCGCCGCCGGCGCGCTGGGGTGGACGGCAGACCGCGATGATGCGGCGCTGGAGTTCCTGATCGAGCAGGCGCAGCGGTGCCGGGAGATGGAGGAAGTTGCTGCAAGATGGAAGGAGGGATACTCCGATCTGGCAGCAAAGATCGGCGCGGTAGCCGTAGCAAAAGGCGGGTTCTGCCCGAATGATCCGCTGATCCTGGCCATCGAATGGATAAGCGACATGGCTGATGAGCGCGACGCCTTGCGCGCCGAGAACCTCAGGCTTGCCGAATGGTACTCAGAGGCCGGCGTAAGAGAAGACGACCTGCGCGCCGAGGTCGAGGAGCTGCGCAAGGACAAGGATCTACTCGACGCCATCGAGGTGAATTGCTGGGGTGTGCGGTTCAGCAGCAGCCCGAACGCTGATGCGGGCGACAGCAGCATCAGCATTGAGATCGTCGGCCACTACATGGCGGAACCGCATGAGCGCGTCGTGGGAGAGAACTACCACGAAAACCTGAGGGCGGCGTTATGCCAGGCGATGACGGCCGACAACTATCCTCCGGCCAGGCCTGAGTACGACGAGGATGAAGCCATCGACGCCGCCATGGAGGTCGCACCATGAACTACTACCCCAAGGGAGGCCGCTGTATGTCCTGCGCGAAGGCCGCGGCCGACTGCAGCAAGCTTCCTTTCGAGCAGATGCCAGTACACCGTCGCGATGGTTGCGATGTTGTGGTGATCTGCAATCAGTTCCGGCGCGCGCCTGACGATCAGCGCTCGAAGTAATCCGCCTAACCGAATCACTACCGTCGCCCGGCTGCGGGCGGCGCGGAGGAGTATTGCCCCATGGAACCATTGTTCCTGTCACACCGCGAGGTCTGCGAGATGACCGGCGCCGGCACCAAGGCCGGGCAAGTCCGTGTCCTCGTGAAGAACGGCATCCGCCACACGATCAAGGCCAACGGCTGGCCATGCGTCGCGCGCGCCGCCATCCTTGGCACTCAAGAAAAGCACGAAAAGCCGGCATGGCAGCCGCGCAAGGCAGGGTGAGATGGGCAGAAGGCCAAGCAAGCCGGGCGCCATTGCCCGGTTGCGGGAGCGCAAGCGCGGCAAGGTCATTTACTACTACTACGATGCTGGCGGATCACCACGGCGGGAGATCCCGCTCGGCAAAGACTACGGTCTGGCCATCATGAAATACGCCGAGTTCGAGCGCGACCGCACGGCCGACAACCTCAAGCAAAGTGTCATCACCTTCGGCTATGTGGCTGAAAGATATATGGTCGAGGTCGTGCCAGGGAAGGCGACCGCAAGCCAGCACAAGAACCGGCAGCAGATGGTCAAGCTGAAGGAATTTTTCAACGACCCGCCCGCCCCGCTCGATGCAATCCAGCCCCAGCACGTAAAGCAGTACCTGCGTTGGCGAAAGGAAGCGCCGGTATCGGCCAACCGCGAAAAGGCGTTGCTGTCGAGCGTGTGGAACTTCGCCAGGGAGATGGGCTACACCGCCCTGGCCAACCCGTGCGCAGGGGTGAAAGGGTATCGGGAGGACGGCCGTGACGTGTACGTTGAGGACGCCCTCTACAAAAAGGTCCACGACAAAGCCTGCGCCGGCCTGCGCGACGCCATGGACCTGGCCTATCTCACCGGCCAGCGGGTGGGCGACACGCTCAGGATGGATGAGCGCGACATCCGCGAGGGCTTCCTGTTCGTCACTCAGTCGAAGACCAAGGCAAAGCGGCGGATTGCGATTGAGGGGGAATTGGCCGAGCTGATCCAGCGGATCATGGCCAGGAAGGCGGGTCACAAGGTCCGCGCAACGCGGCTGATTGTGACGGAGGAAGGGCGACCGATGACGGCGCACATGCTGAGGGGGAGATTCGACAAGGCCCGCGAGGCGGCAAGCATCCCCAAGGACGCCTTCCAGTTTCGCGACCTGCGAGCCAAGGCCGGCACCGACAAGGCGGAATCCAGCGGCGACATCATGCAGGCGCGCGACCAGCTTGGGCACACCACGGTCGTGATGACCGAGCAGTACATCCGCGACCGGAAGGGCAAGAAAGTCAGCCCGACCAAGTGAATTGCGGAAAAGATCAGGAATTGCGGAAAAGGTGCGGGAGACAGTGCAACGCTGAAACCCGCATGAATAATGGTGCCCGAAGCCGGACTCGAACCGGCATGACCTTGCGGCCGAGAGATTTTAAGTCTCCTGCGTCTACCGATTTCGCCATTCGGGCGGTAGCGCTGCGCTGACCAGTAACGGGGGCGGACTATAAACAGTCGGTTGCACCCTTCGCAAGTTGCTCTGCTCCATGCGTCTGAAAAGAAAAAGCCCTGTAGGTCAGATACCTACAGGGCTTTTCTATAGTGGAGGCCGAGGTCGGAATCGAACCGGCGTACACGGATTTGCAATCCGCTGCATGACCACTCTGCCACCCGGCCTCAAATGAACACCCAAACATCAGCATTCATCATGAAAATTGGAGCGGGAAACGAGACTCGAACTCGCGACCCCGACCTTGGCAAGGTCGTGCTCTACCAACTGAGCTATTCCCGCTTCGTGGTGACGGGCGCCATTCTATATCATCACGAACCACTGTCAACCCTTTGATTCAAAAAAGTTATTTCCCGTTTGCACCACTGCTGAGATGGGGCCAGGCAGCCCGCAGGTACTGCACCATCGACCACAGGGTCAGACCGGCGGCGATGATGAGCAGGGCGAAGCCGAGGCCGACCCAGAAGTCCATCCGCGGCGGGTTGCCGAGCAGGATGACCAGCGAGAGCATCTGCGCGGCCGTCTTCCACTTGCCCAGTTGGGATACCGCCACCTGGGCGCGGGCGCCCAGCTCGGCCATCCACTCGCGCAGAGCGGAGACGACGATCTCGCGGCCGATGATGATCATCGCCGGCAGGGTCAGCCACAGGTTGCCGTGCTCTTCCACCAGCAGCACCAGCGCCACGGCGACCATCAGCTTGTCGGCCACCGGATCGAGGAAGGCGCCAAACGGGGTGCTCTGCCCCAGGCGGCGGGCCAGGTAGCCATCCAGCCAGTCGGTGGCGCTGGCCAGGGCGAACACGCCACTGGCGGCCCAGTAGCTCCAACTGAATGGCAGATAGAACAGCCCGATGAACACCGGGATGAGCAGCACGCGCAGGATCGTCAGCAGATTCGGGATATTCATCGGCACGCTTTATATTCAAAGGGTTGCGACATTCTACTCACTGTGCAGAGTGGTATAAATCGACTCCGCAAGCTTTTTGCTGATGCCTGGCGCCTTGGCGATTTCCTCGACGCTGGCCCGCGTCAGTTCCTGCAGGCCGCCAAAGTGCTTGAGCAGGTCGCGCCGGCGCTTGGGGCCTACACCCGGCACCTCCTCCAGGCTCGAGGTGCGCCGTGCCTTGCCGCGCCGCGCGCGATGTCCGGTGATGGCGAAACGGTGCGCCTCGTCACGGATCTGCTGGATCAGGTGCAGTGCCGGCGAGTCGCCCGGCAGGGTGAACTCGTGCTCGGCGTCGTTGAGGTAGAGGGTTTCCAGGCCCGGCTTGCGGGTCACCCCCTTGGCCACGCCGAGCAGGAGCAGATCGCCCACCGCCAGATCCTGCAGCACTTCGCGGGCCATGTTCAGCTGGCCCTTGCCACCATCCACCAGCAGGATGTCGGGCATCTTGCCCTCCCCGTCCTTGAGGCGGCGGAAGCGCCGGGTCAGCGCCTGGTGCATGGCGGCATAGTCGTCACCGGCAGTGACGCCCTCGATGTTGAAGCGCCGGTAGTCCGACTTCAGCGGACCCTCGGGGCCGAACACCACGCAGGAAGCCACCGTGGCCTCGCCGCTGGAGTGACTGATGTCGAAGCACTCCAGGCGCTGCGGTGGCTCGTCCATGCCCAGCGCCTCGCCGAGCGCCTCCATCCGCGCCGCAACATGCTGGCGATTGGCCAGGCGGGCGAGCAGTGCCTGCTCGGCGTTGGTCACCGCCAGCTGCTGCCAGCGCGCACGGGTGCCGCGCACCCGATGGCTGATGGCCAGCTCGCGGCCTCGCACCTCGGCAATCGCCGCAGCCAGGGTCGGGAAATCCTCGTGCACGCAGTTGACGATCAACTCGTTGGGCAAGTCGCGCTCACTGCTGCCCAGATAGTACTGCGCCAGGAAGGCGGCCAGTACATCGGCAGGCTCCTCCTCGATCGCCACCTGGGGAAAGAAGTTCTTGCTGCCCAGCACCCGTCCGCCGCGCACGCTGATCAGGTGCACGCAGGCGCCGCCGGGGCTGACCATGGCCGCCACCACGTCGACGTCGCCGCTGCCGCCCTCCATGCTCTGCTGGTCCTGTACCCGGCGCAGCAAGGCAATCTGGTCACGCAGTTGAGCAGCGCGCTCGAAGTCCAGTTCGGCGGCGGCCTTTTCCATCGCTGCACTCAGCTCGTCGGCCAACAGGTTGCTGCGCCCCTCGAGGAACATCGCCGAGTGGCGCACGTCCTCGGCATACTCCTCGGGACTTACCAGTCCGACGCAGGGAGCCTTGCAGCGCTTGATCTGGTACTGCAGGCAGGGCCGGGTGCGATTCTTGAAGTAGCTGTCCTCGCACTGGCGCACCTGGAAGGTCTTCTGCAGCAAGCTGAGGCTCTCGCGAATCGCCAGGCCGCTGGGATAGGGGCCGAAATAGCGGCCCTTGGCCTTCTTCGCCCCGCGATGAATCCCCAGGCGCGGATATTCGTCCTCGCTGCTGAGCAACACGTAGGGGTAGGATTTATCGTCGCGCAGCAGGATGTTGTAGGGCGGCCGCCATTCCTTGATCAGCGTCTGCTCAAGTAGCAGCGCCTCGGTCTCGTTGGCGGTGATGGTGATCTCGATCTGCGCGATGCGCGCCACCAGCGCGGCAGTCTTCGGCGCCAGCCCGCTCTTGCGAAAGTAGCTGGCCAGGCGCTTCTTCAGGTTGCTGGCCTTGCCAACATAGAGCAGCCGGGCGTCGGCGTCGAACATGCGATAGACGCCGGGGCGGGCACTGCACCCGGCGAGAAAATCGCTGCTGTCGAACGTGGCGCCCATCTCAGCTGACGACATCGACCATGCGATGGCGCACGGCCATCATGGCCAGCTCGACATCACTGGTGATCTCGAGCTTTTCGAAAATGCGGTAGCGGTAGGTGTTCACCGTCTTCGGCGACAGACACAGCTTGTCAGAGATGCTCTGCACCTTCTGGCACTCGGCGATCATCAGCGCGATCTGCATCTCGCGCTCGGAGAGCAGATCGAAGGGCGAGACGTCGCCATGCGGCTGGAACGGCTTGAGCGCCAGTTGCTGGGCGATATCCGCGCTGATGTAGCGCTGCCCGGCGAACACCTGGCGAATCGCCTTGATCATCTCCTCCAGCCCGGCACCCTTGGTCAAGTAGCCGGCCGCCCCCGCCTGCAGCAGCCGCGAGGGAAATGGTTCCTCGTCGCAGGCAGTCACGGCGATGACCTTGATGTCCGAGTGGCTGCGAATGATCTTGCGGGTCGCCTCGAGGCCACCGATGCCGGGCATCTTCACATCCATCAACACCAGATCGGGGTGCAGTTCGCGCACGCGCAGCAGGGCCTCTTCGCCCGAAGCGGCCTCGCCCACCACGCTGACTCCAGCCACATCGGCGAGCATCCGGCGAATGCCAGTGCGCACCAGATCATGGTCATCCACAACGAGCACGTTGATCACGCAGTACCTCGATAGCACCAAATAGACTCAAGACTGAGCCTCAAATTCAGCGCGGACCTTAACAAATGCGCTCGACAAAGGACAGAAGCGCCAATCCTGCCGAAATGACGGCTCATGAAGCGGCAACTATCTGACGCATCAGCAGAATATTCCCGTCAATGAAGAACTTGGCATCGGCAGGACTTTCTCCCCCTCGCCTGCCCTGCTCTCCTTAACAAGCAGCATGGCCCACGCTCGGCCAAGCTGCCAGAGCGCTTCGCCGGTCCAGCCACCTTGTTGCGGGTCAACGCGGATTGTCGTTGAACTATGCAAACTGCGTCACATAAAATTGGCCAAATAATGACGCCACAAACCGGTGCGCCCTCGGCACCTGTACCGCTCGTGCAGCCCCGCGGAGTTCCGCCATGCGCATCGACACCAGCAGCAAGCTGATCACCCTGATGATCGCTACGCTGCCACTCATCAGCCTCGCCTCCACCCTGGTGCATTCACACTTGCTGCAAAAGCGGGACCAGGTAGTCGCCCAGCTCGACGAGTCGCTGGCGGCCACTCGGTTGCTCGGCGACAGCAGCGACGTGCTGACTCACGCGGCACGCGCCTATGCGGCCACCGGTGACGAGCGCCACCGGCAGGTCTTCCAGAGCGAACTGGACATTCTGCGTACCCGCGAAAAAGCCTTGGAACAGCTGCACGCGCTGGGCACGCTTCCCGAGGAGCTGGCCCTGATCGCACAGGCCAAGCAGAACTCCGACAGTCTGCTCGAGGTCGAGCGGCGTGCCTTTGTCGCTGCCCGCGATGGCGACCGCCAGAGCGCTCTGGCATTGCTCTACGACGTCGACTACACGCAAGCCAAGGGCGGCATCAGGGCGCCCCTCGATCAGGCGCAGCACCTGATCAAGACGCGTCTACAGGAGCGCATCGAGCAACTGACAACCCAGGCGCAGCGGGTCGACACCCTCGCCCTCACCCTGCTGGTCGGCAATGTGCTGGCGGTGCTGAGCGCTCTGCAGCTGTTCTATCGGCGCAAGCTGATCATCCCCATCGCCTCCATGACCACCAAGGCCCGCCGCCTGTTCGTCGATGGCAGCAGCCTCCGCTTCGACGAAGGCGCCCCCGGTTCGGAGATTGCCGAACTGGCGCAGGCGCTGGAAGGCGCGCGACAAGCCGGACTGGCCATCCGGGCGCAGGCACAGCAGCTGGAAAGCCAGGCCCGCGAACTGAGCACCGGACAGGAGCGCCTACGCCAGACCGAGGCCTGGTACCGCAGCATCATCGAATCGGCCCCCGATGGCATCCTGATTGCCGACGAACAGGAAGTGATCCTGCTGGCCAACCCCAAGGCCGAAAGCCTGTTCGGCTACGGTCCAGGCGAACTGACTGGCCGCCCCCTGACGAGTCTGGCGCCGAGCAACGCACAATCCCCCTACAAGGCGCTGCGCAACCAGCTCATCGCGTGCCCGGAGCGATTGGTCTTCACGCACCTGGATGGTGCGCGCAAGGACGGCTCGGCGTTCCTGGTCGAGGCAGGACTCGCCAGGCTGCCGGCAGTCGACGACCACGACTTCAGCCTGTGCGTCATCGTTCGCGACATCAGCGCGCGCCAGCAGGCGGAGCTCGAGATGCAGCGAGCCCGTACGCTCGCCGAGCACACTGCTAAAGCGAAGTCGGACTTCCTGGCCAACATGAGTCACGAAATACGCACACCGCTGAACACCATCATCGGCATGGGCCACCTCATCACCACGACGAACCTGGATACCCAGCAGCACGATTACCTGCGCCAACTCCAGAATGCCAGCGAGCACCTGTTGACGCTGATCGATGACGTGCTCGACTTCTCGCGCCTCGAGAACGGCACCCTGGCGCTGCAGCGCACCAGCTTCTCGGTGCAGGAGCTGCTCGAGACATTGCGCGTCCAGTTCGCCGACCGGGCACGGGCCAATGGCCTGAAACTGACCTGCAGCGCCGCGCCCGACCTGCCCGCGCAACTGGAGGGCGACAGCCTGCGCATCGGCCAGATCCTCAGTCATTACCTCGACAACGCCATCAAGTTCACCAGCCAGGGCGAGATCGAGGTCAGCGTGCGCGGCCAGCCGTCGGGCGGCACGGCATTCACCCTCAACGTCTTCGTCCGCGACACCGGCATCGGTCTGACCGAGCAGCAGCAAGGCGCCCTGTTCACTGCCTTCCATCAAGCCGACACCTCGAGCACGCGCAAATACGGCGGCACCGGCCTCGGCCTGGCTATCGCCCGCAAGCTCGCCGAGCTTATGGGTGGCTCGGTCGGCGTTGACAGTCACTACGGCAAGGGCAGCACCTTCTGGCTCAGCGTGCCGCTGCGCGTCGCCCCGGGCAACCTGCAACAACTGCTGCCGAGCCTCGACCTGCGCGGCTGTCGGGTGCTGCTGGCCGAGGATCATGAAGTCAATCAGCGCCTGGTCAGCAAGCTTCTGCAGCATGTCGGCGTGCAAGTGGAAGTCGTCGAGAACGGGCAACTGGCCGTGGAGCGGGTCCGCGAGGAGGACTACGACCTGGTGCTGATGGACATGCAGATGCCGGTATTCGACGGCGGCGGCGCGACCCTGGCCATCCGCGCGCTGGGCCCACGCGGCCAGTTGCCGATCATCGCCATCAGCGCCAGCGCCATGCCTGAGGATCGCCAGCGCTGCCGCGAACTGGGCATGAACGGTTTCCTGGCCAAACCGCTCAAAGTCGAGCAGCTCTATGCCACCCTGCGCCAATGGTTCAAACGCCAGCCAGACGCCGCGCCCACGCTGACGCCGCCGCCTGCCCCGCAAGCGGAAAACGCCCTGCCGGTAATCGCCGAACTGGAAACCGGTGAAGGGCTGCAGCGGGTACTGGGTGATCAAGGCCTGTATGTCGAGCTGTTGGGCCGGCTGGTGCTCAGCGAGCAGAACACGCCCCGCGACATTCGTCAGGCGCTGGCGCGGGGCGATGCGCCGACCGCACAACGCCTGGCGCATACCCTGAAGGGGCTGGCGGGCACCGTGGGAGCCAACACCGTGATGGCCCGCGCCGCCGAGCTGGAAATGGCCATCCGCAACGCCATGCCCGCGGCAGATATCGAGCAGGCCCTGGCACAACTGGAAACCCGCTTGAGCCCACTACTCGCCGCGCTGCAGCAGTTTCTCGGCAGCACCCCCGTTCGACAGAGCGTAGCGGTGGACCCCGTCCAACTGGCGCAGATCTGCCATAAACTGGCGGGCTTGCTGAGCGAGGACGATGCCGAGGCGGCCAGCTGGTTCAACGAGCAGTCAGGGTTGTTGCGCGCCGCCTTCCCGGACGATTATCCGCAACTCGAAGGTGCGATCCGGCGCTTCGAATTCGGCAAGGCGCTGGCCACCCTGCAAACACTGATGACACTGCAGCAACCCGAACCCCCCAGGTCGAGAAACGCATGACGATGGACGCAGACAAGAAACCGACCATTCTGGTAGTCGATGACACCCCGGACAACCTGATCCTGGTCAGCAGCCTGCTCAAGCACGAGTACCGCATCAAGGTCGCCAGCGATGGCCAGGCAGCCCTGCGCATCGCCGCCGGCCAGGAGCAGCCCGACCTGATCCTGCTCGACATCATGATGCCGGACATGGACGGCTATGAAGTCTGCCGTCAGCTCAAGGCCGACCTGCAGTTGCGCGACATTCCGGTGATCTTTCTCACCGCCCGCACCAGTATCGAGGACGAGCAGCACGGCCTGGAGCTGGGCGCGGTGGACTACATCACCAAACCGATCAGCCCGCCGGTGATGCTTGCCCGGATCAGGACCCACCTGAAGCTCAAGGCCTCCGCCGATTTCCTGCGCAACAAGAGCGTCTACCTCGAGCAGGAGGTCCAGCGCCGCATGCGCCAGGTGCTCGAGGTGCAGGATGTGACCATCGAGATGATGGCGTCCCTGGCGGAAACCCGCGACAACGAAACCGGCAACCACATCCGCCGCACGCAGAACTATGTGCGCACCCTGGCGCAGCACCTGCAGCAGCACCCGCGCTTCCGCTCTTTCCTCACCGACACCCACATCGAGCTGCTGTTCAAGTCGGCGCCGCTGCACGACATCGGCAAGATCGGCATCCCCGACAGCATCCTGCTCAAGCCCGGGCGGCTGGATCAGTACGAGTTCGATGTGATGAAGACCCATGCCACCCTGGGAGGCGAGGCCATCGCCCGAGCCGAACGCCATGCCGGCGGGGAAATCCCCTTCCTGCGCATCGCCAAGGAAATCGCTTTCAGCCACCACGAGAAGTGGGACGGCAGCGGTTACCCGCAAGGTCTGATCGGCGACGAGATTCCGATCGCCGCCCGCCTGATGGCCATCGCCGACGTCTACGACGCGCTGATCAGCAGCCGCGTCTACAAGGCGCCGATGTCCCATGAGGAGGCGACCAAGATCATCAGCGCCGGCAAGAGCAGTCACTTCGATCCGGACATGGTGGATGCCTTCCTGGAACTGCAGGAGGCTTTCCGGGCGATCGCCGCCCGCTATGCCGACCATCCCGAGCCCGCTGAACTCGAAACCAGCGAGGCCTGATCGTGACGCACCCCGCATCCTCGGCGCTGCCGGTCACGACCAGAGCACAGCCACCCCTGCCGCCAGCGTTCAACCCGGGCGGCAGCTGGCGCGAAGGCAGGCTCGCCTATGTGCTGCTCCTCGGCCTCACCCTTCTCCTCGTGACCGCCCTGTGGAGCGGCGTGATCCTCAAGACCAGCAGCGAGCAGGTCCGCACCGAGGATGACCTCAAGCGCGACACCCTGAACCTGGCGCGTGCCTTCGAGGCCCACGCCGCGCGCACCATCACCAGCGCCGATCAGTCGCTGCGCTTTCTCCAGCAGCAGTATGAGCTGCATGGTCGGCAGGTCGACATCCGCGCCCTCGTCCGCGACGGCCTGATCATCAGCAACATCTTCAACCAGCTGGGTATCATCGACGAAAACGGCATCTATATCCTGTCTAACCTGCCTCAGCACACTCCGATCGACCTCTCCGACCGCGAGCATTTCCGTATCCATCGGGACAACGACACCGACGAACTGTGGGTCAGCAAGCCGGTGCTCGGCCGCGCCAGCGGCAAGTGGTCGATCCAGATGACCCGGCGGATCGACAAGCCGGACGGCAGCTTCGGGGGTGTGGCGGTGATCTCCATCGACCCCTTCTACTTCACCAGCCTGTACAACGACGTGGAAATCGGCCGCGACGGCATCATCACCGTGGTCGGCTTCGACGGCATCGTGCGCGCCCGCCGCTCCAGCACCGAGGAGGAACTCAACGGCAATATCGGCCGGGACATTTCCGGCTCGCCGCTGTTCAAACTGCTCAAGCAGGAAAGCCAGGGCCACTACATCAGCGCCAGTCGGGTCGACGGCGTCGAGCGGATATTCAGCTTTCGCAAGGTGCTCGGCCTGCCGCTGGCGGTGGTGGTCGGCGTCGGCCGCGAGGAGGCCATGGCCGACTACCTGCAGCGGCGCAATGGCTACTTCCTGTTCGCCGGCCTGATGTCGGCGGTCATCCTGCTGTTCGGCCTACTCTCCGCCGGCCTGCTGCGCCGCCAACACGCCATCTCCGCCCGCCTGCGCCAGAGCCAGGCCAGGGCCGAGTCGGCCAACCGCCTCAAGTCGGAATTCCTCGCCTCGATGTCGCACGAACTGCGCACACCGCTCAACGGCATCGTCGGCTATGCCGAATACCTGCGCGAAACTGGCGCTGACGCCACCAGCCGCGAATTCGCCGGGATCATCCACAAGAGCAGCCGCCATCTGCTGAACCTGCTCAACGACATCCTCGACCAGGCCAGCATCGAGGCCGGACGCATGCAGCTGTTCCTCCGCGAGGAGGATCTGCGCAACCTGATCAAGGATGCCCTCGACATGCACCGGGCCTTCGCGACAAGCAAGGGCCTGAGCCTTGAGGCCGACCTGCCGGACGACCTGCCAGCCAACCTGCGCTCTGACCGTACTCGCCTGCTCCAGGTACTGAGCAACCTGCTGCACAACGCGATCAAGTTCACCGCCACGGGACAGGTCAGACTGCGCGTCTCCCGCCACGGCGACGAACTGTGCTTCGCGGTGGAGGATTCCGGGCCGGGGATTGCCGCCGGCCAGCACGGGCTGATCTTCGAACGCTTCCGCCAGGCGGATGTCTTCGTGACCCGCCAGCACGCCGGCACCGGCCTGGGTCTGGCCCTGTCCCGCGAGCTGGCCGCCATCATGGGCGGCAGCATCAGCCTGAACTCCGTACCGGGCCAAGGCAGCACCTTCACCCTGCACCTGCCGCTATCCCCGCAGGAGAATCGATGAACGTTCTGCTGGTCGACGACACCGAGTTCAATCGCACTCTTCCTCGGGTCCTGCTGGAGCGCTATGGCTGCCGGGTGAGCGAGTGCAGCAACGGCGCGGATGCCCTGCGCATGGCCAGCGAGGACGACTTCGATTGCGTCCTGCTCGACATCATGATGCCGGGCATGTCCGGCATCGAGGTCTGCCAGCAACTGCGCCGCAACCCGACCCTGGCGCAGCTGCGCATCATCGCCTACACCGCCCACGCCTTGCCGGCGGAAACTTGCGAGATCATGGCCGCCGGCTTCGACGACATCCTGATCAAGCCGATCGACATCCACAACCTGCTGGCAATGGTGGGAATCACTGCGAAGTGAGCGGTACGTCACAGCCCCAGGTCGCATTGTGCACTGCGACAACTATATTTAAGCCCTGTCGCAAGTATGCGAAGCAGCATGAACTGCTGGCGCGTGTCTTGCCGAATACCTTGCTGAATGGCATGCCGATGAAAGAGGAGCGCTCAAGCAGACATCCTCAAAGCCGACACTGCCTTGCGTGCACAAATACGAGACAGGGAGAACACCGCATGGATGCCCCGCCCCCGGCCGATATCGACTTCGAGGCCGCCTTCACGCTGGCCGAGCTCAAGGATATCGAGACGAACGACCGCTTCACCTTTGGGCGCCGTGTGATGCTCTTGGCGTTGAGCAAGAGCAAACCGGAGCTGGCCAGCACGGTACGCAGCATCGGCGCCGAACCCTTCGGTGCCTGGCTGGACCATATCGAGGCATTCCAGCGAGAACTCAAGCATCTGCAGGACCTCTCCGAAAGCGCCCATACACGGTTGCTGGTGGCCGGGCAGATAGTGCTCGAACAGGACCGGCCAGCGAACTGATCAGCCCGTCCTCGCGACTGAATCGCAGGTACAAACAGGGCCACTGCCAGAGACGGCGGGGCACTTTCGTTTGCGCAGATTGCGCAGCACGCTTCAACCAGGCTGGGTCTACGCCAGGCGCTGTAAGCAGGCGGAGGTGACCCTGTGCGAGTCCCTGACGGAGGTCGAATGTGAAGAGTGAGGGGGCTGGGCTTATTGCGCCCTGGATCGCCGTATGCGCATGCGTCAGCGCTCGGCACCTGCTATTTCAAGCTGAGGATCCACTCTACGAGCTGAGCGGCCTCCGATTGGGTAATGCGAACCCGGGCGCCGGGTGTCGGCATTTTCGTGGTGCCCCAATGGTAGCCACCGTAAGTGGGTGACCCCCACATGACTGTGCTGACCAGCCTGCTCTCCTCCCTGGGCAGCTCCCGGTATTTGTTGGCAATGCTCTTGAAGGACGGTGCCTGCGAGATGCCTTCCACCGAATGACAGACAAGACAAGCTTTGCCCTGCGCCAACTCCAGGGCCGAATCGGCCAGTGCAGGACCGGAAGCAATCAAGGTCACAACCGCGAAAACAAGCGAAGTCCTCATGCGTTCTCCTTCCACCTCTCCACAGAGGCTGCCACTCGGTTGTGCGCCGACTGTCCTGTTGAAGCAGTGTAGCCTCCCGAACCGGACCGTCCTATTCGGCCACCACGAGCACTTTAGGATGCCGGACGCTTACCACTCGCGGAGGATGAGTTGCGTAAACGGTCGGTAAAATTGCGGAAATGATCAGAGACTGGCCGTTCCCAAACCAACCGCCCAGAAACGCAAAAGCCCCGACTGGCGGGGCTTTCAACTGAATTGGGTGGCGGAAGCGTAGTCCGCCAAAATAAAATCCACGGAAAGTTCCAGAAGTCTTTCAAACCCCTTACCTTACGGGGCTTTCAGCCTATCTTGGTCCACGAGCGTCCACAAAGACTCTCCAGCATCCAGCGCCAAAGTGTACACTCAGGTGTACACTCAAAAGTGTGCACTGGAGGAGTTTGGAGTTGGGCAAGCTGACAGCAAAAACTACTGAAAAGCTGGTCAAGGCCGGCGTCGCTGGACTGACCAATGACGGTGAAGGTCTGTATCTGAAGGTCGCTGATGGAGGGACGGGGGCCAGCTGGGTCTTCCGCTACAAGATCGACGGCAAGAGCCGAAAAATTGGGCTGGGCAAATATCCGGAAACCAGCCTGAGCGAGGCCCGAGAGAAAGCGGCCGAAGCACGCAAGCTTTCAAAGTCCGGCGTGGACCCATTGGCGGCCCGCGATAGCGAGCGGGAGGCGAAACGTCTGGAACAGCAGGCGGCGCTCGCCAAAGCGACTCCCTTCAAGGTGATCGCGGCCTCCTATATCGCAGCCCACCGAAGCGGCTGGAAGAACGCCAAGCATGCGCAGCAGTGGGAGAACACCCTGGCCACCTATGCGGAGCCGATCATCGGTCATCTTCCTGCATCCGAGATTACTACCGCGCATATCCTAGAGATCCTGCAACCGGTCTGGACGGAAAAAACCGAGACGGCCAATCGGCTGCGCAATCGCATTGAACTGGTGCTGGACGCCGCCAAGGCACGCGGCCTGCGCGACGGCGAGAATCCGGCCCGCTGGCGTGGGCACCTGGACAAATTGCTGCCGAAACGCTCCAAGGTGCGAGCCATCGAGCACCACCCGGCCCTCCCGTGGCCGGAGCTGCCGGCATTCATGAGGGAGCTGGCTAAGCATGAGGAGCTGACCTACAAGGCCATGCGACTGTCCATTCTGACCGCTTGCCGCACCTCAGAAGCACTGGGTGCCACCTGGGCGGAAATCGATCTGGAAACACGCACCTGGACGATCCCAGCCGCCCGCATGAAGGCTAGGAAAGAACACCGTATCCCGCTATCCGATGCCGCAATCGAAGTTCTGAACAGACTGCCGCGCATTGCGGGCAGTCCTTACCTGTTCCCGAGCACCCGCCAAGGCAAACACCTGTCGAACATGGCCATGTTGATGGGGTTGCGTCGGATGGGACGCGAGGACCTGACCATGCATGGATTCCGCAGCACGTTCCGCGACTGGGCCGGTGAACACACCAATTACCCTCGCGAAGTCTGCGAGATGGCGCTGGCCCACAAGATCGCGGACGGAGCTGAAGCGGCGTACTGGCGCGGGGACATCTTCGAGAAACGCCGTGCGCTGATGGCCGACTGGGGGCAATACGCTACAACAGTACCAGCCGAGAACGTCATCCAGGCCGACTTCAGACGTGCCTGACTCATGAAAAGCCGCAGAACGCGCATCAACAAGCGCTTAAGCGCTATTATTCAAAATCAATAATTATTGAAAACTCATAATTTTAGGTAAGCACGATGAGCAGCATCTACCGACGCCCCGAGCTGGCCGCTCAGATGTCCCGCCAGCTACTCAACCCTGGCGTACTCGACGAGGGCCTGCGCTCTGGGCTGTTCATCTCGGGGCTACGGCGCACGGGCAAGACCACCTTCCTGCGCAACGACCTCATCCCCGCCCTGGAGCAGGCAGGCGCCCTGGTCATCTACGTCGATCTGTGGAGCGATACGCTGACTAGCCCGAGCAAGCTGCTGCATGCTGCGATCCGCCAAACGCTCCAGGAGCTGCAGACCCCCTCCTCGGCCCTGCTGGATCGGCTCAAGCGAATCGGCGGCTTGGATATCGAGGCGCTAGGCTTCAAGTTCGGCTTCACCGTGGACAGCATCGGTAAGGAAGATGGACCAACGCTGGCTCAGGCGCTGACCGAAGTGGTCGACAAGGCCAAGACCGATATCGTACTGATCATTGACGAAGTCCAGCACGCCATCACCTCGGAGGAAGGACAGCAGCTGCTCCTGGCTCTCAAGGCCGCGCGCGATGCCATCAACCCGCGACCCGACACCTCCGGCCACTTCATTTTCATAGGTACGGGCTCACATCGAGCCCTGGTCAGCGAACTGACTGCACGCCGCAATCAGGCCTTCGCGGGCGCAGCTTCGATCCCGTTCCCTCTGCTGGAGGAGGATTACGTCGAATACCTGCTGCAGCGGCTGGCACAGCAGGAAACAAGCCGGCTGCCTTCTCTTGACGTGGCGACCCAGGCCTTTAATACCTTGGGTAACCGACCAGAAGAAATGATCAAGGCGCTTCGCCAGCTGCTGACAGGATTGCCGGTAGGTGCTGATCCAGACACACAGCTGCCGGTCATCGCTGCGACCTTGCGCTCCATGGCTGCCGATATCGAGCTGATGAAAGTCGATCAGCTCGGCGGTCTCGCAAAGGCCATATTCAGACGCATTGCGGCTGCCGAAGGCGATACACGGGGACTGTTTTCAGCTGAAGCCGCTGCAGAATATTCCAAGGTTGTGGGGCGCGAGGTGCGAATCGAGGAGATCCAACCCGTCGTGAACCAGCTGGTTGATGACAACATCATCATGCGCCGAGGACATGGACTGTACTGCGTTAGCGATCCCTTCGTTCAGGAGATCTGGCGCGAGAGGCAGGATTTTCTCGATCAGATGAACCAAGAGTGATTGCAGTAGCCCCCATGACAAGTCAACTTGCTTTTTTCAGCATATGAGCCGGTCATCGGCTGTAGCCCCGCTACTGATGAGCGGCAGGTATCGGACCAGCAGATACTCAAGAAAGGCAGGAACCAGCTAATAGCAGCCGCTCACATCGGACTGCTTTCGCACCATGGCTGCGGCTCTCGTACGGCAGCTATCGGCCCAGACTGTGTAAAAACGTTGGCATCGAACTTGCTGTGATTTGATGAATTCGAAATCAGTGGGGGCGGCCAATGAAGCGCTTTATCCAGGGAGAGCACCGAGGGCAAAGCACGC
>NZ_FNZE01000021.1 GCF_900109175.1 Pseudomonas linyingensis | reverse complement strand
GAGGCTTTTGGCAAAGTACGCGGCGGCCTTTTTTACAATGGCCAGCTCCTCAGCTTGCTCAGCCAGCAGCCGCTTGAGCCGGGCGTTCTCGTCGGCCAGCGACTGCTCGCGCTCGCTGCTGGTCTGGGTCTGCTGCTTCTTGCTCCGCCAGCCGTAGAGCTGGGATGCATGGAGGCCGAGCTGTTCGGCAGCCTTACTGACGCCGATTCGCTCGGCCAAAGCCAGTGCTTCGTCCTTGTAGGCTTGGGAATGACGGGTGCGGGTTTGCTTCATCGGGGTTGCTTGTCTTGCCATGGTTCACCTCGTTGCAGTTTATCGCTTAACGGGGTGTCCACTGGAACTGGGCAAGATCATTCCGGTGTCAGTGCCGCTTCAGTCGTCACTGAGGTCGGCCAGTGGATGCTCGCCCTCCCAGGTCGGGGCGAAGTGGGCCTCGATGGCGGCTACGGGGATGGCGGCCACGTCCGGCCAGTGCCAGCGCGGCCGGTTGTCCTTGTCGATCAGCCGCGCGCGCACGCCTTCGGCGAACTCCGGGTGGCGGCAGCAGTTCAGGCTCATCGCGTACTCCATGCGGAACACGTCGGCCAGCGAGAGGAAGGGCGCCCGGCGCAGCTGTTCCCAGACCAGATGGGCGGTGAGCGGGCAGCCGGCGCCCAGGGTCGCGCCGGCGCGGGCCAGCAGCGGGTCGCTGTCGTCCTTCAGCGCGGTCAGCGCCTGCCAGGCCGCCGGCAGGTCGCTGACGTCGAGCAGGCGGTCGATCCGTTCGCGGCGCGGCAGCAGCTGGGCGCTGGGCAGTTGCGCCAGCGCCTCGTTTTCCAGCGCTTGCAGCAGGCTGTGCAACTGGCTGTCGGCCTGCTCGCTCCAGTTCAACTGGACCAGGCCATGCAGCAGGGCGTCCTGCTGGCTGTCGAGCAGGAAGCGGTCGGCGAGGTCGAGGTCGAGGGCGTCGCGGGCGTTGAGCTGGCAGGCGCTGAGACCGAGGAACAGGCCGAGGCGGCCGGGCAGGCGATTGAGGAACCAACTGGCGCCGACGTCCGGGTACAGGCCGATGCCGATTTCCGGCATGGCCAGGCGACTCGAGGGCGTGACGATGCGCAGGCTGGCGCTCTGCATCAGGCCCAGGCCACCGCCCATCACGTAGCCGTGGCCCCAGCACAGCAGCGGCTTGCGGTAGTGGTGCAGGCGCTGGTACAGGCGGTATTCGTCGGCGAAGAAGCGTCGCGCCAGCGGCGGCACCTCGCCGGGGTGGGCGCAGCAGGCTTCGGCCAGATGACGGACGTCGCCGCCAGCGCTGAAGGCCTTGCTGCCGCGGGCGCGCAGCACCACGCAGGCGATCTCGGTATCGTCCTGCCAGGCATGCAGGTGGTGGTCGAGCGCCTCGATCATCGGCAGCGACACGGCATTGAGGCTCTTCTCGGCATCTAGGGTGGCGATGCCGATGCGGTAGCCGTGGCGGCTGGGGCGTTCTTCGAAAATCACGTTCATTGCAGCGTCTCCCGCGCTTGTCGCACGCGTCAGCGGTTGCGCCAGTGCGGATCGCGTTTTTCCAGGAAGGCGTTGACCCCTTCGCGGGTGTCGTCGGCGTCGAACAGGTCGACGAAGCGCTCGCGCTCCTCGGCCAGCCAGCTGCTCGGACCACGCTGGCGGGCGCCCTGGATCAGCGGCTTGATGGTGCGTACCGCCACCGGGCTCTGTCGGGCCACCCGCGCCGCCAGCAGCAGGGCATGGCCGCGGGCCTCGCCGCTGTCGACCACCTGCTCGACCAGGCCGATGCGCAGGGCGGTTTCCGCATCCAGGCGCTCGCCGCAGAGGATCATGCGCTTGGCCCAGCCCTCGCCGACCAGCCAGGCCAGGTGCTGGGTGCCGCCTGCGCAGGGCAGCAGGCCGACCCCGGCCTCCGGCAGGGCCAGCTGCGCCTGGCGCTCGGCGATGCGGATGTCGCAGGCCAGCGCGCACTCCAGACCACCGCCCATGGCGTAGCCGTTGATCGCGGCGATGCTGACGCCGCGGAAGTCGCGCAGCGCCTCGAAGGCTTCGCCGAACAGGCGCGCCATGCTGCGGGCGCGGGCCTTGTCGCCGTCGGCGAACAGCTTGAGGTCGGCGCCGGCGCTGAAGAACTTGCCGCCCTGGCCGCTGATTACCAGGGCGTAGATGTCGTCGTCGCGGTTGAGGTGCTCGACCAGTTGGCGCAGGCCGATCAGCGAGTCACGATCCCAGGTGTTGGCGGGAGGATTGTTGATGGTGACCAGTGCGGTGTGGCCGTGCTTTTCCACGGTCAGCTTGTGGGTCAGGTCGAAGGGGGCGGACTTGTAGGGTTCGACGGCGTTGCTCATGTCAATCCTCGGGCGTCGGGCGGGTGTGCCGCACCTGCCGGGATTCCCAGCTGCGGCCACCCGGGAGGCGGATGCTCAGTCTGGTGCGCAACTGCAAGGGATGAGCTTCTTTTAGCTGGCCCGGCTCGGGGTGTCCAGTGCCGGGGTGACCGCCTGCCGTCGAAGCCACGGGCGTGGACAGCGAAGGCAGGCTGGGCGAGGGAGGTTTACTGCAGCTGCGGCGGCTGGCCGGCAGCGGTGCGCTCCTGCTTCCACTCTTCCGGAGTCTGGGCGGCGAGGGCGCCCTCCAGGCGGCCGACGATCTCGAAGTAGTCCTGCTTGGAACGGTCCTTCATGATCTCGTCACGGGATTTCACCTTCACCGCATAGACCGTCTGCAGGTTCTGGTGGTCCAGGGCACGCCACTCCTGCGGTCCCTTGAGCAGCTGGTACTTGTGGCCTTCCAGGGCGTTGATCAGGCTTTCGCTGTCCAGGGTGCGCGCGCGGGTGGCCGCGTCGGCCCACTGGTGCACGATGCTGTAGGCCGATGCGGCCGAGCTGGACGGGTAGAGGTCGTAGCGTTCGCTGAAGTTCTTGACGAAGGCCATACCGGGCTCGGACTTTTCCAGCTCCGGTACGCGCCAGGTCCACGGCTCGGTGCCGATGACGCCCTGCATCAGGCCGGGGCCGCCCTGTTCGACGATGCTCTGGGTCAGGTTGGGCGCGACGATCTGCATGCGTTGGGTCAGGCCGAGATCCTCGGCAATGCGCATGGCGCGCACCAGGTCGTCGCCGAACAGCACCAGGGTGAGTACTTCGGCGTCGCTGCTGGCCGCCTGGGTCAGTGCATCGCGATAGTCGGCCAGACGGGCGCCGGGGAACGGCACCTTGATACTGGGATGCTTGCTGGTGTCGGTGCTGCCGGTGGTCTGGCGCAGTGAGCTTTCGGTGGTGGTGCCCCAGGTGTAGTCCGAGGTGATGTAGAAGTAGCGCTTGTTCGGCAGGGTCTTGGACAGGTACTCGCCGAGCACCCGGGCGCTCATCCACGCGTTGTTGCACTCGCGGAACATGTAGCGATGGCCGTTCTTGCCGGTGGTGTCGTTGGAGTAGGTGAGGGTGCCGAAGTAGAGGATGCCGCGTTCCCTGGCGCGCTTGCTGGCGGCGATCGCCACGGCGCTGGACGAGCCGCCGAACAGCATCGCCGCGCCGTCATCGATCAGGCGGTTGACATTGTTCACCGCCTTTTCCGGGCGCGAGGCGGTATCGCGGCTGATCATGCGCAGCGGCCGGCCGAGTACGCCACCCTTGGCATTCAGTTCGTCGATCGCCAGCAGGGCGCCGCGCATCTGAGCGAGGCCTTCTTCCTTGTAGCTGCCGGTGCGGGGGTAGTTCAGCCCGAGGGTGATCGGATCTACAGCACTGGCAGTGGTGCAAAGTCCGGCCCACAGGGCTAGAGCCGTAAGAGTGCGCTTCATGGGGCCTCCAGATCGTTGTTATATATGCCCAAGCGTCTTGTACGCGGCGGCGAAGATGGGGGGCATTAGATGTTGGTCTAGCGCGGGGATGGGGTGTTTTGTGATGTGCGTCACGCACGCTCCAGACCGGCTGTGCCGCTCTGCCGGTCAGTTGCGTGGCGCTTGCCCGGCTCTGCCCTGAAACCCCCGGATCAGAGCCTTTTCATCGAAAAATCAGAGGCTTACTCGAGAGTCAGGCTGTCGCGTTCCTGCTCCCAGTCTTCCAGGGAAACCGCAGCCTGCTCGCCCTTCATGCGGTAGATGATCTCGAAGTAATCCTGTTTCAGCCGTCCCTTCATGATCTCGTCGCGCGGGCGCACGCGTACCGCGTAGATGTCCTGCAGGTTCTGGTGATCGAAGGCGCGCCATTCCTGCGGCCCCTTGAGCAGCTGGTACTGGTGGCCCTCGAGCGCCTGGATCACCGCCTGGCTGTCGCTGCTGCGGGCGCGCTCCACGGCCGCAGCCCACTGGCGGACGATGGCGTAGGTGGAGGCGGCGGTGCTGCCGGGATACTCCTGGTGCTGGGCGATGAAGGTCTTGACGAAGTTCGTTCCGGCCGCGCTCTTCTCCAGCTCGGCGACCCGCCAGGTCCAGGTCTCGGTGCCGATGACGCCGGCCATCAGGGCCGGCCCGGCCTGTTCGACCAGCGGCTTGGTCAGGTGCGGCACGATGATCTGCAGGCGGCGGTTGAGGCCCTGCTGCTCGATCAGGCGCAGCATCTTGACCAGGTCGTTGCCGAGCAGGTTGAGCACCAGCATGTCCGCCTCGCTCTTGCTGGCGGCCTCCAGGGCTTTGCGCATGTCCGCCAGGCGCGCCGCGTTGGCCGCCAGGCTGCGCCGGCCATGTCGCGCCTTGTCCTGGGTGGCGGTGCTGTCGCGCAGCGCGCGCTCCATGCTGTTGCCCCAGGCATCGTCGCGGGTGATGTGGAAATAGCGCCGGCGCGGCTGATTGATGGCCAGGTACTCGCCCAGGACCCGGGCGCTCATGTGTGCACTGCCCGACTCGCGGAACAGGTAGCGGTGGCCGTGCTGGCCGGTCACCTCGTTGGCGTAGGCGAGGGTGGCGAAGTACAGCAGGCCGTGCTCGCGGGCGCGCTGGCTGGCGGCGAGCACCTCTTCGCTGGTGGCGCCGCCGAACACCATGACCACACCGCGCGCCTGCAGGCGGTCGACATTCTTCACCGCGGTTTCCGCCCGCGAGGCGCTGTTGGCGGTTTCCAGGCGCAGCGGACGGCCGAGCACGCCGCCGCCGGCGTTGATCTCGTCGACCGCCAGCAGGGCGCCGCGCATCTGCTCGAGGCCCTCGGCCTTGTCGTTGCCGGTGCGTGGGTAGCTGAGGCCGATCCGCAGGGGATCGGCGGTCGGCGCGGCGTGAACGGCGAAACCGAGCAGCAGCAGGCTGAAGCAGACGAGTCGGCGCATGGACACCTTTCCTTGTGATGGGGGAGGGCGTTGTTGTACGCCGGCGTGCCGGGGTGGCCCATGCGCTTTTAAGGTGGCCGGGCCGCGACTTCGGTCGCTATCCCTCCCGCGCCGAAGGTCGCGCCTTGACTTGCCGGAGGGGCGTCTCTAGGGTGCCGCTTTCGTTTGCACGCAGAGGTCTGCCATGAGCGCCGCGCAGGATCGCATCAAACTCGAACCGGGCTGGAAGGCCGTTCTCGGCGAGGAATTCGACAAGCCCTACATGCAGACGCTGGGCGAGTTCCTGCGCAGCGAGAAGGCCGCCGGCAAGGAGATATTTCCGCCCGGCGGGCTGATCTTCAATGCGCTGAATACGACGCCGCTGGAGCGGGTCAAGGTGGTGATCATCGGCCAGGACCCCTACCATGGCCCAGGCCAGGCCCACGGTCTGTGCTTCTCGGTGCAGCCGGGCGTGCCGGTGCCGCCGTCGCTGCAGAACATCTTCAAGGAGCTCAAGCGCGACCTGAACATCGACCCGCCCAACCACGGCTGCCTGCAGCACTGGGCCGAGCAGGGCGTGCTGCTGCTCAACACCTCGCTGACCGTCGAGCAGGGCAAGGCCGGTTCCCACGCCAGCGCCGGCTGGCAGCCGTTCACCGACAAGGTGATCGAGGTGGTCAGCCGCGAGCGGCCGCACCTGGTGTTCCTGCTGTGGGGCGCCCATGCGCAGAGCAAGGAGCGCCTGATCGACCCGACCAAGCACCTGATCCTGCGCTCGCCGCACCCCTCGCCGCTGTCGGCGCACCGCGGCTTTATCGGCAACGGCCACTTCGCCCGCACCAACAAGTTCCTCGAACAGCATGGGCTGACGGCCATCGACTGGCGCCTGCCGGCAATCTGAGTTCAGCTGCCGCACACCAGGCCGTCGAGATCCGTGCGCACGGCATCCAGACGGTGTTGCAGGTGCGCGCGCTGGGCCGGCGTGGCGCTGGCCCACAGTTCGCTGAACAGCTCGGCCAGGCCCCGCTGGGCGCGGTTCACCGCGCGCCGGTAGTCGTCGTCCCAGTAACGCTCGGGGTTGCCCAGCAGGGGTTCGAGACGGGCAGCCAGTTGATCGCTGCGGGGTTGACGCAGGCTGTCCAGCAACTGCGCCTGCCAGCGCTCGCGCCAGGCCAGCCAGGGCTGCACGTTGGCCTCCTGGCGCGTTGCCCACAGGCGCAGATAGGCGCGCTGCAGCGGGTGCAGCGGGCCGAGCCAGTCCTCCAGGCGCCGCTCCATGCGGGTGGCCCGACGCTGCAGGCGTTGCTCCAGGCGGCCGACCAGGTGCTGCTCGCTCAGCCTGGTCCGCTCCGCGCTCAGGCGCTGGTCCAGTTCGGCGATCTGCGCGGCGCTGAGCCCGGTCAGCAGCTCGGCGCCGTCCGCGGCCACGTGGCGCAGGCTCGCTTGCAGCAGTGCGCGGGCCTCGCCCATCGGTCCCACCAGCTGCCCGGCGTCGGGGTTGCCGGCGAGCAGGACGCGGTGGCGTTCGAGCCAGTCGATATAGCGGGGCAACTCGCTTCTGCAGTGCCAGCGCAGGTGCTCGTCCAGTCGGGCATCCAGCCAGGCGCTCTGTCCGCTGTCGAGGCTCAGGTAGTTGTCCAGCCTCCAGGGGATCAGCCAGTCGAGGTTGCGGTAGACCAGCTCGATCCGGCTGCAGGCTGCCAGCACCAGCAGGGAGAGCAGCAGACCGAGCGAGCGGGTGGAGAGGGCGAGGCGGGGCATGGGGACTCCAGCGGCAGTCCAGACTGGCTTGAGGATAAGCCAGGGGGACGGACCCTGCCGCGCGGCCGGTGCTTAGAGGTACAGTACCGCCCAGCAGGCCTAGTACGGATCGTCTGTACCGGGGTGGTCTTCTTGCGCACGCTTTCTAGTAGCGACTTGATCCGCTCAAGCTGTTCGCGACTGATGTAGCTTGGGTAAAGGGTCTTTCGCATCGGGCGTTTATGCATAGTGCAAAAGATCTTGAACAGGCTGAGAGGCGATACGATTTTTTCACGTGGTCTTGAGGCTTAGGGGCTATGGAGCTGAGGCAGTTACGTTATTTTCTCAAAGTGGTTGAGTGCAAAAGCCTCGGGCGGGCCGCTCTGGAGCTCGAGGTGGGTACTTCGGCGCTAAGCCAGCAGATCAGCAAACTGGAGAACGAGCTCAGTACCCGTCTGTTGAATCGCACCAGTACTGGCGTGGTACCGACCAATGCAGGTATTGCCTTCCTGCATCATGCCCAACTGACGCTGCGCCAGGCCGAGCTGGCGATCAGTGCCGCACAACGGGGGCGCATGAGCGGTCATGTGAGTGTCGGTCTGGCACCGACCACAGCCAAGGTGCTGGCGCTGCCGTTGATCGAGGCGATGCGTGCGCGCTATCCAGATATTCAGTTGCATCTGGTGGAGATGCTCTCCGGCTATCTGGTCAGCCAGCTCAATGCCCGCCAGCTGGATCTTGCTGTGCTATTCCAGATCGATACCGGGCGGCGCTGGAGTGTCCGGCCGCTGCTGGACGAGCAATTGTTCGTCATCGCCGCTCCTGGCTTGCCCGGTGTTCCGGGGGGCGAGTGTGTCCAGCTGGCCGAGCTGGCGGAGTTGCCATTGATCCTGCCAAGTGCCCAGCACGGCCTGCGTGCCAGCCTGGCGGCTGCTTTCGAAAGTTCGGGAGTCAGACCCAACGTGGTCATGGATATCGATGGTCTGGCCGTGCTTATGGATGCAGTGCGTGCCGGCCATGCTGCCACCATCCAGCCGGGAGCGGCGGCAGCGCATTCCGCGGAAAGCGGTTTGATCGTGGTGCCGATTGCTGACTCTCATGTTGGACGGCGTAACCTGCTGGCGAGTCTGTCTGACGACGAGCTGTCGCCGGCTGCCCTGGCCGCGAGGGTGGTCATCGTCGATGTGGCTCGCGATCTGGTCCGCACCGGGCAGTGGCCGGGTGCGAGTTGGATCGAAGGGTAGGCTGCCGAGCAGAAAGTCTTTAGTAAAACTAAACACCTCATGCAGGATGTCGCCTGTCGGCAGTGCGTCTGGCGCCCTAGAGTCGCGCCAAGCGTGAGGAGTCCCTTCCAACTTGTCTCCTCACCGACGAGGAGACAACATGATCGATGTACTGGTAGTGGGCGGTGGCAATGCCGCGCTTTGTGCTGCCCTCATGGCCCGGGAAGCGGGGGCCCGAGTACTCGTGCTGGAGAGTTCGCCGCGTGAATGGCGCGGCGGCAATTCCCAGCACACCCGCAACCTGCGTTGCATGCACGAGGCGCCGCAGGATGTGCTGATCGATGCCTATCCGGAGGAGGAGTACTGGCAGGACCTGCTGAAGGTCACCGGCGGCATCACTAATGAGAGGCTGGCGCGCATTGCCATACGCGCCTCGTCGTCCTGCCGCGACTGGATGCGTTCTCACGGCGTGCATTTTCAGCCGCCGCTATCGGGGGCACTGCATGTGGCGCGCACCAATGCCTTTTTCATGGGCGGCGGCAAGGCGCTGGTTAATGCCTATTACCGCAGTGCTGAAAGTCTCGGTGTGCAGGTCCGTTACGATGTCCCGGTGGCCGACATCGAGTTGCAGGATGGGCGCTTCATCGCAGCACATATCGCCGAGCGCGTGGTCGATGGCCAGCGCCTGCCCGCCGAGCGCATCGAGGCGCGGAGCTGCGTTCTGGCGGCGGGCGGTTTCGAGTCCAACCGCGAATGGCTGCGCGAGGCTTGGGGGCAGAACGAGCGCGGCGAGTGGCCATCGGACAACTTCCTGATCCGCGGTACGCGCTTCAATACGGGTGTCCTGCTGCGGCGCATGATCGAGCTGGGCGCCGACGCCATCGGGGACCCGACCCAGGCGCATATGGTGGCCATCGACGCGCGCGCACCGTTGTATGACGGTGGTATCTGCACGCGTATCGACTGCGTATCGTTGGGGGTGGTAGTCAATCGTGAAGGCCGGCGCTTCTACGACGAAGGCGAGGATTTCTGGCCCAAGCGCTACGCCATCTGGGGCCGTTTGGTGGCCCAGCAGCCCGGCCAGATCGGTTTTTCCATCATTGACCGCAAGTCCGTCGGCAGCTTCATGCCGCCGGTGTTCCCGGGCACCAAGGCCAACAGTCTTGGCGAGCTGGCACGTCAGCTCGAGCTTCCTGAGGCCGAGTTCGTGAAAACTGTCGAGGACTACAACCGGGCCTGCCGGGTTGGCACCTTTGACCATACGGCGCTCGACGACTGCCATACCGAGGGACTCAGCCCAGCCAAGACCCACTGGGCGCGACCGATCGATACGCCGCCGTTCTACGGCTATCCCTTGCGGCCCGGAGTCACCTTCACCTACCTCGGGTTGAAGACCAATGAGCATGCGGTGGTGCATTTTACCGGCAAGCCCAGTCCCAACCTGTTCGTGGCCGGCGAGATGATGGCCGGCAATGTGCTCGGCAAGGGCTATACGGCAGGCATCGGTATGGCCATTGGCACCGCCTTCGGGCGCATAGCCGGCACCCAGGCAGCTATGGCAGCCGGTTACCGTACCCACGCAGTGACAGCAGGACACGACCATGCAAATGTTTGATCCCCGTGCCCAACAGGGCCAAGACCCGGTGGGCGAGACCAGCAACCTCATCCCCGTGCTTAATCTGGCCGAGACAGAAGTAGAGCGGCAGATGACCATCTGCAACTCCTGCCGCTACTGCGAAGGCTTCTGTGCCGTGTTCCCGGCGATGACTCGGCGCCTGGAGTTCGGTCAGGCGGACATCCATTATCTGGCCAATCTCTGCCACAACTGCGGCGCCTGTCTGCATGCCTGCCAGTACACGGCCCCTCACGAGTTTGCAGTCAATGTGCCGCAGGCCATGGCCAAGGTACGTTTGGAAACCTATGCCGAATATGCCTGGCCGGCGGCGTTCGGCAGGCTGTACAAGCGCAATGGCCTGACCTTGGCGCTGGCCAGTGCGGCCGCCTTGGTGCTGTTCCTGATCCTGACCATGGCCGCCAGTGGCAACCTGTTTGCCCCGGTGACAGGCGGCGATTTCTATGCGATCTTCCCGCACAACACTCTCGTGCTGATGTTCGGCTCAGTGTTTGGCTTTGCCATGCTGGCCCTGGCCCTCGGTGTGCGCCGATTCTGGCGCAATGTCTCGCCGCCCGGAGCTCCCGAGGTGAATGTCAACGCGGCGGCGCTGGAAGCAACCCAGGCGGTACTCGAGCTGAAGTACCTGGACGGCGGTCATGGGCAGGGCTGCAATAACGCTGACGACAAGTTCACCCTTTGGCGCCGGCGCTTCCATCACCTGACCTTCTACGGCTTCCTGCTGTGCTTTGCCGCTACCAGCGTGGCCACGCTCTACCACTATCTCTTAGGTTGGGCGGCGCCTTACCCGGTTACCAGTTTGCCGGTACTGCTGGGCATCTTCGGCGGCATCGGCCTGCTGATCGGTCCCGCCGGTCTGCTGTGGCTGAACTATCGTCGTCATCCTGAGCATGGTGACGTCAACCAGCGACCGATGGATCGAGGGTTCATCGCCCTGCTGTTTCTGGTGAGCTTGAGTGGCCTGGCACTGCTGGCCGGACGTGAAACCAGCGCACTGGCCTTGCTGCTGGCGACCCATTTGGGGTTGGTGATGGCCTTCTTCCTGACCATGCCCTATAGCAAGTTCGCTCACGGCATCTTCCGCAGCGCTGCATTGCTCAAGTCGGCCATTGAAAAGCGTCAGCCCAATACGCTCAAGCTTGGCGACGACTGAAAGAAGGGCGCCAGTCTTTTCTTTCTAGCTCCAGAGAAGCCCCCTGCCGACGTGGCAATCGCCCCGTCGGCAGGGGGCTTTTCGTATGTAGCCTCCCAGGCTTTGCCGTTCCCTTCTGTCACCGTGCCCTATTGATTTTGTCGCTTTATGTCAGGCGGCGACGCCGTCGTAGCCAGCAGCCAATCCGCCGAACACACCCTCACGCGTACCTGCCGCGTTCTGATCGCTGTCAGCAGCCGAACTCCTGATTCATGACCGACGCATTCGCCTCATGCGTGACCGAGATCGGTATGAGCGGGGCGACTGCCTGTCCGCTATGTGGGTTGACTAAAGTGGGGGCGTGTCATAGAGCAGACTCCTTGGCTGGCACCGGCCTCGCGCCTGACCCGCAGGTGCCGCCACTGCAGCCAATCAGTCATGTGCGGTCGGCTCGCCGGGTTGCGGTGAGCGCCGTCTGCTGGTCAAGCAGAGCCGCTAGCTGCTCTGCAACCGGGGGAAGCTGTAGAGGATCATGCAGTTAGACTGCAGGAGTTGCTGGTGGCCTACCAGGCGCTGTCAATAGTCCCCCAAAAAGACCCGCACGAATGCGGGCCAAGTCCTGGTCATTGCTGCTGGTTCAGCTCCATCGCTGCCACAGGCGGAACAGCGGTTCGGCGAGAAACATTACTAGGAACAAGCGCAACACCTGCAGCGCTGTGACTAGGGCCACCGACAGTTGTAAGGCCTCGGCGGTCAGGCACAGTTCGGTTATGCCGCCGGGCATCATGCCCAGCATCAGTGAGAGGTGATCCTCGTCAGCCAGCCAGCCCAGTATTCTCGCCAGAGCTGCGGCAGACAGCATGGCCAGCAGGGTGAACAGCAGGATGCGCGCAAGAAATGCAGGTGCCGTACGGAAGAACTGACGATCGAAATGGCAACCCAGCGCACAGCCGATCAGCCACTGGCCGAGTGGACCGGCAACCGGAGGCAGACCCATGTGCAGATCAAAACTGCTGCTGGCCGTTGCGCAGACCAGCAGAGGGCCTAGCATCCAGGGGTTCGGTTGGCGCAGATGCTTCCATAGCAAGGCCAGCAGTGCGCCTGTTGGCAGCAGTACCGAAAGCCAATACCAGTCCACTGGCTGTGGCTGCGGGGCAGTGGTCGTCGGCAGGCCCCAGTTGAAAAGGGCCGGAATCAGTAAGACCACCAGCAACAGGCGCAGGCTGTGGGCCGCGGCCACTTGTGCCGCATGGGCCTGATTGCGTCGGGCGAGATTGACCATTTCACTGGCCCCGCCAGGCATGCTGGCGAAGAAGGCGGTTGCCCGGTCTAGGCCTGCCTGCCGTAGCAACGCAATCCCGATGAGGCTGAGCAGCAGTGTCGCCAGCGCCCCCAGCATGATCATGCTGAGATGCTCGCTTATCTGCGCCAGTACCTCGGTAGTGAAGTGCAGGCCGAGACCGCTGGCTATCAGCAACTGGCCGGTTTGGCGGCCGCCTGGCAGTTCGGCCAGCCGCCAGCCGCAACAACGCACGATGATCACCGCCAGCAGGGCCCCGACCAGCCACGGCAGTGGCCAGCCGGCGAGGCTGGCCAAATATCCGCCGCAGGCTCCGATCAGGGGCGTGGCGAGGATCTCAAAGCGCAGCGGCATCGGTGATCCGGGCCTTACCGCGTGCACGCCACCAGCGGATTCCGGGCATGACCAGCATCAGCGCCACCAGTGTCCAGAGGGCCAGGGTGATCGGGCTGCCCCAGAGAATGCCCAGCTCACCACTGGAGATCGACAGGGCGCGGCGCAGGTTGTCTTCCATCAAGTCGCCGAGGACGAAGCCGAGGATCAGCGCCGACAACGGGAAGTCCATCTTGCGCAACAGGTAGCCGAACACGCCGAGGGCAATCATCAGTACCAGATCGAAGGCGGTGCTGTGCACGGCATAGACGCCGACCATGCTGACGATGATGATCGCCGGCACCAGCACCCAGTTGGGCACGCTGAGCATGCGCGAGAACAGGCCTACCAGCGGGATGTTCATCACCAGCAGGATAACGTTGCCGATGAACAGCGAGGCAATCAGGCCCCAGACGATGTCTGGCTGTTGTTCGAACAGCAGCGGGCCGGGAGTGATGTTGTACAGGGTCAGTGCGCCGAGCATCACCGCGGTGGTGCCCGAACCGGGTACGCCAAGGGTCAGCATGGGGATCAGCGAGCCACAGGCCGAGGCGTTGTTGGCCGCCTCGGGTGCAGCCAGGCCGCGCAGATCGCCCTGGCCGAAACGACCGGATGAGCCGGCGATGCGCTTCTCGTTGATATAGGCCATAGCGCTGGCGATGGTCGCCCCGGCGCCGGGCAGGGTGCCGATGACGAAACCGCTCAGGGCGCTGCGCACCGCAGTCCAGCCGACCTGGCAGAACTCGCGGAAGTTGAACAGGAGCCGGCCGCTGGTCTTGACCGCCTGCTGGCCGCTGTGGGTCTGCTCGAGCATCAGCAGGATCTCGCTGACGCTGAACAGGCCGATCACCACGATGACGAATTGAATGCCATCAGACAGGCCCAGGCTGTCGAAGGTGAAACGGTACACGCCGGTGGTGGAGTCGACGCCGACGGTGGCCAGGGCCAGGCCCATCAGCGCGGCCATCAGGGTCTTCACCGGTTTGTCGCCGACCAGACCGCCCAGGCAGGTGATGGCGAACACCATCAGTACGAAGTACTCGGCCGGGCCGAAGGCCACCGCCCACTTGGCCAGCAGCGGGGCGAACAGCACCACGCCGAGGGTGGCGATGGTACTGCCGATGAACGAGCTCATCGCCGACAGCGACAGGGCGATGCCGGCCTTGCCCTGCTTGGCCAGCGGGTAGCCGTCCATGGTGGTCATGATCGCCGCAGCGTCGCCCGGCACGTTGAGCAGGATTGCGGAGATACGCCCGCCGTACTCGCAGCCCAGGTAGACGGCGGCGAGCAGGATCAGTGCGGTTTCCGGCGGCAGGCCGAGGGCGAAGGCCAGCGGCAGCAGCAGCGCCACGCCGTTGATCGGGCCGAGGCCGGGGAGCATGCCGACGATGGTGCCGGTGAAGGCACCGAACAGGGCCATCAACAGGTTGATCGGGCGCAGGGCGACATCGAAGCCCTGTGCCAGGAAGTTCAAGGTTTCCATGGTGTCACTCCACGAGGAATTCGAACACGCCCAGCGGCAGGGGCACGTCCAGCAGCAGATCGAACAGGGCGTAGAGCAGCCCCCCCATCAGCACCCCGGAAATGGCGCAGGGCAGCGGGCGGCCGCCGAACAGCAGGCCGAGGCCGGCCGTTGCCAGGGCGGTGCTGGGGATGAAGCCGAGCGGCTCAAAGAGGAAGGCGTAGATCAGCATGCTGCCCACGCAGAGCAGGGCGCGCAGGGTCTGGCGGCCACTAAGCAGATGCTGGAGCACGGAGGGTTTGCACAGCATCCAGAGTGAGCCGGCAGCGATCAGGGCGAGCAGCAGCAGCGGATAGGCTCGCGGCCCTACCGGGTCGTAGGAGAAGGGAGCCTGGAAGCCCCAGGCGATCAGGGCGAGGCCGGCGCACAGGAGCAACCAGACCGAGCCAAACAGGCGGTCATACATGGCGAAGTACCTGGGAAGGATGGGAAGACTGGTCTCTCAGGGAGAGAGGTCTGGCCGGTGAGGAGGGGGCTCCTCTCCGGCCAGGCGTCTTACTGGACCAGACCGAACTCGGCGGCCAACTGCTTGTACTGCTCGACCTGCTTGAACACGAAGTCGCGTAGTTCGTCGCCGGTCATGGCCATGGGGAACAGGTCGCGTTGCTGGCGCAGCTGGGCGAAGTCGTCGCTGGCCAGCATCTGCTCGAACTGGCCTTTCCACCAGGAGTAATCCTCATCCTTGACTTCTGGTCCCATGTAGAAGCCGCGAACGATTGGCCAGGTGATGTTGTAGCCCTGTTCCTTCGCGGTGGGGATGCCGGCCAGCTTGCCCGGCATGCGCTCCTCGGACAGTACGGCGAGAACTCGTACTTTTCCTGCCTCCAATTGTGCGGTGCCTTCGCTGAGACCGCTGATAACCGCCTGCACATGGCTGCCAAGCAAGGCAGTCATCGGCTCACCACCACCCTCGAAGGCTACATAGCGCAGTTTCTGCGGGTCGACGCCGACAGAACGGGCGATCAGCGCGGTCTGCATCCAGTCCTGGCTACCAATGGTACCCCCGGCACCAATCACCAGATTGCTCGGGTCCTGCTTCAAGACGTCCAGCAAGTCATTGAGGGTTTTATAGGGGGAGTCGTCACGCACGATGACGGCACCGTAATCGGTGCCGATGGCGGCCAGCCACTTGACCGCAGTTTCGTCATAGCGGCCGAACTTGCCTTGGGCCAGATTGAGCAGCGAGCCGCTGGAGAAGGCGATGATGGTGCCAGCCTCCTTCGGCCGCTGGGCGACCACTGCGTTGTAGGCCACTGCGCCGATCCCGCCGGGCATGTAGGTGACGCGCATCGGTGCCTTGAGTAAGCCTGCATCCCTTAGGCCGCTCTGCGCCAGCTTGCAGGTCAGGTCGAAGCCGCCGCCAGGCTTGGCCGCGGCGATGCATTCGGGGCGCTTGGGCTCGGCGGCTAGCAGTTGGCCGGCGAAGACGAGACCGGCGGCGGCGAGGGCGAGGCGGGTGAAGGTGGTGTTCATGGCAGTTTCTCCGACAGATTCTTATTGTGGGGCAGGGCTTACCAGATCGGCAGGCTGTAGCCGACGATTACCCGGTTCTCGTCCGCATCGCGGGCGAAGCTGGAGCGGAAGCTGGCGTTGCGCAGGCGCACGTAGAGGTCCTTGAGCGGGCCGCTCTGCACCGCGTACTTGAGTTCGATGTCGCGTTCCCACTCGCTGCCCTCCAGGCTGCTGCCGGCGACCTCGGCGTTGTCGCCCTTGACGTAGCGGGTCAGGAAGCTCAGGCCGGGTACGCCCAGGCTGGCGAAGTTGAAGTCGTAGCGGGCCTGCCAGGAGCGTTCGTCGGCGTTGGCGAAGTCGTTGATCTGCACGAAGTTGACCAGGAACGGGTCGCTGCCGTCGATGTAGGCATAGCCGGTGTCGCCGCTCATCTGCTGGTAGCCGAGGCTGAACTTGTGGGCGCCCAGGCCGTAGCCGAGCATGCCGTTGAGCGCGCGGTTGTCGATCTCGCCGGCGTTGGCGGCGCCGCTGTCGTCGCTGAGCATCACGCGCAGGTCGGCGCTCAGAGTGCCGGCGCCCAGCGGCTGCTTGGCGAGCAGACCGAAGTAGTGCTGGCGGTAGACGTCATCCAGATCGGCGAAGTAGTAGCGGCCGGTCAGCGCCTTGCTGAACTGGTAGTCGAGACCGGCGAGATCGAGGTGGTCGCTGCTCACACCGCTGACGAAGCGCCTGTTCTTGCTGTTGAGGAGCAGGTCCTCGGAGTTGGTCGAGGCGCGGTCGATCACCTGGTTCAGGCGCCCGCCGATGAAGGTCAGGCCGTCGATTTCCTTCGAGGAGAGCAGGCCGCCCTCGAACACCTGCGGCAGCAGGCGGCTGTCGCTGGCCTTGACCACCGGCAGCTCGGGGACGTGCGAGCCGTAGCGCAGCTCGGTGGCGGAGACCTTGACCTTGGCGGTCAGGCCCAGGCGGCCGAACTGGTCCGGGGTGCCGCCGTCGTCCTGCACCGGCAGCAAGTCGGTGCCGGTGCGCCCGCCACCCGAGTCGAGCTTGACGCCGAGCATGCCCAGGGCGTCGAGGCCGAAGCCGACGCTGCCATCGGTGTAGCCGGACTGGATATCGAGAAGGAAACCCTGGCCCCATTCCTCGCGCTTGTTCTGCCCGGAGCCTTCGCGGAAGTCACGGTTCAAGTAGATGTTGGTGGTGGTCAGCGTGGCGCTGCTGTCCTCGACGAAGCCGGCGTGGGCCAGCGGGGCGAGGGTGCAGGCGGTGATGGCCAGGGCCAGGCGGCGGACAGGCGGCAGGGCCTGCCAGGCGGCAGTCGGCATCGCGGTATCTCCAGTCATTGTTGTTGTCGTCGGCAGCCGGGCTGCCGCGTGGGCTGGGAGCGCCCATGAAGGATGCTAGGGAGCGAAGCTTTCGCCTGGCTTTCAGGCTGAAAGAAAGTCGCAGATGCGCTCGCCGCGGTGTGGCTACCGTTACACTCGACGCATAACGACAAGACTTCGGAGACTTTTTCGTGCGAATCCTGCTGGTCGAAGACCATCCCTCCCTGGCCGCCAGCGTGGCCCAGGCCCTGCGCGGCGCCGGCTGGAGCGTGGACCTGCTGACCGACGGCGTGGCCGCCGATCATGCTCTGGCCAGCGAGGACTACGCGCTGGCCATCCTTGACGTCGGCCTGCCGCGCCTCGACGGCTTCCAGGTGCTCGCCCGCCTGCGCGATCGCGGCAAGACCCTGCCGGTGCTGATGCTCACAGCGCGTGGCGAGGTGGCCGACCGCGTGCATGGACTCAATCTCGGTGCCGACGACTACCTGGCCAAGCCCTTCGAGCTGTCCGAGCTGGAGGCGCGGGTCAAGGCCCTGCTGCGTCGCAGCGTGCAGGGCGGCGAGCAGCAGCAGCGCTGCGGCGCGCTGGTCTACGACCTCGGCACCCGGCGCTTCACGCTCGGCGCGGAGGTGCTCGCACTGACCTCGCGCGAGCAGGCGGTGCTGCAGGCGCTGATTGCCCGCCCCGGCCGGGTGATGAGCAAGGAGCAATTGGCCGCCCAGGTGTTCGGCCTCGACGAGGAGGCCAGTCCCGACGCCATTGAGATCTACATCCATCGCCTGCGCAAGAAGCTGGAAGGGCGAGGGGTGCGTATCGTCACCTTCCGTGGTCTCGGCTACCTGCTGGAGGCCTGCGATGGCTGAGCTGCGCGGCAGCAGCTTGCGCGGGCGTCTGCTGCGCCGGCTGGCCCTGCTGCTGGCACTGATCCTGCTGCTCGGCGGCCTGAGCGGCTACTGGAGCGCGCGGCGCGCGGCCGATACCGCCTACGACCGCACCCTGCTGGCCTCGGCGCGCGCGGTGGCCGACGGCCTGTACAGCAGCGACGGCCAGCTCAAGGCCAACGTGCCCTACGTGGCGCTGGACACCTTCGCCTACGACAGCGCCGGGCGCATCTACTACCAGGTGCTCGATCCGCTCGGCGCGCTGGTTTCCGGCTACGAGGCGCTGCCGGCGCCGGCGCCGAAGGTCAAGCGCACCGACGACTATCCGGCGCTGGCGCGCTTCTACGATGGCGTCTACCGCGAGCAGGAGGTGCGCGTGGTCAGCCTGCTGCAGCCGGTCAGCGAAGCGGACCTGGAGGGCATTGCCGAGATCCGCGTGGCCGAGACCCGTGGCGCCCGCGAGCGCATGGCCCGCGAGCTGCTGGTCGGCACCCTGTGGCGCATGGGCCTGCTGGCGCTCACCGCGCTGGGCTTGGTGTGGCTGGCGGTGAGTCTGGCGCTGCGCCCGCTGGAGCAGCTGCGCCAGGCGGTGGCGGCGCGCGCCAGCGACGACCTGCAGCCGCTGCCGGAGGCCGACCTGCCGCGCGAGCTGGGGCCGCTGGTGGACGCCCTCAACCAGTTCAACGCCCGTCTGCGCGGCCTGTTCGAGCGCCAGGCGCAGTTCATCGCCGAGGCCGCCCACGAGCTGCGCACGCCGCTGGCCGCGCTCAAGGCGCGCCTGGAACTGGGCCGTCGCGCGGAGGATGCCGGGGAGTGGCGGCTTGCCCTCGACGAAGCCGCCGGCAGCACCGAGCGGCTAACCCAGCTGGCCAACCAGCTGCTGTCGCTGGCGCGGATCGAGAGCGGCGCGCGGGCCATCGCCGAGGGCGGCGCGCAGCGTCTGGAACTGGGTGCCGTGGCCCGCGAGCTGGGCCTGGCGCTGGCGCCGCTGGCCCATGGGCGCGGCGTGGCCCTGGCGCTGGAAGCGGAGGAGGCGGTGTGGGTCGACGGCGAGCCGACCCTGCTCAGCGAGCTGCTGTGCAATCTGCTGGACAACGCCCTGGCGCACACGCCGGTCGGCGGCAACGTGATCCTGCGCGTGCTGGCGCCGGCGATTCTCGAAGTGGAGGACGACGGCCCGGGGATTCCGGCCGAGGAGCGCGAGAAGGTGTTCGAGCGCTTCTACCGGCGTAGCGCCGGTGGCACGGGGGCCGGTCTTGGCCTGGCCATCGTCGGCGAGATCTGCCGCGCCCACCGCGCGCGGATCAGCCTTGAGGACGGCGCGGCGGGCGGATTGCGCGTAAGGGTGGAGTTTCCGCCAGCGGGGTAGTGTAGTGGATCTACTGATCCCGGACACCGATTTAGGCGAAAATCATCGCCATTAGAGAGGTGTTCGATGAGTAGACAGCGACGTACATTCTCAACCGAGTTCAAGCGCGAAGCCGCGACTCTGGTTATGGATCAGGGGTACACCGTGGTGGAGGCCTGCCAGTCCTTGGGGGTGGTGGAATCGGCGCTGCGTCGATGGATCAAACAGCTTCAGGATGAGCGCAACGGCATCACCCCGCAGGGCAAGGCGCTGACTCCCGAGCAGCAGAAGATCCAGGAGCTGGAAGCCAGGATCAACCGGCTGGAGCGGGAGAAAGCGATCCTAAAAAAGGCTACCGCTCTCTTGATGGCGGACGAACTCGAACGTACGCGCTGATAGACCAGTTGAGTGAGCAGGAGCCCGTGGAAATGGTCTGTTCAGCTTTCGATGTACCCCGCTCTTGCTACTACGACTATCGCGTCCGCCGCCATCGAACCGATGCTCGTCGTGTAGCCTTGCGTAGCCAGGTCAACCAGCTTTTCAGTGACAGCCGAGGATCTGCGGGCAGCCGCAGCATCATGGGCATGATGCGTGAGCAGGGTGTGGTGATTGGCCGTTTTCGGGTTCGACGTCTGATGCGTGAGCTGGGCCTCGTCAGCAAGCAGCCTGGCTCTCACGCCTACAAACAGGCCACTCTCGAGCGGCCCGATATCCAGAACCTGCTGAACCGCGAGTTCACTGTCGAGCGCCCCAACCAGGTCTGGTGTGGTGACATTACCTACGTCTGGGCTCATGGCCGCTGGCATTACCTGGCGGTCGTTCTGGATCTGCATGTACGCCGCGTGGTGGGCTGGGCGTTTTCCAACAGGCCGGATGCCGAGCTGGCGGTTCGAGCCCTCGACATGGCGTACGAACAGCGTGGCAGGCCGCAACAGGTGATGTTCCATTCCGATCAGGGCAGCCAATATGCCAGTCGCCTGTTCCGGCAACGGCTATGGCGTTACCGCATGCGGCAGAGCATGAGCAGACGCGGAAACTGCTGGGACAATGCTCCGATGGAGCGGCTGTTTCGCAGCCTGAAGACCGAGTGGATACCCTCCACGGGTTACATGACGGCCCGAGAGGCACAGCGGGATATCAGCCATTACCTGATGCATCGATACAACTGGCTCAGACCGCATCAGGCCAATGATGGGCTGCCGCCCGCCGTGGCCGAGAAAAAACTTAACCCAATGTCCGGGATGGCTTGACCACTACATAGGGCCCCTGAGCCTGCTCACGATCTTGCGAGCTAAGGTCAGGCAAGACCTCGGCGGCCCCGCGAAATCGGTTGAGGAAGCGGAGTTTGCTGGTTGCAAATGAGCATTCCGAAACCGATTTCAATGCAGCATGGCCGACGCGCAGCAGATCGTGAGTGGCTCAATGCTGGATGTCGCGGTCGCTGTCGATCGTATAGGGCAGCTCCAGCAACTGCAGCGCCGGGCCTTCGATACTGGCCAGGTGCAGGCGGCCGTCCTCGACGGCGTTGTCCTGCAGCACGGCGAGCAGTTCGATGCCGTCCTGGCTGCGCGCGGCCAGCGCCACTTCGCCCACGGAGGAGCCGTGCACCGGGGAGAACAGCTCGGCGCCGGGTGCCGGCAGTTCGCCGCCATCCATATGCAGGCGGTACAGGCGGCGCTTGAGGCGGCCGAGGTACTGCATGCGCGCGACGATCTCCTGGCCGGTGTAGCAGCCCTTCTTGAAGCTCACTCCGCCGAGGCTCTGCAGGTTGAGCATCTGCGGGATGAACAGCTCGCGGGTGGCGCCGAACACCTGGCCGACGCCGGCACGCACCTGGGCCAGCAGCCAGTCGTTGAGGCTGCCCTCGCGCAGCTGGGCGGCCAGGCGTGGACGCAGGCTGTCGGCCTCGTTGGCCGGCGCCCACAGTTCGCAGCCCCCCTCGTGCAGACGCACGGCCAGCAGCGCGCCGCTGCGGGCCACGCTGCCGGCCTGCGCCGGCAGGTCGAGACCGAGGGTGAGCAGCACGCCGTCACCCTCGCTGAGGCCGAAACGCACCCACGCCGCGCTTTCGTCGCTCAGCTGGGCCTTGAAGAACACCGCGTATTTCTTCAGGTCGGCCAGCTGCGCTTCCAGCAGTTCGCGGGCCATGGCCAGGGCGAAGCCGTCGCCCAGCGGCACGATGCGAAAGCTCGACAGCATGCGGCCCTTGGGCGTGCAGCGGGCACCGAGGCTGCTGGTGTCGAGGTTCAGGTAGTTGAGGTTGCAGGTCAGCTGGCCCTGGAGGAACTTGGCGGCGTCCACGCCGCGGACGGCGATGACGCCTTCGTGGTCGAGTTGGCAGAAGAAAGCGGATGCGGGCATGTCGGTCGCCGGAACGGGAATCGGGGTGGCCATAATAGAGCGCCCCGCCGATGCTTGTCAGCCGCACTGGCGGTGGCAGGGGGCATGGTTATAATGCGCGGCATTGCCGAGGAGGCCGAGATGACCGAAGAAAACATCGAACTGAAGCGACTGCAGTGGGAATGCCGGCGCGGCATGCTGGAGCTGGACGTGCTGTTCAAGCCGTTTCTGGACGAGGCCTATGGGCAGTTGGAAGCCACCGATCAGGAGCGCTTTCGCAACCTGCTCAAGTGCGAGGACCCGGACCTGTTCAGCTGGTTCATGGGCTACAGCGTATCCGACAATGCCGATCACATGCGCCTGGTGCGCATGATCCTGGACCGTGTCCAGCCGAAGTGAACCGTTCGAGTGCCACTGGCGGCCGTCGCGGCGCCTGCTGGCACTCTATCTGGGCGCGCTGGGGCTGGCGCTGCTGGCCCTGCTGCTCGCCGCATTGCCAGGCTGGGCGCAGGCTGCCGGCCTCCTGCTCTGTCTGATCCATGCCACATGGACGCTGCCGCGGGCGATCCTGCTGACCCATCCCCACGCCTTCACCGGCCTGCGCCATGACGCGCAAGGCTGGCAGCTGCGCAATGCCGCCGAGGGCTGGGTCGCGGTGCAGTTGCGCCCCGGCAGCCTGGCCCTGCCGCCGGCGGTCATCCTGCAGTTTCGTCGCCCGGGACAGTGGTTCGCCCGCGGCCTGTGCATTCCCGCCGACAGCCTGAGCCAGAGTCTGCATCGACGCCTGCGCGTGCGCCTGAAGTTCAGCCGCCGGCGCTGGGCGCCAGTGGCGGACGCGAGCCCGCAAGCGCTGCCGCCGTCTCAGTCGGGCTGATAGCCCGGCGGCACCAGGATGGTATCGCCGGCCTTCGGCAGCTGGCCGGGATAGTCCAGGGTGAAGTGCAGGCCGCGGCTCTCCTTGCGCAGCATCGCCGACTGGATCATCAGGTCGGCGACCTGGGCCAGGTTGCGCAGCTCGATCAGGTCGCGACTGACCTTGTAGTTGCTGTAGAACTCGTCGATTTCGCTGAGCAGCAGGCGCACGCGGTGCTGGGCGCGCTGCAGGCGCTTGTTGGTGCGCACGATGCCGACGTAGTCCCACATGAAGCGCCGCAACTCGTCCCAGTTGTGCGCGATGATCACGTCCTCGTCGGAGTCGGTCACCTGACTGGCGTCCCAGGTCGGCAGCTGCTGCGGCATGGCGACCCGCTCCAGCTGGCTGACGATGTCGGCGGCCGCCGAGCGGGCGTAGACGAAGCACTCCAGAAGCGAGTTGCTGGCCAGGCGGTTGGCGCCGTGCAGGCCGGTGAAGCTGGTCTCGCCGATGGCGTACAGGCCCGGCACGTCGCTGTGGCCGCGGCTGTCGACCACCACGCCGCCGCAGGTGTAGTGCGCCGCCGGCACCACCGGGATCGGCTGGCGGGTGATGTCGATGCCGTACTGCAGGCAGCGCTCGTAGACGGTGGGGAAGTGGTTCTTGATGAATTCGGCCGGCTTGTGGCTGATGTCCAGGTACACGCAGTCGATACCCAGTCGCTTCATCTCGTGGTCGATGGCGCGGGCGACGATGTCGCGCGGGGCCAGTTCGGCACGCGGGTCGAAGCGCTCCATGAAGCGCTCGCCGTTGGGCAGCTTGAGCAGGCCGCCCTCGCCGCGCACCGCCTCGGTGATCAGGAAGTTCTTCGCCTGCGGGTGGTACAGGCAGGTCGGGTGGAACTGGTTGAACTCCAGGTTGCCGACCCGGCAGCCGGCCCGCCAGGCCATGGCGATGCCGTCGCCGCAGGTGCCGTCCGGGTTGCTGGTGTACAGGTAGACCTTGGCCGCGCCGCCGGTGGCCAGGACCACGAAGCGCGCGCGGAAGGTGTCGACCTCGCCGCTGGCGCGGTTGAGCACGTAGGCGCCCAGACAGCGGCGGCCCTTGCCGCCGAGCTTGCGCTCGGTGATCAGGTCGACCGCCACGCGCTGTTCGAGCAGTTCGATGTTCGGGCATTGCCGGGCGCGCGCCAGCAGGGTATTGAAGATCGCCGTGCCGGTGGCGTCGGCGGCATGGATGATGCGCCGATGGCTGTGGCCGCCCTCGCGGGTCAGGTGGAAGGCGAAGCCGTGCTCGCCGTCGTGGTGCTCGTCGTCGCGGGTGAAGGGCACACCTTGGTCGATCAGCCACTGGATGGCTTCGCGGCTGTGCTCGACGGTGAAACGCACCGCATCCTCGCGGCACAGGCCGGCGCCGGCGGTGAGGGTGTCCTGCACGTGCGATTCGATGTTGTCGCTGTCGTCGAGTACCGCCGCCACGCCGCCCTGGGCCCAGTAGGTCGAGCCGCCGGCGAGGTCGCCCTTGCTCAGCACGGCCACGCGCAGGTGCGCCGGCAGGTTGAGGGCGAGGGACAGGCCGGCGCCGCCGCTGCCGATGATCAGTACGTCGTGCTGATAGTGTTGGCTCATGTGCGCCGTTCCGCTGTAGGTCGCGCCCTAGTATATAGAAGGGCCAGTCGGCACAATATAAATGAACTTGAGCAGGTGTCTGCGTTCTTAGCGAGGTTGTCCTGCAGGCGGCCGCCCGGCGACTTGGCCGGTGTTGCGCGACTGTTGCGCTGCAGACTCAACAATGCGAGGTGCCTGGCGCGGCCTCGTCTGATTTTTCGTACCCCGGCCCGTGTGGCCGCGGGAGAAGGTGTCCGCAGAGACGAACTTTTGCGCAGGGCCCGGGTCTATTCAACCAGACCGAATCAACTGGGCTGCGCAGTTCTCTCCGGGCGTTTGAAGGAGCATGAATGCAAACCCAGGAACCGGATCAGCTGCTGGTCGAGCGGGTCCAGCGTGGCGACAAGCGCGCGTTCGATCTGCTGGTCCTCAAGTATCAGCACAAGATTCTCGGGCTGATCGTGCGTTTCGTGCACGATCCCCAGGAAGCTCAGGATGTGGCGCAGGAGGCGTTCATCAAGGCCTACCGTGCCTTGGCCAACTTCCGCGGTGACAGCGCCTTCTACACGTGGCTGTACCGGATTGCCGTGAACACGGCGAAGAATCACCTGGTGGCGCGCGGTCGGCGGCCGCCGGACAGCGATGTCAGCGCCGAGGATGCCGAGTTCTTCGAAGGCGATCATGCCCTCAAGGACCTCGAAACGCCGGAGCGCGCCCTGCTGCGCGATGAGATCGAGGCCACGGTGCATCGAACCATCCAGCAGCTGCCCGAGGATCTGCGCACTGCCCTGACCCTGCGCGAGTTCGAGGGTTTGAGTTACGAGGAAATTGCCACTGCCATGCAGTGTCCGGTAGGTACGGTGCGCTCGCGGATCTTCCGGGCGCGTGAAGCGATCGACAAGGCCCTGCAGCCGCTGCTGCACGAAGGCTGAAAACCCGGCGAAAGCCAAGAGAGGAATACCATGAGTCGTGAAGTCCTGGATCAGTCGGTGTCCGCCGTCATGGACGGCGAAGCTGATGAACTGGAGCTGCGGCGCGTGCTGGCGGCTGCCGGAGAGGACGCCGCGGTTCGCGAGCGCTGGTCGCGTTACCAGCTGGCCCGGGCGGTGATGCACAAGCAGACCGTGGTTCCTGGACTGGATCTGGCCTCCGCAGTGTCCGCGGCGATCGCCGCCGAGGAGTCTCCGGTGGTCGCGCCGGCTGTCCCTGCGGCGCGTTCCGGCTGGGCACGTTTCGGTCGTGTGGCGGTTGCCGCCTCGGTGACCTTGGCAGTGCTGGTCGGCGTGCGCTTCTACAACGGCCAGGACGATGCCGCCCTCGCGCCGCAGCTGGCCCAGCAGCCGACGCTGCCGCAGCAGGAGCTGCGTCCGGTCGTCGCTCCGCAGGGGGCGGCGGTATTGGCCAGCTTCCCGACCGCCCCGGTCGAGGCGCAGTCGGCTGCTCCCGCGGAGGCGGGCGAGCTGCTGCGCGAGCTGCCGGTCGACGCCGCCAAGTCGGCCGTGGAAGCGGCAGGCGGCCAGGCGGAGTGATAGCGACATGCAGGTGACCGCGGCATGATTGAAGAGCCGGGGCGGGTCGTCGCGCTCGAAGAGGGAGCGGTGTGGGTGGAGACCCTGCGCCGCAGCACCTGCTCGGCCTGCTCGGCGAATGCCGGCTGTGGTCAGGGCTTGATGGAGAAGCTGGGCGTCGGTCAGAAGCGCGGCTATGTGCGGGCGCTGACCGATCTGCAGTTGGCGGTGGGCGATGGCGTGGTCATCGGCATCCGCGAGGATCTGCTGGTGAGCAGTTCCCTGCGGGTCTACCTACTACCGTTGCTGGGCCTGTTTGCCGGTGCAATGCTGGCACAATGGTTGGCGCTGGCCGAGTCTTTTGTCATTCTGAGTAGCCTCGGCGGATTCCTCGCGGTGTGGTGGCTGGTGCGCTGGCACAGCCGGCGCAGCGAGGCCGATCCGGCCCTGCAGCCAGTGGTGCTGCGGGCGGAGTTGGCCGTGCGAGCCATGCCCACGGAAAGTCGTTGATCCTGAAGGTTGTTCTCAAAGGGAGTCGAAGATTCATGCGTACCCTGAAACGCGCCCTGCTGTCGCTGGCCGCCGTGCTGGCGATGGCTCAGGTACTGGTGGCCCACGCCCAGTTGCCGGAATTCACCGAACTGGTCGAGCAGGCTTCGCCGGCTGTGGTCAACATCAGCACCCGGCAGACCCTGCCAGCGCAGCCTGCCGGCATGCCGCCGCAGATGATGCCCGACCTCGAGGGCCTGCCGCCGATGTTCCGTGACTTCTTCGAGCGCAGCATCCCGCAGCTGCCGCCGGGACAGCAGCGCAAACGCGAGGCGCAGTCGCTGGGTTCGGGCTTCATCATTTCCGCGGACGGCTACGTGCTGACCAACAATCATGTGGTGGCCGACGCCGACGAGATCATCGTGCGCCTGTCCGACCGTAGCGAGCTGGAGGCCAAGCTGGTCGGCGCCGATCCGCGCACCGACGTGGCGCTGCTCAAGGTCGAGGGCAAGGGGCTGCCGAGCGTCAAGCTGGGCAAGTCGGAAGCCCTCAAGGTCGGCGAATGGGTGGTGGCCATCGGTTCGCCGTTCGGCTTCGACCACTCGGTCACCGCCGGCATCGTCAGTGCCAAGGGGCGCAGCCTGCCCGACGAGAACTACGTGCCGTTCATCCAGACCGACGTGGCGATCAACCCCGGCAACTCCGGCGGTCCGCTGTTCAACCTGGACGGTGAGGTGGTCGGCATCAATTCGCAGATCTTTACCCGCTCGGGCGGCTTCATGGGCCTGTCGTTCGCGATTCCGATCGACGTGGCGATGAACGTGGCCGAGCAGCTCAAGGCGGAGGGCAAGGTCAACCGCGGCTGGCTGGGTGTGGTGATCCAGGAGGTCAGCAAGGATCTGGCGGAAACCTTCGGTCTGGACAAGCCGGCCGGCGCGCTGGTGGCCCAAGTGCTGGAAGACAGCCCAGGCGCCAAGGGCGGCCTGCGTGTGGGCGATGTGATCCTCGCCCTCGACGGCAAGCCGATCGTGGCGTCGGCCGATCTGCCGCATCTGGTCGGCGGCCTCAAGCCGGGCACCAAGGTGACCTTGGATGTGGTGCGCGACGGCGCCCGCCAGCAGCTGACTATGGCCATCGGCGCACTGCCGGACGACGGTGAGGCCATCGCCGCGGCTGGCGCCAAGGGCGGCGCGGAGCGCAGCAGCAATCGTCTGGGAGTGACCGTGGTCGACCTCACCGCGGAGCAGAAGAAGGCCCTGGAAGTGGAGGGCGGCGCGCTGATTCGCGAGGTGCAGGACGGCCCGGCGGCGCTGATCGGCCTGCGTCCCGGCGATGTGATCACCCACCTGAACAACCAGTCGATCGACTCGGCCAAGACCTTCGGCAAGGTCGCCGAGGCGCTGCCGAAGAACCGCAGCGTGTCGATGCGCGTGCTGCGCCAGGGACGCGCCAGCTTCATCACCTTCAAGCTGGCCGAGTGATCGGCAGGTCCGTAGTAAAGGGGGGCGCTTCGGCGCCCCCCCTTTACTTATTCGCTGCCGGGTGTCAAGCCGTGGGTTACGTCCGCCCGGGCGATAGGCTAGAATTCACGGCTATTTTCGGCGGGCCCAGCCCGCGCTCTCCTTTTGAGTGTTGAGCCCGTGAGTGATCTGAGTCATATCCGCAACTTCTCCATCATTGCCCACATCGACCATGGCAAGTCGACCCTGGCCGACCGTTTCATCCAGATCTGCGGCGGCCTGGCCGATCGCGAGATGGAGGCCCAGGTGCTGGACTCCATGGATCTCGAGCGCGAGCGCGGCATCACCATCAAGGCGCACAGCGTGACCCTGCACTACAACGCGCAGGACGGCAAAACCTACCAGCTCAACTTCATCGACACCCCCGGTCATGTCGACTTCACCTATGAAGTCAGCCGCTCGCTGGCCGCCTGCGAAGGCGCGCTGCTGGTGGTGGACGCCGGCCAGGGCGTCGAGGCGCAGTCGGTCGCAAACTGCTACACCGCCATCGAGCAGGGTCTCGAGGTGATGCCGGTGCTCAACAAGATGGACCTGCCCCAGGCCGAGCCGGAGCGGGTCAAGGAAGAGATCGAGCACATCATCGGCATCGACGCCACCGACGCCGTGGCCTGCAGTGCCAAGAGCGGCATGGGCGTGATCGACGTGCTCGAGCGCTTGGTCGAGGTCATTCCGCCGCCGACCGGCGAGATCGAGGCGCCGCTGCAGGCGCTGATCATCGACTCCTGGTTCGACAACTATCTGGGTGTGGTCTCGCTGGTGCGCGTGCGTCACGGCCGGGTGAAGAAGGGCGACAAGATCCTCGTCAAGTCGACCGGCAAGGTCCACCAGGTCGACAGCGTCGGCGTCTACACGCCCAAGCACACCACCACCGCCGACCTCAAGGCCGGCGAAGTGGGCTTCATCATCGCCGGCATCAAGGAGATCCAGGGCGCGCCGGTCGGCGATACCCTGACCTTGTCCAATACCCCGGACGTCGACGTGCTGCCCGGCTTCAAGCGGGTCAAGCCGCAGGTCTACGCCGGCCTGTTCCCGGTCAGCTCGGACGACTTCGAGAACTTCCGCGACGCCCTGGAAAAGCTCACCCTCAACGACGCCGCGCTGCAGTACGAGCCGGAAAGCTCGGATGCGCTGGGCTTCGGCTTCCGTATCGGCTTCCTCGGCATGCTGCACATGGAGATCATCCAGGAGCGCCTCGAGCGCGAGTACGACCTGGACCTGATCACTACCGCACCGACCGTGGTGTTCGAGGTGGTGCTGAAAAACGGCGACACCGTGTATGTAGACAACCCGTCGAAGCTGCCCGACCTGTCATCGATCGAAGAGATGCGCGAGCCGATCTGCCGCGCCAACATCCTGGTGCCGCAAACCCACCTGGGCAGCGTGATCACCCTGTGCATCGAGAAGCGCGGCGTGCAGCGCGACATGCACTTCCTCGGCAGCCAGGTGCAGGTCAGTTATGATCTGCCGATGAACGAGGTGGTGCTCGACTTCTTCGACCGCCTGAAGTCGGCCAGCCGCGGCTATGCCTCGCTGGACTACGGTTTCGACCGTTTCCAGGCCGCCAACCTGGTGCGCCTGGACGTGCTGATCAACGGCGAGCGGGTCGATGCTCTGGCGCTGATCGTCCACCGCGACAACGCTGCCTACAAGGGGCGTCAGCTGGTGGAAAAGATGAAGGAACTGATCCCGCGGCAGATGTTCGACGTGGCGATCCAGGCGGCCATTGGCGGCCAGGTGGTGGCCCGCTCGACGGTCAAGGCACTCAGGAAGAACGTGCTGGCCAAGTGCTACGGCGGCGACGTCAGCCGCAAGCGCAAGCTGCTGGAAAAGCAGAAGGCCGGCAAGAAAAGGATGAAGCAGGTGGGCAGTGTGGAAATTCCGCAGGAAGCCTTCCTTGCTGTGCTCAAGGTGGATAGCTAAGACCCATGACTCTGAACTTTCCGTTGTTGCTGGTGATCGCCGTTGCCGTGTGCGGCGTGCTGGCGCTGATCGACCTGCTGTTCCTCGCCCCGCGGCGGCGCAGCGCCATCGCCGCCTACCAGGGCAGCGTGAGCCAGGTCGATCCGCAGGTGCTGCAGAAGCTGGCGCGCGAGCCGGTGATGGTGGAGTACGGCAAGTCGTTCTTCCCCGTCCTGGCGCTGGTGCTGGTGCTGCGCTCGTTCCTCGTCGAGCCGTTCCAGATCCCCTCCGGCTCGATGAAGCCGACCCTCGAGGTCGGCGACTTCATCCTGGTCAACAAGTTCTCCTACGGCATCCGTCTGCCGGTGGTGGACACCAAGGTGATCGAGGTCGGCGAACCGCAACGCGGCGATGTGATGGTGTTCCGCTTTCCCAGTGAGCCCACCGTGAACTACATCAAGCGCGTCGTCGGCCTGCCGGGCGACCATGTGCGCTACAGCAGCGACAAGCGTCTGTTCGTCAACGGCCAGCCGGTGGCCGAGCAGCTGATCGGCGACGAGCCGGGCAGCCTCGGCAGTGCCCGCCTGTTCAGCGAACAGCTGGGCGAGGCGGAGCACCTGATCCGCAAGGAAATGCGCCGCTACCGTATCGAACCGGACCGCGAGTGGAAGGTGCCCGCCGGGCACTATTTCATGGTGGGCGACAACCGCGACAATTCCAACGACAGCCGTTATTGGGATGATCCGGCCATCGCTCCCGAGCTGCAGGGCATGGTTCCCGACCGCAACATCGTCGGCAAGGCATTTGCCGTTTGGCTGAGCTGGCCTGCGCCCAAGCTCAGCCATATGCCGACCTTCGAGCGCGTCGGGCTGATCCATTGATGCACTGAACAGTTTACGGATACGAGGTTGATCATGAAGTTTGCGCGTTCGCAGAAAGGCTTGTCGATGTTGAGCTGGCTGGTGGTGCTGATCGTGGTGGCGTTTCTCGCCAGCACGGCGTTCAAGGTCCTGCCGCACTACCTCGACTTCTTCTCGCTGCAGAAGATCGTCACCGGGGTCGAGACCGAGAAGGCCCTCGAGATCCGCTCTCCCGGCGAATTCTTCGAACACGTAAGTCGCGGCATGCAGGTCAACAATATCCGTGATCTCGACATGCGCAAGGTGATGGACGTGCGCATGGAAAACAACGAGTTCTATGTCCATCTCAAATACGAGAAGCGCGAGCCGCTGATCGAAAACCTCGACCTGGTTGTCCATTTTGACCGTGAATATCGTGTCCGTGCCCCGTGAGTAATCCTCTGCAACGTCTCGAGCGTCAGCTCGGCTACAAGTTCCAGGACCCGGATCTGATGATCCTGGCCCTGACCCACCGCAGCTTCGCCGGTCGTAACAACGAGCGGCTGGAGTTCCTCGGCGATGCCATCCTCAACTTCGTGGTCGGCGAGGCGCTGTTCAAACGCTTCCCGCAGGCCCGCGAAGGTCAGCTGTCGCGCCTGCGCGCACGGCTGGTGAAGGGCGAAACCCTGGCCCGCCTGGCGCGGGTCTTCGACCTCGGCGAATACCTGCGTCTGGGCTCCGGCGAGCTGAAGAGCGGCGGTTTCCGTCGCGAATCGATCCTCGCCGACGCCACCGAAGCACTGATCGGCGCCATCTACCTAGATACTGGCATGGAGGCGGCGCGCGATCGCGTGCTGGCCTGGCTGGAGCCGTACTTCGACGAGCTGACCCTGGTCGATACCAACAAGGATCCGAAAACCCGCCTGCAGGAATTCCTGCAATCGCGTGGCTGCGAACTGCCGCGCTACGATGTGGTGGATATCCAGGGTGAGCCGCATTGCCGGACCTTCTTCGTCGAATGCGAAATTGCCCTGCACAATGAAAAGACCCGTGGCCAGGGTGCCAGCCGTCGTATCGCCGAACAGGTGGCGGCGGCTGCAGCACTGGTGGCCTTGGGCGTGGAGAATGGCAATGACTGAATCCCTGCCGAGCCGCTGTGGCTACGTGGCTATCGTCGGCCGGCCGAACGTCGGCAAGTCGACCCTGCTCAACCATATTCTCGGCCAGAAGCTGGCGATCACTTCACGCAAGCCGCAAACCACCCGGCATACCCTGCTCGGCATCAAGACCGAGGGTTCGGTGCAGGCGATCTACGTCGACACCCCCGGGATGCACAAGGACAACGACAAGGCGCTCAACCGTTACATGAACCGCAGCGCCAGCGCGGCCCTGAAGGACGTCGACGTGGTGATCTTCGTCGTCGACCGCACGCGCTGGACCGAGGAGGACCAGATGGTCCTCGACCGGGTCAAGTTCGTCGAAGGCCCGCTGCTGGTGGTGGTCAACAAGATCGACCGCCTCGAGGACAAGGCCGAACTGCTGCCGCACCTGAAGTGGCTGGCCGAACAGCTGCCCAATGCCGAGATCGTGCCGATCTCCGCGCAGCACGGGCAGAACCTCGATACCCTCGAGGCCCAGGTGGCCAAGCACCTGCCCGAAGGCGATCACTTCTTCGAGGAAGACCAGCTGACCGACCGCAGCTCGCGCTTCTTGGCCGCCGAACTGGTGCGCGAGAAGGTCATGCGCCAGCTGGGTGCCGAGGTGCCCTACCAGGTCGCGGTGGAGATCGAGCAGTTCCAGCAGCAAGGCCGCGTGTTGCACATCCATGCGCTGATCCTGGTCGAGCGCGACGGCCAGAAGAAGATCATCATCGGCGACAAGGGCGAGCGCATCAAGCGCATCGGCCAGGAAGCGCGCCGCGACATGGAAGAGCTGTTCGGCAGCAAGGTCATGCTCAATCTGTGGGTCAAGGTGAAGGGCGGCTGGTCCGACGACGAGCGTGCCCTGCGCTCGCTGGGTTACGGCGACATCTGACCGGCGACTGCAACCGCTGCGGCAGGGTGCGCGTTGCGCACCTGTGCCGCCTCCTGGCTTTCGCCGCTGCGCATGGCGCACCCTACGGTTGACATGATCGCAGCCCCCCATCCCGCCTTCGTCCTGCATTCCCGCCCGTACAAGGAAACCAGCGCTCTGGTGGATTTCCTGACTCGGGAAGGGCGGTTGTGTGCCGTCCTGCGCGGCGCGCGCGGCAAGGCCGGGACCCTGGCGCGGCCGTTCGTGCCGCTGGAGCTGGAACTGCGCGGGCGCAGCGAGCTGAAGAACGTCACCCGCCTGGAGAGTGCCGGCATCCCCCCTCTGCTCGGCGGCCTGGCCCTGTTCAGCGGTCTCTACCTCAACGAGCTGCTGATCCGCCTGCTGCCAGCGCAGGACCCGCATCCCCAGCTGTTCGACCACTATGCCGCGACCCTGGCCGCGCTGGCTGCCGGCCGCGCGCTGGAGCCGTTGCTGCGCGCCTTCGAATGGCGTCTGCTGAGCGATCTGGGCTATGGTTTTGCCCTCGACCGCGACTGCCATGGGCAGCCGGTCGACCCGCTGGGGCTGTACCGCTGGCTGCCCGATCTCGGCTTTGAGCCGGTCTGCCAGCTGCAGCCCGGACTGTTTCACGGTCGCGAGTTGCTGGCGCTGGCTGAGGCGGACTGGACGGTGCCCGGGGCACTGGCTGCCGCCAAGCGGCTGATGCGTCAGGCGCTGGCGCCGCACCTGGGTGGCCGGCCCCTGGTCAGCCGCGAGCTGTTCATCAATCGCAAGGAGTCCCATCGTGACTGAAGCCAACCGCATCCTGCTGGGTGTCAACATCGACCATATCGCCACCCTGCGTCAGGCCCGCGGCACCCGCTACCCGGACCCGGTGAAGGCCGCGCTGGATGCCGAGGAGGCCGGCGCCGACGGCATCACCGTGCACCTGCGCGAGGATCGCCGGCACATCCAGGAGCGCGACGTGCGCGTGCTGCGCGAGGTGCTGCAGACGCGGATGAACTTCGAGATGGGCGTCACCGAGGAGATGCTCGCCTTCGCCGAGGAGATCCGCCCGGCGCACGCCTGCTTCGTCCCGGAAACCCGCCAGGAACTGACCACCGAGGGCGGCCTCGACGTGGCCGGCCAGGAAGCGCGCATCCGCGCTGCCGTGGAGCGGCTGGCTGCCATCGGCTGCGAGGTGTCGCTGTTCATCGACGCCGATCCGCGGCAGATCGAGGCGGCTGCACGCATCGGTGCGCCGGCCATCGAGCTGCACACCGGCCGCTATGCCGACGCCCACACCCCGGCGGAAATGGCCTGCGAGCTGGCGCGCATCCGCGACGGCGTCGAGTGCGGCCTGAGCCATGGTCTGATCGTCAACGCCGGCCACGGTCTGCACTACCACAACGCCGAGGCGGTGGCGGCCATCCGCGGCATCAACGAGCTGAACATCGGCCACGCCATCGTCGCCCATGCACTGTTCGTCGGTTTCAAGCAGGCGGTGGCGGAGATGAAGGCGCTGATCGTCGCGGCGGCGGCACGCTGATTCGGAGGGCCACTGCGGACTTGTAGGGGGGGGGGGCGCGCCCTTGCGGCGGGGCCGCCAGGGACAAGAGCTTCGTCCCGAGGGCGGGCCTCCCACAAGAGCGTGCCACGCTCCTCCGCAGGTACCTTCCGCGCTTACGGCTACGGTTACGGCTACGGCTTGCGCGCCACCAGTACGGCGCGCATCGGCGCCGGCAGGCCTTCCACGGTGCGGCCTGGGTCCTGCGGGTCGAGGAACTCCGGCAGCGACTGGAACTTCATCCACTCGGTGGAGCGCTGCTCCTCGATGCTGGTGACGCTGACGTCCACGCAGCGCACATCTACGAAGCCGGCGCGGCGCAGCCACAGCTCCAGCGCCGCCACCGAGGGCAGGAACCAGACGTTGCGCATCTGCGCGTAGCGGTCCTCGGGCACCAGCACGGTGTTCACGTCGCCGTCCACCACCAGGGTCTCCAGCACCAGCTCGCCGCCCTTGATCAGGCAGTCCTTGAGCGCCAGCAAGTGGTCGATTGGCGAGCGGCGGTGATAGAGCACGCCCATGGAGAATACCGTGTCGAAACCCTCCAGCTTTTCCGGCAGTTCCTCCAGCGCCAGCGGCAGGTGCCAGGCGGGCAGCTCCGGCAGATAGTTCTGCATGGCGAGGAACTGGCAGAAGAACAGCCAGTTGGGATCGACGCCGATCACGCAGTCGGCACCGGCGCCGAGCATGCGCCACTGGTAGTAGCCGTTACCGCAGCCGACATCCAGCACCCGCTTGCCGGCAAGATCCAGATGCGGAGCGACCCGCGCCCACTTCCAGTCCGAATGCCACTCAGTGTCGACGTGTACGCCGAACAGCTCGAACGGCCCCTTGCGCCAGGGGATCAGGCCCTTGAGCGCCTGTTCCAGGGCGGCGCGCTGCTCGCTGCTGCAGGGACCGGCCAGCGCGAAGCATTCGGCCAGTTCACGCTGCTCGACGCGCAGCGGCGGCAATGCATCGACGGCGGCCTGCCAGCGGGTCAGGTCGCCATGGCCGCGAGCCAGCTTGTCGGCGAGCAGCTCGGGCAGGGTGGCTGCCCAGGTGGCCAGCTGTGTGCCGCGCAGGCGGTCGAGCAGGGCGGGGAGGTTAGCGCGGATGGCGAGGTCGGTCATGGCAGGGCGATCAGCGAGGCGAAGTTGAGGCATTGGAACCAGGGGATGACTTTCGAGAAGCCGGCGGCGAGCAGGCGTTCGCGGTGCTCCTCGAGGCTGTCCGGCTTCATCACGTTCTCGATGGCGCTGCGCTTCTGGGCGATTTCCAGTTCGCTGTAGCCATTGGCACGCTTGAAGGCGATGTGCAGGTCGGTAAGCAATTGCTGTTCTTCGCTGTCCGCGAAGCGCAGCTTCTCCGAGAGGATCAACGCGCCGCCCGGCAGCAGCGTCTGGCGGATGCGTGCCAGCAGATCACGACGCTGTTCGCGCGGGATGAATTGCAGGGTGAAGTTCAAGGCCACCACCGACGCCGGCTGGAAGTCGAGCTGGCAGATGTCGGCCTCGAGCACCTCGACCGGCAGCAGTTCCTGGAACATCGAGTCCTGGGCGTGCAGGTACTCGCGGCAGCGCTCGACCATCGCGCTGGAGTTGTCCACCGCGACCACCCGGCAGTCCTCGGTCTGCACATGGCGGCGCAGCGCCTGGCTGACCGCGCCCAGCGAGCAGCCGAGGTCATACAGCGCGCTGTGCGGCTGGGCGAACTGACTGGCGATCACCCCGATGTTCTCGACGATGGTCGGGTAGCCCGGCACCGAGCGCTTGATCATGTCGGGGAATACCCGCACCACCGCTTCGTTGAACACGAAGTCGGCAACCTGCTCCTGGGGGGTGGCATAGATGCGGTCGGGGATCTGCTTCACGGCGCGCTTCCGGCATGGGAAAAACCCGGCATTCTAGCCGAGTGCCGGGCCGCCTCGCAGCTCTCTCACTTCAGCTGGTCGGAAAGGTACTCGCCGGCGCCCTGCAGCGGCCCCAGCGGATTGCGCTCGACCTGCATGCGGCGGATCTGCGGTTCGCCGTTGCTGACCTTGTGCACCAGCTTGTCGTCCACCAGCACGAACACCGCGCGGAATGCCCAGCCCTTCACCTCGCGGTTCTTGCGGAAGTTGAGCACGTCGGCCCAGAAGCTGCCGACCCGCTGGGTGTCGGTCTGGTTGAACTCGAAGGCATAGCCGGTGCAGCGTTCCTTGGCCTCCAGGCAGGTCACCAGGCTGTCCGGCAGGTAGTCGATGGGAATGTTCGGCTGGACGAACATCATGCGCACATCGAGGAACGACAGCGTGCGGCCATTGCCGTTGATCACCGGGTCGAAACCGAGGGAAAACAGCTCCGGCCGGGTGGTCGCGCCGGGAACGGCCTGCGCGTAGCGACCTTCGGCATCCAGGTAGTCGCGAAACGGCGAGAGGATTTCGGCGCGTTCGCTGGGAAGAAGACTGCCGCAACCAGAGAGCAGAACGAGCAGGCCGAGCAGCGCGTGTCGTCCATACAGGTCCATATCGCACCCCCCACATAGCGAAGCCTTTCTCTACTTCTATAGGCGATTTAGGGGCGCGCTGCCGGTCGTGGGGACGAGCGGTGGGCATTTCCGGCACAACCAGAGCCGCTACGCGGCAGCCTTCCGCGGCCGCGCGCTGGCTCTCACTGGGCGCGAAACAGCACCTTGGCCACGTCGGCGTAGTGGCTGGCGAAGTGCACCGTCAGCCCCTCCTTGAGGTAGTCCGGCAGCTCCTCGAAGTCGCCGCGGTTGGCTTCCGGCATGATCAGCTCATTGAGCTTCTGCCGGCGCGCGGCGATGACCTTCTCGCGCACCCCGCCGATGGCCAGCACCTGGCCGGTGAGGGTCAGCTCGCCGGTCATCGCCACGTCCTTTTTCGGCGCCTGGTTGCGGGCCAGCGAGAGCAGGGCGCTGGCCATGCTGATGCCGGCACTGGGACCGTCCTTGGGGGTGGCGCCTTCCGGCACGTGCAGGTGGACGAAGGCCTGGTCGAAGAAGGTCGGGTCACCCTTGTACTTCTTCAGGTGCGAGCTGATGTAGCTGTAGGCGATCTCCGCCGACTCCTTCATCACCTCGCCGAGCTTGCCGGTCAGCTTGAAGCCGCGGTTGAGGGTGTGGATGCGCGTCGCCTCGATCGGCAGGGTGGCGCCGCCCATGCTGGTCCAGGCCAGCCCGGTGACGATGCCGATGCCCTCCAGGCGCTGCTCCTTGCGAAACGGCGGCATGCCCAGGTAGTCCTCGAGGTCCTTCGGTCCGACCTTCACTTTCGCCTCGGGATCGCCGAGCAGGCGGACCACCGCCTTGCGCACGATCCTGCCCAGCTGCTTCTCCAGTTGGCGCACCCCGGCTTCGCGGGCGTAGCCTTCGATCACCGCCTTCAGTGCGCTGTCGCTGATCGACAGACGCGCCTTGGGCACGCCCGCCTTGGCCAGTTGCTTGGGCCACAGGTGGCGCTTGGCGATGGCCAGCTTTTCCTCGGCGATGTAGCCGGACAGGCGGATCACCTCCATGCGGTCGAGCAGCGGGCCGGGGATCGAGTCGAGGGTGTTGGCGGTGCAGACGAACAGCACCTTGGACAGGTCCAGGCGCAGGTCGAGGTAGTGGTCGAGGAATTCGACGTTCTGCTCCGGATCGAGGGTTTCCAGCAGCGCCGAGGCCGGGTCGCCCTGGTAGCTGGCGCCCATCTTGTCGATCTCGTCGAGCATGATCACCGGGTTCATCACCTCGACGTCCTTGAGCGCCTGCACCAGCTTGCCGGGCAGGGCGCCGATGTAGGTACGGCGGTGGCCCTTGATCTCCGCCTCGTCGCGCATGCCGCCGACGGAAAAACGATAGAACGGTCGGTCGAGTGATTCGGCGATCGACTTGCCGATGCTGGTCTTGCCCACTCCCGGTGGGCCGACCAGCAGCACGATGGAACCGGCGATCTCGCCCTTGAAGGCGCCGACGGCGAGGAACTCGACGATGCGCTCCTTGATGTCGTCCATCCCGGCGTGGTGCTTGTCGAGCACCTTGCGCGCCCGCGTGAGGTCGAGCCGGTCCTTGCCCAGCACGCCCCAGGGCACGCTGGTGGCCCAGTCCAGGTAGTTGCGGGTCACCGCGTACTCCGGCGAGCCGGTCTCCAGTACCGACAGCTTGTGCAGCTCCTCGTCGATGCGCTTCTGCGCCGCCGCCGGCAGCGTCTTGCCTTCCAGACGCTTGCTGAACTCCTCGGCATCGGCGCTGCGGTCGTCCTTGGTGATGCCCAGTTCCTTCTGGATCACCTTGAGCTGCTCGCGCAGGAAGAACTCGCGCTGGCGCTTGCCGATGGTGCTGTTGACCTCGGCGCTGATCTCGTTCTGTAGATGCGCCACTTCCACTTCGCGGCGCAGCAGTGGCAGCACTTTTTCCATGCGCTTGAGCACCGGCACGGTGTCCAGCACCGCCTGCAGGTCGCTGCCTGGCGCGGTGGTCAGTGCCGCGGCGAAGTCGGTCAGGGGCGAGGGATCGTTGGGGCTGAAGCGGTTCAGGTAGTTCTTCAGCTCCTCGCTGTACAGCGGGTTGAGCGGCAGCAGCTCCTTGATCGCGTTGATCAGCGCCATGCCGTAGGCCTTTACCTCGTCGCTGGGATCGGCCGGGGTGCGCGGGTAGTCGACCTCCACCAGGTACGGCGGCGTGCGGCTCAGCCAGCTGCGGATACGCACCCGGGCCAGGCCCTGGGCGACGAACTGCAGGCTGTCCTCCTGCTTGCTGGCATGGTGCACACGCACCACGGTGCCATGTTCGGGCAGACTCTCCGGGTCGAACTCCTCGGCGCTCTCCGGCGGATTCTCCAGGTAGAACAGCGCCACACAGTGGTGCTCGGTCTTGGCCACGCGAGCGAGGGTCTGCGCCCAGTGCTCCGGGTTGACCACGATGGGCAACACCTGGGCCGGAAAGAACGGCCGGTTGTGCACCGGCATGATGTACAGCTGGTTCGGCAGCACCTGGCCCTGCAGCACCACGCCGGTGTTGGCCGCGCTGTCGTCGTCGACGATCTCGTGAGGAATGTCCTGCTCGCTCATGAAGGGGCTCCTGCGCCGTCGGGTGATTTGAGTCTAGATGGGGCGGGGCGGCGGTCATTTCAAGCGACGTCCCGGCCTGGCGGGACTGCAGGCGGTCGCGATTAGTGCTTGATTGTTATGTTATTACATCTTAACTTGCCCGCCGCGCGGCCAGGGACCTGCTGGAGGCTGCGCGAATTCTGTTCGCCTGCGCGGTCGCCACGGATTGCGCCCGCCTGTCTTTGAGGTATTGCATGACACCGCTTCGCCATCCGCTAGCCCTGGCCATCGCCCTGACTCCGCCGTCGACCATCGTCCTGGCCGCCGAAGCCCCGCCGCTGGAACTCGGCTACAGCGTGGTCAGCGCCAGCGCGCTGGCCAGCAGCACGCAGGAGATGACCACTCCGGCGGCGGTGCTGGAAGGCGACCAGCTGGTGCTGCGTCGCGGTGCGACGCTCGGCGAGACCCTCGACGGCCTGCCCGGCGTGCACGCCGCGAGCTTCGGCGCCGGCGCCAGCCGCCCGGTGATCCGCGGCCTGGACGGCGGCCGGGTCAAGGTGCTCAGCGACGGCGTCGACGTGCTGGATGCCTCCACCGTCAGCCAGGACCACGCGGTGAGCGTCGAACCGCTGCTGGCCGAGCGCATCGAGGTGCTCAAGGGCCCGGCCACCCTGCTGTACGGCGGCGGCGCCATCGGCGGGGTGGTCAACGCGATCGACAAGCGCGTGCCCACCGACGTGCCGGAAAACGGCGTCGAGGGTGAGCTGGAGCTGCGTGCCAACAGCGTGACCAACGAGGGCGCCGGGCTGTTCGGCATCACCGCCGGCTCCGGCCACTTCGCGGTGCGCGTCGAGGGCGTCAAGCGCCAGGCCGACGATTACGAGATCCCCGGCGCGGCGGGCGAGCCGCGTTCAGGCAAGCAGGTCGGTTCCTACAACGACACCGACAGCTACAGCCTGGGCGGCAGCTTCATCGGCGAGCGCGGCTACCTGGGGTTGGCCTACAGCCGCCAGGAAAACCGCTACGGCCTGCTGGCCCACGAGCACGTCGACTGCGACCCCCATGGCAACCACTGGCACTGCGGCGAGCACGAGCACGACGAGGAGGAGCACGAGAGCGAGGAGGAGCACCACGACGAGCATGGCGGCGCGGTGCCCTACATCAGCATGAAGCAGGACCGCTGGGACCTGCGCGGCGAGCTCGCCGACCCGCTGCCGGGCTTCGAGCTGGCGCGCCTGCGCGTCGGCCACAGCGACTACCGCCACAGCGAGATCGAGGAGGGCGTGGCCGCGGCGATCTTCGACAACCAGGCCAGCGAGGCGCGCCTGGAGCTGACCCACCGACCGCTGCTGGGCTGGCATGGCGTGCTCGGCGGGCAGACCACTCGCCGCGACTTCGCCCGGCTGACCGCAGAAAACCCGATGCCACAGACCCTGACCCACAACCACGCGCTGTTCCTGCTCGAGGAATACACGGCCGGTGCCTGGCGCTACGAGCTGGGCGCGCGCCACGAGTGGCAGGATATCGAGGCCGACTCCGGCGCCCCGGATACCGACCACGCCGGCACCTCGCTGTCCGCCGGCGCGGTATGGACCTTCCGGCCCGAGTACTCGCTGGGCCTGTCGCTGTCGCGCTCCCAGCGCCTGCCCAGTGCCGAGGAGCTGTATGCCTACGGTCCGCACGCCGCCAGCCGCACCATCGAACTGGGCAATCCGGGGCTGGAGGAGGAAACCTCGCACAACGCGGAAGTCACCCTGCGCAAGTTCGCCGGGCCGACCACCTTCACCTTCAGCCTGTTCCGCAACCAGGTGGACGACTTCATCTATGCCGCCGATCTGGGCCGCGATCCGGGTGGCAACTACCGCGAGGTCGAGTACCGCCAGGAAGACGCCGTGCTCACCGGCGCCGAGGGCGAGGTGCGCCATCAGTTCACCGACAGCTTTGCCGCTAGCCTGTTCGGCGATTCGGTGCGCGGCAAGCTGAAGGACGGTGGTGACCTGCCACGCATCCCCGCCGACCGCCTGGGCGTGCGTCTGGAGCAGCGCTTCACGGCGGCGCTGGACGGCCAGCTGGAGTTCTACCGGGTGCAGCGTCAGGACGAGCTGGCGGCCTTCGAGACCGAGACCGCCGGCTACAACATGCTCGGCGCCGGCCTCAGCTACCACGGCAGCCTGAGCCAGGCCGACTACCAGCTGTACCTCAAGGCCGACAACCTGCTCGACGCCGAGGCGCGCCAGCACAGCTCATTGATCAAGGACGAGGTGCTGCTGCCGGGGCGCAACTTCACCGTCGGCCTGCGCGTCACCTTCTGAGGGCCGAAAACGCGACCGCCGGCACAAGGCCGGCGGTCGTCGTTCGGGCAGGGCGGGATCAGCCGATGGTCATCAGGCTGGCGTTGCCGCCGGCGGCGGCGGTGTTGACGCTGAGGGCGTGCTCGATCAGCAGGCGTTCCAGCGGGATGTCGCTGTCGCCCCGGTTCAGGCCGTTGACGCCGACGATCGCGCCGGGACGCTTGGCCGCCAGCTGGCAGACTTCGCGCAGCTGGTCGGAGTCGCCGTGGTGGATGATGGCGTCGAACGTCAGCTCGCTGGTAGCCCAGTCGCCGATCAGCTGGATGCCTTGCTGGACAGCGCTGGGCAGCTGGGCGAGCAGCTTGCGGTTGGCCGCGTTGTCCGGCCACAGCACCTTGCAACCCACCGCGAGCACGGCGGCCAACTGGGTCAGCAGGTCCTGGCTGTCGTCGGCCAGGCACAGCACCCGCTCGCGCGGCAGCAGGCTGTAGGTGTTGCGCTCGCCGGTCGGGCCGCTCAGTACCTGGGTCAGGCCGCTCGCCGACAGCGCCGCATAGCGCTCGGCCAGTGCGGCCAGCTCGGGCTGCTGCTGGCGCGCCCACTCCAGCAGGGCCTCGAAGGCCGGCTTGGGAGTGGCCGGACGCTGCACTTCGCCGTCCTGCAGCTGCACGCTCACCGCATCCTGCGGGCGGGTGGCCAGCAGGCGGTACATGTACAGCGGGCCGCCGGCCTTCGGGCCGGTGCCGGACAGGCCCTCGCCACCGAACGGCTGCACGCCGACCACCGCGCCGACCATGTTGCGGTTGACGTAGAGGTTGCCCACCTTGGCGCTGTCGACCACCTGGGCGATGGTCTCGTCGATGCGGGTGTGCACGCCGAGGGTCAGACCGTAGCCGCTGGCGTTGATCTGCTCGAGCAGGGTGGCCAGCTCGTCGCGGCGGAAGCGCACCAGGTGCAGCACCGGGCCGAAGATCTCGCGCTTGAGCTCGTCGAAGCTGTCCAGCTCGATCAGGGTCGGCATCACGAAGGTGCCGCGCTTGATCTCCTCGCCCTTGGCGCGGGACAGCTGGTGCACCTTGCGGCCCTTGTCGCGCATGGCCTGGATGTGCCGCTCGATGTTGCCCTTGGCTTCGTCGTCGATCACCGGGCCGATGTCGGTGCTGAGGCGCTCCGGGTTGCCCAGGGTGTACTCGGCCATGGCGCCCTTGAGCATGGTCAGCACGCGGTCAGCGACGTCTTCCTGCACGCACAGTACGCGCAGGGCCGAGCAGCGCTGGCCGGCGCTGTCGAAAGCGGAGGCGATCACATCGACCACCACCTGCTCGGTAAGCGCCGAGGAGTCGACGATCATCGCGTTCTGGCCGCCGGTTTCGGCGATCAGTGGCAGCGGGCGGCCCTGGGCGTCCAGGCGGCCGGCGAGGTTGCGCTGGATGATCCCGGCCACCTCGGTGGAGCCGGTGAACATCACGCCGCGGATGCGCTCGTCGGCGATCAGCGCGGCCCCCACGGTCTCACCGCGGCCGGGCAGCAGTTGCACCGCGCCGGCCGGCACGCCGGCCTCGAGGAGGATGCGCACCGCCTGGGCGGCGATCAACGGGGTCTGCTCGGCGGGCTTGGCCAGCACGGTGTTGCCGGCGGCCAGCGCGGCGGCGACCTGGCCGCTGAAGATCGCCAGCGGGAAGTTCCACGGGCTGATGCACACCACCGGACCCAGCGGGCGGTGGCTGTCGTTGGCGAAGTGGTTGCGTGCCTGCGCCGCGTAGTAGCGCAGGAAGTCGACTGCTTCGCGCACTTCGGCGATGGCGTTGGCGAAGGTCTTGCCGGACTCGCGGACCAGCAGGCCCATCAGTTGCTGGATCTCGGCTTCCATCTGGTCGGCGGCGCGCTCCAGCACGGCGGCGCGCTCGGCCGGCAGGGTGGACTGCCAGATCTGTCCGCTGGACACCGCGCACAGCGTGGCGTTGCGCACGTCCTGCACGCTGGCCTCGAACACTTGGCCGACGACGTCGCGGTGGTCGGCGGGATTCTTCAGTGCCTGTGGCTCGCCGAGCGCAGGAGTCTCGCAACCCAGCAGCGGCATTGCCTTGTAGTCGTTGTTGGTGCTGGACAGCAGCGCCGAGGACAGCGAGCCGAGACGGTGCTCGTTGGCCAGGTCGATGCCGCTGGAGTTGACCCGCGCCTCGCCGTAGAGGGCGCGCGGCAGCGGGATGCGCGGGTGCGGCAGGCCGAGGGTGCCTTCATGGGCGGCCATCTGCTCGACCTGCACCACCGGGTCCTCCACCAGGTCCTTCAGCGAGATGCTGTGGTCGGCGATGCGGTTGACGAACGAGGTGTTGGCGCCGTTTTCCAGCAGGCGGCGCACCAGGTAGGCGAGCAGGGTCTCGTGGCTGCCCACCGGAGCGTAGATGCGGCACGGCCGGTTCAGCTTGCCGTCGGCGACCTTGCCGACCACCTGCTCGTACAGCGGCTCGCCCATCCCGTGCAGGCACTGGAACTCGTACTGACCGGGGTAGTAGTTCTGCCCGGCCAGCTGGTAGATAGCCGACAGCGAGTGGGCGTTGTGGGTGGCGAACTGCGGGTAGATCGACTCCGGCACGGCCAGCAGTTTGCGCGCGCAGGCGATGTAGGAGAGGTCGGTGTACGGCTTGCGGGTATACACCGGGTAGCCTTCCAGGCCGTTGACCTGGGCGGCCTTGATCTCGCTGTCCCAGTAGGCGCCCTTCACCAGGCGGATCATCAGGCGGTGGCGGCTGCGCTTGGCCAGGTCGATCACGTAGTCGATCACGTAGGGGCAGCGCTTCTGGTAGGCCTGGATGACGAAGCCGATGCCGTTCCAGCCGGCCAGCTTCGGCTCGAAGCACAGGCGCTCGAGCAGGTCGAGGGAGATCTCCAGACGATCGGCTTCCTCGGCGTCGATGTTGATGCCGATGTCGTACTGCCTGGCCAGCAGGGTCAGGTCGAGCAGGGTCGGGTACAGCTCGTCCATCACCCGCTCGTGCTGGGCGCGGCTGTAGCGCGGGTGCAGGGCGGACAGCTTGATGGAGATGCCCGGGCCCTCGTAGATGCCACGGCCGTGGGAGGCCTTGCCGATGGCGTGGATGGCCTGCTCGTAGGACGCCAGGTAGCGCTTGGCGTCCTCGTCGGTGAGCGCGGCCTCGCCGAGCATGTCGTAGGAGTAGCGGAAGCCCTTGCTTTCCAGGGGGGTGGCGTTGGCCAGCGCCTCGGCGATGGTTTCGCCGGTGACGAACTGCTCGCCCATCAGGCGCATGGCCATGTCCACACCCTTGCGGATCACCGGCTCGCCGCTCTTGCCGATCAGGCGGTTGAGCGAGGAGCTCAGGCCGCTCTCATTGTGGGTGGACACCAGCTTGCCGGTGATCAGCAGGCCCCAGGAGGCGGCGTTGACGAACATCGACGAACTCTGGCCGAGGTGCTGGCTCCAGTTGCCGTTGCTGATCTTGTCGCGGATCAGCGCGTCGCGGGTGGCCTTGTCGGGAATGCGCAGCAGCGCTTCGGCCAGGCACATCAGCGCCACGCCTTCCTGGGAGGACAGCGAGAATTCCTGCAGCAGACCCTGCACCAGGCCCTGGCGGCCGCTGGCGCTCTTCTGGTTGCGCAGCTTCTCGGCGATGCCCAGCGCCAGTTTCTGGCTGGCCTCAGCCAGCTCCCTGGGCATGCGCGCCTGCTCGAGGAGCATCGGCACCGCTTCGGTCTCCGGGCGGCGGTAGGCGGCGGTGATCGAGGAACGCAGCACGGACTGCGGAAGGATGCTCTCGGCGAAGTCGAGGAAGACCTGCAGACCCTGCTCGGTCAGCGACTCCAGCGGCTCCTCGCCGGCGGCCACGGCCAGGCCGTTGTGCTCGGCCGGGGTCATGCCGCCTTCGATCTGCTCGAGGTAGTTGAAGATCGCCTGCTTGATCAGCCAATGGGGGGTGCGGTCGATCGACTGGGCGGCCTGCTTGAGGCGTTCGCGGGTGGCGTCGTCGAGTTTCACGCCGAGAGTGGTGGTGGCCATGGGGTGTCCTATTATTGGGATGGAGCGCTGCAACGTACCTGAAGATTAGACACGAACAATCGAATGGTGCAACCAGGTGCAACCATTAATTTTTGGCAAGGCGACAAACGTGGTGGTGACGTGATTGATGTTGTTACTTTTCTGCACTGCCAAAGTGCGGCAAGGGTCAAAAATGCTACAAAAAGGAGCATTTTGGGTTTTTATCCTTGAATACGGCAAAAAAGTGAAACCTTTTGCCGGAAATTGGTTGCACCTTGTGTTCGGGTTTGCCTAGATTAATGGCGTCGAAGGTGCAACCGGGTGGTCCGGGGGCGACAGACGAAACAGATCCAGATCAATAACAACCGCATGGGATCCCCCTCATGAACATGACCAACCCGACGCTGATCACCTTCGTGATCTACATTGCGGCCATGGTGCTGATCGGCTTCATTGCCTATCGCTCCACCAACAACCTTTCCGACTACATCCTCGGCGGACGCAGCCTGGGCAGCTTCGTCACCGCGCTGTCCGCCGGTGCCTCCGACATGAGTGGCTGGCTGCTGATGGGCCTGCCCGGCGCGGTCTACCTGTCCGGCCTTTCCGAGAGCTGGATCGCCATCGGCCTGATCATCGGTGCCTACCTCAACTGGCTGTTCGTCGCCGGCCGCCTGCGCGTGCAGACCGAGCACAACGGCAACGCCCTGACCCTGCCGGACTACTTCACCAACCGCTTCGAGGACAACAGCCGCGTCCTGCGCATCTTCTCCGCGCTGGTGATCCTGGTGTTCTTCACCATCTACTGCGCTTCCGGCGTGGTCGCCGGTGCGCGCCTGTTCGAGAGCACCTTCGGCATCTCCTACGAGACCGCGCTGTGGGCCGGCGCTGCCGCCACCATCGCCTACACCTTCGTCGGCGGCTTCCTCGCGGTGAGCTGGACCGACACCGTGCAGGCCAGCCTGATGATCTTCGCCCTGATCCTCACCCCGATCATAGTGATGGTCGCCACCGGCGGCATGGACCCGACCTTCGCCGCCATCGAGCTGAAGGACGCCAGCAATTTCGACATGCTCAAGGGCGCCAGCTTCGTCGGCGTGATCTCGCTGATGGCCTGGGGCCTGGGCTACTTTGGGCAGCCGCACATCCTCGCCCGCTTCATGGCTGCCGATTCGGTGAAGTCGATTCCCAACGCCCGCCGCATCTCCATGGCCTGGATGATCTTCTGCCTGGCCGGCGCGGTCGCCGTGGGCTTCTTCGGCATCGCCTACTTCTCCGCTCACCCTGAGCTGGGCGTGGCGGTCGAGGCCAATCCCGAGCGCGTGTTCATCGAACTGGCCAAGATCCTGTTCAACCCGTGGGTCGCCGGCGTGCTGCTGTCCGCCATCCTCGCCGCGGTGATGAGCACCCTGAGCTGCCAGCTGCTGGTGTGCTCCAGCGCCCTGACCGAAGACTTCTACAAGGCCTTCTTCCGCAAGGGGGCCTCCCAGGTCGAGCTGGTGTGGGTCGGCCGCGCCATGGTGCTGCTGGTGGCCGTGATCGCCATCGCCATCGCCTCCAACCCGGACAGCAAGGTGCTCGGCCTGGTGTCCTACGCCTGGGCCGGCTTCGGCGCCGCCTTCGGCCCGGTGGTGATCTTCTCCCTGCTGTGGAAGGGCATGACCCGCAACGGCGCCCTGGCCGGCATGCTGCTCGGCGCGGTCACCGTGATCCTGTGGAAGAACTTCTTCGGCTGGACCGGCCTCTACGAGATCATTCCGGGCTTCATTCTCTGCACCCTGGGCATCCTGATCTTCAGCCGCATCGGTAACGCGCCGTCGCTGGCTATGCTCAAGCGCTTCGACGAGGCCGAGAAGGAATACCGCGACGCTCACCTCTGATCTTTACCGATCAACCCGGTCGCGGGTTCAACCGCGCGACCGGCACTGTCAACCAGGCACGGAGCAGTCCGTGTTTTACGGCCCACGTTATGGCAAACGCGGGCCGTTTTTTTATCGACTGCCAGGCGCCTGCGCTATGCTGCGTGGCTGTTTTCTCCCCTGCGCAGGCCGCCCATGACCGAATCCCCGAAGAATCCGCTGCACGGTGTCACCCTCGAAGCCCTGCTCACCGAGCTGGTAGCGCATTACGGCTGGGACGGCCTGGCCCAGCGCGTCGACATTCGCTGCTTCAAGAGCGATCCCAGCATCAAGTCGAGCCTGACCTTCCTGCGCAAGACGCCCTGGGCGCGGGAGAAGGTCGAGGCGCTCTACGTGCGCCTGCGTCAGGGGCGAGGCTGAGGGCAGGCGGGGCACTTCACATGCGTTGTGCCAAGCAATCGACAACTTGACGGGTGACCTCCCGAGTATCCTGTGGCTACTGGCCATCCAGCCCATTTCCGCTTTTGGCCCACCCCCGCTTTCGACGAGATACTCTCCCGAGCATGTTCATGACGCTTGCTGACTCACGGCCGGAATACGCGGCGCTGACGGCTGTAGGCCGCGTGCGCGAGCACAACGAGGATGCCCTGCTGTGTTGCCCGCCGCTGAGCCTGTGGGCGGTGGCCGACGGCATGGGCGGTCATGAGCGCGGCGAGGTCGCCAGTACCTTGGCGCTGAAGACACTGCGCAGCCTGACTCAGCGCGGGGAGGATCTGCCTGCGGCCATCCGGGGCGCGCATGCCGCGATTCTCGCCGAGGCCGAGCAGGATCAGGGTAGCCGTGGCATGGGCACCACCCTGGTGGCGGTGCGCTTCAATGGCGCCGACTTCCAGCTGGCCTGGGTCGGCGACAGCCGGGCCTATCGGCTCGGTGCCACAGGCATCGAGCAGCTGAGCCGAGACCACAGCTGGGTGCAGGCGATGGTCGATGCCGGGCAGATGACGCCCGAGCAGGCCCGCAGCCATGCGCGGCGCAATATCGTCACCCAGTGTCTCGGTCAGGCCGATCAGGAACTCCAGGTCGATCAGCTGCAGGGGCGCCTGGGCAATGGCGAGCTGCTGCTGCTGTGCAGCGACGGCCTGACCGGCGAACTCAGCGATGCGCAGATCCAGCAGATCTGCGCCAGCGCCGGCACCCTCGAGGTCATGGTCAGCGAGCTGGTCGAGGCGGCCAACCGCGAGGGCGGCAAGGACAACATCAGCTGCATCGTGCTCGGCCTGAGCGGGCCGGCAGCTGCGCCCGTCGAAGAGCGGCCGCGCGGCTTCTTCGAAAAACTGTTGAAACCCGCAAAATCCTGATCTGGCTGCCATCCCATGAGCGACAGCGCACTGCACATTCCCGGCTACACCCTGCATGGCCCGTTGGGCAAGGGCGGCATGGCCGAGGTCCACCTGGCTACCCAGCAGTCGCTGCAGCGCAAGGTGGCGATCAAGATCCTCGGCAAGTCCGAGAATCAGGAGTACATCCAGCGCTTCATCAAGGAAGGCCACCTGGTTGCCTCTCTGCATCACCCCTCGATCATCACCATCTACGACATCGATCAGCTGGCCGATGGCCGTCACTATCTGGCCATGGAGTTCCTGCCCGGCGGCGACCTGGCTCGCCACAAGGGCGAGTTGTTTGCGCCGCAGCGTGCCCTGGCCATCGTCCGCCAGATCGCCAGCGGCCTGACCGTGGTGCATGACCAGGGCCTGGTGCACCGCGACGTCAAGCCGGCCAACATCCTGTTCCGTGACGACGGCACGGCGGTGCTTACCGACTTCGGCGTAGCCAAGGATCTCGACCTCGACAGCGAACTGACCCAGTTCGGCATCGCCGTCGGCAGTCCCGCCTACAGCAGTCCGGAGCAGGCGCAGTGCCAGCCGCTGGATGCACGCAGCGACATCTACAGCCTCGGCGTGATCCTCCTGGAGATGCTCACCGGCAGCAATCCGTTCCGCGCCGGCAACTACACGCAGACGGTGATGAACCACGTGCAGCTGGTGCCGCCGCCGCTGCCGCCGGCCCTGGCCGGCTGCCAGGGTCTGCTGGACCGCATGCTGGCCAAGCAACCGACGCAGCGTTTCTACGACTGCCGCGAGCTGCTGGCGGCGCTGGATGAAGTCGATCTCAGCGATCCGGATGCCACCCGCATCGGCCCGGCCGTGGCGGTGAGCGCTGCGCCGCAGTCGGCGCTGGCCAAACCTGCTCCGGCGGGCAAGCCAGCCAAACCGCGCAAGGCGTGGCTGCCGCTGCTGTTCACCGCCGTGGCCCTGGTGGTGAGCCTGACCGCTGGTGGCCTCTACTGGCGCCAGCAACTGCAGATCACCGATCTGCTGACCCAGGCCGAGCAGCGTCTGGCGGCCGGGCAACTGGTCGAGCCGGCGCAGGACAGCGCCGAACACTACTTCCGCCGGGTGCTGGAGCTCGACCCGCGCAGCCAAGAGGCCCAGGTCGGCCTCCAGCAGGTCAAGGTTCGGCGTATCGCGGGCTTCCTCGAACTGGCCGAGCAACGCCTGGCGGCGGGGCAGCTGGTGGAGCCGGCCGATGACAGTGCCGAGCACTACTTCCACCAGGCCCTGGGCCTGGACAGCGGGCATGCTGGCGCACTCGATGGCCTGCGCCGGGTGCTGGCTGCGCGGATTGCCGAACAGCTGGAGCGTGCCGAGCAGAGCATTGCCGGGCAGCGCCTGCTGCTCCCCGAGAACGACAGCGCGGTGCACTACTACCGGCAGATCCTCGACTGGGCGCCGGACAACGAGCAGGCGCTGGCCGGGCTGCAGCGGATCGCCGGGTTGTACCGCGAGATGGCCAGTACGGCCTATCGGCGCGGCGACTTCCCCACTGCCCTAGCGATGATCGAGCGCGGCCTGCAGGTCCAGCCGGACGATGCACAGCTGCAGGCGATGCATGCGGAGCATCAGGCCCTGGTGGCGTCGGCCCGCGCGTCCCGGCGTACTGCAGTCAGCCGCCCGGCGCCCCGCCAGGAGGCGCCGGTCGCCGCGCCCAGCACGGCGGACAATACCGCCAACCCGATCAAGCGGGTGTGGAACAATCTATTCGGCAACTGACAGGGAGCCGCGGGTATCACTGCGGCGCACACAGGACAGGTTTCAAGGCACATATGCTCAAACTGCACTTCAAGGACGGCCGCCAGGCGCCCGTCTGGCTGGTCGAGGAGCGCTTCACCATCGGCCAGGATCGGCGCAACCAGTTGGTACTCGGCGATCCCGGAGTCAGCGACTTCCACGCCGAGATCCGCCAGCAGGACGGCCACTACTTCCTCAGTGATTGCGACAGCGCGACCGGTACCTTCGTCAATGACGCCCGCATCACCACGGCCTTCCAGTTGCGTGCCGATGACCGGGTGCGCTTCGGCAGCGTCGAGCTGCTGCTGCTCGAGCCGAACAAGGCGCCGATCCGCCCCGATGCCACGGTGCGCTGGTTCCTGCAGGTGGCCAGCGGCGAGCAGATCGGCAAGAAGTTTCACGTCCAGCCGGGGAGCATGAGTTTCGGCCGTTCGCCGAAGAGCGAGCTGTGCTTCAGCGACCCGGAACTGTCGCGTCGCCACTGCGAGTTCTTCCTCAAGGACGATGTGCTGGAGGTCAAGGACCTGGCTTCGGCCAACGGCGTTTACGTCAACCAGCGCAAGGTCGGCACCGCGGCGCTCAAGCCCGGCGACGAGGTGCGCATGGGCTCGGTCAGCCTGCTGGTGATCGGTCCGCGGATCGACACCGCTGTCGAGGCCGAGACGGAGGATGACGCCGACGCCACCCAGTTCGTCCGCGCCCTCGACCTACCCAAACTGGACAAGCCGAAGGCCGGCAGCTCCCGAGCTACCGCCAATCCGCTGCGGGCTGCGGCCCAGCCGGCTGCAGTTGCGCCCGCCGGCAGCCTGAGCCCGCTGCATATCGGCCTGATCGCCGGCGGAGCCCTGTTGCTGGCGGGCGCGGCCGTGCTGATGCTGTTCTGACGCAGAGGGGCGAGTAGTTGGTTTCGATTGGGGCGATTCGAGTTGTTGGGGGGGCGGCCTTTCGATATCCAAGCGCCTGGGTTTCGACAGTGCTCATGGGTATTGCTGGATAATTAACGAGTATTGTTGAACAACTTCAGGGCAGGCAGTTTTGGGATGAATGGCGGATGGATTATTTGAATTGTTGCAGACGAAAAAAAGCCCCGCAAAGCGGGGCTTTTTTGGATCAGGCGTCTTAGATGACTTGAACCTGATCAGCCTGCATTCCTTTCTGGCCTTTGGCGGGCAGGAAGGAGACAGCTTGGCCTTCGCTCAGGCTTTTGAAGCCTGCGCTCTCGATTGAGCGGTAGTGGACGAAAAGGTCGGCACTGCCGTCGGTCGGGGTAATGAAGCCGAAACCTTTTTCATCGTTGAACCATTTTACGGTGCCGTTTTGACGACCAGACATGATGTATCTCCAGGGTGTAATAAGACTGCGACGCTGAAATATTCAGGCCGAGACTGAGAAGCTAAAAGCAGAACGAACCAAGGAGATGAAGCGAAGAAGCATCAAGCCAAGTATCGAAGTGACAATTGCAAAGCAGTGGGATCAATGTACGCGGTTTCTCGGGAATGTATAGCTTTATTTGTTCGGCGCTCTTTTCAAGGGCTTGAATAATGCGGTTATTTGACGGGTTTGTTTTCATCGAGAACGCGCAAGTCTTTGAATTTGAAAGCGCTGACTCGGTAATTCGGGCTGCGGAAATTATTGCAGCGAAAAGTGCTTGTGACCCGGTTTCGGGCCCTGACCTTGTGCAAGGCGCTGTGTTGTTGGCCACGCTTTTTTGACCCGCAAGCGGCCACACACCAGAGCTGGAGTGGCGCATGGCTAACCTGCGGCAGACCGGCAGCCGCTACTCGCCCAGCACCACCCCTTCGCGCCGTGGGTCGGAGCCGCCCAGCAGTCCTTCGGACGTGCGCTGGATGGCTTGCAGGCCGCTGGGCAGCTCGCCTTCGCCGACTTCGTGGCCGCGCTGGCGCAGGGCCTCGAGCGTGCTGGCGGGGAAGCGGTCCTTTTCCAGTACGGTCGGGCCGTTGAAGTTGGTGAAGTTGGGCAGGTCGATGGCGCGCTGGGCGTCGAGCTGCCACTGGTAGAGACCGAGCAGGGTCTTGGCGTTGAAGTGGATGATCCCCGCGCCGCCCGGCGAGCCCAGGCTGGCCAGCAGGCCGCCGTTGCCGGCAGCGAACACCAGGGTCGGGCTCATGCTCGAGCGCGGGCGCTTGCCCGGCTCGACGCGGTTGGCCACCGGCCGGCCTTCGCCATCGCGTGGCGCCAGGGCGAAGTCGGTGAGCTGGTTGTTGAGCAGGAAGCCACCGGGCAGGCCGCTGCCGCCGTCGGTCAGCAGGCGTGCGCCAAAGGCCTGCTCGACGCTGCTGGTCATCGCCAGCGCATTGCCCTCGGCGTCGACGATGCTGATGTGGCTGGTGCCGTACTCCTCCTGATCCGCCTGCGGCGCCCACGCCAGCGGCGTGCCGCCGGGCACGCCGTGGCGGGCCGTACCCATGCTTTGCTCGCCGATCAGCGTGGCGCGCTGCTTGAGGTAGGCGGGGGCGAGCAGGCTGCGCCAGTCGCCGGCTGGCGGCGCGACGAAGGCGGGGTCGGCGATGTACTGGGCGCGATCGGCGAACGCCAGCTTGGCGGCCTCGCTGTAGCGGTGGAGGAATTCGCTCGAGGGACGACCGTCCTGCAGCGGCTGCTCCAGCGCCGGCAGTTGCTCCAGCAGGCCGAGGATCTGCATCTGCGTCAGCTGCCCGGAGGAGGGTGGCGGGAAGCCGCACACCCGGTACTGGGCCAGCCACAGCTGGCACAGCGCCTCGCGGCGAAGCGGCTGGTAGCGCTGCAGGTCGGCCAGCTGCAGGCGGCCGGGATTGTCCGGATGCTGGCGCACCTTGCTGACCATGGCCTGCGCCACCGGGCCGGCGTAGAAGGCGGCGCTGCCGTGGCGGGCGATGCCCCGCAGCACCTGGGCCAGTGCCGGGTTGCGCAGCCGATGGCCGATCGGCAGAGCCGAGCCGTCGGCGCGGTAGTAGAAGCTGGCCGCTGCCGGGTCGCGGCGCAGCGGTGCGTCGGCGGCGAGCAGCTGGTGCAGGCGCGGACTGACCGCAAAGCCCTGCTCGGCCAGCTCGATGGCCGGCACGAACAGCACCGCCCACGGCAGCCTGCCGTGGCGGCGGTGCGCGGCCTCGAGCATCTTCACCACGCCGGGTACGCCCACCGCGCGGCCACCGGCCACCGCGTCCATGAACGCCATCGGCTGGCCGTCGCTGTTGAGGAACATCGCCTCGTCGGCATCGGCGGGCGCGGTTTCGCGGCCGTCCCAGGCATCCAGCTGTCGGCCGTCCCAGTGCAGCAGGAAGGCGCCGCCGCCGATCCCGCTGGACTGCGGTTCGACCAGACCGAGCACCATCTGCACGGCAATCGCCGCATCCACGGCGCTGCCGCCGGCCTGCAGGATCTGCCGGCCTGCCTCGGCGGCCAGCGGGTTGGCGGCGGCCACTGCGTAGCGCTGCAACTGCCAGCCGGGCTTGGCCTGGTAGCCGCTGGCGGCTTCCGGCTGGATCGGGCGGATCTCCAGGGTCGGTTCACGGTCGCGGGTGCAGGCAGTGAGCAGCAGGGTGACGCTCAGGCCGAGCGCACAGCGCAGCAGCCGGGGGTGGCGCGGGATCACGGCTTATTCCTTGTGCGGATTCAGCGAGGCATGCATCTGCGCCTCTGCCTGGGCTCCTTTCGCGGGCGGCTGGCAGGCGGTGGCCTCGGCCAGCAGGTAGGGCTGCAGCAGCGGCATCATGCCCTTGAGCGTCTGCACCGGCAACGCCGAGGTGAAGCTGAAGCGCTCCGACTGCTCGCCGGCGACATAGGCGGTGAGGGTGCCGAAATGCCGTGGGCCGAGGAAGAACACGAAGGTGGCGGTACGGTTGCGTGCCGTCGAGCTGGACACCCAGCCGCTGCGGGTCACCGTTTCGATGCGGTTGTCGCCGGTGCCGGTCTTGCCGCCGACCACCAGTGGCTGACCGTCGGCCTGCTTCAGTACGCCCTTGAGCCGGCGTGCGGTGCCGTTTTCCACCACGTCGGCGACCGCACTGCGCAGGGCGGTGGCGACCTCGGGCAACATCACTCGCTCTCCGCGGGTCCGCTCGCGCTGCAGGCGGGTTTCGTAGGGGGTGCCGAGGGCGAAGTGCAGGTTGTCGATGCGCACGGTGGGCAGGCGCACGCCGTTGTTGATGATGATCCCCATCAGTTCGGCCAGCGCCGCCGGGCGATCGCCCGAACTGCCCAGTGCGCTGGCCAGCGACGGCACCATGTGCTCGAAGGGGAAGCCCAGGCGCGCCCAGCGCTGGTGCAGGTCGGTGAAGGCCTCGACCTCGATCATGGTGCGCATGCGGCTGTCGCGGGCGCTGCGGTGACGGCTCTTGAACAGCCAGCCGTAGACCTCCTGGCGCTCGTCGCGGCTGGCCTCGACCATCTCGCTGAACTTGGCCTGCGGGTTCTGCATGCGGTAGCTGATCAGCCACAGCTCCAGCGGGTGCACGCGGGCGATGTAGCCCTGGTCCGGCAGGTTGAAGGCGTTCGGGCCGTAACGGTAGTAGTAGTCCTCGAGCTTCTTCGGCGTCGGCAACAGTTTCTTGCCCAGGCGCGCTTCCATGACCTGACGGAACTCCTCCAGGCTGGCCTCCGGGTAGAGGTAGCGATGGATGGCGGCCAGGCGCGACTGACTCAGGCGCAGGCCTTCGAGCAGGCTGTCGAACATCTCCTGCGGAGCCTTGTCGCGGTACTTGCGCCAGAAGCGCTGGAGGAACACCGTGCCTTCCTTGTCGGCGAAGCGGGTCAGGTACTCGAGACGGCGCGGGTCCTTGTCGTCGGTGAGCATCTGCACGCTGTTGGGCATCTGGTAGGTGCTGTAGCGCACCACGTCGCGCAGGATGCGCACGAACGGCAGGTTGAGAGATTCGCGCAGCGACTCGCGCACGGTCGCCCGGCGGCCGTTGTCTTCCTTGCGGAAGTTGTTGAAGGTGTGTGCGCCGCCGCCGGTGAAGAAGGTCTCGCCGGGACTGGCCGAATACTTGCGCTCCAGGGCCGCGTCGAGCATCTGCTCCAGACTGGCCTGCGGTATCACCCGCAGGTAGTCGAGCGCCCAGCGACTGAGGTTGTCGCGCTCGTTGGTGGCGTGATACAGCGCGCGCAGTTCGGCCACGGTCTTGCCGGCATGGCGCTGGTGCAGCTCGGCGACCATCTCCAGATAGGTGGCCAGCACCCGCAGCTTGGCGGTGGAGCCCAGCTCCAGCTTGCTGCCCTCGTTGATGTCGAACGGCTGGCCGGTGGTGTCGGTCTGCACGCGCACGCGGTTGCCGTTGGCGCCGCGCTCGAACAGGGTGAAGCTGTAGCGCACGTCGCCGGTCAGTTGCGGGCTGAGCAGGCGCTCGCCGAACAGGCCGACCTGCTCGGCGAACGCCGGGTCGGCCAGCTTGGCCAGATAGTCGCTGACCGCCTGCTGCAGGGGCTGGTTGAGGGTGGCATCGACCGACAGATCCAGGCGGTCGAGGTCGTATAGCGGCATGCCCAGATGCCGCACCAGGCGCGTGCGGATGGCATTGATGCCCTTGTCGCTGGCCACCGGCGGCAGCGCCGGGTCTGTGGCCGGATTGCGGAACGCCAGCTGCTGGGCCAGCGCGGCATCGCGCAGCGGCTCGCTGATCACTCCGGCGCTGGCCAGCACGCGCAGGTGGCTGTCGGTCAGTTCGGCCAGCTCGGCGCGGCCACCGGTCAGGTACCAGGAGGGGCGGCGCTGGGCGATCATCAGCGCCAGCACCTGGCGCAAGGCCAGGCCCTGCTCGGCCAGGCTGATTCCCTCTCCGCCGGCCAGCGCCCGGTTGCTCCGCGCGAAATCGGCGCCGAACCATACCCACAGGCCGTCACCGACGCCATGCACCTCGCCGTAGCCGGGGGCGGCGGACAGCGGCACGCTGTTGATGTAGTCGTGGACGATCTTCTGGCGCAGGGGCAGGGTCGCGCGGCCCTCGTGGTAGGCGCGGATGCTGGCCGAGAGCATTTGCCGCAGCTTCTCAGGCGCGTTGATCGTGCGCCCCTCCAGCGAGTGGCGGAACTTCTCGATCTGGGTGGCCAGGGTGCTGCCACCGGCCGAGTCGGTATCGGCGTTCAGCTTGCTGGCCAACTGGGTCCAGGCGGCTACGAGGAAGCGCGGCCAGTCCACGGCCGGGTTCTGCGTCACCTGCTCGGTGTCGAGCAGATGACGGTTCTCAATGAACAGCAGGCTCGCCACCATCAGCGGTGGAATCTCGGCGAAGGTGCCGTAATGGCGCTGCGGGTGGCGGAAGTTGAACATCGAGGTGCCACGGCAGTCGCTGATATCCAGGCCGGCGAGGGTTTTTTCCCGGTAGGGCGGATTCAGGCCGTAACCGGTGTACTCGAGCAACGGCGGGGAAAAGCGTACCTGGCGTTCGACCTCGAAGCCCTGGGCCTTGAGCTTGTCGATGAACTCCGGGAGGCCGACATAGCCCAGGCGCTGGTCGAACGGTCCGTGCTGCGGATAGCGGATGGCATCGCTGGGGCCGGGCTCGATGCGAAATTTCAGCTTGGCCGACCAGTCGCTGAGCAGACGCGACTGCCATTCGGAGGTCTGCGCCTCGCGGGCGGCCAGCATGCCGACAGCCACCGCCGCGGCCAGCAGCGCCAGGGAAAAGCCCCCACGGACCCACCAGATGCGGCGTTTGCTTGCCGTCGTAGACTTGTATCGCTCGGGAGAAACCACCGCTTCGACGACGGATGAAGACTGCTCGGGGGCACCCATGGCGGTTCTGTCCATGAAATAGGTTTTTATCGTGTACAGGCAACAGCTTAGCCTTATTCGTCAGCGGCTGCCTGCGAGCCGCGCCACACAGCGATATCATGCCGGCCGCTGTTCGTCGGATTGTTGCAGTCGGTCCGGTTTGTCCGTACGGAGTATCGCCAAGCGCCTTCGACTGGCTGGACGAGCGGAATGCCTTGTTCGGTCTTTCTGTGGCTGCTGCCGGGCTGGCGCGTACTCCCCGCCGTGCCCTCAGTCTAGAGGCCGCACCGCCTGCAACTCGCGGATCGGTGTGCTCGCCGCCAGGCGCAGGCAATCGAGCAGTTCCAGGGTGGAGCTGTCCTGCAGCGGCTCGTCGCGCCAGCACATGCCGATCGAACCTTCGGCGTCCAGTTCGAAGTTCAGCGGCGCAAGCAGGCCGCGGGCGATGAAGTGTTCGGCGACCCGTCCGGAGGCGACCGAGAGCATGTCGCTGTTCTGCAGCAGCCACAGGTTGGCCATCAGCGAGGACGACTCGACCCGGCAGGGCAGGGGTTTGAGGCCGGCATTGGCCAGCGCGGTGTCCAGGCGCGAACGGATCGGCGTGCCTTCCGGCCAGATCAGCCAGTCGTGGGCGTACAGGTCCTCCCAGTCCAGCTCGCGGCGGCCGCTCAGCGGGTGGCCGGGGCGGGCCACCACGCGCATCGGCTCGCTGTGCAGCCGCTCGCTGCACAGGCTGGCGCGTGGCTGGTAGTTGTCCAGGCGGCCGACCACCACGTCCAGCTGGCCCTGCTCGAGCTTGTCGAGCAGGGGGTTCATGGTGCTTTCCTGCAGCTGCACCCGCGCCCGCGGATGGCGGCGCAGGAAGTAGGTGATGGCATCCGGAACCAGGCTGGGCGCGGCGGCTGGCGAGGTTCCCAGCGCCACGCTGCGCGAGTCGCCCTCCTGCAGCACCTCCAGGTTGTGCTGGGCGCGGGCCATCTCGCTGAGGATGCGCCGGGCGTGGCCAAGCAGCAGCTGGCCGTGGGCGGTGGGCTTCAGGCCGCGGGCGTGGCGCTCGAACAGCGCGGCGCCGACATCCTCCTCCAGCTCCTTGAGCCATTTCGACAGCCCCGGCTGGGTGGTGTGGGCGATGCGCGCGGTGTCGCTGAGGCTGCCGGTTTCGGCCAGGCTGACCAGCAGATGCAGGTGACGCAGGCGCAGGCGGCGGCTCCAGTCGATCACTGACGTATACCTTTAAGTGTATGGGGGCATCTCAAAATATCATTATTCCAGTATGGCTTGGCGGCGAATAATCAGGCCATGGACGAGGCCGGCACAACAGTCGCCCGGTTTCTCGGCAGGTGCTGCTTCGCGGCGTGACCCGAAGCGCGTTCTTCGATTTGCCCAAGGTGATAGGGAATGCATAACAAAGACAATATCAGCGCAGCCCGGGCGGACTTCTACCGCCGCATCGACACCCAGGACCTGTTCCCGCTGTGGGAGCAGTTGCACAACCTGGTTCCGCTGGAGCCGACCGGCGGCTGCGTACCGGCGCACTGGTCCTACAAAGCCCTGCGCCCGAGCCTGATGGAAGCTGGCGAGCTGATCACCGCCGAGGAGGCCATCCGCCGCGTGCTGGTGCTGGAGAACCCGGCGATCCGCGGCCAGGCCGCCATTACCAACACCCTGTACGCCGGCCTGCAGCTGATCATGCCGGGCGAGATCGCCCCCAGCCACCGCCACAGCCAGTCGGCCCTGCGCTTCGTGGTCGAGGGCCGCGGCGCCTACACCGCGGTGGACGGCGAGCGCGCCACCATGGCGCCGGGTGACTTCATCATCACCCCGTCCTGGACCTGGCACGACCACGGCAACCCGGTCGAGGCCGAAGGCGGCGAGCCGGTGGTCTGGCTGGATGGCCTGGACATCCCGATGGTGCGTTTCTTCGGCGCCACCTTCGCCGAGAACTACCCGCAGGCCGAGCAGCCGCTGACCCGCCCGGAGGGCAACAGCTTCGCCCGCTTCGGCAACAACATGCTGCCGCTGCGTCACCAGCCCAAGGGGCTGACCTCGCCGATCTTCAGCTACCCCTATGCGCGCACCCGCGAGGCGCTGGAAACCCTGCTGCGCCAGGACGAGGTGGATGCCTGGGACGGCGTCAAGTTGCGCTACGTCAACCCGGTCACCGGCGGCTGGCCGATGCCGACCATCGCCACCTTCATGCAGCTGCTGCCCAAGGGCTTCCGCGGCCAGACCTACCGCAGCACCGACGCCAGCGTGTTCTCCGTGGTGGAGGGCAAGGGCAGCGTGCAGGTGGGCGAGCAGCGCTTCGAATTCGAGGCCAAGGACATCTTTGTCGTGCCGACCTGGGCGCCGGTGAGCTTCCAGGCGGACGAGGATTGCGTGCTGTTCAGCTACTCCGACCGTCCGGTTCAGGAAGCGCTCGGCATCCTGCGCGAATCGCGCGAAAACCACTGACTTTTGGAGTCGACGATGACCTATGTGATCCAACCGCCGGCACAGGCCAGCCTGCCGGTCGCCGGCAGCGACCAGCAGTTCCCGGTACGCCGCGTCTACTGCGTGGGCCGCAACTATGCCGCCCATGCCCGCGAGATGGGCTTCGATCCGGACCGCGAGCCGCCGTTCTTCTTCTGCAAGCCGGCCGACGCCGTGGTGCCGGTGGCCAAGGGCCAGGTACTGGAACTGGACTATCCGGTGGAAACCAGCAACTACCACTACGAGATCGAGCTGGTGGTGGCCATCGGCAAGGGCGGCCGCGACATCCCCCAGGAGCAGGCCAACGAGCACGTCTGGGGCTACGCGGTGGGTCTGGACATGACCCGCCGCGACCGCCAGATGCAGATGCGCGAGATGGGCCGTCCGTGGGAGCTGGGCAAGGCCTTCGACCGCTCGGCGCCGATCGGCCCGCTGTATCCGGCGAGCGACGTCGGCCACCCCCAGCAGGCCGGCATCTGGCTGCAGGTCAATGGCAGCGACAAGCAGCGCAGCGACATCGACAAGCTGATCTGGTCGGTGCCGGAAACCATCGCCTACCTGTCGCGCTTCTTCGAGCTGCAGCCGGGCGACCTGATCATGACCGGCACCCCCGAAGGCGTCGGCCCGGTGGTCAAGGGCGACCTGATGGTCGGCGGCGTCGACGGGCTGGGCGAGATCCAGGCGCGCGTCATCTAAGCGTTCAGGCACCACCCACGGGACCAACACTTTTCTTCCGGGCGACCGCCTTGCGCTCGCCCAAGGGGGAGGCTGCGCCAGCGAAACGCTGGCAGCGCGTGGCTGGCGCGGCGGTTTTACCATGGTGGCCGAGGTGGGCCTTTGCAAGCAGGAGTGCATTTCGTGCAGCTCTACAGTTTCTTCAACAGTTCGACCTCCTACCGGGTGCGCATCGCCCTGGCCCTCAAGGGTCTCGATTACGCCTGTCAGGGGGTCAACCTGCGCAGCGGCGAGCAGCGCTCGGCCGCGCACCGCGAGCTGAATCCGGCAGCCGGCGTGCCGGTGCTGGTGACCGACGACGGCGAGCTGCTCAGCCAGTCGCTGGCGATCATCGACTACCTCGACGCCGTGCAGCCGGCGCCTCGTCTGCTGCCGGCCGAGCCACTGGTGCGGATGCGCGTGCTGGAGATCGCCAACCTGATCGCCTGCGACATCCACCCGGTCAACAACGTGCGGGTGCTCAACTACCTGCAGCGCGAACTGGACGTGAGCGCCGCGCAGAAGGACGCCTGGTACGGCCACTGGGTGGCCGAGGGCCTGGCTGCAGTCGAGGAACTGCTGCAACGCCATGGCAGTGCTCCCTACTGCTTCGGCGCGCAACCGAGCCTGGCCGACTGCTGCCTGGTGCCGCAGGTGGCCAATGCCCAGCGCATGGGCTGCGATCTGGCGCCCTATCCGCGGGTCATGGCGGTGTACCGCCACTGCCTGGCGCAGCCGGCCTTCCAGGCCGCCGCCCCGGCGCAGCAACCCGACTTCATTGCTTGAAGCCGCCGGTGCCTTCGCGCCGGTGAAGCGACCTTGCCACGCCCGTACCCGTTCGGGGCGGCGTATTTCCCACGATGGAGAACAGGCAGTCATGAGTGCACAACAAAAACAACAATCGGTGATCATCATCGGTGGCGGCATCGGCGGTCTGGCCGCTGCCCAGGCGCTGACCCAGCAGGGCATCCGCGTGCTGCTGCTGGAGCAGGCCGCGGAGATCGGCGAGATCGGCGCCGGCATCCAGCTCGGCCCGAATGCCTACTCGGCGCTTGACGCCCTCGGCGCCGGCGAGGCTGCGCGCAACCGCTCGGTGTTCACCGACCACCTGACCATGATGGACGCTGTCGACGGCAGCCAGGTCGGCCGCATCGAGGTGGGCGAGGCCTTCCGCCAGCGCTTCGGCAACCCCTACGGTGTGATCCACCGCGCCGACATCCACCTGTCGATCCTCGAGGCGGTGGAAAAGAACCCGCTAGTCAGCTTCAAGACCTCGACGCGCATCGAGAAGATGGAGCTGCACGACAACGGCGTGGTACTGACCGACAGCAACGGCAACTCCTACGAGGCTGATGCGGTGATCGGCGCCGACGGCGTGCGCTCGGTGGTGCGTCAGCAGCTGATCGGCGATCCGCCACGCGTCACCGGCCACGTGGTCTACCGCGCCGTGGTCGACGTCGAGGACATGCCCGAGGACCTGCGCATCAACGCCCCGGTGCTGTGGGCCGGCCCGCGCTGCCACCTGGTGCACTACCCGCTGCGCGGCGGTAAGCAGTACAACCTGGTGGTGACCTTCCACAGCCGCAACCAGGAAGAGTGGGGGGTAACCGACGGCAGCAAGGAGGAAGTGCTGTCCTACTTCGAGGGCATCCACGAGCGCCCGCGGCGGATGCTCGACCGTCCGACCTCCTGGCGGCGCTGGGCCACCGCCGACCGCGAGCCGGTGGAGCAGTGGGGCCAGGGCTGCGCGACCATCCTCGGCGATGCCGCCCACCCGATGACCCAGTACCTGGCCCAGGGTGCCTGCATGGCTCTGGAGGATGCGGTGACCCTCGGCCAGGCGATCAAGACCTGCGGCAACGACCTGCAGGCCGCCTTCCGCCTGTACGAGTCGGTGCGCATCCCGCGTACCGCCCGGGTGGTCTGGTCGGCCCGCGAGATGGGCCGCCTCTACCACGCCAAGGGCGTCGAGCGGCAGGTGCGCAACCAGCTCTGGCAGGGCCGCAGCCAGGAGCAGTTCTACGACGCCATGCAGTGGCTGTACGGCTGGAACATCGACAACTGCCTGAACGGAGCTAGGTAACGGTGCAGCCGAGGGCTCCGCTGGCCTGGCGGAGCCCTCGGCAACCCCGCCGGCAGAGTCCCCGGGACTGGGTTTGCGGCCCGCCCGGGGGCTTTCGAACATCGAAAAAACCAGGGTTATAACAATGACAATTACCCGTCGTCTCGCTGCCCGCAGCGGACTTTCCCTCGTCGCCTGCTCCGTACTGGTGGCGACCTGTGCCCAGGCCGAAGTCGCCGACAGTGGCTTCTTCCAGGACGCCACGGCGACCCTGACCGCGCGCAACTACTACTTCAGCCGCGACTTCCGCGACGTTCCCGCGACGGCCCAGTCCAAGCAGGAAGAGTGGGCCCAGGGCTTCATCCTCAACTTCAAGTCCGGCTACACCCCGGGCCCGGTCGGCTTCGGCGTCGACGCCATCGGCCTGCTCGGCATCAAGCTGGACAGCAGCGCGGATCGCGCCGGTACCGGCCTGCTGCCGGGGGCATTCGGTGACGAGGCGCCCGACGACTACAGCCGTGCCGGGGCGGCGCTCAAGGTCAGGGTCTCCAAGACCGAGCTGAAGATCGGCGAGCTGCAGCCCAACCTGCCGGTGCTGACCTTCTCCGACATCCGCCTGCTGCCGCCGACCTACAGTGGCGCCAGCATCGTCTCCCAGGAAATCGCCGGGCTGACCCTGCAGGGCGGCCAGATGCGCGCCACCAGCCTGCGCAA
>NZ_FNZE01000017.1 GCF_900109175.1 Pseudomonas linyingensis | reverse complement strand
AATTGGAGCGGGAAACGAGACTCGAACTCGCGACCCCGACCTTGGCAAGGTCGTGCTCTACCAACTGAGCTATTCCCGCTTAAGTGGCGTCCCCTAGGGGACTCGAACCCCTGTTACCGCCGTGAAAGGGCGGTGTCCTAGGCCACTAGACGAAGGGGACGCGGCCTGGAACTTATAACAGCTATGACTGCCACATTTCCAACCTTCCCGCTTGGCACTCGCTTCAGCTTTCGCCTTGTTTCGCGCTTTGCTTGGGAAGTGCGCGCATTCTATGGAGCCACCCCGGGATCGTCAACCCCAATTTGAATGTTTTTTTAAATCAATGAGTTGCATTGAAAACCAGGCATCACCGCAAGCCCATCGCCGCGCCGCCTGCGCATGCTATAACAGCCGCAGCCAACCCACCGAACACCAAGGATCTGCACCATGAGCATGATCGTCTACGGCGCGCCACTGTCCCCCTTCGTGCGCAAGGTCCGCCTGCTGCTGGCGGAAAAGGGACTCGACTACCAGCTGGAAATTGTCGCCCCCTTCCACCAGCCCGACTGGTTCTTCGAGATCAGCCCGCTGGGCCGCATTCCCGGCTTCAAGGATGGCGACCTGGCACTCGCCGACTCCAGCGTGATCGGCCAGTACATCGAGGAGCAGTATCCCGAAGCTCCCGCGCTGTATGGCGACACCGCGGCGGAAAAGGCGCGTATCCGCTGGCTGGAGAAATACGCCGACTACGAGCTGGCGCCGCTGACCACCTTCGCCGTGTTTCTCAACCGCGCGCTCAACCCGACCATGGGCAAGGCCTGCAATGAAGAAGCGGTGCAGAAGGCGCTGGTCGAGAAGCTGCCGAAACACTTCGACTACCTGGAGAAGATGCTCGACGGCGCCGACTATCTGGTCGGCAACCGCCTGAGCGCAGCCGACCTGGCGTTCGCCTGCCAGCTGATCAACCTGCAGCATGGCAGCGAGTCGCTCGACGCCGCCCGTTGGCCGGGACTCGCCGCGCTGCAGGAGCGCCTATGCCAGCGCGACAGCATCCAGGCCATCCTGCCGGACGAGTGCCGCATCCTGGAAAAACTGCTGGCCCGCGCCCAGGCTACCGCCTGAGTCGCTTGCCGGGCCCGGACCGACGATCATTGCGGGCCAGGCTCCCCGTCAACCCGGCGCCTGCTCGCCACCGTCGAGCAGCGCGCACCCGACCCAGTGACGGGCGAACTGCTGGGCGCAGCGCCCGTTGCGGTTGCCGCGCCCGGTGGCCCAGCGGATCGCCGCCTTCTCCAGCTCCTCGCTCCACTCCCAGCGCAAGTCCGCCTGCACGGCCAAAGTCGCCACCCAGTGCTGCACCACCTGCAGGTATTCCGGCTGGGTGAAGGGATAGAAGGACAACCACAGGCCGAAACGATCCGACAGGGCGACCTTGTCCTCCACCGCCTCGCTGGGATGCACCTCGCCATCCACCTGCTGCCAGTCCAGGTTGTCGCTCTGCCGCTCGGGCAGCAGATGGCGACGGTTGGAGGTGGCATACAGCAACACATTGTCCGGCGCCTGCTCCAGCGAGCCGTCGAGCACACTCTTGAGTACCCGGTAATCGCCCTCGCCAGCCTCGAAGGACAGGTCGTCGCAGAACAGCACGAAACGTTGCGGCAAGCCGGCCAGTTGCTCGACCACACGCGGCAGGTCGGCCAGCTCGTCGCGCTCGATCTCGATCAGGCGCAGCCCTTCCTCGGCATACTCGGCCAGCAGCGCCCGCACCAGCGAGGACTTGCCGGTGCCCCGCGCGCCCCACAGCAGCGCATGGTTGGCCGGCAGGCCGGCGACGAACTGGCGGGTATTGCGCCCCAACTGCTCGCGCTGGCGATCGACACCCAGCAGATCGTGCAGGTGCAGGTCGAGGCGCACCTGCAGCGGCCGCAGCGTGCCGTGCCGCCCTTCACGCTGCCAGCGAGCGGCCAGGCAGCTGTGCCAGTCGATCCGCTGCGCCGGCTCGGGCAGCAGCGGCTGCACGCGCTCGAGCACCTGCTCGACGCGCTCCAGAAACTCACTCAAACGATTGTCCACGCACCACTCCTGGTTACGAACTAACTGTTACGAACTGAGACACCCACGGTGCCGAGGCAGACGCGCAATCGGCTATTCTTCGCCTCCGCTCCGCACATCAGGCTGCATCACACTAATTTATATGGATATTCCCCTCACGCAGCGGCTTTCCTTCAAGCAGGCCGGCCTGGCCGTTCTGGTTGCCTTTGTCCTCGGCGCCCTGTTCAGCCTGATCCAGGTGACCCTCGATTATGCCAGCGAGGACGCGACCATCGACCGCGACGCCCGCGCCCTGCTGGCGATCAGCCACGCCCCGGCGGCGCGGGTGCTCTACAACTGGGACGAGAAACTGGCCGGGGAACTGATGCAGGGACTGCTGCAGGCTCCTGCGGTACTGCACGCCGAGCTGCTCGATCACGGTGGCGCACCGCTGGCCAGTGCCCGTCGCAGCGCCCACCCGGACGGCTGGCAGCGCCGACTCAGCGACCTGCTGTTCGGCAGCCAGCGCAGCTTCGCGGACCCGCTGCCCTTGCCGCAGCACTCCAGAGCCAAGCCCGGCCTGCAGCGCATCGAGATCGACACCTTCAGTTACGGCAGCCGCTTTCTGCATCGCGCCGGCATCACCCTGGTTGGCGGCTTTGTCAGCAGCCTGCTGCTCAGCCTGACCCTGTTCGGCCTGTCCTACCTGTTGCTGACCCGCCCGCTGAACAGCCTGATCAACGACCTCGGCCGGCGCAACCCGCGCCTGGCCGATCAGCCGCCCTTGCCCTGCCCCAGCGGGCACCAGCGCGACGAGATCGGCCTGCTGGTCGACTCCTGCAACCGCCAGCTGGCGCTGCTCGGCAACGAGATTACCCAGCGCCGCGCCGTCGAAGAGCGCCTGACCCTCTCGCTGGGCGAGCTGGAAGAGCGCGTGCATGAACGCACCTGCGCGCTGGAAAGCAGCAATCGCGAACTGCTCGACGCCAACCGCGAGCTGCAGCAGGCGCAACGCCTCACTCTGGAAATGGCCCAGGCACGCGCGCACTTCTTCGCCAGCATGAGCCACGAAATCCGCACCCCGCTCAACGGCCTGCTCGGCATGCTGTCCCTCGCCCTGGACAATCCACTGTCGGCGCAGCTGCGCCAGCAGTTGACCATCGCCCACGACTCCGGGCGCACCCTGGTGGAGCTGCTCAACGGCGTGCTCGATCTGTCCAAGTTCGACGCCGGCCAGCTCGAACTGGAGCAGACGCCCTTCGACCTCGCCAGCCTGGTCGAGGAAACCGCCAGCCTGCTGGCGCAGAATGCCGCGCCCGGGGTCGAGCTGACCTGCCTGGTCGCGCCCGATTTGCCCGGCGAGGTCGTCGGCGACCCGCTGCGCGTGCGGCAGATCGTCAGCAACCTGCTGTCCAATGCCCTCAAGTTCACCCGCCATGGCCGCGTGGATGTCCGCCTTATCAGCAACCCCGACGGCATCCTCCTCGAAGTGCGCGACACCGGCATCGGCATCTCCCGCGAAGCGCTGTCGCGGATCTTCCAGCCCTTCGTCCAGGCCGAAGCCGGCATCAGCCGCCGGTTCGGCGGCACCGGCCTGGGGCTGCCCCTGACCCGACGCCTGTGCGAGGCCATGCACGGCACTCTGGAGGTGGACTCCCAGCCGGGCCTGGGCAGTCGCTTTAGCGTGCGCCTGCCGCTGGCCACCCACGCCGCAGCGACTACCCTGCCGCCACTGCACGGCAAGGTCATCGCACTGTGTTCGCGGCGCAGCGGTCTCAGCGAGCAGCTGGAAACCTGGCTGCCGAGCTGGGGAGTGGATTTCCAGCGCCTGGATACCGACGCCAGCCTGAGCGGGATCGACGTCGACCTGCTGATCTCCGACTGCCCGGATTGCCTGTTCGGCCGTCGCCCGCGGGTCGACGCGCCCATCCTGCTGGTCAGCGCCTACGGCGACTTTCTCCCCGACGAGGAGGCCGAGCGCCTGCAACCGCTGGAACAGCTGCCCAGGCCGCTGCCCCGCGCCGCGCTCTACCAGGCCCTGCAGCGCGGCCTGAGCCGCCAGATGCCGCCCGCGGTAGACGCCGGCAGCGTACCGATCGACCGACCGCCGCGCATTCTGCTGGTGGAGGACAACCCGGTGAACCAGCTGGTGGTGAAGGGCCTGCTCGGCCGGCTCGGTCTGGCCGTGGAAGTCGCCCGGCAGGGCGAGGAGGCCCTGAAGATCCTCCGCCAGCAGGATTTCGACCTAGTGCTGATGGACTGCAACATGCCGCTGATGGATGGCTACGAGGCCACCCGGCAGATTCGCCGCAACGGCCGGCAGACCGACCTGCCGGTGATCGCTCTCACCGCCAATGCCATGCCCGAGGAGCGCGAGCGCTGCCGGCGTGCCGGCATGAACGATTACCTGAGCAAGCCGCTGCGCCGCGAGGAACTGGAAGCGGCACTCGAGCGCTGGCTGCCGCAGGGCTGCCCGCAACCAGACTGAGGCGCCGACTCCCCACGCCCTCCGGCGCCTGGCCAGCGCCACACTGCGCACAAATCACTTTAACCGCAAGACAAATTTTCTTTTATTTCAGAGTCTTACGAAGACAACTGAATGCTTTTTATCACTCTACAGGCTTGAGTCGCAGGGCCACCGAGTTGATGCAGTAGCGCAATCCGGTCGGCTCCGGCCCGTCCGGGAACACATGCCCCAGATGCGCATCGCAGCGTGCACAGAGCACCTCGATGCGGTGCATGCCGTGGCTGAAATCCTCCACCCGACGCAGTGCCTCGGCGGAAACCGGCTGGAAATAGCTCGGCCAGCCACTGCCGGAGTCGTACTTGGCATTCGAGTCGAACAGCGGCGCATCGCAGCAGGCACAGTGGTAGATGCCCGGAGTCTTGCAGTGGTAGTACTCGCCGGTGAAGGCGCGCTCGGTCCCCTTGAGACGGCAGACCTGGAACTGGCTTTCCGACAGCTCCTCGCGCCACTCATCCAGAGGCTTTTCGACCTTTTGCATGTAAAACACCTCGCCTTGGAAAAAAGCCCACCCCTTCCCTTTCACCGGGCCCGGGGCAGTCGTATGATGCGTGGCTTTCAGTCTGTCACCCGCTTTTGAGCCTGCCAAGCCGCCCCCGGACGATTTGCGCCAGCGCCGAATGCCGGGCGCTGGTTATATCGGGGTTCCCTCATGCAGGTCAGCAAATCCAACAAGCTCGCCAACGTCTGCTATGACATCCGCGGGCCGGTTCTCAAGCACGCCAAGCGCCTCGAAGACGAAGGCCAGCGCATTCTCAAGCTGAACATCGGCAACCCGGCACCGTTCGGCTTCGAAGCGCCGGAGGAAATCCTCCAGGACGTGATCCGCAACCTGCCGATCTCCCAGGGCTACAGCGACTCCAAGGGACTGTTCAGCGCACGCAAGGCGGTGATGCAGTACTACCAGCAGAAGCAAGTGGAAGGCATCGGCATCGAGGATATCTACCTCGGCAACGGCGTATCCGAGCTGATCGTCATGGTCCTGCAGGCCCTGCTCAACAACGGCGACGAGGTACTGATCCCGGCCCCCGACTACCCGCTGTGGACCGCGGCTACCAGCCTGGCCGGCGGCAAGGCGGTGCACTACCTGTGCGACGAGCAGTCGAACTGGTACCCCGACATCGCCGACATCAAGGCGAAAGTCACCAGCAACACCAAGGCGATCCTGCTGATCAACCCGAACAATCCGACCGGCGCGGTGTATCCCAAGGAAGTGCTCGAGGAAATCGTTGAGGTCGCCCGTCAGAACAACCTGGTGATCTTCTCCGACGAGATCTACGACAAGATCCTCTACGACGACGCCCAGCACATCTGCACCGCCTCGCTGGCCCCGGACGTGCTGTGCCTGACCTTCAACGGCCTGTCCAAGTCCTACCGTGTGGCTGGCTTCCGCTCCGGCTGGGTGGCCATCTCCGGCCCCAAGCACAAGGCCAAGAGCTACATCGAGGGCCTCGACATCCTCGCCAACATGCGCCTGTGCGCCAACGTGCCGGCCCAGCACGCGATCCAGACCGCCCTCGGTGGCTACCAGAGCATCAACGACCTGGTCCTGCCCGGCGGGCGCCTGCTCGAGCAGCGCAACCGCACCTGGGAGCTGCTCAACGACATTCCCGGGGTCAGCTGCGTCAAGCCGATGGGCGCGCTCTACGCCTTCCCGAAGATCGATCCCAAGGTCTGCCCGATCCACAACGACGAGAAGTTCGTCCTCGACCTGCTGCTCTCCGAGAAGCTGCTGATCGTCCAGGGCACCGCCTTCAACTGGCCGTGGCCGGACCACTTCCGCGTGGTCACCCTGCCACGCGTCGACGACCTCGAGCTGGCCATCGGCCGCATCGGCAACTTCCTCAAGGGCTACCGCCAGTAACCCAGCCTGTAAGCCAGCCGCCCGCCCGGGTGGCTGGTGTGAGTTCCCGCCATGGATCTGCAGATCAACGATTTCTACCACGACGCCAGCCGCGCCCTGCTCACCCTCTACCGGGTGTTTCCGCGCAAGACCACCCTCTACGTCGATGACCTGATCGGCTATCACGAGCCGGACGAATACGGCCTGCCCCACGTGCGCCACCAAAGCTGCCTGGGCACCCTGCTGTGGCTCGGCGAGGAAGGCTACCTGCGCCATGCCGGCACCCTCCATCACGAGGCGCTGGAGCAGGCGGTTCTCAGCGAAAAAGGCTTCCTGCGCCTGAGCGCCCGCATCGGCGATGCCGCACTGCAACACTGCAGCCTGCCCGCGAACGTACCGTCCATGCGCAGCACGCTGGCTCGTCAGCTGCAGGAAACCCTGGCCAGCGGCGACGGCGAACGGCTGTCGCAGCTCGCCCGCCTGCTGTTCAACGCGAGCCAGAGCGGCTCGGGCGACACAGTTTGAAATAGCGCTCCTGTTGAATTACCCCCTCGGGCTCCCTTATATAGCCGCTCAGACTCATCGCGACTCTGCCGCAAGGAGACGGTTTTAATCATGATGCGTATTCTGCTGTTCCTGGCCACCAACCTGGCCGTGCTGGTAATTGCCAGCGTCACCCTCAAGCTGCTCGGGGTCGACCGCTTCACCGGTCAGAACTACGGCAGCCTGCTGGTGTTCTGCGCCGTGTTCGGTTTCGCCGGCTCGCTGGTTTCGCTGTTCATCTCCAAGTGGATGGCGAAGATGAGTACCGGCACCGAAATCATCAGCCAGCCGCGCACCCGCCACGAACAGTGGCTGCTGCAGACCGTCGAGCAGCTGGCGCGCGACGCCGGGATCAAGATGCCCGAGGTCGGCATCTTCCCCGCCTACGAGGCCAACGCCTTCGCCACCGGCTGGAACAAGAACGACGCCCTGGTGGCCGTCAGCCAAGGCCTGCTCGAGCGCTTCTCGCCGGACGAGGTCAAGGCCGTACTGGCCCACGAGATCGGTCACGTGGCCAACGGCGACATGGTCACCCTGGCGCTGATCCAGGGCGTGGTGAACACCTTCGTGATGTTCTTCGCGCGCATCTTCGGCAACTTCGTCGACAAGGTGATCCTCAAGAACGAGGAAGGCCCGGGTATCGGCTACTTCGTCGCGACCATCTTCGCCGAACTGGTGCTGGGCATCCTGGCCAGCATCATCGTCATGTGGTTCTCGCGCAAGCGCGAGTTTCGCGCCGACGAGTCCGGTGCCGACCTGGCCGGCACCGGCGCGATGATCGCCGCCCTGCAGCGCCTGCGTGCCGAACAGGGCGTGCCGGTGCACATGCCGGAAAGCATGACCGCCTTCGGCATCAACGGCGGCCTCAAGCATGGCCTGGCCGGCCTGCTGATGACCCACCCGCCGCTGGAAGACCGCATCGAGGCCCTGCGCCAGCGCGGTCGCTGATTGCCGCACGGCTCCCGCTTCACGGCGGGACGAGTTTCACATTGGGACAGGGCGACGCGAGTCGCCCTTTTTTTGTTCCGCCGCTACCATGGCCGCGTTATCCGCCTGCGAGAAATCTCCGATGCGCCGCACTGCCTCCCTCGTCTTCGCCGCCCTGCTCCTGCTCACCGGCTGCCAGAGCGCCTACTACGCCGCCATGGAAAAGGCCGGCGTGCACAAGCGCGACATCCTCGTCGACCGCGTCGAGGAAGCCCGCGACGCCCAGCTGGACGCCAAGGAGCAGTTCCGCGACGCCCTCGAGCGCTACCGCAGTGTGGTGCAGGTCAACGGCGGTGAACTGGAGGCGCGTTACGACGCACTGAACAGCGAATACCTCGCCAGCGAGGAAAGCGCCAAGGCCGTTCGCCAGCGCATCAAGGCGGTCGAGGACGTCGCCGAGGCGCTGTTCGACGAATGGGAGGCCGAACTGCAGCAATACAGCAACGCCAGCCTGCGCAACGCCAGCGCCCGCGAGCTGGCGCGCACCCGCCAGGACTACCGCACCCTGATCCAGCGCATGCAGGCCGCCGAGCGGCGCATCGAGCCGGTACTCAGCGTGCTGCGCGACCAGGTGCTATTCCTCAAGCACAACCTCAACGCCCGCGCCATCGGCGCGCTCAAGGGCGAGTACCGCACCCTGCAGGGCAACGTCGACCAGCTGCTGCGCGACATGCAGCGCGCCATCGACGAATCCGACGCCTTCGTGCGCCGCCTGCAGAGCGGCAACTGACGCGCGCGGGGCCGCCACAGGCGGCCCCTTCGGCCACTAAAGACGCGTCAGCCGATAGACCCGCTCACGCAGACCGCTCACCCCCAGCGCAAGGAAGCCGGCGTTTTCCGCCAGCACATCCTCGTCCTCCAGCAGCTCGATCCGCCAGTCCTCGCCATAGAGTTCGCGCACCTCGCTGTCGCTCACCGCGAACGGCGGCCCCTTGCGCTCCTCCTGCGGATAGTCGAGGGTCATCAGCAGGCCGCGGCAGCTGCTGGGCAGCAGCTCCCGCAGGTGCGCCACGTAGCGCCGGCGCATCTCCAGCGGCAGGGCGATCAGCGCCGCACGGTCGTAGTAGCCGACACAGCCAGCCGTCTGCGCCGGCGTGACGGCAAAGAAGTCGCCCTGCAGCACGGCGATGCCCTCGGCCTGATGGCGGCGCAGGGCACCGTCGGCCGCGGCCGGCGCGCTCAGGCCCTGCTCGGCGAAGAATTCCTGAACCGCCTTCTCCGCCAGCTCGACGCCCAGCACCCCGTAGCCTTGGGCCGCCAGCCAGGGCATATCGAGACTCTTGCCGCACAGTGGTACCAGCACCCGACTGCCCGGCGCCAGCTGCAGTTGCGGCCAGTACTCCTGCAGCGCGGGATTCACCTCGCTGCGGTGAAAGCCGATCTCGTTGCGCGCCCAGCGCGCCTGCCAGAACTCCTCGTGCATTAGAGCCTCCCTTTGATTGCCGGATTCGATTCGAATGGTCGAAAACTTATACTGGATTTCGATGGTTCGCCTGCCGAAGATAGCAACATCGCCCTCCAGAGACATCCCCATGCTGCCCAGCCTGTTCATTTCCCACGGTTCGCCGATGGTCGCCCTGCAGCCCGGCGAAACCGGCCGCGCCCTCGCCCGCCTGGCCCGCGAGCTGCCGCGCCCCAGGGCGATTCTGGTGGTTTCCGCGCACTGGGAAACCACCGACCTGCACCTGACCTCGGCGCCGCGCCAGCAGGCCTGGCATGACTTCTACGGCTTTCCGCCGGCGCTCTATGCGCTCGACTACCAGCCACCGGGCGAGCCGCAGCTGGCCGGGGAAATCGTCGAGCTGCTGGAGGCCGCCGGCCTGCCGGCACAGCTCGACCCGCAGCGCCCGCTCGACCATGGCGCCTGGGTGCCGCTGCGGATGATGTATCCCGAGGCCGACATCCCGGTGCTGCAGCTGTCGCTGCCCAGTCGCCAGGGGCCGGCGCTACAGACCCAGCTCGGCCGCCTCCTCGGCGGCCTGCGCGAGCGCGGGGTCCTGCTGATCGGCTCGGGCAGCGTCACCCACAACCTGCGCGAACTGGACTGGGATGCCGGCTCGGAGGTGGTCGAGCCCTGGGCACGCGAATTCCGCGACTGGCTGGTCGAGCACCTGCAGGCGGGCGACGAGGCCGCCCTGCACGACTACCGCCAGCAGGCGCCCTGGGCGGTGCGCAGCCACCCCAGCGACGAGCACCTGCTGCCGCTGTTTTTCGCCCGCGGCGCCGGTGGCGAGTTCGGCGTCGAGCACCAGGGCTTCAGCAAGGCGACGATCAGCATGGACATCTACCGCTTCGGCTGACCGGCCCGGCCCGCTGGCAGGCCCCAACAACGAAAACGCCCCGACAAGTCGGGGCGTTTTGGCATTACCGGCATTCAGTCAGCGAATGCTCATTCCTCGTGGTAACGACGCAGGCGCAGGGCCTTGCCGGCGACACGGGTTTCCTTGAGGCGACCGAGCAGGCGATCCAGGCCCTCTTCCGGCAGCTCGACCAGGCTGAAGGTCTCGCGCACCTGGATGCGGCCGATGGCTTCGCGGACCATCTTGCCTTCGTTGATGATGGCGCCGAGCAGGTTCTTGGCAGCGACGCCGTCGCGCTTACCCAGCGCGGTACGGCAGCGCACGCGGCCTTCGGCCAGCGGCTCCATCGGGCGGCGCGGACGGGCTTCGCCGCTGCGCTCGCCGGTACGCTCGGGACGGTCACCGGCCGGACGCTCGCGGGCCGGAGCCGGCGCCATCGGCTGCTCGCGACGCACGCTTTCCAGATCCAGGGCCTGCCCCTGGGTCAGCTTGGCCAGCAGGGCCGCGGCCAGCTGCTCCGGAGTGCACTCCAGGCGACGGCACAGCTCGGCACCGATCTCGCCACGAGCGGCCTCAGCGCCGTCCAGCAGCGGCTTGAGGCTGTTGGTCAGACGCTGCAGGCGGGCTTCCAGCACGGTTTCGGCATCCGGCATCTTGATCTCGGCGACCTTCTGCCCGGTGACTCGCTCGATCACCTGCAGCATGCGGCGCTCGCGCGGGGTAACCAGCAACAGTGCGCGACCGGTACGCCCGGCACGGCCGGTACGACCGATACGGTGCACGTAGGACTCCGGGTCGTACGGCATGTCGATGTTGAACACATGGGTGATGCGCGGTACGTCGAGACCACGGGCGGCGACGTCGGTGGCGATCACGATGTCCAGGGTGCCATCCTTGAGCGACTCGACCACACGCTCACGCTGGGCCTGGGCAATGTCGCCGTTCAGCGCGGCGGCGCGGTAGCCGTTGCGCTCGAGCATCTCGGCGATGTCGAGGGTGGCCTGCTTGGTGCGCACGAAGCCGATCAGCGCATCGAACTGCTCAACCTCGAGCAGACGCAACACGGCGGCCTGCTTCTGGTCGGCATGTACCATCAGGTGGGCCTGCTCGATGCTCTCGACGGTCTGGGTCTTGGTGGCGATCTTGACGTGCTTCGGCGACTTCAGGTTGCGCTCGGCGATCGCACGGATCGAGGCCGGCAGGGTCGCGGAGAACAGCACGGTCTGGCGGCTTTCCGGCAGGGCCTGGAAGATCGCTTCGATGTCTTCCATGAAGCCGAGCTTGAGCATCTCGTCGGCCTCGTCGAGGACCAAGCGATCGACGGTGGCCAGCAGCTTCTCGTCGCGACGCAGGTGGTCGCACAGGCGACCCGGGGTCGCCACCACTACCTGGGCACCCTGACGCAGGGCCTTGAGCTGCGGGCCCATCGGCGCGCCGCCGTACACCGCCAGCACCTTCACGCCAGCCATGTCGCTGGAGTAGCGCTCGAAGGCCGCGGCGACCTGCAGGGCCAGCTCGCGGGTCGGGGTCAGGATGAGGATCTGCGGCTCGCGACGGGCCGGGTCGAGCAGCGACAGCAGCGGCAGGGCGAAGGCCGCGGTTTTGCCGGTACCGGTCTGCGCCTGGCCGATCATGTCGTGACCGGCAAGGATCACCGGGATCGACTGGGCCTGAATGGCGGACGGCTCTTCGTAGCCCACCGCGGTGATCGCGGAAAGCACAGCCGGGTTGAGATTGAGCGCGGCGAAGCCGCCAACGATAGTTTCGGTCATGGGTGTTTGCCTCATGTACATCCGCAAAGACCCATGGCCAGCGCTGCGCTAGCCAAAAGCAAGACCCGTAGGGTCACCCTGGCAGCCTGGTCGGCGGGGATTTGCGAAATCGCGTGGAAAGGATAGTTCGTCAAGACAGTCCGTGGAGACGGACGCACGGCGGAAGCAGCGCTTCCTGATGGTGCAGATTTTGAACAGGGCGCGTCAAAGCCGGCGCGCACTATAACGCAAAATACGTGCCGAGTCTCGCTATTTTTGCCCCGCACATCCGGAAAGGCCCGGCACAGAGCACTCAGGTCGCCGAACGCAATGCCCCGATGTAACCGCTCAGCGCATAACCCAGGCGCGGCTCCAGCGCCTCGGCGCGCTGGCGCAGACACTCGGTATCCAGCGCCTGCTCGCCGTCGGCCGGCACATAGAGGATGACGTTGCCCTCGGTGACTGGGCACTCCCAGTAGCAGTGACGGAACAGCCCGCGCAACAGGGGCGCGCCCAGCGGCTTGCCGTCGGTGGCGCTCCACTGGTTGATCACCAGCCAGCCGCCGGGCCGCAGCTGCGCGCGACAGGCCTCGAGAAAGCCCCAGGCGATGTGCGCCGGCGCCGGCCCGGTGTCGGTATACAGGTCGAGATAGATCAGGTCGGCCGGCGCGCAGTTCGCCAGCAGGCTGCAGGCATCGCCGATATGGATGGTCAGGCGTGGATCGTCGGCCAGGCCGAGAAACTCGCGGGCCAGCTGCGGCACCGCAGGGCGCAGTTCGACCGCTTCCACCATCGACAGCGGCAAGAACCTCAGACAGGCCTGGGTCAGGTTGCCGCCGCCCAGACCGAGAAACAGCACGCGCTCGGTGCGCTCTGGCAGCAGCGCGCCGAGCAGCATGGCGCGGGTGTAGTCGTATTCCAGCCAGGCCGGATCGGGGACATAGGTGCAGCTCTGCTCGACCTCGTCGCCGAATTCGAGAAAGCGGTAGTCGCCCGACTCCACCACGCGGATCACCCCGTAGTCGTCGTGCACCTCGGCCAGCTGTTGGTAGTTGCTCATGTCGCCTCCCCGGAAAACTGGCCGGCATCCTAGCAGACCGCGAGCCCGGACGATGCATTGGCTCTATCGCCGCCATCGCCCCGAGGCGCCGATCGATCAGTTACCATAGCCGCATATAGTCAGCCGCAAACCGAGTAGCCCGATGAGCCAGACCTGGAGCCCCGACAGCTGGAGAAGCAAGCCCATCCAGCAGCAACCCGTTTACCCCGATGCCGCCCATCTGGCGAGCGTCGAGCGGACCCTGGCCGGCTATCCGCCACTGGTGTTTGCCGGCGAGGCCCGCGAGCTGCGCCGGCAGTTCTCCGAGGTGACCCAGGGTCGCGCCTTCCTGCTGCAGGGCGGCGACTGCGCCGAGAGCTTCGCCGAGTTCTCCGCCGGCAAGATCCGCGACACCTTCAAGGTGCTGCTGCAGATGGCCATCGCCATGACCTTCGCCGCCGGCTGCCCGGTGGTCAAGGTCGGCCGCATGGCCGGCCAGTTCGCCAAGCCGCGCTCCTCCGGCGAGGAAACCCTCGGCGGCGTGACCCTGCCCGCCTACCGCGGCGACATCGTCAATGGCATCGGTTTCGACGCGAAGAGCCGCATCCCGGACCCGGAGCGCCTGCTGCAGGCCTACCACCAGTCCACCGCCAGCCTCAACCTGCTGCGCGCCTTCGCTCAGGGCGGCTTTGCCGACCTGCATCAGGTACACCAGTGGAACCTCGACTTCATCGCCAGCGCCGAGCTGACCGAGAAGTACGGCCAGCTGGCCGACCGCATCGACGAGACCCTGGCGTTCATGCGCGCCTGCGGTCTGGAGAACACCCCGCAGGTGCGTGAAACCAGCTTCTTCACCGCTCACGAAGCGCTGCTGCTCAACTACGAGCAGGCCTTCGTGCGCAAGGACAGCCTGACCGGCGACTGGTACGACTGCTCGGCGCACATGCTGTGGATCGGCGACCGCACCCGCCAGCTGGATGGCGCCCATGTCGAGTTCCTGCGCGGCGTCGGCAACCCGATCGGGGTCAAGGTCGGCCCGAGCATGGAGAGTGAGGAGCTGATCCGCCTGATCGACACCCTCAACCCGGAAAACGACCCGGGCCGCCTCAACCTGATCGTGCGCATGGGCGCCGACAAGGTCGAGCAGCACCTGCCACGCCTGATCCGCGCGGTCGAGAACGAAGGTCGCCTGGTGCTATGGAGTTCCGACCCGATGCACGGCAACACCATCAAGGCCAGCAGCGGCTACAAGACCCGCGACTTCGCCCAGGTGCTCAGCGAGGTGAAGCAGTTCTTCCAGGTCCACCAGGCCGAGGGCAGCTACCCGGGCGGCATCCACATCGAGATGACCGGGCAGAACGTCACCGAATGCATCGGCGGTACCCGGCCGATCACCGAGGCCGGCCTGTCGGATCGCTACCACACCCACTGCGACCCGCGCCTGAACGCCGACCAGTCGCTGGAACTGGCGTTCCTAATCGCCGACACGCTCAAGCAGATCCGCCGCTGAGCGAGCCGCCCCGCCAGCGCCGCGCCAGGGACGCGTTGACGGGGCGGCGCCCTCAGCGGTCATCCCAGAACGGTCGATGACTCTCCGTCCAGATATCGGCGCGACTGAGGCCGATATCCTTGAGTGTCGCGTCGCTCAGCATGGCCAGTTGGCGGCGCTGACGCGCCAGCTGCCGCCAGCGCAGCACCTTCTGCCACGCCCGCCGCCACCACGGCAACCGCCTCTCTTCCAGTCCTTGCCGCTCGCCTCTCACCGTCTGCACTTGCCCTTTCATCGCCAGATCCTCCTCCGCTGGTGGATTCAGTCTCGGCGCCGGCATAGGATCAATCCAACGAATACTCGTGATGCCTGGCATCTCGGAGATTGATGGATGAGCTATCCAAGCATCGACAGCGAGCTGCTGCGCACCTTCGTCGCCATCGCCGACCAGGGCGGCTTCACCCGCGCGGCCGAGGCGGTCAACCGCACCCAGTCGGCGGTGAGCATGCAGATGAAGCGCCTGGAGGAGGACGTGCTGCAGCGAGCGCTGTTCGAGCGCGACGGCCGCCAGGTACGGCTGACGGCGGAGGGCCAGGTGCTGCTGGGCTACGCGCGGCGCATCCTCAAGCTGCAGGGCGAACTGCTGTCCACGTTGCGCGAGCCGCACATGGTCGGTGCGGTGCGCATCGGCACCCCGGACGATTACGTGATGCGCTTCCTGCCGGGGATCCTCTCGCGCTTCGCCCAGAGCCACCCGCTGGTGCAGGTGGAGGTCCATTGCGAGCCGTCGGCCCAGTTGCTGCAGCGCCAGGACCTCGACTTCAGCATCGTCACCCGCCAGCCGGGCAGCGAGATCGGCCAGCTGCTGCGCCAGGAACGCTTCGTCTGGGCCGAGGCCCGTGGTTTCAGCCCGCATGAGCAGTCGCCAATGCCACTGGCGATGTTCAACAGCGACTGCTTCTGCCGGGCCTGGGCCTGCAACGCCCTGGATGCCCTCGGCCGGCCCTACCGCATCGCCTACACCAGCCCCAGCCTGTCGGCGATCCTCGCCGTGGTCAGCGCCGGACTCGCCGTTACCGCCCAGCTGCAGAGCCTGATCACCCCGGACCTGCGCATCCTCGGCGAAGCAGAGGGACTGCCACCGCTGCCGACCACCAGCATCGTGCTGCTGCGCCGCCCCGGCTCGGAATCACCGGTCACCGACGCCCTCGCCGAGCACATCGCCGAAGGCTTCAGGCTTTGAGGCCGAGCAGCCCGGCGCAGAGCAGCAGGAACAGGGTGAACAGCATCCGCAACAGGTGCTGCGGCAGGGCATGGGCCAGTCTGACGCCCCAGCTGATGCTGAGCAGGCCGCCGACGGCCAGCGGAATGCCGGTCAGCCAGTCGACGTGGCCGTGCATACCGTAAGTCACCAGAGCCACCGCCGTACTGGGTGCGGCCAGCGCCAGCGACAGGCCCTGGGCCACCACCTGGCTGACGCCGAACACCAAGGTCAGGACCGGCGTGGCCAGCACCGCACCGCCAACCCCGAACAGCCCGCCAAGCAGACCGGCACCACCACCGAGCACCCCCAGCCAGGGCCACGGGTGGCGCAACTCCGTGGGTCCTGCCGCCGAGCGCAGAAACACCTGGGTCAGATTCCAGACCGCCAACGCCAGCAGGAAACCGACAAAGCCCCGACGCATCGTCTCGGCGTCCAGCCCTACCGCGACCGCGGCACCCACCCAGGCCAGCACGAACGAGGACACCCCCAGCAGCAACGCATGCCGCCAGTCGATACGGTTGCGCTGGTGGTAGCGCCACAGCGCCAGCAGCACGTTGGGCACCACCATCACCAGCGCCGTGCCCTGGGCCAGCTGCTGGTCCAGACCGAACAGCAGACCGAGCGCCGGGATGGCAATCAAGCCGCCGCCAATGCCGAACAACCCGCCCAAGGCGCCCAGCATCAGCCCCAGCGCCATATCGAAGAAAAACTGCAATAGAGTCATCACGCCTCCGCAAAAGACGCATGCTACGCAGGCGCGCCTGGCCGGGAAACGCAAAGCCAAGCACAATGGCTATGCATTTCCCGCACAACAGGTTGCCCATGAATCCCGACGTCCTGACCGGCCAGCTCGGCTTGTTCCTCGAGGTACTGGAGTGCGGCAGCTTCTCCGCCGCCGCCCGCCACCAGCAGCTCACCCCCTCGGCAGTGGCGCGGCGCATCGATGCGCTGGAGCAGGTGCTGGGCAGCACCCTATTCCAGCGCACCACCCATGCAGTGAAGGCCACCCCGGCCGGCCTGGCCTTCGCCGAACGGGCCCGGCGCATCCTCGACGAATGGCGCCTGGCGCGCGCCGAGGCGGTGTCGCTGAGCAGCGCTCCGGAAGGACTGATCCGCATCGACGCCCCAGCGCCGTTCGGCCGCCGCCACCTGGCACCGGCCATCGCCGAATTCCTGGTCGCCTACCCAGGCCTGGACGTGCAGCTGCGCCTGATCGACAGCTTTGTCGACCTGCAGGGCGAACACCTCGGCCAGGTCGACCTGGTCTTGCGCATTGGCCCGCTGGCCGACAGCCGCCTGGTGGCCACATCGCTCGCCCCCATGCGGCGTATAGCCTGTGCCAGCCCCGACTATCTCAGACGCCGCGGCACGCCCAGCGATCCGCGCCAGCTACCCGAACACGACGGTCTGGACTGGGATGCCCTGGCGCCTCCGCATGCCTGGCGCTTCATCCTCGACGGCCAGAGCTGCACGATCCGCCCCGGCCGCCTGCGCATGACCGCCAACAACGCGGAAGCGCTGCTGTTCGCCGCCCTCGCCGGCCTCGGCATCGCCCACCTGCCGACCTGGCTGATCAGCGACTACCTGCTGCGCGGCGAACTGGTGCCACTGTTCTGCGACGACGGCCTGCCGCCGGCTGAACCCAGCGGTATCTATGTCCTGCGCCTGCAGCAGGCCAGCTCTTCGCGCACCCGCCTGCTGCTGGAATTTCTGAAGAGCCGCTTCCGCCCGGTGCCGTCCTGGGACCAGGCGCTGCAGGCCGGCTTCGGCAAGTAGGCACCCCAGAAACGAAAAAGCCCGGCGCTAGGCCGGGCTCTTGTACACGCGCGTCAGACTCAGGCTTGCGGAGCCTGGGTACGGCCTTTGTAGGAGCCGTCGCGGGTGTCGATTTCAATCCAGTCGTCGATGTTCACGAAGTCGGCCACTTTGACTTCGGTGCCGTTACGCAGCTTGGCCGGCTTCATCACCTTGCCGCTGGTATCGCCACGGGCGGCGGTTTCGGTGTAGACAACCTGGCGCACGATGGTGGTCGGCAGGTCGACGGAGATCACCTTGCCCTCGAAGAACACGGCTTCGCAGACGTCGGTCATGCCTTCTTCGATGAACGGCAGAACGCTTTCCAGATCTTCCGCACGCAGTTCATAGGAGTTGTACTCCGGATCCATGAACACGTAGTCGTCGCCGCTGATGTAGGACAGGGTCACTTCCTTGCGATCAAGGATGACCGGCTCCATCTTGTCGTCGGCCTTGTAAACGGTTTCGGTCTTGGAACCGTTGATCAGGTTCTTCAGCTTCATCTTGACGATGGCGCTGTTACGACCGGACTTGGTGAACTCAGCTTTCTGAATCAGCCACGGATGGCCGTCGATCAGGGCTACGCTGTTGGCCTTCATTTCTTGTGCGGTTTTCATGCGAAATATCCGGATTTGACTGGAGGTACAAGATCTAAGCCGCGCATTATAGCGATTCTTGGTAAAACTGTTCCAGCGCCGCAGCAAGATCAGGACGGGAGGCCTGCTCCGCACACCATTTCTCCGCGTGCTCCCGCCACTCCGGCCAGTGCGGTCGCGCCGCCACCCAGGCCGCCCCCATCCCCGCCCCGGCATTCCACGCCCGCCACAGCTCATGCAGCGCTTGCGCCGCCGCCGGCGACAAACCTTGCAGATAGAGCGCCAGGAAGGCGTCCAGTTTTTCCCAGTGCGCACCCTCCTCCTGAGGATAGATGTGCCAGAGCAGCGGCCGCCCGGCCCACTGCGCGCGCACGAAGGAGTCCTCGCCGCGCACCGCGTTGAAATCGCAGCACCACAGCAAGCGGTCGTAGTCATCCTGAGAGACGAACGGCAGCACCTGCAGCTGCAGGTTGCCGCGCTGCGCCATAAAGCCCGGCTCCAGATCGCCAGCTTCACCCAGCCACTGGCGCAGATCGCCGAGAATGCGTCCGCGCGGTACCAGCAACTGGGTCACCTGCGGATCTACGGCCAGCGCATCCAGCCACTCGCCCAGCCCGGGATTCTCGTAGGCGAACAATGAGATCAACCGCGCCTGATCCTGCACGGTGATGCCCAAGCCGGCGAGAAACACGCGCCGCGCCGCCGGGTCGGCCTGGAATGCCCGCCGCCGCGCCAGCAACTCGCGCTCGCGCAGCACGCCGCCGGTCCCGGCGACGAAACCGGGAAAGAAAAAGTACTTCTGCAAGCCCTGGCCCTGGGGCGACGGCAAGCCATGGCAGCCAACCACCCAGTCCTCGGCGCTGAGATATTCCAGATTCAGCCACAACGGCTGCCGTGCGGCGGCGCGCATCGCCGCCACCTGAGCCTCCGGCAGCGTGCAACCGAAGGCCTCGATCACCACGTCGGCCAGCGCCTCGGACTGCCAGTCCGCCGCCCAATGACAGACCTCCACCCCCGCCACCTGCTGCCGCTTCAGACGAGCATCTGCCTGGGGGCAGAGTGCGACAAAGGCCGCCGGCTCGTCGACCCACAGACGCACGTGATGACCATGCTCGGCGGCCAGCTGGCGGGCCAGCCGCCAGGTCACCCCGATGTCGCCGTAGTTGTCCACCACACTGCAGAAAATGTCCCAGCTCGCCACGCATTTCTCCTCTGCTCGTTCGGCGCGCAGTCTAGCAGGCCCGCCGTCGCCTCCCGGAAAGCCGACTTGCCCTAAGCCAATGAAAAATTTGAAAAAACCTTTGCATTCGGAAATAGTTTCGACTACATTGTGCGCCGTCGACAGGGCCACAGCCCAGACGGCGCAAATATGGTGAGGTGTCCGAGCGGTTGAAGGAGCACGCCTGGAAAGTGTGTATACGGGAAACCGTATCGAGGGTTCGAATCCCTCCCTCACCGCCATATTCGATATACGCTAAGCCCCTGAATCTTAAGAAGATTTCAGGGGCTTTTCGTTTACGCCTTTCGAGTTTAGGGCAACTTTAGGGCAAATATGCCCCTTTCCATGCCGTCTCAGGCCGCCCTAGGCCATCCTCCGGCTCCAACAGCGATCAAGCTACCCCGCCGAACTCGATAGCCAGCAGAATTCTCCGAACCTGCTGTGCCCCCGTCGCTGTCGCACAGCAACTCAGCGGGGTGGCATCCCCCAAAGCTGTGTTGGGCTTGGCCAGCCAGTCGAGCGCGATCAATAGATTTTCAAAGACACACTCAGCCAGGGCCTGCACCTCCAGAACACGGGAATCGATTTCGCGATCCGCCATCGCGGGTCTCCTCCTCGCTTATGACTATGTGCAGATTTTGCACACACTACCCATTGCTCGGGCACTCCTACGACATACTGCATGCAAATACAGTACAGTTAAGGCCGTCACCATGCGCAAGGCTACGCGCAGCTGTCCAGAGCAGACCGCCAGCCTTGCGGCAACGCATCAGCCTACTATGACCTGTCTGGGCAGGAGCTCCGCAGGCTCGCAGGCCAGCACACTAGCGATGCGGTACAGCTTCTCTACCGTGACGTTCACCTCACCACGCTCGATCCGCCCCATGTAACTGCGATCGATACTGCACGCCAGGGCCAGTGCATCCTGAAAAAGCCGCCTGGCCTTACTCTGCGCCCGAATGTTAGCCCCCAACGCCCTCGCCAGTTGCTCCATGACCGCCTCGACACTATTCGAGGCAGCACTATCCTGCGTTGGCGGACACACAGACCACGGATTGTAATCCGCATTTTAACGTTGGAGCTGCCGGACACTCCCCGCCGGATTGCACAGTCACGTCCGATCGGCCTAGGTCCTGGCAGACTGGCGCGCCAGCCACGCCTTCTTCACCACGGAGCGGTTCATGCAGCCCCATACACTGAGCTTCTTCCTTCCCCTGTCAGCGCATCGCGCCCGGCTGCTGACCGAGGCGTCGACAGCCCCCACCGCTGAGCTCGGCATTCCCGAACTGGCCTCGAAACTGCTGATTCAGTGACTGGCGCAGGCAGACGAAGCACTGGTCAGCCTCGAGAAGAAGCTTTCCCAGTTGCTGGAGCTAGCCCAGCAACTGGGAAAGGCGGCCTTTGCCGATGCGGTTGCCGAGCGCTTCCAGCCGGCAGCCTTTGCCACCGGACTGCAGCGCTTGACCGACCTCGGCATCGGCCTACTGACTGGACGACCACGAGATCGAGCAGGCGGACTATCTGCTCGCCGACGGCCGCTGGGATTTCACCTTCACGACCCGCCAGCAACAACGGCTGCAGCCGCTGGAAGTCCTGACCTGTCCGGACGGTCAGCAGAAGACCCTGAGTCATCAACAGGCGCGCCTGTACCGCACCTTTCTGGCAGAGGCCGACGAGTCGATGCATATTCAGGGACTGGCCGGGGTCGGCAAGACTTATCTGATCCGCGCCATGCTCGAGACGCTGCCGGCTTCCAGCACCTTGCTGCTGGCCTTCACCGGCGCACAGCTGGCGGCCTTGCGCAGCCGCCTCGGTGGTCTGGAAGTGACGGATATGACCTTCCGGACGATGGCCGACGAGCTGCTGACACAGGACCTGACCCAGCCATGGCGGCGGGTGGGCGATGGGCGCGGCAACGCCACCTACCAGCTCAATGACCAGGCGATTGCCAACCTGCTGGGTATCCAGTCCGTGGGTGGGCACTCCCCGGCGCGGGTGGTGGGCTGGTGCCGGCAAGCGATCATGGACTTCTGCGACAGTAACGACGATAACATCGGCCCCGAGCATTTCCCAAGCGCCGGACGCCTCAAGGAGCGCATCGATCAGGCTGTGATGACCGAGTACGCCCGGCTGCTCTGGCAGGAGATCATCCGGCCTACCCATCCCGACCTCCGCATGCCGATCAGGGGCTACCACCGCCTCAAGCAACTGGCCCAGCAAACGGAGCTGCGCATTCCCGCCACCTTCACCCATGTCATCGTCGACGAAAGCCACGACCTGCCCGCGCCTCTGCTGGAGTTTCTCGGGCGCTGCCCGAAGGCCGTCTATACGCTGGGCGACGTCTGCCAGGCACTGCATGGCCAGCCAGGCAAACCCGTGAAGCGGGTGCGTCAGTGGGAGCTTTTCCAGTCGCTGCGGGCCGGGCGCGAACTGGAGCAGGTGGTCAATCCGCTGCGGGCCGCCTTTCCCGGCCAGCAGCTGTCCCCCATGGAAGGCAACCGGGAGCGGGCAACCCGGGTTCACTTTTACGACCACGCGCAGATCCCGGAGGAGCCGACAACCATCCTGGTGCGCTCCGAATGGGGACTGTTCGAATGGTTCCAGCGACTGGCGAACGCCAATGCCCGCTTTGCCCTGCTGCCGGGCGTCGAAAAGGATTTCCGCGCCTTCGTGCAGGACTGCATCGAGCTGTACCACAGGGGAACTCAGCCACGTCACTGGGCGCTGTATGCCTACAGCAGTTGGGCGGCCATGGAGAGCCGCTTCGGCCACAACCGCACCTTCGTGCGGATCAGCGACATGCTCGCGCGTGGCTATTCCAGCACGGACTTTGAACGCTCGCTCATGCAGCTGCAGCCCACCGGGCAGGCACCGATCCTGCTTGGCCGGGTAGCTGATGCGCGCAATCTGGAAATGGACTCCGTGATGCTCACGCCGGACCTGCTCGTGCCAGTCGCCGGAAGCGAACAGCGCAGCACCCGACGCGTACTGAGCGCGATCTACACCGGTGCGACCCGCACCCGCTTCGAGCTGACGGTACCCGGCTATCTCCGGGACTGGCTGCTCGATCAGGGACGCGGTGGCGAGGGAGACTGAAGCGAATACAGCTCTCGCTCTGCTCTACCGCATGACTGTCAGCGTCCTGAACCGACTGCTGGTAGGCGCCGGACTGGCCGAATCGGGGCGGATGCGCAGTGCCAGGTGGTCTAGCAGCTGTCGGCTCAGGCGAGTGGGCTTTTTCAGCGCTTCCCTGAAAAATCTGGCAAGCGCTCAGAAGGACGATGGCCAGCCCTGCCAGACCGCGATGAATACCGGATGCTGCAAAGCCTCCATCTGCAGGTTGGCTGCAGACTGGTTGACGGCAGGCGTCAACGGGGATGGCTGCAGGAGCAGGCAAGACAGGAATGCGAATGCGAATGCACAGACAACAAAAAAACAAGTCAAATTTCTTTTTATTTTCATGATCTTGCCTCTCAAGGCCAAGCTGACCACGCATCGTTAGGAGATGCGGCAATCCAACAGGGACGTCATGCGTAGATGATGTTTACAGTCACCTCAGCAAGAAGCTAGTTGCAAGTCAAAGCCACTCGCTATCGTCTTAGAATCTAGAAGAACAGCCAATGCAGCGCAACCCCATTTACAAACGAGCAGTTCTGTTTTTTAATAAAATCAGCAAGACCCTGCTCCCCTGCTCCACGACTCAAGCCAATGGTCTCGTGCGCCCATTGGCCCGATAACAACAAGGAGACACCATGGCTCAGCGTCAGATCCTCGTAGTCGGTGCAGCTCGCACCCCCATAGGCACCTTTGGCGGTTCGCTCAAGGACACTCCCCTGAGCGCGCTCGCGACCACGGCCTGCAGCGCAGCCCTGCAACGTTCCCGGGTCGACCCTGGTGAAGTCGGCCATGTCGTCCTGGGCAACGTGGTCCCGACCGAACCACGCGATGCCTATCTGAGCCGCGTAGCCGCCATGGACTCCGGCATTCCCCAGGAAACCCCCGCCTTCAACGTAAACCGCCTGTGCGGATCGGGTCTGCAGGCGATCATTTCCGCCGCGCAGACCATCCTGTTGGGCGATGCCGACATCGCCATCGGCGCCGGCGCGGAGAGCATGAGCCGCGGCCCGTTCATCCTGCCCAACCTGCGCTGGGGCGCTCGCCTCGGCGATAGCGGCGCCGTCGACTACATGAACGGCATCCTCCACGACCCCTGGCAGAAGACCCACATGGGGATCACCGCGGAAAACGTCGCCGCGCGCTATGGCATCAGCCGTGAGCAGCAGGATGCCCTCGCCCTGGAAAGCCAGCGCCGCGCCGCTCGGGCCATTGCCAAAGGCTATTTCCAGGAGCAGATCGTTCCGGTGCAACTGCAGACGCGCAAAGGGGTGGTCAGCTTCGCCAGCGACGAGCATGTGCGCGGCGACCTCAGTCTCGAGCAACTGGCCGCGATGAAGCCGATCTTCCAGAAGGAAAACGGCACCGTCACGCCGGGCAATGCCTCCGGCCTCAACGACGGCGCTGCCGCGGTGGTATTGGCCGAGGAGCAGCGTGCCAACCAGCTCGGCCTGCAACCGCTGGCTCGCCTGGTCGGCTACGCCCACGCCGGCGTCGACCCGGCCTACATGGGCATCGGCCCGGTACCGGCAGTGCGCCTGGTGCTCGAGCGCACCCGCCTGTCCATCGACCAGATCGACGTGATCGAAGCCAACGAAGCCTTCGCCGCCCAGGCCTGCGCGGTGATCCAGGAGCTGGGGTTGGACCCGGCCAAGGTCAACCCGAACGGCTCGGGTATCTCATTGGGCCATCCGGTCGGCGCGACTGGCGCGATCATCACCACCAAGGCGATCTACGAACTGCACCGCACCGGCGGCCGCTACGCCCTGGTGACCATGTGCATCGGCGGCGGCCAGGGCATCGCCGCGATCTTCGAGCGCGTCTGAGTCGCCACTTGCCTCACTGACAACAAGAACAACACAGGAGCAACACAATGCAGATCCGAACCGTAGGCGTCGTCGGCGCCGGAACCATGGGCAACGGGATTGCCCAGGTCTGTGCCATGGCCGGCCTCAAGGTCATCATGGTGGACATCTCCGAGGCCGCCCTGGCCCGCGGCGAGCAGACCATCAACGCCAGCCTCGACCGCCTGGTGCGCAAGGAAACCATCGACGCGGGCGCCAAGGCGGCCGCGCTGGCCAACCTGGTCAGCACCACCGACAAGCAGGCCCTGGCCGAGGCCGACCTGGTGATCGAGGCGGCCACCGAGGCCGAAGCCCTCAAGCTGGCGATCCTCAAGGATATCGACGCCATCGTCCGCCCCGACGCGCTGATCGCCAGCAACACTTCGTCGATCTCCATCACCAAGCTGGCCGCGGCCACCAGTCGGCCGGACAAGTTCATCGGCACTCACTTCTTCAACCCGGTGCCGGTACTGGCGCTGGTCGAGCTGATCCGCGGCCTGCAGACCAGCGACGAAACCCAGGCGGCCGCCGAGGCCTTCGTCGCCAAGATCGGCAAGACCTCGATCAACGCCAAGAACAGCCCCGGCTTCGCGGTCAACCGCATCCTGGTGCCGATGATCAACGAGGCGGTGTTCGTGCTGCAGGAAGGCCTGGCCAGCGCGGAAGACATCGACGCCGGCATGAAGCTGGGCTGCGGCCAGCCGATCGGCCCGCTGGCCCTGGCCGACCTGATCGGCCTGGATACCCTGCTGGCGGTGATGGACGTGTTCTATCACAGCTTCAACGACTCCAAGTACCGCCCGGCGCCGCTGCTGCGGGAAATGGTCGAGGCCGGTTACCTCGGCCGCAAGAGCGGTCGCGGTTTCCACCGCTACGACTGACCCGTCGCCACCTACCCGCGAGAGCCTGCCATGGACTTCACCCTTACCGCCGAACAGCGCGACCTGCAGCAACGGGTGCGCGATTTCATTGCCGACACCATCATCCCCCTGGAACAGGACCCGCGCTGCGGCGCCCACGGCCCCAGTGAAGACCTGCGCCGCGAGCTGATCGCCAAGGCCAAGGCCGCGGGCCTGCTTTCCGCGCACGTCTCGCCGGAATACGGCGGCCTGGGCCTCGACCATCGCAGCAAGGCGGTGTTCTTCGAGGAGGCCGGCTACTCGCCGCTGGGGCCGGTGGCGCTGAACATCGCCGCGCCCGACGAGGGCAACATGCACATGCTCGAGGCGATCGCCACGGAGGAACAGAAGGAGCGCTGGCTGCGCCCGCTGGCCGCCGGCGAGATCCGCTCGTGCTTCTGCATGACCGAGCCCGATCCGGGCGCCGGCTCCGACCCGTCGATGCTGCAGACCACAGCGCGCCAGGTCGGCGACGAGTTCCTGATCAACGGCCGCAAGTGGTTCATCACCGGCGCGGAAGGCGCCACCCTGGGAATCATCATGGCCAAGCTGGAGGACGGCCGGGCGACCATGTTCCTCGCCGACATGAACAGCCCGGGCATCCGCATCGAGCGGACCATGGACGCGCTGGACTCGTGCTTCCCCGGCGGCCACTGCGTGGTCAGCTTCGACAACCTGCGGGTGCCGGCCAGCGCCATCCTCGGTGAGCTGGGCGAGGGCTTCAAGTACGCCCAGGTGCGCCTCTCCCCTGCCCGCCTGACCCACTGCATGCGCTGGCTCGGCCAGGCGCGCCGCTGCCACGATGTCGCCAGCCGCTACGCCGCCCGACGCATGGCCTTCGGCAAGGCACTCGGCCAGCACGAGGGCGTCGGCTTCATGCTCGCCGACAACGAGCTGGACATGCACAGCGCCCGCCTGTCGATCTGGCATACCGCCTGGATACTCGACCAGGGCCACCTGGGCACCCACGAGTCGAGCATGGCCAAGGTCATCGCCTCGGAAGCCACCTGGCGGGTCGCCGACCGCAGCGTGCAGGTGCTCGGCGGCCAGGGTGTGACCGGTGAGACCATCGTCGCGCGGATCTTCTCCGACATGCGCGCCTTCCGCATTTACGACGGTCCCTCGGAAGTCCATCGCTGGAGCCTGGCCAAGCGCATTTTCAAGAGGAACAGCGCATGAATGCCGAGCTGAGTACCGCCCTGCAGGCCTTCATCGCCCAACAGGCCGGGGCCGCGAGCGTCGAGTTCAGCGAGCTGCGCCTGCTCTCCGGCGGCGCCATCCAGGAGAACTGGCTGGCCGTCGCGCGGATCGACGGCGGTCCGCTGGCCGGCACTCAGGAACTGGTGGTGCGCGCCGACTCCCCCACCGGGGTGTCGGTCAGCCATGGCCGCGCCCAGGAGTTCGCCCTGCTGCGCGCGGCCTTCGCCGCCGGGGTCACGGTGCCGGAGCCGCTGTGGCTGTGCGCCGGGCGCGAAGTCATCGGCAGGCCGTTCTTCGTCATGCGCCGGGTGGCCGGCACTGCCACCGGGCACCAGCTGGTCAAGGACCACAGCCTGGGCGGTGACCGCAGCGAGCTGGCCCGGCGGCTGGGCGCCGAGCTGGCGCGAATCCACTCGATCCGCGCGCCGCGCGCCGATCTCGACTTCCTGCCGAGCTACGACGAGGCGCCGGCCCTGCACCTGATCCAGCAGCACCGCGCCTATCTCGACAACCACCACACGCCGCATCCGCTGCTCGAATGGGGTCTGCGCTGGCTGGAGCGCCATGCCCCGCCGCGCGGCGAGCTGGTGCTGTGCCACCGGGATTTTCGCACCGGCAACTATATGGTCGACGGCAACGGCCTGACCGCCATTCTCGACTGGGAGTTCGCCGGCTGGAGCGATCCGCTGGAGGACCTCGGCTGGTTCTGTGCGCGCTGCTGGCGCTTCGGCGCGGACGCACTGGAAGCCGGCGGCATCGGCCAGCGCGAGGACTTCTACCAGGGCTACGAGAGCGTCAGCGGCCGCCCCATCGACCGCGCGCAGGTCGCCTACTGGGAAGTCATGGCGCACATGAACTGGGCGATCATCGCCATCCAGCAGGCCGAGCGGCATCTCTCCGGCGAGGAGGATTCGCTGCTGCTGGCGCTGACCGGGCATATAGTCCCGGAGCTGGAATACGAAATCCTGCGGATGACGGAGGGCACCTGATGCGCGACTACCCCACTGGAGCACAACTGCTGGAAAGCGCCGAAGCATTGCTGCGCGCCCAGCTGCTGCCCGCCCTGCCTGCCGAGCAGAAACAGAATGCCTTGATGATCGCCAAGGCGATGGGCATCGCCGCCCGCCAGCTGCAGACCGGCGAGCAGGCGGAACGAGAGGAGCTGGCCGCCCTGCAGACGCTCCTGCAAATCGCCGCAGGCCTGGCCCAACCGGGAGCCGAGGCGCTGCGCGCGCAGCTGGTCGAGGCCAACCGCCAGCTGGGCCGGCTGATCCGCCAGGGCGGCGCCGACGCCGGCGATACCCACGCGCAGGTCTTCCGCCATCTAGAACAGGTGGCGCGGCAGAAGGTCGCCGAAAGCAATCCGCGCTACCTGCAGCGAGGCACTCCATGAACGCCCGCAGCAGCCTGCCGCGCCGGCGCATCTACCTGCTGCGCCACGCCCAGGTCAGCTACTTCGACGCCCAAGGCAAGCCGCTCGACCCGCGCCAGGTGCCGCTGACCCCGACCGGGCGCCAGCAGGCCGAGGCGGCCCGCCAGCTGCTCGCCCCGGTGCGCTTCGACCTGGCGGTGTGCTCCGGACTGCCGCGCACCGAGGAAACCGCACGCATCGTGCTGGGCGCGACCGACATCGCCCTGCAGATGGAGCCGCGCCTGCAGGAAGTGCGTGGCGGTCGTCTGCGCGAGGTGCCGGCGGAACAGCGCGAGCAGGCCATCGCCTACGCCTACGACGACGCAGAACTGCCCGGGGCCCGTTTCATCGGCGGCGAGGCCTGGAGCGACTTCGCCCTGCGCGTCGGCCAGGCCTGGGACGACTGGCTGGCCCGCCCGGACTGGAACGACCTGCTGCTGGTCGCCCACGATGCGGTCAACCGGGTGATCCTCAGCCGCATCAGCGGCAGCGGGCTGGCCGGGCTCAAGGCCTTCGAACAGGACCCGGCGTGCATCAACATCATCGAGGCCGACCACCCCGCCAGCCCCGCCCCGCGTCACCTGATCCGCAGCGTCAACCTGGCGGCCTACGACCCGCTGCGCGCCGACCAGCGCCTGACCGTGATGGAGCAGGTCTGGCGCAGCTTCAATCCCGCGACGCCGCACTGACCACCAGTCCAAGATCGCCATTCACAAGGACCAAACCATGTCCACTGCCCCGATCCTGCTCGAAAGCCACGGCTCGATTCGCCATATCCGCTTCAACCGGCCGCAGGCCCTCAATGCCATCGACCAGAGCCTCGCCAGCGCCTTCCTGGCGACCTGCCGGCACCTGGCCGACGACCCCGAGGTGCGCGTCATCGTCCTCAGCGGCAACGGACGCGGCTTCATGGCCGGCGGCGACATCGCCCAGTTCCGCGACGACCCCGCTTCGGTACCGGAAACCCTGATCGAGCCGATGAACCAGGCCCTGCAGTTGCTGAGCAGCCTGGATGCTCCGCTGCTGGCCAGCCTGCACGGCCCGGTGGCCGGCGCCGGCATGAGCCTGGCGCTGGCCTGCGACCTGGCCATCGCCGCCGACAACAGCCGCTTCAACTTCGCCTACCTCAACCTCGGCGCCAGCTGCGATGTGGGCGCGTCCTGGAACCTGCCGCGCCTGGTCGGCCTGCGCAAGGCGCTGGAGATCGCCCTGCTCAGCGAGCCGATCGACGCCGCCGAGGCGCTGCGCCTCGGTCTGGTCAACCGCGTGGTGCCCGCCGAGGAGCTGGAAAGCGCCACCCTGGCCCTGGCCCAGCGCCTGGCCGCTGCCTCGCCGAGGGCCGTCGGCCTACTCAAGCGCCTGATGCGTGGCAGCTTCGAGAACAGCTTCGCCAGCCAGCTGGAGGCGGAAAAGGCCGCCTTCAGCGACTGCCTGCAGACCGAGGATTTCCGCGAGGCCGTGAACGCCTTCCTGGAAAAGCGCCCCGCCACCTTCAGCGGTCGCTGACCACCTGCGGTGCGGCAACCGCCCGGTTGCCGCGCTGGTGCAACAGCAAGCCCAGACCGATCACCACCGCACCCAGCCACACCTGCGGCGGCAACTGCTCACCGTTGAAGCGCTGGCCGACCAGCAGCGCCAGCAGCGGCGTGATCACCAGGATCAGCGCCACCTGGGCCGAGTCCAGGCGCCGCACGATGTAGTAGTACAGGGCGAAGCCCAGCACCGAGCCGAACAGCGCCAGGTAGAGGATCGACAGGCCGCCGCGCCAGTTCAGCTGCGCCGGCAGCGCCGCGCCATCCAGCCACCAGGCCAGCAGGAACAGCGGCGCGGCCACCAGCAGGGAGCCGGCGGTGGTGGCCAGCGGCGCGCTGTCGTCGGCGATGCGCTTGAGGCCGACCAGGGTGGCGGCGTTGACCAGCACCGCGAACAGCAGCACGGCGATGCCCGCCGCCGCCCCCTCGGCGAGCCGCAGGCCATCGTCGATGAAGACGATGCCGAGGCCGACCACGCCCAGCGCCATGCCCAGCAGGCGTGTTGGGCTGAGCAGGCGCTCCTCCAGCCAGAAGGCCGCCAGCAGGCTGATGACCAGCGGCGAAAGCCCGAAAATAACCGACATCAGCCCCGAATCCAGGCGCTGCGCTGCCCAGTAGACACTGAGCATGGCGACGAACAGCCCGCCACCGGCAACCAGATAGCTGAGCAAGGCGCGCCGATGCCGTGGCAGGCGGATGCCACCCAGGAACAGGACCAGCAGACAGCAGACCAGGGCGATGAACATGCGGGTAACGGCAGCGAAGGCGAAGCCGGTATCCAGCGTGCCCCACTGGATGGCCAGCGGCGTGGTCGCCCAGATCAGCACGACGCCCAGATAGGCCAGCCAGACCAGCCTCCGGCCACTGAACAGCAGATGTGCCCATCGATGAGTGGGCCGATCCGGAAAGAGCTCGTTCATCGCAGAAGACCTTGGCCGGAATAAAAAAGGCACGCCAAGGAGATGGCGTGCCAAAGGGACATCCCCCCGTGGGACATCGGTCAGATATCGAGCACCAGGCGCGGGCTCCGCGAGCGCGAGCAGCAGGGCGTGAACCAGTTTTCCTCGTTGCGCTCCTTGTCGGTCAGCACCTGGTCGCGGTGGTCCGGCTGGCCGTCCAGCACCCGGGTGATGCAGGCTCCGCAGATGCCCTGCTGGCAGGAAACGCTGATCTCCACGCCATCGGCCTCGAGCACCGAGACAATCGAATCGTCCGTGGGGATCACGTAGACCTTGCCGGTACTGGCGACCTGCACCTCGAAGCTCTGGTCTTCCGAGGTATCCACCGCCTTGGCGGCGAAATACTCGAAGTGGATGCGTTCCTCGCCCCAGCCCTGGGTCTTGGCGGTGTTGGTCACGAAGTCGATGAAGCCGCCCGGCCCGCACACGTACAGCTGGCTGTCCGCCGGCTCGGCCGCCAGCACGGCCGGCAGGTCGAGCTTCTGCTCCGGCGCACCATCGTCGAAATGCAAGTGCACCTTGTCGGCATAGGCGGAATTGCCGATGCGCTCGACGAAGGCCGCACGCTCGGCCGAGCGCGCGCAGTAGTGCATGACGAAATCGGCGCCGCTGCTGGCCAGGCGCTCGGCCATGCACAGGATCGGGGTGACGCCGATGCCGCCGGCGAACAGCACGTAGCGCTTGGCCTGCACCAGCGGGAAGTGGTTGCGCGGCGGGCTGATGCGGATGGTCTGCCCTTCGTGCAGGGCGTCATGCACGGCGATCGAACCGCCGCGCGAAACCGGGTCGCGCAGCACGCCGATCACATAGCGATGCTGCTCGGTCGGGTCGTTGCACAGCGAGTACTGGCGTACCAGGCCCGGGCGAATTTCCACGTCGATGTGCGAGCCCGCACTGAAGGCCGGCAGGGCCTCTCCGCTGGCCGCAGTCAGCTCGAGAGTCACGATATCCAGCGCTTCGGCCGCCTTACGGGCGATGCGCACTTCAAGATAGGTAGAGTCCATACTGGCCATCTCCGAATTATTGGGGTTGCGCCACCAGGCGCTGGCGGATGTCGGCGCGCAGCTGGTCCTTGCGGATCTTGCCCGAGGCGGTGCGGGGGAAATCAGCCACCACTTCCAAGCGCTCGGGCAGCTTCTGCCGGGCCACCCCCGCCTGACCGATGCTGGCGAGCAGCGCCTCCAGGGTCAGGGTCTGGCCGGGCTTGAGTATCACGTAGGCGCACAGGGTTTCACCGAGACGCGGGTGCGGCATGGACACCACCGCCGCCTCGTCGATCGCCGGGTGCTGATGGAGAATGTCTTCGACCTCCTTGGCGCTGATCTTCTCGCCACCGCGGTTGATCAGGTCCTTCTTGCGCCCGGTGATGACGATGGCGTTGTCGGCGGTGATCCGCCCCAGGTCGCCGGTGGCGAAGAAGCCGTCGGCATCGAAGCTGGCGGCGGTCTGCTCGGGATCGGCGTAGCCGAGGAACATGGCGGCGCCGCGCACGCAGATCTCGCCCTCCTGACCCGGCGCGACCGGCTGGCCCTGCTCGTCGAGCAGGCACACCTCGTAGTCGCAGATCTCGCCGTCTGTGGTCGCCGCCTGCTCCAGCTGGCCCTCGCCGACGAAGCCCAGGGTCACCAGCGGCGCCTCGCTGGAGCCGAACACGCGGAAGGCGCGACAGTTGTCGAACACCTCGCGGGCCTTGTAGATCAGCGCCGGCGGCACTTCGGCCCCACCGCAGGCGAAGGCCTTGAGGCTCGGCAGGCGGCGGCCATGCTGTTCGGCCTGGTGGATCAGTTCGTGCAGGAACGGCGTGGCGCCGAGGCTGACGGTGACCTGCTCGCGGTCGATGATCTCCAGGGCCTCGGCGGCGTTCCAGCGATCCATGAACACCGTGCGCGCGTCGAGGAAGAACGGCAGCTCAAGGCCGCTGAGACCGGTGACGTGGGTCACCGGCGAAGCCATCAGCAGAGTTTCCTTGCCCGTGCCGCACCAGTGTTCGAAGGCGCGCTTGAGACGTGTCGGTCCGGTGTTGTGCGAATGCAGCACGGCCTTGGGCCGGCCAGTGGTACCGGAGGTGTAGAGGATCAGCTTGACTGCATTGGCATCCACCACCGGTAGCGACTGCGGCCCCTTGCCCTCGGCCAGCATCGCCTCGTAGCTGTCCGCACCGGACGCATCGCTGCGCACCGGGCAGAGCAGCTGCAGCTGCGGCAGGCTCGGTGCCAGGCGGGCCATCATCGCGGCGTAGTCGAAGTTGCGGTAGGTGCCCGGGAAGAAAGCCGCCTTGATCGCCGAGTCGGCGAGCATGAAGGCGACCTCGGCATCCCGGTAGATAGGCACGATCGGCGCTACCACCAGGCCCAGCAGGCTGGCGGCCAGGTCGATCACCGCGGTTTCCCGCCAGTTGGGCAACTGGAAGCTGATCACGTCGCCGGCCACCAGCCCGCGGCGCTGCAGGGCACCGGCCAGCAAGCGGGCATCGCCGAGCAGCTCGCCCACCGCGCAGGGCACGCCCTCGAACACATGGGTGACCTGCCGCGGGTCGCGTGCGGCCATGGTCGTGGCCCGCTCGGCGATGGTCTGGTTCTGCCACTCGCTGCAGCCGGCATAGCGGGCCAGGCTCGCCTCGTCCAGGCGAACCTGGCGGCCACTGATATCTTTGCGCATGCTTACATCCTCTTGTTGACTACGTGTGGATGCGTCCGCTCCACGTTCAAGCGGACTTCAGCGTCGACTCGACGAAACGGGTGAAGTGCCAGTCGCGGCCGCCGAACAGCGCGGCATTGACCATCAGGCGGCGGAAGTAGTGGCTCACCTCCAGCTCTTCGGTGACGCCGATGCCACCGTGCATCTGGATCGCCTCGTTGGCGATATTGCGCGCGGCATGGCAGATATAGGCCCGGGCACCGCTGACGACTCTGCCACGCTCGGCAGCCGGCAACAGCATCGCCTGCTGGGCAGTGCGGGTCAGCGCGCGGATCTCCTCCTTGAGCATGTACAGGTCGGCCATGCGGTGCTGCAGCACCTGGTTGCTCGCCAGCGGCTTGCCGAACTGCTTGCGCACCTTGAGGTACTCGTTGGTGATCTCGAGCAGGCAGCTCGCCGCGCCGAAGGCCTCGGCGCACAGCGCCACGCTGGCCTCGTCGAAGGCCGTGGCCAGCACGTCGGCAGCTGACGGGCTGCCCTCGTCACCCAGCCGCTCAGCGGGTGTGCCGAAAAAGCGCAGGTTGGCGGCACGGCGACCGTCGACCAAGCGATAAGCCTGACGCTCGACGCCTTCGCCAGTTGCATCGACCAGATACACCTGCAGCTCGCTCCGCTCGTCACGGGCGGTCACCAGCAGCCGGTTGGCGGCATCGCCGTGCAGCACGCCCTGCTTGGCGCCCGTCAGCTGTCCGGCTTCCACCCAGCAGCTCTGGCCGTCGAGTTGTTCCTCATGGGCCAGCGCCAGCTTCAGTCGCCCCTCGGCCAGGGCGGGCAGCAGCTCGGCCTGCTGGCCGGGCGAGCCCAGCTTGACCACCAGCCCGGTAGCGAGCAACGCGCTGGCCAGCAGCGGCTCCATCAGCAGGCGGCGGCCGACCACTTCCATGACCGCGCCCTGCGCGACGGCATCGCCGTCCAGGCCGCCCTCCTCCTCGGGCAGGCGCAGCGCCAGCCAGCCGAACTCGGCATAGTTCTGCCAGGCCGCCGCGCTGTAACCAGCGGGCTGCTCGAGCACGCGCCAGCGCTTGAGGAAGTCGTACTGCTCGGCGGTATAGCGCTCCAGGCTGTCACGCAGCATGGAGATGGTTTCAATGTCCGTAGTCATAGTCCGAGCACCGCCTTGGCCACGATATTGCGCTGGATCTCCGACGAGCCGCCGAAGACCGTTGCCGCGCGATTGTAGAAATGTTCCTTGAGGATGCCGCCGACATCGTCGTCGCCCAGCGGCGGCAGGCCGGCGCTGTGCAGTGCCGCGGTGTCGTAGGCGATCCCCGCCGCGCCCAGCGCCTCGACCAGCGCCTCGGCCACCTCCTGGTACAGCTCGGTGCCGCGCACCTTGATCAGCGAGGCTTCGCCGCCGTTGTCGGTACCCTCGACCATCGACTCGACCGCCTGGTAGGCGACCTCCTGCAGCGCCATGAAGCGCAGCTCGAACTCGCCGATGCGGTTGCGCATCAGCGGCTGGTCGATCAGGAGCTGGCCATCACGAGTGGTCTCGCGCGCCAGCTTCTTCAGGCGCTCCAGCACGTGCCAGGCCAGCCCGACGATGGCGCCGGCGGTGCGCTCGTTCTTGAGCAGGAACTTGGCGTAGGTCCAGCCGGCGCCCTCCTCGCCGACCAGGTTGGCCGCCGGCACGCGCACGTTCTCCAACCACACCTCGTTGACGTGGTGGTAGCCGTCCATGGTGTGGATCGGCTTGACCGTCACGCCCGGGCTGCGCATGTCGATCAACAGGAAGGAGATGCCGTTCTGCGGCTTGCCATCGTTGCCGGTACGCACCAGGCAGAACAGCCAGTCGGCCCACTGCGCGTAGGTGGTCCAGACCTTCTGGCCGTTGACCACGTAGTGGTCGCCGTCGCGTACCGCCTGGGTGCGCAGGCCGGCCAGGTCGGAACCGGCGCCCGGCTCGGAATAGCCCTGGGCCCAGAACTCCTCGGTCTTGACGATGCCGGGCAGGAAGCGGCGCTTCTGCTCCTCGCTGCCGAAGGTGTAGATCACCGGACCGACGTACTTGACGCCGAAGGGGATGATCCACGGGCAGCCATGGCGGGCCAGCTCGTCCTCGAACACGAAGCGCTCCAGCGACGACCAGTCGCGGCCGCCGTAGGCCTGCGGCCAGTGACCGACGACCCAGCCCTTGGCGTCCAGCAGGCGCATCCACTGCAGGTAGTCGTCCTTGTCCAGCACCTGGTGCCGATGGGATTTGTCGCGCAGGGCCGCCGGCATCTCGTGCCGGCAGAACTCGCGGACCTCTTCTCGCAGGCGTTGTGCCCGATCGCGTAGCGTCTTGTTCATCTCGCTTCCCTTGTTCTATGTCCGCACCGCTGCGGGTGGCACGCCGCAGCGGCCACCGCGGGCAGCGGGCGGCTACTTCGCCAGGCCCAGGTACTTGTCGAGGGTCAGGTGGTGATGGCGAATGCGGCTTTCCTGGTAGCTGGCCAGGCTGACGGCGCCCTTCTTCGAGGCCTTGAGGCCCTTGGTCATGGCGTCGAGGTTGCTCATGTCCTGGTCGAAGACCGGGCCCAGCGCGCCCAGCTCGGCCGCGGCGGAGAACTCCAGGTCATCGGGCAGGCGGTTGAGCTTGGCGCCGGGCGGGCACTGGCTGCCGGCCGGGTAGCGACCGAGCAGCCAGACGTCGAACAGGCAGGCCTCGTGGTTGTCGCCATCGGGTATGGCGCGGTAGACGATGTTGCCGAAGTAGCCGGCCCACACCTGGGTGTTGGGGAAGATCGAATAGAGGATGGCGTCCTGCAGCTCGGCCAGGGTGGCCTGGGACAGGTCGACCCCAGCGGCCTCGGCGAAGATCTTGCGGTTCAGCTCGCCGATGTACTGGCGGGTGGTCATACCCTCCGGCAGCACGTGCTTGCTGCTGTCCGCCTCGGCCATGCGCCCGGACTCGTCGAGGATGTCGCGCAGGATCAGTGCTTCCTCTACGTCCTTGAGGTTGGAGCTGGTCACCGCCATCGGCGTGACGCTGCGGCTGATGTTGTCGCCGTACATGTCGTACTGGCTGTCGATATCGCCGGTGAAGGTCATGATCTGCGGATGGGTGGCCCGGGTGTGCATGGACTCCATGAAGGCTTCCTGGGCGACCTTCCAGTTGCACGCCATGCGCCGCTGCACGTGGGCGATGGACACCGAGTGCTCGAGGTTGTAGTCCTTGAAGTGCTCCGGCAGCACATCGAGGTGCTCCAGCAGCGAGGGCGCATCCAGGTCGGGATTGATGAACACGAAGCCGCCCCAGGTTGCCACTTTCACCTGCGGCAGCTTCTGCTCGCACGGATCGAGGTGCTTGAAGTCCCAGGTGGTGGGCATGGTCTTGAGTTCGCCCTGCAGGTCCCAGGCGAAGCCGTGGTAGGGGCAGCGCAGCTGGTTGACCGCGCCGCTGCCCATGCGCAGGGCGCGGCCGCGGTGCAGGCAGGAGTTGTGGAAGCCACGAATCTCGTTGTCCTGACCACGCATGACGATGATCGAGGTGTTGACGATGTCGTACACCACATGGTCGCCCGGCTTTTGGATGTCCTCCTCGCGGCACACCATCTGCCAGGCCTTGGTCCACAGCTTCTGCGCTTCCAGCTCGTGGAAGGCGCGCGATCTGTAGCGCTCGACGGACAGGTCCTCGTCGCTGAAGCCGGGATGCTGCGGCTGCAGATGCTCCGGAACCGGCACCGTTTCCAGCTTCAGCAACTGCTGGAACAAGTTGGGATCGCCCACCTCCTCCGGCGGCAATACGGTGAACTTGGCGTGCTTCGGATTGTTCATGCTAGTGCCCTCGTTATTGTTATTGAGCCGGTCGAGCGGACGGTTACGGCGCTTCGAGAATGGTCACGGCGCTGACACCCGGCGCGCCGTAGACATGGGTGTAGCCAAGCCGCGGCCGGCCCGGCACCTGGCGGGCGCCGGCCTGCTGGCGCAGCTGGGTGCAGACTTCGATGACCTGGCGCAGGCCGGAGGCGCCGACCGGCTCGCCGTTGGCCAGGCAGCCACCGTCGGTATTCACCGGCAGACGGCCACCGATATCGGTTTCACCGCGCCGCAGCAGGTGCCCCTGCTCGCCGTGCTCGCAGAAGCCGTTTTCGGCGAGATGGATGATCTCCGAACCGCTGTCGGTGTCCTGCAGCTGGATCACGTCGATGTCCGCCGGGGCGACTCCCGCCAGCTCGAAGGCCGCGTGCGAGGCGGTTACCGTCGGCGCCGGCGACTGCTCGGCAGCCAGGCCCGGGCTGAACACCTCGAAGGAGCCGTGATGGCGGGTACGCATCACCGCCGCGCGCACCAGCACCGGGTTGCGGCTGTACTTGTGCGCCTCGCTGGCCCGGCACAGCACCAGCGCCGCACCGCCCTCGGCCGGATTGCAGAACATGTACTTGCGCAGCGGCAGGTTGACCGGCATCGACTCGGCGATTTCCGCGAAGCTCAATTCGCGCTGGCGCCAGGCGTGCGGAGTCAGGGCGCCGTTGCGGAACGCGCGTTGGGCGACGTGGACCAGCGCCTCCTCGGGGATGTCGTGCTCGTGCAGGTAGCGCTGGGTCTTCAGGGCGAAGAACTGGGTGGTCAGCATCAGGCCGGTTTCGCCGTACCAGTCCTCCAGGCCCCAGTCGGCCGGCTTCGGGTTGAAGGCGCCGCGCGGGTGCTTGTCGAAGCCGACCGCCACACCGATCTCGGCCATGCCACTGCGCAGCGCGGCAATCACGCTGGCCAGGGCGCTGCCGCCGGTGGCGCAGCCGTTGGCCACGTTGACGAACGGGATGCCGGTCAGACCGAGGTGGTTGGCCAGCGCGTCGGCATTGCCGCCATCCTGGCTGCCGCCGTAGGCCACACCGACCTGATGCCACTCGACTCCTGCGTCCTTGAGGGCCTCGCGCACGGCATAGGCGCCCTGGGCCTGGCCGCTGAGACCGTCGGTGCGCCCGAAGGGGTGCAAGCCGACACCGATGATGGCGATATCTTCCATCACGCATCTCCTTCCGCAGCGAGCGGTGCAAAGGCGAAGGTATGCAGGGGTTCGCCGGCCGCATTGCGGCCGTAGCGGACCAGAGTGAGTTCCATCGGCATGCCGATGCGCAGCTGTTGGGGATCGGCAACCGTCAGGCGGCTTTCGACCTTGACCCCGCACGGCATTTCCACATAACCCACGCCGTAGGGCTGGAAATCGACTTCGGTCTCGCCGCTGTTGTAGGGCGCCTTGGGCAGGAAGCTCTGGATGGTCCAGGACCACAGGCGGCCTTCGCGGCCGATCTCGCAGCTCTCGAACTCGCTGGCGCTGCAGCGGGTGCAGTTGTCGGCAATGGGGAAGTAGTACTCGCCGCACTGGCGGCAGCGACTGCCCAGCAGGATCGGGCCCTGCGCGCCGGCGCGGAGCAGGTGCCCGCCGGCGAGGTTGGTCTGCATCAGGTTGCTCATTGTTGTTTTCAACCTTTTTAAACCATCAAGATTGTTTTTATTTAACAGCAGAGTGACAAAGCGCAGACGGTTTGGCAACCGTCTGCGGTCAATTTAATTGGCTGGTTGTTGCAGCTCGACCTTGCGCTTGTAGGCCTCCATGTACTCGGCCATGGCCGTCTTGGCCAACAGCTCGTGCAGCCGGTGCAGGCGGTCACCATGCAGGTAGCTGGAGGGGTCCAAGGCCACGCCGCGCAAGGCATGCATGATCAGGTCGCGCAAGCCTTCACCGGTCTCGCGCATGCCAGCCTCGGCCCAGATCGGGAAATGGACCTCGATGCTCTTGGAGATGCGCTCGTCCAGCGACTGCTCCAGGGGAGCCATCACCGCATGGAGCTCGGCATCGGTTCGCGCACCGCGAACCAGTTCGTGAAACGCCAGGAAGGAGGGCTTCATGAAGTAGTCCTGAAGCACCTTGAGCGTCTCGAGCATGCTTTCCTGGGTTGGCTGACCACCTGCACGCCGACTGACCTCGCGGATCGCGGCGTCGTACTCCCTGACCCGGATATCGGTGATGTGCTCGGCTGCCGCGGCAAACACCTCGGCGCGCGACTTGAAGTGATGGGTCATGGCCCCACGGGATACACCCGCCTGCTTGGCGATCTTCTCCGTGGTGGTCTGGGTATAACCGATACCGATCAGACACTGCATGGTGGCATCGAGAATCTGCGTGCGCATCAAATGGCTTTTCTCGGCTTGCCAACTGCCGTGCTCAGATCGCTTGCGCCGAACAGGTTGTTGCATATCGCCTTCCCCTGTACCTACAGAAATATACCCGTTCATTTGATTGTACCTTCAACATTGAAAAGCCGGGGACATGATCCATCGGAAGATTGCGGACACGTCCCCTGCTCGCCCGCGATTACACATCAGGACAGACGAATCGAATGCCCCGCATCCACGGTCACGACGCTGCCACTCATATAGGAAGAAGCGTTGCTGGCCAGCAGCAACAACGGCCCATCCAGCTCTTCATGGCGCCCAAGGCGCTTGGGCGGCAGGCTGGCGATTTCGCGCTTGCCGACTTCCGACTCATAGAAAGGGTTGGTCATTTCGCTGGGAAAATACCCCGGGGCCAGAGCGTTGACTCTGATTGAATAGGGTATCAGATCCAGCGCCATATACTGAGTCATGTGAATCAGGCCTGCCTTGGTCGTGCCGTAGTTCACGAACTTGTCTTTGGCCAGATGACCGAGGATGGAGGCGATATTGATGATCGAGCCGGGTTTGCCGGCAACGATCAAACGCTTGGCCATTTCCTGGGCGACGAAGAACGGGCCGGAGAGGTTGGCATCCAGCAGGGACGTCCACTGCGTGCGGCTCATTTCCTCGAAGGGCGCCGGATCGGACAGCCCGGCATTGTTGACCAGCACATCGATCAGGCCAAGGTGGCGCTCGACACTGTCGAAGGCCTGCTTGATGGAGGCGCCATCCGTGACATCCAAGACGCAGGCGAAGGCCTCGCCACCCTGGGCGCGGATATCCGCAGCCACCGCCTCGACCCGGTCCAGGCGCCGAGCCACGCAGGCCACCTTGGCCCCTGCCTGGGCCAGCACCCGGGCAAAGTGGGCACCCAGCCCGGTGCCGGCCCCGGTGACCAAGGCGACGCGGCCCTCCAGAGAGAACTGGTCCTGCACGCTTGCTCTATTGTTATTGTTCATTGCTTGCACTCCATTACCCTTCAGACCAGCAGCGTGGGATCTGCCAGTTGCTCGGCGACGAAACGGCAGAAGCGCGCCGCATCGGCCCCATTGATGACCCGATGGTCGTAGCTCAGCGACAGCGGCAACAGATGCTTCACCACCACCTTGCCCTCCACCATGGCCAGACGCTCCGTCACCCGGGTCACGCCGAGGATCGCCACTTCAGGCGCATTGATGATCGGTGTGAAGGCGGTGCCGCCAATCGAGCCCAAGGAGCTGATGGTCATGCAGCCACCCGACATTTCCGTGATCGGCAAGCCCTTGCTGCGCGCCCGCGCCGACTTCTCGGCCAGCTCGCTGGCAATTTCGGCTATCGACTTGCGGTCGCAGTGCTGGATCACCGGCACCAGCAGCCCGTTATCAGTATCGACAGCAACGCCGACATGGAAATACTGCTTGAGTACCAATCGCTTGCCATCCGGCGACAGGGAGGCGTTGAACTTGGGAAACGCCTTGAGCGCATTGACCAGCGCCTTGATCAGGAACGGCAACGGCGTCAGCTTGATGCCCAGGTCGTTACCCAACTGGCGGCGATGCTCGTCCAGCGCATCGATCTCGGCCTCGTCATGGTGGGTGACATGGGGTATCTGCACCCAGTTGCGGCCGAGAAATGCACCGGTAAGCAGCTGATAGCGGGACAGATCGACCGTTTCGATCGGGCCGAACTGGCTGAAGTCCACGGCCGGCATCGGCGGCAGATTGTCAGGCCAGGCGACCGGTGCTTTCTCAGCCGCAGTCATCAGGCAATCTCCCCGATGACGGTGCCGATTTCATAGGTCTCGCCTGCCTGCTCGATGATCCGCAGCGTGCCATCGGCCGGCGCCTCGATTTCCTGCAGCGACTTCTCGCTTTCGATGGCGTACAGCGGCTGGCCCTTGCTCACCTGGGCACCGTCCTCGGCCATCCACTCGACGAGCACCGCCTCGTTCATCGAGAAACCCAGCTTGGGAAGAAGAATTTGCGTAGTCATGGCTATCCCATCCTGTTCGTTAACGAAGGGTTTCGAGAATCGCAGCGGTGATGCGTTGCTTGGTTGGAATGAAGGCGTCTTCCAGTGCCTTGGAGAACGGCACCGGCGAGCGCGCAGCACCGACGCGGCCGACCGGCGCGCGCAGCTGCCCGAACAGCTCGCGATGCACGCGGGTGGCGATCTCCGCCCCCACGCCAAAGTCCACCTGGGCTTCGTGGGCTACCACCAGGCGGCCGGTCTTGGCTACCGAGGCCAGCACGGTGTCCATGTCGAGCGGCACGATGCTGCGGAGGTCGATGACCTCTACCGAGATGTTCTGTTTCTCCAGCTCCTTGGCCACGGCCTGCACCTCGACCATGGTGCGGCTGTAGCTGACCACGGTGATGTCGCTGCCCTCGCGGACCACCTTGGCCTTGCCCAGAGGAATGCGCTCGCCGGCCACCGGCGCCTCGCCCATGGCGAAGTACAGCGGCAGGCTCTCGACGAACAGGCAGGGATCGTCGTCGAAGATGCACGACAGCAGCAGGCCGTAGGCATCCGCCGGGGTCGACGGCGCCACCACCTTGATGCCGGCGGTATGGGCAAACCAGGCCTCGAGGTAGTCGGCATGCTGGCCGCCCGTGCCGAAGCCGGCCCCGGTGGCGGTGCGGATGGTCAGCGGCACGTGGGTCTGCCCGCCGGTCATGAAGCGCAGCTTGGCGGCGTGGTTGACCACCTGGTCCATGGCCACGGTGATGAAGTTCATCAGCATGATCTCGGCGACCGGGCGCATGCCGGCCAGCGCAGCGCCCACCGCGGCGCCCATGATGGCCTGCTCGGCGATCGGCGTGGAGCGTACCCGCTCGGTGCCGAAGCGGTCGGACAGGCCGGCGGTGCACTTGAACACCCCGCCGCCCTGCGGATCGGCGATGTCCTCGCCGAGGGCAATCACGCTGGAATCCAGCTCCATGGCGTCGTACATGGCCATGGCGATGGCCTGCGACATGTTCATTCGGCGTGCCTTGACTTCGCTCATGCGCGGACCTCCTCGGCATAGACGTCCAGCTGCAGCTCGGAAACGTCGGGATAGGGACTGGCCAGACCGAACTGGACGGCATCCTCGAATTGTTCGCGGTTGGTGTTGTCGATCTCCGCCAGCGCCAGGTCGCTGGCATGGCCCTGCTCGATCAGCCAGGCGCGCAGCGCCGGCATCGGGTCGGCGGCGATGGCCGCGGCCATTTCATCCTTGGCGATGTAGTGGCTGTCGTCACCGAGCAGGTGGCCACGGAAGCGGAAGGTCTTGGCCTCGATCAGGGTCGGACCCTGGCCGCTGCGCGCGCGCTCGATCGCCTCGTGCGCCGCCCCCCACATCTCCACCGCGTCGTTGCCGTTGCACTGGATGCCGTGCATGCCGTAGCCGATGGCGCGATCGACAATGGCATGGGCACCGGTGCCGTATTCGTACTTGGTGTGCTCGGCGTAGCCGTTGTTCTGGCAGACGAACACCACCGGCAGCTTCCACACCGACGCCAGGTTGAGCGCCTCGTGGAAGGCCCCGATGTTGCTGGCGCCATCGCCGAAGTTGCACACGGTGACCTGGCCGGTCTTCTTCAACTGCGCCGCCCAGGCCAGACCGTTGGCGATCGGCAGGCCGGAGCCGACCACCCCGGTGGTCACCGGCAGACCGGACGCCAGATGGGTGATGTGCATCGGCCCGCCCTTGCCCTTGCAGGTACCGGTCGCACGGCCCATGAACTCGGCCACGAAGGGCCGCAGCGGGATGCCCTTGGCGAGCTGGTCGTGAATGCCGCGGTAGGTGGTGATGACGTAGTCGTCGGCGCGCAGGTTGACCGACACCGCCGCCGGAATCAGCTCCTGGCCACGGGTCGAGTAGTACGGAGAGGCGATCTGGCCGGCCTTGATCAGCTCGATGAAGCGGTCATCGGCAGTCTTGATCAGATGGGCCTTGCGGTAGATATCCAGCAATACCGCCGCATCGGGGGTCTTGGGGTCTTTCATGGTTACCTCGCCCAGGTGAGCTAGTTGTTGTCTTTGTTGTGTCTTGGGCCGCGGCTGTGGCTGACGGAATCAGCTTAAAACCGACAGGATTGTTTTTAAAGATATAGAGGGCTCAGCCATTGAGCAAGCCCTGCGCTGTTTTTTTCTGCCAATCCACAGAACGGCCCGACACGACTCAGGCGCCGCCTGCTCAGCTGACGGATGCCTCCCGGGCTGCAGCCTGCGCCAGGCCCTTGAACATCAGGGCATAGGCCCCTCTCAGGAATGCCTCGGCCTCCGCCTCGCGCCCCGGCTCGGTGCTGAATTCGCCACAGTAGTTCAGCCGCGAACGCTCGCCAGGCAGGCGCTCGATGCGCCCGGTGGCCTGATAGCCGAGTAGGCCGGCAGGCCGCTCGCCGACGATGGACAGCCGATAGACCAGGTTTGCCGGGTCCTGAAAGTCCAGGCGCTCACTGACCGGGGCAGGAAAGCCGTGGTTGTAGATATGGCGAATCAGGCCGATGCCCTCCCCCTCCAGCTCGACGCGCTGGATACTTACCGCAGGCTCGTCCTTCGGCCACCAGCGCTCGATCTGGGCAAAGTCCTCGAGCAGCGTCCAGACCACGTCAGCGGGCGCGTCGAACTCATGGCTGGTGGTGATCTGCAGAGTTTTGGTCTGGCTCATGCCGTCTGCTCCTGTCCAAGTGCTTGGGCGGCGGCCTGCACGGACGCCTCTATCTCGTGCTTCATCGGATTGCGGCGCAGGGTAAGCCCGCCGTTGACCTGCAGGTTCTGCCCAGTCATGAAACATTCGTCGCTGGCCAGCCAGACGGCGGCGGCAGCGATGTCTTCGGAAGTGCCGATGCGCTGCAACGGATACCCTGAGGCAAAGGCCTCGAACAGCCCCGGCACTTCCTTGGCGGCGGCGGTCATCGGCGTGTCGGTGACCCCCGGCGAGATGGAGTTGGCGCGGATGCCGCGCTCGCCAAACTCGTTGGCCACGCAACGGATCACGTGGTCGGTACCCGCCTTGGTGCCCATATAGGCGGCGTGATCGTGGAACATGATGGTGGCGGTTGCCGAGCTGATCTGGATGATCGAGCCGCCCTGCTCCATGGCCTCCACGGCGGCCTGGCAGAACAGGAAGGGGCCGACGAACTGCAGGTCGCTCATGCGCTTGAGCTCATCCACGCTGGTTTCCAGGAAGGGACGCAGCAGGCCCCAGCCGGTGGCGTTGACCGCGATATCCACGCGCCCGCCCTTGTCCTTGGCAAAAGTGAACAGGTCGAGCACTTGTTGGCGATCGGTGATATCGCAAGTCTTGGCATAGCCGCCGATCTCGTCAGCCAGGCGCGCCAGCTCGTCGCCGTGGCGGCCAGCGACGATCACCGTGGCGCCTTCATCCCTGAAACGACGGGCGATGACCTGCCCCATGTTGTCGCGCCCAGCCGCGCCGAGCACCACCGCAACTTTGCCGTTCAGCTTGTTGGAAGTGTGCATAACAGCCTCTTGTCATTGTTCTATGTGGTTGGCACCGCACGGAGATACCGTGCGGTGCCCTGACTACACCTGCCAAACAGTTCGTCCCGGTTAGCGAATGCCGCCGCCAGTCATGGCGGCAGGACTGAAGTGATTGTCCGGACGGGGCGAAGTCACGACCCAGCCGCCGCCCATGGTGGCGTTCTGCTGGCGGTGGTAGGCACCATTGGCCAGGTCATAGGTGACCGCTTCGTCGGTCATGTGCCCGGTGCCCTCGTAGAAGGTGATCGGCAGGCTATGGTTGACCCGGTAGATCTGCCCGGCACGGTCGAAGTTGTCACTGATGCCCACGCTGTAGAGATCCTCATCCAGATAGATCATCCGGCGCGGATAGATATGGCGCTGACCTTCCTTGAGGGTTGCCTCGACGACCCAGACCCGGTGCTTCTCCCAGCGCATGCAGTCAGGATTCAGGTGATTCTTGGTTTCGGCCATGGTATCCGGGCACACGTTGGGATCCCGGATCTTGTAGGTGTTGTAGGGGATGTACATTTCCTTCTTGCCGTGCAGCTTGAAGTTATAGCGATCCAGCGCACCGTAGAAGATCGCCAGTTCATCAGTCGTCGTCACACCACCACTGGTCGGGCTGGGCGTGTCATAGGCAATGTCGGGGGCCAACTTGACGCGGCGCTGTCCGGGCAGGTACTGCCAGGCACGCCGGCCCTGATCCACCATGTCGATGGAGTCGTGCACGACGATCTTCTCGCCGTTCTTGCGTGCCGGGTCGAGGAAGTCGACGCGCAGCATCTCGTAGATTTCCTTGTCGCCGATCGGCCCGGTACGCTGGGGATCGAAGATCGGATACTGGATCTGCATGCTCGACACGCCAGTCACCGTGCGAGTGCCGCGCGTATCGACCAGGCTGGTGGTGAAGGCACGGGTTTCAAAGGCAAACTGGTCGAACTTCAGCAAGCGGTTCCACATGACCTCGTTGCCGGTCTTCGGGAACGGGAACGGGGTGCCGCCGTAGCAGCCTTCAAGACCCAGTTCATCATTCTTCGTCCGACATTCGCTGGCGTTCTTCACGGCATTTTTCTGAAAGTACTCCGGATAGGCCGCCGTGCGGTGGGACGGATAGACATCCATGCGGAAGGTCGGGTACTTGCGCAGCATCGCCTGCATGCCTTCGGAGATCTGGTCGGCATACTGGGTCATGTTCTGGCTGGAGATGGAGAACAGCGGCTTCTCGTTGGCGAACGGATCAGGACGGATACCCGGATTCTTCGTGTCGTAGCTGGCTGGCTGCTTGATCGGGCCGGTATAGGCCGGAATGCTGCCGTCGGCATTGCCCGCCTGCTCCGCCCCCCAGGGCAGGTAAGTCTTGCCGATCTGGCCGATCTGCTCCGGGGTTGCTGCGGCATGAGCCAAGGCGGCACAGCCTCCGGCCACGGCGATTGCCACGACATTACGCATCAATTGCTTCATGTGGTGCCTCTCCTGTTTTTGTTATTTATGCGTGTCGAGCAACGCCCCCTGCTCCGGCGCCTGCCCGACACTTGCCACGGTGAAACCTTGTTTGCGGGGCCTACCGAAGCGATCGCCAGATCACCGGTTACGCCCACGGGAGCCACGCCGCTCCCTCGCCGCTGTCGGTCAATCGACGACTCGCAGCGGATTGCAGCCATCCCATTGCGCCGCCGCGTTCTTCATCAGGTCGAAGAAGGCGTAGTGCTCTTTGGGGAAATCGATCAGCTCGATCAGCTCGCCGCCGGCGTCCACGTAGATCGCCTCGCCCCCGCCCGGCAACCAGACCTCCTGCATCACCTCCGCCCCGGCTGCGCGACAGGTGGCGCGCGCCTGCTCCATGCTGTCGACCATCAGACAGACGTGGTGCATGCCCTCGCGGCCGGCGTCGAGCCAGGTCTTGTAGATCGATGGTGCGTCGTTGTGCTGGCGAATCAGCTCGATCTGCATGTCGCCCCAGTAGGCGATCGCCACCGAGAAATCCAGGTCGACCGGCTGGCCACGGTAATGCGTGGCCTCGGTCTGGATATGCTTGAGGTGGAAGAACGGACCGACTCCCATGGTCTCGGTCCAGTAGCGGAGCGCCGCGTCGAAATCCTTCGGCACCCAGGCCAGCTGCATGATCGTGCCCAGCCCGGACAGTGCATTTTTTACCGTGCTCATCGTGTCACCTCCTGTGTGGCGGCCAGTACGGCCGCCTCGGTTGCTTGATTCAGGGGGCTGCGGCTCAGCCCAGCCTCCCCGTTGGCCTGTCGTGCCGGATCGAGCCTGACGATCAGCTTGCCGTTGTTGGCGCCCTCGAACAGCAGATTGAAGGTGTCCAGGCAGTGCTCCAACCCGTCGACCACCTGCTCGCGGAAGGTGATCTTCCCCTCCGCCAGCCACTGGCGGACCTGGGCAATCGCCTCGGGGAAACGGTCGAAGTAGTCGGAGACGAGAAAGCCTTCCAGCGTCACCGTGCGGGCAAGGATCTGCCAGAAGTTGTAGGGTCCCGGCACCGACTGCTGGCTGTTGTAGCCGGAGATGGCGCCGCAGAACACGATGCGGGCGTTCTTGTTGAGGGTCATCAGCGCGGCGTCCAGTACCTCGCCGCCGACGTTGTCGAAGTAGACGTCCACCCCGTTCGGGCAGGCCTCGCGAATGGCCTCCTGCAGGTTAGTGCTGGTGCGGTAGTTGATCGCCGCATCGAAGCCCAGCTCGTCGACGAGCCAGCGACACTTTGCCTCGGAGCCGGCGATGCCGACTGCGCGACAGCCCTTGAGCCTGGCGATCTGCCCCACCAGGGAACCGACCGCGCCAGCGGCGGCGCTGACCAGCACCGTCTCGCCAGGCTGCGGCCGCCCCTTCTCCAGCAAGCCGAAGTAGGCCGTCAGGCCCACCGCGCCGTAGATGCTGAGAAAGTACTGCTCCGCCTCGCCCGACATGGGCTGCACCGACATCAGCTGGTCGCCGCTGGCGATGGAGAAGTCTTCCCAGCCGTTGACGCCGACGGCCAGGTCGCCGGCCTTGAATGCCGGGTGGCGGCTCTCGACCACCGCGCCGAGGCTGGTGCTGCGTACCACCGCGCCCAGGGGAATCGAGGGCAAGTAACTCGGCCGCTCGGACATCCAGTCACGAATGGCCGGGTCGATGGACAGATAGTGGTTGCGGATCAGTACCTCACCGGACTGCAGCGGGCGCAACGGCTCCTCGCGAAGTTCGATATCGGCCAGGGTCACCAGACCGGCGGGACGCTTCTGCAGGATCCAGCGGCGATTGGGTAATTCGGGCATGCTCTCGCGCTCCTTCTTGTTGTTGTCATTCGCTATGGGCAGTTAGCCGCCGCTGGATTGGACAGCGCACGCCTGCCGGCACTGGGCACCGGAGTCAGTCGACGGGGACCGGCGATCCGACCGCGATGGCGGCGTCTCTGGCTGGAGCATGGAAGAGCGTGTTGAAGCCACGGACGGCAGGGTCATGAATTCGGCTCGTCATTCTTGCTGCATTTAAAAACCAACATGTACGTTTTTATTTAAAATAACCAGTACATCCGGTTCTTTCAAGGGCTTCATTGACGATTTCCGGGATGCACAAAATACCGTGACGGGCGGCTCGAGACGTCCAGCCGCTGCGCCGCCCTATCCGCGTGATTCCGCCGTGGCGGCAGTGGCGCCTGCGTTGCTCCGGGCTTGCGACTTGCGGGCCAGATGGACCATGAGCCGTAGCCTCTGGTCCATCGGGCCAAGTCCTCCATCCTACCCGGGCCTCCGGCAGGCTGAATTACTCCTTGTCGACGCAGGGGAAACCCCAATGGCCGGGCAGCTTGGCCAGCGAGCCCTCCAGCGACGCACAGGGCGCGGCGCAACGATCAGTGACTGCGATGGACCTGGGTGAGCGAATCCGGCATCGGCAGGATCGGCGCTTCGGAGAAGCGGCAGATCTTCCAGCCGGCCGGAGTGCGCACGTAGTCGAGGAAATACTTGACGTGCAGGGTCACCTGCACGCCGTCACGCACCCCCGAGCCGATGACGTAAGCACACGCCGAAGCGGTATCGCCATCGAGCTGGCGTACGGTGAAGTTGGTGCCATAGTGGGCGTGGTGGGACATGTAGCCGAACACGTCGGCAAAGAACTGACGCAGCCCCTGATGACCCTGCAGGCAGGGCAAGCCGATTTCGCGCAGATCGAAGCTGACGTCTTCGGTAAACAGGCTGAGCATGCCGTCGAGGTCGGTCAGCGAATCCACGGCAAACAGGTAGCCATGAAACAGGTCCTGCAGAGCCTGACGGTCTTCGATGAGGCGCACGCGTTGTTCAAGGCTGGACATTGAGTCTCTCCATTGTGGTTTTTAGTGGCCAGAGGCCTCTGACCACCTGGGGGCCGTCTGCCGGCAGCTCCCGGCTACCGGCAGAGCGAACCAATGGAGCGGCGCCGCGCAGAGCGGGCGCGCACTCCTGTGCCTTGCTTAACGATTGGTGTAGCCGGCATCCACGTGGATGGTGGTGCCGGTGACGTAGGACGACTGCTCGGAGGCCAGCCAGAGGCTTGCCTGAGCCACTTCGCGCGGCTGGCCAAAGCGGCCCAGCAGGCTGAGCTGCGGCGCATAATCGGCCTCGCTCGCGCCCATGCGCTCCAGCGCCCCGCGCAGCATCAGGGTGTCGATGGCGCCCGGCGCGACGGTATTGACGCGGATGCCGTGCACGCCGTTCTCGAGGGCCGCCACCTTGCTCAGGCCCACCACGCCGTGCTTGGCCGCGACGTAGACGCCGTTGTTCGGCTGCGGGCGGAACGAGCTGACCGAGCCGATATTGACGATCGCCCCACCGCCGCCCTGGCGGATCATCTGCGACAGTTGGTACTTCAGGCACAGGGCGACGCCCTTCAGGTCCACCGCGATCACCTTGTCGAACTCGTCCTCGTCCATCTCCGCGAGCGGCTTGGTATCGGGCGACACCGCCGCGTTGTTGACCGCCACGTCCAGCCGACCGAAATGCGCCACGGTCGCCTGCACCAGCGCCTCCACATCCGCCGCGACCGCTACGTTGCAGCGCTGGAACAGCGCCTGGCCACCGGCCCGCTCGATCTCGGCGACCAGGGTGAGGCCCATGTCCTCATTCATGTCCGCCACCACCACCTTGGCGCCGGCTTCGGCGAACAACTGCGCCGTGGCTGCGCCCATGCCCATGGCCGCGCCGGTGACGATGGCTACCTTTCCTTCAAGCACGCGTGCTGTCATCTCGTTGCACCTTTTTTGTTTTTTGTTGTTATTGCGGTTGGTTGATCGTTTGACTCGCCTGCGCGTCGAGCAGGCTGCGAGCGCCCGCCACGGCCAGGCGTGCTCGCTGTAAGGCGGAAACACCCTGCGCGGCCAGTCGTGGCATGGGCACCTCGACATCCAGCGCAGCGGTAGGCGGCAGCGCCCGGATCAGCTCCGCCAGGGGAAATACCCCCTGCCCTGGCGGCAGGCGGTTGAAGGCTTCTTCGGCATAGCGCGCCGGATCCAGCGCATCGACACCCGCAGCCAGCAGCGGCCCGTCGCAGAGCTGGGCGTAGGCAACCATCCCGGGAGCCAGCGCGGCGACCTCGGCCGGCGTACCGCCAGTGCGCGCGAGGTGCAACGCATCGACGCCGATGCCCAGGTTGCTGCGGCCGACCCGCTCGACGAAGCCGGCGGCCGCGGCCAGCGAGGTGCAGCCGGGCGTCAGGGCCATGAACTCCAGGCCGAGCTGCAGACCGTATTCGCCGGCCAGCTCGGCTAAGCGGCCGAGACAGTCGGTGCCACGCAGGGGGTCGGGGTCATGGATGTGGGTCACCGCCAAGCGCGCCCCAAGCTGGGCGCCGAGCGCCAGCGCCGGGCGGAAGCCGTCGAGGTCCACCGCCTCGGTCAGGGAGAAGAACTCCAGGTTGGTCACCCGTACTTCATGCTCGCGCAGCCGGGCGAGCAGATCGCTGCGCAGCGCCGGAGTCACGAGCGGAAAGCCGAAGCCCGGCGGCGACTCGACGAACAGGCAAACGCCATCGCAGCCCACCTCTGCCGCGATCGACACCAGCTCTAGCGGCGAGACATCGCACAGGGTGAAGTGATGCAGGGCGAGCGGCTGGGGCGACATGGCTAGCCTCCGGCTGACTGCGGAGGCTGTACCACCACCTCCGCGCGGGCCAGCAGGCCACGCAGCGAATCGGCGGCGATCAGCCCGCGCCCCGCAGCAGGATCACGCTGCCGCCAGGCCCGGCGCAGCGTTTCCAGATCCGGCCACCAGCTGCATTCGACGCCGTCGAAGACGGCTGGCGCATCGCCCTCCACCACAGCTTGGCGCGTCAGCCGCAGTGGCTGACCAGCCAGCAGCGGCCCACCATCACCACTCAGCCAACGCTCGCGAAAATCCGCAGCGTTCGCTTGCGGGGCGCGACTGACCACCAGTATCAGCTTGAGCGCTCCCTGCAGCGCCGCTGGCTCCGCCGCTTCCTGGATGATTCGCTCATGAGCGACACAGGCAAGCACCGGTGGCGTGACGAAATTCGCCTCGTCCGGCCCGGCGCCTTCCTGGTACTCGCGACTGGCGATCAGCCGCTCGAGGGTATCGAGCCCGTCGATCCACAGCTCGGGCGAACCGTCGGCCATCACCGGCAAGCCCTCGAGCCCGGCCGCGACCCCATGATTCTGCACGTAGCCCTGCATGAAGCCGGCCTCGACCAGCTTCATTGCATGCCCGCGATGGATGGTGCGCCAGTATTCGCTGAAGGCCGGCAGGCTGTAATCGGCCCGCCGGTTGAGGAAGCTGACTACCTTGAGCGCATCCATTCAGCCTTCCCCGCGGCTGGCGCGGGCCAGGTAACGGTCCAGGGTGCGGTGGAAGTGGCGAATGCGCGCCTCCTGATAGTTGCCCAGGGTCTCGCCCTTCTTCTTCGAGGCCTTGAAGCCCTGCTGCTGGGCGCGCAGGTTGGCGGTGTCCTGGTCATAGACATGGGCCAGGTACGGGTCCATGCCGGGCACCACGTCGTAGGACTCCTCCTCGGCCACCATCGCCACTTCCGGCGCATCGGGGCGCTCCTGGCCTTCGGCCAGCGGACGCAGGAACAGGATCTCGAACAGGCAACGATCGACATCGGTGCCCAACGGGCGGAAGCGATAGACCATGGGCAGCGAAACGCCCGGGAACAGCACCATGTTGGGGAACAGGTGGTATTCGATGGTATCGATCATCTCGGCGTCGGACATCTGGCTCAGGTCGACCCGGTATTTGTCGCCGAGGATCTTGCGCAGATAGCGCGCCATGACGATGCGCGCGGTTTCCCCGGGCTGCACGGTGAGTTCGTCACTAATCACCGTGCGATCGCCCACCAGCATCGAGTTGACCAGCTCCTGCTCGCTGAGCGGCTGCTCGAGGTGCGGGCTGCTCACCCCGCCGACCGCGTAGAAGCGGGTGACGTGATCGCCATACAGGTCGTACTGGACGTTGGCATCGCCGGTGCCCTGCAGCAGCTGCGGATGGGTCTCAACCACGTGGTAGGACTCGAGAAAGGCCTCCAGTCCGGTCTTCCAGTTGCACGGCAGCACCTTGGCCATGTGCAGTTCGGTGAAGCGCTGCTCGAGATCCCAGTTGCGGAAATGCTCGGGCATGACCTCCATGTACTCGTGCAGGGGCTTGGCATTCTCGTCCATGTTGATGAACACGAAGCCGCCCCAGGTTTCGACCCGCACTTCCGGCAGGCGGTAGTCCTCCGGCTTGGCATGGGGGAAGTCCCAGGCGCAGGGCACGCGGGCAATCTCGCCTTCCAGGGTCCAGGTCCAGCCGTGATAGGGGCAGCGCAGCTCCTGGGCGCAGCCCATGCCCTCCTCCGGGCGCAGCTTGGTGCCACGGTGCAGGCAGGAGTTGTAGTAGCCCTTGATGCCCTTCTCCGTATTGACGATCAGGAACGAATACGGACCGAGTTCGTATACGTAGTAGTCGCCCACCTGGGGAATGTGCTCGAGGCGGCAGGCCCATTGCCAGACCTTCGGCCACATATCGTCCAGCTCCTGCTGGAAGAAGGCCGGCGAGGTGTAGCGTCGGTAGGGAATGTCGCTGTCGCCGATGAACTCGTAATTGCTGGTGCGTAGCACCTCGGGAGCGGGCAGCGCGTCGCTGGCGATGATGTCCTGCACGGTGGGGCCGGGGCAGCGCGCCTCGCCGGGTTGCAGGCCGGCATAATCGCCAGGAATCAGGGGCATCTTGAGCTTGCTGTTCATGGGGGTCACCTGTTGTTCTTGTTATGGAGTGCAGAGCTGACGCTCAGGCCGGTACGGCCGCGGCTTCCTGGCTGACCTCGATACGACCGTCGACCACCTGCACGGCGAAGGTGCGCAGCGGCACCCGTCCCAACGGCCCCTTGCCGCAACCGTTGCGCACGTCGAACAGCACCCCGTGCAGCGGGCAGGCGATCATGCCGTTGCGGATCCGACCGCCCTGCAGCTCCGCACCCTGGTGGGTGCAGCGGTTCTCCACGGCGAAGTATTCGTTGTTGACGTTGCACACCAGGACGCTGAGGCCGTCGAGGTCCACGGCCAGGCTCTTGCCGGCCGGAAGATCTGCGCAGTCCAGTACGTGATGGAATTGGCTCATGGGTTACTCCCCTTGGTACTGAGCGCACTCAGGCGAAGGAATAGGAAACGTCGTCCAGCCCGGCCTTGCCGCGGGTCACGGCGGCGCCGATGCCGCTGTCCCAGATCGCGCTGCTGGTCTCGTTGAAATTGAGATCGAGCACGAACAGACGCTTGCTGAACTTCCAGACACCGCCGCGGCGCTCGTACTGATCGAGGTAGCGGCCGGCGGCGATGTGCTGGGTGGGTTTGTCGTCACCCGCCAGCGCACTCATGCCGATCACGTAGGCGCGGCCGCTGGCGCGGTCGCCGTCGATCTCGAACGTCTCGTTGCTGGTGAAATGCCAGGTGATCTGCACCGCCGGGTTGTCGGCGGTGATGAGTTCGCAGAACTGCGCCGCCGGGCCGGCGAACAGTCCGAAGTCCATGGTCGCCTCCGGCCACCACAGCGACTCCAGCAGCGCCCGGTCGCGGCGATCGACGCCGGCGCAGTAGTTGGCAAGCAGCTCGTGCAGAGCCTGCTTGGCCTGCAGGGTTTCCAGCTGGATTTGCATCTGTTCGAGATTCATCGCATGTCCTTCACAAAGACCCGTGGCGTAGCGCTCACGGGTGGGAAGCGCTCACACGCTTCCCACCCGCAGCAATCAGGCGCCTTCGCCCGCCGGATAGGGTTTGGCCAGCACGCCGCCGTCGACGTACATCTGGTGCCCGGTGACGAAGCTGGCTTCGTCGCTGGCGAGGAACAGCACGGCGGCGGCGATCTCGCTGACTTCGGCGATGCGGTTCAACGGCTGCATGCCGGCATAGATGGCTTCCAGGCTCTGTGGATCGTCGGACGCGTCCAGGTACTGCTGCAGGTTGGGCGTGCGAGTCGCCGCCGGGTGCACCGAGTTGCAGCGGATGTTGTAGCCCTGCTCTCCGCAGTGCAGCGCCACGGTCTTGGTCACCGCATCCTGCGCCGCCTTGGCGGCGCCATAACAGACGAACAACGGCCCCGGACGGATGCTTTCCACTGTGGAGATGTTGACGATCGAGCCGGAGCGCTTCTTCTTCATGCTGGCGATGGCGTGCTTGCAGCCGAGGAAGGCGCCGCGCGCATGCACTGCCATGTGCCGGTCCCAGTCGTCCAGGGTGGCGGCCTCGATGTGCGCCGGATAGGAAATGCCGGCGCTCTGCACCAGGATGTCCAGCGCACCCCAGCGCTGCTCCAGCTCCGCCAGTGCTGCGCTCCAGTCGGAGTCGATACTGACATCCAGCTTGGCGAAGGCCGCATTGGCGCCGAGCTGATCGGCCAGAGCCTCGCCGGCGACACAGTTGATGTCGGCCAGCAGCACCTTGGCGCCTTCCTCGACGAACAGTCGGGCAATCCCGGCACCAATACCTGATGCGGCGCCGGTCACCAGCGCCACCTTGTCCTTGATACGTTGCATGTCCACCTCGGTTCGAAATTGGAGAACGGACGACTGCCTCACTCGGCAGCCAGGTACTTGACCAACGTCTGGTGCAGCTGGCGGATGCGGATTTCCTGGTAGTTGCCCAAGGTCTCGCCCGGCTTGGTGCTGGACTTGAAGCCGCGCTGCTGGGCGATCAGGTTGCCGGTGTCCTGGTCGTAGATGGTCGCCAGGCCCGGATCAAGCCCCGGCACCTCATGGAAGGACTGCTCGAAATCCAGCTCCACCGGCTCGGCCGGATCCGGGCGCTCGCCCGAGTCGGGTACCGGCTGCAGGTACAGCAGATCGAAGATGCAGGAGTCCACATCGTTGCCGTTGGGGCGGAAGCGGTAGACCATCGGGAACAGCAGCGACGGGAAGAAGCAGGTGTTGGGGAACAGGCAGTACTCGATGGCGTCGATGGTTTCCGAGATGCTCAGGTGCGACAGATCCTTGCCATAGGCCTTGCCCAGGGTCGCCTGGATATGCTCGGCGAACACCTTGCGCGCCGTGCTGCCTTCCGGCACCAGCAACTTGGAGCCCTCGCCGCCCACGCCCTCTACCACGCCCTCGGCCAGCAACGCATCGAGCAGCTGCTGCTGGGTGAAGGTTTCCTTGAGGTGCGGGCTGGGGAAGCCGACCAAGTGGACGAAGCGCGATACCGTGTCGCCGTAGATGTCGTACTGGGTATTGGCATCGCCGACGGTCAGCACGCCCTGGGGATGGGTTTCCAACACATGGAAGGATTCCAGGAAGGCCTCCAGACAGGCCTTCCAGTTGGCCGGCAACAGCTTGCGCACATGCAGGGCGACGAACTTCTCGGAGAGATCCCACTGGGCGAAATGCTCGGGAAGGATGCCCAGGTGCTCGGCCAGCGGCGTGGCATTGGGGTCGAAGTTGATGAAGACGAAGCCGCCCCAGGTCTCGACCTTGAGCTCCGGCAGACGGAAGCGCTCATCCTCCATGTGCGGGAAGTCCCAGCGGCAGGGCACGTCGGTCAGCTCGCCTTCCAGCGACCAGGTGAAGCCGTGGAACGGGCAGCGCAGCTCCTTCGAACGACCGCAGGAGCCGGCGGGCTTCAGCTGGGTGCCGCGGTGCAGGCAGGCATTGGGATAGGCCTTGATGCTGCCGTCCTGCGTGCGCACCACCAGCACCGACTTCTCGACTATCTCGTAGACGTAGTAGTCGCCCGGCTCGGGAATGTCCTCTTCGCGGCAGGCCCACTGCCAGACGCGGCTCCACAGTTTCTTCTGCTCGAGGGCGAAGAAATCGCGGGAGGTGTAGTGCTCGTAGGGGATGTCCTGATCGCCCAGAAAGCGATAGGACGGATCGGTGAGATGGGCCGGTGCGTGGTCGCCGTCCGAAGCGATGATGTCGGCGGTACTGGCTCCAGGACAGCGAGCCTCACCCGGCGCCAGATGCAGCGCTTTATTCATGTTCGACCTCCGTGATTATTGTTATAGAGGTGCAGCTTTATGAAGACCTTGCGGCCCCAATTGAAGACAAACAAATTTGTTTTAATGCGATCCGAAGAAAACTGCAACCGCTATCCGGCCGCGCCGCGCCGCGCCAGGTGCAGCGAGGTCTGCTCCCTGAGGAAACTGTCGGCAGCCGGATCGGTCCGCGCCCAGTCGACGATCTCCTTGCGCCGGGAAATCTTCCAGCCGGTGCCTCGGTCCTCGTACTCGTCGTGATAGCGGCCGGCGATGAACAGGTCGAACTTCTCGCCCTTCTCGATCGTACGGTGGTGGGCGATGAAGTACACCTCGCCTTGCGCACGCTTGCCGTCCAGCTTGATGTCAACCTGGCCGATGAGGTGCTGGCTGGCATCGCACTGCGCCAGGAAGCCCTGGGCGAAGTCGACGAACTCCCACGCCCGCCCGGCGAACAGCCCGCAGTCGACCCAACCGTCCTCGTGGAAGGCCTGGCGCTGCAGGTCGGGCAGCAGGCGGTCCTGACCCCGCATGTAGTCGTTGAGCGCCTGCTGGATATCGCGGCGCGCGGTCAGGTCTGCCAACTCGGCGCGCAGGCTGTCGAGTTGCTGCAATCCACTCTCGTTCATGAAGCGTCCTCCTGTGGCGAGACCGGGAAGGCACACGAGCCTTCCCGGTCCACCCTGCCCTTCAGATTGCCGAGGTCAAGACTCAGCGGACACCGCTGTTGGTCAGGCTGTTGGCCTGGTAGAAGCCCGAGGGTTTGGCCTCTTCCGGCTTGGTCACCACCATCATGCCCTTGCCTGCCTGGGTGTAGGCCTGGCGCACATAGGCACCGCTGGTCATGTCATGCACCACGAACTCATGCGGGTTGTGCCCGGTGGTTTCGTAGAAGGGGTAGTAGTTGGCCTGGGTCACCCGGTAGATCTTGCCGGCATCGTCGTAGTTGTCAGCCATGCCGACGGCAGGGATATCCTCGTCCCAGTAGAAGGTACGCTTGGGATAGACGTGGCGCTTGCCCGGCTTGAGCGTGGCCTCGACTACCCAGACGCGGTGCTTCTCCCAACGCACGCAGTCCGGGTTCAGGTGGTTGGGGGTGAACACCTGCTCGTCCGAGCACTTCTGCGGATCGTGCAATTTGAAGGTGTTGTACGGAATGTACATTTCCTTCTTGCCCACCAACTTGTAGTCGTAGCGATCCTGGGCGCCATAGAACACCTGGGTGTCGTCTACGGTGCCCACGCCACCACCGGCCGGGCTCGGCGTATCGTAGGCCACGTCCGGGGACAGCTTCACTCGGCGCTGGCCCGGCAGGTAGGACCAGGCCCGGCGACCCACTTCCAGCATGTCCACCGAATCATGGAGGACCAGCTTCTCGCCCGCCTTGCGCGCCGGTGCCGTCCAGTCGACGCGACCGTATTCGAGCATATCTTCGGGGCCGATCGGCGTGGTGCGCGCCGGGTCGTAGTGCGGGAAGGTCTGCCAGTAGGCGAAGCCCCCGGTCTGGATCTTGCGGCCAGTGGAGTCCACCAGCGTGGACAGCTGCGCCGGCGAGTAATAGGCGTACTGGTCGTACTTCAGGGTACGGTTCCACATGACCTCGGCGCCGTTCTTCGGAATCGGGAACGGCACGCCGCCGTAGCAGGTACCGGCCAGTTGCAGGAGGTTCTCGGCCAGTGCGCAGGTCGCGGCGTTCTTCAGGGTGTTCTGGGTGACGTAATCCGGGTACTTGGCCGTGCGATGGGTCGGGTAGACATCCATGCGGAAGGACGGGTACTTCTTGAGCATTTCCTTGAAGCCTTCGGTCACCTTGTCGCCGTGCTCGGCCAGGTTGGCGGCAGTCACGCTGAACAGCGGCTTCTCGTCGGCGAAGGGGTCTGGGCGGATGCCCGGCTTGGACGGGTCGTAGCTGGCCGGCGGCTCGATGCCACCGGTATAGGCGGGAATGCTGCCGTCGGCATTGCCAGCCTTGATGGCGCCCCAGGGCGTCAGCTCGGCACCCAGCTTGGCGATTTCCTCGGGACTCAGCGCCGCCCAACTGGCGTTGGCAGCACTTACCGCACACAGCAGCAAAGCATGCTTGGCAAACGTCTTCATAAGCTACCCCTTCATTGTTCTTGTATGGTGGTTACTCGTTTTTACCAATGCCCCCACTCGCCCGGAAGCAAGGCTGCTCGGCGTCCGCCGAGGTTTCGCCGGGAAAGAGGGCGACCTCTTTTTACAACTTCAGTTGTTCTTCGCTCCCTGCTCGATCCACAGACGAATCAGTTGCAGACTGTCCTCCGGCAGCGGCGGCTCGGCGAAGGGCATCTGCACCCCCGCACCGCCGACATTCAGATGAGTTCCCTGCAGCTTGTGCAGCAGGTAGCTCTGCTCCGGCTCGCCGGGGGCGACCCGCTGCAACGGGCTACTCGCCGACGCCACGCCGACCAGGCTCTGGTAGGCCGCCGAGGGATACAGCTTCATGCCCCCCGGCTCGCTGCCGGTCATGTGGCAAGTTGCACACTGCCCCCGGAAAATCGGCGCTACCGCCTTGGAGAAGCTGACCTCCTCAGCCGCCTGCAGCCCGGCCTGTGGCAAGGCCAGCACCAGCAGGGCCAGCAGTTTTCTGGAAAGGGCGTTCATCAGGCTTGTCCCACGGCATGCCGGGCCGCCAGATATCCGAAGGTCATGGCCAGGCCAATGGTGCCGCCAGCCCCCAGGTAAGCCGGCCCCGACGGACTGGCGATGCAGTTGCCGGCGCCGTACAGGCCAGTGATCGGCTCACCCTTGGCCGAGAGCACCTGGGCATACGGGTTGATCGCCGGCCCGGCATTGGTGTCCAGCGCTCCGGGCGCCAGGATCACCGCATATAGGGTGCTCTTGCGATCGATGGGGTACATGGTCGGGTTGGGCTTGTCGTTGGCCGGGAACGTGGCGTTCTTGCTGACCGGCGAGAACAGCTTGTTCCAGATCCGGTCGTACTCATGCAATCCGCGGTCGAAGTCTTCGTCCCGGCCGGCTTCGGCGAACTTGTTGTAACGCTCGATGCTGGCATCCAGGTTCTGCGCAAAGTCATCGGACAAGGACAGATTGCCGATCTTGCCGGTCAGGCTCTGCAGGCGCTTCTTGATGTTGGCGGTCAGCTCCTGGGGATTGCTGCCTTCGATCAGCCACTTGGACTCGCGCTTGTCGAGCGGCAGCGGCAAGGCACCGGCGTAGCGGTCCAGGGTGCGGTCGTCGAAGACCATGAACATGAAGCGGTTCGGGTATTCGGCATTGACCGGATCGAAGGTGAAGTGCGCGCGAGTACGGTCGTTGTAGTTGCGCTTCTCGTTCATCACACGCTTGCCGTACTTGTTGACGTGGATCATCGAGTCACCCGGCGCGAAGAACACGCCATGGGGAAGCGCGCGGTTCTCCAGCGCCTGCTCCAGTACCACGGGAGTACGCCATGCAGTGCCCAGCGGGCCCATCTTCGCCCCAGCCTGCTGGGCGATTCCGATGAAGTCGCCGGTCGAACCGCCCGCGGCACAGGCGCCGTAAAGCCCCGGCTGATGCAGGCGCACCAGCTCGACGTTGTGGGAGTAGCCGCCGGTGCCGAAGATCACGCCCTTGCGGGCATGGATGCGCAGGATCTTGCCGGCGTTCTCCACTTCGAGGCCGATCACCCGCTCGCCGTCCTTGATCAGGCCGACGGCCCGGTGCTCGAGCAGGAAGGGCACGTCACGCTTGGTCAGCCACTGCTCCAGCTGATAGGCCAGGCTGTTGCCGCCGCCGGCGGAGCTGGCGCCGGACGCCGGCTCCATGGCGCGCATGTTGTTCAGCTTGTTTTCCGCCAGGTGGTCACCGTAGTCCGGCGGCGCGGTATCCACGTCCCACATCTTGAACTGACGGAAGTGCATCGCATCGATCTTCTCCATCCACTCGACCATCTTCGAGCCGTTGTCGTAGAAGGCTTCGAGCATCTGGAAAACGTCTTGCGGCAGGCCCAGGGTCTCGCTGTTGGCCGCGTACATTTCCGGGTAGGCGTAGCGAGCCATGTAGCGCAGGCAGTCTTCGCGCTTGTCCTGAGCGCCATTGGCGGCGATGAACTTGTTGTTGGGAATCCAGGTCACCCCGCCGGACTTGCCGGTGGTGCCGCCAGGCATCGGCATCTTCTCGACAACGATCACCTTGGCGCCCAGCGAGGTGGCGGTGACCGCGGCCGAGCATGCCGCTGCACCAGAGCCGACACAGACGATGTCGGTTTCCATGTCCCAAGCCTGATCACCCTTGGCAGACTTCTCGCCGGCAGCAAGCACCGAGCTGGCCAGGCCAAGAGTGGAGGCAGCACCGGCAACCAGGCCTGCACCGATCAGCAGCTTGCGCCGGGAAAGATTGTTGTCTTGATTGTCGTTGCTCATCGACTTGCCTCGTTCTTGTTGTTCTGTGTGAAGCTTCTCTCGGACCAGAAAAAACCGACCCGATGGTTTTTATTGAAGATAGCCTCTGCCTTGATCTGGATCAAGCCCTAGTTGTGCAGTCCCGCGAAGTCATCGCTCAGCCCGCACAGCGCCACGATTTCGAGCCGATTTCCAAGCCTCTCGAGAGTCGACGTGCGCCCTTGCCTCCCCCTCGGACTGCCCCCAGGACGTAACCAAGACACTCGCGCTCGATAACAGCTGACAAGCCATGGAGCCTGCCAGGCCACTTGCACCAGGCGCACGACTGCTCCAGCAGCGATCTTGCTTTGTTCAGGGTGTTACCGGTGCCGGTTGGGAGAAAAGGCGGTTGAGATCGTCATCGCTGGACGCGGCCAACACCTGCTCCAGCCAATGGTAATACTGCTGCAGACCAAGCTCGTTGCGGCCGAATTGCACCTTGGGCATCAGCCCGGAAGACAGCGCCCGTTGTTGCTGGCGCGACATGGGCAGATCTTCCTCGCCAACCACGCGCCCGATGAAGCTGACCAACTCCCGCACTTTCGCTTCGCTGGCCTCGGTGGGCGCGCTCTCGGTCAGGAAGGTCTGGATGGTCTGCGAGGAGTCAGGCGTTTCGCCGGGAACCACCTGGGAGATGACCATGATCCGCTCGCCGGCAATGAAGCAGTTCAGGGAGACATTGGGGAAGAGAATCCACTCGCCAAACAGCAATGCCCCGGTTGACCACTCCTGCTCCTGCAGGTTTTTCAGGCTGTGCAGGCCGTCCTGTTCAACCGGATTGCTGGACATCAGCCCCAGGCGCTGGTGCGGGCCATGGAAGTAATATTGGGCCAGATTGCTGATATCGGGGCCAAAGGTGTTCTTGTGCAGGATAGGCAGGTGGTAGAAGTCCATGTGGGCATCGAAGGCCAACTTCCAGTTCGCTCCGGGCAAGACGCGCTGGTCATAGAGCTGCCAGCGATCCAGCTGGAACCCCTCCAATAGCTGGTCCACCCCGCCAAGGAAGCTGGGCTTATCCAGAGTGGAGCCCGGGTCGAGGGTCACCCAGATCAGCCCGGCACTTTCCCAGGTAGGCAGCCTCTTCAGCCCCAGGCTGCCCTTGTCCACGTCACCGTAGGATCTGGCTGAAGCCACCGCGAGCAGCTTTCCTTCTGCGGTAAAGGTCCAGCCGTGGTAGGGACAGGTGAACCGTGCCCGCTTGCCGCAACCTTCCGCCAACTGGCTGCCGCGGTGAGTACAGCTGTTGAGAAAGGCCTGCACCTGCCGATCCGCGCCGCGCACCAGCAAGACCGGCACTCCGGCTATTTCCATGGCCTTGTAACTATTCGGTTCGGCCAGCTCGCAACTTGCGGCAAGCATCAATGGCAGGCGCCGAAACAGCAGTCTTTTCTCTGCCTCGAAGCGTTCAGGGCTTACATAGATATCGGCATCGACGCTGAGAATGTCTGGGGCCAGATCGATCTGCTGGCTGTCCAAGCGGTGGAGCATGTCCCTGGCCGTGCGGATCAGGGTCGTTCTGGCGTGTTCGGACATAGTTGCAGTCCCTGGCTGACAGGTTTTGGGTATGCAATTTTCAGATGCGACTGCATCAACCAATCCAGTTGCTAGAGAATTTCCTGCAACTCGAACACATTGCCGTCCGGGTCGCGCGCATAGGTCGCCTTCACCGTCCCCATGTGCTGCGGCGGCGCATGGAAGCGAACCCCCGCCTGCAGCAGGCGCTCGTACAGCTCATCGATACCCTTCACGTCCAGGCAGAAATGGGTGATGCCGTGACGATTCACCGGGCGCTCGCCCTCCTCCGGCAGAGTCTCGGGCAGGCTGAACTGGAACAGCTCGATGCACAGGTTGCGCCCCTGCAGCATGACCTGGGTCGCCGCGGAGTCCTCCAGGCCGAGCACCTGGTTGATCTGCAGGCTGCCGGCCGGCCAGCTGGTGCGGCTGATCTCCTCCAGACCGAGCAGATCTCGGTAGAAGGCCACGGCTCGCTCCATGTTGGGCGTGGAGATGGCGACGTGGTGAAAAGCTTGGCTCATGGATGTGTCTCCCTTGGCAATGCGAGTGCTGGAAGCCCAGCTGCCGGGCTTCCAGAGCTCTGCTTATTTGATGGTTTCAGCGTTGTCGATGACCATCTGCGTACCGTTGATGTAGCGCGACTCGTCGGAGGCCAGGAACAGCACCAGGTTGGCCACATCGACCGGCTGCCCCATCTCCTTCTTCACCTGCGACAGGGCATGGCTGTCCGGGTCGATATCGCGCAGCGCGGCAGCGGTCATCGGCGTCTCATGGCCGCCGGGGAGAATGGCGTTGCAGCGGATCTTGTAGCCCTTGTCTTGGCAGTGGATGGCCACGCTGCGCGTCATCGACAGGATGGCGCCCTTGGCGGCGGCATAGGAGAAAACCTCGCCGATGCCCTTGATCGCGCCAATCGAGGAGATGTTGATGATCGAGCCGCCGCCACTGGCGTGCATCGCCGGGATGGCATGCTTGCAACCGAGGAAGGTGCCCTCGGACATCACCGCGTTGACGAAGCGGTACTGTTCCAGGCTGATATTCTCAACATCGCCGAAGATCACCACCCCGGCGTTGTTCACCAGCACATCGAGACGACCGAAATGCGCCAGGGTCTCGGCGATCACTTCCTTCCAGCGCAGCTCGTCGCGCACGTCGTGCGTGAGGAACAGCGCTCCGGGGATGCTCGAAGCGACCTCGCGCCCCAGCTCCTCGTTGACGTCGGTGAGCACCACACGGGCGCCCTCCTGCGCCAGCAGCCTGGCATCGGCGGCGCCCAGCCCCGATGCCGCGCCGGTAATCAGCACAACCTTCCCTGCTACACGTCCCATGACTTGCCTCCAGGCACGGCGACACCTGCGCCGAGCGCTTGATGAAATGAACGAAGTGTCGTCGCGATCAGCCGCGGATTGGCGGCGGGGTAATGCTGTCGATGGCGGATATCGAATACTTGCGCACCGTCATGTCGAGCAGCTCGATATCAGCGACGCGCTTGAGAAAGGTATTGATGTGCGGGGTGGCGAAGTGTTGCTGCAGGGCCTCGTCCGAGTCCCACTCCTCGCTGATCCAGATGACGTTGGGCGCCAGGATGTCCTGGGCAAAGGCATAGTGGCGGCAGCCAGGCTCCCGGCGGGTGTGGGTCATCACCTCCTGCGCCGCAGCGAGGTAGTCATCGACCCGCTGCGGGGTGACTTCCATGCGGGCACTGATCGCAATGGTGTCCATGCGCAATCCTTCATTCTTATCGTTATTTGAAGGGAACAGGTGGCACCCGCACGCTGGATGCCACCCGTGGCCGGATCAGATCCGGCCGGCGATGTAGTCGTTGATCACTTCATGGTAACGACGCACGCGGGACTCCTGGTTGGCTAGGTAGGAGTCGCTGTAGCCGCGCGAATGTAAACCCTTCTGCTGGGCGACCGCGACACTGAGGTCCTGATCGGCGACCCAGCCCAGGGACTTTTCGCCGTGCTTGAAGACGTCGTGCTTGGCCGCTTCCATCGGCCACTCGCCCAGCGGCGTGGCGGCCTTGGTTTCGCCATGGGCCGGACGCACGAAGTACCAGTGGTCGAACAGGCACTTCTCCGGATCGGTCGGGTGCGGCATCGGACGCAGGATCTGGTAAGAGTCGGCGGCCATGGTGAACGACATGTTGGGGAACAGGGTGTAGTGGTAGTAGTCGGTCAGCTGGTCGTCGTTGAGGTTGGCGTACTGGCTGTAGCCGCGCGCCTCGCCCAGCTTGCGCTTCTGCTGCTGCAGCGCGACGCGCACCTCACCGGCACGACCTTCGAAGTCGTCGGGATTCAGTTCCCAGGCGCGCATCATGGCATCCAGCGGCGCCTGCACCTTCTTCGACTTGCCGTTGCCGGCCGGCAGGGCACCCTTCATCAGCATCCGGCTGTGGCCGTTGCGGAAGATCTCGAAGGCGGTGTTCTGATAGTGATCGTCGATGAAGGTACCCAGCTCCTTGTGCAGGCTCTGCACATGGTAGGCCTCGTTGAAGTTGTCCTGGATGACCTTCCAGTTGCACTCCACTTCGCCGGTCAGGTACATGACCCGCACCATCTTGTCCATCTCGTAGGCTTCGAGCTGGTCAGCGACGATGCCTAGCGAGTCGCGCAGGCTCTTGGCGTTCGGGTCCATGTTGAACCACACCAGGCCACCGAAGGTTTCGCAGCGCAGCTCCTTGAGGTTGACCTTGCCCACCGGGCTGCCCTGGGGGAAGTCCTCCGAATCCTTGGCGATCAGCAGGTCGCCGCTCAGGCCATAGCACCAGCTGTGGTAGTTGCAGACCAGGCGCTTCACCTTGGTCTCTTCGCACTGGACCATGCGGTTGCCGCGATGCTGGCAGACGTTGTAGAAGGCGCGAATGCTCATGTCGTCGCCGCGCACCATGATGATGGACTCGCTGCGGATCTCGGCAGTGATCACGCAGCCCGGCTCCGGCAACTGGGCGACCGTGCCACCCACATGCCAGGTGCGGGTCCACAGGTGCTCCCACTCCTTCTCCATGAACTCCTTGGAGTAGTAGCGATCGCCGGTGATGGGGTCGCCACGCAGGAAGTTTTCGTCAACCAGAGCTTGCTTGGTGCGCTCGACAAGCGACAACTGAGTCATGATGGAGATCTCCTTGCAAACCGCGCTGCTGCAGCGCGGTTTTTCTTGTTGTTTTAGCAATCGACCTATCAGCGGGCGGCTCGAAGAGCGTAAGCCGGGTCCTGGGTGCTGCGGCTACCGCGGCGGTACTCGGCAAATGCACCGTCCTCGCGCTGGCTGTACGGCCAGAAGGCATTCCAGTCCACCACCAGCCCGCGCGAATACATGCGCCAGATGCCGTCACGCTTCTCCCAGACGTCCAGGTAGCGGATGTTGTCCGGGAAGTTGAGCAGGGTGCCGTCCGGCGTCGGCGCTGCTGCGTTGCCCAGCATGTACGACTCGGCCACGGCGCGCGTATCGCTCTCGAATTCGATGGTGGCGGTGCTGAAACGGTGCGCCCCCATGCTCAGGTTTTCCTTGATGAACGGAATATCGAAATCGCAGAACTCGTGGGCGTTGCCGTCGAAGATGCCGAAACTCACCACGCCGTCGTGATGGAAGGTGTACTTCAGCAGTTCGAGATCACAGCGGTCGACAGCCTGGATGTAGCGCGCCATCTGCTCGAGTATCGCCTGATAGTCCGCCGCACGGCGGATGCGCTGGGAAATGTCCATCGGTCACTCCCCGAACAGCTGGTAGGACGGATCCTGCTTGTCGCGGCGACCCTTGAGGAACTTGGCGAACATGCCCTCCTCGAGGTTGGCGCTCGACGGCAGGTTCATGTTCCAGTCATGGACGAAGGTGCGCTGGGCGATCGTCCACTGGCCGTCCTCCTTGCGATAACGATCCAGGTAGCGACCACCGACCAGACGATCGATCTTGCTGCCGTTTTCCAGCACGATGCTGACGATGATCACCGAAACCTCACCAATCGCGGTGTCGCCGTCGACCTCGAAATACTCGGTGGATACCGAATGGAAGCTGCGCTCGAGGCTCGGGTCGGCTGTGGTGGCCGCGATCACGAAGGGCTTGGCGGATCCCTTGTGCACGCCCCAATCGATCTGGCCATCGTCGGTCCAGAGGGACACCATCAGGCAGCGGTCCATGCGGTCCATGGCACGGGAGAACTTGGCGTTGAGCTGTTGCAGGGCCTGCTTTGCCTCGACTTGCTCGAGGAGGCCCAGATCGGTCATTTCGGTAATTGCGTTCATTGTGCCTCTAACCTTTTTATTGGATTTATCAGGTCTTTCTGGCAGGTTCGTTGCACGGCTCACGAACCTGGCTGGTTTTCTAGCGCCTGAGCCAGCTTGTTCTGAAAGCTAAACCCGCACACAAAACAAGTCAAATTGTTTTTTATTTGTCACCTGACTGCCATATTCATTGCTCCGCAGCGCATGCCTTACTTCATTGGCATTCCTGCCCCCCTGCCTGACCCCTAGCCCGGCTCAGGCGCACCGGGAAGCTCCTCGAAATAGCGACCCGCCAGCGAGCCGCCATCGACGACCATCTCCGTGCCGCACACGTAGGAAGCCTCGTCGCTGATCAGGAACAACGAAGCCTGGGCGATTTCGTTCGGTCGACCGATGCGCTGGATCGGCTGCTGCCGATAGGCATGATCGAGGGCGTCGGTGTCCTCGTCGAACATGCCGCCCATGCTGGTGTTGACGCCCCCCGGATGGATCGAGTTGACGCGCACGCCCTGGTGGCCCAACTCCATCGCCGCGACCCGGGACAGCCCGCGGACGCCCCATTTGCTGGAGCAGTAGGCGCCCATCGAATTCCACGCCGTCATGCCGCCGATGGAGGAGATGTTGACGATCGAACCCCGCCCCTGCTCCACCATCACCGGCGCCACGGCCTTGATGCCCAAGAACGGTCCAGTCAGGTTGACGCCCAGCACCCGCTCGAAGTCGGCCTTGCTGGTCGCAACCAGCGCCTGGGAGTGGGCAATGCCGGCATTGTTGACCAGGCCATCGATCCGCCCCCAGCGCGCCAGGGTTGCCTTGACGGCAGCCGACCAGTCCTCTTCCTGTGTGACATCCAGGTGGCAGAACATCGCCTGCTCGCCCAACTCGCCAGCCAGCCGCTGCCCCTCGGCATCCAGCACGTCCGCGATGACCACCAAGGCCCCCTCGGCGCTGAACAGCCGAGCCGTGGTCTCCCCCATGCCGCGGGCCGCGCCGGTGATCAGCACGACCTTGCCCTGCAAGCGCTTCATGATTACGCGCCCTCCGGGTTGGCCAGCGCGTCACGAGCCGCCTCTATGCCGGCCAGGCGCCCGAACACCACCGCATTGCCGATGCTCAGACCGCCACCGCCGTAACGCTCGCCCTGGAAGCAACCCAGCACCTCGCCTGCTGCGTACAGTCCGGGAATCGGCCGCTTGTGCCCATCGAGCACCCGCGCCTGGCTATCGATATCGAGACCCGCAGCCGTGAGGCCGATGATGGCGGAGCGGATTTCCACGGCGTAGAACGGCGCCTGCTGCACCGGGAAGTACGCCGGGGCCTGCTTGAAGAACTGCGAATCGCAGCCATTGGCGCAGTCCCGGTTGTAGACCGCCGCCGTCTGCTCCAGAGCGATGCCGTCGATGCCGACCTGCTCGGCCAGCTCGCGCAGGGTGTTGGCCACCTTCACCCTGCCCTTGCGCACCTGCTCGCGCAGGGTCGGCTCCTCCCAGGTCGGGATGCTGATGCCGGCGTTGTAGGGGTCGAGGTACTTGGTATTGGTGCTGGCCTGGACCAGCGCCTGCTCGTCGAAGATCGCCCAGGCGCGGCGCTCGGTCTGCTCGTTGAGCAGGTAGCCGCAGACGCTGTAGGGCGACAGCTCGGACATGAAGCGCGAGCCTTCCTTGTTGACGGCGATGATCCACGGCGGCAGGAAAGCCTCCAGGGACTTGCTGAAGCCCGAGGTGGGCAGCAGCAGCCCGCAGTCATGGCCGACCACGGCAGCACCGATGCTCTCTGCCAGGTTGATGCCATCGCCCAGCACGAATGGCACATCCTTGTGCACGGCCCAGGTCCAGTCGCCGTGGCACGCCGCTGAGGGATACAGGCGCTGCAGCATCTGCGGATTGTTGCCGAATCCGCCGGTGGTGATGATCACGGTCGGCGCACGCAACTCGGCGCCGGCGGCGCGAATGCCCACGACGCGGCCATCTTCGAACAGCAGCTCCTCGACGCGACTGCCATAGGCCGTCTCGATGCCCTTGGCGCCGGCGGCATTGATCAGGGCGTCGGCGATTCCGGAACCCGCGCCCTGGCTGGAGTGGCCACGCGCCACGCTATCCACGCCCGAGCGTACCAGCCATTGTTCGGGAAACTCGGTGCCCAGCTCCATCAGCCACTCCAGGGCCTCGGCTGCATGCTCGGCGTAGTACCTGACCAGATCGGGACGCATCTTCCAGCGGTTCAGGGTCATCAGGTAGTCGTACAGCGCCTGGGGCGTGTCGTCCATGATCCCCGCAGCGCGCTGCACCTGGGTCCCTGCGGCGTAGAACACGCCGCCGGACTGGGCCGTGGCCCCGCCCAGCTTGCCGTCAGCCTCGACAATGATGCAGGACGCCCCCTGCGCACTGGCCATCAGCGCCGCGGCCAGTCCCGCCCCGCCGCCACCCACCACGATCACGTCGTAATCCCGATCCATCATTCAGTCCTCGTCATTCTTGTTATTAGGGCGATAGCCGGTTGAGCACCAGCGACCTGTTCGCAGGCGGTCCAACCTGGGCTGCAGACCCAAGGGGCTAGCGCATGGCAACTGGAGCACTTGCCGCGAAGGCCATAAAAACATGAAGCCACAGCGGCCACAATACAAAACAAACAAGAATGCTTTTATTGTAATTCAGCGCAGGCTGTCACTACACTCAGACGCACCTAACGACGGCGTGCAGCTGCCATCGCCCCGCAGCTTGCCGACCAGCGCCAAACCGCAGCCGCGCTCATGGCCAGAACAATAAGAACGAAGGAGCCCAAGGTGTCCCTGACTCACATCCACACCCCGATCCAGATCGGCGGCATCCAGATTCCCAACCGTGTGGTACGCACAGCCCACGCCACCAACCTGGGCGGCGGCAGCATGAGCGATGCCCTGATCGACTATCACCTGGCCAGGGCCAAGGGGGGAACCGGTCTGTCGATCGTCGAGATTCTCTCGGTCCACCCCACCAGCCCGGCCACGCTCAACGTGTTCAGCCCCGGCATCGAGGACGGCTACCGCCGGCTGGTCGAAGCCATCCGCCCGCACGGGATGCGCCTGTTCCAGCAACTCTGGCACGGCGGACACAACGCCCTGCCGCTCGACGGCAGCCCGCCCTGGTCTGCCTCGGATGTGCCCAGCCCGACCATCGGCGTCACGCCCATTCCGATGACCCAGGCGATGATCGACGAGGTCATCGCGGCCTATGCGCAAACTGCCCGCCAGTGCGAGCGCTGGGGGCTGGACGGCGTGGAGATCCACTGCGCCCACGGCTACCTGCCGGCCCAATTCCTTTCCACCAATGCCAATCGGCGGGAGGACGACTACGGCGGCTCGTTCGAGAACCGCGTGCGCTTCCTGCTGCAACTGGTGACTGCGGTGCGCGAGGCGGTTTCCCGGAATTTTGCCGTCGGCGTCCGTCTGGCTCCCGATCTTGGCGTGCAGGGCATCGGCCCGGCGGAGATCGCGCAGGTCGTCGAAGTGCTCGAGTCGCGCCAGCTGATCGATTTCGTCGACATCTCCCTCGGCGACTATCACAGCTTCCCCAAGCTGATCGGCGGCATGCACGAACCGATGGGCTACGAGATGCCCACCAGTGCCCGGATCGCCCGCACCTGCCAGACCACCACCATAGTCACCGGCCGCTTCCGGACCTTGGAGGAAGCCGACCAGGTCATCCGTGCCGGGGATGCCGACATGGTGGCCCTCACCCGGGCACAAATCGCCGATCCGGACCTGGTGCGCAAGACGCTCGCCGGCCATCCCGAGCAGGTGCGCCCGTGCATCGCCTGCAACCAGGGCTGCGTCGGCGGCCTACTCGGCCCGGCCGGGCGCATGGGTTGTGCGGTCAACCCGGCCGTCGGCGCCGAAAGCACGCTAGAAGATGCGGCATTGCCACCGGCAGCCAGTCCCCGTCGGGTTCTGGTCATCGGCGGCGGGCCGGCCGGCATGGAAGCGGCCCGCGTCGCCGCCCTGCGTGGCCATCGCGTGGTGCTCGCCGAGGCCCAGGCGGACCTCGGCGGCTGCATCCGCCTCGCCGCCATGGCACTGACCCGGCACGGCATGGGTGACATCACCACCTGGCTGGAGCAGGAAATCTATCGGCTGGGCGTCGAGGTGCGCCTGAGCAGCTACCTCGGCCTCGAGGACATCCTCGCCGAGGCACCGGATGCGGTGATCCTAGCCACCGGCTCCACGCCGCGCATGGACGGCGTGCAGCTGTCCAACCCCGGCGAGCCGATCGCCGGGATCGAGCAGCCGCATGTCATCTCCAGCTGGGATCTGCTCCTCGACTCCGCCCGCCCGCTGCCGGACAGCGCGGTGGTGATCGACGATGTGGGCCACTACGAAGGCATCGCAGCAGCCGAACATCTGCTCGGCAAGGGGGTGAAGGTGACCTACCTGTCACGCCACGCCGCCTTCGCGCCGCTGGTCGAGCCGGCCCTGATGACCGAGCCGGCCCTGCAACGCCTCAGCCGCGGACCGTTCGTGCCGCTGCTGCGCAGCCGGGCGGTGGCGATCGAGCGGGATGCCGTGACCGTCCTGCCCACCTATCTGGCCAGCGCCGACCATGCCCCGAGTCGGGTCGAGGCCGGACTCGTGGTGCTGGTCTCGCACAACCGCGCGAACCGTGGGCTGGCCGCGGAGCTGGAGCCTCACGGCATCCCGCTGCAGGTGGTCGGCGACGCCAACTCGCCACGTTTTCTCCAGTCCGCCATCCGCGAGGGGCGGATGGCGGGCATCGCGGTCTAGCCCCCACCACAACCACGCCAGCCAACAATAAAAAGGACAGCCATGAAAAAGTTCGCGAACAATACCATCATCGTCACCGGCGCAGGTTCTGGGCTGGGCAGGGCTTCGGCTCTGCAACTGGCCAGGGAAGGCGCCGCACTGGCGCTGGTCGATCTCGACGCCAGCGCCCTGGAGGACTCGCGCGCGCAGATCCTGGAAGCCGCACCCGCAGCTGAGCTGCTGCTGATCGTCGCCGACGTGGCCGACGAGAACTCGGCGAAGAACTATGTGGCGCGCACGGTCGAGCGTTTCGGCCGGATTGACGGCTTCTTCAACAATGCCGGCATCGAAGGCAAGCAGGCCGTCACGGAAGACTATGACTGCCAGATGTTCCACAAGGTCATCGATATCAACCTGAACGGCGTGTTCTACGGCATGAAGCACGTCCTGCAGGTCATGAAGAAGCAGGGCTTCGGCGCCATCGTCAATACCGCCTCGGTTGGCGGCATCCGGGGCATCGGCAATCAGTCCGGCTATGCCGCCAGCAAGCACGGCGTGGTCGGCCTGACCCGCAACTCCGGGGTCGAATACGGGCAATACGGCATCACCATCAATGCCATTGCCCCCGGCGCGATCATGACGCCCATGGTCGAGGGTTCGCTCAAGCAGATCGGCGGCGACAACTGGGAGGCGGTTGGCGCCGAGTTTGTCAGCGTCAACCCGATGAAGCGTTTCGGCAAGCCCGAGGAGGTCGCCAATCTGGTGTCCTTTCTGCTGTCCAGCGAGGCCACCTTCATCAACGCGGCGGTGATCCCGATCGACGGTGGTCAGTCGTACAAGTACTGATGCCGTCTCCTGGCAGGCGGCCGGAATGAGCCGCTTGCCAGGGCAGCAATCCGCGCGTCAACAGCCCGATGAGCCGAACAGCGCCGCGGCCGCCTGACAGGACAGTTGCGCGGCATCCTGCAGGGAGCGCGCGCGCTGCTCCGCGGAGATGATCTCGACACCCCAGGGGCCCTGGTAACCTGCCGCCCGCGCCGCGCCGATAAATCCGTGCAGATCGAACTCCCCTTCCCCGCACAGACGACGGCGATTAAGGGTGTCCTCCAGCTCGCTGCCGACCGGCTGCAACGTCCCGTCATCCAGCTCGACTCCGCCGATACAGCCGGCGGGTAACGCGGCAATCTGCGCGAGGCTCATCCCGCCGCGGGTCACATGCCAGCTATCCAGCATCAGGCCTCCGCCGGCACCGGCACTTTCGCCAAGCACCTGCAGGGCCGTGTCGAGATCGGGAACGCTGGAAATGACGATGGGTTCCAGGGTGACCTGGGTGCCGGCATCCAGCGCCTGGCGCGCCAGCAGCTGGAACTCGTCGCGCATGTGCTCGACCACCGCCGGGCGTCCGTCAAAGTCACCGGCCGCCTTCACATGGTGCGCCCCCAACTCGGACGCGGCCTGCAGCAACAGGTTGCGATCCGCATCCGAGCGAGCCCGCTCGCCGCCGGTGGAGTACCAGCCGAACAGGGCCTCCAGCTCGAGGTAGCGGATGCCGTTGTCGGCAAAGATCTTGCGCATCTGCGCGAAACTGTAGCGACTCAAGGTCTCGCGCAGGTCGGCCTGCTTGATGCCGAAGCCGGTGTAGCCGGCCCGTGCGGCAGCCTCCACGCGCTCGCGGAAACTCCACGGGCTCTGGTCCTGCTCGCCGAACACATAGGGACCGGCCAGCGTCCAGTAGCAGGCGATCAGATCGACGGCAGGCTCGTCCATGGCAGGTCACCTGTTCCAGGAAAGAGGAGGAGATGAGCCGGACCCGTTCCGCCAGGCATCCGGCCAATGACGCAAAAGGTGCCGGCTCTATCGACCAGCGAGGTTATATGCGGCCTACGTCCGGCATTCCCGGACAAGCGCAGTCGACAAGCAAAGCCTGCTCCCGCTAGGTGCGGGAGCAGGCGGTCACTCAGCCCTTGGCGACTACCAGCCGATCACCTTCGCTATGGGCGCCAGCCTTGGCAGCATCCTTGCTGCCAAGCTCGGCAACCAGACGCTGGGCAGCGTCTTCGCTCAGGTAGTGATCGAGGGTGCGGTGGAACAGCTGGTTGCCCGGCTCGTTGCGACCGAAGGTGATGTATTCGAAGGCGCCCGACTCGAGGCCCTCCTGCACCTTGAGCCCCAGCTGGTAGTCCTCGCTGTCCACCACGCCACGCAGCCAGTCCATCATCTGCTCGTTGGCCTGGCGCTCCTCTTCGCTCTGCGGCGCCTGGCGCTGGATGAAATGCAGCACCGTGCGGTTCTCGCCGACGCCCGGCCCGGGGATCAGTTGGGCGATCTGGGTGATTTCCGGTGCGACGAAGATCGACACGTTGGGGAACAGGGTGCGGATGAAGTCGTAGCCGTTGTTTTCATGCAGATGGAGCTCATCCGGCGGCACCTGGCCGAGCTTCTCCTCCATGGCCTTCTGGGCGAAGCCGATGAGCTGGTGCGGCCCGTAGTTGTCGTAGGCCGCCAGGTTGGAAAAGGTGCGCGCGTGGATGGTCTCGGGATGCGCCGCGGCGAAGTGGTAGCCCTCGAGATAGCCGTCATAGGCGACCTTCCAGTTGGCGCCATGAATCTCGCGGTTGCCGCAGTAGTGCCAGTCGGCGAAGCCCAGCGCCTCGATGTCCTCGATCATCCCGCCGAGGAAGCCCTCGAAGTCCACCTCCAGCCCCGCGGTGAGGACGACGAAGATCATCCCACCACGCTCGTAGACCGGCAGCTGCTTGAGCTTGAAGCTGGCCTTCTCCACTTCACCGTAGCTGTCTTCGCCGGCGATGCGCAGCAGGTTGCCGTCGTTGCCGTACAGCCAGGCATGGTAGGGACAGGCGAACTTGTCGCACTTGCCCTTGCCTTCCGCCAGCTTCATGCCGCGGTGGCCGCAGACGTTGAGCATGGCCCGCACGCTGCCGTCGCGCAGCCGGGTCAGCAGGATCGGCGTATCCAGCAGGTCCAGGGTCTTGTAGTGGCCGGGCTGGGAAATCTCCGCGGACAGCGCGGCGAGAATCGGCAGGCGCTTGAAGATGACCTCCATCTCGCGCTGCCAGAGCTCAGGGTCGGTGTAGCTGGCCGACGACACGCGCATCAGGCCCTCGGCCTGGTCAGTGGTGCGGTTACGGACATGATCGAGCAGGCGCGCTGCGACCCGGTTATGGATTTTTTTTACTTGTTCCATTCTTTTCTCCCGGATGAGATCGGCTTTCCTGAGCCAAAATCTAAAAAACACAATAGCCTGTTTTTATACCTGCAAGCTACAGCGCTGAAACGGCCTGTTTGGGCGCAAGCTCCGCCGCGTCGCGCGCAGCAACGGCACGCTCGCCGAGGATGAGATCGGCCGCCCGCCAGCCCAGGGCCATGGCCGGACCGTTGGTATTGGCCGACACCAGGGCCGGCATTACCGAGCAGTCGGCGGCGCGCAGCCCCTCGACGCCCCTGACCCGCAGATGCTCGTCCACCACCGAGCCGCCATCCGTTCCCATTCGGCAGGTGCCGATGGCGTGGGTACCGCACAGCGAGGTGCGCACGAAGTGATCGAGGATCTGCTCGTCGCTCTGGCAACCGAGGCCCGGTACCAGCTCTTCGCCGACGTAGTGCGCCAGAGCTGGCTGGGCCATATAGCGGCGCATGTACTTGACCATGGCCACGGCCGCCTGGCGGTCCTCCGCAGTGGTCAGCCAGTTCGGCGATATCGCCAGCGGGTCGTCCGGGTTGGCCGACTGCAGCAGGACAGTGCCTTCGCTGGTCAGCTGCAGCAGCTGGCCGTAGATGGTCAGGCCCGGCTGGTCCTCTACGCCATCCGGCACCGGGAAGTTGTCATCGCTGCGCGGATAGGTGAAGGCGCTGAGGTACAGCTGCGCATCCGGACGAGGCAGATGCGGCTGGGTGCGGAAGAAGGCGCCTACTTCGAACGGCCCGGTAGCCATCGGGCCGCTGCGGGTGAGGTAGTACTGCAGCACGCTGCCCACCAAACCCAGGCCCTGGAAGCGGGCATTCAGGCCCTTGTCGTTGCGCAGGCGGAACGGCAGCAGGAAGCCCAGGTGATCGCGCAGGCGCCGCCCGACGTCCGGATTTTCCGCCACCAGCGGAATACCCAGCGGGCGCAGGTGCTCGGCGGCGCCGATACCCGACAGCTGCAGGATCTTCGGAGTGAGGATGGCGCCGGCGCAGAGAATGACCTCGCCACGGCAGCGGATCTCGACCGCCTGACCGTCGATGCGGCAGGCCACGCCGACTGCACGGCGCCCCTCGAACAACACGCGATCAACAAGCGCTCCGGTTTTCACCTCGAGATTGCGGCGCTCCAGCACCGGATGCAGGAAGGCCGCGGCCGAACTGACACGGCGGCCGTTCTTGATGGTATGCGCGTAGTAGCCGACGCCCTCCTGATGCTCCCGATTGAAATCCTCGACCTTGGGCAGCCCCATCTGCTCGCCGGCCTGGACCATGGCTTCGCTGACCGGGTAGCGGAACTTGCCGACGCTGACGTGCAGCGGGCCGCCCGCGCCACGCAGCTCGTCGGCACCCAGCTCATGGTCCTCGATGGCGCGGAACGCCTGCTTCATGGCCTCCCAGCCCCACTCGGAACCGGCCTCGCGCTCCCAGATGTGGTAATCCTCGGGCTGGCCACGGACATAGATCATCCCGTTGATCGAACTGGAGCCGCCGATCACCTTGCCGCGCACCCACATTTCCGCCGACTCGGTGTCCGGCAGGCGTGGCTGCTGCACCGGGAAGTGCCAGGCATGCTTTGGGTCGCTGACCAGCTTGGCGATGCCCTTGGGCATGTGCACCAGCGGGCTCTTGTCCCATCCGCCAGCTTCCAGCAGCAGCACCCGCTTGCTGCTGTCGGCGGATAGCCGGTTGGCCAGCACGCAGCCCGACGACCCGGCGCCGACAATGATGTAATCGTATGCGTCCTGATGGCCGCGTTGCTGGGAGTGCTGTGTCATTGGCTTGTCCTGCTTTTATTTTTGCTATGGGACGAAATCGGTGTAGCGCTTCAGTGGGCCGTCCAGCCGCCATCCACGGTGACCAGGCTGCCGTGCATGAAGGAAGCCTCCTCCGAGGCCAGCCACAGCACCGCCTTGACCACCTCCTCCACCTCGCCCAGCCTGCCGATCGGATGCAGGGCCACCAGCTTGGGCTCCAGTTCGGCCAGATTCGGATGGTTGTTGAGCATCGCGGTACGGATCACGCCGGGGCAGATGGCATTGATGCGGATGTTGCGGCTGGCGTACTCGACGGCAGCGGTCTTGGTCAGGCCGGCCACGGCGTGCTTGGTCGCGTTGTAGGTTGCCGAACCCGGCAGCACGGTCAGCGCCAGGGCCGAGGCGGTATTGACGATCACTCCGCCGCCCTGCTTGAGCATCTGCTCCATGGCGTACTTCATGCACATCCAGACCGCCTTGAGGTTGACCGCGACCACGCGGTCGAACTCGGCCTCCTCAATATCGGCGGTGAAATCGTTGCTGCCGCTGATTCCGGCGTTGTTGTGGACGATGTCCAGACGGCCGAAGCGGCTGACGGTGGCGCTGACCAGCTCGCGCATCTGCGCCGCCGAGGTGACGTCGACCTGGAAGAACGCCGCCTGCCCACCTTCCGCCTCGATCGCCGCGAGGCATTGCTGCCCCTGTTCGGCATTGATGTCGGCCAGCATGACCCGCGCACCGGCACGGGCAAACGCCTGGGCGACTCCCGCACCAATGCCGGAACCGGCGCCGGTGACCAGCACTACCTTGTCCTGAAATCGCATACAGACTCCCATCGATTGAGGTGCGGACAGGGAAAGAGCGTCCCCGCCGCGTATCACCTAGCGGGTATTGCGGGCGCTTTCCCGCATGCACATGCCGTCCAGCCAGCGCGCCAGGTTCGGGCAACGCTCGCCGTCGAGGCCCTGACCGACCTGGGCAGCGAACTCGAGGAAGCTGAACAGCAGCAGGTCGACCACGGTGAGTCGCTCTCCGCAGATGAACGGCTGCTCGCCGAGCTGGCGGTCGAGCCAGGCCAGGCCCTCCCGGGCCGCCGCCTTGAACTCGTCCGCCACCGCCGGATAGCAAGGCACCCGGTCCTTGAACAGGGCGAGACCTTCGGCGGCGCGAAAACCCGCAGTCATCGGCTGGACTACCTGCAGGTCGACCCGTCGCCACCACATGCGGGTCAGCGCCCGCTGCTCGGCGTTGGCGCCGATCAGCGCTGGCTGCCGGAAGCGCTCCTCGAGGTACTCGCAGATGGCCGTGGTTTCGGCAATGCACTGCCCCTCGCCCAGTTCGAGCACTGGCGTGGACCCGCCCGGATTGAGCGCCAGGAAGGCCGGCTGGCGGTTCGCTCCGGCGATGATGTCCACTTCCTCAACCGGCAGCTTTACGCCTTTCTCGGCGAGGAACAGCCGCACCAGCCGCGGATTCGGACCGATCGAACTGTAGAGTTTCATAGGCGCCTCCAGCCGGTCAGAACTGCACGCGCTTGGTGTAGCCGCCGTCGATCACCAGGTTGGCGCCGGTGATATACGAGGCCATGGGGCTGGAGAGGAAGAGCATCGAGCGCGCCACGTCCTCCACCTTGCCGAAGCGCCCCAAGGGCATTTCCGAGAGAGTCTTTTCGTACAGCTCAGGCATGGCGTCCTTGATCATCGACCAGTTGCCGCCCGGGTATTCGACCGGACCGGGGGAGATCATGTTGACGCGGATATTCTTCTCCGCCCACAGCTGGGAGAGCTGCTTGCCGTAGGTGATGATCGCCGCCTTGATAGCGTTGAACGCCTGCGGGTAGATGAAGGTTTCCACCGCCGCGGTGCTCGACATCAGGATCACCGAGCCGCCGTCACCGCCGCTCAGCGCCTCTTCCAGGGTCTGGCAGCCGATGACCGCGCCCATCATGTCGAGACGGAAGCTCATCTCCCAGTCCATGGTGCCCTGGGCGCCAGAGGAGCTGGCGTTGTGGATGAAGATATCGCAACCGCCCAGGCGCTCTGCGGCACTGTTCAGCCAGGCCTCGTAGGCGGCGCTGTCGTTCATGTCGAAGGCATCGCCGAAACCGCGCACGCCCTTGGCTTCCAGCACCTTCACGGTTTCGGCGACGCGATTGGCATCACGGGAGAAGAAGGCGATGTCGCAGCCCTCGTCGGCGTAGAGTTCCAGTGCCGCACGACCGATACCACGGCTGCCGCCGTTGATGATGACTTTCTTGCCACGCAGTCCAAGTTCCATGTTCGCTTCCTCTTGTTGTTCTCGATCGCTGCAGATGCTTGTGCGGTCAGGCTTGTTGTTCGGTTTTTTCCAGCTGCGCCGCCCAGTTCAGGCCACGACGCAACAGTTCGTAGTACACCGGCGACTCCCAGGCGCAACGGTCGACCTGCGGCCAGAAGTCCATCAGCGGACGCAGGTCGTAGTGGCCGCGGCAGTGGCCGAGGGTCAGGTACAGCACGCCCCCCTTGCCCAGACGGCGCAGGTAGAGCACTGGATGGCGCGCATACTGCCAGCGGTCGCGCACGAAGCCCGGGGTCTCGCCCTCGAACCCGGTGTCCAGCAGCACGTCCACCTCGGCTTTCATGTCCATCAGGTAGCACTCGTCGGTCACCTCGAAGGGCTCGATGCCGGCCACCAGCGGGTGCTCGGGCTGCGCGACATCCACCCGGAACTGCCCGATCGGCGGATGCGAGGCGAACTGCGAGCCGAGCATCTCCATGAACTGCGGCGCCGAATCCGGAGTGTCGACCAGCCCGTTGTCGAGGAAACGCAACACCGAGTTGGTGCCGTGCAGGGCATACCAGCGGCCGCCCTGCTCCAGCCACTCGCGCAACGCTGCCTGCTGCTCGTCACTGGGGATCACTTCGCAGGTGTAGCTGACCAGGAAGGCTGCCTCGCGGATCGCCTCGAGATTCGCGTAGTCCTCGAACACCCGCACGCGCACGCGCTCGTTTTCACCCAGCAGCTTGAGCAGTTCCAGCCGGGCAAAGTCGATGTCGTGGTACTTGCCGGCCGCCACCAGAACACAATCAATCCTTCCGGTTTGTTTGTTTTCCATGTCTGTCTGACTCATCGCGTTATCTCCTCAGGCGCCAGTCTTGGCCGCCAGAGCGCGCTGCACGGCCGCACCCACCTCGGCGCCGGTGGGATTGCCGCGCAGCAGCAGGCCGCCGTTGACCTGCAGGTTCTCGCCGGTCATGAAGCACTCGTCGCTGGCCAGCCACACCGCTGCGGCGGCGATGTCGGCCTTGGTACCCAGGCGTCCCAGCGGGTAACGGCTGGTGAAGCACTCGTTCACGCCCGGGGTGGCCATGGCTTCGGCGGTCATCGGCGTTTCGGTCAGGCCGGGGGAAATGCAGTTGGCGCGGATGCCGCGGCTGCCGAACTCGTTGGCCACGCAGCGCACTACATGGTCGATGCCGCCCTTGGTGCCGATGTAGGCGGCGTAGTTCTCGATCACCGCACGGGTGGTCGCCGAACTGATCTGGATGATCGAGCCACCCTGCTCCATGCCTTCGACCATGGTCTGCAGGAACTGGAACGGGCCCTTGAACTGCAGGGCGATCATCCGCTCCAACTCCTCCTCGCTGGTTTCCAGGAAGCCCTGGGTCAGCCCCCAGCCCACCGCGTTGACCGCCACGTCCAGGCGCCCGCCCCACTCCTTGGCATGAGCCACTAGCGCCCGCAGGTCACCCTTGCGGGTGATATCGCAGCGCAGGCAGGTACCGCCGAGTTCGTCGGCCAGGCGCGCCATCTCCTCCTCGTTGCGCCCGGAAATCACCAAGCGCGCACCCTCCTCAGCGAAACGGCGGGCGATTTCCTGGCCCATGTTGTCCCGGCTGTCGGCGCCAATGATCAGCGCAACCTTGTCTTGAAGTCGGTTCATCAGATGGTGCCTCCAGCGATGGCGTTGTTGTCGTTATTGGGGGCATAGTCCGCCGCGGCTTTCTGGACCCGACGGGACTCGCCCTGCAGCAGGAAGTGGGACAGTGCCGGGATCAGGATCAGCGCACCGAGCATGTTCCAGACAAACATGAAGGTCAGCAGGATGCCCATGTCGGCCTGGAACTTGATCGGCGACCAGACCCAGGTGATGACACCCGCCGCCAGGGTAACCCCGACCAGGGCCACGACCTTGCCGGTGGTCGACAGCGCCTTGCGGTAGGCCTCGGCTACCGGCATGCCGGCGCGCTGGAAGGCCAGCTGGGTGCTGAGCAGGTAGATGCCGTAGTCCACGCCGATGCCCACGCCCAGAGCTACCACCGGCAGAGTCGCCACTTTCATGCCGATGCCCAGATGCACCATCAGCGCCTCGGCGAGGATCGAGGTGAGGATCAGCGGCACCACGGCAACGATCACCGCGCGCCAGCTGCGGAAGGTGATCAGGCACAGCAGGGCCACCGCCGCATACACGTAGAGCAGCATCTTGCGGTTGGCTTCCTTGACCACGATGTTGGTCGCCGCGTCGACACCGGCGTTGCCGGCGGCCAGCAGGAACTGGCGGTCCTCGGTGTTGTTCTCCTCGGCGAACTGCTTGGCGGTATTGAGGATGCGCTCCAGAGTGGCCGCCTTGTGGTCGGCCAGGTAGGCCAGCACCGGCGTCAGGTTGCAGTTGGTATTGAGGAACTCGGAGTTCCACGACACCGCGTTGTTGATCTGCGCGTCGATGATCCCCTGGTTGTCGCTGATGGTCGCCCACTTCGGGTTGCCCTCGAACATCCCGGCGGTGTAGGTGCGGATCGTATCGGCCAGGGATACGGTGCGCTGCACGCCAGACACCTGGGCCAGCGTCCAGCCCAGACGGTCGACTTCGGTCAGGGTTTCATAGCTGCTGCAGCCACCGGTGGGGGTTTTCACCATCACCGCGAAGATGTCGCTGGAGATCGCGTAGTTGGAGGTGATGAAGGCGTTGTCCAGGTTGTAGCGCGAGTCCGGGCGCAGTTCCGGCGCACCGGCGTCCAAATCGCCCACCTGCAGCTTCAGCGACTCCATGAAGCCCCAGGCGCCCAGCGCCAGCGAGCCGAGGATGGCCACCACCGCCAGGCGCCGCTCGGTGAAGCGGGCCAGACCAGCCCAGATCGGATTGCCACCGTTGGGGGCGAGCTCGGCCTGTTCGGCCTTGAGGCTGCGGTCGGCCGCCTTCGGCGAAACGCCGATGTAGGAGAGCATCACCGGAATCAGGATCAGGTTGGTGAAGATCAGCACGCCCACGCCGATACTGGCGGTCAGCGCCAGCTCGCGGATCACCGGGATGTCGATGATCATCAACACCGCGAAGCCCACCACGTCGGCCAGCAGTGCGGTCATGCCGGCCAGGAACAGACGGCGGAAGGTGTAGCGGGCCGCCACCAGGCGATGGGTGCCACGACCGATGTCCTGCATGATGCCGTTCATCTTCTGCGCGCCATGGCTGACGCCGATGGCGAACACCAGGAACGGTACCAGCATGGAGAACGGGTCGAGCGTATAGCCGAACAGCACCACCAGGCCGAGCTGCCAGATCACCGCGATCACCGAGCAGCCCAGTACCAGCAGGGTGCTGCGGATGCAGCGGGTGTACAACAGGATGATGAAGAAGGCACTGACCACCGCCAGGCCGAAGAACATCATCACCTGAATCAGCCCGTCGATCAGGTCGCCCATCAGCTTGGCGAAGCCGATCACATAGATGTTGACCTTGGCGTCGGGACCCGAGGCGTAGCGCTGGCGGATCTCCTCGATCGAGCGCGACAGCGCCTCGTAGTCGACCGGCTTACCTTCGGCGTCGGCGCTCATCAGCGGCACGATGATCATGCTGGAGCGGTAGTCGAGCGCGACCAGGCTGCCGACCACGTCGGCGCGAGCGATATTGATGCGCAGGTCATTGATCGAGCGTGGCGAGGCGTCGTAGTCGTTGGGCAGCACCGGACCACCGGTGAAGCCCTCCTCGGTCACCTCGGTCCAGCGCACCACCGGAGTGAAGATGGACTTCATCCACGGCCGGTCGACGCCAGGCAGGATGAAGATCTCGTCGTTGATCTTCGCCAGCTCGGCCAGGTACTCCGGGTTGAAGATGTCACCGTCCTTCGCCTCCACCGAGATGCGGATGGAGTCGCCCATGCCGCGCAGCTCGGCGCGGTTGTCCAGGAAGTTGCGGATGTACTCCTGGCTCTGCGGGAGCATCTTCTCGTAGCTGGCGGCGATCCGCAGGTCGCGCAACTGGTAGCCGAAGAACAGCGTGAGCAGCAGACAGCCCAGCACGATCAGCAGCCGGTTGTTGAAGATCATCCGCTCGAGCAGGCTGCCCGACTGGGAGTCGAAGTCCTTGAGGTCACGGATGACCTCCATTTTCGGTTGGTTAATTGGCGTAGCCATGACCGGTCTCCCGCTGTTTGCCAATGCTCACACTCGAGTTCACGAGCGCGCTGGCGGCGTCTTTCTTGTTTTCAAGCTTGACGGCTTCGCTCTGGATACCCGCCGCCCCCACCAGAGTGACCTTGCCACTCGGCGTTACGGTCAGCCCGAAGAAGGGCATGCTCTTGGCAAGCTTGACCGGTTCGAACGTTTCGCCCTTGTCGACGCTGCGCGCCACATCGCCGGATAGGCTGCCGAGCAGCAGCGTACCATCGGCCAGGAAGGTGCCACTGGAGATCCCCGCTTGGGTGTAGGCCTTGGCCCGCGCCCAGCTGTCGCCACCATCCCGCGAGCGGAACACGCTGCCGCGCATGCCGAACGCCACCAAGGTCTGGCCATTGCTGACCGCGCCGAACAGGGTGCCGTCGTAGCCGGTCGGCTTCTCGACGAAGCGCTCCTCGCCATGGCGCATGCGCCAGACGCTGCCCTGCTCGCCAGTCAGGTAGACCGCCTGAGCATCGGCGGTCATCGAGTAGAAATGCAGTTCGTTGGGGTTGTCGACGCGGTGCTGCCAGGGCTGCCAGGTCTTGCCGCCATCCTGGGTCTGGAACAGCCGGTTGAACAGCCCGGCGACGTAGCCGACCTGCTCATTGACGAAGTGCACCGCCATCAGCGGCTGGGTGCCGCCGAAGCCGATCAGAACCTGCTCCCGATCGACAAACATGGAGGCATCCGGCAACTCTGCGCCGGGGCCAGTGTTGCTGTAGTAGTCGAGAACCAAGTGAGACGCTTGCTTGCCATCCAGCTGCTTTTCCCAGCTTGCGCCGCCGTCGCTACTGTGCAGCACGACGCCGCCATGACCCACCGCCCAGCCATGCTGCTCGCTGGGGAAGGACACTGCCACCAGATCGCTGCTCACCGGCACCGCGGACTGGCGCCAGGTATTGCCACCATCCTCGGATACCGCGATGTGCCCGCGAGGGCCAACGGCGATGGTACGGTTACCGACATGAGTGACGGCACTCATCGGGCTCATGAGCATTCGCTCGCTTTTCGCAGCCGGTACCGCAGTCGGATCCTGGAAGGCCAGCACCGGCCCAGCCGCTGCCAGCATTACGCCGAGCACCAACGCCCTGCATCCGCAAAGATCAAAGACACGCATAGGAATTTCCTCAAACCGTCGGCCGCAGGGGCCGCGACCTTGTGTCCAGATGCCGAAAACTCAACTTCCTTGACTCGTAGACAGGAGGCAGTCGCCGCAGCGACCGCCTCATCAAGATCAGAACGTGGTTTTCAGCGTCAGGGACAGCCAACCACGATCGTTCAGGGTTTCGCTGCCACTGAACGCCACCAGCTGGCTGTCACCGATGCCCGGGGCGCCGGCAAAGGCATTGGGGCCGGTGACGCCCTCACCGAAGTAGTCGCTGTAGGTCAGGTTGATCTTGTATTGCGAATAGACGTCGAGGCCCAGGCCAACGCTCCAGGCTCCGGCGTCCTCAGCCACGCCCAGCGCTGCCGGGGAGTTACCCTTGAGACCGATGCCGTAGTTGATCGGCATGGTCAGATCGATGCCGGGGAACACCTGGAACCAGGTGGGGGTGAACGCCACGTTCATGCCCCAGGCGTCATCGCTGACGCAGCCACCCTTGGTACCCAGAGTGCAGCCACGGTCCTCATGTATGGCGTCGAACTGGGCCTTGGTCGCGTCACTGACGTCGTCCAGGTTCACGTAGGTCAGTTCTGCTGTCAGCGGAGCCGAGTCGAACAGCGGGGTCTTGCCGATATAGGCGATCGCGTTGACCAGTGCGTGCCAGGTATCGCCGCGGGCGTTGCCGGCCAGGGCGGTATCCTCGCGGCGTGATACTTCCGCACTGACCGAGACCGAGCCAAGCAGGCGGCTGAAGCTCAGGCCGTAGAGCTTCACGTCCTCGGCATAGTCGTTGTAGAGCACACCGCTGGCCGGATCGAACACCACATTGGGCATGCGGTCATCGAACTTGCGGTAGTAGAGGCCGAGGTTGCCTCCCAGGGTATCGGACTGAATCTGCGCGTTGACGCCGAAGCTGCCCTTGTCGTCCGGCGTCTTGTTCGGCCCGCCATCCACATCGCCAACATAGGGCAGGCCCAGATTCTGGCCACCCAGCAGGGTGACGTCGCTGCCACCCAGGTAGGTGCCGCCATCCGGGAAGCGGTGCGGATCCCACTCCATATAGTAGTTGGCGGCCATGCTGATCTTGTCGGTCAACTGCGCGGCTGCAGACAGCTGATTCTGCGGAAGGAACAGCTCCTTGACCTCGATGCCCGGCGTTGCGGTGGCCTTGCGCAGGTCCAGCGGACCCTGGCCATAGGCGATGCTGTCGCCGAAGCTGAACAGCGACTCGCCCCAGTAGACGTTGTGGCGACCGACCCGGAAGTTCACCGGGACTGCGCCGAGGTTGAGCTTGGTAAAGACGAAGGCGTCGAGAATCTCGCCGGAGCGCTTGTTGTAACGCTCCACCTCGTTGGTGAACTTGTTGTTCGGGTAAGGAGAGGTCAGCCCCAGCCGCGCCAGGTCGGGATTGACCCGCACATCGTCTTCATAGTCGAAGTCGTTCCAGCCGGCAGCCGACACACGGAAGCCGTGATCTTCCTTGTAGATGAAGTCGAACTCACTGAGGATGTCGACGCGGTTGGTCACCACATCGCCCTTGTCGCGTGAGTAGGTAGAGGTGCTGAAGCCCGCAGTATCTCCCAGAGTGTTGTCGCGCCCCTCCATGCGCCAGCCGATGTTGTACTTGAGGGTGTTGTCCCAGCGCACGGCGATATCCGGATTACCGGTATCGATGCTGATCGCAGCAGCCGGCAGCGCCGCCATCGCCATGACCGCACCGCCTACGACACCCATGGCGTGAGCAGTTTTGAGCTTGCGAGCGATAGTTTTCTTATTCTTGTTCACATATACCTCCGAGTCTCAAGGGGCCAGCACACCATAGCGCACCGGCTGAATAAAACCATCATGATCGTTTGTTTTTATAAGCGCCTTTCTCACTTTCCGGCCTTGAAATCACCAGAGGTTGATTTCAAACGCCCAGGTGAATCGACCCGCAGGACAGCAACGGTGGAGCCAACGCTGGACTACCACCCCATGACATGGACCGAACGGTCCATGTCAGCGAGAAAAAGGAAGTGTCGTGATGGAGTGCCTGGGAGCAGCTCAGGTGAGTGCCGAGCAGGAAGATTGGCGGCGATCGGCGCGGCCGTGATCGGATGCTGTCCGCCAGGTTGGCTGGACAGTGATGAGCCGACAGAAATCGTCATGGACGCATCCTCGCTTTTCTTATTTTTGTCATCAGCTTGATGGAAACCTTGCACGCCCTGCGGTCAACTTAAAAACCGACAGGAAGGTTTTTATTAAAGCTATCCCCTCACTGCCTCATGCGCAAGCCTCCCGGGGAAAAAATCTTGTCCCCGCCCTGCCGCCACTCGAAATGAACGGCTTTGGATCCCGAATGGCAGAGAACGAGGATTTTTGCAGATCTTATCTGCGAAAAGCCCCATTGAACTGCGCAAATTCCCACTGCTAGCCTGCTTCAACAGTCCGGCCAACCACCGGCAAGAACAACAACAAGGCAAGCCTGCAAAGGCGAGGTGACCATGACCGCAACCCGCTCCATCCCCACCGTCAAGCTGCTGATCAACGGCGAGTTCGTCGAATCGCAAACCACCGAGTGGCGCGATGTCGTTAACCCTGCCACCCAGGAAGTGCTGGCCCGTGTGCCCTTCGCTACCGCCGAGGAAATGAACGCCGCCGTGGCCAGCGCCAGGGAAGCCTTCAAGACCTGGCGCAAGACCCCGGTCGGCGCCCGCGCCCGCATCTTCCTCAAGTTCCAGCAGCTGATCCGCGAGAACATGAAGGAGCTGGCGGCGATCCTCACCGCCGAACAGGGCAAGACCCTGCCGGACGCCGAAGGCGACGTGTTCCGCGGCCTGGAGGTGGTCGAGCATGCTGCCGGCATCGGCAACCTGCAGCTCGGCGAGCTGGCCAACAACGTCGCCGGCGGCGTCGATACCTATACCCTGCTGCAACCGCTGGGCGTGTGCGCCGGCATCACCCCGTTCAACTTCCCGGCGATGATCCCGCTGTGGATGTTCCCGATGGCCATCGCCACCGGCAACACCTTCGTCCTCAAGCCCTCCGAGCAGGACCCGATGGTCACCATGCGCCTGGCCGAACTGGCGCTGCAGGCCGGCATCCCGGCGGGCGTGCTCAACGTGATCCACGGCGGCGCCGAGGCGGTCAACCTGATCTGCGATCACCCGGACATCAAGGCGGTGTCCTTCGTCGGCTCGACCAAGGTCGGCACCCACGTCTACAACCGCGCCTCGCAGAACGGCAAGCGTGCGCAGTGCATGATGGGCGCGAAGAACCACGCCATCGTTCTGCCCGACGCGCACAAGCAGCAGACCCTCAACAACCTGGTCGGCTCCGCCTTCGGTGCCGCCGGCCAGCGCTGCATGGCGCTGCCGGTGGTGATCCTGGTCGGCGAGGCCCAGGCCTGGCTGCCGGAGCTGGTCGAGAAGGCCAGGACCCTCAAGGTCAACGCCGGCTGCGAGCCCGGCACCGACGTCGGCCCGGTAGTGTCCTGCGCGGCGCTGGAGCGCATCAACGGCCTGATCGAGCGCGGTGTGCAGGAAGGCGCAGAGCTGCTGCTCGATGGCCGCCATCCGCAGGTCGCCGGCTACCAGGACGGCAACTTCGTCGGCCCGACGATTTTCTCCGCCGTCAGCACCGACATGACCATCTACAAGGAAGAGATCTTCGGCCCGGTGCTCTGTGTGCTGCAGGCCGCGACCATGGATGAGGCGATCGCCATCATCAACGCCAACCCCAACGGCAACGGCACCGCCATCTTCACCCGCTCCGGCGCCGCGGCCCGCCACTTCCAGGAGGAGATCGACGTCGGCCAGGTCGGCATCAACGTGCCGATCCCGGTGCCGGTGCCGCTGTTCTCCTTCACCGGCTCGCGCGGCTCCAAGCTCGGCGACCTGGGCCCCTACGGCAAGCAGGTGGTGCAGTTCTACACCCAGACCAAGACGGTCACCGCGCGCTGGTTCGACGAGGACGAGGTCGGCGGCCCGGTCAACACCACCATCACCCTCAAATAAAAATCGCGCCACGGTCGCCAACCGACCGTGGCCTGCCAAGGGATACCGTCATGAACTACAAGAACCTGCTTCTGGAAATGCACGGCAAGGTGGCGCTGATCACCCTCAACCGCCCTCAGGTACTCAACGCACTGTCACCCGAACTGACCGCCGAACTCAGCGCACTGCTCGACGAACTGGAGACTGACGACGAGGTTGCCGCAGTGGTGCTCACCGGCAACGAGAAAGCCTTCGCCGCTGGTGCCGACATCAAGGCCATGAAGGACTTGAGCTACATGGAGGTGTACAAGTCCGACTTCATCACCACCACCTGGGAGCGCCTGAGCACCTTCCGCAAGCCGAGCATCGCCGCGGTGTCCGGCTACGCGCTGGGCGGCGGCTGCGAGCTGGCGATGATGTGCGACTTCATCATCGCCGCCGATACCGCCAAGTTCGGCCAGCCGGAAATCACCATCGGCACCATCCCTGCCGCTGGCGGCACTCAGCGGCTTGCCCGCTTCATCGGCAAGGCCAAGGCCATGGACATGGTTCTCACCGGTCGCATGATGGATGCACAGGAGGCCGAGCGCTGCGGCCTGGTCAGTCGCCTGGTGGCGCCCGAGCAGCTGATCGACGAAGCGCTCAAGGCCGCCGAGAAGATCAGCCAGATGTCCGCCCCGATCACCATGATGGCCAAGGAGGCGGTCAACCGCGCCTTCGAGATCCCCCTCAGCGAGGGCATCCGCTTCGAGCGCCGGCTGTTCCACTCGACCTTCGCCACCGAAGATCAGAAGGAAGGCATGGCTGCGTTCAGCGAAAAGCGCAAGCCGAACTTCAAGAACCGCTAACCGCCCGGATGCGTGAGGACTCATCATGAATATCGGATTTCTCGGACTCGGCAACATGGGCGGCCCGATGGCCCTCAACCTGGTCAAGGTCGGCCACCGCCTGCACGTCTATGACCTTTCCGCTGCCTCGGTCGCCCATCTGGTCGAAGCCGGCGCCAGCGCCGCCAGCTCCCCGGCAGCGCTGGCGCAGAGCGATGTCGAGGTCATCGTCACCATGCTGCCAGCGGCGGCACACGTGAAGGCCGTCTACCTCGGCGACGATGGCCTGCTCGCCCACGTTCACCCAAGCGTGCTGCTGATCGACTCCTCGACCATCGACCCGCAGAGCGCCCGCGAAGTCGCCGCCGCCGCGCGCCAGCACGGCAACCCGATGCTCGATGCCCCGGTTTCCGGCGGCACCGGCGGCGCCGCGGCCGGCACCCTAACCTTCATGGTCGGCGGCGAGACCACCGACTTCACGCGTGCCCAGCCGATCCTCGCCGCCATGGGCAAGAACATCGTTCACTGTGGCGGTAGCGGCAATGGCCAGGCCGCCAAGGTGGCCAACAACATGCTGCTGGGCATCTCGATGATCGGCGTCGCCGAGGCAATGAGCCTGGGCGTGGCGCTGGGCGTCGATCCCAAGGTGCTCGCCGGCATCATCAACACCTCCAGTGGGCGCTGCTGGAGCTCGGATACCTACAACCCCTTCCCCGGCGTGATGGACAACGTGCCCGCCGCGCGCGGCTACAGCGGCGGCTTCGGCAGCGACCTGATGCTCAAGGATCTCGGCCTGGCCAGCGAAGCCGCCAGGCAGATCCGCCAGCCGGTGATCCTCGGCGCCCTCGCCCAGCAGCTGTACCAGAGCTTCAGCCTGCAGGGGCATGGCAGCCTGGACTTCTCGGCGATCATCGACTTGTACCGCAAGGGAGACTGAGCATGAGCGACGTCGAACTGCCCGTACTGGCGGAAGTCCGCAACCGTATCGGCCATCTGACCCTCAACCGGCCGGCGGGCCTCAATGCCCTCAATCTGCCGATGATCCGCCTGCTTGCACGGCAGCTGCAGGCCTGGGAGCAGGACTCTCAGGTGCTTGCCGTGGTCCTGCGCGCCAACGGCGAAAAGGCCTTCTGCGCCGGCGGCGATATCCGCGCGCTGTACGACAGCTACAGGGCCGGCGACGGCGAGCACCAGACCTTCTTCGAGGAAGAATATGCCCTCGATCAGTACATCCACGGCTACGGCAAGCCACTGATCGCGCTGATGGACGGCTTCGTCCTCGGCGGCGGCATGGGTCTGGTGCAGGGCGCCAGCATGCGGGTGGTCACCGAGCGCGTGCGCATGGGCATGCCGGAAGTTGGCATCGGCTACTTCCCGGATGTGGGTGGCAGCTATTTCCTGCCTCGGCTGCCCGGCGAGCTGGGCATCTACCTGGGCGTCACCGGCACCCAGATCCGCGCTGCCGATGCCCTGTACAGCGAACTGGCCGACTGGTGCCTGTCCAGCGAGCAGATTCCCGAGCTGGACCGCTGCCTGGACAACCTGACCTGGAATACCCATCCGCGCGAGACGCTGCGCACCCTGCTGGCCACCCTGGGCACCAGCCGCATGCCGGGGGCGGAACTCAAGGCCTGGCGTCTGGCCATCGACGAGTACTTCGCGCTGCCGGACCTGCCGGCCATTCGCGCCGCCCTGCTGGCGGAAAGCCGTCCCGAATTCGTCGACTGGGCGGAGGAAACCGTCAAGCTGCTGGACAGCCGCTCACCGCTGGCCATGAGCGTGACTCTGGAAATGCTGCGCCGCGGTCGGACTCTGCCCCTTGCCGACTGTTTCGCCCTCGAGCTGCACCTGGACCGTCAGTGGTTCGCCAACGGCGATATCATGGAGGGCGTACGCGCTCTCCTTGTCGACAAGGACAAATCGCCGCGCTGGAACCCGCCCACCCTCGACGCCGTCAGCCCTGAGCACCTCAACCGCTTCTTTGCCGGCTTCAAACCGCTGAGCAAGGTACGCCTGGCGGGTTGAAGACGGCCAGAGCAGGCTGATCAGCAGACAATAAGAGAGAACGCTGATGCACGATATCGAACTGACCGAAGAACAACGCATGATCCGCGACATGGCGCGCGACTTCGCCCGCAGCGAGATCGCGCCGCATGCCCAAACCTGGGAAAAGGCCTGCTGGATCGACGACGCCCTGGTCGCCAAGATGGGAGAACTCGGCCTGCTCGGCATGGTGGTACCGGAGGAATGGGGCGGCAGCTACGTCGACTACGTGGCCTATGCCCTGGCGGTCGAGGAAATCTCCGCTGGCGACGGTGCCACTGGCGCCATGATGAGCATCCACAACTCGGTAGGCTGCGGCCCGATCCTCAAGTACGGTAGCCAGGCGCAGCAGGACCGCTGGCTGCCCGAGCTGGCCAGCGGCCGGACCATCGGCTGCTTCTGCCTCACCGAACCGCAAGCCGGTTCAGAAGCCCACAACCTGCGCACCCGCGCCGAACTGCGCGATGGTCACTGGGTGATCAACGGCGCCAAGCAGTTCGTCAGCAATGCCAAACGCGCCAAGCTGGCCATCGTGTTTGCGGTGACCGACCCCGAGCTGGGCAAGAAGGGCCTGTCGGCCTTCCTGGTGCCCACCGACAACCCCGGCTTCGTGGTCGACCGCAGCGAACACAAGATGGGCATCCGCGCCTCGGATACCTGCGCGGTAACCCTGCGCGACTGTCACATCCCCGCCGAGAACCTGCTCGGCGAGCGTGGCCGGGGCCTGGCCATCGCCCTCTCCAACCTCGAGGGTGGCCGCATCGGCATCGCCGCCCAGGCGCTGGGCATCGCCCGTGCCGCCTTCGAGGCTGCGCTGGCCTATGCCCGCGACCGCGTGCAGTTCGGCAAGCCGATCATCGAGCATCAGAGCATCGCCAACCAACTGGCCGACATGCACACCCGCCTGAATGCCGCGCGCCTGATGGTGCTGCATGCCGCCCGCCTGCGCAGCGCCGAGCTACCCTGCCTGTCCGAGGCCTCCCAGGCCAAGCTGTTCGCCTCGGAAATCGCCGAACAGGTCTGCTCCAGCGCGATCCAGATCCACGGCGGCTACGGCTATCTGGAGGACTACCCGGTGGAGCGCTACTACCGCGACGCCCGCATCACCCAGATCTACGAAGGCTCCAGCGAGATCCAACGCCTGCTGATCGCCCGTGAACTGGCCAACTACCAGCTTTAAGCCCATTTCCATACAGGCCGCAGAGGGCCTGCCTTGCTCAATAAGAAGAGGAATCCCATGAAGATTCTGGTCCCTGTCAAACGCGTGGTCGATTACAACGTCAAGGTCCGGGTCAAAGCCGACAACAGCGGTGTCGACCTGGCCAACGTCAAAATGGCGATGAACCCGTTCTGCGAGATCGCCGTGGAAGAAGCGGTGCGCCTCAAGGAAAAGGGCATCGCCAGCGAAGTGGTGGTGGTGTCTGTCGGAGCCAGTGCCGCCCAGGAACAACTGCGCACCGCCCTCGCCCTCGGCGCCGACCGCGCCATCTTGGTCGAGACCGGCGAGGAGCTGGGTTCACTGGCCGTGGCCAAGCTGCTCAAGGCCGTGGTCGACCAGGAGCAGCCGCAGCTGGTGATCCTCGGCAAGCAGGCCATCGACAGCGACAACAACCAGACCGGCCAGATGCTCGCCGCGCTGACCGGCTTCGCCCAGGGCACCTTCGCCTCCAAGGTCGAAGTCGCCGGCGACAGCGCCAACGTTACCCGCGAGATCGACGGCGGCCTGCAGACCGTCGCGCTCAAGCTGCCAGCCATCGTCACCACTGACCTGCGCCTCAACGAGCCGCGCTACGCCTCCCTGCCCAACATCATGAAGGCCAAGAAGAAGCCGCTCGACGTGCTGACTCCCAATGCGCTGGGCGTGTCCACCGCCTCGACCGTGAAGACCCTCAAGGTTGAAGCCCCAGCCGCGCGCAGCGCCGGGATCAAGGTCAAGTCGGTGGCCGAACTGGTCGAGAAACTGAAGAACGAAGCGAAGGTGATCTGAGATGGCAATCCTGGTAATCGCTGAACACAACAACAGTGCCCTGGCTGCCGCCACCCTCAATACCGTGGCCGCCGCCCAACAGATCGGCGGCGATATCCATCTGCTGGTCGCCGGCTCCGGCTGCAGCGCCGTGGCCGAAGCGGCTGCCCAGGTCGCCGGGGTGGGCAAGGTGCTGGTCGCCGACCACGCCGCCTATGCCCACCAGTTGCCGGAGAACCTCGCCCCACAGGTTGCGCAACTTGTTCAGGAGCAAGACGGCAAGGGTTACAGCCATGTGCTGGCTGCCGCCACCACCACCGGCAAGAACGTGCTGCCGCGTGTGGCCGCCCTGCTCGACGTCGACCAGATCTCCGAGATCATCAAGGTCATCAGCGCCGACACTTTCCAGCGGCCGATCTATGCCGGCAACGCCATCGCCACCGTGCAGTCCAGCGCGGCGATCAAGGTGATCAGCGTGCGCGGCACCGGCTTCGACGCCGTTGCCACCGAAGGTGGTTCGGCCAGCATCGAGACCATCACCAGCGTCTGCGATGCCGGCATCTCCCGCTTCGTCGGCGAGGAAATCGCCAAGTCCGAGCGCCCCGAGCTTACTGCAGCGAAGATCATCGTCTCCGGCGGTCGCGGCATGCAGAACGGCGACAACTTCCAGCTGCTCTACAGCATGGCCGACAAGCTCGGCGCCGCCGTCGGCGCCTCGCGCGCGGCGGTGGACGCCGGCTTCGTGCCCAACGACATGCAGGTCGGCCAGACCGGCAAGATCGTCGCGCCGCAGCTGTATATCGCCGTCGGCATCTCCGGCGCTATCCAGCACCTGGCCGGCATGAAGGACTCCAAGGTGATCGTCGCGATCAACAAGGACGAGGAGGCGCCGATCTTCCAGGTCGCCGACTACGGTCTGGTCGCCGACCTGTTCGAGGCCGTCCCGGCGCTGGGCGAGAGTCTGCGCGCCTGACCGTCATTCCCCCACCGGGGCGTTGCTAACGCCCCATCATCACATCCTGATTTTCCTGCGCCATCTCGCGCAGGAAATCCCAGGTCACCCGCATGCGGGCAAGATCCTTGCCCTCCACCGGCATCAGCATCCAGAACGTGCGCACGAACTCCACCTCGTCGGCGAGAATCTCCACCAGGCGCTCCTCACTGCGCGCGGCAAAGCTCGGCAGGATCGCGATGCCAGCTCCGGCAATCGCCGCTTTCTGCTGGGCCAGGATGCTGGTGCTGCGCAAGGCTATCTGCTTCGGCTTGCCGATTTCGTCGAGGTAATGCAGCTCCTTGCTGTACAGCAGGTCCTCGATATAGCTGACGAAGGTGTGTTCGCGCAGATCCTCGCGACTGCGGATCGGCGGCTGGCGTTCCAGGTACTCCGGCGCCGCGTACAGCCGCAGGGTGTAGTCGGTCAACTTGGTGATGATGTAGGGACCGCGCTCCGGGCGCTCCAGGGTGATCACGATGTCGGCCTCATGGCGTGCCAGACGCACCATGCGAGGTACCGCCAGCAGGTCAATGCTCAGGCTAGGGTGGTGCCTGGACAACTTCGCCAGCTGACCGGCCAGCAGCTCGACGCCGTATCCTTCGGTGGCGCCGATCCGTACGCTGCCGGACACCCCGCCGGCAATGCTCTCACCCTCGTCCTTCTCAATGGCCAGGAACGCACTTTCCATCGCTTCTGCCTGAGCCAGCAGGCGCCGCCCCGACTCAGCCAACTGGTAACCGCTGCCGCTGCGGATGAACAGCGGGCGCCCCAAACTCTTCTCCAACGCCTGGACACGGCGGGCAACCGTAGTGTGATCGACCTCCAGATGCCGCGCCGCAGCCGTCAACTTGCCCGCCCTCGACAGCTCGAGGAAATAACGCAGATTGTCCCAGTCCATACCTGACTCCTGTGCAGAAATGCAGCTGCCGTATGCGATCTTGCGTGTTGCCAAGGGCAACATTTCACCGGCATGATCCAATTAAAACATGTGTGTTTGTTTTTAAACAAGAATCTCAGCGGCGCCACACCGCGCCAGCAGCCACAACACTGCAACCACCGATAGCTATCCGCATTGCTTCACGCGGAGTTGCGAATCTCAAACAGGAGCTTTGACGTGCATATCGGCATACCGCTCGAAACCCACGCCGGGGAAACCCGCGTGGCCGCCACGCCGGAAACGGTGAAGAAACTCGTCGCCCAGGGCCACCAGGTCATCGTGCAGAGCGTTGCCGGCGTTGCCGCCAGCATCCCCGACGATGCCTATGCCGCCGTCGGCGCCCACCTCGGCGACGCCGCCGCCGCGCTGGGCGCCGCCCTGGTGCTCAAGGTCGCCGCCCCCGACGCCGCCGAACTGGCCATGATGCAGCCCGGCGCCGTGCTGGTCGGCATGCTCAACCCGTTCGACGCCGCCAACATCGCGCGCATGGCCGAACACGGCATCACCGCCTTCGCCCTCGAGGCGGCGCCGCGCACCTCGCGCGCGCAGAGCCTCGACGTGTTGTCCTCGCAGGCCAACATCGCCGGCTACAAGGCGGTGCTGCTCGCCGCCCACCACTACCCGCGCTTCATGCCGATGCTGATGACCGCCGCCGGCACGGTGAAGGCCGCCCGCGTGCTGGTGCTCGGCGCCGGCGTCGCCGGCCTGCAGGCGATCGCCACCGCCAAGCG
>NZ_FNZE01000016.1 GCF_900109175.1 Pseudomonas linyingensis | reverse complement strand
CCAGTACTAATTGCCCGTGAGGCTTGACCATATAACACCCAAACAATTTGTTGTTTGCGTGTGACAGGCCGAAAGCTTGCAAGAACGCGTGAAATTACCGAAGATACACCGATATCACATACCCAATTAGGGGAAGCGACTCAAAACGATTCCCCAACAAATTGCTTGACGACCATAGAGCGTTGGAACCACCTGATCCCATCCCGAACTCAGCAGTGAAACGACGCATCGCCGATGGTAGTGTGGAGCTTCTCCATGTGAGAGTAGGTCATCGTCAAGCACCTATACAGAAACCCCGATCAGCACACGCTGGTCGGGGTTTCGGCTTTTCGGTGCAGGGAAACTGGCTGCTGCGCGGGCGGCCTCTCCTGCGCTCCTCAAAGTCCGCTGCCCAGTTGGGCATGAGCTCCGGCGCAGGACTCATGCCCGTCGTAGAGCGGCAGGCGAAGGGTCGCGACTCACTTCTCTGCCTTGATCGCTTCACTCCACAAAGTCAGATCTAGGCCGTGACTCTCGTTCGGTGCGAGTTGCACGCAGTCGTTCCAGACGTTGGCGGTCTCGATGCACAGCATGTGTTGCCAGGCGTCTTCGGCGAACTGGGACAGGCGCTGAGCCTTGTCGATCCAGGGGTTCCACAGGACTGCCGAGTGGGACTGCCGACTCTGCAGGCAGATTTTGCGCTGCCAGCCGGTGTCATGGAGTTCCAGTTGTGCGGGCAGCTCGAGGTAGATGCGGTCGGTCTCGCCGGCAAAGCGCAGCGCGCCGTTCTGCCGGCATTCGCGCCACGCGTCGAGGGTCTCGATATAGCGGCAATCCTCAAGGCCGCGCACCTTTACGTCGCGGATATCACTGACGGCAAAGTAGCTGTGCAGCGCTTGGCTGATCCACACCGGGCGCTGGCCGCGGTTGTGGCTGCGCAAAGTCAGTTGCAGGCGTGCGCCGAGGCGGATTTCCAGCGCCACGTCGACCGCATGTGGCCAGCCGGGCAGCCCGTCCTCGGGTTGCGGACAAGCGAACAGCAGGCGCACCTCATCTCCGTCAATCACACTCTCGCGACACTCCCAGGGAAGATTGCGTACCAATCCGTGGAAGGGGGCGGCGTCGCCGCGGTACTGGGCGAGCAGGGGGGCGGGATTGCGCGCCAGATCGCCGAACCAGGGCCAGCACACCGGCACGCCACCGCGTACCGATTGTCCATGCTGGCCGGTGGCTTGTTCACTGAGCCAGATCAGCGGCGGCTCGCCAAGGCGCTGGTAGCGCAGAATCTGTGCGCCCTGTTCGGCAATCAGCAGCTCGGCCTGCGGGGTCTGTACCCGCCAGCAGGGTAGCTCGTCGAATTGGGTGCGGCTGATGTGGGGAGCGGTGGCTGGAGTCACGCGAGCGTTCCTTATGAGGCGAATGGCCCATTATTCCCGCGAGGTAGCTGGACGCCAACCTCGGATCAGGCCGGGCTGCATTGTCCGGCCACCGCCCCTTCAAAGGCGCTGCCGGTCCCCTGCCGCTCACTCGTCCGTCAGCCAGCAGCCTCGCCGACTACCCTGAAGGCGACGGGCAACGGTGGAGCGGGGCATGCGCAAGTGGTTGATCGGGACCGTGCTTATTCTGGCCCTCGGAGCGCTGCTGTGGTGGTGGCAGCGGCCGCAGCCATTGCCGGTGACGCTGTGGCCGGTGGAGCGCGGGACGGTGGAGGCGCTGGTCGCCAATAGTCGTGCCGGCACGCTCAAGGCCTGTCGCCGCTCGCAACTGTCGTTCAAGCTCGGTGCGCCGGTGAGCGCGCGGCTGGTGAACGAGGGTGACCGGGTGGTGGCTGGCCAATTGCTGATGCAGTTGCGCCAGGACGACCTGAAGGCGCGCTTGGCCGAGACTGAGGCGCGCCTGCAGGTGCAGCGCAATGCCCGGGAGCAACGCTGCACGCAGGCGGGTCTGGATCGCCGCGAGGTCCAGCGCCTGAGCCAGCTTGCGGCACGGCAGCTGGCGGCTGCGCAACGCCTTGATCAGGCCGAGAACCAGGCTCGTCAGTCGCAGCTGCTGTGCGAGGCCGGAGCCGTGCAGATCCGCGAGGCGGAGGCCGCGCTTACCCTGCAGCGCGCCCTGCTCGACCAGGCCAGTCTGCGCGCGCCGTTCGCCGGGATCGTCGCCGAGATCAACGGCGAGGTCGGCGAGTTCGTCACCCCCTCGCCGCCGGGGATTCCCACCCCGCCGGCGGTGGACCTGATCGACGACAGCTGCCTGTACGTCGAGGCGCCGATCGACGAGGTGGATGCCGCCCGCGTGCGCCTCGAGCTGCCGGTGCGCATCAGCCTGGACGCCTTCCGTGGGCAAAGCTTCGCCGGCACGGTGACGCGCATCGCGCCCTTCGTCCGCGATCTGGAGAAGCAGGCTCGTACCGTCGATATCGAGGTGCGCTTTGTCGAGCCGCCGCCCGCGGTGGTCCTGCTCACCGGCTACAGCGCCGACGTGGAAATTCTCGTCGAGCAGCGCGAGGGCGTGTTGCGGGTGCCCAGCGAGAGCCTGCTGGAGGGCCGCCAGGTGCTGCGTTACGACGCCGAGGCCGGGGTGCTGCGGGCGCAGACGGTGGACGCCGGGCTGGCCAACTGGCGCTGGACCGAGGTGCGTGCGGGGCTTACCGAAGGTGAGCGCATCCTGCCCAGCCTCGAGCAGGAGGGCTTGGGCGACGGTGTGGCGGTGACCCCGGTGGAGTCGCCACCATGATTCGCCTGCGCGAGGTGACTCGCTGCTTTCACCTCGGTGAACAGAGGGTGATGGGCCTGGATGCGGTGGATCTCGAGGTCGCTGCCGGCGAGTATCTGTCGGTGATGGGGCCGTCCGGCTCGGGCAAGTCGACCCTGCTCAACGTGCTCGGTCTGCTCGATGCGCCGGATGCCGGCGAGTACTGGCTGAATAGCGAGCCCACCGCCGGCCTCGACGAGGTGCGCCGCGCCGCCCTGCGCAGCCGGCACATCGGCTTCGTGTTCCAGTCCTACCATCTGATTCCGCGCCTGACTGCGCTGGAGAACATCGAGCTGCCTATGCTGCTGGCTGGCATCGAGCCGGGCGAGCGCCGCCGACGCAGTGCCGAGCTGGTCGAGCGCCTGAGCCTGGGCGATCGGGTCGCGCATCGCCCGGCCGAGCTGTCCGGCGGGCAGCGCCAGCGGGTTGCCATCGCCCGCGCGATGGTCATGCGCCCGGCGCTGCTGCTGGCCGACGAGCCCACCGGCAATCTCGACAGCCACTCCGGCGCCGAGGTGGTGGAGCTGCTCGAGGAGCTCAATGGCGAGGGGCTGACCCTGCTGGTGGTGACCCACGACGTCGCCCTCGGCGCCCGCGCGCCGCGCACCCTGCGCATGCTGGATGGGCGGATCATCGCCGACTCGGCGCAGGGCGGGGCGGCCTGATGCGCGCCGCCGATGCGGTCGCCCTGTGGTTCGGTGCCCTGCGCGGGCACCGTTCGCGCAGCCTGATGCTGCTGCTGGCGATCGGCATCGGCGTGCTTGCGGTGATCCTGCTTACCGGATTGGTCGAGGGTGCGCGTAGCTTCGTCCTCGACGAGTTCTCCCTGCTCGGACGCAATACCCTGATCGTCCTGCCCGGGCGCAAGGAAACCACCGGCGCGGTGCCGCCGCTCACTGGCCTGGCGCCGCGCGACCTGACCCTGCAGGACGCCCAGGCGGTTGCACGCCTGCCGGCGGTGCGCCGGGTCGCGCCGCTGCAGGCCGGACTGATCGAGGTCAGCAGCGCAGGGCGCAGCCGTGAGGCCTTCGTTCTCGGCACTAGCCGCAGCTTCTTCGCCCTGCGCCAGCTCGACGTCAGCCAGGGCCAGATGCTGCCGGAACTGCCGCTGGAGCAGGCCGAAGCGGTCTGCGTGATCGGCACCACGCTGCGCCGCGAGCTGTTCGGCAGTCGTCCGGCGCTGGGCGAATGGCTGCGCGCCGGCGACCGCCGCTTCCGGGTGATCGGCATTCTCGAGGAACGCGGCGAGTCGCTGGGCATGGACTTCGCCGAACTGCTGGTGATCCCGGTGGCCAGCGCCCAGGCGCTGTTCAACCGCGAGGGCCTGTTCCGCCTGTTCGCCGAGGTGCGCGGCCCGGCACAGCTGGAGCCGGGCAAGCGGCAGATCCTCGCCCTGATCAAGGAGCGTCACGAAGGCGAGGAGGACGTCACCCTGATCAGCCAGGACTCCATGCTCGCCGCCTTCGACGACATCCTCGGCGCGCTGGGGCTGGCCCTGGCCGGCATCGCCGCCGTCAGCCTGCTGGTGGCCGGGGTGCTGATCATGAACGTGACCTGGATCGCGGTCAGCCAGCGTACCGGCGAAATCGGCCTGCTCAAGGCCCTCGGCGCCACCCCGGCGCAGGTGCGCCTGCTGTTCGTCGGCGAGGCCGGCCTGCTGGCCCTGGCCGGCGGGTTGGCCGGCCTGGCGCTGGGCGAGCTGCTGCTGTGGCTCGCCCGGCTGCTCTGGGACTTGCCGCTGGCGGCGCCGGCCTGGGCACGCGCTGGCGCACTGCTGCTGGCGTTCGGCGTCGCCCTGCTGTTCGCCTGGCTGCCGGCGTCCCGCGCCGCGCGCCTGGAGCCGGTGGCGGCGCTGCGCCCGCCGGGAGCCCGCTGATGCGCCTGCGCGACGGCCTGCAGCTGACCGCCGGCGCCCTGCTGGGGCGGCCCCTGCGCAGCGTGCTGACCCTGCTTGGCGTGGCGATCGGCATCGCCGCGGTGGTGCTGCTCACCGCCATCGGCGAGGGCCTGCGCTTCTACGTGCTGGATACCTTCTCGCAATTCGGCACCCGCATCGTCGCCATCCACCCCGGGCGCACCCAGACCGGCGGCATTGGCGGCCTGCTGGCCAGCGCCCGGCCGCTCTCCATCGCCGATGCCGAGGCCCTGCGCCGCCTGCCGCATATCGAGGCGGTGGTACCGATCATCCAGGGCAGCGGCGCGATCCGCTTCGGCCCGCGCAGCCGCAGCAGCGACATCCTCGGCAGCGGCCACGAGCTGGCGGCGGCCTGGCGCTTTCGCCTGGCCCTTGGCCAGTTCCTGCCGCCGCCGCGTGACGGTCGTTCGCCGCCGCAGGCGGTGCTCGGCCACAGGCTGCGCGTCGAGCTGTTCGGCGCCGCCAACCCGCTCGGCGAGCTGGTGCGCATCGGCGGCACGCGCTTTCGCGTGGTCGGGGTGATGGCGGAGAAGGGCCAGATGCTCGGCTTCGATCTCGACGATGTGGCCTACATTCCGGTGGACTGGGCCGAGAGTCTGTTCAACCGCGAGGGGCTGATGGAAATCAACGTGATGTACCGTCCGGCCACCACCTCGGCGGCGCTGGCCCGGCAGATCCGCCAGACGCTGATCGAGCGCCATGGTGCCGAGGACTTCAGCCTCACCACCCAGGATGACCTGCTCGCCAGCCTCGACCGCATCCTCGCCATCCTCAGCGCGGCGGTGGCCGGGCTCGGCGGCATCTCCCTGCTGGTCGGTGCGGTCGGCATCCTTACCATCATGACCACCACGGTGGGCGAGCGTACCGCCGAGATCGGTCTGCTGCGCGCGCTGGGCGCCAGCCCACGCCAGGTGCTCGGCCTGTTCCTCGCCGAGGCGACCTTGCTGTCACTGGCCGGCGGCCTGCTCGGTCTGCTGCTGGTGGCGCTGCTGCTGGGTGCGCTGCATCTGGCGCTGGCGGACCTGCCGTTACGCCCGCAGCCGCTGTTTCTGCTGCTGGCGTTGCTGCTTTCCGCGCTGATCGGCATCCTCGCCGGTCTTGCTCCGGCCCGCCAGGCGGCGCGCCTGCATCCGGTCGATGCCTTGCGCAGCGAGTGAGGGGTGGGCATGCTCTGCCCGATCCGCTTACAAAGTCCGAGCAAAAGAGTGTGACTTCGCCGCGACTGCCGCTGTCGTCTACAACACTCGTGAAGCGTCCACATGCCACAAGCCGGGTGGACGTACGAAGGTTCGGATATCTGATCGTGAAAGAGCCGTTGCAGGAGAAAGAAATGAGAGAAAGTGCCGACGAGGCCCTCGACAGCATCGTTCAAGGTTTCAAGCGCTTTCGCCGCGAGGTGTTCCCCGCGCAGGAAGAGCTGTTCAAGAAGCTGGCCACCGCGCAGAACCCGCGCGCGATGTTCATCACCTGCGCCGATTCGCGCATCGTCCCCGAGCTGATCACCCAGAGCTCGCCGGGCGACCTGTTCGTCACCCGCAACGTCGGCAACGTGGTGCCGCCCTACGGGCAGATGAACGGCGGCGTGTCCACCGCCATCGAATACGCGGTGGTGGCCCTCGGAGTGCGCCACATCATCATCTGCGGTCACTCCGACTGCGGGGCGATGACGGCGGTGCTCCACCCCGAGTCTCTGGAGAGCATGCCCACGGTAAAGGGCTGGCTGCGCCATGCCGAGGTGGCGCGCACGGTGGTGGAACAGAATTTCGCCCGCTGCGACTGCGGCCAGGAGCATCTGGAGCTGCTCACCGAGGAGAACGTGGTGGCCCAGCTCAACCACCTGCTGACCCACCCGTCGGTGGCGGCACGGGTGGCCAGCGGCAAGCTGTTCATCCATGGCTGGGTCTACGACATCGAGACCAGCGCCATCATCGCCTATGACGCGGAAAGCGGGCGCTTCCTGCCGCTCGATGGCGAGGTGGTGCCGATGGCTACCCCGCGCTCGCGCTTCAACGGCTGAGGCCGGCTGGTGGAGGATGCCCCACGGCATTGGGGCATCCTCGTCATTGGTTCAGCTGCAGTTCGACACCCAGCTGGCGCGACAGGCACGGCCAGTTGTGCCAGGCGGCGCTCAGCTGTGGGCTGGTCAACTGCGCGCGGTAGACGTTCGCCGATTCGCTGCTGAAGATCTGCGGATCCAGCAGGGTTTCGCTGGCATGGTGCACCGCCGCGTCGAGCTGGTTGGCGAACGGCTCGCCGATCAGCTGGTGAGCCACCAGATTGGCCACCGTGGTATCCAGCGGAATCAGCGGCTGGCCGAAATGGGCGATATAGCGGTCGTTGACCTCCTCCACCAGGCGATGGGCCAGGTAGGCCTCGTCCAGCAGCGCCTCCAGGCCTTCATGGCCTTCCATCATCTGCGGCGGATTGAGGAAGAACTCCTCGGCCAGGCGCAGCACCGGCTTGATCTGCGCATCGATGCCGGCCTCGGTTGCCACGCTCGCGGCCGCTTCCACCAGCTCCGGCACTTCGTCGACATAGGCGCGCACGAAGCGCAGCAGGGTGCCGGGCGCATCGGCGCAGGGCAGACGTATCGCCCGGTGCAGGCCATCGATGCGGCCGGCGAGTTCGGCGGCCAGAGTCCCGTGCTCGGTTTCGTGTTGCAGGGCTGAATCGATGCGTTCGCGCAGGGCGGCAATGTTCATGGCAGGGGGTGCTCCGGTAGTTGTTGAGAACTGCACGCAACATAGTTGCATATCGCCTGTTGCGCCAGTTGACCTGTAACAAGCTAACGACTTTATCCCCGCAAGCCGCTGGCCACCCGGCAAGGTTTGCCGGGTGCAATTGCCAGTCCCCGGACCCTGTCTATACTCAGATCGTCTGGTGGCACTGAATGGAACCGGCGGGAGTTCCAGCAGGGCAGGGGGCGATTTGGACCGCGGGTAGTCTGGTGGTCCCTTCCCTTGGCTGCAGGCAACAAGCCGGCACGAATAAGAAGAACGGAAGGGGACCCGGAATGTCGCGACATCCGCGTTTGTGGCTGGGGGCCACGCTTTGGCTGGCAACCCTGCCAGCTCAGGCGAACTGGGCCGTGAACATGAGTCCGGGCGCTACCGAGGTCAGCCGCTCGGTATTCGACCTGCACATGACCATCTTCTGGATCTGCGTGGTCATCGGCGTGGTGGTGTTCGGTGCGATGTTCTGGTCGATGCTCATGCACCGGCGCAGCCAGGGTCAGCAGCCGGCGCAGTTCCACGAGCACACCTGGGTGGAGATCCTCTGGACCATCGTGCCCTTCGTCATCCTCGTGCTGATGGCGGTGCCGGCCACTCGCACCTTGATCGATATCTACGACAACAGCGAATCCGACCTGGACATCCAGATCACCGGCTACCAGTGGAAGTGGCACTACAAGTACCTGGGCCAGGACGTCGAGTTCTTCAGCAACCTCGCTACCCCGCGCACGCAGATCGACAACCAGGCACCCAAGGACGAGCACTACCTGCTGGAAGTGGACAACCCGCTGGTGGTGCCGGTCGGCGCCAAGGTGCGCTTTCTGGTCACCGCCGCCGACGTGATCCACTCCTGGTGGGTGCCGGCGCTGGCGGTGAAGAAGGACGCCATCCCCGGCTTCGTCAACGAGGCCTGGACGCGCATCGAACAGCCCGGCATCTACCGCGGCCAGTGCACCGAGCTGTGCGGCAAGGACCACGGCTTCATGCCGGTGGTGGTCGAGGCCAAGTCCGCCGAGGACTATGCCGCCTGGCTGGCCGAGCGCAAGGCCGTGGCGCTGGCGGAGAAGGAGCTGACCGGCAAGGAGTGGACATTCGACGAGTTGATGGCGCGCGGCGAGCAGGCCTACCAGACCAACTGCGCGGCCTGTCACCAGCCCACCGGCGAAGGCATGCCGCCGGTATTCCCGGCGCTCAAGGGCTCGGCCATCGCCACCGGGCCGAAGGAAGGCCATCTGGCCATCGTGCTCAACGGCAAGCCCGGCACCGCCATGGCCGCCTTCGGCAAACAGCTGTCCGAGGTCGATCTGGCCGCGATCATCACCTTCGAGCGTAACGCCTGGGGCAACAAGGTCGGTGACCTGGTCACGCCGCAGGACATTGCGGCGTTCAAGCAGGCACAGGAGTGACGGACATGAGCGCAGTGATCGACTCTCACGGGCATGCCCACGGCCCGGCCCGCGGCCTGATGCGCTGGGTGCTGACCACCAACCACAAGGACATCGGCACGATGTACCTGGTGTTCAGCTTCGCCATGTTCCTGTTCGGCGGCAGCATGGCCATGGTCATCCGCGCCGAGCTGTTCCAGCCCGGCCTGCAGATCGTCCAACCGGAGTTCTTCAACCAGATGACCACCATGCACGGTCTGGTCATGGTGTTCGGCGCGGTGATGCCGGCCTTCGTCGGTCTGGCCAACTGGATGATCCCGCTAATGATCGGTGCGCCGGACATGGCCCTGCCGCGGATGAACAACTTCAGCTTCTGGCTGCTGCCGGCGGCCTTCGGCCTGCTCGCCAGCACCTTGTTCATGGAGGGTGGCGGACCCAATTTCGGCTGGACCTTCTACGCGCCGCTATCCACCACCTACGCGCCGGAGAGCGTCACCTTCTTCATCTTCGCCGTGCACCTGATGGGCATCAGCTCGATCATGGGCGCGATCAACGTCATCGCCACCGTGCTCAACCTGCGTGCGCCGGGGCTGACCCTGATGCAGATGCCGCTGTTCGTATGGACCTGGCTGATCACCGCCTTCCTGTTGATCGCGGTGATGCCGGTGCTGGCCGGGGTGGTGACCATGATGCTGATGGACATCCACTTCGGCACCAGCTTCTTCAGCGCCGCCGGCGGCGGCGACCCGGTGCTGTTCCAGCACGTGTTCTGGTTCTTCGGCCACCCAGAGGTGTACATCATGATCCTGCCCGCCTTCGGCGCGGTCAGCGCGATCATTCCCACCTTCAGCCGCAAGCCGCTGTTCGGCTACACCTCGATGGTCTACGCCACCGGCGCCATCGCCTTCCTGTCGTTCATCGTCTGGGCCCACCACATGTTCACCGTCGGCATCCCGCTGACCGGCGAACTGTTCTTCATGTACGCCACCATGCTGATTGCCGTGCCAACCGGGGTGAAGGTGTTCAACTGGGCCAGCACCATGTGGCGCGGCTCGCTCTCCTTCGAGGCGCCGATGCTGTTCGCCGTGGCCTTCGTCATCCTGTTCACCATCGGCGGCTTCTCCGGACTGATGCTGGCCATCGCCCCTGCCGACTTCCAGTACCACGACACCTACTTCGTGGTGGCGCACTTCCACTACGTGCTGGTGCCGGGAGCGATCTTCGGCATCTTCGCCTCGGCCTACTACTGGCTGCCGAAGTGGACCGGGCACATGTACGACGAGACGCTGGCCAAGCTGCACTTCTGGCTGAGCTTCGTCGGCATGAACCTGGCCTTCTTCCCCATGCACTTCGTCGGCCTGGCCGGCATGCCGCGGCGCATCCCCGACTACAACCTGATGTTCGCCAACTTCAACATGGTGTCCAGCATCGGCGCCTTCCTGTTCGGCGCCACCCAGCTGCTGTTCCTGTTCATCGTCATCAAGTGCGTGCGTGGTGGACCGGTGGCGGCGGCCAAGCCGTGGGACGGCGCCCATGGCCTGGAATGGACGGTGCCTTCGCCGGCGCCCTACCACACCTTCCAGACCCCGCCGGAAGTCGACGAGCGCAGCCGGCTGCACTGAGTGCGGCCGGCGTGAGGAGAGGGCAATGAGCGACAGCGTCGACACCCGCCGTCTGGTTCTCCGCCTGCTGCTGGCGGTGACGGTCATGTTCGGCTTCGGTTTCGCCCTGGTGCCGATCTACGACGTGATGTGCCAGGCCTTCGGCATCAACGGCAAGACCGCCGGCGCGTACAGCGGCAGCCAGCAGGTGGACGAGGCGCGCACCGTGCGCGTGCAGTTCCTCGCCACCAACGCCGCCGGCATGGTCTGGAGCTTCGCGCCGCAGCAGGACGAGCTGAGCGTGCACCCCGGGGCCAGCAACCAGATGCTGTTCGTCGTCCACAACCCGACGGACCGGCCGATGACCGCCCAGGCCATCCCCAGCGTGGCGCCGTCGAAGGCGGCAGCGTTTTTCCACAAGACCGAGTGCTTCTGCTTCACCCAGCAGGTGCTGCAACCGGGCGAGCGCATCGAGATGCCGGTGCGCTTCATCGTCGACCGCGACCTGCCGGCCGATGTGCGCCACCTCACCCTGGGCTACACGTTGTTCGACATCAGCGAACGGCAGCCGCCGCTGGCGCAGCACGCCGCCAACTGACGGGGAGCCATCCGGACAGGACCACGGTGCGCAGGACGCACCCAACGCAGCGAGCAGGCCGCGCCGCCGGCACGGTCGAGGAGAACAAGCATGGCGAGCCACGAGCAGAACCAGGTTCATGAGCAGTACTACGTCCCGGAACAGAGCAAGTGGCCGATCATCGCCAGCATCGGCCTGCTGGTCACGGTGTTCGGCCTCGGCACCTGGTTCAACGACCTCAAGGCCGCGCGCGCCGACTCGGTCGGCCCGCTGATCTTCTTCGTCGGCGCCCTGCTGCTGGCCTACATGCTGTTCGGCTGGTTCGGCAACGTCATCCACGAGAGCCGCAGCGGCCTGTACAGCGGGCAGATGGACCGCTCGTTCCGCTGGGGCATGCGCTGGTTCATCTTCTCCGAGGTGATGTTCTTCGCCGCCTTCTTTGGCGCGCTGTTCTATCTGCGGGTGTTCGTCGGCCCCTGGCTGGACGGTGTCGGCGACAAGGGCGTCAGCGCCATGCTGTGGCCGGACTTCCAGTTCAGCTGGCCGCTGCTCGCCAACCCCGACCCGCAGGCCTACCCGGCGCCGCAGGGGATCATCGACCCCTGGCACCTGCCGCTGATCAACACCGTGCTGCTGGTCAGCTCCAGTTTCACCCTGACCTTCGCCCACCATGCCCTGCGCCACGACAAGCGCGGCGCGCTCAAGGCCTGGCTGGCGCTGACCGTGCTGCTCGGCGCGGCCTTCCTGGTGCTGCAGGCCGAAGAGTACGTGCATGCCTACACCGAACTGGATCTGACCCTGAGTTCAGGCGTCTACGGTGCCACCTTCTTCATGCTCACCGGCTTCCACGGCGCCCACGTCACCATCGGCGCGCTGATGCTGCTGGTGATGCTGATCCGCATCCTGCGTGGGCATTTCGCGCCGGAGCAGCACTTCGGCTTCGAGGCGGCCAGCTGGTACTGGCACTTCGTCGACGTGGTGTGGGTCGGCCTGTTCGTCTTCGTCTACGTGCTGTGAAGGCGTGAGCATGTCGGTGCCTGCCGTCCGCCCGCGAGTGTCGCGCTTTCGCCCGGGGCTGCTGCCGACCTTGCTGGTGCTGGTCCTGCTGCCGCTGCTGCTGGGCCTCGGCTTCTGGCAGCTGCAACGCGCCGAGGACAAGCGCGTGCTGCTCGCCGAGCAGGCCGCGCGCAGCCAGGAGCCGGCGCTGGAGCTGGTCGAGCTGGAGGCCGCGGGCGAGCAGTCCTTTCGCCGCGTGCGCCTGATCGGCGAGTTCGATGACCAATACAGCCTGCTGCTGGACAACCGCCAGCGCGGCGGGCGCGTCGGTATCGAGCTGCTGCAACCGTTTCTCGACCGCCCCAGCGGACGCTGGGTGCTGGTCAACCGTGGCTGGCTGCCCTGGCCGCAGCGGGCTATTCCGCCGGCGTTCGATACCCCGCAAGGCGAGCTGCAGCTGATGGCCACGGTCCACCGGCCGGCGGGAGAGGCCTTCCTGCTCGGCGACGGCGCCCCGGGCGAGGGCTGGCCGCGGCTGGTCAATGCCGTGGATGCGCCGGCGCTGTGGCGCGAACTGGGCCGCGACGGACTGGCCGCCGAGCTGCGCCTGGCGCCCGGTCCGGCCAGCTACGTCGGCGAGTGGGCGGTAGTAACTGTGGGACCGGAAAAGCATCTGGGCTATGCGGTGCAGTGGTTCGCCCTGGCGGCGACCCTGCTGGGCTTGTATCTGTGGTTGGGCGTGAAGCAGTCAAGGGAGAGGCGCTATGGGTTCCACACTGACGTTTGAACCGCTGCCGCGGCGGCAGGGTCGCGGACGCTGGCAGCTGCTCGGCCTGCTGGCCGTGGTGATAGGCCCCATGCTGCTGGCCAGCGCCATGTACCGCTGGCAGTTCTGGGTGCCGCAGACGCGCAGCTATCACGGCGAGCTGATCGCCACCGGGCAGACCCCGAGCGACCTCGGCGTGGCGGGCAGCTGGGGTATCGAGGCCGGCGACGAGCCGCGCCGCTGGCAGCTGCTGGTGACCAGCGCCGACGACTGCGGCGCCGATTGCCGGGCGCTGGTCTACCTCGCGCGGCAGATCCACATCGGCCTCAATCGCGAGGTGGGCCGTGCCGGGCATGCCCTAGCCCACGGGGCGGCACTGCCGGCCGACTACGACGCCGAGCTGCGCGCGGGCTATCCTCAGCTGCAGCGTCTGGCGCTGGACGTCGAGCGCTATCCCGAGCCCAAGGCGGGCGCGCAGCTGTGGATCGTCGACCCCCACGGCAATCTGGTCCTGCGCTACGGCGCCGGCAGCAACGGCAAGCAGATCCTCGAGGACCTGCGCTATCTGCTCAAGCTGTCGCAGATTGGCTGAGCGGACGGGCGGTTTGCCGGGCGCCTGCTAGATTCAACACAGGCGATGGAAAAACAACGAACCACTCACCTCGCCGCCACGACGGGTGAATGTGCGGAAAAGGCGGGAGCCTTCACCCGAGACTGCTTTACCGGCTGTGCAGGAATCCGGGGGGAGGATCTGCCATGGCGACAACCACAAGAAGACCGGGTTACCGGCTCGCCCTGTGCGCCACCGTGCTGGCGTTGCTGGTGGTCATGCTCGGTGCCTATACCCGCCTGACCCACGCAGGCCTTGGCTGCCCGGACTGGCCGGGCTGCTACGGCTTTCTCGGCGTGCCGCGGAGCGAGGCGCAGCTGGCCCATGCCGAGCGGCATTTCCCCGATGCCCCGGTGGAGGCGGAGAAGGGCTGGAACGAGATGGTCCATCGCTATTTCGCCGGCAGCCTCGGCCTGCTGATCCTCCTGCTCGCCGTGCAGGCGCTACGCCGTCGCGAGATTCCCGGACAACCGCTGAAGCTGCCGCTGGCCCTGCTGGCGCTGGTGCTGCTGCAGGCGGCGTTCGGCATGTGGACGGTGACCCTCAAGCTGTGGCCGCAGGTGGTCACCGCCCATCTGCTCGGCGGCTTCGCCACCCTCGGTCTGCTGTTCCTGCTCACCCTGCGCCTGTCCGGTGCGCTGCCGCCGCTGGCTGGCGTGTTGCGCCACCTGCGTGTGCTGGCGGCGCTGGCGCTGCTCGCCCTGATCGGGCAGATCGCCCTCGGCGGCTGGGTCAGCAGCAACTATGCGGCGGTGGCCTGCGTCGATCTGCCCACCTGCCACGGCCAGTGGTGGCCGGCGATGGACTTCGCCAACGGCTTCCATCTGACCCAGCACATCGGCCCCAACTACCTCGGCGGCCAGCTCGACAGCGACGCGCGCACCGCCATCCACATGAGTCATCGCCTCGGCGCATTGCTGGTCAGCGCGCTGTTGCTGGGTCTCGCCTGGCAGCTACACCGCGGCGGCCTCGGCCGGCTGGCCGCGCTGCTGCTGCTGGCGCTGGGCGTGCAGGTGAGTCTGGGCATCAGCAACGTGCTGTGGCACCTGCCGCTGGCGGTGGCGGTGGCGCACAACCTCGGCGGCGCCGCGCTGCTGCTGGTGCTGGTGCTGGTCAACTACCGGCTGCGCGCGCCGCTGCTGGCCAAGCAGGATGCCGGGCTGCGCCTGATCGGCCGCGGTGGCGACGAGGTGCGGCTGTATTCGCGGTCGTAGCGGGCGGCGACAGAAGAACAACAACGAGGGGAGGGAACGCCATGACCACTCTGGTGCAGCAACGCCAGGCCCACGCCGGCTGGCGCGATTATCTGGAACTGACCAAACCCAAGGTGGTGGTGCTGATGCTTATCACTGCGCTGGTCGGCATGTTCCTCGCCACCGACCGCGGCGTGCCGTGGACGGTGCTGCTGTTCGGCAACCTCGGCATCGGCCTGTGCGCCGGCGCGGCGGCGGCGGTCAACCACGTGGTGGACCGCCGCATCGACGCGATCATGGCGCGCACCCGCCTGCGCCCGCTGGTGGCCGGGCGCGTCTCGCCGGGCGCGGCGCTGGCCTTCGCCCTGGTCCTGGCGCTGGCCGGTCAGGCGCTGCTGCTGACCTTCACCAACGCGCTGACCGCCTGGCTGACCCTGGCCTCGCTGCTCGGTTACGCTGCCCTGTACACCGGCTTTCTCAAGCGCGCCACGCCGCAGAACATCGTCATCGGCGGCCTGGCCGGCGCGGCGCCGCCGCTGCTCGGCTGGACCGCGGTGACCGGCCAGCTGGATGCCGAGGGGCTGCTGCTGGTGCTGATCATCTTCGCCTGGACCCCGCCGCACTTCTGGGCGCTGGCCATCCACCGCAAGGACGACTACGCCAAGGCGGAGATCCCCATGCTGCCGGTGACCCACGGCGAGCGCTACACCAAGCTGCACATCCTGCTCTACACCCTGATCCTGTTCGCCGTCAGCCTGCTGCCCTTCGTCATCCACATGAGCGGCCCGCTGTACCTGGCCGGCGCCGTGCTGCTCGGCGCGCGCTTTCTCGACTGGGCCTGGGCGTTGTACCGTGACAGCCGACCGCAGGCCGCGATCAAGACGTTCAAGTACTCTATTACCTACCTGTTCGCCCTGTTCATCGTGCTGCTGGTGGATCACTATCTGCCGCTGCCGTTCTGATCCGGCGGCGAGCCTTCCGCAGCGGGCGTGGCCGGCAGAGCCGCGCCTGTCCCTTCTGCACATGAACCCGAGCCCATGACCCGTATCCACAAGACCGTTCTCATCCTCGCCGCCGTCATCGCCCTGGTGCTCGGCCTGACCGTCAGCAAGGTGCTCAACGCGCCGCAGCAGAGCGACCCGGCGGCGCTGGCCGACGCCGGCATCATCCTGTTGCCGCAGAGTCGCGCCCTGCCGGCATTGAGCCTGCTCGACGAGAACGGCCAGGCGCAGGCCATGGACCAGCTCAAGGGGCGCTGGACCCTGCTGTTCTTCGGCTACACCTTCTGCCCGGACATCTGCCCGACCACCCTGGCCGAGCTGCGCCAGCTCAGGAACCAGCTGCCGCCCGAGGTGCTGGAGCGCTACACGGTGACCATGGTCAGCGTAGATCCCAACCGCGACACCCCCGAGCAGCTCAGGCAGTACCTCGGCTACTACAAGGCCGGCTTCACCGGCCTGACCGGCGAGCTGGCGCAGATCCAGCAGCTGGCCAACGCGGTGAGCATCCCCTTCATCCCCGGCGATACCAGCAAGCAGCACTACACCGTCGATCACAGCGGCAATCTGGCGTTGATCGGCCCGGACGGCCGCCAGCGCGGCTTCATCCGCGCACCGCTGAACCCGGCCAAGCTGGCCCTGCAGCTGCCGCAGGTGCTCAAGCAGGAGTGATGTTGAGTAGGGGCCGATTCATCTGTGATCGGATGTCCTGCGGATCGCGAATGAATGCGCTCCTACCGGAGCGCAGAAACTAAAAGGGCCACCCCGCCGGGTGGCCCTTGTCGTTACGGTCGGGAAAAGGCGCCTCAGCTGCCTTTCACGGTCTCCTCCATGGCCTGGACGATGGCCCGCTTGCGGTGCAGCTCGGCGCGGCGGGTGAAGTACCAGGCGAGGAAGGTGAACAGCGACACCACCAGCAGGATCAGGCTGGCCACCGCGTTGATTTCCGGCTTCACCCCCAGGCGCACGGCGGAGAAGATCTCCATCGGCAAGGTGGTGGCGCCGGGGCCGGAGACGAAGCTGGCCAGTACCAGGTCGTCCAGCGACAGGGCGAAGGACATCATCGCCCCGGCGGCCAGCGACGGCGCGATCATCGGGATGGTGATCAACAGGAACACCTTCCACGGCCGTGCGCCCAGATCCATGGCCGCCTCCTCGATCGACAGGTCCAGCTCGCGCAGGCGCGCCGAGACGATGACCGCCACGTAGGCGGTGCAGAAGGTGGTGTGGGCGATCCAGATGGTCAGCAGGCCGCGCTCGGCCGGCCAGCCGATCAGCTGGCCCATGGCCACGAACAGCAGCAGCAGCGACAGACCGGTGATCACCTCGGGCATCACCAGCGGCGCGGTGACCATGCCGCCGAACACGGTGCGGCCGCGAAAGCGCGGGATGCGGGTCAGCACGAAGGCGGCCAGGGTGCCCAGAGCGGTGGCGGCGATCGCGGTATAGAAGGCGATCTCCAGCGAACGGCCCACTGCGCTCATGAGCTGGCGGTTGTCGAGCAGCCCGGCGTACCAGTGCAGCGACCAGCCGCCCCACACCGTGACCAGGCGCGAGGCGTTGAACGAGTAGATCACCAGGATCAGCATCGGCAGGTAGATGAACAGCATGCCGGCGATCAGCATGCTGCTGGAGAAACTGAAGCGCTTCATGCCCGTCCCTCCAGCTTTTTCGCCCTGCTTTTGGTTGGAAAGCCGGTTGAACAGGATGGCCCGCCCACGCCGTTGGCATACCTCATACCTTGCCCTCCAGTTCCTTGGCCTGGTTCCTGTTGAACAGGATGATCGGCACCAGCAGGATCGCCAGCATCACCACCGCCAGCGCGGCGGCCACCGGCCAGTCGCGGTTGTTGAAAAACTCCTGCCACAGCACCTTGCCGATCATCAGGGTCTCCGGGCCGCCGAGCAGCTCGGGGATGACGAACTCGCCGACCACCGGGATGAACACCAGCATGCAGCCGGCGACGATGCCGTTCTTCGACAGCGGCACGGTGATCTTCCAGAAGCTGGTCAGATGGCGCGCGCCGAGGTCGGCGGCGGCCTCCAGCAGGCTGGCGTCGTGCTTGACCAGGTTGGCGTACAGCGGCAGCACCATGAACGGCAGGTAGGCGTAGACGATGCCGATGTACACGGCGAGGTCGGTGTTGAGGATCTGCAGCGGTGCCTCGATCAGGCCGAGGCCCTGCAGCAGGGCATTGAGCAGGCCGTTGTTGCTGAGGATGCCCATCCAGGCGTAGACGCGGATCAGGATCGCCGTCCAGGTCGGCATCATGATCAGCAGCAGCCACACCGTCTGCATTTCCTTGCTGGCACGGCTGATGGCGTAGGCCATCGGGTAGCCGATCAGCAGGCACAGCAGGGTGCTGATGGTGGCGATCTGCAGCGAACCGAGGTAGGCGGCCAGGTACAGCTCGTCCTCGCTGAGGAACACGTAGTTGCCGAGGTTGAGCAGCACGCTCAGCTGGTTGTCGGCCCAGCTGACGATCTCGCTGTACGGCGGAATCGCCACCTCGACTTCGGCGAAGCTGATCTTCAGCACGATGGCGAACGGCAGCAGGAAGAACAGCAGCAGCCAGAAGAACGGCACGCCGATGACCAACTGGCGGCCGGAGGGCAGCAGGCGCTTGGACGGGTTCATGACTGCAGCACCACGCCGCTGTCGTCGATCCACGACACGTACACCGGGTCGCCCCAGGTCGGGCGCTGCACGTGGCGCTCGGCATTGGCCATGAACGCCTGCACCACCAGACCCGAGGGCAGCTCGACGTGGTACACCGAATGGCCGCCGAGGTAGGCGATGTCCCGCACCTTGCCGGTCGACCAGTTGTAGTCGGCGTGCTCCAGCTCGGGTTTGTCCATGCTCAGCAGCAGCTTTTCCGGGCGCAGGGCGTAGGTGACGTGCTTCTCCTCGGCGCGGGTGGATATGCCGTGGCCGATGTAGATCGGCCGCTCCAGCTGCGGGCAGACGATCATCGCGTGGTCGGGGTCGTCCTCCACCAGCTCGCCCTCGAACAGGTTGACGCTGCCGATGAACTCGCAGACCAGCCGGCTGGCCGGGGTCTCGTAGATGTCCATCGGCGTGCCGACCTGGGCGATCCAGCCCTGGTGCATGATGGCGATGCGCCCGGCCATGGTCATCGCCTCTTCCTGGTCGTGGGTGACCAGCATGCAGGTCACGCCGACCCGCTCGATGATCTCCACCAGTTCCAGCTGCATCTGCGAGCGCAGCTTCTTGTCCAGTGCGCCCATCGGCTCGTCGAGCAGCAGCAGCTTGGGCCGTTTGGCCAGCGAGCGGGCCAGGGCCACGCGCTGGCGCTGGCCGCCGGACAGCTGGTGCGGCTTGCGCCGGGCGTACTGGCTCATCTGCACCAGCTTGAGCATCTCGGCCACGCGTTCGTCGATCTCGGCCTTGGGCAGGCCGTCCTGCTTGAGGCCGAAGGCGATGTTCTGTTCCACGCTCATGTGCGGGAACAGCGCGTAGGACTGGAACATCATGTTGATCGGCCGCTCGTAGGGCGGCAGATCGGTGATGTCCTGGCCGTCGAGGAGGATGCGTCCCTCGCTGGGCCGTTCGAAGCCGGCGAGCATGCGCAGCAGGGTCGACTTGCCGCAGCCGGAGCCGCCGAGCAGGGCGAAGATCTCGCCCTTGTGGATGCTCAGCGAGACGTCGTCCACCGCGATCATTTCGTCGAACTTCTTGGTTACCCGGTCGATCTTGACGAGGATTTCCCTGGCTTGCGCGTCGGTCACGGCTTTCTTTTGGGCAGTGGGGGGTGTCGCCATCTAATACTCCCAGAGCTGGCGAACCCGGCCGCCTGGCGGGGCCGGGTGAGTGGGGGTCATTGGCCGGACTTGATGCGGGTCCAGCTACGGGTCATGAGGCGCTGCACATTAGCGGGCAATTGCGCAGAAACAAAGAGGCGATCCAGCACTTCTTGCGGTGGATAGATGGCCGTGTTGCCGCGAACTTCGGCATCCATCAGGGGGCCGGCCTTGAGGTTGGGGTTGGCGTAGCCGACATGCTCGCTGATCGTGGCGATCACCGCCGGTTGCAGCAGGAAATTGATGAACTGGTGCGCCTCGCGCACGTTCTTCGCATCGGCCGGGATGGCCAGCATGTCGAACCACAGGTTGCCGCCCTCGCGGGGGATGCTGTAGGCGATCTGCACGCCGTTGCCGGCTTCCTCAGCGCGGTCGGCGGCCTGCAGCACGTCGCCGGAGAAGCCGGCGGCCACGCAGATGTCGCCGTTGGCCAGGTCGGCGATGTACTTGGACGAGTGGAAGTAGGTCACGTGGGGACGGATCGCCCGCAGCTTCTCCTCGGCCCTGGCGTAGTCTTCCGGGTTCTGGCTGTTGGGATCGAGGCCCAGGTAGTTGAGCATGGCCGGGATCATCTCGTCGGCCGAGTCGAGGAAGGCCACGCCGCAGGCGGACAGCTTCTCGATGTTCTGCGGTTCGAACAGCACGGCCCAGGAGTCGATGCGCTCGATACCGAGCACCGCCTTGACCTTGTCGACGTTGTAGCCGATGCCGTTGGTGCCCCACAGGTAGGGCACGGCGTAGGCGTTGCCCGGGTCGTTGCGCTCGAGCTGCTGCATCAGCTGCGGGTCGAGGTTGTCCCAGTTGGGCAGCTGGCTGCGGTCGAGCTTCTGGAAGGCGCCGGCCTGGATCTGTCGGCCGAGGAAGTGGTTGGACGGCACCACCACGTCGTAGCCGCTGCGTCCGGCGAGCAGCTTGCCCTCGAGGGTTTCGTTGGCGTCGAACACGTCGTACTGGGCGACGATTCCGGTCTGTTCTTGGAATTCCTGCAGGGTGTTCTCGCCGATGTAGTCAGACCAGTTGTAGATGTGCACGCGCGGCGCCGCCAGCAGCGGGGCGCTGAGCACCAGCGCGGTGGCCGCGCCGAGCAGCAGGGCGATGGGGGATGGGGGCTGCACGGGCGAGTCCTCCTGGTGGGCGGCCAGCGGCGGTGGCCGCTGGCCGGTGAAAGCGCACCCGGCAGTCCGCGGCAGTGCCTGCCGCGGCCCCCGTGGTACTTACTGACCCGACTTGATCTTGGTCCAGCTGCGGGTCATGTCGCGCTGCACCTTGGCCGGCAGGTCGACGGTGGTGTACAGCTTCTTCATGGTCTCGGCGCTCGGGTAGATGCCCGCGTCGTTGCGGATCTCCTCGGCCACCAGCGGGGTCGCCGCGGCGTTGGCGTTGGGGAACTGCACCTCGTCGGTGATCTCGGCCATGATCTCCGGCTGCATCAGGAAGTTGATGAAGGCGTGGGCGCCAGCCGGGTTCTTGGCGTCGGCGGGGATGGCCACCATGTCGAAGAAGGTGCCCGCGCCTTCCTTGGGAATGTTGTAGGAAACCTTCACCGCGCCACCGGCTTCCTCGGCGCGCGACTTGGCCTGGTAGACGTCACCCGAGTAGCCCACGGCCACGCAGATATTGCCGTTGGCCAGGTCGGAGATGTACTTGGAGGAGTGGAAGTAGGTCACCGACGGACGGATCTTGAGGAACAGCGCCTCGGCTTCCTTCAGCTGCTTGGGGTCCTGGCTGTCGGTCGGGTAGCCCAGGTAGTGCAGGGCGATCGGCAGGATCTCGGTCGGCGAGTCGAGGAAGCTCACTCCGCAGCCCTTCAGCTTCTCGATGTTCTCCGGCTTGAACAGCAGATCCCAGGAGTCCACCGGGGCGTTTTCGCCCAGCGCGGCCTTGACCTTCTCCGGGTTGAAGCCGATGCCGATCGAGCCCCACATGTAGGGGATGGCGTACTGGTTGCCCGGGTCGCTGACTTCCAGGGTCTTCAGCAGATCCTTGTTGAGGTTGTCCCAGTTGGACAGCTTGGCCTTGTCCAGCGGCTGGTAGACCTTGGCCTTGATCTGCTTGGCGAGGAAGTTGTTCGACGGCACCACGATGTCGTAGCCCGACTGGCCGGCCAGCAGCTTGGCTTCCAGGGTTTCGTTGCTGTCGTAGACGTCGTAGACGACCTTGATACCGCTCTGCTTCTCGAACTTCTCCAGGGTGTTCGGCGCGATGTAGTCGGACCAGTTGTAGACGTGCAGCACCTTGTCGTCGGCCTGGGCTGCACCGGCTACGGTGACGGCCAGGGCGGCAGCGAGGAGGGTCTTGGCGAATGCTTTCATCGGGTTGTTCTTCCTGTTGTTCCTAATGGTTTCCTGTGGAGCGCCGTCGGCATCCGCACCCCGGGTGAGTCTGGCCAGCGCACGGTGGCAGAGTCTGGCAAGGACTGCCGTGGCGCTCAACTGTCCGCTGCAAAACTGCGGCCAGGATGCGAGCTGCTCCCTGCGCGTCAGCCGCGCACCTCGGCAGCGGTGGCATCCAGGCACTTGCGCGCCAGGCTGACCAACTCGTCGACCTGCTCCGGGGTGATCACCAGCGGCGGCGAGACGATCATGGTGTCGCCCACCGCGCGCATGATCAGGCCGTTGCGGAAGCAGTGCTCGCGACAGCGCATGCCGATGCCGCCCTCGAAGCGGGCGCGGCTCTTCTTGTCCCTGACCAGTTCCAGCGCACCGAGCATGCCCAGGCCGCGGGCCTCGCCCACCAACGGGTGGTCGGCCAGCTCCTGCCAGCGTTTTTGCAAATAGGGTGCCGTTTCCGCCTTCACCCGCTCGACGATCTTCTCCTCGCGCAGGATGCGGATGTTCTCCAGCGCCACGGCGGCGGCTACCGGGTGCCCGGAATAGGTGTAGCCGTGGTAGAACTCGCCGCCCTCGCTCAGGGTCTGTGCCACATGATCGCGGACGATCACCCCACCCATCGGCAGATAGCCGCTGGTCAGGCCCTTGGCGATCGGCATCAGGTCCGGTTCCAGGCCGTAGTACTGGCTGCCGAACCATTCGCCGGTGCGCCCGAAACCGCAGATCACCTCGTCGGCGACGAACAGAATGTCGTACTTGGCGAGGATCTGTCGCACCCGTGGCCAGTAGCTCTGCGGCGGGATGATCACCCCGCCGGCGCCCTGGATCGGCTCGGCGATAAAGGCGGCGACATTCTCCTCGCCGACCTCGAGGATCTTCTTCTCCAGCTCGTTGGCGGCCCACTCGCCGAAGGCCTGCGGATCCATCGCGCCGCTCTCGCCGTACCAGTAGGGCTGGGCGATGTGCTCGATGCCGGGGATCGGCAGGTCGCCCTGCTCGTGCATCGCCTTCATACCGCCGAGGCTGGCGCCGGCCACCGTGGAGCCGTGGTAGCCGTTGATGCGGCCGATGATCACCTTCTTCTGTGGCTGGCCCTTGATCGCCCAGTAGTGGCGCACCAGGCGCAGCACGGTGTCGTTGGCCTCCGAGCCGGAGCCGGTGAAGAACACGTGCTGCATGCCCGGCGGGGTGAGCTCGGCGATCGCCGCCGCCAGCTCGATGGCCGGCGGGTGGGCGGTCTGGAAGAACAGGTTGTAGAAGGGCAGCTCGAGCATCTGCCGGTGGGCGACGTCGGCCAGCTCGCGGCGGCCGTAGCCGACGTTGACGCACCACAGGCCGGCCATGCCGTCGAGGATCTTGTGCCCCTCGCTGTCCCACAGGTAGACGCCGTCGGCGCGGGTGATGATGCGTGCGCCCTTGGCGCCGAGCTGCTTGTAGTCGGTGAAGGGCGCGAGCAGGTGCTCGCGGCCGAGGGCCTGCCACTCGGCGGTGGTGCGGTGCTGGGTCATTGCGCTTCCCCCTGATGAAAATGGTGGTTGGGTGTCTGCACTCACACCGAGAGCAGCAGGAATTCGCGCTCCCAGGAGCTGATCACCCGTTTGAAGTTCTCGTTCTCGACCCGCTTGACCGCCACGTAGCCGCGGCAGAAGCGCCGGCCCAGGTAGCGCTCGAGGGTCTTCGACTGCTCCATGGCCTCCAGCGCCGCCTCGAGGTTGAGCGGCAGGCGCAGGTTGCGCCGCTGGTAGGCGCGGCCCTTGACCTGCGGCGTCGGGTGCAGGCCCTCGACCATGCCGACGTAGCCGCACAGCAGGCTGGCGGCGATGGCCAGGTAGGGGTTGGCGTCGGCGCCCGGCAGGCGGTTCTCCACCCGGCGGTTCTGCGGGTTGGCGTCCGGCACGCGCAGGCCGACGGTGCGGTTCTCCTCGCCCCACTCGACGTTGACCGGCGCCGAGGTGTCGGGCAGGAAGCGGCGGAACGAATTGACGTTGGGCGCGAACAGCGGCAGCGCCTCGGGAATCAGCTTCTGCAGACCGGCGATGTGGTTGAGGAACAGCTCGCTCATGCTGCCGTCCTCGCTGGAGAACACGTTGCGTCCGCTCACCCGGTCGACCACGCTCTGGTGCAGATGCATGGCGCTGCCCGGCTCGCCGGTCATCGGCTTGGCCATGAAGGTGGCGGTGACGCCGTGCTTGAACGCTGCCTCGCGCAAGGTGCGCTTGAACACGAAGATCTGGTCGGCCAGTTGCAGGGCGTCGCCGTGACGGAAGTTGATCTCCATCTGCGCGGTGCCTTCCTCGTGGATCAGGGTGTCCAGGTCCAGGCCCTGGGCCTCGCACCAGGCGTACATGTCCTCGAACAGCGGGTCGAACTCGTTGGCGGCATCGATGGAGAACGACTGCCGGCCGGTCTCCTGGCGTCCGGAGCGGCCCACCGGCGGCTGCAGCGGGTAGTCGGGGTCGTCGCAGCGCTGGGTCAGGTAGAACTCCATCTCCGGTGCCACGATCGGCTGCCAGCCCCGCTCGGCATACAGCTTGAGCACGTGCTTGAGCACGTTGCGCGGCGACAAATCGGTGGGGTTGCCGACCTTGTCGTAGCTGTCGTGGATCACCATCGCGGTCGGCTCGGCGGCCCAGGGCACGAGGAACATCGCCTGCTCGTCCGGGCGGCAGAACATGTCGATGTCGGCCGGGTCAAGCAGCTCGTAGTAGATCTCGTCTTCGACGTAGTCGCCGGTGACGCTCTGCAGCAGCACACTCTCCGGCAGGCGCATGCCGCGCTCGGCGAGGAACTTGCTGGTTGGCGCGATCTTGCCGCGGGCAATACCGTTAAGATCGGTGACCAGGCACTCCACCTCGATGATCTTGCGCTCCTTCAGCCAGCTGCTCAGGCGGTCCAGCTTGGTTGCCATGGTGACCTCGCAAATCAGTAATCCCTTACAGCATGGCTCAGCGTTGCTCTGCCCGCCTGCGGCAGGCCTCGCCGAAGGCGCGGAAGATCGCCAGATAGGCCGGGTGTTCGCTCACCTGCCACTCGGGGTGGAACTGCACGCCGAGGGCGAAGGTGCGCGCGCGCTCGACGGAGAAAGCCTCGACCAGGCCGTCCGGCGCCAGGCCCTCGATGCGCAGGCCAGGCGCCAGGCGCTCGACGCCCTGGCCATGCACCGAGTTGACCTCGAACTGCGGGCCCAGGCCGAGCTGCTCCAGCAGGCCGCCGGGCTGCACGTACAAGGGGTGGCGCAGGCCGTACTGCACTTCCAGCGGTTGCTCCGGATCGTCGCGGTGATCCATGAATGGGCCTACCTCATGCACGCGCTGGTGCAGGGTGCCGCCGAAGGCCACGTTCATCTCCTGGAAGCCGCGGCAGATGCCGAGCAGCGGCACCCCGGCGTCCACCGCCGCGCGGATCAGCGGCAGGGTCAGGCTGTCGCGGGCCGGGTCATGGGGGGTGCCCGGTGCGCTGTCCGGGCCCTGGTAGTGGTGCGGTTCGACGTTGGACGGCGAGCCGGTGAGCAGCAGGCCGTCGAGGCGCTCGAGCAGGTCGGGAATGTCGATCAGCGCGGGGGTGGCCGGGATGACCAGCGGCAGGCCGCCGGCGGCGATGGCCACGGCGCGCAGGTACTTGTCGCCGGCAATGTGGAAGGGATGCGGGCCGATCTGTTTGCTGCAGGCGCTGACGCCGATCAGAGGCTGGCGGGACATGGGGCACCGGTGGTCTTCGGTTGAGGGTCTGATTCGAGATTAGCCTTGTTCGATTTTTTCGACAACTGTTGCCGATTTACCTGAACACGGACGACAAATGGCCGCTGATCGCGCCCGTTGGGCAACCTTGCGCTGCCCCGAAATCGGTCGCCGTGCCCAAACAGCGTGCAACATTTGGGCCTATTGACAACCTATGGCCTTTGGGATTGACTCAAAACCATACCGGCACGTGCTTGAAATTTTTAACAAAGATAAGGTGTCCCATCATGTTGGCCGCTACGAGTGCCGTTCTGCTCGACGAAGCGAACGAGTTCCTTGCGGAACATCCCGAGGTCCAGTTCATCGACCTCCTTATTGCGGACATGAACGGCGTGGTGCGCGGCAAGCGCATCGACCGCAGCAATCTGCTCAAGGTCTACGAGAAGGGCATCAACCTTCCGGCCTCGCTGTTCGCGCTGGATATCCAGGGCACGACCGTGGAAAGCTCGGGGCTGGGCCTCGACATCGGCGATGCCGACCGCGTGTGCCTGCCGATTCCCGGCACCCTGTGCATGGAGCCCTGGCAGCGGCGGCCCACCGCGCAGCTGCTGATGACCATGCACGAGATGGCCGGCAAGCCGTTCTTCGCCGATCCGCGCGAAGTGCTGCGCCAGGTGGTGCAGCGCTTCACCGACATGGGCCTGACCGTGTGCGCGGCCTTCGAGCTGGAGTTCTACCTGATCGATCAGGAGAACGTGAACGGCCGCCCGCAGCCGCCGCGCTCGCCGATCTCCGGCAAGCGCCCGCAGGCGGTGCAGGTCTACTCCATCGACGATCTCGACGAGTACGCCGACTGCCTGCGCGACATCCTCGACGGCGCCCACATCCAGGGGATCCCCGCCGACGCCATCGTCAAGGAAAGTGCGCCGGCGCAGTTCGAGGTCAATCTCAATCATGTCAACGACCCGATCGCGGCCTGCGACTACGCCGTGCTGCTCAAGCGCCTGATCAAGAACACCGCCTACGACCACGAGATGGACACCACCTTCATGGCCAAGCCCTACCCGGGCCAGGCCGGCAATGGGCTGCACGTGCACATCTCGCTGCTCGACAAGGAAGGCAGGAACATCTTCGCCGCCGAGAATCCGCTGGAGAACGACGCCCTGCGCCACGCCATCGGCGGGGTGCTCGAGGCGCTGCCGGCGTCGATGGCCTTCCTGTGCCCGAACGTCAACTCGTACCGCCGCTTCGGCTCGCAGTTCTACGTGCCCAACGCGCCGTCCTGGGGCCTGGACAACCGCACGGTGGCGCTGCGCGTGCCCACCGGCAACCCGGATGCGCTGCGCATCGAGCAGCGCGTGGCCGGCGCCGACGCCAACCCCTACCTGCTGATGGCCTCCTTGCTGGCCGGCGTGCACCATGGCCTGAGCCAGCGGATCGAGCCGGGCGAGCCGATCGAGGGCAACTCCTACGAGCAGGTCGAGCAGAGCCTGCCCAACAACCTGCGCGACGCCCTGCGCGCGCTGGACGACAGCGAGATCCTCGGTCGCTACATCAACCCCGACTACATCGACATCTTCGTCGCCTGCAAGGAACACGAGCTGGAGGAGTTCGAGCACTCGATCTCCGACCTCGAGTACAACTGGTACCTGCATACGGTGTGATGGCTGGCGCTACGCGGTGGACGGTCCGGCCGCGGGGTGATGCGCGAATGTTCATGGCGGGCCAGCGGCCCGCAGCGCCGCGAGGGCGCGCCTCCCACACGAGCGCGCGCTGGTTGATCCACCCTGCCATTTGACCCCGCCGCCATCCTCTGCCAGCTTGAAGGCACTTCCTTCCGCGTCGTCACGAGGTCGCCATGTCCCGCATCGTCACCGTCGCCGCCACCCAGATGGCCTGTTCCTGGGAGCGGTCCGCCAACATCGCCAACGCCGAGAAGCTGGTGCGCCGGGCGGCGGCGCAGGGGGCGCAGATCATCCTCCTCCAGGAGCTGTTCGAAACCCCGTACTTCTGCCAGAAGCCCAACCCGGACTACCTGCAGCTGGCCACCCCGCTGGAAACCAACGAGGCCATCGCACATTTTCGCAAGGTCGCCCGCGAGCTGGCGGTGGTGTTGCCGATCAGCTTCTTCGAGCGTGCCGGGCGCGCGCGCTTCAACAGCATCGCCATCATCGACGCCGATGGCAGCCTGCTCGGCGTCTACCGCAAGAGCCACATTCCCGATGGCCCGGGCTACCACGAGAAGTACTACTTCAACCCCGGCGATACCGGCTTCAAGGTGTGGAACACCTGCTACGCCAGGATCGGCGTCGGCATCTGCTGGGACCAGTGGTTCCCCGAGTGCGCGCGGGCCATGGCCCTGCAGGGTGCCGAGCTGCTGCTCTACCCGACCGCCATCGGCAGCGAGCCGCACGACCCGACCATCACCTCCCGCGAGCACTGGCAGCGCGTGCAGCAGGGCCATGCCGGCGCCAACCTGATGCCGCTGATCGCCAGCAACCGCATCGGTCGCGAAGATCAGGACGACTACCACATCAACTTCTACGGATCGTCGTTCATCACCGACTCGTTCGGGGCCAAGGTCGCCGAACTGGGCGAGGGCGAGGAGGGCGTGCTGGTGCACAGCTTCGATCTCGACCAGCTGGAGCACCTGCGCAGCGCCTGGGGCGTGTTCCGCGACCGCCGGCCGAACCTCTATGGACCGCTGGCAACCCTGGATGGCGAACACAGGTCCGAGTAAGCGCACGGCCATGCTCCCCTCGCCCATTCATGGGAGAGGGGCAGGGGGAGAGGGTGCCTCGGCTGGCCACCCTCTCCCCGACCCTCTCCCGCCAGCGGGAGAGGGAGTTCTTATCCTCTGCCTCAGGTGACCCCATGACCACCCTCAACACCACCCCGCGTGCCGACGGCTTCCGCATGCCGGCCGAATGGGCACCGCACAGCCAGACCTGGATGGTCTGGCCGGAGCGTCCGGACAACTGGCGGCTCGGCGCCAAGCCGGCGCAGGCCGCCTTCGTCGCCGTGGCCAAGGCCATCGCGCGCTTCGAGCCGGTGACGGTGTGCGTCAGCGCCGGGCAGTACGCCAACGCCCGCGCCCGCCTGGCCCATGGCGACATCCGCGTGGTGGAGATGAGCAGCGACGACGCCTGGGTGCGCGATACCGGGCCGACCTTCGTGGTCAACGCCAGCGGCGAGCTGCGCGGGGTGGACTGGACCTTCAACGCCTGGGGTGGCTTCGACGGCGGCCTGTACGCGCCGTGGAACCACGACGACCAGGTGGCCGGCAAGATCCTCGACATCGAGTGCTGCGCGCGCTATCGCACCGAGGGCTTCGTGCTCGAGGGCGGCGCCATCCACGTCGACGGCGAGGGCACCCTGCTGACCACCGAGGAGTGCCTGCTCAACCCCAACCGCAATCCGCAGCTGACCCGTGGCGAGATCGAGGCGGTGCTGCACGCCCATCTGGCGGTGGACAAGGTGATCTGGCTGCCGCACGGGCTGTACAACGACGAGACCGACGGGCACGTCGACAACTTCTGCTGCTTCGTGCGCCCGGGCGAGGTGCTGCTGGCCTGGAGCGACGACGAGCGCGATCCCAACTGGTCGCGCTGCCGGGATGCGCTGGCGGTGCTCGAGCAGGCGCGCGACGCCAAGGGCCGCGCGCTGACCGTGCACCGCATGCCGATTCCCGGCCCGCTGCACGCCAGCGCCGAGGAGTGCGCCGGGGTGGACCTGGTGCCCGGCAGCCAGCCACGCGATCCGTCGATCCGCCTGGCCGGTTCCTACGTCAACTTCCTGATCGTCAACGGCGGCATCGTCGCGCCGAGCTTCGACGATCCGTGTGATGCCGAGGCCGAGGCGATCCTGCAGTGCCTGTTCCCCGCGCACGAGGTGGTGATGGTACCGGGGCGGGAGATCCTCCTCGGCGGCGGCAATATCCACTGCATCACCCAGCAGCAGCCGGCGCCGCGGGGCTCATAAACGCCAAGGGCCGGTCATGTGACCGGCCCTTCTCGTTACAGCTCAGACTTACTTGCCGTACACCACCTCGGGCAGCCAGGTGATCAGGCCCGGCCAGACGTAGGCGACCACCAGCATCAGCAGCTGGATGATGATGAACGGCACCACGCCCTTGTACATCACACTGGTCGGCACCGAGCGCGGGGTGACGCCGCGCAGGTAGAACAGCGAGAAGCCGAATGGCGGGGTGAGGAACGAGGTCTGCAGGTTGAGGGCGATCATCACCCCCAGCCACACCGGGTCGAGGCCCATGGCCAGCAGCACCGGGCCGACGATCGGCACCACCACAAAGGTGATCTCGATGAAGTCGAGGATGAAGCCGAGCAGGAAGATCACCAGCATCACCACGCAGAACGCGCCGAGCACGCCGCCGGGCAGCTGGGCGAACATGTCCTCGATCAGCACCTCGCCGCCGAAGCCGCGGAACACCAGGGAGAACAGCGAGGCGCCGATCAGGATCAGGAACACCATGGCGCTGATCTCGGCGGTGCCGAAGGCCACTTCCTTGAGCTGGGTGAAGTTCAGCTTGCGTTTGCTCAGGGCCAGCAGCATGGCGCCCACCGCGCCCAGCGCCGCGGCCTCGGTCGGGGTGGCGTAGCCGGCGAGGATCGAGCCGAGCACCGCCGCGATCAGCACCAGCGGCGGGATCAGTGCACCGAACAGCTTGCCCCACTCGATCGGCCCCAGCTCCTCCTTGGACAGCGCCGGCAGCTTCTTGGGCTGCAGGATGGCGACGCCGATCAGGTAGAGGATGTACAGGCCGACCAGCACCAGGCCGGGGATCAGCGCGCCGACGAACAGGTCGCCCACCGACACGGTCTTCGGCGAGAACACGCCCATCTTCAGCTGCGCCTGCTGGTAGGCGCTGGACATCACGTCGCCGAGCAGCACGAGGATGATCGACGGCGGAATGATCTGCCCCAGGGTACCGGTGGCGGCGAGGGTGCCGGTGGCCACGGCCGGGTCATAGCCGCGGCGCAGCATGGTCGGCAGGGCCAGCAGACCCATGGTCACCACGGTGGCGCCGACGATGCCGGTGCTGGCGGCGAGCAGCGCGCCGACCACGCACACCGAGATCGCCAGACCGCCGCGCAGGGTGCCGAACAGCCGCGACATCGACTCCAGCAGATCCTCGGCGACCCGCGACTTCTCCAGCATCACGCCCATGAACACGAACAGCGGCACCGCCAGCATGGTCTGGTTGTTCATGATGCCGAACAGGCGGTTGGGCAGGGCGTGCAGGTAGCCGCCATCGAAGGTGCCGGTGAGCATGCCGATGCCGGCGAACAGCAGCGACACGCCGCCGAGGGTGAAGGCCACCGGATAGCCCGCCATCAGCACCACGCAGATGCAGATGAACAGCAGGATTGCCATCATCTCAACCATGGTGCACCTCCGGGAAGGGCAGACGGCCGGCCAGGCGGTAGCCACAGGTGATGATGTCGGCCACGGCCTGCAGGATCAGGCTGACCAGCAGGACCAGGATGATGCTCTTCTGCAGGTAGACGAAGGCCAGGCCGCCGGTCTCGTTGGAGACCTCGCGGGTAGCCCAGGAGGAGGCGACGTAGTCCCAGCTGTTCCAGGCGAGGAACAGGCACACCGGCAGCAGCAGGAACAGGTGGCCGAACAGGTCGATGACCGCCTGCCGGCGTGGCGAACACTTCTGGTAGAAGATATCCACCCGCACGTGGCCGCCACGCTGCAGGGTCCAGGCGGCGGCCCCCATGAACACCAGGGCGTGGGCGTACATCACCGCCTCCTGCACGGCGATGGCGCCGATACCGAAGCCGTAGCGCAACACCACCACCAGGGCGGTGGCGAAGACCAGGAACAGGGTCAGCCAGGCGCAGGCCTGACCGAAACGCGCATTGAGCGTCTCGATGGCGCGCGCCAGTTTCAGCAAGGCAGGCGGTGAATCCGACATGGGCAGATCCTTGTGGTTGTAAATTGGTCAGGCCGGCGATTCTCGCAACAGATGGGCCGGACGGCAATCGGCAGACGAGCGGTAGTTACCGTTTGTCAGTCTAGCCGTTGCGACTAGGCTTGAGATAAAAGTCGAGACTGTGATAACCAAGAGCCAGGCTTGCCGCAACAGCCGGTAGCGCCAGTAAAACAACAAGGAGTCCTGCATGAAACGTCGTGACATTCTCGCCGCTGCCGGTGTCGGTCTGGCCGCCACCGCACTGGCCGGTTGCCAGAAGCAGAACGAAAGCAAGGAAACCCAGGCGGCCGCTCCCGCCGAAACCTTCACCTGGAAGATGGTCACCTCCTGGCCGAAGAACTTTCCCGGGGTGGGCGTTGGCGCCGAGCGCTTCGCCCGCCTGGTCAACGAAATGAGCAACGGCCGCCTGCAGGTCAAGATCTATGCGGCCGGCGAACTGGTGCCGGCGCTGGAGGTGTTCGACGCGGTGTCGCGCGGCACCGCCGAGATGGGCCACGGCGCGCCCTACTACTGGAAGGGCAAGGTGCCGGCCGCGCAGTTCTTCTGCGCCCTGCCGTTCGGCCCCAACGCCCAGGAAATGAACACCTGGCTGCACTACGGCGGCGGCATGCAGCTGTGGGAAGAGGTGTACAAGCCGTTCAACGTGGTGCCCTTCGCCTGCGGCGCCACCGGCGTGCAGACCGCCGGCTGGTTCAACAAGGAAATCAACAGCGTCGACGACTTCAAGGGCCTGAAGATGCGCACCCCGGGCCTCGGCGGCGAGGTGCTGACCAAGATGGGCGGCACCGTGGTCAATCTGCCGGCCGGCGAGATCTTCACCGCCCTGCAGACCGGCGCCATCGACGCCACCGAGTGGATCGGCCCGTACAACGATCTGGCCCTGGGCCTGCACAAGGCGGCCAAGTACTACTACACCCCTGGCTGGCAGGAGCCCAACGTCACCTTCGAGCTGACCGTCAACCAGGGCGCCTGGGACAAGCTGCCGGCCGACCTCAAGGCCATCGTTCGCGCCGCCGCCCGTGACGTCAACGGCGACATGCTCGACGACTACAACGCGCGCAACATGGAGGCCATGGAGAAGCTCAAGGCCGAGGGCGTCGACGTGCGCCGCCTGCCTGACGCGGTCATCGCCCGTCTGCGCGAGGTGGCCGCCGAGGTGGTCGAGGCCAGCGCCGCCGCCGATCCGGCGGCAGCCAAGGTGTGGGCGCAGCAGAAGGCCTACTTCAAGCGCCTGCTCGCCTATGCCGAGGACAACGAGAAGCTGATCTACAACATCCGCAGTTGATTTGCGGCGCGCTCACGCGCGCCGGATACTGGATGCAGAAACGCCAACGCCAGCCCTCGGGCTGGCGTTGTGCTGTCTGGCGCTTGGGGAGTTTTCCACTAGAGTGGGATGACGCGAATGTTTCAGTTGCGTGACGGCAGGGTGCGCGTGCGGCCACTGCTGTCGATGGCGACGAACACGAACACCGCCTCGGTGACCTTGCGCCATTCGCTGTTCAGCGGGTCGTCGCTCCACACCTCGATCAGCAGGCGCACCGAGCTGCGGCCGATATCCACCGTCTGGGTGTAGAACGACAGCTGGGCGCCCACCGCCACCGGCACCAGGAAGGCCATGCGGTCGATGGCCACCGTGGCGACCCGGCCGCCGGCGATGCGGCTGGCCATGGCGGTGCCGGCGAGGTCCATCTGGGCGACCAGCCAGCCGCCATAGATGTCGCCGAAGCCATTGGTTTCGCGCGGCAGGGCGATGATCTGCAGGGCGAGGTCGCCTTGGGGGATGGGGTCGTCCTGTTCGAAATCGTTCATCGGGAAGGGGGCTCGGGTGCGGTTTGTTATTGTGCGGTGCAGCAATTGTGCCAAGGTGCAGAGTATACCGACAGTGGCGAATGCACACGACCGCCGAGCGGCGGCCTGCGGCGAAATGCCCGTCACGCAATTGTCATAATCGCTTCATAGAGTGTTCATGCGGCCTGCCGATACTGGCCCCCGATCAGAACCATTCCAATCCGTTAGGAGCAAGGCATGAAATTGAAGCGTTTGATGGCGGCCATGACCTTCGTCGCCGCCGGCGTCACCACTGCCAGTGCGGTTGCCGCCATTGACCCGGCTCTGCCGACCTACGAAAAGGCCAGCGGCGTATCGGGCAACCTGTCCAGCGTTGGCTCCGACTCCCTGGCCAACCTGATGACCCTGTGGGCCGAGGAATACAAGAAGTTCTACCCGAACGTGAACATCCAGATCCAGGCTGCCGGTTCCTCCACCGCGCCGCCCGCGCTGACCGAAGGCACCGCCAACATGGGCCCGATGAGCCGCGCCATGAAGGACAACGAGATCCAGGCCTTCGAAGAGAAGTACGGCTACAAGCCGACCGCCGTGCCGGTGGCCATCGACGCCCTGGCCGTGTTCGTGCACAAGGACAACCCGATCAAGTCGCTGGACATCGCCCAGGTCGACGCGATCTTCTCCAACACCCGCCTGTGCGGTGGCGACAAGGACATCACCACCTGGGGCGACCTGGGCATGACCGGCGAGTGGGCGGCCAAGCCGATCCAGCTGTTCGGCCGCAACTCGGTGTCCGGCACCTACGGCTACTTCAAGGAAGAAGCCCTGTGCAAGGGTGACTTCAAGGCCAACGTGAACGAGCAGCCGGGTTCCGCCTCGGTAGTGCAGTCGATCTCCAGCACCCTGAACGCCATCGGCTACTCGGGCATCGGCTACAAGACCTCCAGCGTGCGCGCCGTACCGCTGTCCAAGAAGGGCGGCGAAGCCTTCGAAGCCAACGAAGTCAACGCCCTGGCTGGCAAGTTCCCGCTGGCGCGCTACTTCTACGTGTACGTGAACAAGGCGCCGAACAAGCCGCTGAGCCCGCTGGACGCCGAGTTCATCAAGCTGGTGCTGTCCAAGCAGGGCCAGGAAGTGGTGGTGAAGGACGGCTACATCCCGATGCCGAGCAAGATCGCCGCGAAGACCCTGAAGGATCTTGGCCTGTAAGTCGACGACTGACAGTGGCACGGATGCCGCGGGCGTAAGCCCGAGCCAGAGCAGCGCCCGCCCCTCCCGAGAGTGGCGGGCGCTGCTGCGTCACCACCCTGTAATCTTTGTGTCATAAATCACCGTTAGGGTGTGCGCATGAATGACTTGGCCAACGAAACCATGACTTCCTCCCTGAAAACGCAACGACTGGATTTCAATACGCCGGCGCTGCAACGCAAGCGGCGCATGCGCGCACTCAAGGACCGCCTGGCACACTGGTACGTGTCGATTGGCGGTCTCGCCGTGCTCGGCGCCATCACCCTGATCTTCTTCTACCTGGCCAGCGTGGTCATTCCGCTGTTCGGCGGCGCTTCGCTCGAGGCGCACGACGCGCAGCAGCCGGCCTGGCTGGCGCAGCAGGAGCAGCCGCTGCTGCTGGCCATCGAGGAGCAGAACCAGGTAGCCATGCGCCTCGACCGCCGCGGCCAGGTGCAGTTCTTCGACCTGCAGAGCGGCGCTGCGCTGAACAGCGTCAACGTGGCCCTGCCGGCCGGCAGCCAAGTCATCTCGGTCGCCGAGGACCAGCCGGGCAGCCGTCGGGTGGCGCTGGGCCTGTCCAATGGCCAGGTGCTGGTGCTGCAGCACAACTACAAGGTTTCCTACCCGGACAACGTCAAGACCATCGTCGCCGGGATCGACTATCCGTTCGGCGCCGAGCCGATCGCCCTCGACCCGCAGGGTCGCGCGCTGGACAAGGTCGGCCTCAGCCTCAACGGCTCGACCCTGCTGCTGGCCGCCTCCACCGGCAGCGAGCTGCACGTGCTCGGTCTTGAGCGCGAGGAAAACCTGTTCACCGGCGAGACCAGCCTCAGCGAGCGACGCATCGCCCTGCCGCAGATCGCCGACCCGATCCACGCCCTGGAGATCGACCCGCGCCACCTGTGGCTGTACGTGTTCAACGGTCGCGCCACCGCCGACGTGTTCGACCTGCGCAGCAACAGCCTGAACGGTCGCTACAACCTGGCCCGCGACGGCGACACCGAAATCACCGCGGCCAGCCCGCTGCTCGGTGGCATCTCGCTGATGGTCGGCGACTCCAAGGGCGGCATCGCCCAGTGGTTCATGGTCCGCGACCAGGATGGCAAGGCGGCGCTGACCCGCATCCGCGACTTCCAGCTGGGCGACAGCCCGGTGACCCAGATCCTCGCCGAGGAGCGCCGCAAGGGCTTCCTCGCCCTGGACGCCGAGGGCACCCTGGGCATCTTCCACAGCACCGCGCACCGCACCCTGCTCACCGAGCGGGTCGCCGAGGGCAGTGCGGTCGCCGCGCTGTCGCCGCGCGCCAGTCGCGTGCTGGTGGAGAGCAACGGCCAGCTGCAGCGCTTCGTGATCGACAACCCGCACCCGGAAGTGTCGTGGAGCGCGTTGTGGAACAAGGTCTGGTACGAGAGCTACGACGAACCCAAGTACGTCTGGCAGTCGACCTCGGCCAACACCGACTTCGAACCCAAGCTGAGCCTCGCGCCGCTGGCCTTCGGTACCCTCAAGGCGGCCTTCTACGCCATGCTGCTGGCCGCCCCGTTGGCGATCTGCGCGGCGATCTACACCGCCTATTTCATGGCCCCGGCGATGCGCCGCAAGGTCAAGCCGGTGATCGAGCTGATGGAGGCGCTGCCGACGGTGATCCTCGGCTTCTTCGCCGGCCTGTTCCTCGCCCCCTACGTCGAGGGCCACCTGCCGGGCATCTTCAGCCTGCTGCTGCTGACCCCGGTCGGCATCATCCTCGCCGCCTGGCTGTGGAGCCGCCTGCCGGAAAGCATCCGTCTGCGCGTGCCGGACGGCTGGGAAGCGGCGCTGCTGATTCCGGTGATCATCGCCGTCGGCGCCTTGTCGCTGGGCATGAGCGGCCACCTGGAGAACTGGTTCTTCGCCGGCGACATGCGCCTGTGGCTGTCCAACGACCTGGGCATCCCCTTCGACCAGCGCAACGCCCTGGTGGTCGGTCTGGCCATGGGCTTCGCGGTGATCCCCAATATCTATTCGATCGCCGAAGACGCCGTGTTCAGTGTGCCGAAGAGCCTGACCCTCGGCTCCCTGGCGCTCGGCGCCACGCCGTGGCAGACCCTGACCCGCGTGGTGATCCTCACCGCCAGCCCGGGCATCTTCTCGGCGCTGATGATCGGCATGGGCCGCGCGGTGGGCGAGACCATGATCGTGCTGATGGCCACTGGCAACACGCCGATCATGGAAATGAACATCTTCGAAGGCCTGCGCACCCTGGCCGCCAACGTGGCGGTGGAGATGCCGGAGTCGGAGGTCGGCGGCAGCCACTACCGCGTGCTGTTCCTCGCCGCGCTGGTGCTGCTGACCTTCACCTTCGTGATGAATACCCTGGCGGAGCTGATTCGCACCCGCCTGCGCAAGAAATACGCCTCGCTCTAAGACTCGGGAAGGTAGACGTCCGTGAACGTGAAACAGAAAAACCTCAAAGCCTGGTTCAAGAGCGGCACGCCCTGGGTGTGGATGACCGGCGGTGGCGTCTCCATCGCGGTGATCATGACCCTCGGTCTGCTGGCGGTGATTGCCGTGCGCGGTCTCGGCCACTTCTGGCCGGCCGACGTGCTGGAAGCCGAATACCGTGTGCCCGGCCAGGCGGCCAAGCTGATCGCCGGCGAGCTGGTGCAGGCCGAGGAAGTGCCGCGGGCCCGTCTGGCGGCCAGCGGCCTGCCGGTGGATGCCGCGGGCGGCGAGTTCATGACCCGCGAGCTGCTCAAGGTCGGCAACCGCGAGGTGTTCGGCGCCGACTTCAACTGGGTGGTCGGCGAGTGGCTGCATGAGTCGCACACCCCCGAACAGCTGATGGTGCTCGAGCGCCGCGAGTGGGGCAACTTCTACGGCTACCTGCTGGGCGTCAAGGAAGGCGGCAAGCCGGTGGCCGAGGGCGACGCCGCCTGGGCCGAGCTGCAGGCGCGCATCCAGCGTGTCGACGAACTGCACGCGCAGATCGCCCGCCTCGAGAAGAAGGACATCGGCCGCATCAACGCCGGCCTCGAGCGCCTGCGCCTGCAGACCCGCCGGCTGGAGCTGGAAGGTCGCCTGGACGCCGCTGCCCAGGCCGACCTGGACGCCGAGCGCGCCCAGTGGGATGCCGAATACAAGGTGCTGGAAAGCCAGCTGATCGACCTGCAGCAGCAGTTCAATCGCGACAGCATCATGGTCAAGACCGTCGACGGTCGCGAGCTGGAGCTGAGCCTGGGTAAGGTGGTGCGCGCCTACCAGCCGAACGGCATGGGCACCTTCGACAAGCTGGGCTTCTACTTCGCCAAGCTGTGGGAGTTCGTCAGCGACGAGCCGCGCGAGGCCAACACCGAGGGCGGCATCTTCCCGGCGATCTTCGGTACCGTGATGATGACCCTGATCATGGCGGTGATTGTTACCCCGTTCGGCGTGCTGGCAGCGATCTACCTGCGCGAGTACGCCAAGCAGGGCCTGCTGACTCGCATCATCCGCATCGCGGTGAACAACCTGGCCGGCGTGCCGGCGATCGTCTACGGCGTGTTCGGTCTGGGCTTCTTCGTCTACGTGCTGGGCGGCTCGATCGACCGGCTGTTCTTCCCCGAGGCGGCGCCGGCACCGACCTTCGGCACCCCGGGCCTGCTGTGGGCCTCGCTGACCCTGGCGATCCTCGCCGTGCCGGTGGTGATCGTCGCCACCGAGGAAGGTCTGGCGCGCATCCCGCGGGCTCTGCGCGAAGGTTCGCTGGCGCTCGGCGCGACCAAGGCCGAGACCCTGTGGAAGGTGGTGCTGCCGATGGCCAGCCCGGCGATGATGACCGGCCTGATCCTCGCCGTGGCCCGCGCCGCCGGCGAAGTGGCCCCGCTGATGCTGGTCGGCGTGGTCAAGCTGGCGCCGAGCCTGCCGGTGGACGGCAACTACCCGTACCTGCACCTCGACCAAAAGATCATGCACCTGGGCTTCCACATCTACGACGTCGGCTTCCAGAGCCCCAACGTCGAGGCCGCCCGCCCGCTGGTGTACGCCACCGCGCTGCTGCTGGTGCTGGTGATCGCCCTGCTCAACCTGAGCGCGGTGTACATCCGCAACCAACTGCGCGAGAAGTACAAGGCGCTGGATCACTAAGACCGACACAGGCGCGGGCGACGCTCGCGCAATGGCCCGCAGTGTTCGCTCCTGCGGGTGAACCCGAGTTAACGGTGGAGCACACCCCATGCAACACGAATCCCACAGCCACGGCATCGACATCGGCGCCCTCGGCCGCAAGAAGCAGACCCTCGACCTGGCCAGCGAGCCGGTGGCCCTCGAGGTGCCCGGCCTCAACCTGTTCTACGGCGACAAGCAGGCGCTGTTCGACGTCAGCCTGAACATCCCGAAGAACCGCGTCACCGCCTTCATCGGCCCGTCCGGTTGCGGCAAGTCGACCCTGCTGCGCACCTTCAACCGCATGAACGATCTGGTCGACGGCTGCCGGGTCGACGGCGAGATCCGCCTCGACGGTCACAACATCTACGCCAAGAGCGTCGACGTCGCCGAGCTGCGCCGCCGCGTCGGCATGGTGTTCCAGAAGCCCAACCCGTTCCCCAAGAGCATCTACGAGAACGTGGTCTACGGCCTGCGCCTGCAGGGCATCAACCAGAAACGCGTGCTCGACGAGACCGTGGAGTGGGCGCTGAAGAGCGCCGCGCTGTGGGACGAGGTCAAGGACCGCCTGCACGACTCGGCGCTGGGTCTCTCCGGCGGCCAGCAGCAGCGCCTGGTGATCGCCCGTACCGTGGCGGTGCAGCCGGAAGTGCTGCTGCTCGACGAACCCTGCTCGGCGCTCGATCCGATCTCCACCCTCAAGGTCGAGGAGCTGATCCACGAGCTGAAGAGCAAGTACACCATCGTCATCGTCACCCACAACATGCAGCAGGCGGCGCGGGTTTCCGACTACACCGCGTTCATGTACATGGGCAAGCTGATCGAGCTGGGCGACACCGATACCCTGTTCACCAACCCGGCGAAGAAGCAGACCGAAGACTACATCACCGGTCGCTACGGCTAGTGGCCATGGCAAATCGCGCCGGGCTGCGTCGGCGACGCTTGCCGTACTGATTGTACTGTCTGCGCGTCGCCTCCTTGCCCGACACGATTTTCCAAGGGCCACTTCACCTACCAACGTATTCGGCTTCATCGAGGGTTCGCACATGATCAACAAGGACAGCCTTACCCATCACATCTCCGCCCAGTTCAACGCCGAGCTGGAGGAGATCCGCAGCCACCTGCTGGCCATGGGCGGCCTGGTGGAGAAGCAGGTCACCGACGCGGTCAACGCGCTGGTCGACGCCGACTCCGGCCTGGCCCAGCAGGTGCGCGAGGTCGACGCGCAGATCAACCAGATGGAGCGCGACATCGACGAGGAGTGCGTGCGCATCCTCGCCCGCCGCCAGCCGGCGGCCTCCGACCTGCGCCTGATCATCAGCATCTCCAAGTCGGTGATCGACCTCGAGCGCATCGGCGACGAGGCCACCAAGATCGCCAAGCGCGCCATCGAGCTGTGCGAGGATGGCCAGGCGCCGCGCGGCTACGTCGAGATCCGCCACATCGGCGAGCAGGTGCGCAAGATGGTCCAGGAGGCGCTGGACGCCTTCGCCCGCTTCGACGCCGACCTGGCCCTGTCGGTGGCCCAGTACGACAAGATCGTCGACCGCGAGTACAAGAGCGCCCTGCGCGAGCTGGCCACCTACATGATGGAAGACCCGCGCTCGATCTCCCGCGTGCTCAGCGTGATCTGGGCGCTGCGTTCGCTGGAGCGCATCGGCGACCACGCACGCAACATCGCCGAGCTGGTGATCTACCTGGTGCGCGGCACCGACGTGCGCCACACCGGCCTGGCCAAGCAGGGCCCGGCCGCGGCGGCCGACGACAAGGCCTGACAGCTCGCGTCGCCAGCGGCCGGCGCCTGGTGCGGCTCCGGCCGCTGGCCCTGGCTTGACCTGGGTCAAGCCAGGGCCAGAATGCCCCGCCACCGGGCGCGAGGCCGGTCACAACCCGCGCCTGCGCGACTCGCCGCGGCGCGCCGCTGCCTGTAGGCTTGCCCGATCCCGATCTGCTGACAGCGTGCCATAATGCCTGCCCGTCTGCTCCTGTTGCCCCTCCTGCTCGGCCTGGCCGCTCCGGTCAGCGCGCTGACCGTCTACAAGCACGTCGACGCCAATGGCGTGGTCACCTACAGCGACCAGGCCAGCCCTGGCGCGCGGGTGTTCCAGCTCGCCGCGCCCGGCAGTCGCCCGCAGGGCGCGCTGCCGGTGCTCGACGATCCGCTGGACTACCGGGTGCATCTGGATACCCACAAGCACGCCGGCGGCGAAACCCTGCGGGTGCACAACGAGATGTTCGCGCCGGTGGAGATCGAGCTGCGCCTGGAGGATGTCGCCAACGCCTCGGGCGTGCCGGACCGGCCGCTGCGCTGGATCCTGCCGCCGCGCAGCCAGATCCGCCTGCTGACCCTGGCACCGCGCGATCCAGCCCAGCCGCTGCGCTACACGCCCAGGCTCAGCCACGCCCTCGGCGATCCGCGCCTGCTGCCCAAGCCACACCGCTATCCGCTGCCCTGGCGCGGCGGGCCGTACCGCCAGAGCCAGGGCGCCAATGGCAAGTACAGCCATTTCACGCCCAAGGGCCGCTATGCGGTGGACATCGCCATGCCGGAAGGCACGCCGATTCTCGCCGCGCGCGACGGCATGGTGGTGGCCACCCTCAACAACCAGGCCGGCGCCGCGCCCAATCCCGGCGGCAACCATGTGCGCATCCTCCACGACGACGGCACCATGGGCGTCTACCTGCACCTGCAGCAGGGCTCGGTGCAGGTCGGTGTGGGGCAGCGGGTGCGCGCCGGTGCGCCGATCGCCCGCTCCGGCAACACCGGGCGCAGCAGCGGTCCGCACCTGCACTTCGTGGTGCAGCGCAACGTCGGCCTGGCGGTGGAGTCGATTCCCTTCCAGTTCGCCCAGCCGGTCGACAGCCTGCCCAACTTCGCTGTCGGCGGCGAGGATCGCTGGGTCGGCGCGAGCTCCGCGCGCGACTGAGCGTACCCGCAAGTCCGCGGCCGCCGCGCGGCCGATCAACCCAGCCTGAGCACCTTGGCGATGACGATCTTCGGCCCCTTCATCTTCTTGACGATGATGCGCAGGCCGTGGGTTTCCAGGCTTTCGTCTTCCGTGGGCAGGCGCTTGAGGGTGTCGTAGACCAGCCCGGCCAAAGTGTCGGCCTCGACGTCGTCGAGGCTCACCTCGAGCAGGCGCTCGATCTTGAACAGCGGCGTGTCGCCGCGCACCAGCAGCTTGCCCGGCTGGTAGGCGAGCAGGCCGCGCTCGGTCTTGCGGTGCTCGTCCTGGATGTCGCCGACCAGCACCTCGAGCACGTCCTCCATGGTCAGGAAACCGACCACCTTGCCGTCGGCCTCCTCGACCAGGGCGAAGTGCGCGCCGCCCTGGCGGAACTGCTCGAGCAGGCGGCCCAGCGGCATGTGCCGCGACACCCGCTCCAGCGGGCGCAGCAGGCCATGCAGGTCGAAGGCGCTGCTCTGGCCAAGGGCGGGCAGGGCCAGCAGCAGGTCCTTGATGTGCAGCACGCCGACGAACTGCTGCTCGGCGTCCTGCACCGGGTAGCGGCTGAACTTGTGCAGGCGGATTTCGGCGAGGATCTCATCGAGGCTGGCGTCGGCGTGCAGGCAGACCAGGTCCTCGCGCGAGTTGGCCCAGTCGACCACCTCCAGCTCGCCGAGCTCCATCGCCGAGGCCAGCACGCGCATACCCTGGTCGCTGGGGTCGCGGGCGCGGCTGGAGTGGAGGATCAGTTTCAGCTCGTCGCTGCTGTAGTGGTGCTCGTGGTGCGGTCCCGGCTCGCCTTGCCCGGCGATGCGCAGGATGGCGTTGGCGCTGGCGTTGAGCAGCCAGATCGCCGGGTACATGGCCCAGTAGAAGGCGTACAGCGGCGCGGCGGTCCACAGCGACAGGCGCTCGGGCTGGCGGATCGCCCACGACTTGGGCGCCAGCTCGCCGACCACGATGTGCAGGTAGGAAATGATGAAGAACGCGGTGAAGAAGGCGATGCCGTGCACCAGCGCCGGCGAGGCGATGCCCAGATAGCCCAGCAGCGGCTCGAGCAGGTGGGCGAAGGCCGGCTCGCCGACCCAACCGAGGCCCAGCGAGGCGAGGGTGATGCCCAGCTGGCAGGCCGACAGGTAGGCGTCGAGCTGATTGTGCACGGTGCGCAGGATGTGCCCGCGCCAGCCGTGCTCGGAGGCGATGCTCTCAACGCGAGTAGCGCGCAGCTTGACCATGGCGAACTCGGCGGCGACGAAGAAGCCGTTGAGCAGGACGAGGAACAGGGCGAACAGGACGAGGCCGAAGTCGGCGAAGTAGCTGGCGGCGGTGTAGCTGGGGGAAGGGTCCATGGAGGGCTTTTCGGCGGGGGAAAGCCCATAGCATGGGAGGCTGCGGCGGGTCTTTCAAGTTCGCCCGGCGGCGCGCCCGGTTGTGGGCGACGCCGGGCGCCCGTGGTGGCTCAGCGGCGCACCACCTGCGCGGGCGGAAAGTGGCAGCTGAAGGTGCTGCCCTTGCCGATGACGCTGTCGATCTGCAGCTGGCCGCGGTGGTGGATCAGCACGTGCTTGACGATGGCCAGGCCCAGGCCGGTGCCGCCGGTGTTGATCGAGCGGCTGGCGTCGACCCGGTAGAAGCGCTCGGTCAGCCGCGGCAGGTGACGGGCCTCGATGCCGATGCCGCTGTCCTGCACGCTCAGGTGGGCGCCGGCGGCGTCGGCCCACCAGCGGATGCGGATCTCGCCGCCGTCCGGGCTGTACTTGACCGCGTTGAACACCAGGTTGGAAAACGCGCTGCGCAGCTCCGTCTCGCTGCCCTTGAGCTTCACCGTCGCGTCGGCGTCGAGGCTGATGCGGTGGTTGCGGGTGCCGGACAGCGCCTGGGCGTCGTTGCGGATGCTCAGCAGCAGCAGGTCGACCGCCACCGGCTTGTTGTCGGCCGGGTAGTCGGCCGCCTCCAGGCGGGCCAGCAGCAGCAGGTCGTTGAGCAGGTTCTGCATGCGCGAACCCTGCTGCTGCATCTGTTGCAGGGCGCGCCGCCAGCGCGGATTGACCTCGTCGACGTTGTCGAGGAGGGTTTCCAGGTAGCCGGTGATCACCGTCAGCGGTGTGCGCAGCTCGTGGGAGACGTTGGCGACGAAGTCCTTTCGCATCTGCTCGAGCTGGTGGACGCGGGTCACGTCGCGCACCAGCATCAGGTGCTCGCCGTTGCCGTACAGGGTCAGCTGGAACTGCAGACGGACATGGTCGTTGACCGGCGAGGGCAGCTCCAGCGGTTCGCGGTAGTTCTCCTGCTCGAAGTACTCCTTGAAGCGCGGATGGCGCACCAGGTTGGTGATCGGCTGGCCGCCGTCCTGCTTGCGCTTGAGGCCGAGCAGGGTGCCGGCGGCGCGGTTCCACCACTCCAGGTTGCCCTGGCGGTCGAGCATGATCACCGCGTCCTTGAGCGCCGCGGTGGACTCCTGCACGCGGTCGATCACCGCCTGCAGGCGGCCGCGGGCGCGCTGGTTGCGCTTCTGCAGGTGGTAGATGGCGTCGAACACCTCGCCCCACACCCCGGAGCTCTCCGGCGGCAGCTCGTCGGGACCGGAGCGCTGCAGCCAGTGGTGCAGGCGCAGCAACTGGCGCAGGTTCCAGTACAGGTAGGCGCTCAGGCCGGCGACCAGCGCCCAGGCGTACTCGCCGGTGATCAGGCCGAGCAGCAGGCAGGCGCCGATCAGCAACAGCAGGCGGCGAATGAGGATGCCGCGCCAGTCTTGTTTCACCTTGCGATCCTTGTAAAGCGGCCGCCCGGACGGGCGGCAAAGGCGGTTCTGCGGTCTGCGGCGTAGCCGTCAGCTCTTGGTGGAGAAACGATAGCCGGTGCCGCGCACCGTCTGCACCAGGTTTTCGCAGGTTTCGCCGAGGGCCTTGCGCAGGCGGCGGATATGCACGTCGACGGTGCGCTCCTCGACGTAGACGTTGCCGCCCCACACCTGGTCGAGCAGCTGGCTGCGCGTGTAGGCGCGCTCCTGGTGGGTCATGAAGAACTGCAGCAGGCGGTACTCGGTCGGTCCCATCTCGGCCGGCTTGCCGTCGATGGTGACGCGGTGGCTGAGCGGGTCGAGGACCAGCCCACCGACCTCGATCGGCACCTCGCCGTCGCTGGCGCCAGCGCGGCGCAGCACGGCCTTGAGGCGGGCGACCAGCTCGCGCGGCGAGAACGGCTTGGTGATGTAGTCGTCGGCGCCGACTTCCAGGCCCTGGATCTTGTTGTCCTCGTCGCCCTTGGCGGTGAGCATGATGATCGGCGTGCCGGCGGTCAGCTCGTCGCGCTTGAGGCGCCGCGCCAGCTCGATGCCCGAGGTGCCGGGCAGCATCCAGTCGAGCAGGATCAGGTCGGGCTTGCGGTCGACGATCAGCGCATGGGCCTGCTGGCTGTTCTCCGCCTCGAGGCACTCGTAGCCGGCCATTTCCAGGGCGACGGCGATCATTTCGCGGATCGGTGCTTCGTCGTCAACGATGAGGATGGATTTGCCAACCATGGGAGCGGTCTCTGTATTCCGTGGGTATGCCGGGCATTACATAACGGAATTATTGCAGTGGTGTTACATGCGAGCCGGCCGGCGAGCGTTCGAGCAGCCTCGACTATGCTGGAAGGGTTGTCGGCGGCTGCCGGCAAGCGGTGCCTGGTGGGTCATTCTCCTGCAGGTGTGGTCGGCTGGGCCGGCCCGTGCGGTGATCTTGGCTTTCGCCAGGTCGTTCCATCCTACCCGAGGATAGCTGCAATGCTCAGAATTCCCCCCACCCTGCTGGCCCTCGCCGGTGGCGCGCTGTTTGCGCTGCTGGGGCAGGTCCAGGCGGCCGAGCCGGCGATGGTCAAGGACGGCATGCTGGTCGACGCCCGGGGCATGACCCTCTACACCAACGACAGGGACAGCATGGGCAAGTCCAGCTGCAACGACGCCTGCGCCGACAACTGGCCGCCGCTGGCAGCCAGCGCCGACGACAAGGGCGACATGCAATGGAGCACGTTCAAGCGCGACGACGGTAGCTGGCAGTGGGCCTATGGCGGCAAGCCGCTGTACACCTTCAAGCAGGACCAGAAGCCCGGCGACATGCTAGGTGACGGCAAGATGGACGTCTGGCACGTCGCCAAGCCGGCAGCGGCAACTAAAAGCGGCGGCTACTAGGCCGGACCGCCCGGCCACCTCCGGCGCCGCGTGGCGCCGGAGGATGCGCGTCAGCGCAGGGCGTAGTCGGCGATGGTGCCGGCGAGGATCGCCAGGCCAGCCCAGTGGTTGTGCAGGAAGGCATGGAAGCAGGCCATGCGCTCGCGCGAGCGGGTGCTCCAGTACTCCCAGGCGAAGCAGCCGGCCGCCACGGCGAGGCCGAGGTGGAAGTACAGGCCCAGCTCGAAGCGCGTCGCGGCCATCAGCAGGCACAGCAGGCTGAGGCCCTGGAGGATGACGATGATCGGGCGGTCGGCGTCGCCGAACAGGATGGCGGTGGACTTCACGCCGATGCGCAGGTCGTCGTCGCGGTCGGTGATCGCGTAGTAGGTGTCGTAGGCCACCGTCCACAGCAGGTTGGCCAGATACAGCAGGCCGGCCGCTGCCGGCAGGCTGCCGGCCTCGGCGGTGAAGGTCATCAGGATGCCCCAGGAATAGGCCGCGCCGAGCACCACCTGCGGGTAGTAGGTGTAGCGCTTCATGAACGGGTAGAGCGCGGCCAGCGCCAGGGCGCCGCACGACAGCCACACGGTGGCGGCGTTGGTCAGCAGCACCAGCACGAAGGCCACCGCCATCAGCGCGGCGAACACCAGCAGCGCCTCGCGTGGGGTGACCCGCCCGCTGGCCAGCGGACGCTCGCGGGTGCGCTCGACGTGGCCGTCGACGCGGCGGTCGGCGAAGTCGTTGATCGCGCAACCGGCCGAGCGGGTGAGGATCACGCCGAAGGTGAAGATCAGCAGGTTGGCCAGCGACGGCACGCCGCCTGCAGCGATCCACAGCGCGGTGAGGGTCGGCCACAGCAGCAGGTAGATGCCGATCGGCCGGTTCAGGCGCGTCAGGTCGATGAAGTCCTGGGCGCGCGGGTGCAGGCGGGCCAGGGGCTTGAGCAGGGAGAGTGACATCGCGGGCCTCGTTCTGAACGACGAAGGGCGGGATTATACGGCCTGGCGTCTCCGCCTGGCCGCGCTGCGGATGGCGGCCGGTCTGAAGCCTGCCGCCGCGTGCGCCTCAGCCGGCCCTCGGCCGCGCGCAGCCCAGCGGGCAGCCGAGATCCCGCTCCAGTTGCAGGGTGGCGTGGTCGATGCCGAAGTGCTCGTGCAGTTCGCGGGCGATGCGTTGCAGGAACTGGTCATTCTCCGGCAGCGGACTCATGGCCATGTGCGCGGTGAGCGCCACCTCGGCGGTGCTCATCGCCCACACATGCAGGTCATGCACGTCACAGACCCCGGGCAGCGCCAGCAGATACTCGCGCAGCGCCGGCAGGTCGACCTGTTCCGGCACGCCGTCGAACAGCAGGTGCAGCGACTGGCGGAACAGCGACCAGGTGCCGAGCACGATCGCCACGGCAATCGCCAGGCTGACCAGCGGGTCGATCCAGCTCCAGCCTTGCCACAGGTACAACGCTCCGGCCAGCACCACGCCCACCGAGACCAGGGCGTCGGCGGCCATGTGCAGGAAGGCGCCGCGCAGATTGAGGTCGCTGCGACTGCCGGAGAAGAACAGGGCGGCGGTGATCGCGTTGACCAACACGCCGATACCCGCCACCAGCATCACCACCTCGCCGGCAATCGCCTCGGGCTGCTGCAGGCGCTGGATCGACTCCCAGCCCAGCGAGCCCATGGCCACCAGCAGGATCGAGGCGTTGACGAAGCTGGCGAGAATCGAGCCGCGCCGCCAGCCATAGGTATGCCGATCGTTGGGGCGCAGGCGGGTGGCGGCCAGGGCCGCCCAGGCGAGGATCAGCCCGCCGACGTCGCTGAGGTTGTGCCCGGCATCGGCGAGCAGGGCCAGCGAGTTCACCTGCCAGCCATAGAAGGCCTCGACCAGCACGAAGCCGAGGTTCAGCGCGATGCCGATGGCGAAGGCGCGGTCGTAGCGCTGCGGCGCGTGGCCGTGAGCGTGGTGCTCGTGGTGAGGATGTGCGTGCGCCATGTGCCGTCTCCGTTCCCGCGCGCCCGGCAAGGGCGCGGCTGTCCAGGCTCTCCGCTGGTCTGGGTTCAGGATGCCTGAGCGGCCGCGGCATGTCGCGGCAGGCCGATGGAAATCAGCGCGGCGAGCAGCACGAAGGCGCTGGACACCCACAGGCAGGCCTCCAGCCCCCAGGCCTGGAACACCCAGCCGGACAGCAGGGTGCCGATCAACCGGCCCAGCGCGTTGGACATGTAGTAGAAGCCGACATCCAGCGACACCCCGTCCTCCTTCGCATAGCTGACGATCAGGTAGCTGTGCAGCGAGGAGTTGATGGCGAACAGCGCACCGAACAGCAGCAGGCCGCCGATCAGCACCGTCTGTGCCGGCAGAGCGCTGCCGAGGCCCAGGGCGATGGCCGCCGGCAGACCGGCCAGCAGCGCCGCCCAGACGAATGCGGCGCGGCCGTCCGGCAGCTTGCCGCGGCGCTTGCCGGTGAAGTACGGGGCGAACGACTGCACGAAGCCATAACCGATCACCCACACGGCGAGGAAGCCGCCGACCTGCCAGAAGTCCCAGCCGAAGCTGCTGGCCAGGTACACCGGCAGGGCCACCACGAACCACACGTCGCGGGCGCCGAACAAAAACAACCGCGCGGCAGACAGGATGTTGATCGCCCGGCTCTTCGACAGCAGGTCGCGGAACTTCGGCTTGCTCTTCGCCTTGCCGAGATCCTTCTTCAGCGTCACCAGGCTGGCCAGCCAGATCAGCGCCAGCACCGCCGCCATCGCCAGCACCGCGCCGGCAAAGCCGAGCGCCGTCAGCAGCGCGCCGCCGAGGAAGAAGCCGACGCCCTTGAGGGCGTTCTTCGAGCCGGTGAGCAGCGCCACCCACTTGTACAGGGTGCCCTGCTGGGAGTCGGCGACCAGCAGCTTGATCGAGCTCTTGGCGCTCATCTTGTTGAGGTCCTTGGCGATGCCGGACAGCGCCTGCGCCGCCATCACCCAGGGCACCGTGAGCATGGCCGCCGGCACGGTGAGCATCAGCAGCGCCGCGACCTGCAGACCCAGGCCGATGTTCATGGTGCGGTTGAGGCCCAGATGGGCGCCCAGCCAGCCACCGACCAGGTTGGTGACCACGCCGAAGATCTCGTAGAACAGGAACAGCGCGGCGATCTGCAGCGGGCTGTAGCCGAGACCGTGGAAATGCAGCACCACCAGCATGCGCAGAGCGCCGTCGGTGAGGGTGAAGGCCCAGTAGTTGCCGGTGACCAGCAGGTACTGGCGGATTTCGGGAGAAAGACGGGACAGGGCGTGCATGGGGAAGTCCGGTTGCGGCTCGGCGTGTTGGTGGGAGGCCCGACCTCGGGGCGAAGTTCTTGGCGGGCCTGTGGCCCGCAACGCCGCGAGGGCGCGCCTCCTGCCAGGCAAGGCGACCTGGCTTGCGCGTGCCCACGCTGGCGCGTCGGCACGCCCTTGGCGCGCCCGCTGACTTACTGGGCCAGGCCGACCTTGCGCGCCAGCTCCACGGTGCGGTTGGCGTAGCCCCACTCGTTGTCGTACCAGGCGTAGACCTTCACCTGGGTGCCGTTGACCACCAGGGTCGACAGCGCGTCGACGATCGACGAGCGCGGGTCGGTGCGGTAGTCGATGGACACCAGCGGGCGCTCCTCGTAGCCGAGGATGCCTACCAGTGGACCTTCGCTGGCGGCGGCCTTGAGCAGGGCGTTGACCTCCTCGGCTGTAGTAGCGCGCTCCATCTCGAACACGCAGTCGGTCAGCGAGGCGTTGGCCAGCGGCACGCGCACCGCGTGGCCGTTCAGCTTGCCGCGCAGCTCGGGGAAGATCTCGGCGATGGCGGTGGCCGAGCCGGTGGTGGTCGGGATCAGGCTCATCAGCGAGGCGCGGGCGCGACGCAGGTCGGTGTGCGGCTGGTCGAGCAGGCTCTGGGTGTTGGTCAGGTCGTGGATGGTGGTGATCGAGCCGTGGCGGATGCCCAGCGCCTCGTGCAGCACCTTGACCACCGGGGCCAGGCAGTTGGTGGTGCAGGAGGCGGCGGTGACGATGCGGTGTACGGTCGGGTCGAACAGCTGGTCGTTGACCCCCAGTACCACGTTGAGGGCACCGGCTTCCTTGACCGGCGCGCTGACCACCACGCGCTTGACGCCCTGATCCAGATAACCCTGCAGCAGGGCCACCTTGGTCATCTTGCCGCTGGCCTCGATCACCAGGTCGCAGCCCGACCAGTCGGTGTCGGCGATGGCCTTGTTGTGGCTGACCTGGATGCGCTTGCCCTCGATGACGATGCAGTCGCCGTCGCTGCCCGCCTCGTGCTGCCAGCGGCCGTGCACCGAATCGAAGTTGAGCAGATGGGCGTGGGTCGCCGCGTCGGCGGCCGGGTCGTTGATCTGCACGAACTCCAGCTCCGGCCAGCCCCAAGCCGCGCGCAGGGCCAGACGTCCGATGCGGCCGAAGCCGTTGATGCCTACCTTGATGGTCATGGTCTTGTTCTCTCTCTTCCCGGTGAAGATTTATGCGGCGTCGAACTGGGCGAGCCAGGCCGCGTGGGCCGGATGCTGGATCGCCTTGGGGCGCAGGGCCTGCACCAGCGCCACGGCCTCGGCGCGCGACAGGCCGCGGTCGATGAGGATGCGCGCGGCGATCAGCCCGGTGCGTCCCGAGCCGCCCTTGCAGTGGATGGCGATGCTGTGGCCTTCGTTCAACAGAGTATCGATGCGCGCGCGCGCCTGCGCCCAGGCGGCGGCGAAATCGTCCAGCGGCACCTGCTCGTCGGCCACCGGCAGGTGGAACCACTCCAGGTCGCGCGCGGCGCACAGCGCCGGCAGCTCGGCGGCCTGGTTCTGCTCCAGCTCGCTGGCCGGCATCAGGGTGATCAGCGCCTCGGCGCCGGCCGCGCGCAGGGTGTCCAGGGCGTCAGCCACGCTGGTGTCCTTGCTGCCCGGGCACGGGGTGAAGATCAGTCGGCCGGAGCAGCCGGGGACGCCGAGGATGTCGTAGGGATGGGACACGATGGGTTTTCCTTGGAGGTTCAGAGGGTGCGCAGGTTGACGCGGCGGGACAGCTCTTCGGCTGACTCCTTGCGTTCGGAGTAGCGGTCGACCAGGTAGTCGGCGCGTCCGCGCAGCAGCAGGGTGAACTTGACCAGTTCCTCCATCACGTCGACCACCCGGTCGTAGTAGGCGGATGGCTTCATGCGACCGGCTTCGTCGAATTCGAGGAAGGCCTTGGCCACCGAGGACTGGTTGGGGATGGTGAACATGCGCATCCAGCGACCGAGCACGCGCATCTGGTTGACCGCGTTGAACGACTGCGAGCCGCCGCAGACCTGCATCAGGGCCAGGGTCTTGCCCTGGCTCGGACGGATCGCGCCCATGGTCAGCGGGATCCAGTCGATCTGCGCCTTGAACACCGCGCTCATCGCGCCGTGGCGCTCCGGCGAGCACCACACCTGGCCTTCCGACCAGAGCACTAGCTCGCGCAGCTCGCGGACCTTGGGGTGGTCCTCCGGTGCATCGTCCGGCAGCGGCAGGCCGGACGGGTCGAAGATGCGCGTCTCGGCGCCGAAGCGCTGGAGCAGGCGCGCGGCTTCCTGGGCCAGCAGGCGGCTGTAGGAGCGCTCGCGGTTGGAGCCGTAGAGCAGCAGGATGCGCGGCGGATGTTGCGGCTGCGCCGGCAGGCCGAGCATGTCCAGGTCGGGCAGGTCGAGCAGTTCGGGATCGATGTTGGGTAGGTCGTCGTGCATGGCGTTCATCCGGGGCAAGGGGTTACAGGCTGCCGATACGGACCAGCTCGGCCCTCAGGGCATCGGCATCCAGCTGATCGAACGGCAAGGCGAGAAAGGCCTGGAGGCGGGTCTTGATCCGGGCGACCGTGGCGTCGAACGCGGCGGCGATTTCGGCATCGCTGCCCACCACCTCGGAAGGGTCCGCCAACCCCCAGTGCGCGCGCAGCGCCGGGCCGAAGAGCACCGGGCAGACCTCGCCGGCAGCCTTGTCGCAGACGGTGATGACCAGGTCGGGTTGCAGCTCGGCATGCGCTTCAGTGGACTTGCTGGACAGACCGTCGCAGGCCACCCCCGACCGCTCCAGCGCCTTCAGCGTCAGCGGATGGACGAAGCCCTTCGGCTCGCTGCCGGCGCTGTAGGCGCGCAGGCCGGGCGGAGCCAGATGATTGAACAGGGCTTCGCAGAGGATGCTGCGGCAACTGTTGGCCGTGCACAGGAACAGAACCTTCATGGGAGCACTCGTAGTTCGGCGCCCTCAGGCGCAGGCGCTGGTGCGCTCGGGGCGGTTGCGCATGCCCTCCAGGCGCTCGGTATCCGGCCGCAGCCAGTGCTTGTTGGCCGCCAGGATGGTGGCGAGCATCTCGTGCACCCAGTCCGGCAGGTGGGGATGCAGGCGGTAGTACACCCACTGGCCCTGGCGACGATCCTCCAGCACGCCGCAGCTGCGCAGCAGCGCCAGGTGGCGGGAAATCTTCGGCTGGCTTTCTTCCAGCGCCGCGGTCAGCTCGCAGACGCACAGCTCACCTTCGCGGGCGATCAGCAGGGTCATGCGCGCGCGGGTTTCGTCGGCCAGGCATTTGAAAACCGTGGTGGGGGTCAGGTGCTCGACCATGGCAATCCTCAGCGTTTGTTCTTCACCAGCACGAACATCTTGATGCGCTCGTGGATCTCGTGAAGGGTGTGGCGATAGGTATCAGGCTTGCGGCTGGTGACCGGATCCTCGAAGTCCCAGGCGAGGTATTCGCCGGCTCCGGGGAGCGCCTGACATTCGAGAGCCGCTTTATCGCACAGGGTGATGACGTAGTCGAAACGCTCGCCGGCAAACTCGTCCAGCGACTTGCTGTGCAGCGAATTGGTGGCCACTCCCAGGTGCTCCAGGGCGCTCAGGGCGCGTGGATCGACCGCCGCCGGCGCAGTGCCGGCGCTGAAGGCGGCGAAATGCTCGTCGTCGGTGTGACGCAGCAGGGCTTCGGCCATCTGCGAACGCGCCGAGTTGGCGGTGCAGATGAACAGCACGCGGATCTTGTAGCTCATCATGAGGCTCGCTTGAGAATGCGTTTTGGCGAATATATTATCTGCCATATGTGAAGTAAAGCAGGCGAGCACTGAAACGGATGACGGCCTCACCAAGGCCCAAGGCTGCCGCACCCTGTGCGACCGTCTGCCGCTCCAGCAGAAAAAAATCTACATATTCAACTATTCGAATGTTAAGGTTTTTGAATTCTGGTGCGCCTCCCCGGCAGTTCACCGACCAGCCGCCATCATGGATACGCGAGGCCCAGGCATGCTGAACACCCCGACTACAGTGGATGTACTCGTCATCGGCGGTGGTCAGGCCGCGCTGGCCACGGCCTATTTCCTGCGCCGCACGTCGCTGTCCTTCCTGCTGCTCGACGAGCAGGCCACTCCCGGCGCAGCCTGGCTGCACGGCTGGGACTCGTTGCGGCTGTTCTCGCCGGCGACCTGGAGTTCGATCCCCGGCTGGCCGATGCCCGCCAGCGCCACCACCTACCCGAGCCGTGGCGAGGTCATCGACTACCTCTCGCGCTACGAGCAGCGCTACCAGCTGCCGGTGCTGCGCCCGGTGCATGTCGACGCCGTGGAGCGCGACGGCGACCACCTGCGGGTGCGTGCCGGCGAACGCAGCTGGCGCGCGCGCGCGGTGGTCAGTGCCACCGGCACCTGGAGCCACCCGTACATTCCCGACTACCCCGGCCGCGAGGACTTCGCCGGCGTGCAGCTGCACTCGGCCCAATACGTCGACCCGACGCCCTTCGCCGGCCAGCGGGTGATGATCGTCGGTGGCGGCAACTCCGGTGCGCAGATTCTCGCCGAGGTGTCGAAGGTCGCCGAAACCCTGTGGATCACCCCCGAGCCGCCGCTGTTCCTGGCCGACGAGGTGGACGGCCGCGTGCTGTTCGAGCGCGCCACCGAACGCTGGAAGGCGCAGCAGGAAGGCCGCAGCGTCGATCAGCCGATTGGCGGGCTGGGCGATGTGGTGATGGTCGAGCCGGTGCGCGAGGCGCGTGGCCGCGGCGTGCTGGTCAGCGAGCGGCCGTTTGCGCGCTTCACCGAACACGGCGTGGAGTGGGCCGACGGCCGCCAGGCCGAGGTCGATGCGGTGATCTGGTGCACCGGCTTCCGTCCGGCGCTGGATCACCTGAGCGAGCTGGGGGTGATCGAAGCCGACGGCAAGGTGGCGGTCGAGGGCACCCGTGCGCTGAAACAGCCCAACCTGTGGCTGGTCGGCTACGGCGAGTGGACCGGCGCGGCCTCGGCCACCCTGATCGGCGTGACCCGCACGGCGCGCAGCGCGGTGAGCGAGATTGACGCAGCCCTCGGTGGGCACTGACTATCCGGCACTGCCTCTGGGCAGCCCGGCATCTGCAAGAAAGGAAGGAAATATCGATGTCCAGTCCCTGTGAAGTGGCGGCCCGGCAGGCCGCCGGCGCCCCGCTCGGCTTCTTCGAGCGCTACCTGACCCTCTGGGTGTTCCTGTGCATCGTCGGCGGCACCCTGCTCGGCCTCCATGCCCCGGCCGTGGCCCACGGGGTCGGCGCGCTGGAGGTGGCCCAGGTCAACATCCCGGTCGGCGTGCTGATCTGGGTGATGATCATCCCCATGCTGATGAAGATCGACTTCGCCGCCCTGCACGAGGTGCGCGAGCAGAAGGCCGGCATGGGCATCACCCTGTTCGTCAACTGGGCGGTCAAGCCGTTTTCCATGGCGCTGATCGGCTGGCTGTTCGTCAAGGTGCTGTTCGCCGACTGGCTCCCGGCCGGCGAGCTGGACAGCTACATGGCCGGGCTGATCCTGCTCGGCGCCGCGCCCTGCACGGCGATGGTGTTCGTGTGGAGCAACCTGTGCAACGGCAACGCCAACTTCACCCTGACCCAGGTGGCGCTCAACGACCTGGTCATGGTGTTCGCCTTCGCGCCGATCGTCGCTCTGCTGCTCGGCGTGTCGTCGATTCCGGTGCCGTGGGACACCCTGCTGCTGTCGGTGCTGATGTACATCGTCATTCCGCTGGCCATCGCCCAGTTCATCCGCGCCCAATTGATGAGGCGCGGCGAGGCGACCTTCCAGGCGGCGCTGGCGAAGGTCTCGCCGTTCTCCATCCTCGCCCTGCTCGCCACCCTGGTGCTGCTGTTCTCCTTCCAGGGCGAGGCGATCGTCGCGCAGCCGCTGGTGATCGGCCTGCTGGCGGTGCCGATCCTGCTGCAGACCCTGTTCATCGCCGCGCTCGGCTACTGGCTGTGCCGCCGCTTCCAGGTGCGCCACGACGTGGCCGGCCCGGCGACCATGATCGGCGCCTCCAACTTCTTCGAGCTGGCGGTGGCGGTGGCCATCGTGCTCTATGGCTTCGACTCCGGCGCGGCGCTGGCCACCGTGGTCGGCGTGCTGATCGAGGTGCCGGTGATGCTGTGGCTGGTACGCATGGTCAACAACAGCCGCGCCTGGTACGAGCGCGCCCTTCCGCGCCGCTGAGAGAGTCATCGCATGGAAATCTTTCAGTGGCTGAATGACCAGCTGCTGCGCATGGACTGGTTGGCCGCGCTGGTGCGCATGCTGGTCGAGGACGGCCTCGGTCTGGACATGGCCAGCCGGGTCGGCGCCAGCGTGCACTTCTTCATCTACGACGTGATCAAGATCTTCATCCTGCTGTCGGTGCTGATCTTCGCCATCTCCTGGGTGCAGAGCTACTTTCCGCCCGAGCGTACCCGGCGCATCCTCGGCGGCCTGCAGGGGTTTCGCGCCAATGTGATGGGCGCGCTGCTCGGCACGGTCACGCCGTTCTGCTCCTGCTCGTCGATCCCGCTGTTCATCGGCTTCACCGGCTCGGGTCTGCCGCTGGCGGTGACCTTCTCCTTCCTGATCTCCTCGCCGCTGGTCGACCTGGCCTCGGTGATCCTGCTGGCGAGCATCTTCAACTGGTCGATCGCGATTGCCTATGTGCTGATCGGCATCGTCCTGGCGGTGCTCGGCGGCACGCTGATCGGCCGCGCGCGCATGGAGCGGCATGTCGCCGAATTCGTGCGCAACGCCCCGCAGCTGGACATCGAGCAGGCACAACCGACCCGCCGCGAGCGGCTGGCCTTCTGCGCCGAGCAGGTGGGCGAGATCATCCAGCGGGTGTGGCTGTACATCCTGATCGGCGTGGGCATCGGCGCGGCGATCCACAACTGGATTCCCGCCGAGCTGATCGGCGCGTTGCTCGGCGAGGATCGCTGGTGGTCGGTGCCGCTGGCGGCGCTGGTCGGCGTGCCGATGTACGCCGACATCTTCGGCACCCTGCCGATCGCCGAGGCACTGGTGGCCAAGGGCGTCGGTCTGGGCACCGCGCTGGCGTTCATGATGGCGGTGACCGCGCTGTCGCTGCCGTCGCTGATCATGCTCAGGAAGGTGGTGGCGCCGCCGCTGCTGGCGCTGTTCTTCGCCATCGTGCTGGTCGGCATCGTGCTGATCGGCTATCTGTTCAACAGCTTCGCCTACCTGTTCATCTGACCCCTCGGGAGAGTTCCATGCAGATCAAGATCCTCGGCTCCGGCTGCAAGAAGTGCGTCACCCTCGGCGAAAACACCCAGGCGGCGCTGGCCAGCCTCGGCCTCGAGGCGGACGTGCTCAAGGTCACCGACTTCGCCGAGATCGCCGCCCATGGGGTGATGTCCACCCCGGCGCTGGCCATCGACGACAAGGTGGTGTCGGTGGGCAAGGTGCTCAGCGCCGACGAGGTCGCAGCGCTGCTCAAGGCGCGCTGAGCTCGCGCAGCGCTCAGCCGCGCCGGGGGCTCGGCGGGACTGCGTCGGCGTCGGCCTGCCACAGCGCCGGCAGGAACACCTCGGCGACCAGCACGCCGAGCGGACCCTGGCAGAACAGCGAGCGGCGCCCCCACAGGCCGTCGCTGCGCACCGCCGCCGGCAGCAGGGCGGCGGGATAGCGGCAGGCCTCAATCGGCTGGCGGCTGAAGGCCGGGTCGCGGAACAGCAGGTGACCGAGCGAGGTGCTGCCGAGGCGGTCGAGGGCGAAGGAGTGGCGCTGCAGCGCGCTGCGCGCCGCCACGCTGCGGGCGAACACCCAGGGCTGGTCATGGCCGAGCAGGTAGACCTCGCGCACCCAACCCTCGCTGCCGGCGGGCACGCCGAGGGCGGCGCACTCGTCGTCGCGCAGGCCGTGCCAGCCTTCGAGCAGCGGCACGACAGCGAAGGTGTCGGCGCCAAGGGCGGTCAGGCGCAGGGTCAGCGAGCCCTGCTCGTTCAGCCAGTCGAGTTCGCGGCGGCTGGGGGCAGGGCTGAGGCGGTCGGTGGCAAGCCATGCGGGGCTGGCGGGAGTAGTCTGGGACACGGCGGAACACGGCAGCGGAAAACCAGCGGCGAGTCTAGCATGCCGCGCGGACCCGCCTGGGCGCGCCGGCCGCCTGCGACCATTGGCTGAGGCCGTGGCGGCCACAAGGGCTGGCGTGGTCGGGGAGGGCGTGCCATTCTTCAGCGGTCAGCCGCATGCCAGAGCCTGTCCGGCGGGTTTCCCCCGTTGCCGTACGGCGCTGGTTCGGCTCCGGCGAGCGGGAAGCTCGTCGGCCAGGCTGCATCTCGACAACAAGAACAAACTCAAGAGGCATGTATGCGTAAACCGGAACTCGCCGCCGTCGTCGCGGAAAAAGCCGACCTCAGCAAGGAGCAGGCCAACCGCGTGCTCAACGCGATGCTCGAACAGATCACCACCGCTCTGAACCAGCAGGACAGCGTCACCCTGGTCGGGTTCGGCACCTTCCTGCAGCGCCATCGCGGTGCGCGCATGGGCAAGAACCCGCAGACCGGCGAGCCGGTCAAGATCCGCGCCAGCAACACCGTGTCCTTCAAGCCGGGCAAGGCGCTGAAGGACGCCGTCAACTGAGCCGGCGACCCCGGAGCCGCACGGCTCCGGGGCTCGCGTCACCGCCAGACAGCCGCCCGGGCGCTTGCCGATTCGTGGCGCAGGCAGCTTCCACCGGACGTGCGACGCGCTAGACTTCGGGCTCTCCTGCCAGACTCGCGAGGTGTCGCCGTGAAATTCCGTCTCCTGCTCTGGTTGCTGGGCCGCCTGCTGGCGGGCGCCAGCCGCAGCAACCCCGAATTCCGCGAACAACTGGTCGACCGCGACCTGGTGTTCCAGCTGCAGACCCGCGACGGCAAGATCGCCCGCCACTTCATCGTCAAGGACCAGCGCATCCGCAGCGCCGCCGGCACGGTGGCGCAACCGGCGTTCAGCATCACCTTCCGCAACGCCTCCTACGGCTTCGCCACCCTCGCCGCGGCGAACAAGCAACTGGCCTTCATGCAGGGCATCCAGAACAAGGACATCCAGATCAGCGGCAACCCGGCGCTGGTGATCTGGTTCCAGGGGCTGACCCAGCTGATTGGCTCGCGGCAGAAACAGGTGGCCTGAACCTTCCCGTTGTTGCTTGAAGTAGCGTGTCATCCAGCGGCTTTTCAGTCGCCTGCACCGGGCTGGCCGATGCGCGGATACCGCCGCGCATCTGTATGGCTGGCCTCTATGGCATTGTCAGAAAGGTGTCGAACAATGCAGAAGGTGGACCCTATCCAGACGCTCGGGGTCGGGTTCCGGCCTGTCTGGATAGGGTATACACCACGTATGCGTCGCTCAGCGTCGGTGCGCCGAGCAGTCTTTGCCACGATTACCCAGGGGTGAACGCAAGATTTTTCCGCCGCCTGCTATAGCATCCCCCTTGTCGCTGCTTGGCAAGCGCGATCGAGCCGGCATGAGAGCCACACCGACGCCAGCCAGCACGATGATCGAGATGAGCGTGAGCCGCAGGGAGATGGGCTCGCCGAGCAGGAGAACGCCGACGAGAGAGGCGATGACCGGTACGCTGAGCTGGAGCGTGGCCGCCTGATGCGAGCTGATCTGTCTGACCACCTGGTACCAGATGGCGTAACCGACCCCCGAGGCGAGCACCCCTGAGCCCAACGCATACAGCACGCCCGCCGGGCTGATATGCAGGCCTCCGTGCACGATGACGATCAGGAGCGGCAGGAGCGGCAGCGGGAGGCTACGCAGGAAGTTGCCAGCAGTGTCCGCCAGGGGATTGGCAGAGCCCTTGCCGATCAGCGAGTACACGCCCCAGGCGGCTCCCGAAGCGACCATGATCAGCGCACTGTCCAGCGGAGGGGCATCGGCCCCCGGCAGGAGGAGAGCGAGCAGTCCAGCGAAGGCGGCCAGCATCCCGAACATGACCCTCGGCTGAAAGCGCTCGCCCCTGAGCCAGCCGCACAGGAACATGGTGACCTGCACAGCACCGAACAGTATGAGTGCCCCGACACCCGCGCCAAGCTCCACGTAGGCGATGGAAAACAGGTACGCGTAGATGAAGAGTGACAGGCTGCCCTTCCAGCTACCGCCGATGGCCTGGGACGGGGTACGCAGTCTGGCCAGGCAGAGCAGGAACACCCCTCCACTGAACAATCGCAGCGCAGTGAAGGACTCCGGATCGATGTCGCCATGCATCAGCGCCAGACGGCAGAAGATCGAGTTCGCGGCAAAGGCCAGCAGGCTCAAGATTGCGGGCAGGAGCCAGCCCGCCCGCCCCGCTCCAGCCACCGCATGCGTCGTTTCGTCACTCATCCACGCCCTGCGCCTCCAGTAGAAAATCTTTTCGCCTCTAGAATCCAGCGCATAGCAATAGCCAGATTTCTCGAGGAGCAAGGTCGATTCTTCAATCGCAGCAACGGCCAAACAACAAAGATTTTCTATCCAGATTCGAAAGATTAATTCTGTCGCCGAATGTCTCTCTGTTCCTGATCATTACGCCGATTCCAGGTGTAACAGGCAGTCGGGGCCGATACGTCTCCTGTGCGTCTCGCGCAGGTCGTGAGCGCATGGCTCGACTTCATGAATTGGGCGTAGGGCTGGAGATCCGACCCTCCTCCGCCGCAGGAGAAATTCACATGCTCAAGGGCAAGGCAGCGCTGATCACCGGCGGCAACTCCGGTATCGGCCTAGCCACGGCAAAACTGTTGCGCGACAACGGAGCGCGTGTCGCCATCAGCGGGCGCGACGTCGCGAAACTCGAAGAGGCGCGCAAGGCGCTCGGCCCCGACGTGCTGACGCTGGTCGCCGATGTGCGCTCCCGGGACGATCTGCAGCACATGGCCCACACCGTGCAGCAGGCGTTCGGCGGCCTGGATATCTTCTTCGCCAACGCCGGCGTGGCCTATGGCACACCGCTGGCCAGCACCACTGAAGCCCAGTACGACGGCCTGATGGATATCAACGTGAAGGGACTGTTCTTCTCGCTGCAGGCCGTGGAGCCGATCATGCGCTCCGGTAGTTCGATCATTCTCAACACCTCCTGGCTGAACCAAGTCGGCGCCCCCGGCCGGGCGCTGCTGTCCGCCTCGAAGGCGGCCGTGCGCTCCTTCGCGCGCACCCTGTCTGCCGAACTGCTGGAGCGCGGCATCCGGGTGAATGCGGTCAGTCCCGGGACGATCGAAACACCGATCCACCATCAGCCGGGGCAGAGCGACGAGGACTACCGCGCCTATGCAGCCCGGGTCGGCGCACAGGCGCCCATCGGGCGCATGGGACGCGCGGAGGAGATCGCCGCCGCCGTGCTGTTCCTCGCCAGCGATGCGTCCAGCTACATGCTCGGGGCAGAAATCGTGGTGGACGGCGGGCGGGCAGAGCTGTGATTCCGGAACGCCTGAATGCCGATCCAGCAATGCCTGCCGTGATACACGGCGCCCGCCTGCCCTGGATTCCCAGCCCTCAGGCCGGGGTCGACAGGCGTCCCCTGTACCGCGTCGGCGGCGAACAGGCGCGCGCCACCACCCTGGTGCGCTATGCACCGGGGAGCCACTTCAGTGCGCACTCTCATGCGGGTGGCGAGGAGTTTCTGGTGCTGGAGGGCGTGTTCGAGGACGAGCATGGCCGCTACCCCGCCGGCAGCTATGTGCGCAATCCACCGGGCAGCCGGCACGCTCCAGGCTCCGGCGAGGGCTGCATGATCTTCGTGCGCCTGCGCCAGTTTCACCGCCAGGACCAGCAGCGCTGCGTCGTGCCCCTGAACGCCCAGGGCAACCAGCTGCTGTTCGCAAGCGAGCATGAACGCGTCTGGCTGGAAGATCTGCCGCCCGGCGCCGGTATCCGGCTGGCCAACTCGCGTGGGCTGGAGCTGCTGCTCCTGCAAGGCGAGCTCACGGGCAACGATGCCGTCCTGGGGCCTCTGAGCTGGATGCGCGTGCCGGCGGGCACTGCCCTGGAGATTCAGGCCGGCACGCAGGGCGCCCGCCTGTGGATCAAGGACGCCGCACCGGATCTAGGCTTCTGACCCGGGCTTGCCGGCCTCGCCGAGCAACCAGTCGCGGAAGGCCTGCACCTTGGCCAGCTCGCCACACTCGGGGCGATAGACAACGTAGTAGGCCTGGGTCAGCGGACAATCCAGCCCCTTGTCGGCAAAAGGCCGGATCAGGCGCCCGGCCTCGAGGTCGTCCTTCACCATCACGCTGCGCGCCAGGGCCAGGCCCTGGCCGTCGATCGCCGCCTGCAATACCGCCGCCGAGTTGTTGATACGCAAACCGTGGTCGGCCTTGATCTGCGGGTGCCCCGCCGCATCCAGCCACATCCGCCAGGTCGGGTAGTCCGGGTCGCTGCCCATGGACAGGTCATGGATCAGGGGACAGCGCTCCAACGCATCGGCCGGCAGCCGGCCGTCGACCAGCAGCGGGAAGTGCGGTGAGCACACCGGGAAGATGACCTCGTCCATCAGAGGCATGGCGGTGAGTCCCGGCCATTTGCCGGCACCGTAGCGAACCCCCACGTCGATGCGCTCGGCCAGGAAGTCCACCGAGCGCGCGTTGGTATCCAGCAGCACGTCCAAGTCGGGGTAGGCCTGCTGGAAGCGCTCGATGCGCGGCAGCAGCCACTTCGCGGCGAAGGCCGGGCTCACCGTAATGGTCAGCCCGGCATGCACGCTGGCGTCCTTCAGTCGGCTCAGCCCCACCGACAGCCGCTCGAACCCCTCGCGGATGTCCGGCAGCGCCGCACGCGCCGCCTCCGTGAGTACCAGGCGTGCCGAGCCGCTGCCCGCCCGCGCGAACAGCGCGATGCCCAGCCAAGACTCCAGGTTGCGTACCTGCTGCCCCACCGCAGCCGGCGTGACGTTCAGTTCGGCGGCGGCGGCAGAAAAGCTCCGGTGCCTGGCGGCGGCTTCGAAAGCGCGTAGTGCATTGAGATAGGCGGGCGTCGTCATATAAAGATTTTCTTTGCTGAATGACAAGAACTCGTGCGTTGTGAGGAGGCGCCAACAAACCGACAATGCATCCCAGGCAAGCGCTACGACACAGCGAAGATACAGCGTATCCGGACTATCAGGAAGTCTTGCCAAACTGACACCACGTTCCGACCAGCTTGACTGAGGAGTCGCCTAATGAAAAGTTTTTCTAACAAGGTCGCCATCATCACCGGCGGTGGTTCGGGGATTGGCAAAGAGGTTGCCCTGCGACTGGTGGCCGCCGGAGCGTCCGTGGTCATCGGCGGGCGTGATGCCGACAAGCTGGCCCGGGCCGCGCGCGAAATCGACCCCAGCGGCACGCATGTGCGCACCCTGGCCGGCGACATCGCGCTGCCAGCCACCGCCCAGGCGCTGGTGGCTCTCGCGATCCGCGAGTTCGGCGGCGTGGACATCCTGGTCAATAACGCCGGCGTGTTCAGTCCGAAGCCCTTCCTGGAAGTGAACCCGGAGGAGTACGACTGGTTCCTCGACACCATCCTCAAGGGCAAGTTCTTCATGGCCCAGGCCGCGGCCAAGGCCATGCTGCAACGGGGTGGCGGCGTCATCGTGCAGACCGGTTCTCTGTGGGCGATCCAGGCCATCGGCGCCACGCCCTCGGCTGCCTATTCCGCGGCCAACGCGGGCGTGCACGCCCTGACCCGCAACCTGGCCATCGAACTGGCGAGCTCGAACATCCGCATCAATACCGTTGCCCCGGCGGTGGTCGAAACCCCGGTCTACGGCACCTTCATGGACGCCGATCAGGTCAAGGAGGTGCTGCCCACCTTCAACGCCTTCCACCCGCTGGGGCGCAACGGCCAGCCGGCCGATGTGGCCGAAGCGATTCTGTTCTTCGCCTCGGACGAGGCCTCGTGGATCACCGGCACGGTGCTGCCGGTCGATGGCGGCGTCACCGCCGGCCGCAGCTGAGAGGAGACCGCAAGATGAAGAACTGGAACCAATACTTCACCAGCCTGATGGGCCGCGTCGGCGAGTTCGCCGAGCTCGCCCCGGAAACCATGCGCGGCCTGAACACGATCGGCAGCGCACCGGCCAGGCACCTGGAGCCGAAAATCCATGAGCTGATTGCGCTCGCGGTGGCGGTCACCACCCGTTGTGACGGCTGCATCTCCGTCCATAGCCAGGCCGCGTTGAAGCACGGTGCCACCCGCGAGGAAATCGCCGAAGCGCTCGGCGTGGCCATTGCGCTGAACGCCGGCGCCGCGCTGACCTATAGCGCCCGGGTCTTCGACGCCGTCTCGGCATTCGACCAGGCCTGAAACAGACCGGGCGCCCCATGGGGCGCCCGGCTCATCGTCTAGCGGGTCCCATCCATGTCTACCCAAAAGATCGCCATCGTCGGCGGCGGATTGGCGGGGCTCTATGCCGCCTTCCGTCTGCACCAGGCCGGCATTGCCTTCGATCTGTTCGAGGCACGAAGCCGCCTGGGAGGGCGCATCCTGTCGACCGCGAGCGGTAGTTTCGACCTGGGCCCCACCTGGTTCTGGCCCGATTTCCAGCCGCGGATCCAGGCGCTGCTCGCCGGGCTGGACATCGCCACCTTCGAGCAGTACGAAACCGGGGAGACGCTGGTGGAGCGCTGGCCGATCGGGGTGATGCGTCGCGTCGGCTATCGGTCAGGCAACCTGGCCATGCGCATCGAAGGCGGCAGCGCACGATTGACAGACGCGTTGGCCGCCCTGCTGCCCCCAGGGCAGCTGCATCTGGACAGCGAACTGACCGCCGCGCGCCTGGACGGCGAACGCGTCCAGCTGGCCCTGCTGCAGCCAAGGCGCCATACGCTGGAAGCGAACTACAGCCAGCTGTGGCTGGCTGTACCTCCACGCGTGCTCAGCCGGATCGTTTTCAATCCCGATCTGCGGGAGTCCGAGCGACAGCGACTCGCCGCGGTGCCGACCTGGATGGCTGCGCACGCCAAGTACGTGGCCCGCTACGCTCGCCCGTTCTGGCGCGATCAAGGACTCGCGGGGAATGCCTTCAGCAGCATCGGTCCCCTGGGCGAAATACATGACGCCTGCAACACCGAGGGCGCAGCGCTGTTCGGCTTCTTCGCTATCGGAGCGATGCACCGGCGCACGCTGGCCGATGCAGAGCTGAAGGCGCGGTGCCGCGCGCAGCTGACGCACCTGTTCGGCGAACAGGCCACCACCCCCATCGAGGACTTCATCCAGGACTGGGCGGCGGAGCCCTTCACCGCGACCGAGGCTGACCAGGCACCACCGGGATGGCACGGCATGCACGATCTCGGCAACGTCTTCGAGTCGGTGTGGAAAGATCGCATCCGGCTGATTGGCAGTGAAGCGGGAGGCGATCAGGCGGGCTATATGGAAGGCGCAATACTGGCCGTGGAAAAAGTGCTGAAGCGGCTGGCATGACGGAGTCACTCCGTTCCGCAGCCCTGTTGCAAGGGGCAACTGTGGTACACCCATCCAAACATCCGTTTCGCGTCGAATGCCCCTTACTGACAGGCTGGAGGGCAAACATACGACTCCCCCTGCCAGAATGCTAATTCATTCTCACCCCAGAACATGAACGATGACTATCTACTGATAGCATTTAGTAGGCGAGCAAGTTTTCCTTTTTCGTCGCGAAAGGAAATATTTCTTGCCTGTCATTGCTGGTCTGGTCATTCTCGCGCTGTACTGGCAGACCAACATCCACGGCCCTGAAAAATAAATCACAACAGTATCTGAGGAGCTTTATGCTACGCCTCGTCGCTGGCTATAGATCACTGTATTTACGAGGCTCTGACTGCACCATCTGATCAGCCATCTTGAGCTATCCCCAACATCAATAATCAACCCGCTTTCAGGCAGCAACCTGAGTGGTCAAGTCGACCACGTAATTTGCAGTCTCCAAGTCGCCCCCTTCCGAAGGAAAAGGCATGCCTTGCCAGCCACAAGCATCAGCCTGAGATTAACCGATACAATCATTAGCGCTGCTCCCTTGCCGAGCGTTCTGATTAACTCTTCAACAGAAGAAAGAAAAATCCCGCTCATCAAGAAATGGTTCGAAAGTAGCAATCCGGTCAGTTCTATCGACCCTTGGTCACAATTCCAACTTGGTGTCAGGATTAATCGATATAGAACAATAAATGAGGAGCACGGAATGCTAAAGTCACTCAAGACACCATTGCTGGCATTGTTGTTGATGGTACTGGCCATCACCCACGCCGGGGCCAGCGAGGTCGAGGGTGGCGAACAGGATCTCCCGGAACTGATTCAGACGATCTTCCCGGAAGCGACCGAGATCATGCCGCAACTCGAAAGCCCACGCGTGTGGCCGGTGTATCAGGTTACGGAGCTAATCGGTTATGCCTTCCTGTCAGGCGATTATGTGCAGCTCCCCGGCTTCTCCGGTGTCCCGTTCCAACTGCTGATCGGCATCGACCGTGACGGTAGGTACCGCGGTGTGCAGGTGCTCGAACAGCATGAGCCGATCTTCCTGCATGGCCTGGGTACCGGGCCGATGCATGAGTTCACGCGCCAGTACATGGGACTGGACCTGCGCCATCCGATCAAGCTCACCAGCGCCACCGTGCGCGACAAGCATAGCGGCAGCAATGTCTACATCGATGGCATCAGCAAGGCCACGGTATCGGCGGTGGTGCTGAACGAGACGGTGATCCAGTCCGCCCTGCAGGTGGCGCAGGAGACCGGGATCATTGCGAAACGCAAACCCGCGGCACGCGTGCGCGAGGATCTGCTCGAGACGACCGACTGGCAGCAGCTGCTCGGGCAGCGCTGGACAGGGTCCTTGCAGGTGCCGGAAGCGACGGTGGAAACGGCTTTCGGCAGCGCCAACATCGAGACGCCCGTGCCCTATCGCTACGAAGCCGGCCCGCTGTTCGCCAATCTGCAGTTCGCCTATCTGAACGTACCGACCATCGGCCGCTATCTGCTGGGCGAGACCCTCTACAAGCGCCTGATGGAGGAGAGCCTGGAGCCGGGCGATCATGTGATCGCCGTGATGAACCAGGGCCCTTACTCCGTCCTCGGCGAGGACTTCACCCGCGGGACGCCTTCCGACCGGCTCGCGCTGGATCAGAACGGGGTGCAGATCGAGTTGCGCGACATGGACTTCTTCAATGCGCTGGAGCCGCAGCAGCTCGAGTCGCTGCACCGTGCCGGCATGCCGCGTTTCGATGAGTTCGTGCTGTTCCGTGTCAAGGCCGGTGCCGGCTTCGATCCGGCGTCGAGCTGGAAGCTGTCGCTGGTCGTCAACCGTCCGCAAGGGTATTTGCAGCCCGACGAGATTCGTCGCTTCGGGCAGGATTACCGGTTGCCCGAGCGCCTCTTCAGCATCGAGGCGGACCACTCCGAGCCGGCGGACCCGCTCTGGTTGAAGATTTGGCATCAGCACCTCAGCCGCATCGCGGTTTTGCTACTTGGCCTCGGGATTCTGACGGCCATCATCTTCGGGCACCGCTGGGTCACGCAGGACGCCCGCCGCTTCCGGCTGATCCGCTGGGGATACCTGCTCTACACGCTGATATTCATTGGCTACATCACCCAGGGGCAGCTATCGATCACCAACGTCTTCGCCATCTTGCAGGTGATCGGCGGCGATGCCAGCGCCTCGGTGCTGCTACTCGACCCGGTGATCTGCATCCTCTGGAGCTATGTGCTGCTGACGCTGGTGCTCTGGGGACGCGGCTACTTCTGTGGCTGGCTTTGCCCGTTCGGAGTGCTGCAGGAGATGGCGGCGGAGCTGGCCAGCCTGGTGAAGATTCGCCAACGGCGCATCCCGTTCCGCCTGCACCGCCGGCTCTGGCTCCTCAAATACCTGATCCTGACCGGGCTGATCGTGCTCAGCTTCTGGTCGATCAGTGGCGCCGAGCGTGCTGCCGAGGTGGAGCCGTTCAAGACCGCGATCACCCTCGGTTTCGTTCGTGAGTGGCCGTTCGTGCTCTATGCGTTGGCGCTGCTGTTCGGCGGACTCTTCGTGCACAAGTTCTTCTGCCGCTACCTCTGCCCGCTGGGCGCCTGCTTCGCGGTGCTGGGCCGCGTTCACCTGCTGCGCTGGCTGCCGCGTCGCGCCGAGTGCGGCAGCCCCTGCCAGCTCTGCGCGCGCCGCTGCGGTATCGGGGCGATCGAACCGGACGGGCGGATCAACTACCGCGAGTGCATACAGTGCTATGAATGCGAGGTGATCTACCGGGATGACCACCAATGCGTACCGCTGGTCAACGCGCGCAAGGGCAAGAGGCGGCCAGCCGTCGTGATTGCTCGTGGTTGAAGTCACAACGGACCAGCAGCCAAAAGACCAACGATAAAATCCGTTATCGCTGCTTTTCTCCCGCTATTTCTTCACACCTGCCCATACTGCTGCCCATGCCTCAGCCAGCGCTCCAGCAGCGGGCTGACGTGCTGGGGCCAGCGCGCCAGCAGGGTCTGTGCGGCGTCGCGTACCGCCGGCAGCAGGTCGGCGTCGCGCATCAGGTCGGCGACCTTGAACTGCAAGAGACCCGTCTGGCGGGTGCCGAGCATCTCGCCGGGACCGCGCAGCTCGAGGTCCTTCTCGGCGATCACGAAGCCGTCCGAAGTCTCGCGCATGATCGCCAGGCGCTCGCGGCCCATGTGCGACAGCGGGGCGTGGTAGAGCAGCACGCAGTGGCTGACCGCGCTGCCGCGGCCGACCCGACCGCGCAGCTGGTGCAGCTGTGAGAGGCCGAGGCGTTCGGGGTTCTCGATGATCATCAGACTGGCGTTGGGCACGTCGACGCCGACCTCGATCACCGTGGTGGCGACCAGCAGCTGCAGGCGGGCGGCCTTGAACTCCTCCATCACCGCGGCCTTCTCCGCCGGCTTCATGCGCCCGTGGATCAGGCCGACGCGCAGCTCGCCGAGCGCCGCCGAGAGCTCCTCGAAGGTGGTCTGCGCGGCCTGGCAGGTGAGCTCCTCGGACTCCTCGATCAGCGTGCACACCCAGTAGGCCTGGCGCCCCTCGGCGCAGGCGGCGCGCACCCGTTCGATCACTTCCGGGCGGCGGCTGTCGGCGATCACCAGGGTGGTCACCGGGGTGCGCCCGGGCGGCAGCTCGTCGAGGATCGAGGTGTCGAGGTCGGCGTAGGCACTCATCGCCAGGGTGCGCGGGATGGGCGTGGCGGTCATGATCAGCTGGTGCGGGCAGAGGCGGCCGTCGATGCCTTTCTGGCGCAGCGCCAGGCGCTGCTGCACGCCGAAACGGTGCTGCTCGTCGATGATCACCAGCGCCAGCCTGCGGAACTGCACCTCGTCCTGGAACAGCGCGTGGGTGCCGACCACCATGGGCGCGCCGGCGGCGATGCGTTCCAGTGCACCGGCGCGGGCCTTGCCCTTGAGCTTGCCGGCCAGCCAGGCGACCTCGATGCCCAGCGGCTCCAGCCACTTGCTGAAGGTGAGGAAGTGCTGCTCGGCGAGGATCTCGGTGGGCGCCATCAGCGCCACCTGGTAGCCGGCCTCCAGCGCCTGCAGCGCGGCCAGCGCGGCGACCACGGTCTTGCCGGCGCCGACGTCGCCCTGCACCAGGCGCAGCATCGGCTCGGGCTGGGCCAGGTCCCAGGCGATTTCCGCCGCCACGCGCTGCTGCGCGCCGGTGGGGGCGAAGCCGAGGTTGGCCAGGTACTGCGCCGGCAGGCGCGTGGCCTTGGGCAGTTGCGGCGCCTGCTGGGCGCGCACGCTCTCGCGCAGGCGCGCCAGCGACAGCTGGTGGGTCAGCAGTTCCTCGAAGGCCAGGCGGTGCTGGGCCCAGTGGCGGCCCTCGGCCAGCTCCTCGAGGTCGGCGTCCGGCGGCGGCCGGTGCAGGAAGCGGATCGCCTGGTCGAGCGGCGCCAGGTCGTACTGGCGGGCCAGCTCGGCGGGCAGCCAGTCGGGCAGGCTGCGCCCGTCGAGGCTGCCCAGCGCCTGCTGGCTGAGGGCGCGCAGGCGCTGCTGGGTGAGGCCCTCGGTGCTCGGGTAGATCGGCGTGAGGGTCTGCTCGACCGCCGCCGACGGCTCGTCGGCGGCCAGGGCGCGGTACTCGGGATGGTAGATCTCCAGGCCGGTGGCGCCGGGGCGCACCTCGCCGTAGCAGCGCAGGCAGGTGCCGCGCTTGAGCGCATCCTTCTGCGCCTGGCTGAAGTGGAAGAAGCGCAGGCTGAGGGTGCCGCTGGCGTCCTGCAGGCGCACCAGCAGGCTGCGCCGGCGGCCGAGGACGATGTCGGCGCCACTCACCACGCCTTCCACCACCGCATCGCCGCCCGGGCGCAGGGCGCCGATCGGCGTCACGTGGGTGCGGTCCTGGTAGCGCAGCGGCAAGTGGAACAGCACGTCCTGCAGGGTTTCCAGGCCGACCTTGGCCAGTTTCTCGGCCAGCGCCGGGCCGACGCCCTTCAGCGTGGTGACGGCGATGCGCGCCAGTTCGGTCATGCCGGCTGCGCCGCCTCCGCGCTGTCTGCGGCATGCGGCGGGTGGGTCGCCGAGCACAGGCGCACGGCGTCGACCAGCACGTCGATGGCCTTGGGCCGCGGGAAGCTGGCGCGCCAGGCGATGGCTACACTGCGATGGGGCACCGGCGGGTTCATCGGGCGCACCTCGAGCACGCCGGGAGCGTAGTGGTGGCTGTTCACCGCGGTGAACGGCAGCACCGACACGCCGAGGCCGGAGGCGACCATGTGGCGGATGGTTTCCAGCGAGCTGGACTCCACGGTGGTGTGCTGGTGCGCCTCGCTGCCCTTGCGGCCGGACGGGCAGGCTTCGAGCACCTGGTCGCGGAAGCAGTGGCCCTCGCCGAGCAGCAGCAGGCTCTTGTCGTTGAGCATGCTGCTGTCGATGCTGGCCAGCGCGGTCCACGGGTGGCCGGCTGGCATCAGCACGAAGAACGGCTCGTCGTACAGCGGCTTGGTCAGCACGTCGGCCTCGTGGAACGGCAGGGCGATGATGATCGCGTCCAGCTCGCCGGTGCGCAGCTTGTCGCGCAGCACGTGGGTGAAGTTTTCCTCGATGTACAGCGGCATGTCCGGGGCGGCCCGGTGCAGCTGCGGGATCAGGTGGGGGAATAGGTAGGGGCCGACGGTGTAGATGGCGCCGACCTTGAGCGGCGCGGCCAGCTGGTTCTTGCCGGTCTGGGCCAGCTCGCGGATGCCCTGGGCCTGCTCGAGCACCTTCTGCGCCTGGGCGACGATGCCCTCGCCGACCGGGGTCAGGCGCACGGCGCTCTTGCTGCGCTCGAAGATCAGTACACCCAGCTCATCCTCGAGCTTCTTCACGCCCACCGACAGGGTCGGCTGACTGACGTGGCAACGTTCGGCGGCGCGGCCGAAGTGCTGTTCCTGGGCAAGGGTGACGATATAGCGCAGTTCCGTGAGAGTCATAGCGAATATCCATTGAGATGCCCCCAAGCATAGCGGCTGTCTTCAATGGAACCAACCGCCCGCGTCAAGGCGGGCGGTTGGTTGTGATTCAACGACGCTCGAGGGAGTAGACGAACGGCGCGACCACCTCCAGGCGGCCGTTCTGCAGCAGCTCGGGCGGCGGCGCGGGCAGCGGCTGGGCACGGCGGATCATCTGCAGGGTGGCGCGGTCCAGCGAGGGGTTGCCGGAGCGCGCGGCCAGCTCGAAGGACTGCACCTGGCCGCGCGCGTCGACCACGAAGCGCAGCTTGACCACGCCCTGCTGGCCGCGCCGGCGTGCGTCCTCGGGATAGCGCTTGTAGCGGTTGAGGTGGGCGAGCAGGCGGCTCTGCCAGCTGGCCTTGGCCTGCGACGGCGCCGGGTTGCCGGCCTGCGGGCTCGGCCGGGCGGCCGGCTTGGCGTTCGGCACGGGCACGCTGTCGCTCACCGGGGCGCTGCTCGGCGGCGGCTCGACCGGCGGTCGCGGGCGCGGCTTGGGCTCGGGCTTGGGTTCGGGCTTCGGCGGTTTCGGCCGCGGCTTGGGCGGAGGCGGCGGCAGGGCCAGTTTCGGCTTGGGCGCCTCGATCACCTTCGGCTGCGGCGGCGGCTCGGGGGCGCGTACCGGTTCGGGCGGCGGTGGCGGGGCGGCCGGCGCGGCGGGCGGCGCTGGCGGCAGCTCGATGAGCATGGCCGGCGGCGGCAGTTCGAGCGGCGCGGCCTGCGGTTGCCAGTACAGCGACCACAGCACGACGCCGATGTGCAGGCCGAGCACCAGCAGCAGGCTGATCCCCCAGCGCGGCAGGCTGCGGGCGAGACTCATGGCTGGCCGACCGTTTCCAGGCCGACCAGGCCGATCTTCAGGTAGCCGGCGGTGCGCAGCAGGTCCATGACCTCCATCAGCCGGGCGTAGTCGACCGTCTGATCGCCACGGATGAACACGGTCTTCTCCTTGTCGCCCTGGCTCTGACGGTCGAGGGCGGCGCCCAGCTGTTCGGCAGCCACGGCGTCGTTGCCCAGGTACAGGCCCTGGTCTTCCTTGATGCTCAGGTAGATCGGCTGCTCGGGGCGCGGCTGCGGCGTGGCGCTGGAGGCGGGCAGGTCGACCTTGACGTCGACGGTGGCCAGCGGCGCGGCGACCATGAAGATGATCAGCAGCACCAGCATCACGTCGATGAAGGGGGTGACGTTGATCTCGTGCGACTCCTGCAGGTCGTCACTGCCCTCGTTCATGTGCATGCCCATGCTTCAGCCCACCTTCGCCATGGGCGCTGCAGCGTTGCGCGGCGCGGCGGCTGGCGGCGGCAGGCGGTCGAGGTCGCGACTGACCAGCAGCAGCACCTGGGCGGAGATGTCGGCGACCTGCGCCTTGTAGCCGGCGATCGAGCGGGCGAACACGTTGTAGATCACCACCGCGGGGATCGCCGCGACCAGGCCGAGAGCGGTGGCCAGCAGGGCCTCGGCGATGCCGGGGGCGACTACCGCGAGGTTGGTGGTCTGCGACTCGGCGATGCCGATGAAGCTGTTCATGATGCCCCACACGGTGCCGAACAGGCCGACGAAGGGCGAGGTGGAGCCGATGGTGGCCAGCACGCCGGTGCCCACGCTCATCTTGCGGCCGCTGGCGGCGACCAGGCGTTCGAGGCGGAAGCTGACGCGTTCCTTGATGCCCTCCTTCTCGGCGATGCTGGCCGACAGGCGCAGTTCGTCCTGGGCATCCTCGATCAGCACGGCGCTGAAGCTGTGCTTGGCGTGGGCCAGCTCGGCGGCCTGGTCGAGGCTGCGCAGGCCCTTGAAGTCGGCCAGCTCGCCGCGCAGGCGGCGGCGCGCGGCGAGCAGTTCGAGGCCCTTGGCCAGGCCGATGGTCCAGGTGATCACCGAGGCCAGCAGCAGGCCGATCATCACCCCCTTCACCACCACGTCGGCGCCCTGGTACATGCCCCAGGGCGACAGGTCGTGGGCGGGGGGCGCCGACGCGGCGCTGGTGTCGCCGACGGGCTGCGCTGTGGCGTCAGTGTCGGGGGCTGTGCTGGCGTCTGGGCTGCCGGGGGCGGCCGCCGGTACGTCAGCCGCCACGCTTGCGGTGGGCGCGGCGGCAGCGACCGGCTCGGCGGCGAACACGGCGGGTGCCAGCAGCAGGCTGCCGAGCAGGACGGCGATGGCCGGCAGACGCGCTGAGCGGACGAGACGCTGGGTTGGCTGGGCGAGGGAAGCGATGGCTTTCATGCGGACCGGACCTGTGAATGGCAAGCGGATAACGGGCGCCGCCAAGGCGGGCGCGCAAGAAACATGGGCGACATTATTGCAAATGTTTCTTGTTTGTAAATCGTTCGTGTACGTTTTTGCATCGAAACCCTGCCGGCTCGCGGCTGCGGCCCCGTAGCCGGCGGGGTATGCTGAGCTTTTCGGAGGCGCGTGATGGCCGTTTCCCCTAGCGTGGTGATCGCCGGTTGCGGCGATGTCGGCAGCCGACTGGGTCTGCAATTGCACGCGGCGGGCTGGCAGGTCCATGGCCTGCGCCGCAACGTGGCCGCGCTGCCGAGCGAATTGCTGGCGCTGCCCGCCGATCTGGGCGAGGTCGCCTGCCCGGCGCAGTGGCTGGCGGCGGCGCCGGACTATCTGGTCTACTGCGCCACCCCGGGCGGCTCCGACGAGAGCGCCTACCGTGCGACCTATGTCGACGGCCTGCGTCACGTGCTGGGCTGGCTGCAGCAGCGCGGCCAGCGGCCGCGGCGCCTGCTGTTCGTCTCCAGTACCGGGGTCTACGGCCAGCAAGACGGCGAGTGGGTCGACGAGGACTCGCCCTGCCAGCCGCAGAGCTACTCGGGACGCATCCTGCTGGAGGCCGAGGCGCTGGCGCTGCACAGCGGCATCCCGGCCAGCGTGGTGCGCCTGGCCGGCATCTACGGCCCCGGCCGGCGCTGGCTGCTCGGCCAGGTGCGCGCCGGCTACCGGGTGGCGGAGAGGCCGCCGCTGTACGGCAATCGCATCCATGCCGACGATGCCGCCGGTCTGCTGGCCTGCCTGCTGCAGGCCGATGCCCGTGGCGTGGATCTGGAGGAGGTGTATCTGGGCGTCGACGACGAGCCGGCGCCGCTGTTTGAGGTGGTCGCCTGGCTGCGCGGGCAACTGGGGGTCAGCCACTGGGCGGCCGAGTCGGCGGTGCGCCGCGCCGGCAGCAAGCGCTGCCGCAACGCCCGCGCCCGCGCGCTGGGCTGGCTGCCGCGGTATCCGAGTTACCGCGAGGGCTACGCGGCGCTGCTGGCCGACGGTGCGGAATAGTCGCGGGTCGCTCCGGCGGTGCCGGCGCTCAGTCGCGCTCCAGCAGCCAGACCCGTGGACCGGGGCGGTACTGCGGGATGTCGGTGTGCAGGGCCTGGTTGTCCGCCTGGAAGATGCTCAGCTGGTCGTCGTCGAGCAGGAACAGCCATTCGCGACCCTGCTGGGCGTTCTGCAGCCAGAGGATCTCGTGTTCGGCGCTGCGCTCGGCGCAGTCGCCGGCCAGGCACAGGGCGTAGTGCTCGACCTCGGGCAGACCCTCGACGCGGCCGTCGGGATGGAAGCGCACCAGGCCTTCGCGGCCGGCGCCCTCGCGGATTTCCCAGTCGCCGCCGAGCAGGGCGGCATACAGGGCCTGCTCGAAGGTCTGCCCGGGGAGGACGTCGGCGTCGCTGCTCGCGGCGACGAAGCGCTGCTCGGGGGCACTGGCGCTGGGCTGCTGGACGAGTTCGTCGCCGTCCAGGGTGAAGCGCTCCTGAAAGTCGCTGTGGAAGGTCACCCGCCACTGGACCTCGCCCTCGGCCGCAAGGTGGCCTTCGCCGACGTCGACGCCGTTGCTCGACCAGGCGGTGTGGCGCTGCGGCGCGAAACGCCACTCCAGGTTGGGGCCATAGGCCAGCAGGGCTTCGCGCAGCTTGCCGCTGTCGGCGGCAGCGTCGATGGCCGGCTGGTTGACCCAGGTGCCGGCGATGTCGTCCGGGCCGCTGGCGCAGCCGCCGAGCAGGGCGCTACACAGCAGGAGGGGCAGGAGGGGAGTGCGCATGCAGGCGTCCTTTCCGGAAAACAGAGTGGCGGGGAGAAGCCGCTGCGCCGGCGCGCAGCGGCCGGGGCTTACTCGAGGACCAGAATGCCGTCCATTTCCACCTGGGCGCCGCGCGGCAGGGCGGCCACGCCGATGGCGGCGCGCGCCGGGTAGGGCTGCTGGAAGTAGCGGCCCATCACCTCGTTGACGGTGGCGAAGTTGCCGAGGTCGGTGAGGAAGATGTTCAGCTTGGCGATGTCGGCCAGCGAGCCGCCGGCGGCTTCGCAGACCGCCTTGAGATTCTCGAACACCTGCACGGCCTGGGCCTCGAAACCTTCCACCAGCTGCATGGTGGCCGGGTCCAGCGGAATCTGCCCGGACAGGTAGACGGTGTTGCCGGCCTTGATGGCCTGGGAGTAGGTGCCGATGGCCGCCGGGGCCTTGTCGCTGGTGATGACGCTCTTGCTCATGGGAGCTCCTTGCAGGGTGCGGAGGCAGCGGCCATCGGTGGATGGCGACTGCGATGGGTAGCGGGAGGAGTCGCGGGGGGTCAGGCGCGCAGGCGGGTGATCCGGGTGACTCCCTTGATGGTGCGCAGGCGCTTGATGACCCGCGCCAGGTGCACGCGGTCATGCACGCTGACCACCAGCTGGACCACGCTGACGCGGCCGTCGCGCTCGTCCATGCTGATCTTCTCGATGTTGCCGTCGGCGCTGGCCACCGCCGTGGCCAGCAGGGCGATCAGGCCGCGCTGGTGCTCCAGCTCGACGCGCAGCTCGACGTTGAACTCGCCGCTGACGTCCTTGGCCCAGGACAGCGGGATGCACTTGTCCGGGTTGTGGCGGAATTCGCTGATGTTGCGGCAGCTGTCGAGGTGGATGACCATGCCCTTGCCGGCCGACAGGTGGCCGACGATGGGGTCGCCGGGGATCGGCGTGCAGCACTTGGCGTAGCTGATCACCAGGCCCTCGGTGCCGCGGATGGCCAGCGGGCCGTCGTGACCGTGGGCCTGCTCGCCGCCGTCGCGGCCGCTCTCGGCCAGCAGGCGGCGGGCCACCACGTAGGCCATGCGGTTGCCGAGGCCGATGTCCTCGAGCAGGTCGTCGAGGTGGGCCTGCTGGTATTCGCCGAGGACCTGGGCAACGCGCTCGGCGGCGACCTTCTCCAGGTGGCTGTCGAAGCCGGCCAGCGCCTTGTTGAGCAGCCGTTCGCCGAGGCTGACCGACTCCGAGCGGCGCTGCTGCTTGAGCGAATGGCGGATATGCGAGCGCGCCTTGCCGGTGACCACGAAGTTGAGCCAGGCCGGGTTCGGCCGCGCACCCGGTGCGGTGACGATCTCCACCGTCGCGCCGCTCTGCAGTGCCTCGGACAGCGGCGCCAGGCGGCGGTTGATGCGGCAGGCGATGCAGCTGTTGCCGACGTCGGTGTGCACCGCGTAGGCGAAGTCGACTGCGGTGGAGCCCTTGGGCAGCTCCATGATCCGCCCCTTGGGGGTGAACACGTAGACCTCGTCGGGGAACAGGTCGATCTTCACGCTCTCGATGAATTCGAGGGAGTTGCCCGCCCGTTGCTGCAGTTCGAGGATGCCCTTGACCCACTGGCGCGCGCGCGCGTGGGTGCCGCGCGGGGCCTCCTCGTCGCTGGACTTGTACAGCCAGTGCGCGGCGATGCCGTTCTTGGCCAGCTCCTCCATCTCGCGGGTGCGGATCTGGATCTCGATCGGCACGCCGTGCATGCCGAACAGGGTGGTGTGCAGCGACTGGTAGCCGTTGGCCTTGGGGATCGCGATGTAGTCCTTGAAGCGTCCGGGAAACGGCTTGTACAGGCTGTGCACGGCGCCGAGCACGCGGTAGCAGGTGTCGACCTTGTCGACGGTGATGCGGAAGGCGTAGACGTCCATGATCTCGTTGAACGCCCGGCGCTTGCCGCGCATCTTCTGGTAGATGCTGTAGAGGTGCTTCTCGCGGCCGGTGACCACCCCTTCCAGACCTTCCTGGGCCAGGCAGTTGACCAGCGACTCCTGGAGCTTGCCGACGATCTCGCGGCGGTTGCCGCGCGCCTTCTTCACCGCCTGGCGGATGCGTTCGGCGCGCATCGGGTACATGGCCTTGAAGCCGAGATCCTCGAACTCGGCGAACACGCTGTGCATGCCGAGGCGGTTGGCGATCGGTGCGTAGATCTCCAGGGTTTCCTTGGCGATGCGCCGGCGCTTCTCGCCGGCCAGCACCTCGAGGGTGCGCATGTTGTGCAGGCGGTCGGCGAGCTTGACCAGGATCACGCGGATGTCGCGGGCCATGGCCATGGCCATCTTCTGGAAGTTTTCCGCCTGCGCCTCGGCCTTGGTCTGGAAGTCCATCTGGGTCAGCTTGCTGACCCCGTCGACCAGTTCGGCGACGGTCTCACCGAATTGCGCGCTGAGGGCGTCCTTGGGGATGCCGGTGTCCTCGATGACGTCGTGCAGCATGGCGGCCATCAGGCTCTGATGGTCCATGTGCATGTCGGCGAGGATGCTGGCGACGGCCAGCGGATGGGTGACATAGGGTTCGCCGCTGCGCCGGCGCTGGCCGTCGTGGGCCTGCTCGGCGTAGTAGTAGGCGCGGCGGACCAGATTGACCTGGTCCGGGGTGAGGTAGCTGCAGAGCCGGTCGGCGAGGGCGTCTATGCTGGGCAAGGCAATCACTCCAGACCGGTCAGGGCCGGTACTTCAGGCGCGCGACGTCGACCCGGCAATTCAGATCTCCTCGCTGTTGTTGTCCTCGAAGGCGGCAAACAGGGGAGTCTCCTCGACGATGTCCTCCTGCAGCACCACTTCGTTGTCGACCAGGCCTTCGGCGATTTCGCGCAGGGCGACCACGGTCGGCTTGTCGTTTTCCCAGGCCACTTTCGGCTCCTTGCCGCCGGTTGCCAGTTGGCGGGCGCGCTTGCTGGCGAGCATGACCAGCTCAAAACGGTTATCGACGTTGTCCAGGCAGTCTTCGACGGTGACGCGAGCCATGGTGTTCCTCGTAATTGCAACGGCTGGGCCCGGTTGGGGCCGGGCGGATTGGATAGTCTAAAAAATCGCCAATGGTTAGGGAAGTACCGATTGCCGCGGCGTCTCAGCGCAGCAGGCACTCGAGCAACCCGGCATGGCGACGCTGCTGGGCGTGCTGGTGCAGTTGGCGGGCGCGGAAGATCGCCTTGAGGTCTTCCAGAGCATGGCTGAACTGGTCGTTGATTACCACATAGTCGTACTCGACGTAGTGGCTCATTTCGCTGACCGCTTCGCGCATGCGCTGCTCGATGATCGCCTCGCTGTCCTGGCCGCGGTTGTCCAGGCGGTGGCGCAGGGCCTCCTGCGACGGCGGCAGGATGAAGATCGACTGCGCGTGGGGCATCAGCCGGCGCACCTGCTGGGCGCCCTGCCAGTCGATCTCGAGGATCAGGTCGAGGCCGGCGGCGAGGGTCTGCTCGACCCAGCGCTGCGAGGTGCCGTAGAGGTTGCCGAACACCTCGGCGTGCTCGAGGAAGGCGTCCTGCTCGAGCATGGCGAGGAATTCCTCGCGGGCGACGAAGTGGTAGTTCACCCCGTCGACCTCGCCCGGACGCATGGCGCGGGTGGTGTGCGACACCGACACGCGGATCTGCTCGGTGCTGTCGAGCAGCGCCTTGACCAGGCTGGTCTTGCCGGCGCCGGAGGGCGCGGAAACGATGTAGAGGGTGCCGGGTGCGGCGCTGACGTGGAGTTCTGTCACTGCGAAATCACTCGATGTTCTGCACTTGTTCGCGCATTTGCTCGATCAGTACCTTGAGGTTGACCGCGGCCTGGGTGCTGCGCGTATCGAAAGCCTTGGAGCCCAGGGTGTTGGCTTCGCGGTTGAGTTCCTGCATCAGGAAGTCCAGCCGCCGGCCGGCGGCGCCGCCAGCCTTGAGCACGCGGCGCACTTCGCGCACATGGGTACTCAGACGATCCAGCTCCTCGGCCACGTCACTCTTCTGCGCCAGCATCACCAGTTCCTGCTCCAGACGCTGCGGGTCCAGTTCGACCTGCAGCTCGCTGCAGCGGTCGACAATCTTCTGCCGCTGGGTGGCGAGCATCTGCGGGATCAGCTCGCGCAGGTTGTCGACTTCCTTGGTGATCGCCGCCAGGCGCTCCTCGAGCAGCGCGGCCAGCGCCGCGCCTTCGCGCTCGCGGCCGTTCTTCAGCTCGTCGAGGGCCTGGGCGAACAGGGCCAGGGCGGCGGCGTTGAGCGCTTGCGGGTCGGCGGCGTCGGCCACCAGCACGCCCGGCCAGGCCAGCACCTCCAGCGGGTTGAGCGCGGCGGGCTGCTGGATCAGCGCGGCCACCGCCTCGGCGGCGGCGACCACCTGGGCGGCGCGCTCGCGGTCGATCTGCAGGGTCTTGCCGCTGCCTTCCTCGGCCAGGCGCAGGGTGCACTCGACCTTGCCGCGCGCCAGGGCCTGGCGCAGCGCTTCGCGCACGCTGCCTTCGAGGTCGCGGAAGGCTTCCGGCAGGCGCAGGTGCGGCTCCAGATAGCGGTGGTTGACCGAGCGCAGTTCCCAGCTCAGGGTGCCGTACGAGCCGGTGCTCTCGACCCGGGCAAAGGCGGTCATGCTGTGTACCATGGGCGGTCCTCGCGGTGGTAAGGGACGGATGGCGCCCACGGACGCCGGGCAATTGGTCCGCCAGTGTAACCCAGCCGTCGCGGCACCCCAATCTGGCGGTGGTTCGCAATGCGCGGGGACCTCTATAATGGAGCGCACTTTCCCCCTCTCGACAGGACCTGCCGATGAATCGTCCCAGTGGCCGCACCGCCGACCAGATGCGCCCGATCCGCATCACCCGCCACTACACCAAGCATGCCGAGGGTTCGGTACTGGTGGAGTTCGGCGACACCAAGGTGATCTGCACGGTGAGCGTCGAGGCCGGCGTGCCGCGCTTCCTCAAGGGGCAGGGCCAGGGCTGGCTGACCGCCGAGTACGGCATGCTGCCGCGCGCCACCGGCTCGCGCACCCATCGCGAGGCGGTGCGCGGCAAGCAGGGCGGACGCACCCTGGAGATCCAGCGCCTGATCGGTCGCTCGCTGCGCGCCGCACTGGACCTGTCCAAGCTGGGCGAGAACACCCTGTACATCGACTGCGACGTGATCCAGGCCGACGGCGGCACCCGCACCGCGTCGATCACCGGCGCCACCGTGGCCGTCATCGACGCCTTGGCGGCGCTGAAGAAGCGTGGCGCGCTGAAGCAGAACCCGCTCAAGCAGCTGGTAGCCGCAGTCTCGGTGGGCATGTACCAGGGCCAGCCGGTGCTCGACCTCGACTATCTGGAAGACTCCGCCGCCGGCACCGACCTCAACGTGGTGATGACCGACGCCGGCGGCTTCATCGAGGTGCAGGGCACCGCCGAAGGCTCGCCGTTCCAGCCCGAGGAGCTGAACGCCATGCTCGAGCTGGCACGCAAGGGCATCGGCGAGCTGTTCGAGCTGCAGCGCGCCGCCCTCGACGCCCAGTAAACTTGGCCGATCCGCCGGGCGGGCACCGCCCGCCCGGCCATCAGGAGGCACGCCATGAGTGAACAGCCACAGAGCGGCGGACCGGCGTCCGAGCCCTCGCTGCCGGTCCCGCCACCCTCCGCCGAGGCGCGCAAGTGGGCGATGCTCTGCCACTATGCGGCCTTCGCCTGGTTCCTCGCGCCGATGGTCGGCAACGTCGTCGGCCCGCTGCTGGTCTGGCAGCTCAAGCGCGAGGAGGATCCGTATATCGATGCGCAGGGTCGCGAAGCGCTGAATTTCCAGCTCACCCTGAGCCTGGCGCTGATGGTCTGCGGCGTGCTGGCCTGGATCCTGATCGGCTTTCCGCTGATGCTGCTGGTCAGCGTGGTCGGCCTGGTGCTCACCGTGATCGGCGGGATCAGGGCCAACGAGGGCAAGCCCTGGCGCTACCCGTTGTGCATCCGCTTTCTGACCTAGAGGTTGGGTGCAGATACGAAAAAGCCGACTCCCTGAGTCGGCTTTTTCGTTGCTGGCGAACGCTTCAGATGCTCAGCGTCCAGTCGTAGTCGACCACCAGCGGCGCATGCTGGGAGAAGCGCGGCTGGCGCGGCAGCTGGGCGCTGCGCACGCAGCGGCGCAGGCCGGGAGTGAGCAACTGGTAGTCGAAGCGGAAGCCGAGGTTGAGCATCTGCGCCTGCTCGGTGTCCGGCCACCAGCTGTACTGGTCGCCCTCGCGGCTGACTTCGCGCAGCGCGTCGACATAGCCGAGGTTGCCGAGCACCTCGTCCATCCACGCCCGTTCCGGGGCGAGGAAGCCCGGGGTCTGCTGGCAGTCGCGCCAGTTCTTCACGTCCAGCTTCTGGTGCGCCACATGCAGCGAGCTGCAATAGATGTACTCGCGACGCTTGCGGCGCTGCTTGTTCAGATAGCTGGTGAAGTCGTCCATGAACTTGAACTTGGCGTTCAGATCCTCGTCGCCCTTCTGCCCGCTGGGCATCAGCAGGCTGGCGATGCTGACCTTGTCGAAATCGGCCTGCAGGTAGCGCCCGTAGCGGTCGGCTTGCTCGAAGCCGAGACCGAAGATCACCGCCTTGGGTTGCTGCCGCGAATAGATCGCTACCCCACCCTGGCTGGGGATTTCGCCGTCGGCGGCGTACATGAAGTAGCCGTCCAGTTGCCAGGCCGGGTCTTCCATGTCGTAGCTCGAGGCGCGGGTGTCCTGCAGGCAGATCACGTCGGCGTTCTGACCCTGCAGCCAGCCGAGCAGGCCGCGTTCCACTGCGGTCTGCATACCGTTCACGTTGACACTGACAATCCGCATAAATGGCCCCTGAAAAAACCTGTGTGTATGATACCCGAACCTCGGCTTTTTTTGCTAAATCGGGCATCTCATGCAGGCATATCAACGCGAATTCATCCGTTTCGCCATCGAGCGTGGCGTACTGCGCTTCGGCGAGTTCACCCTCAAGTCCGGGCGCACCAGCCCCTACTTCTTCAATGCCGGGCTGTTCAACAGCGGTCTGGCCCTCGCCCAGCTCGGACGTTTCTACGCCGAGGCGGTGCAAGCCAGCGGCATCGACTTCGACGTGCTGTTCGGCCCGGCCTACAAGGGCATCCCGCTGGCCAGCGCCACCGCCATCGCCCTGGCCGAGCAGCATGGCCGTGACCTGCCCTGGTGCTTCAACCGCAAGGAAGCCAAGGAACATGGCGAGGGTGGCACCTTGGTGGGCGCGCCGTTGGTCGGAAGGGCGCTGATCGTCGACGACGTGATCACCGCCGGCACGGCGATCCGCGAGGTGATGCAGATCATCCAGGCGCAGGGTGCGCAGGCCGCCGGCGTGCTGATCGCGCTGAATCGCGAGGAGCGTGGCCAGGGGGAACTTTCGGCGATCCAGGAAGTCGAGCGCGACTTTGGTATACCGGTGGTGAGCATTGTCTCGCTGAGCCAAGTGCTGGATTATCTCGCGCAGGATCAGGCGCTCAAGCAGCACCTGCCGGCAGTGGAAGCCTACCGCGCGCAGTATGGAATCTGATCGGCGCAAAAAGTTTTAGGCCGTATAACAACTATTAAAAAGAATTATTTTTCTGAATTGGCATACCAGTTCAAGGCCTGCCAGGTGGCCATGCGGAGCATGGTCACCCAACTCATAAGAATAATAGTGATTACGCAGGCAAAGTCGGCCATGGACTGACTTTGCCTTCAATCCCAACTTTTTGAATAGTTGACTATATGAGTGACAATAATCAAAACAGCTACCGTGATCTGCATAAGCCAAAAGAACAATTCGCATCACGTGAAGAATACCTCGAACACGAACTGACCATCATGGCGCCGCGGCGCTGGGCGGTGAACCTGCCGCTGCGCGACTATCGCTTCGAACTGGAAGACTGGGTTCCGGCGATGGCGGCGACCATCGGCAAGATCGTCATGGTCGCTGCGGTGGTGGCGGCCTTTGCCGGTCCGCTGGGGCTGTCCAGCGAGTTCGTGATCGAAAACGCCCGCTTCGAGATGCTGATTGCCGCCCTGCTGTTCGTGGTGCTGTTTTCCGGCGTGCTCAACCCGACCGCCAACCTGGCCGGCACCCATGGTCCGCTGATTCCGTTGATTCCGCTGATCGTCGCCTCCGGCGGCCATCCGATGGCGCTGGGTATCATGGTCGGCGTGCTGGGCTTCGTGCTGGGCATTTCCAAGGGCGGCAGTCTGCTGGCGCGGCTGACCGGTGACGGGGTGTGTGGCGGTCTGCTGCTCTATCTCGGCTTCATTGGTGTCACTTCGCAGATCAAGAATCTGTTTGCCTGGGCCGATGGCTTCGACATGGGCTATATCGCCTTCGTGATCGTGTTCGCCACCATCGTGATGTATGCCTATCTCGAACATGTCCGCATGCGCTGGCTGGCGATTCCGCTGGGCTCGATCATGGCGGCGCTGATTGCCTTTGCCCTCGGCGCGCCGTTCGAGTTCAGCACCGAGCCGGGTGTTCCCAATATGAATCCGGCCTATTGGTGGGGCGAGAGTACCGGCTGGCAACTGGGGCTGCCCGAGTTGCACCATTTCATTGCCGTGGCGCCCTTCGCGGTATTGGCGGTGGCCATGTGGTCGCCGGACTTTCTCGGTCACCGGATCTTCCAGGAGCTGAATTATCCGTCCAGGGCCAAGAAGGTCCTGATGAACATCGACGACACCATGTGCATCGCCGCGGCGCGCCAGGTGGTCGGCACCGCGCTGGGCGGCGGCAACCTGACCTCGTCGTGGGGCACCTACATGGTGCCGGCGGCCATCGCCAAGCGGCCGATTCCGGCCGGCGCCATGCTCACCGGCCTGCTCTGCGTGATCGCCGCACTGTGGGGCTACCCGATGGACCTGGCGATCTGGCCACCGGTGTTGAGCGTGGCCCTGCTGGTCGGCGTGTTCCTGCCGCTGCTCGAAGCCGGCATGCAGATGACCCGCGAAGGCAAGACCTCGCAGTCGGCCGCCATCGTGATCTTCTCCTCGGCGCTGGTGAATCCGGTGTTCGGCTGGTCGCTGACCATGCTGCTGGACAACCTCGGCCTGATCGGTGACAAGGAGCGCGGCCAGGGCCTGAGCCACCGCGATCGCTGGATCATTCCGGGCGTGGTGTTTCTGCTGCTCTGCGGGGTGATGGCGGCGATCGGCATGTTCCCGGGCATTCCGGCAGTGCTGGAGTCGTTCCGCGCGCTGCACTGATGAGCGACTGAGCGGAAAGACAGGGGGGAGCTTCGGGCTCCCCCCTGTCTTTTTCCGGCGCCGCATGGCCGGCCGGGTCGGCGCGTGCCGCGGCCGGTTGGTGGGGAGCCGCGCGCGGAAGGGTGGTGCGGAACGGGTGAGCGTGAACAGGCTCCAACTCCTGTCCGAAAATATCCGCGCTCGGCCACTGGTGTTAACAAGTGGCTCGGCAGGCTGATCGACACCCCGTAAACTCCACCGCCTCGCCGCTGGCGGCCTTGCCCGCGCTGTGCCCGGCAGAACCCGGGCGCTGTCCGCACAAGGCCGTGGCACAAGGAGCTGATCAATGCAGATTGGGAAACAGGTCTGGCTGCTGTTGGCGTTGCTGGGCGCGTCGACGGCGCAGGCCGAGTTGTATCGCTATGTGAGCCAGCACGGTGTCGTGGTGCTGGATAGTCAGGGGGTGCCCCCGGAATACGTCGGTCGCGGCTACGAGGTGCTCGACGCGGATGGGCGGGTGCTGCGTGTGGTGCCGCCGGCGCCGACGGCCGAGGAGTTGCGCCAGCGCGCCGAGGCGCAGCGTCAGGCCGAAGCCGATGCGCAGTTGCGCCAGCGCTATGCCAGCGTCGCCGATCTCGAACAGACCCGTCGGCAGCGCTTGCGCGACCTAGATGCTCTGCTGGCGATGGCGCAGGCCAACCTGCAGGGCGTGCAGGGGCAGATGCGCGCGCGGGAGCGCCAGGCGGCGGAGCGCCAGCGTGCCGGTCAGGCGGTGCAGCCCGGGCTGCTGGAGCAACTGGAGAGCATGGCAGGCGATCAGCGCCGCCTCGAGGCCGACCTGCAGCGTCTGCAGGCGCAGCGCACGGCGCTCGAGGCGGAGTTCGCCCGCGATCGCGCACGCCTGGTCGAGCTGGCCGGCCGGGAGGGCTGAGCCAGCCTCCCGGCCCGCCGCGCCGCTGATCCCCTCAGCGCGCCTGCGCGTTGGTGATCAGCGTGCCGACACCGCTGTCGGTGAAGATTTCCAGCAGCACGGCATTCGGCACGCGGCCGTCGATGATGTGCGCGCTGTTGACCCCGCCCTGTACCGCCTCGAGGGCGCAGCGGATCTTCGGCAGCATGCCGCCGTAGATGGTGCCGTCGGCGATCAGGCCGTCGACCTGCTCGGTGGACAGTCCGGTCAGCACGTTGCCCTGCTTGTCGAGCAGGCCGGCGGTGTTGGTCAGCAGCATCAGCTTCTCGCACTTGAGCGCCTCGGCCACCTTGCCGGCCACCAGGTCGGCGTTGATGTTGTAGGACTCGCCGTCCTCGCCGACGCCGATCGGTGCGATCACCGGGATGAAGTCGCCGGCCACCAGCATGTTGATCAGCTCGACGTTGACGCCGACCACTTCGCCGACGTGGCCGATGTCGATGATCTCCGGCTGGGTCATTTCCGGGGTCTGGCGGGTCACCTTGAGCTTCTTGGCGCGGATCAGTCCGGCGTCCTTGCCGGTCAGGCCGATGGCGCTGCCGCCGTGCTGGTTGATCAGGTTGACGATGTCCTTGTTGACCTGGCCGCCGAGGACCATCTCCACCACGTCCATGGTCTGCGCGTCGGTGACGCGCATGCCGTCGACGAAGTGGCTCTCGATGCTCAGGCGCTTGAGCAGGTCGCCGATCTGCGGGCCGCCGCCGTGCACCACCACCGGGTTGATGCCGACCGCCTTCATCAGCACGATATCGCGGGCGAAGCTGGTCTTCAGCTCGTCGCTTTCCATGGCGTTGCCGCCGTACTTGACCACCAGGGTCTTGCCGCTGAAGCGGCGGATGTAGGGCAGGGCTTCGGAGAGGACCTTGGCTACCTGTTCGGCAGCTTCACGATTGAGAGGCATGCTGGGCTCCAGTGAGATCAGAAAGGCAGTTCCAGGTCAGGGGCCACGGCCTTGATCTGGGCGTGGAAGACCTGCTGGATTCGCGAGAGTTCTTCGGCGCAGTCGGCCTCGAAGCGCAGCACCAGCACCGGCGTGGTGTTGGAGGCGCGCACCAGGCCCCAGCCGTTGGGGTAGTCGACGCGAACGCCGTCGAGGGTGAACAGGTTGGCGGCGCCCCACTGCGCATCGTGCTGCAGGGCTTCGATCAGGGCGAACTTGCGTTCGTCGCCGACCGTGATGTTGATTTCCGGGGTCGACAGGGCGACCGGGAAGTCGGCGAACACCTCGGCGGCGCTGCGGCTCTCCAGGCTGAGGATCTCCAGCAGGCGCACGGCGCTGTAGATGCCGTCGTCGAAGCCGTACCAGCGCTCCTTGAAGAAGATGTGCCCGCTCATCTCGCCGGCCAGCAGGGCGCCGGTTTCCTTCATCTTGGCCTTGATCAGCGAGTGGCCGGTCTTCCACATCAGCGGGCGCCCGCCGTAGCCGCTGATCAGCCCGGCCAGGCCGCGGGTGCACTTGACGTCGAAGATCACGTCAGCGCCGGGGTTGCGGCTCAGCACGTCGCGGGCGAACAGCATCAGCAGGCGGTCGGGATAGATCATCTCGCCGGCGTTGGTCACCACGCCGACGCGGTCGCCGTCGCCGTCGAAGGCCAGGCCCAGATCGGCGCCGGTTTCGGCGACCTTGGCGATCAGGTCCTTGAGGTTCTCCGGCTTGCCCGGGTCCGGGTGATGGTTGGGGAAGGTGCCGTCGACGTCGCAGAACAGCGGGATCACCTCGCAGCCGAGCGCTTCGATCAGCTGCGGGGCGTTGACCCCGGCGACGCCGTTGCCGCAGTCGACCACCACCTTGAGCGGGCGGGCCAGCACCACATCGTCGACGATGCGCTGGTGGTACTGGCCGAGCACCTCGGTCTGCACCAGGCTGCCGTTGCCGCTGGCCAGATCGTTGTTCTCTAGGCGCTGGTAGAGGGCCTGGATGCGTTCGTTGGCCAGGGTGTCGCCGGCGATGACGATCTTGAAACCGTTGTAGTCCGGCGGATTGTGACTGCCGGTGACCATCACCCCGCTGCGTGCGCCGAGCACGTGGGTGGCGAAGTACAGCACCGGGGTCGGCACCATGCCGACGTCGGTGACGTTGCAGCCGCAGTCCTGCAGGCCGCGGATCAGCGCGCTGGCCAGTTCCGGGCCGGACAGGCGGCCGTCGCGGCCGACCACCACCCCGGGCTCGCCGCAGGCGAGGCTTTCCGAGCCGATGGCGCGGCCGATCCAGTAGGCGGTGTCGGCGGTCAGGCTGTCGCCGACCACACCGCGGATGTCGTAGGCGCGGAAGATCCCGGCCGGCAGGTGCGGGGCGTTGGTGCTGTTCATCGAGGCAGGGTGCTCCATGCTGGGGGGCGTTAGGCTCAAGTTATTGTCGAGCAGGTCGAATACGTCCGCCATCAGCGGGTCGCTGCTGGCGGCGGGGTTGTCGGTGGCGGCAGAGGGTGAGACCTCCGCCGGGGCGGGCGGTTCGCCCGCCAGATCGATGCGCTGGCGTGGCGCGCTTTCGGCCGGTGCCGGCATGCCGGCGCGCGGCCGGCGCTGCTGCGCGGTGGCCTCGTCTTCGCTTTCACGGCGCCGACGCTGCTGCAGGGCGGCGCCGCCGAGGCTGCCGCCGAGCACCAGCAGGCCGGCCAGCAGGCCCTGCCAGAGGGCGAGGGTTGCCGGTTGCCCGGCGGTGCCGGGGCGCAGGCCGAGCTGCCAGTGCGGATGAGCGCTGGGCCAGTGCTGCAGGGGGCCGTCGCCGCTGCCGCGCTGCAGCAGCACCTGCGCCGGGCTGCCGGGGAACTGCTGGAGCAGCTGCCACTCGCCGGCCGCCAGCGGCAGCGCTGACAGCTCGTCGAGCAGGGTGTGTAGCTCGCCGACCAGCAGCAGGGTGCCTCGCACGCTGCCGTCGGCGGCGGGAATGGCGATGGCGCTGTACAGCAGCCAGCGCGAGCCGATGCGGTAGGCCTCGACCGGTGGCGGCGCGCCCTGCTCGGCACGCCGCAGCAGGTCGAGGGCGGCGAAGTTCAGCGGCGCGGCACGGGTTTCGTCGAGCTGCGCGCCGCCGCGGACATGCAGCTGCACGTCGACCAGCTCGCGGCGGTGCTGGAGCAGGTTTGCGGCGGCCTGGGCGCGTTGCTCGGCATCGCCGACGAGGGCGGCGAGCAGCTCGGGATCGCGGGCTGCGTTCTGCGTGTCGCGGGCCAGGCGCTGCAGTCCCAGCTGCAGCGCCGCGAGCTGGTCGGAGGCCCAGGCGTCGATCAGTTGCCGCTGGTTCTCGCTCGCGACCTGCTGCCCGGCGTGCAGCAGCAGGCCGCCACCGGCCAGCAGGCCAAGCAGACTGCCGACGGCAACGGGCAGCAGGCGGGTGCGCAGGGAGGAGATCGACTTCATGCGGAACTCGAGACGAAAGGAGGGGGTTGCCGGTTCAGTGCTGGCCGGTGTGGCCGAAGCCGCCGGCACCGCGCTGGCTGTCGTCGAACTGCTCGACCAGCTCGAAGCGTGCCTGCACCACCGGCACCAGCACCAGCTGGGCGAGGCGCTCGCCGACGGCGAGGGTGAAGGCGTTCTGGCCGCGGTTCCAGCACGACACCATCAGCTCGCCCTGGTAGTCGGAGTCGATCAGGCCGACCAGGTTGCCGAGGACGATGCCGTGTTTGTGGCCCAGGCCCGAGCGCGGCAGGATCAGCGCGGCCAGGCCGGGGTCGGCGACGTGGATGGCCAGGCCGGTGGGGATCAGTACGGTCTGCCCCGGCTCGAGGACCAGCTCCTCCTGCAGCATGGCGCGCAGGTCGAGGCCGGCGGAGCCGGGGGTGGCGTAGTCGGGCAGCGGGAAGTCGCGGCCCAGGCGCGGATCGAGAATCCTGGCTTGCAGTGTGTGCATCGAGGGTCAGTTCCGGTGGTAGCGTTCGGCGATGAAGGCGATGAGTTGGCGGGCGATCTTGCCCTTGCTGGTCTGGGCGAAACTATTCTGCGTGAGCTGGCGATCGATGACGGTGAGCGCGTTCTCTTCGCTGTTGAAACCGATCAGCGGGTTGGCCACGTCGTTGGCGACGATCAGGTCGAGGTTCTTGTCCTGCAGCTTGCGCGCGGCGTAGTCGAGCAGTTTCTCGGTCTCGGCGGCGAAGCCGACGCTGAACGGGCGGTCGGCCCGCGTGGCGAGGGTGGCGAGGATGTCCGGGTTGCGCACCATGCGCAACTGCAGGCCGTCGTCGCTGGTCGGGTCCTTCTTCATTTTCTGCGTGGCGATCACTTCCGGGCGGTAGTCGGCCACCGCCGCGGCGGCGATCAGCAGGTCGCAGGGCATCGCTGCCTCGCAGGCGGCGAGCATGTCGCGGGCGCTGACCACGTCGACGCGGGTGACCCGCTGCGGGGTCGGCAGGTGCACCGGGCCGCTGACCAGGGTCACCACGGCGCCGGCCTCGGCGGCGGCCTCGGCGAGGGCGAAGCCCATCTTGCCCGAGCTGTGGTTGGTGATGTAGCGCACCGGGTCGATGGCTTCCTGGGTGGGGCCGGCGGTGATCAGCACCCGGCAGCCGGTGAGCAGGCCGCGCTCGAAGCAGTCGGCGGCGCGCTGCGCCAGCTCCTCGGCTTCCAGCATGCGTCCGGGGCCGACGTCGCCGCAGGCCTGGCTGCCGGCGCCGGGGCCGAACAGGTGCAGGCCGCGCGCAGCGAGCAGCTCGGCGTTGGCCTGGGTGGCCGGATCGCGCCACATCGCCTGGTTCATCGCCGGGGCCAGCGCCACCGGGGCGTCGGTGGCCAGCACCAGGGTGGTCAGCATGTCGTCGGCGATGCCCTGGGCCAGGCGTGCCATCAGGTCGGCGGTGGCCGGGGCGATCAGCACCAGATCGGCCCAGCGCGCCAGTTCGATGTGTCCCATGGCCGCTTCGGCGGCCGGATCAAGCAGGTCGTGGTGCACCGGGTTGCCGGACAGCGCCTGCAGGGTCAGCGGGGTGATGAACTCGCGGGCGGCGCGGGTCATCACCACGTGCACCTCGGCGCCCTGGTCGCGCAGGCGGCGGACCAGTTCGGCGCTCTTGTAGGCGGCGATGCCGCCACCGACACCGAGGACGATGCGTTTACGCTGCAGCCGTTGCATGAACCTGCCTTTTTATTCTGTGAACGGGGAGGGATTGCCCGGCACTGCGAACAGGGTCACAACGGACGGCGCCGGGTGGCAAAACAGGGCGGCTAAGATAGCACAGCGCCCGGCGTGCGGCAGCGCGCCGCGTGGTCCGCGAGGATGATGGGCGACGGTGTGCCATGGGGGCGCGCCATGGCGAGACAGGGAGGTTGACCATGAGCATTCGCGACTGGCCGGAGCAGGAGCGGCCGCGGGAAAAACTGCTGGCCCAGGGGGCGGCGGCGCTGAGCGACGCCGAGCTGCTGGCGATCTTCCTGCGCACCGGCGTGGCCGGGCGCAGCGCGGTGGATCTGGCGCGCCATCTGCTGGCCGAGTTCGGCGGCCTGCGCCAGCTGCTGGAAGCCGAACTGGCGGGCTTCAGCGCCCATCTGGGCCTGGGTCCGGCCAAGTACGCCCAGCTGCAGGCGGTGCTGGAGATGGGCCGCCGTCATCTGGCCGCGCAGCTGCAGCGCGACTCGGCGCTGGAGAGTCCGCAGGCGGTGCGCGACTACCTCAAGGCGCGCCTGCGCCACGAGCCCCACGAGGTGTTCGCCTGCCTGTTCCTCGACACCCGCCACCGCGTGCTGGCCTTCGAGGTGCTGTTCCACGGCTCGATCGACGGCGCCAGCGTCTATCCGCGCCAGGTGGTCAAGCGCGCCCTGGCGCACAATGCCGCGGCGCTGATCCTCACCCACAACCATCCGTCGGGGGTGGCCGAGCCCAGCCAGGCCGACCGCCAGCTGACCCAGAAGCTCAAGGAGGCGCTGGCGCTGGTCGAGGTGCGTGTGCTCGATCACTTCGTGGTCGGCGATGGCGAGCCGGTGTCGCTCGCCGAATACGGCTGGATCTGACAAACTACGCGGTCTGTGTTCTTGCTCTGCCGGTGGTCGGCTCCGTGGCGTGTGTCTTGCGGCTGCGGCGCCTTTCTGCTATAAAACTGCGCTCTTTTCTGGGGCCCGGCTTTTCAGCCCGATGGCACGGTCGGTAAGACCCCGATAGAAAGTGAAATTCATAGCGATTCAAGCGGCCAACCCATGCCGGGTTGGGCATGTGGTTAAGAGGGCTGAGGTATGTCGAGAGTCTGTCAAGTGACCGGTAAGGGTCCGGTTACCGGGAACAAAATTTCCCACGCGAACAACAAAACCCGTCGTCGCTTCCTGCCGAACCTGCAGCACCATCGTTTCTGGGTCGAGTCCGAGAAGCGTTTCGTGCGTCTGCGCGTATCGGCCAAGGGCATGCGTATCATCGACAAGCGCGGCATCGACGCCGTGCTGGCTGAGCTGCGCACCCGCGGCGAAAAATTCTAAGGAGCACAATCATGCGTGATCTGATCCGTCTGGTGTCCAGCGCCGGTACCGGCCACTTCTACACCACCGACAAGAACAAGCGCACCAAGCCTGAGAAGATCGAGATCAAGAAGTACGATCCGGTCGTTCGCAAGCACGTGATCTACAAGGAAGCCAAGATCAAGTAATTGATCCGGCCCTTGAAGAAAAAACCCGCCCCTCGTGGCGGGTTTTTTCTTGCCCGCGATGTCTGGCGGGCACAGTGCGCGGACGAAAAAAAGCCCGTCCGGGGACGGGCACAGGCAGGGTCACGCAGCACGACGATAGAACGGGCGGCGGCGGCTCAGGCCACCTTGCGCACCGCCCCGGCGAAGATCTCCAGCAGACGGTCGATCTCCTGCCGGTCGATGATCAGCGGCGGCGCCAGCGCCAGGGTGTCGCCGGTGCAACGCAGCATGGCGCCGTCGTGGAAGCACTGCTCGAACACCCGGTAGCCGCGCAGACCGGCGCCGGCCGGGTCGGGGGCGAGCTGCACGGCGCCGACCAGGCCGACGCAGCGGATGTCGACCACGTGGGGCAGATCGCGCAGGCCGAGCAGCGCGTCGCACCAGTAGTCCTCCAGCTCGATGGCGCGTTGGAACAGGCCCTCGCCCTGGTAGATGTCCAGCGCGGCGAGGGCGGCGGCGCAGGCCAGCGGATGGCCGGAGTAGGTGTAGCCGTGGAACAACTCGATGCCGTCCGGGCCCTGCATGAACGCCTCGAAGATGTCCTGGTGGACGAACACCGCGCCCATCGGCACAGCGCCGTTGGTCAGGCCCTTGGCGCTGGTCAGGATGTCCGGGGTGACGCCCCAGCGCTGCGCGGCGAAGGCTTCGCCGATGCGCCCGAAGCCGGTGATCACCTCGTCGAAGATCAGCAGGATGCCGTGCTTGCGGGTGATCTCGCGCAGGCGCTGCAGGTAGCCGAGCGGCGGCAGCACCACCCCGGCCGAGCCGCTCATCGGCTCGACGATCACCGCGGCGATGTTCTCCGCGCCGTGCAGGGCGACCAGACGCTCCAGCTCGTCGGCCTTCTCCACGCCGAACTCCGGCAGGCCGCGGCTGAAGGCGTTGCGCGCGATATCCAGGGTGTGCGGCAGGTGATCGACGCCCGGCAGCAGGTTGGCGGAGAAGGCCTTGCGGTTGCCGCCCATGCCGCCCACCGAGAGGCCGCCGAAGCCGACGCCGTGGTAGCCTAGCTCGCGGCCGATCAGGCGGGTACGGGTGCCCTGGCCGATGGCGCGCTGGTAGGCGAGGGCGATCTTCAACGCGGTGTCGGCCGACTCCGAGCCGGAGTTGGTGAAGAACAGCTTGTTCAGTCCCGGCGGCGCGATGGCGGCGAGGCGCTCGGCCAGTTCGAACGGCAGCGGATGGCCCATCTGGAAGCTCGGCGCGTAGTCCAGCTCGCGGATCTGTCGCGCCACCGCCTCGCTGATCTCGCGGCGGCCGTGGCCGGCGTTGCAGCACCACAGCCCGGAGCAGCCGTCTAGGATCTGGCGACCGTCGACGCTGCGGTAGTACAGGCCCTCGGCGCTCTCCACCAGGCGCGGGCGCGCCTTGAACTGGCGGTTGGCGGTGAAGGGCATCCAGTAGTCGTCCAGGTTGCGGGCGCTGGCGACGGGCGACGGTGGGGTGTTCTCGCGGTTCATGGGGCGACCTGTGCGGCGGGGCTGGCGGATGTCGCGGCGGGCGACGTGTTCGATATAGTGCACGGTATAGCGCCGTATTGGCCGTTCTGTCAAAAATTCTGCAAGACACTGCTTGGTTTCCTGCCCAGGCTCCGCTGCGCCCGGACTTGCGCAAGTTTTCCCGCTGCGGCCATCATGGATCAAACCACCGCATCCGGAGCACAGGACATGAGCACCCCCAGCCGCGTCGAATGGGAACACCGCGCCAGCATCCTGGCCATCGAAGGCCGCGCCTTCGTGCATGGCGATTACGCCCCGGCGGCCGACGGAGCGACCTTCGACTGCCTGAGTCCGATCGATGGCCGCGTGCTGGCCCAGGTCGCCAGCTGTGGGGCCGCCGATGCCGAGCGCGCCGTGGCCGATGCGCGGGCGACCTTCGACTCCGGGGTGTGGTCGCGCCTGGCGCCGACCAAGCGCAAGGCGACGATGCTGCGCTTCGCCGGTCTGCTCGATGCCCATCGCGAGGAGCTGGCCCTGCTGGAAACCCTCGACATGGGCAAGCCGATCGGCGACGCCCTGGCGGTGGACGTGCCGGCGGCGGCGCGCTGCCTGCGCTGGTGCGGCGAGGCGATCGACAAGCTGTACGACGAGGTGGCGCCGACCCCGCACAACGAGCTGGGCCTGGTGACCCGCGAGCCGATCGGCGTGGTCGCCGCCATCGTGCCGTGGAACTTCCCGCTGCTGATGGCCTGCTGGAAGCTCGGCCCGGCACTGGCCAGCGGCAACTCGGTGGTGCTCAAGCCGTCGGAGAAGTCGCCGCTGACCGCCATCCGCATCGCCCGGCTGGCGGTCGAGGCCGGTATCCCGCCGGGCGTGCTCAACGTGCTGCCGGGCTACGGCCATACGGTGGGCAAGGCGCTGGCCCTGCACATGGACGTCGACACCTTGGTGTTCACCGGCTCCACGCGCACCGCCAAGCAGCTGATGATCTACGCCGGCGAATCGAACATGAAGCGCGTCTGGCTGGAGGCTGGCGGCAAGAGCCCGAACATCGTCTTCGCCGACGCGCCGGACCTGCGCGCGGCGGCGCGCGCCGCGGCCGGGGCGATCTGCTTCAACCAGGGAGAGGTGTGCACCGCCGGCTCGCGCCTGCTGGTCGAGGCCTCGATCAAGGAGCAGTTCGTCGAGCTGCTGCTCGAGGAGATGCAGGCCTGGCAGCCCGGCCATCCGCTGGACCCGGCGACCAACGTCGGCGCGCTGGTCGACGAGCAGCAGCTCAACACCGTGCTCGGCTACATCGCCGCCGGTCACGCCGAGGGCGCCCAGCTGCGCTGCGGCGGCGGCCGGGTGCTGGCGGAAACCGGTGGAGTGTTCGTCGCGCCGACGGTGTTCGACGGGGTGAGCAACGCGATGAAGATCGCCCGCGAGGAGATCTTCGGCCCGGTGCTGTCGGTGATCAGCTTCGATTCGGCGGAAGAGGCGGTGCGCATTGCCAACGACACCCCCTACGGCCTGGCGGCGGCGATCTGGACCGCCAACCTGTCCAGGGCGCACCTCACCGCCAAGGCCCTGCGCGCCGGCAGCGTGTGGATCAACCAGTACGACGGCGGCGACATGACCGCGCCGTTCGGCGGCTTCAAGCAGTCGGGCAACGGCCGCGACAAGTCGCTGCACGCCTTCGACAAGTACACCGAACTCAAGGCGACCTGGATCAAGCTGTAATCCGCGGCGGATCACCTGACGGCCGGGCTTTCCCAAGGGAAGGCCCGGCCGTTTTGTCGTGAGCGGGGAGGGGACGTGCGCTGGGCAAACTACTGTGCGGTGACCGGAGCGGTCGTGCTGGTCGGCCTGGCCCTGGGGCTCAGCCTGCCGCTGGTGTCGCTGCGCCTGGATGGCTGGGGCTACGGCACCTTCGCCATCGGTGTGATGGCGGCCATGCCGGCGCTCGGCGTGCTGCTCGGCGCGCGTCTCACCCATGCCTTCGCCGCCGGCTGCGGCACCTCGCGCAGCCTGCAGCTGAGCCTGCTGTTCAGTGCCGCCTCGCTGGCCGGCCTGGCGCTGTGGCCGGACTACGGCCTGTGGCTGTTGCTGCGCCTGGTGCTGGGGATTTCCCTGACCGTGGTGTTCGTGCTCGGCGAGAGCTGGATCAACCAACTGGCCAGCGATGCCTGGCGCGGCCGCCTGGTGGCGCTGTACGGCACCGCCTTCGCCCTCAGCCAGCTGTGCGGGCCGCTGCTGCTCGGCGTGATCGGTACCGCCGGCGACCAGGCGCTGTGGCTGGCCGCGGCGCTGCTGGTGGTCGGCAGTCTGCTGCTGCTCGGCCGTGACGGCGCGCCGGCGGTCGGGCGCCAGGCGCTGCTCGGCGGCGGTCTGCTGGCCTTCTGCCGTGGCCAGCCGGCGATCGCCTGGGCAGTGGTGCTGTTCGCCGCCTTCGATGCCTTGGCGCTGACCCTGCTGCCGGTCTACCTGCTGCGCGAGGGCATCGAGCAGGGTCGCGTGCTGCACATGCTCGGCGCGCTGGTGCTGGGCAACGCCCTGCTGCAGCTGCCGCTCGGCCTGCTCGCCGACCGCCTGCCACGCGCCGCGCTGCTGCGTGCCTGCGGCCTGCTGCTGCTGGCCAGCAGCCTGCTGGTGCCGCTGCTGCTGCATTCGCCGCTGGTCTGGCTGCTGTTGCCGCTGCTCGGCGCCAGCGCCGGCGGTCTGTATACCCTGGCTCTGGTGCTGGTCGGCACCCGCTATCGCGACGACGCCCTGGTACGCGTCAATGCCCATATCGCCATGCTCTGGGGGCTCGGCTGTCTGCTCGGGCCGCTGTCCAGCGGCGCCGCCAGCCAGTGGCTGAGCGGCCATAGCCTGCCCCTGCTGCTGGCCGGCGGCGCGGCGCTGTTCCTCGCCCTCGCCGTGCGCCGCGGCGCGTTCGAGCTGCCGGGCGATCCGGGGTAGGCGCTGGCCGTCTGTTGCAGAACCTCGGCGCGGCAGCCGAGGCCGTTGTTGCGAGGTACCGGCAACGCAGACCGGTTTTCAGCAGCCAGCTACAGGCGCTCCTGGATGCGCTCCCAGAGCATGCCCAGCGCCAGCAGCGGCGCGCGCAGCAGCGGGCCACCGGGGAAGGTCGGGTGCGGCACGCGGGCGAACAGCTCGAAGCCGCTGCTGTCCTCGCCGTGGATGGCCTGGGCCAGCAGCTGTGCGGCAAGGTGGCTGGCGTTGAGGCCGTGGCCGGAATAGGCCTGGGCGTACCAGACATTGGCCTGGTCGGGCAGGCGGCCGAGCTGCGGCAGGCGGTTGGCGCCGATGCCGATCATCCCGCCCCAGGCGTAGTCGATGCGCACGTCGGCCAGCTGCGGGAAGACTTTCAGCATCTTCGGCCGCATGTAGGCGGCGATGTCCGCCGGATCGCGCCCGGAATAGTGGCAGGCGCCGCCGAACAGCAGGCGGCGATCACGCGACAGCCGGTAGTAGTCGAGCGCCACGCGTTGGTCGCACAGCGCCATGTCCTGCGGGATCAGCTGGCGCGCACGCTCCTCGCCCAGCGGTTCGCTGGCGACGATGTAGCTGCCGGCCGGCAGTACCTTGCCGGCCAGCGCCGGCTGCAGGCCGTCGAGGTAGGCGTTGCAGGCGAGGATCAGCCGGTCGGCGCGCACCTGTCCGCGCGCGCTATGCACGCGGATCTGTGCACCGTAGTCGATGCGCGTCGCCGCCGAACGCTCGAACAGCTGCACGCCCAGGCTCGCCGCGGCCGCCGCCTCGCCCAGGGCGAGGTTGAGCGGGTGCAGGTGGCCGGAGCCCATGTCGATCAGCCCGCCGCAGTAGCGTTCGGAGCCGACCACCTGGTGCATCTCGCCGGCCTGCAGCAGGCGCAGCCCGTGCGGATAGCCCAGCTCCAGCAGTTCGTCGCGGGCCTGGCGAAAGCCGTCCAGGTGCTCGGGGCGGTTGGCCAGGTCGCAGTAGCCCCAGCGCAGGTCGCAGTCGATGGCGAACTCCTCGACGCGCCGGCGCACCAGCTCCACCGCCTCCAGGCCGTACAGTTTCAGCCGGCGCACGCCGTCGTCGCCGAGCACGCCGCGGAAGCGCTCGACCTCGTGGCCGACGCCGCGGATCAGCTGGCCGCCGTTGCGTCCGCTGGCGCCCCAGCCGATCTGCCGCGCCTCCAGCAGCGCCACCGCGTAACCGCGGCGGGCCAGCTCGATGGCGCAGTTCAGTCCGGTGTAGCCGCCGCCGACGATGCACACGTCGGCGACGATCTCCCCCGCCAGTGCGGGGAACTCCAGGTAGCGGTTGACGCTGGCGGCGTACCAGGATGGGGCGTGCTCGGGGCTATGGCTGGGCATTTGGGTAACAGGCTGTGGCTGAACCATCAGCATAGGCCGGCGGAGGGCAGCGACCAAGCAGTGGCGGGCACCGCGCTGGGTGCGGGCTGCAGGGCGGAATGCAGGTTTTTTCGTGGAGTTTTATGCCGCGATTCTTCAGGATTGCAGGGGAAAAGTCTGCTGGCTGGCTTCGTGGTGATGCCAATTCAGGGTGATCGTCGCTCTGACCTGAGTAATCACTGTGGCTGTTGCGCTGCACAATGTGTGCGGGGCTGCTGGCACGCCCCGTGCTTCAGAGCCCGCGCACGCCAGGCATTGCCTGCCCCATCGACAAGAGCAAAGAGAACCCCCTGATGGAATTCCTCAATACCGTGGTGAATAGTCTCAATGGCCTGGTCTGGGGGCCGCCCATGCTGGTCCTCATCCTCGGCACCGGCCTGTTCCTCATGCTGGGGCTGAAATTCATGCCGCTGGCCAGGATCGTCACTGCCTTCGGCCTGCTCTGGCAGGGACGCAAGAAGGATGACGACGGCTCCGGCGAGATCAGCCCGTTCCAGGCGCTGATGACCTGTCTGGCCGCCACCGTCGGCACCGGCAATATCGCCGGCGTCGCCACCGCGATCTTCCTCGGCGGCCCCGGGGCAATCTTCTGGATGTGGTGCACCGCGCTGGTCGGCATGGCCACCAAGTACAGCGAGGTGGTGCTCGCCGTGCACTACCGCGAGAAGGACGAGCGCGGCGAACACGTCGGCGGGCCGATGTACGCGATCAAGAACGGCCTGGGCAAGAAGTGGGCGTGGATGGGCGGCGCCTTCGCTCTGTTCGGCGGCCTGGCCGGCTTCGGCATCGGCAACATGGTCCAGGTCAACAGCATGGCCGACGCCCTGCACGGCTCCTTCGGCGTGCCGGACTGGGTCACCGGCGTGGTCACCATGGTGGTCACCGGCCTGGTGATCCTCGGCGGCGTCAAGCGCATCGGCAAGGTCGCCGAGGCCCTGGTGCCGACCATGTGCGTGGGCTACATCGTTGCCGCGCTGACCGTGTTGGCGCTCAACTTCGAGGCCATCCCCGGCGCCTTCGCGCTGATCTTCGACCACGCCTTCAATCCGGCGGCGGCCACCGGCGGCTTCGCCGGTGCGGCGGTGATGGCGGCGATCCGCTTCGGCGTGGCCCGCGGCATCTTCTCCAACGAGGCGGGCCTCGGCACCGCCGGCATCGCCCAGGCCGCCGGCACCACCCACAGTTCGGTGCGCTCCGGGCTGATCGGCATGCTTGGCACCTTCATCGACACCATCGTGGTGTGCAGCATGACCGCCCTGGTGATTCTCACCACCGGCGCGTGGACCAGCGGCGCCAGCGGCGCGGCGCTGTCCAGCGCCGCCTTCGAGAGCGCCCTGCCCGGCGTCGGCCAGTACGTACTGGCGCTGGCCCTGGTGGTGTTCTGCTACACCACCATCCTCGGCTGGAGCTACTACGGCGAGCGCTGCTGGGAATACCTGGTCGGCACGCGGGCGATCCTGCCGTTCCGCGTGCTCTGGGTGCTGGCCATCCCCTTCGGTGCGGTGGCCCAGCTGGACTTCGCTTGGTTGCTGTCCGATACCCTCAACGGCCTGATGGCGATCCCCAACCTGATCGCCCTGGTGCTGCTCAGCCCGGTGGTGGTGCGCCTGACCCGCGAGTACTTCGCCAAGCCGGCGGCCGCGGTGGCCAAGTCCTGACCTCCTGAAGGCCCGCCGCGGCACATTCGGCGCCGGCGCAACGCAATGCCCGCATCTTCGGATGCGGGCATTGTCGTTTTCGGGCGCGGCCGTTCAGTCGGGAATCGGCAGCGCCAGGGTCTCCTTGACCTCCTCCATGACGATGTAGCTCTTCGACTCGCGCACGTGCGGCAGCTTGAGCAGGATGTCGCCGAGCAGCTTGCGGTAGGAGGCCATCTCCGAGATGCGCGCCTTGATCAGGTAGTCGAACTCGCCGGACACCAGGTGGCACTCCAGCACCTGCGGCAGCTTGAGCACCGCGCGGCGGAACTCCTCGAAGGTGTCGCCGGACTTGTAGTCCAGGCTCAGCTCGACGAACACCAAGAGGCCGGCGCGCAGCATCTGCGGGTTGAGCCGCGCGTGGTAGCCGAGGATCACCCCGTCGCGCTCCAGGCGGCGCACCCGCTCGGTGCACGGGGTGGTCGACAGGTTGACCCGCTCGCCCAGTTCGGTGAAGGAAATCCGTCCCTCCTGCTGGAGGATGCGCAGGATGCCGCGGTCGGTGCGATCCAGGTCGCGCCGGGTCTTCTTGCCTTCGTTCATGGTGGATGCCACTCCGTGAAATGGGATTTCGCCGAGAATTATCGCCATAAATGAGCTGAAGAATAGGGAATATTTCTGCGGTGGCGTTCCTATACTTCGCCCATCGAAGCCCTTAACAACAGCTCATTCGCGGTGGCGGGTGCGGGAGGCAAGCATGCGAGTTCTGGTCCTTGGCAGCGGTGTGGTCGGCACCGCCAGCGCGTACTATCTGGCCCGCGCCGGGTTCGAGGTGGTGGTGATCGACCGCCAGGACGGCGTCGCCCTGGAAACCAGCTACGCCAACGCCGGCCAGGTCTCCCCCGGCTATGCCTCGCCGTGGGCCGCCCCGGGCATCCCGCTGAAGGCGATGAAGTGGCTGTTGCAGCGCCATGCGCCGCTGGCAATCAAGCCCACCGCCAGCCCCGACCAGTACCTGTGGATGGCGCAGATGCTGCGCAATTGCACCGCCGCGCGCTACGCGGTGAACAAGGAGCGCATGGTGCGCCTGGCCGAGTACAGCCGCGACTGCCTCGACGAACTGCGCGCCGAGACCGGCATCGCCTACGAAGGCCGCCGCCTCGGCACCACCCAGCTGTTTCGTACCCAGGCCCAGGTCGATGCCGCGGCCAAGGACATCGCCGTCCTCGAGCAGGCCGGGGTGCCCTACGAGGTGCTCGACCGCGCCGGCATTGCCCGTGTCGAACCGGCGCTGGCGGCGGTGGCCGACAAGCTGGCCGGAGCCCTGCGCCTGCCCAACGACCAGACCGGCGACTGTTTCCTGTTCACCAGCCGCCTGGCCGAGATGGCCCGCGAGCTGGGCGTCGAGTTCCGCTTCGGCCGCACCATCGAGCGTCTGGAGAGCGACGGCGAGAGCGTCAGCGGCGTATGGGTCGACGGCCAGCTGGAGCGCGCCGACCACTTCGTGCTGGCCCTCGGCAGCTACTCGCCGCAGCTGCTCAAGCCGCTGGGCATCAAGGCGCCGGTCTACCCGCTGAAGGGCTACTCGCTGACCGTACCGATCGTCGACGCGGCCATGGCGCCGACCTCGACCATCCTCGACGAGACCTACAAGGTGGCCATCACCCGCTTCGACGACCGCATCCGTGTCGGCGGCATGGCCGAGATCGCCGGCTTCGACCTGTCGCTCAACCCGCGCCGGCGCGAGACCCTGGAGATGATCACCGCCGATCTGTACCCGCGCGGTGGCGATCTGGCACGCGCCGAGTTCTGGACCGGCCTGCGCCCGGCGACCCCGGATGGCACGCCGATCGTCGGAGCCACCCGCTACCGCAACCTGTTCCTCAACACCGGACACGGTACCCTTGGCTGGACCATGGCCTGCGGCTCCGGTCGCCTGCTCGCCGACCTGATGGCGCAGCGGCGCCCGCAGATCAGCCCGCGCGGCCTGGATATTTCCCGCTACACCACCACCAAGGAGAACCCCCAGCATGTCCATCCAGCGCCTGCACACTGAGTCGCGCTACAGCGAGATCGTCATCCACCACGGCACCGTCTACCTGGCGGGGCAGCTGGCCGACGACTACGCCGGCGACATCACGCAGCAGACCGGCGAGACCCTGGCCAGCGTCGAGCGCCTGCTCGCCGAGGCCGGCAGCGACAAGTCGCGCCTGCTCGCGGTGACCATCCACCTGCAGGATCTGGCCGACTACGCGGCGATGAACGCGGTGTGGGATGCCTGGCTGCCCGCCGGCTGCGCGCCAGCGCGCACCTGCGTGGAGGCCCGGCTGTACGACCCGCGCGCCCGGGTCGAGATGACCGTGGTGGCTGCGCTGCCCTGAAACCTGTGTTGCCCGGCTGGTTGCGCCGGGCTGATTTCCACCCGCCAGAAGAACCCTTGCCATGCGTCCCGCCCGTGCCCTGATCGACCTCGATGCCCTGCGTCACAACTACCGGCTGGCCCGCGAAGTCAGCGGCGCCCGCGCCCTCGCCGTGGTCAAGGCCGACGCCTACGGTCACGGCGCGGTGCGCTGCGCCCAGGCGCTGGCGGAACTCGCCGACGGCTTCGCGGTAGCCTGCATCGAGGAAGCGCTGGAGCTGCGCGCCGCGGGCATCCGTGCGCCGATCCTGCTGCTCGAAGGCTTCTTCGAGGCCGACGAGCTGGCGCTGATCGCCGAGCACGAGCTGTGGTGCGTGGTGCACTCGGCCTGGCAGCTGGAGGCCATCGAGCACGCGCGCCTGGCCCGACCGCTGCAGGTGTGGCTCAAGCTCGACTCCGGCATGCACCGGGTCGGCTTCCACCCGGCCGACTACCGCGCGGCGCACCAGCGCCTGCTGGCCTGCACCCAGGTCGCCAAGGTGGTGCTGATGAGCCACTTCGCCCGCGCCGACGAGCCGGACTGCCCGCGCACGGCTGAGCAGCTCGCGCTGTTCATGGCCGCCCGCGAGGGCCTGGCGGCCGAGATCAGCCTGTGCAACTCGCCGGCCGTGCTCGGCTGGTCGCAGCTGCTACCGCCGCACTCCACCGACTGGGTGCGCCCGGGCATCATGCTCTACGGCGCGAGCCCGTTCGCGCAGCCGCAGGCGCTGGCCGAGCGCCTGCGGCCGGTGATGACCCTGGAGTCGAAGATCATCAGCGTGCGCGAACTGCCGGCCGGCGAGCCGGTGGGCTACGGGGCGCGCTTCGTCAGCGAGTGGCCCACCCGCGTCGGCGTGGTGGCCATGGGCTATGCCGACGGCTACCCGCGCCACGCCACGAGCGGCACGCCGGTAGCGGTGGATGGCCGCCTGACCCGCCTGATCGGCCGGGTGTCGATGGACATGCTCACCGTCGATCTCACCGACCTGCCGCAGGCAGGTCTCGGCAGCAGGGTCGAGCTGTGGGGCGCCCAGGTCCCGGCCAGCGCGGTGGCTAGCGCGGCCGACACCATCCCCTACCAGCTGTTCTGCAACCTCAAGCGGGTGCCGCGCAGCTACACCCAGACGCGCTGACAGCGGCGGCGAACTTCGCTCATTTCGGCCGGTTTGTTGAAAATACTGCACGGTATTGCCATGCTATGGGCAACAATCTTGCCATTAGCCTGAATGATCGAGGAGGACGCCAGCCTTGGACGTCGGAGCCCGTCTGCATACCATCCGCAAACTCAAGGGCCTGTCCCAGCGCGAGCTCGCCAAGCGCGCCGGAGTGACCAACAGCACCATTTCCATGATCGAGAAGAACAGCGTCAGCCCCTCGATCAGCTCGCTGAAGAAGGTTCTGGGCGGCATTCCGATCTCGCTGGTGGAGTTCTTCTCCATGGACCTGGAGGAGGGCAATCAGGCCCAGGTGGTCTACAAGTCGGACGAACTGATCGACATCGGCAGTGGTGCGGTGACCATGAAGCTGGTCGGCCGCATGCATCCCAACCGGGTCATGTCGTTCCTCGACGAAACCTATCCGCCCGGCTCCGACACCGGCATGGACATGCTCAACCACGAGGGCGAGGAAGCCGGCGTGGTGGTCGAGGGCCGCCTCGAGCTGACCGTTGGCGACGATGTGTACATCCTCGACAGCGGCGACAGCTACTACTTCCGCAGCGACCAGCCGCACCGCTTCCGCAATCCCTTCGACCAGCCGGCCCGGCTGATCAGTGCGACCACCCCGGCCAACTTCTGAGCCATCGCTGTCGGCTCTGCGCCCAAGGTGTCAAGTCCCTGCGACCATCGGGGTTGTTTCGGCCGGCTCGGCTTTGCCGTTATACTGCCGCCGCCCGCGCGGCCCATCGCCCGGGCGTGACTAGCCATAGAGGGTGTAAGGGTGAACCTGATCAAGAAAGTCTTGGCAGCCCAGGCTGCCGTACTGGCCCTGTGGGCGGTTGGCGCCCAGGCCGCGAGCGATGAAGCCATCGCCGAACGCCTGAAGCCGGTGGGCCAGGTCTGCATCGCCGGGCAGGAATGCAAGGGCGTTGGTGCCGTAGCTGCCGCTGCCGGCGGCGGTGCCCGCAGCGCCGACGACATCGTTGCCAAGCACTGCAACGCCTGCCACGGCTCCGGCGTGCTGGGCGCGCCGAAGGTTGGCGATGCCGCCGACTGGAAAGCTCGTGCTGGCGAGCGTGGCGGTCTGGATGCGCTGCTGAAGAGCGCCATCGCCGGTCGTAACGCCATGCCGCCGAAAGGCACCTGCGCCGACTGCTCCGACGACGAGCTGAAAGGCGCGATCCAGAAGATGTCCGGCCTGTAAGTTCCGTCGGTCTTGCGAAGAAGCCGCCTGCGAGGCGGCTTTTTTGTGCCCGCCTGACGCGGCCTCAGTCGATGAAGCGCACCTCGCCGCCCTCCAGCGAGGCGACCCGCGCCAGCGATTCGACCCGGTAGCCGAGCCGCTCCAGCTCGCCGCGGCCGGGCTGGAACGACTTCTCGATGACGATGCCGATGCCGACGACCCGCGCGCCGGCCTGCTCGACGATATCCGCCAGCCCCCGCGCCGCCTGACCGTGGGCGAGGAAGTCGTCGACGATCAGCACCCGCTCGCCCGCCTTCAGGTGGCTGGCGGCGACGGCGATGGTGCTCTGCACCTGCTTGGTGAAGGAGTACACCTGTGCGCTCAGCAGCGGGCCGGTGAGCGTCAGCGACTGCTGCTTGCGCGCGAACACCAGCGGCACGCCCAGCGCCAGCGCGGTCATCAGCGCCGGGGCGATGCCCGAGACCTCGATGGTCACCACCTTGTCGATGCCCTGGTCGCGGAAGCGGCGAGCGAATTCGGCGCCGATCCGCTGCATCAGCACGGGATCGATCTGGTGGTTGAGGAAGGCGTCGACCTTCAGCACCTGCTCGGAGAGCACGACGCCGTGCTCGCGGATCTGCTGTTTCAGTTGTTCCATGGCGCTCCCCTGGCCGCTGTGCTCGGGCGTTGTTCGCCGCTCAGTGTAGGGCGCGACCCGGCGCCGTGCATCGTCCTGACACTGTGGCGCAGCGTCGTCCCGGCTGCCGTTCGCCGGATTCTCGCCCGCGTATTCAGCACTTATCCGCGCAGCGTGGTCTTAGGCTAGCCGCATCCCTTTCTTCGAGGTTCGACCATGCAAGCGTTGCACTCCATCAGCCTGTCCGCCCTGCTGCTCGCGGCGAGCCTGCCGGCCTTCGCCGTCACCGCGGGGGATGCCGTCGAGGCGACCCCGGCCCCGGCGGCGCCGGCCATTCAGGTCGTGCCTGCCGCCCAGGCCGCTCCGCTGGCTCCGGCTGTACCTGCTGCCAGCGAGGCCGCTGCGCCAGCACCGAGCGTTCCGGCAGCTCCGGCTCTCCCAGTGACTCCGGCCGCGCCTGCCACGGCGGCGACCGCGCAGGAGCCGATCGCACCGGTCGCGCCGATGGCTCCGGCCAGCCAGGGCGCTGCCGCCGCCCAGACCGTTCCGGTCGCGCCTGCCGCGGCGGCACAAGCACCGCTCGCCCCGGCGCTGCCGGCGGGCGCCGCAGCGCTTGGCGGCCTGGTCAATCCGCAGACCCTGGCCCTGATCGACCAGCTGCGCGCCTTGCAGGTGACCCCGCAGCAGGCGATGGGCGGGGTCGGCGCCCTGCTCGGTCTGGCGCAGAGCCAGCTGGCGGCGGATCAGTATGCCCAGTTGGCTGGCAGCGTCCCGGGGCTGGAGCTGCTGGCTGGCAACGCTGGCAGCGCCGCCAGCGCGGGCAATGGCGTCAGCGGTGTCCTCGGTCGGCTGGGCGCGCTGAGTGGTCTGCTCGGCGGCACCGCCAGTCCGGCGCCGCAGCCGGGAACCGCGCCAGTCGACAGCCTGGCGGGCGTCGGCCAGGCCTTCTCGGTACTGGGCATGGATACCAGCCTGGTCGGCCAGTTCGCGCCGATCCTCCTGCAGTTCCTCGCCGGCCAGGGCCTGGCCGGCGCGCTGCTGCAGAGCCTGGGTGGCATCTGGGGTGTGCCGGGTGGGCTGGCACCGGTTGCCCCTGCTACCCCTGCGGGCACCCCGGTGGCTGTCGGCGGCTGAGTCCGCCGCGCGGACACAAGAAAGCCGGCAGAGTCCTCGGGCCTCTGCCGGCTTTGTGCTGCCCGATCGCTTCCCGCGGATGCGATCGGGCGGATCTCATACTGGAGCTACCAGAAGCGATGCGAGGGTGGTTCCTAGGCCACCCTCGCATCCGTTCACCCGTGCGCTGTCTCAGGCAATGACAATGTCGCTGGCCAGAAGGTCGACGCCGACCACGGTAATGGTGGTTGTTTGCCCACCAGACTCGGCAACCGTCACGATGCTATTAGCGCCGCTGATGTCGATGTTGATGTCGCTCGCTTGGACGCTCGGGTCGCCAATCAGCACCAGCGTGTCGCGCAGGTTTAGGCTCGCATCGAAGCCGTTGATCAGGTAGTCGTTCCGCATCGACGCCAGATCGACATCGAAGGCCTCTGACACGAGCGTCGTGCCGATCAGCTCGTAGTCGTAGGTCGCGCTGGCCTCCTCGTTAGCGAACAGATCGGCAGAGAAGTTGCTCGACACCGTATCGCCGTCCGCATCGGTCAAGGACGCGGTGAAGTCCAGGCTGATGTCCTTCGCGAGGCTCTCCGTCACGGTGACGAACTGGATGTTGGGAATCTTGATCTCGCCGTACAGCATCGTGAGCTGCACCGCGTCGATCTTCTGACCCGCGCCGTCGATCTCGAAGAATTGCGGCAACGCCCCCTTGCCGAGGTCGCCGACCACCGTCGTATAGTCCGACCAGGTACCGTTTTCATAGAAGACCCGGTACTGCAGCCGCTCGCCTCCGGTGTAGTCGTAGCCGGTCACCGAGTTGTCGATGAACACGCGCACCTTGTCGACCAACGTGCCCGGGTTGACGACAAAGCTGTCGTCCGACGGTGTGTTCTGGCCACCATCGGTGTTGTCCGGACCATCGGGATCATCGATCACCGCGAGGTTGCCGCTCGCGCCGTAGCCGTTCAGGTTGTTGTTGTCCACCCCGATGCCCGAGGTGCTGACGTTCATGCTGCGCGGGTCGATGAACGATGCCAGTGTGTCCGGATCCTGGTCGTTGAGTTCCAGGTCTGCCTCCGTCGGATCGGTTGCCCCCTGGATAATCCCTGCGGCGATGCTGGCCGCCGAAGCATCGATCTTCGCCGAGAAGAAGACGACGGTCTCCGTGGGGGTGGCCGGCGGCTCAGGAATGAACAGCGTCTGCACCGGGTCCGGGCCACCGGCCCCCAGCCCGCCGTCTGCGGTGTCGGTCGTCGTCGTCGACTGCACCGGCGTCGCCAGGTCGAGCGCGTAGGTGCCGTCCGACAGCGCGGTCAGCGTGAAGGTCAGGGGATCGGCGTCCACCATCCCGTCGTTGTTGAAGTCGCCCGACAGCGAGCCGCTCCATGTGTTGTTGGCCCCCTCGGTGAGCGAGAAGCTCCCGGCGGCCTGGGCGACGCCGCCGAGCATGAACCCGGTCAGCGCGATCTGCAGATTGTCGGCATCAGGCCCGTCAGCGCCGGCATCCATCATCCAGAATCCGTATTGCGCAAGGTCCGTACCGGTGCCGACCAGGTTGCCAAAGGCGAGTGACGGGCCATCGTCCTCGAAGG
>NZ_FNZE01000038.1 GCF_900109175.1 Pseudomonas linyingensis | reverse complement strand
CGGGTTTGCTTCATCGGGGTTGCTTGTCTTGCCATGGTTCACCTCGTTGCAGTTTATCGCTTAACGGGGTGTCCACTGGAACTGGGCAAGATCATGGCGCCGGACATGCCTCGTGCGTAAAGCACCAGGTTGAGGATGCCCGCGCGCAGCAGATGCTTCTGCGCAGTCATATCGGTTTTGACGAACTTATCGCGGACTGCTGGTGAGCTGGCAAGGAAGTGCTGGTAGAAAGTATCAAAAAAGTTCTGGTTGGCGCAGCAGCGACCATAGCTTTGCATTACACGGTTGGCGGGATTCAAGTTTTTCATATTTATTTTTCTTGAGTTAAGGAGTTGCGTGAAATCATCTGCTATTTTCTGGCAGATTGTAGAGTGTATTTTGGGTTGATCTTTTCCCTGTTTTTTAATTGTACGGTTTACTTTTTTTGGTGTTTTTTGTTGTCGTTCTGGGGTGTCTATTTCCCGGTGCACCTTAATTGTGCGGGAGTGACGCCGAGCTTGGCGCGAAGTACGCGAGTTAAATGTGCTTGATCTGAAAAACCGCAAAGATAGGCGATCTCCTTGATGGCAAGCGAACCCTCGCACAGCATGCGTTTGGCCCTCTCGACGCGCTGATTGGTAACGAATGTGTGTGGTGAGCAGGAAAATGACTCGCTGAATTTTCTGGAAAATGTCCAGACGCCAAGTCCCGCGGTATCAGCCATATCATCTAAGCGTATGGTGTCCTGCAAGTTGGCATCAATAAACTCAAGCAAACGCTGCTTCTGCAGTTGAGATAGGCGGCCAGGAGCTTCTCTCTCCTTGAAGGTGACGCTGGCATAATGGCGCAGAAGGTGAATGGCCAGTTGCATGCCCAAGGCTTCAGCATACAATGATCCACCAATTCCACGGCTGCTCACTTCCCTTGTGATCGTGCTGGAAATGGATGTCAAGATTAAGTCTTGCGTGCGAAGTAGATCATGAAGACGAACCTCTTCGATCGGGCGCTCCATAACATCCATGGCCACGCGTGACATCAGCGCATTGGAAAGATAGATGTGCGAAACGTCGATCTCTTCGGTCCAGTGCCAATGTGAATCCTGCGACATTGTCAGCAGGGAAATGTCTCCCGGTGCGCAGGCCGTACGTTTCCATCCTTCATCTATGCATCTATCCATGGGGGTCCGGCCCATGTAATAGCAAACGATCATGAAGTGATCAAGAGGTGGGATCAGAACATCCTGGCCCTTGTAGCGATATGATCGCTGCTCTATATCTTTCCACCCGAGTTCTTCGCTTGTGCTGAGAACCTCTCCTGGTACCCACTTGATAAGTTCCTTTGGAGGGATGGCTTTCGGCATGCTTAAATTCTCTCTTGATGGCCGTCTTCCTTGCTCTTATTGCGATCTCAAGTAGAGTGCAAAAAAAGCACAGGGCGGGCTTCAATTTTTATTAGTATTTACATCTGTAAAAATGTTAGCACGCAGCTGTTTTGTAGGAAAGTGATATTGGTTTTTGGTGGCTCCAAAAGATAATAAAAAATAAAGTTTTTATAGGTTGGTGGAATAAACAGTGGGGTGCATGGGAAGGCCAAAGTTCTCTCGTAATACTTTGCATAGGTGGTAAGGCGTGAAGGTTATCGCGTCAGTCGCTGGCTATATCACTGTTGCAGATTCGGCTTTCTGCTTGGGGTTCGAGAATGAACTCCTGCAAATAAAAAAACGGCCGCCCGTGGACGGCCGTGAAGGGCTGCGCGATCAGGATACGCAGCGGGGGAACTCACATCAGGCGACCGCCTTGAGCATGTCCTCGATGACCTTCTTGGCATCGCCGAACACCATCATCGACTTGTCCATGTAGAACAGCTCGTTGTCCAGACCGGCGTAGCCGCTGGCCATCGAGCGCTTGTTGACGATCACGGT
>NZ_FNZE01000040.1 GCF_900109175.1 Pseudomonas linyingensis | reverse complement strand
CGCGCTGCTGGCGCTGGGTATCGCGCTGGGTTCGCTGCAGGGCATGGCCCAGGCAGCCACCTTCGTGGATGTGCTGGACTTGCCGGCCCGCTCGAGCGAACTGGCATCGCGCAGCCCGCTGCGCGATGTGGCGCGCGCGGGTGATCGGCTGGTCGCGGTCGGCCTGCGCGGTCACATTCTGTATTCCGAGGATGCCGGCAAGAGCTGGCAGCAGGCCAGCGTGCCGGTCAGCTCCGACCTCAACGCGGTGCATTTCCCCGCCGCCAAGCAGGGCTGGGCGGTCGGCAACGATGGCGTGGTGCTGCACAGCCGCGATGGCGGCGCCAGCTGGGAGAAGCAGCTGGACGGCCGGCAGATCGGCGAGCTGGTGCTCGCCCACTACCAGGCGCTGGCCAGCGCCGAGCCGGACAACGAGCAATGGGCGCAGTTCGTCGCCGAGGGCCAGCGACTGGTCGACGAAGGCGCCGACAAGCCGTTCCTCGACGTCTGGTTCGTCGACGCGCAGCGCGGCTACGCGGTCGGCGTGTTCAACCTGATCCTGCGCACCCTGGACGGCGGTCGCACCTGGTCGCCGATGCAGGACCGCACCGACAATCCGCAGAGCCTACACCTCAATACCATCGCCGCGGTCGGCAACGAGCTGTACGTCGCTGGCGAGCAGGGCCTGCTGCTCAAGTGGGATGCTGTCGAGCAGCGTTTCGCGGCCCTGCCGTCGCCCTACCAGGGCACCTGGTTCGGCCTGATCGGCAAGCCCGGCGAACTGCTCGCCTACGGCCTGCGCGGCCACGTGTTCCGCAGCACCGACGGCGGCCAGAGCTGGAGCCAGGTGGACACCGGCCTGCCGGTGAGCATCACCGCGGCTACGCTGGATGAGGCCGGGCGTTTCTGGCTGTTCAGCCAGGCCGGGCACAACCTGCTCGGTCAGGATGGCGGCAGCCGCTTCAAGGTCGTGCCCCGCGAGAACCTGGCACCGGTGACCGGTGCCGCAACCGACAGCGCCGGCAGTCTGGTGCTGGTCGGTGAACGTGGCGTGCGTGCGCTGCCCGTCGAATAACGATAAGAATACAGAGCGAGTACCCAGACATGGGCAATATCAAGCAAGACACCATGCCGGTGATCCGCGATTTGCGTGAGTTCGACCCGCGCTCCGGCAACCTGCTGGAACGCCTGGTGTTCAACTACCGGCCGCTGTTCGTCCTGTTCATGCTGCTGGTCACCGCCCTGCTGGGCTACATGGCCGTTACCCGCCTGGAGCTGCGCCCCAGCTTCGAGAAGATGATTCCGCAGAGCCAGCCCTACATCCAGAACTACCTGGAGAACCGCCAGGCGCTGCGCGGCCTGGGCAATTCGGTGCGGGTGGTGGTGGAGAACACCCAGGGCGACATCTTCGACCCCGAGTACTTGGACGTGCTCAAGGAGATCAACGACGAGCTGTTTCTCGCCGAGGGCGTCGACCGCGCCTGGATGAAGTCGCTGTGGAGCCCGGCGGTGCGCTGGACCGAGGTCACCGAGGAGGGCTTCCAGGGCGGTCCGGTGATGCCCGACAACTACTCGGGCGCGCCG
>NZ_FNZE01000015.1 GCF_900109175.1 Pseudomonas linyingensis | reverse complement strand
CGACGCGGTGGGCTTCGCCGTGTTGATGCTGATCGACATCCCGGTGATCCAGGACCTGGCCATCACAGCCAGCATCGGCGTGGCCGTGCTGATCTTCGCCACTCTGCTGTTGATGCCGGTGGCGCTGTCCTACGTCGGGGTCAGCACCAAGGCCGCCGCCCGGGCCCTGAACATCGACAATCGCGCGGCCCAGCATCGCGGCTTCGGCAAGCTGTGGGACCTGCTCGACCGTTTCACCACCCGCAAGTGGGCGACCGGCGCGGTGCTGGTAGCGCTGCTGATGGGCATCGGCGGCTTCGTGGTCAGCCTGCAGCTCAAGGTCGGCGACCTCGACAGCGGCGCCCCCGAGCTGCGCGAGGACTCGCGCTACAACCGCGACAACGCCTACATCACCAGCCACTACGCGCTGTCCAGCGACCTGTTCGCGGTGATGATCAAGACCGCGCCGGAGGGCTGCCTGAACTACCAGACCCTGGTCCTCGCCGACCGCCTGGCCTGGGAGCTGCAGCAGCACCCGGGGGTGCAGACCACCGTCTCGCTGGTCAACGCGGTGCGCCAGATCACCGCCGGTACCTTCGAGGGCAACCCGAAGCTGCTCAGCATCCAGCGCAACCAGGACATGCTCAACTACGCCGCCCAGCAGGCCTCGGTGAACGCCCCCGAGCTGTTCAACAGCGACTGCTCGGTGATGCCGGTGATCGCCTACCTCAAGGACCACAAGGCCGAGACTCTCGATGAAGTGGTGGCCATCGCCGACCGCTTCGCCCGGGAAAACAGCACCGCGGAGCGTCAGTTCCTCCTCGCTGCTGGCAGCGCCGGCATCGAGGCGGCGACCAACATCGTGGTGCGCGAGGCCAACCGCACCATGCTGATCTACGTCTACGCGGCGGTGATCCTGTTCTGCCTGATCGCCTTCCGCAGCTGGCGGGCGGCGCTGGTGGCCATCCTGCCGCTGGTACTCACCTCGGTGCTCTGCGAGGCGCTGATGGTGGCGATGGGCATCGGCGTCAAGGTGGCGACCCTGCCGGTGATCGCCCTCGGCGTGGGCATCGGCATCGACTACGCGCTGTACCTGCTCAGCGTGCAGCTGCACTACCAGCGCCAGGGCATGTCGCTGTCGGACGCCTACGAGAACGCGGTGGCCTTCACCGGCCGGGTGGTCGGCCTGGTGGGCATCACCCTGGCGGCGGGGGTGATCACCTGGGCCTGGTCGCCGATCAAGTTCCAGGCCGACATGGGCCTGCTGCTGACCTTCATGTTCGTGTGGAACATGCTCGGCGCGCTGATTCTGATCCCGGCCTTGTCCTACTTCCTGCTGCCGGACAAGCGCAGCGGCGCCGTGCCGAAAGCCTCGAGCGACCTCTCCGGCGGCGCACGTCCGGACGGCACCGCGGAAAAGCAGCGGCCTGCTGCCTAGTGTCCTGTGCGGTCAGTTGGTTGACTCAGGTTCGGATGACCATGGTTCCGAGACAAGGCGCCGCGACTAGTCATGGCAAGGCTATGGCGCGGAGGGGCAACACCGTATCGGGGCCATGGGTGTCGAAATTGCTGACCGAACCACCCATCCAGGCCATCAGGTAGAGCACCCCACGAGGCCATCCCGCTCCCGGCTGCGTGCTCCGCCCGCTTCATGGTCGCCGGCGGGGAGCCAGCACCACCAAGAGGATCCGAGTATGCCGAAGCTGGTTCGCGCTGCTGTCCTGACCAACTATCTGGAGGTCGCCCTGCGCCATGGGCTGGATGCCGACCGTCTGCTGTCCCAGGTTGGCCTCAGCCGTCCCTCACTGGAGGATCCCGAGAACCTCATCCCGGTCGATGCCGCCGTTCAACTGCTCGAGGAGTCGGCAGCCGCCGGCGGCAATCCGAGCTTCGGCCTGTGCCTGGCCGAGTCACGGCAACTGGCGCACCTCGGCGCGATCAGCCTGCTGCTCGGCCACCAGCCCACCCTGCGCGATGCCCTGCAGGCCATGCGGCACTATCGGCATCTATTCAACGATACCGTGGCCATCCTGCTTGAGGAGACGGCACGGATGGTGATCATCCGTCTGGAGGTGGTCTGTGAACCGCCCCGGCCCTGTCGCCAGTCGAACGAGCTGGCCATCGGAGCGCTGTTTCGCCTGTGCGCCGCCCTGCTGGGCGCGCGCTGGCGCCCACACAGCGTCCACTTCTCCCATCAGGAACCCAGCGATCTGCAGCTGCATCGCCGCCTGTTCGGCTGCCAACTGGAGTTTGCCAGCGAGTTCAACGGCATCGTCTGCTCTGGCAGCGACCTGAATGTCATCAACCCGCATGCCGACCCGACGATGGCGCGTCTTGCCAGGCGCTACCTGGACTCCCTGGCGGGCAGCAACAGGCCATCGATGCTCTACGAGGCACGCAAGGCCATCTACCTGCTGCTGCCCATGGGCAGGGCCAGCATCGATCAGGTGGCGCAGACCCTGGGCATGCACGTCCGCACCCTGCAACGCCACCTGAAGGCCGCTGACACCACCTTCCACGAGCTACTCAACTCTGTGCGTCGGGATCTGGTGATCCGCTACCTCGAGACGCCCGGCTATCCGCTCGGGCAGATCGCGGACATGCTCGGCTACAGCGTTCCCGGCTCCTTCACCCGCTGGTTCAACAGCCAATTCGGCATGTCGCCGGCCGCCTGGCGCGATACGAGTAGGACAGCCTGCAAAAAGGCCGGAGCAGATACCTGCTCCGGCCCCGACCACGCCACCTACCGCCTTCCCGCCTGAATGCCGGACCGTCCTCAGCTGCGGGAGTGGGCGCACACGCCCAGCCCACCGCGCGCAGAGGCCTGTGGCTCATCCGCTGCCGCGTCGAGCATCTTGCCTCGCAGGAGAGCCATGTCGCTGTGGTAGTGGCGTTTGGTGTAGATGAACACCGCCGCCGCGGCGATGCTGACCAACGGCACCAACTGGAAGGCATTGTCCAGGCCGATCAGGTCCGACACCTTGCCGGTGATCAGCGGCCCGGTGGCCAGGCCGAGCAGGTTGTTGGCCAGGGTCAGGGTGGCGAATGCGGTGCCGTGCACCGAGTAATGGGTCAGGTTGGCCACCATCGCGCTCGACGGGCCATTGGTGCCGGCGGCAATCATCATGCCCAGGCAGATCAGCACCAGCTGGGCGGTGCCTGGCGGCAGGGCGAAGGCCAGTGACAGCAGCAGGCAGCTGCCCAGGCAGTAGCCGATGGCCAGGCTGATCTTGCGGTCCGGGCGGGCGTGTCCCAGACGGTCGCAGAGCATGCCACAGAGAATGATCCCTACCCCGCTGCACAGCACGATGATGGCGGCAACCGCACCGGCCTTGTCGGTGCCCATCTCGTAGTAGCGGTTCAGGTAGCTGGGCATCCACACGATCACGGTGCCGCCGACGAACAGCTGCAGGCCGCTGCCGACATAGGCACCGATCACGGAGCGGCTGGAATACAGGGTGCGCAGCGGGCGCTGGGCCTTCAGCGCTGCCTGGCTGGCGGCATCGGCCAGACGCCTGGGTGCAATACGCGCCTCTTTGACGATGACCGGGTAGAGCACGGCCAGGGCGAGACCAAAGAACGCCATGCCGGCGAATGCCCAGCGCCAGCCGAAGTGCTGGGCCAGCACGCCCCCCAGGGCCATGCCCAGCACCGAGCCGAACATGCCCCCCGCCATGAAGGCACCGGCAAGGGTGGCACGCATCTCACGCGGGAATACCGCCACCACCACGGCGATGCCGACGCTGCCGTAGGCCGCCTCGCCGACACCGACCAGGAAGCGGGCGATGAGCATCTGCTCGTAGCTCTCCGCCAGCGCGCAGCCGAGGGTGGCCAGACTCCACAGCATGGCCATCAGCGCCAGGCTCTTGATCCGCCCGAAACGATCGGCGAGCAGCGACAGCGGGAAGGTCAGCAGACCGACCATCAACGCGACTATGCCGCTGAGCAGGCCGAGCTGGCTGTCGGTAAGCGCCCATTCGCCCTTGAGCAACGGGAACACGGCGTTGAGCACCTGGCGCGACATGTAGTCGGAGATCAGCAGGCCGAAGGTCAGGGCGAAGACGATCCAGGCATAACGGCGTGGAATGCCCAGCGAAGTTTCTTCATCGTCGTTCATGTACTGGGATACAGCCATGTTTTTCTCCTTATTGCAGCTGTTGTCACCCTAGCAAGCCAGTCCCCTTCCGCCCTTCTGAAATGCAGACGCGGAGGCTGGGTGCTTATCCCCGTTGACACTGTTCAGGGATTGTCTGGGTTCATCCTGGAAACCGGGTCCCCTGGCTCCGAGCACGCAATACCAGGGGGCCGACTCGACTCTAGGCTCAAAATCCACCGCTGCGCTTTGCAAAAGACGACAAACACCGATCAATTGATGACTGTACGTTTTGAGGTTCCCCTCTGCGGCCGCAGCGGAGCGCGGATCACCCCCAACTGCGAGTGGCGCGGCGAGGGCTGGCGCGAGGATCCCAGCTACCTGCGCCACAACTGGTCGTGGCGCCCGTACTTCCACCAGTTGCTGGCCGAGGGTCTCGACGAGTGGCGACTGACCCTGTCACCCACCTACCGCGACGTCACCAGCAACCAGTACTGCCTGACCGCCGGCCAGTGCATCGACAACGGCCGCCGCCTGCTGCTGGTCGACATCGACGCCGCCGCCCTGAGCACCTGCCCGCAGCCAGCCGCCTGGTGCCCGCTGCAGTTCGGCCTCACCGGCTCCTGAACTCGCGGCAGGGCTTGCAGGCCGGCGCGCCAGACAGCAAGCTGGAGTCTCCGCGATTGCTGAGGATCTCCCTTGGACTGGCACACCCTGCTTACCCGCGAACGGTTCGGCAAACCCGCGCAGAGTTCGGAAGAACTCGGCCGCAGCGCCTTCCACAAGGACCACGACCGCATCATCTTCTCCGGCGCCTTCCGCCGCCTGGGGCGCAAGACCCAGGTGCATCCGGTGTCCAGCAACGACCACATCCATACCCGCCTGACCCACAGCCTGGAGGTCGCCTGCGTCGGCCGCTCGCTGGGCATGCGCGTCGGCGAGATCCTCCGCGACGCCCTGCCGCGCTGGTGCGATCCCAGCGATCTGGGCGTGATCGTACAGTCCGCCTGCCTGGCCCATGACATCGGCAATCCGCCATTCGGCCACTCCGGCGAGGACGCCATCCGCCACTGGTTCCAGCAGGCCGACGAGCGCGGCTGGCTGGATGCGCTGAGCGAGGCCGAACGCGCCGACTTCCTCGGCTTCGAAGGCAACGCCCAGGGCTTTCGCGTGCTGACCCAGCTCGAATACCACCAGTTCGACGGCGGCACCCGGCTGACCTACGCCACCCTCGGCAGCTACCTGAAGTACCCCTGGACCGCCCGGCATGCCGACGCCCAGGGCTACAAGAAGCACAAGTTCGGCTGCTACCAGAGCGAGCTGCCGCTGCTCGAGCAGATTGCCCGCAAGCTGCAACTGCCGCAGCTCGAACCCGAGCGCTGGGCGCGTCACCCGCTGGTCTACCTGATGGAGGCGGCCGACGACATCTGCTACGGCCTGATCGACCTCGAGGACGGCCTGGAGATGGACCTGCTCGACTACCCGGAGGTCGAGGCGCTGCTACTCGACCTGGTCGGCGACGACCTGCCGGAGACCTACCGCCAGCTCGGTCCGCAGGACTCGCGCCGGCGCAAGCTGGCGATCCTGCGCGGCAAGGCCATCGAGCACCTGACCAATGCGGCGGCGCGCGCCTTCGTCGCCCAGCACGACGCCCTGCTCGCCGGCACCCTGGAGGGCGACCTGGTCGAGCACATGCACGGCCCGGCCAAGCAGTGCGTGCTGCGCGCCAAGAGTCTGGCGCGCGAGAAGATCTTCCAGGACAAGCGCAAGACCCTGCACGAGATCGGCGCCTACACCACCCTGGAGATCCTCCTCAACGCCTTCTGCGGCGCCGCGCTGGAGCAGCATGGCGGACGCACGCCGTCGTTCAAGAACCGGCGCATTCTCGATCTGCTCGGCAACAACGCCCCCGATCCGCACTGGCCGCTGTACAAGGCCTACATGCGGATGATCGACTTCATCGCCGGGATGACCGACAGCTACGCCACCGAGATGGCCCGCGAGATGACCGGCCGCTCCAGCCCGGCATAAGCCCCCTGGAAACGCAAAAGCCCCGCGACACCGAAGTGGCGCGGGGCTTTTGCACGGAAGCGGCGATCAGGCGTTGATCGACTTCTCCGGGTACCAAGCGTCAGCCAGGGCACCGAGGGTGTAGCTTTCCAGCTCGCTGCGGCCCTTGAGCCAGGCGTCGACCTTGCCACGCTGCTCTTCGGTCACCGAGCCACGCTTGCCCAGGCAAACCATGCCGAACTCGTCGCAGCCGATGAAGATCATGTCGTTGGCGCTGATCGCTTCCTGGAGGAACTGCTGCAGGAAGGCGTCGGCAGCCACCTCGTCGAGGTCTTCACGGTAGTTGAGCAGCAGCTCGAAGCCGAGTTCCTGGAATTCGTCGACACACAGCTTCTTGCGCAGACGACGGGAACGGTTGGTAGCCATGGGGGAATCCTTAGAACAGATGGGGATGCGGCACTCTACCAGCTTCTGCACGGCAGGCCCATGACAGCCGCGCCGTCCGGCTTGAAAAGCCCCGGAACAAAGCCTTTGCGGCTTATAATGAAATTCGTCTATCCGTTCACGAATGTGAGCCTTCCCATGCTGTTTCGCGTTTCCCTGTCCTTGCTCGCCAAGGTCCAGAACATCGGCCGTCCGCTGCGCATGCTCGGCCTGGCCGGCCTGCTCCTGCCTGTCGCTCTGCCGCTGCCCGCCCACGCCAGCAACCTGCCGCCGCGGATCGAGCAGGCGCTCAAGGCCCACAAGCTGACCAGCGATGCGCTGTCGCTGGCGCTGATTCCGCTCGACGGCCCGGGCACTCCCAGCTACCTGAATGCCGACGTGGCGGTGAACCCGGCCTCGACCATGAAGCTGGTCACCACCTATGCGGCCCTGGAGCTGCTCGGTCCGACCCACCAGTGGAAGACCTCCTTCTACACCGACGGCCCGCTGCGCAACGGCGTGCTGCAGGGCAACCTCTACCTCAAGGGTGGCGGCGATCCCAAGCTGACCATGGAACGCCTGTGGCTGCTGCTGCGCGACCTGCGCAACGCCGGCGTGCAGGAGGTGCAGGGTGACCTGGTACTGGAACGCAGCCATTTCCGCACCGACGGCCAGACTCCCTTCGACGACGACGGCGGCGACTCGAGCAAGCCCTACCTGGTCGAGCCGGATGCCCTGATGGTCAACCTCAAGACCCTGCGCCTGATCGTCCGCGGCGAGGCCCGCGGCGCCGCGGTGCAGGTCGAGCCGCCGATCCCCTACATCCGCATCGACAACCGGGTGAAGGTGACCGCCCCCGCCGCCTGCCCGAGCTGGCCGCAGGTCATCTACAACTTCCAGCCGCAGCCGGACGGCAGCCTCAACGTGGTGGCCACCGGGCAGATTCCGGAAGGCTGCAACGGCCAGCGCTACCTGTCACTGCTCGACCACCCGGCCTTTACCGGAGGCACGGTGCGCGCGCTGTGGAGCGAGCTAGGCGGCTCCATCGCCGGCCAGGACCGCCTCGGCGCCACCCCGGGCAATGCCCGTCTGCTCGCCCAGGCCTTTTCACCGGACGTGGTCGAGGTGATCCGCGACATCAACAAGTACAGCAACAACACCATGGCTCGCCAGCTGTTCCTGTCGATCGGCGCACGCCACCGCCTGCCCGGCGATGGCAACGACGCCAGCGCCGCCCACCGCGCCATCGACCAGTGGCTGACCCGCAAGGGCATCCGCGCCCCGAACCTGATGATGGAGAACGGCTCCGGCCTGTCGCGCCGCGAACGCATCACCGCGCGGGAGATGGCCGCCATGCTGCATGCGGCCTGGAAGAGCCCCTACGCCGCCGAGTTCATCGCCTCGATGCCGCTGGCGGCGATGGACGGCACCCTGCGCAAGCGCATGCGCAACACCCCGCTGGCCGGCAACGCACACCTGAAGACCGGCACGCTGAACAACGTGCGCGCCCTCGCCGGCTTCAGCCGCGACGCCCAGGGGCACACCTGGGCGGTGGTCGCCATCCTCAACCACCCTCGGCCATGGGGCGCCTCGGCGATCCTCGACCAGGTGTTGCAGGAGCTGTACCGCCAGCCAGGCACCCTCGCCAGCCTGGGCCGCTGAGCCGACAACGAAAAACCGCCTGCCCGGGACACCGGACAGGCGGTTTTTTGTTGGCATGACCGCGAAGATCGCCGGGGGAATCAGCCGTACAGAGGCGTGATCCCCCCAGCGGCGACGGGCTCTATCGAGCGGTCAGCCGCCAGGCACGGTGGATCTTCGGATTGCGGGCGAAGTCCGGGTCCAGGGTCTGTGCACTGATCTCCTCCACCGCATAGCGCTGCTCCAGCAGAGGATCGAGCTGGAACTTGCGGAAGTTGTTGGAGAAGTACAGCACCCCGCCCCTGGCCAGGCGCGCCATGGCCAGGTCGAGCAGGTGCACATGGTCACGCTGCACGTCGAACACGCCTTCCATGCGCTTGGAGTTGGAGAAGGTCGGCGGATCGATGAAGATCAGCTCGTATTCGCCGCGATCGGCCTCCAGCCACTCCATCACGTCGCCCTGCTCGAGCTTGTGCTTGTCGGAGAAGCCGTTGAGCGCCAGGTTGCGCCGCGCCCAGTCCAGGTAGGTCTTCGACAGGTCGACGCTGGTGGTGCTGCGCGCGCCGCCCTTGGCCGCATGCACGGTGGCCGTCGCCGTGTAGCAGTACAGGTTGAGGAAGCGCTTGCCAGCCGCCTCGCGCTGGATGCGCAGGCGCAGCGGCCGGTGGTCGAGAAACAGGCCGGTATCCAGGTAGTCGGTCAGGTTGACCAAGAGCTTCACCCCGCCCTCGCTGACCTCCATGAAGCGGCCCTGCTGATCCTGGCGTTCGTACTGCTTCTTGCCGGCCTGGCGCTCGCGGCGCTTGATCACCACCCGCGCAGGGTCCATGTCCAGCGCCTGGGGAATCGCCGCCAGGGCATCGAGCAGGCGTGCCTGGGCCTTGTCCGGGTCGATCGAGCGCGGCGGCGCGTACTCCTGGACGTGCACCCAGTCGGCGTACAGATCCACCGCCAGGGCGTATTCGGGCATGTCGGCATCGTACAGGCGGTAGCACTCGACGCCTTCCTTGCGCGCCCACTTGCCCAGGGTCTTGAGGTTCTTCTGCAGGCGGTTGGCGAACATCTGCCCGCCCTCGGACAGCCGCGCTGGCTCGCTGCGCACCGCCGGCGGACGCTCGACCAACTGGCCGCCGATCATCCGCGCCTGACTCGGCGCCGGCTGCGCGGCCGACTCGTTGCGCCCGGTGACGAACTGCTCGGGCAGCACCTTGAACAACAGCAGCTTGCACGGCAGCGCGCCGTTCCAGAAGGCGTACTGCTTGTGGCTGCGGATGCCCATGCGCTTGCCCAGTTCCGGGGCGCCGGTGAATACCGCCGCCTCCCAGTTCAGGCACGCCTGGCGCAGGCGCTCGCCGAGGTTCTGGTAGAGGTACAGCAGGCTGGCTTCGTCGCCGAGACGCTCGCCGTAGGGCGGGTTGCACACCACCAGGCCCTTCTGGTTCTGGTCCGGACGCGGCTCGAAGGTGGCCAGCTCGCCCTGGTAGATCTTCACCCACTCGGACAGACCGGCGCGCTCGACGTTGTTGCGTCCCGGCTGGATCAGGCGCGGATCGGCCTCGTAGCCACGGATCCACAACGGCTCGCGGGCCAGGCCGGCGGCGGCGCGCGCCTCGGCTTCCTCGTGCAGCTTCTTCCAGATGGCCGGCACGTGGCCGAGCCAGTTGGAGAAGCCCCACTTCTCGCGCTTGAGGTTGGGAGCGATGTCGGCGGCGATCATCCCGGCCTCGACCAGGAAGGTACCGACGCCGCACATCGGGTCGCTCAGCGCGCCGCCCTCGGCGGCGATGCGCGGCCAGCCGGCACGGATGAGGATCGCCGCGGCGAGGTTTTCCTTGAGCGGCGCGGCGCCCTGCTGCAGGCGGTAGCCGCGCTGGTGCAGGCTGAAGCCGGACAGGTCCAGCGACAGCACCAGCTCGCCGCGCTCCAGGCGCGCATGCACGCGCAGGTCGGGCTCGTACTTGTCCACCGACGGGCGCTCACCGGACGCGGTGCGCAGGCTGTCGACGATGCCGTCCTTGACCTTGAGGGCACCGAAGTGGGTGTTGTCGATGCCGGCGCCACGGCCGGAGAACTCCACCGCCAGGCTGCCGGTGGGCAGCAGGTGCTCGCTCCAGTCGACCGAACGCACGGCCTCGTACAGTGCCTCGGCGTTGTCGACCGGGAAGCGGCCGAGGACCAGCAACACGCGGTTGGCCAGACGCGACCACAGACACAGGCGATAGGCGGTTTCCAGGCTGCCCTGCCCCTGCACGGCGGCCACCTGCGAGCGTCCGTCGAGCAGCCCCAGTGCGTTGGCCTCCTCGAGCAGCAGGGTTTCCAGGCCCTTGGGACTGGTGAGAACGAGTGGGTACAGATCGGACATGCAGTATTCCAGGGGCAGAGCCCGTGATGGCCAGAGGGCGGAGCCCGTAATGGGTAATTGATTGTAACGCCGGGTTACAGGCAACCCTTCGTCGGAGGATGACCGCCAACCGCGGCCGCTCCCCTCAAGTTGTTCGGTATCGGTACAAAGTCTGCCACAACACGAGCCGCCGGGCGTGCCGGGCGATGATCGTAGCGACTTATAGTCGAGAAACCATTTTGATTAAGCCCTTATGACAAAACGATCATTCACAGGATCGTGGGCATTGGTTAGAACTGAACCCAGTCCGCAGCCGCAAGAGCTGCGGAATTTGCTCGCCACGCCGGCAGCGGGCAGCACGCAAGTGGCAGACAATCTGCCTGGCCTCCAAGAGGCCAACGGGACAGTACAGTCAACGAACGAGGGCAATACCCGATGAGAAGACTTAAGCGTGATCCGTTGGAAAGAGCCTTTTTGCGCGGTTATCAGTATGGCGTCAGCGGGAAATCCCGTGACATGTGCCCCTTCACCCTTCCCACCGCTCGCCAGGCTTGGCTCAGCGGCTGGCGCGAAGGCCGTGTCGACAACTGGGAGGGCATGACCGGCGCTGCCGGCGTTCATCGTCTCAACGAAATCCACGCTGTCGGCTGACAGCTACCTTACCTAGAGCCTAGAGTCAGCCATTTAGATACCGGCTTTTTCCATCCATCCTCGCCAGGGCTCCTTCGGGAGCCCTGTTCTTTTGTGTAGCGTCGCTTACCGCTTGTTGCCGGCGGCCGCGATGGCATCCACCGCGGCGCGGATCAGCGCCGGCCCCTTGTAGATGAAACCGGAATAGATCTGCACCAGGCTGGCGCCGGCGGCCATCTTCTCCGTCGCATGCACGCCCTCGGTGATGCCGCCGACCGCGATGATCGGCAGCTTTCCCGCCAGTTCGCCGGCCAGTATCCGTACGGTGTGGGTGCTCTTGTCGCGCACCGGCGCCCCGGACAGACCGCCGGCCTCGTCGGCATGCGCCAGCCCTTCGACGCCTTCGCGGCCAAGGGTGGTGTTGGTGGCGATCACCGCATCCATACCGGTATCCAGCAGGGCGCGGGCGACCAGCACGGTCTCCTCGTCGCTCATGTCCGGAGCGATCTTGATCGCCAGCGGCACACGGCGACCATGGCGCACGGTCAGCTCTTCCTGACGCACGCGCAGGGCCTCGAGCAGCTGCTTGAGCGAGTCGCCGAACTGCAGGCTGCGCAGACCGGGAGTGTTCGGCGAGCTGACGTTGACCGTTACGTAGCTGGCATGGGCGTAGACCTTGTCCAGGCAGAGCAGATAGTCGTCCACCGCACGCTCGACCGGGGTATCGAAGTTCTTGCCGATATTGATGCCGAGCACACCGCGGTACTTGGCCGCCTTGACCCGCTCCAGCAGATGATCGACGCCCTGGTTGTTGAAGCCCATGCGGTTGATGATCGCTTCGGCCTGCGGCAGACGAAACAGGCGTGGCTTGGGGTTGCCCGGCTGCGGCCGCGGGGTCACGGTGCCGATCTCGATGAAGCCGAAGCCCAGCTGGGCGAAGCCGTCGATGGCGTCGCCGTTCTTGTCCAGACCGGCCGCCAACCCGACCGGATTGGGGAATTCCAGGCCCATCACCGTCACCGGCAGGCGCGGCGTCTGGCAGACCAGCCGATTGAGGCCGAGGCGGCCACCGGCACCGATCAGGTCGACAGCCAGTTCGTGGGAGGTTTCCGGATTCAGTTTGAACAGCAGCTCGCGAGCCAGAGCATACATGGGCAGGGGTCATCAGCAGGTCATCGGGGCGCAGATTATAGCCCAGCCGTTGCTGCCGGGCGAAGTCGCTACCGCCCATCCGAAAGCCGCCGTTTCCAGTGCCAGCCACGCGCCAGCATTTTTTCGCGAGGCGAAGTCGGTTAATCTTGACGCCTGTTAGGCCGCTACCGGACGGCGTCATACGCCACAGCGCCTATAACTTATCTGTATGCAGGAAGCATTCAGGCGTGGATATGCCCTCCTTTTCTCTGATCGACCGTTTTGCAGGCATGCTCGGCCTCTTCGGCCTGGCGCGTCGCGGCAGCCAGCAGTTGCGCGAGCAGGCTGCGCGTCTGCGTCTGCCTTTCGGTCCGCTGCCGGAAGTACCGGACAGCATCTGGTGGCAGGATGGCCCACCGCTGCAGCGCCTGGCCGATCTGCCACGGAGTGCGCTGTCCGGACCGGTACAGGAAGACAAGGCCGCCGCGCACGCCGCGCTGCGCGCCCTGATCAGCGTGAACGCCCGCCCGATCAGCGAGTTCGACCTGCGCTGGGTCGACGGACTCGGCGGCGTGGCGGAGCCGGGCGCACGCTTTACCCGCTTCGAGGACTACGCGGCCTCACCGGCCTGCCGCAACATCCGCCTGATCAGCTACAAGGACTTCAGCCGTACCCTGGCGCAGGCGCTGCCGCATCACGCCAGCGGCGAAACCCTGCACCTGCGCCAGGCCAACTGGCGCGGGGAGCGCTATTTCTGGAGCGGCGAGCAGGCCCCGCAGGCCTTTGCCTGCGCGATCGCCTACGCTCGCCGTCGCGGCCTAACCCTGCAGATGCCGGCAGTACTCAGCGAGTACCGTCTCAACCGTAGCGGACTCGAGCAACTGGAGGCCGGCTACCACGTCTTGGCCATGCCCGCCGCCGCCTGGAGCGATGCGCGCTTCATGCGCCTGCTGCTCACCGGCATGCCCTACTCGCGCCTGGCCCTGCTGCGCGACAGCGGCGGCCCGGAATTTCTCCTCCTGCCGCGCACCCAGAACGAGGCCAATGCCCTCGGCGAGGGTCTGCGCGAGGCCGGCGCCGCCGACGTCTGTGCCTGGCTGCGCGCCCTGCTGCCGAGCTGATTCCGGCGCTCAGGCCGGCACACCGGCCTGTTCTTGCAGCAGACGCATCTGGGCCTGTGCCGCAGGCACCGGTCGGCCGCACAGATAGCCCTGCACCGCATCGCAACCCAGCGCCCGCAGCAGCTCCAGCTGGCCCGCATTCTCGACGCCTTCGGCCACCACCTGCAGGTCCAGGCTCTGGCCCATGGCGATGATGGTGGCGACGATCTTGTCGGCCCGTGCATCCTGGCCGAAACCGTCGATGAAGCTCTTGTCGATCTTCAGCTTGTCGATCGGGAAGCGGCTCAGATAGGCCAGCGACGAATAGCCGGTGCCGAAATCGTCCACCGCCAGCTGCACTCCCAGCGCCTTGAGTTCGCCCAGACGCTCCTGGGTCTCCAGGTTCTGCGCCATCAGCGCGCCCTCGGTGATCTCCAGCTCGAGCAGTTCCCCGGGCAGGCCGCTGTCCTCCAGCGCCCGGCGCACCAGCTCGACCACATCCAGATGCTGGAACTGGCGCGGTGACAGGTTGACGCTGACCGGCATCTTGTCCAGGCCGGCCTCGCGCCAGCGCACGGCCTGGCGGCAGGCCTGGTGCAGCACCCAGTCGCCGAGGGCGAGGATCAGCCCGGTCTCCTCGAGCAGGGGAATGAACACCGCCGGCGAAACCCCCTCGCCACATTCCGGACGCCAGCGCACCAGCGCCTCGAAGCCCAGGGTCCGGCCACTGACGACATCCACCTGCGGCTGGTAGTACAGCTCGAACTCCTCGGCGGTGATCGCCCGGTGCAGGCGACTCTCCAGGGCCTGGCGGTTTTCCGCGGCGCGGGTCAGCTCCAGGGTATGGAACTGGTAACCGTTGCGGCCGTTCTCCTTGGCCTGGTACATGGCCACGTCGGCGCAGCGGATCAGCTCGGCCATTTCCTGACCATCGTCGGGAAACAGGCTGATGCCGATGCTGGCGCCGACGAACAACTCGTGGCCGCTGCCGGCGCGGAACGGCTGCTGCAGCAGGTTGATCAGATCCTGGGCGACCGTCGCCGCCTCCTCCGGATGACCGATGCCCTCGAGGATCAGCAGGAACTCGTCGCCGCCCAGGCGGGCGAACATGTCCTCGGCGCGGATGCGCTGGCGCAGCCGGCCGGCAATCAGCACCAGCAGTTCGTCGCCCACCGAGTGGCCGAGACTGTCGTTGACCCGCTTGAAGCCGTCGAGATCGAGGAACAGCACGGCCACCTTGCAGTGCTGGCGGCGGGCGCGCTCGATGGCACTGTTGAGATGCGACTGCACGAGAATGCGGTTGGGCAATCCGGTCAGCGGGTCGTAGTGGGCCAGGCGTTCGAGCTGCGCCTCGGACTCCTTGAGCTGGGAAATGTCGCTGAACACCGCCACATAGTTGGTCAGCTTGCCCTTGTCGTCGCGCACGGCGCTGATGCTGTGCCACTGCGGGAACACCTCGCCGGACCTGCGCCGGTTCCACACCTCGCCCTGCCAGTGCCCCGTTTCCAGCAGCGCGCCCCACATGTCGCGGTAGAACTCCTTGCTCTGCCGGCCGGAGCTGACAATGCTGGGGTTGCGGCCGATCACCTCGTGTTCCTCGTAGCCGGTGATGTCGCAGAAGGCGCGGTTGACCGCAATGATCTGCGGACTGGTGTCGGTGATCACCACCCCTTCGCGGGCATTGGTGAATACCGCCGCGGCATGCCGCAGTTTCTCGTCGGCCGCCTTGCGCGCGGAAATGTCGATCAGCAGGCTCTCGAGCCACTGCGCCTCACCGCTGGCATCGCGATGCACGCGGGTATAGTCCTCGATCCAGATATAGCTGCCGACGCCGGTGCGGATGCGGTATTCGAGGACGAACTCCGGGCGCAGCTCGCGAATGTTGCGCGCCACTTCGCCCAGCACCTGGGGCAGATCGTCGGTATGGATCAGCGTGGTGAACCAGCGTGCGCCGTCGAGCAGCTTCGCCACCGAGTAGCCCCAGCGCTCGACGTTTTCCGAAACATACTGCAGCGGCCAGCCGGTCTGGACCTGACGGCGCAGCATGACCATCGGGCTGGCCACCACGGCATCCACCACCGCCTGGACGGTTTCGCGATCCTTGTAGCGCTGGGTCACGTCCAGCAGCGTGCCGATGATCGCCGGCAGGCCATCCAGTTCGATGCGCGTGCCAAAGGCCTCGGCCATGAACTCGCGGCCATCGCGGGTCAGCGCGCGGAACTCGTAGTGCGCCGACACCAGCTCGCCGCGCTCGCGCCTCTCGAGCATGTCGCAGACCAGCGCGCGGTCGCCCTCGCTGACCAGATCCAGCAGCGAACGGGCAACCAGCTCTTCGGGCTGGTAACCGAACCACTCGGCCATGCGCGGATTGACGTACTCGAAGTGGCCGTCACGCAGCACATAGACCCCCACCAGCGACTGCTCGACCAGCCCGCGGAAGCGCGCCTCGTTGGCCTGCAGCTCGGCGCCGGCATCCAGTTCGGCCTGGATATCGAAAGCGCTGCCGAGGTAGCCGCAGAACTGGCCATCGCGCCCGACCAGCGGCGCGCCGTGCAGCTGCACCCAGTGGTGGCGACCGGAGCGCGCGCGCAGGCGCAGGCGCATGGCAAAGTCCTGCCCACACGCCCCCCGACCTGGCCCCAGCAGCGACTCCAAACCGGCGCAGTCGTCCGGGTGCAGCGCCTGCCACCAGCCCTCATGCAGGCTTTGCGCCTGGCTGAGGCCGGTGAAGTGGCTCCAGGCTGCGTTCACGTAGACACAGCGCTGTTGCGCATCCACCTGCCAGACCGGACTGGGAATACAGTTGAGCAGGTACTCGTTGTAGTCGCGCGCGCTGATCACGCGCTGCATCAGGGCGCCGAACTCGGCCGCCAGCTGCCCCACCTCGTCGCTGCCGAGCACCGGCAGGGTGTCGATCCGTCCGCTGCTCAGGTGGCGGACATCCTCGAGCAGCTCCTCGATGCGATCGGTGAGCAGCCGCTTGAGCAGCCAGGCCAGCAGCACGGCCATCAGCAGCAGCGGCAACAGCAACAGAATCAGCTGCTGGCCGGTACGCGACCAGGCGTGGGCGCGCAAGGTATCGCTGCGCATGGCCAGCACCACCATGCCCTGCCCTTGCGCGGCCGGGTCTTCCACCAGCGGGTAGCCCCCGACCAGCAGCTCCTCCTGCTCCAGCCAGTGCAGATGATTCTCCGCCCACTGCTGGCGCTCGTGCAGCAGCCGCTCGATGGCCGGGACGCCCAGCGGCATGCGGGCCGCGCCCTGCGGCAGACTGAGGGTGCGCATCCGCCCGGAATCGTCGAGCACTGCAGCGTAGACCAGCGCAGGATGGTTGAGGTGTTCGGCGAACAGGTGGCCGACCCGGTCGGTCGTGTCGGGACTGCCCTGGCCCAGGCCGCTGGCCAGGAAGTGGCCGATGAAGTCGGTGGTGGTTTCCAGCTCGCCGATCGCCTCCTGCAGCGAATGGCGATAGACCGACACCACCTGATACACGGAGACCAGCAGGCCGAAGCCGAGAAAGGCACTCAGCAGCAACGCACGCAGAGTGAACAGGCGACTCATCCGTAAGCTCTCCAGGGCAGAATTCTTTCACTAGGCGAAGAAAGCCGGTCCGACGGAGGCAAGTCAAACCACCCCGCAGACGTGGGCCACTGGAAATCGAGGTACATGGGGTTGCCGCTGGTGCTGGACGCTTCCGACGGCACACTTTGCATGCACCTGTGGCAGAAATGCAAAAGGGCCACTCCTTAAAACGTAACCCTTTGATTAACATCAAGAACCTGGTGCGCGAGGGGGGATTCGAACCCCCGACCTACCGCTTAGGAGGCGGTCGCTCTATCCAGCTGAGCTACAGGCGCATACGGCCGGCGATGTTAAACGAGGCGCCGCGACTTGTCATGCCCCAGGCGGTAAACACGCCGACGCGATGGGACCGATGCACGCTCGCCGAGGCGGCAATGCAGAACCATTCGCAATTCCACGACCGCCAACTGGCCAGGCTTGCTGCCCGGGGGCACACTCGCGCCTCAGCAATTTCGGAGACTGACCATGTACAGGGATGCAATGGAAAGGAACAACGCTGGAACGCAGGCTCGGGAGATGAACGCCGACGGGAAACTGCGGTCATAACGTGGCTACCTCTAATCCTCATCAGCAAACCTACTGCCAACCGGTTACCTACAGCCTATGAAACAGAGCCTCTCCTCTCGCTCCAGCCGCAGCGCCGACAAATTTGTCGTGCGGCTGCCCGAGGGCATGCGTGCACGCATCGCCGAAGTGGCCCGCCACTATCACCGCAGCATGAACTCCGAGATCGTTGCCCGCCTGGAAAAGACCCTGCTGGCCGAGGGCAACCTGCCGAACGACACCGCCAGCGCTCCGTTTCATGCCGAACTGCATCCCCATGAGCATCAACTGCTGCAGCACTTTCGCCGACTGCCGCAGCCGCAGCAGAGCGCACTGATCGCCCTGCTCAACACCAAGAGCTGAGCCCCTCAACGCAAAAAAGCCGCCCGGCTTGCACCGGGCGGCTTTTCCAGCAACAGCCGCAAGGGGCTCAACCGACGAAGTTGAGCAGTACCCCCGCCGCTACCGCAGAACCGATCACCCCGGCCACGTTCGGCCCCATGGCGTGCATCAGCAGGAAGTTCTGCGGATTGGCCTCGAGGCCGACCTTGTTCGACACCCGCGCCGCCATCGGCACCGCCGACACCCCCGCCGAGCCGATCAGCGGATTGATCTTGTGGGTGCTGAACAGGTTCATCACCTTGGCCATGATCACCCCTGCCGCGGTACCGCCGCAGAAGGCGAGCATGCCCAGCACCAGGATGCCGAGAGTCTTCAGCTGCAGGAAGGCATCCGCCGACAGCTTGGAACCCACGGTGAGCCCCAGGGCGATGGTGACGATGTTGATCAGCGCGTTGCGCGAGGTGTCGGCCAGACGCTCGACCACCCCGGCTTCACGCAGCAGGTTGCCGAAGGCGAACATGCCGATCAACGGCGCGGCATCCGGCAGCAGCATGCCGATCAGCACGCACAGCACCAGCGGGAAGATGATCTTCTCGGTCTGACTGACATGGCGCAGCTGCGACATGACGATCGCTCGCTCTTCCGGCGTGGTCAGGGCGCGCATGATCGGCGGCTGCAGCAGCGGTACCAAGGCCATGTAGGAGTAGGCCGCCACAGCAATCGGGCCGAGCAGTTCCGGCGCCAGCTTGGAGGTCACGAAGATCGAGGTCGGGCCGTCGGCACCGCCGATGATGGCGATCGAGGCCGCTTCCTTGAGGGTGAACTCCATGCCCGGGATGCCCATGGCGGTGAGTGCCAGAGCGCCGAGCAGGGTACCGAAGATGCCGAACTGCGCGGCAGCGCCGAGCAGCAGGGTCTTCGGGTTGGCCAGCATCGGCCCGAAGTCGGTCATCGCCCCCACGCCCATGAAGATCAGCAGCGGAAACACGCTGGTCGGCAGGCCGACTTCATAGAACAGGTGCAGGATGCCCACGCCTTCGGCCATGTCCGCCACCGGGATGTTGGCGAGAATGCCGCCGAAACCGATGGGGATCAGCAGCAGCGGCTCGAAGCCCTTGCGGATCGCCAGGTAGATCAGGCCGACGCACACCGCCGTCATCAGCGCCTGACCAGGCTCCAGATGATAGAGGCCGGTGCTCTGCCACAGCTTGAGAAGCTTTTCCATACGGTGCTCCTCAGCCGATGGTCAGCAGGACGTCGCCCACTGCCACGGCATCGCCGACCTTGACGTTGACGCTGCCGATGCTGCCCGCCCGGAAGGCGCGTATCTCGGTTTCCATCTTCATCGCCTCGAGGATGATCACGATCTGCCCCTCCTCCACCATCTCGCCCGGCTGCACCAGCACCTTGAAGATATTGCCGGCCAGTGGTGCATTCTGCGGCTCGCCAGCACCGGCCGGAGCCGCCACTGCACCGGCCGCGGGAGCCGCCGCGCCACCGAGCGGCTTGATGCCCTCTATGTCGCCGCCCTCGTTGACCTGCACCACGAAGGACTTGCCGCTGACCTCGACGGTATACACCTCGGGCTTGCCGGCCTCGCGCGGCGCGCTTTGCTTGCCGTTCGGCGCCGGCTCGAAGGCCGCCGGATTGCCGCGGTTCTCCAGGAACTTCAGGCCGATCTGCGGGAACAGCGCATAGGTCAGCACGTCGTCGATCGCGTCGGCGGCCAACTTGAAGCCCTTGTCACTGGCCAGCTGCTTCAGCTCGGCGGTGAGCTTGTCCATCTCCGCCTCGATCAGGTCGGCCGGACGGCAGGTGACCGGGTCCTCGCCGCACAGCACGCGCGCCTGCAGCTCCTCGTTGAACGGAGCCGGCGCCGCGCCGTACTCACCCTTGAGCACGCCGGCGGTTTCCTTGGTGATCGACTTGTAGCGCTCGCCGGTGAGCACGTTGATCACCGCCTGGGTGCCGACGATCTGCGAGGTCGGGGTCACCAGCGGAATGAAGCCGAGGTCTTCGCGCACGCGCGGGATTTCCGCCAGCACCTGGTCGAACTTGTCCTGGGCGCCCTGCTCCTTGAGCTGGCTCTCCATGTTGGTGAGCATGCCGCCCGGTACCTGGGCAACCAGGATGCGCGAATCGACGCCCTTGAGGTTGCCCTCGAACTTTGCGTACTTCTTCCGCACTTCGCGGAAGTAGGCGGCGACCTCTTCGAGCAGCTCCAGGTTGAGCCCGGTATCGCGCTCGGTGCCCTGGAAAATGGCCACCACCGACTCGGTCGGCGAATGGCCGTAGGTCATCGACAGCGAGGAGATGGCCGTATCGACGTTGTCGATGCCCGCTTCCACCGCCTTGACAATGGCCGCGGTGGACAGGCCCGCCGTGGCGTGGCACTGCATGTGGATCGGGATGGACAGGCTGGCCTTCAGCCGCGATACCAGCTCGAAGGCGACATAGGGATTGAGGATGCCGGCCATGTCCTTGATCGCCACCGAGTCGGCGCCCATGTCCTCGATCCGCTTGGCCAGGTCGACCCACATTTCCAGGGTGTGCACCGGGCTGGTGGTGTAGGAAATGGTGCCCTGGGCATGCTTGCCGACATTCTTCACGGCCTGCAGCGCGCGCTCGAGATTGCGCGAATCGTTCATCGCGTCGAACACGCGGAACACGTCCACGCCATTGAAGGCGGCACGCTCGACGAACTTGTCCACCACGTCATCGGCATAGTGACGGTAGCCCAGCAGGTTCTGCCCGCGCAGCAGCATCTGCTGCGGGGTCTTCGGCATGGCCTTCTTCAGCGCGCGGATGCGCTCCCAGGGATCTTCACCGAGATAGCGGATGCAGGCATCGAAGGTCGCGCCACCCCAGGATTCCAGCGACCAGAAACCGACCTGATCGAGCTTGGGGGCGATCGGCAGCATGTCCTCGAGGCGCAGGCGGGTGGCGAGGATGGACTGGTGCGCGTCACGCAGCACCACATCGGTAATGCCGAGCGGCTTTTTCACGTCAGTCATGACGACATGACTCCTTGAGCAATGACTCGTGATTCAACCGCGGCGGGCGCGGTGCTGATGGATGGCGGCCTGGATTGCGGCCAGCAGTTCGGCATCCGGCTGTTGCGCCGGTGCAGGCTGCGCCCTGACCGTACGGACAGCGGCAGGCTGCGGCACGGCAGGAGCAAGGAGGGTGATCAGCCACGACATCACGCGGATGGCGCCGATCAGAAGAACAAGGAAGGCGAACACGAAACCCATGCCAAACAGCATGAGTTCAACGCCTTCCATAAGCAGTTGGCCCGAGGTCATGTAGGCTCTGACTCCCTGAAACTGGCAGTTCGTTGTAGGAATGGAAGATCCGCGCACTCTCGCGGACCGGACAAAACCCACCGAACTTACCGGGAAAAGCCCCCCCGGACAATAGTCTGATTGACCGTCGCGCGCCCGAGCGATCTGAGCAGAGCCCCGCGGCCGGGACCTACATCAGAAACAGCGTGGCCAGACCGAGGAAGATGAAGAAGCCGCCACTGTCGGTGACCGCGGTGATCATCACGCTGGCGCCCATCGCCGGGTCGCGCCCCATGCGCAGCAGGGTCATGGGAATCAGCACGCCCATCAGCGCGGCCAGCAGCAGGTTGAGGGTCATGGCTCCGGTCATCACCGCACCCAGCGACCAGCTGCCGTACAGGTACCAGGCCACCGCACCGATCACCCCGCCCCACACCACGCCATTGATCAGGCCGACGCCCAGCTCCTTGCGCAGCAGGCGCATGGTGTTGCCGGTACCCACCTGATCCAGCGCCATGGCACGCACGATCATGGTGATCGTCTGGTTGCCGGAGTTGCCGCCGATACCGGCGACGATCGGCATCAGCGCGGCCAGTGCCACCAGCTTCTCGATCGAACCCTCGAACAGACCGATCACCCGCGAGGCCAGAAAGGCGGTGATCAGGTTGACCGCCAGCCAGGCCCAGCGGTTGCGCAGCGACTTCCACACCGAGGCGAAGATGTCTTCCTCCTCGCGCAGACCCGCCATGTTCAGCACTTCGTTTTCGCTTTCCTCGCGGATCAGGTCGACCATCTCGTCGATGGTCAGACGACCGATCAGCTTGTCGTTCTTGTCCACCACCGGCGCGGAAATCAGGTCGTAGCGCTCGAACGCCTGGGCCGCATCGTAGGCATCCTCATCGGGATGGAAGGTGACCGGGTCGGTGGCCATTACTTCGGCCACCTTCTTGTCCGGATCGTTGACCAGCAGGCGCTTGACCGGCAGCACGCCCTGCAAGACGCCGTCGTAGTCCACCACGAACAGCTTGTCGGTATGCCCGGGCAACTCCTTGAGCCGGCGCAGGTAGCGCAACACCACCTCGAGGCTGACATCGTCACGGATGGTGACCATCTCGAAGTCCATCAGCGCACCGATCTGGTCCTCCTCGTAGGACAGCGCCGAGCGCACCCGCTCGCGCTGCTGCGCATCGAGGGACTCCATCAGCTCGTGGACCACATCGCGCGGCAGTTCCGGCGCCAGGTCGGCCAGCTCGTCGGCGTCGAGGTCGCGGGTGGCGGCGAGGATCTCGTGATCGTCCATGTCGGCGATCAGGGTTTCGCGCACCGCATCGGACACTTCGAGAAGGATGTCACCGTCACGCTCGGCCTTGACCAGCTGCCAGACGGTCAGACGATCGTCGAGCGGCAGGGCTTCGAGGATGTGGGCGATGTCGGCGGGATGGAGATCATCCAGCTTGCGCTGCAACTCGGCCAGATTCTGGCGGTGCACCAGACTCTCCACCAGCTCCTGGTGGTCGCCTTCCTGGCGCTGGGCCAGCTGCTCGACCAGCTTGTGCCGGTGCAACAGCTCGATCACCAGAGCCAGGCGCTCCTGCAAGCTTTCCTGCGGCTTTTTAACTTCGGCTTCGGTCATGATGGCGCACTCCCTGTCCCCCAGTGGCAGGGCGCGCACCGGAGGCGATCAATCTTTCAAGATGCAGACGAACAATCGCGGTTCGCTATGACTACTGGGTAATTCCATGGCTGGATGTCCACACAACCCGCTGGGGGCAGATAAGCGCAATGTTAGCATTCGCCGACCACCGCACGAGCAACAAATCTCTGCCGGAATCGCCGGCCAACGCTGCCACGGCGAGCACGCGATGCGCGCATGACTCGCCAGCCGAGCCACGGAAAAAGCCGCGGCTCGACGAAAAAAAGGCAAAAAAAAGGCCTGCATCGCTGCAGGCCTTTTTTCGATATGGTGCACTCAGGAGGATTCGAACCTCCGACCGCCCGGTTCGTAGCCGGGTACTCTATCCAGCTGAGCTATGAGTGCGGTTGTGATGTTTAACCAGATCACCTCTGGATTGACGCTGAAGCCTTTGCTGCAGTGTCGAATAATGGTGCACTCAGGAGGATTCGAACCTCCGACCGCCCGGTTCGTAGCCGGGTACTCTATCCAGCTGAGCTATGAGTGCACTGGGTGGTGCGCATTATAGGCTCTGTCTTTCGACAGTCAAGATGTTTTTGCTAGATTATTCAGTTACTTACGTCACCGAACAACATCTCTACCGATAATGTTAATGGCGGAGAGGGGGGGATTCGAACCCCCGACACCCTTTTGAGATGTACTCCCTTAGCAGGGGAGCGCCTTCGGCCACTCGGCCACCTCTCCGCAACACGGGGCGTACTATACCCAAGCAAACCCCGCTTTGCAAAGCCCTGATTCGCTAAAAAGCGAAAAAAAATCAATGGCTTGGTTCTTCGTCCTTCTCTTTCTGGATGCGCTGGTAGATTTCCTCGCGGTGCACGGCGACTTCCTTCGGGGCATTGACACCAATGCGCACCTGATTGCCCTTCACCCCCAGCACGGTCACGGTGACATCGTCACCGACCATCAGGGTCTCTCCAACCCGGCGAGTCAGAATAAGCATTCCATTTCTCCTTGTACCTGTTTCAGGACAGCTGTCTGCAAGATAAAAACGACCACAACCGGCAAGCTCGAAACCTGCCGGCTATGGCCCAAGTATTGACCAGCGCCACCAGAATAAAAGTCGGCGGCCCAACCAAAAACGACAAAAGGCGCGGATGTCCGCGCCTTTTGCTCGAAAAACGTCACTCGGCCTGGCGGACCGGCGCGTCCAGATCGAAAGCGGTGTGCAGGGCACGCACGGCCAGCTCGAGGTACTTCTCCTCGACGACCACGCTGACCTTGATTTCCGAGGTGGAGATCATCTGGATGTTGATGTTCTCCTTGGCCAGGGCTTCGAACATGCGGCTGGCCACGCCGGCGTGGGAGCGCATGCCGACGCCGACGATGGACACCTTGGCGATGTCGGTGTCGCCCGACACTTCGCGCGCGCCCATGGCGTCGGCGGTCTGCTTGAGCACGCCCAGCGCCTTGTCGTAGTCGTTGCGGTGCACGGTGAAGGTGAAATCGGTGGTGTTATCGTGCGCCACGTTCTGCACGATCATGTCCACTTCCACGTTGGCCGCGCTGATCGGGCCGAGGATCTTGAACGCCACGCCGGGGGTGTCCGGCACGCCGCGAATGGTCAGCTTGGCTTCGTCGCGGTTGAAGGCGATGCCGGAGATGATCGGCTGTTCCATGGATTCCTCTTCGTCGATGGTAATGAGGGTACCCGGACCCTCCTGGAAGCTGTGCAGCACGCGCAGCGGAACGTTGTACTTGCCGGCGAACTCCACCGAGCGGATCTGCAGCACCTTGGAGCCGAGGCTGGCCATTTCCAGCATCTCCTCGAAGGTGATCTTCTCCAGGCGCTGCGCCCGGGCCACCACCCGCGGGTCGGTGGTGTAGACGCCATCGACGTCGGTGTAGATCTGGCACTCGTCGGCCTTCAGCGCCGCCGCCAGGGCCACGCCGGTGGTGTCCGAACCACCGCGACCGAGGGTGGTGATGTTGCCCTGCTCGTCCACGCCCTGGAAGCCGGCGACCACCACCACGCGACCGGCAGCCAGCTCGCCACGCAGGCGCTGGTCGTCGATCTCGAGGATGCGCGCCTTGGTGTGCGCACTGTCGGTGAGGATGCGCACCTGGTTGCCGGTGAAGGACACCGCCGGCACGCCGCGCTGAATCAGCGCCATGCTGAGCAGACCGATGGTGACCTGCTCGCCGGTGGAGATGATGGCGTCCAGCTCGCGCGGATCCGGCTGCGGCATGACCTGCTTGGCCAGCTCGATCAGACGGTTGGTCTCGCCGCTCATGGCCGAGACCACGACCACGATGTCATGTCCCGCTTCGCGGAACTTCTTCACCTTGTCGGCCACCTGCCCGATGCGCTCGACGCTGCCGACCGAGGTGCCACCGAATTTCTGTACGATCAATGCCATTTGGATGCCGCCTAACCGCAAAAAAGTCGCCCATTAAACCCACCAGGCCTGCGCCTGCCAAGAGCCCGCCGGGCGCCGGGCGGGCTCACTGATGGGCGGTTGTCAGAACGCGGCAGCGACGAACGGCTCGACCAGCGCCAGCGCCTCGCCGAGCTTGCCGGCGTCCACACCGCCGCCCTGGGCCATGTCCGGACGACCGCCGCCCTTGCCGCCGACCACGGCGGCAGCCTGCCTCATCAGCTCGCCGGCCTTGAGCTTGGCGGTCAGGTCCTGGGTGACGCCGGCGACCAGCACCACCTTGCCGTCGAACTCGCCGCCGAGCAGGATCACCGCGCTGCCCAGCTTGTTCTTCAGCTGGTCGGCCAGCGCCAGCAGGGCCTTGCCATCCAGGCCGTCGAGACGGCTGGCCAGCACCTTGACCCCGGCCACCTCGATGGCGGCACCGGCCAGATCGTCGCCGGCGGCACTGGCGGCCTTGGCCTTCAGCTGCTCCAGCTCCTTCTCCAGCTGCCGATTGCGCTCGAGCACGCCGGCCAGCTTGTCCAGCAGATTGTCGCGACTGCCCTTGACCAGCGCCGCGGCTTCCTTGAGCTGCTCCTCGGCGCCACTCAGGTAGTCCAGCGCACCGACGCCGGTAACCGCCTCGATACGACGTACGCCGGCGGCCACGCCACCCTCGCTGATGATCTTCATGAGGCCGATGTCGCCGGTGCGCTTGGCGTGGATGCCGCCGCACAGCTCGACGGAGAAGTCCCCCATGCTCAGCACGCGCACGCTGTCGCCGTACTTCTCGCCGAACAGCGCCATGGCGCCTTTCTGCTTGGCGGTCTCGATGTCGGTCTGCTCGGTTTGCACCGCGGAATTCTTGCGGATCTCGGCATTGACCAGCGCTTCCAGGGCCTTCAGCTGCTCGGGCTTGATCGCCTCGAAGTGGCTGAAGTCGAAACGCAGGCGCTGGCTGTCGACCAGCGAGCCCTTCTGCTGTACGTGTTCGCCGAGCACTTGGCGCAGCGCGGCGTGCAGCAGGTGGGTGGCCGAGTGGTTGAGCGCGGTGGCGCCGCGCACCGAGGCATCGACCTGGGCTTCCACGGCCTGGCCCACGCGCAGGCTGCCTGCGCCGACCACGCCGTGGTGCAGGTAGGCGCCACCGGCCTTGGTGGTATCGCGCACGTCGAAGCGCACGCCACTGGCATCGCTCAGGTAGCCGCAGTCACCGACCTGGCCGCCGGATTCGGCGTAGAACGGGGTGCGGTCGAGGACCACCACGCCCTCCTCGCCTTCCTGCAGCTGCTCGACCGCCGCGCCGGCCTTGAACAGGGCGACGATCTGGCCCTGGCCGAAGGTGTCTTCGTAGCCGGTGAACAGGGTATCGGTATCGACCTTGACCAGGCTGTTGTAGTCCAGGCCGAAGGCGCTGGCGGAGCGGGCGCGTTCGCGCTGGGCCTGCATCTCGCGCTCGAAGCCGTCCTCGTCGATGCTCAGCTCGCGCTCGCGGGCGATGTCGCCGGTCAGGTCGACCGGGAAGCCGTAGGTGTCGTACAGCTTGAACACCACGTCGCCGGGAATCACGCGGCCTTGCAGCTCGGCCAGGTCCTGCTCGAGGATTTTCAGGCCCTGCTCGAGGGTTTTGGCGAACTGCTCTTCCTCGGTCTTCAGCACGCGCTCGATGTGCGCGCGCTGCTCGCGCAGCTCCGGATAGGCCTCGCCCATCTCGGCCGCCAGCGCGGCGACGATCTTGTGGAAGAAGCTGCCCTTGGCGCCCAGCTTGTTGCCATGACGGCAGGCGCGGCGGACGATGCGGCGCAGCACATAGCCGCGGCCCTCGTTGGACGGGGTCACGCCATCAGCGATCAGGAAGCCGCAGGAGCGGATGTGGTCGGCCACCACCTTGAGCGACGGCGCGCCGTCGTTGGCGCAGCCGATGGCCGCAGCGGATGCGGCCAGCAGGTTCTGGAACAGGTCGATCTCGTAGTTGGAGTGCACGTGCTGCAGCACCGCGCTGACCCGCTCCAGACCCATACCGGTGTCCACGCTCGGCGCCGGCAGCGGGTGCAGCACGCCGTCCGCGGTGCGGTTGAACTGCATGAACACGTTGTTCCAGATCTCGATGTAGCGGTCGCCATCCTCTTCCGGGCTGCCGGGCGGGCCGCCCCAGATGTGCTCGCCGTGGTCGAAGAAAATCTCGGTGCACGGGCCGCACGGGCCGGTGTCACCCATCGCCCAGAAATTGTCCGAGGCGTAGGGCGCCCCCTTGTTGTCGCCAATACGCACCATGCGCTCGGCCGGCACGCCGACTTCCTCGGTCCAGATGGCGTAGGCCTCGTCGTCGCTGGCGTAGACGGTGACCCAGAGCTTTTCCTGGGGCAGGTTCAGCCACTGCGGCGAGGTGAGGAACTCCCAGGCGTAGCGGATGGCGTCGCGTTTGAAATAGTCGCCGAAGCTGAAGTTGCCCAGCATCTCGAAGAAGGTGTGGTGGCGCGCGGTGTAGCCGACGTTCTCCAGGTCGTTGTGCTTGCCGCCGGCACGCACGCACTTCTGGCTGGTGGTGGCGCGGGTGTAGGCGCGCTTTTCCAGGCCGAGGAAGCAGTCCTTGAACTGATTCATGCCGGCGTTGGTGAACAGCAGGGTCGGATCGTTCGCCGGGATCAGCGAACTGGAGGCGACACGGGTGTGCCCCTTCTCTTCGAAGAAGCGGAGGAAGGCTTCACGGATTTCTGCGCTTTTCATGGATTATTCTCGGAAAACTGGGCCGCTGCGGCAATTGCGGGACTGCCGCACGGATTGCCGGCAAAGAGCGGCATTATATAAACAACCGGCACCAGCGTGCATCGCCGCAGCAACTATTAGCGCGATAGGCGTCGATAAAGAGTCAGCGGGGAAGCGTCAGGCGCAGGCGTCGTCGAGCGCGACGGGCACCACGATCAGGCCGGCGCGCAGGCCGTTTCTCACCTTGGGATTGGGAAACACGAGGCGCGCGCCCTCTTCCTCGACGCGCCAGCGACGCCCTCCGGCATCCTCGGCCAGGAGACTGCCCGGCACCAGCGCGGTGAAGTTCTCCACACCGTCGTCCAGATAGAAGCGGAACGCGTCGCTGTGGCGGATGACTTCCCGGGCGACCCGAAACAGCTGCAGTTGGTGCAGATCGCCGGCAACGGGCGGCTCGCGGCCCTCGATCAATGCGCGCAGCAGCACCTCCAGGCGCCCCAGGTCGGTGGCGGTGTTCGCTCCGAACGGATGCGCCTGACCCAGCTCGAGGGTGAAGGCTTCGGCCGCCAGGCGGCGACCGGTAAAGGCGCTGAAGGTGGCCGAGCTGCCGTTCTGCAGCAGCACCGCCTGCATCCCCCCTGCCTGCAGACGAGCCAGCTGCTCGCGGGTCGGCGGCTGGGCACTGCACGGGTGCAGGGCGAACTGCTCGATCTGCGAGCCACGGATGGCGGCATGCAGGTCGTAGTGCAGACGGCGACGCTGCGGCCGATTGAAGAACAGCTCGGCCTGCAACTCCAGCTCCACCGCACGCAGGGCCTCTGGGCCGCTGACCGAGGGCTCGCCGCCGCCGAACAGGCGATTGAGGTCGTAGCCGACGAAGCGCTCGCCGCGGCGCAGCGCCGCCGGGTTGCCCAGCACCAGCAGCAGGCGCACGGCCGGCCGCAGCCGACAGGAAGCAATGTCGTGCAGCAGACGCTCGAGCAGCTCCACCGGCGCGGTTTCGTCACCATGAATGCCAGCCGACAGCAGCAGGTCGAGCCCGGTATCGCGCCCGCTCGGGGGATCGATTTCCAGCACCCCCTCGGTCTTCCACTGCAGGCGACAGCCGTCGGCGCACAGCTGGATCGCCTCCGACGGCTCGCGCCCCGTCAGGGTCAGTTCAAGCAAACGGCCCAGAGCAAGCATGGCGCGCACTCCTTGGTTGCGACACCCACAAGCATAGCTACCGGGACCGAATCGTCAGTGGTGATGATCGCAGCCGCAGTCGGGGCCGTGTTCGTGGGCTTCGGCGGCTTCCAGCTCGACCGACAGCGACAGCTGGTTGACCGCCTGGGGGCGCACCACCAGCAGCGGGATGTCGGTTTCACCTTCCACCGACTCGGCGTAGATGATCACCCCACCCATGCCGTCGGCTTCCAGCCACAGCTCGCGGCCTTCGAGGCGCACGCCAACGCGCGCACTGTGGGTTTCCCGGCGCTCGCCGTGGGCATCTTCAAGGATCAGGGGCAGGCTTTCGCTCATGGGGTTTCTCGCTCGGATAGGCTGAAAAATGGACAGGGTCCAGCTTAAGGATTTGCGTCAATTCGTCCAGTGCCGTGCGCGCTGCCAGCTCAACGCCAGCCGACCTGCGCCGACAGCGGCACCGCGCGCACCTGGGCACCGGCGCTCAGGCGCAGGCGCTTGGCGGTGGCGGCATCCACCACCAGGGTGCCGGAAGCCGGGCGTGCCTGGCCGACGGTGATCCGGCACTCCTCACGCTTGCGGTTGTGGATGAGGAACTGCGGCGCCTCCTCACCCGGCGTGCCGATCGCCAACACCAGGGTCTGGCTGTCGCGCACCGCACGGATGCTGCCGGTCTCGCATTCCAGCGCCGGACCACCGTCGAAGATGTCGATGTAGCCCTGGTAGGTGAAGCCCTCGGCTCGCAGCATGGTCAGCGCCGGCTCGGTGTCGCGGTGCACGCGGCCGATCACCGCGCGCGCCTCCTCGGAGAGGAAGCAGGTGTACAGCGGGAACTTGGGCATCAGCTCGGCGATGAAGGCCTTGTTGCCGACCCCGGTCAGGTAGTCGGCCTGGGAGAACTCCATCCTGAAGAAGTGCCGGCCGAGGCTATCCCAGAATGGCGCGCGGGCGTTGTCGTCGGAAATCCCGCGCATCTCGGCGATCACCTTGTCACTGAACAGCTCGCGGAACTCGGCGATGAACAGGAAGCGCGCCTTGGACAGCAGGCGTCCGCTGAGGCCGCTGTGGCGGTAGCTGGCATCGAGGAACAGCGAGCACACCTCGGTGTTGCCGGTCAGGTCGTTGGCGAGGAACAGCGTGGGGTTCTGCCGATGAATCCCCAGCGCGCGCGAGGCACTCACGGTCAGACCGACGCGGAAGTTGTACCAGGGCTCGCGCAGGCCGACCGCGCCGTTCATCGCCGAGATGCCGACCACCTCACCGGCATCGGTCTCCAGCACGAACAGGTAGTCGGCGTCCGCGCGCTCGGACTCGCCGCGGAAGGATTTTTCCGCCCAGACGACCCGCTGGGTCAGGCGCTCCTCGTTGGCCGGCAGCGAAGTCAGGCCGGCACCGGTGCTGCGCGCCATGGCAATCAGCGCGGGCAGGTCGGTACTGCGGACGGGACGAACGATCATGGTGCCTCCTGTTGACGGCCCCGCTTGGTCGGGGCCGGGCCGCGCCGTCTCTGCGCGCGGCATCGATGCCGGAGGCGGCAAGCCTCCAATAGGGTCCGCTCAGCGGCTGACGGGGCTCACATCGCCACCACGCGCACGCTGCTGCCTTCAGCGACGCCCAGCGCGGCGGCCACTGCCGGCTCGAGGATCAGCGGTTGGCCGGGCTGCCAGTCCAGTTCGGCGATCAGCGCGCGGAAATCCTGGGTCTGCTGGTTGGCCACCAGGTAGAGCCGGCCGCTCTGCGCCGGCGCGCCCAGGTGCACCGACTCCAGGCGACTCTGGGCGATCGAGTGGATGCCCGACGTGCGCGCATGCACGGTCGGCCCGCCGTCGAAGATGTCGATATAGTGCTCGGCCTCGAAGCCTTCGCGCATCAGGATATCGAAGGACACCTGCGCACGCGGATGCACCTGGCCGATGGCCTCCTGGGCACTGTCGGGCAGCAGCGGCACGTAGATGGGGTAGCTCGGCATCAGCTCGGCCAGCATGGTGCGGCTCTTCAGGCCGCACAGGCGCTCGGCCTCGGCGTAGTTGATGGCCAGGAAGTTGCGGCCGATGGCGTCCCAGAACGGCGCGTCGCCCTGCTCGTCGCTGTAGCCGACCACCTCGACCACCATCGCTTCGGCGAAACGCTCGGCGTGGCTGGCGACGAACAGCAGGCGGCCCCGCGAATTGAGTTCGGCCGCCGGCGTGCTGTCCAGCTCCGGCTGCAGGTGGAAGCTGGTCAGCAGGCTGTTGCCGGTCAGGTCGTGACACAGCGACAGCACATGAATCTTGTTGTGGATCTTCAGCTCGCGCGAGGCGTGCACGAAGGTCTCGTTGCGGTAGCTGTAGAACGGCTCGGAAAAGCCGGCGGTGGCGACCACCCCCGAGCAGCCAACCAGCGCGCCGCTGGTGGTGTCCTCGAGAACGAAGAAGTAGCTTTCCTCGCCGTTGAAGCTCACCTCGGCGGCGAACGAGGCCTCCGAGGTGCGGATCTTCTCGGCCAGGCGCTCGCGGTCATCCGGCAGGGAGGTGACACCGATGGGACTGTCGGCCGCCAGACGCTGGACCTCCGGCAGGTCGCCCATCCGGGCGGGACGCATGATCAGCATCGATGTCACTCCTTGTCGCAATTGTCGTCAGGCGGCGGTCAGGCTGGCCAGGGCGCGCTCGAGACGGGCCATGCCCTCGTCGATGTCGGCATCGGAGATCACCAGGCTGGGCGCGAAGCGCACCACGTCCGGACCGGCCTGCAGGATCATCAGGTCCTGCTGCTGGGCAGCGGACATCACCTCGCCGGCACGGCCCTTCCAGGCGTCGGTCAGCACCGCGCCGAGCAGCAGGCCCATGCCGCGCACCTGGCTGAACACGCCGTACTGCTCGCCCATGCGCATCAGTTCGCTGGTGAAGCGCGCGCTGCGCGCCGCAACGCCGGACAGCACCTCGGGGGTGTTGACGATGCTGATCACCGCCTCGCCCACCGCGCAGGCCAGCGGGTTGCCGCCGTAGGTGGTGCCGTGCACGCCGACGCCGAAGTGCTTGGCCACCGCGTCGGTGGTGAGCATGGCGCTGACCGGGAAGCCGCCGCCCAGGCTCTTGGCGCTGGTGAGGATGTCCGGGGTCACGCCGTAGTGCATGTAGCCGAACAGCTGGCCGGTGCGGCCGACGCCGGTCTGCACCTCGTCGAAGATCAGCAGCGCGTTGTGCTCGTCGCACAGCTTGCGCACCCCTTCCAGATAGGCCTGATCGGCCGGCAGCACCCCGCCCTCACCCTGGATCGGCTCCAGCACCACGGCACAGGTGTTGGCGGAGATCTGCGCCTTCAGCGCGTCCAGATCGTTGTACGGCACATGGCTGATGCCCTCGATCTGCGGGCCGAAGCCGGAAGAGTACTTGGGCTGGCCGGCGACGCTGACGGTGAACAGGGTACGACCGTGGAAGCTGTTGAGCGCGGAAATGATCTCGCACTTCTGCGGCCCGGCGACTTCGTGGCCATAGCGGCGTGCCAGCTTGAAGGCGGCCTCGTTGGCCTCGGCGCCGGAGTTGGCGAAGAACACGCGGTCGGCGAAGGTGGCCTCGGTCAGCAGCTTGGCCAGGCGCAGGGCCGGCTCGTTGGTGAACACGTTGGACACGTGCCAGAGCTTCTGCGCCTGTTCGGTCAGCGCCTCGACCAGTGCCGGGTGGGCATGGCCGAGCACGTTCACGGCGATGCCGCCGGTGAAGTCCACCAGCTCGCGACCGCTCTGATCCCAGACTCGGCTGCCCTCGCCACGCACCGGAATGAAGGCGGCAGGGGCGAAAACGGGAACCATCAGCTGGTCAAAATCGGCGCGTTGCACCGGCGCGTGCGGAACAGACATCGAACTCTCCTGCCTTGGCGGCTAGTAGGACTGGGTTGTTTCAGATAGGGATTGTAGAGACAAAGCCCGGATCGGCATTGCAGCCATGCGACATCTTCGTACAGCTGGCGCCGCAACCGTTCCGGAATCGCGCCTGCATGCGCAGGCCGGCAACGCCGGAAACCGCGCAGTGTATAGGCTCGGGGCGGCAACTCGAAAGTCCGCAGCGGCGCAAAAATGCCAAGCGGCCGGCCAGCCCGTCACCGCCCCACCGCAGCGGCGACCGCGGAGCGGCGCAGGTTGCGATCATCGCGCGGGGTGACGCCAAAGAAGTTGCGGTAGGCGCTGGAGAAGTGCGGACCGGAGGAAAAGCCGCAGGACAGGCCGATCTGGATGATCGAGGTGCTGGTCTGCTGCAACAACTGGCGGGCACGGTTCAGGCGCAGCTCCAGGTAGTACTGGCTGGGTACGCGATTGAGGAACTGCTTGAAGATCCGCTCCAGCTGACGACGCGACACGCACACCTGCTGGGCGATCTCGTCGGTGGTCAGCGGCTCCTCGATGTTGGCCTCCATCAGCAGCAGCGCCTGGCTCAGCTTCGGATGGGTGGCGCCGAGACGGTTGCGCTGCGGCGCACGCTGGCGCTCGCCGCCCTCGCGAATCCGCTCGAGCATCAGCTCGGCGGCAATCGCGCTGGCCAGCTCGCCACCATGATCGCGGGCCAGCATGGCCAGCAGCATGTCCAGCACCGCCAGGCCGCCGCAGGCGGTCAGGCGCTCGCGGTCCCACTCGAACAGATGATCGGTCGTCGCCACCTGGGCAAAGCGCTCGGTGAAGTCGTCCTGCCAGCGCCAGTGCAGGGCCACCCGGAAGCCGTCGAGCAGGCCGAGCTGGGCCAGCGGATAGACGCCGGCGGCCACGCCGCCAAGCAGCGCGCCGTTGCCGGCCAGCTCGCGCAGCGCCGCCTGCAGCGCCGCTGGCGGCTCGGCCGGTGGCTCCTCGGCCAGCAGGAACAGCCGCTCACTGCCGGACAGCCGCTCCTGCCAAGGCGCGCCGGGCAACGGCCAGCCATCCGCCGCGCGCGGCTCGGCCTGCAGGAAGGCGACCTCGTAGAGCGCCTCCGGATGCAGGCGCGCGGCCAGCTGCAGGGCTTCGTCGATCAGGGACAGGGTGAGCGGACGCACGTCCGGCCAGTAGAGAAACGCGAGATGTACGGGGGTCATGGACGGCAGTCTGGCCGGATTGCTTGCGCAAGGCTAGTGGGCCGCGTCGCAGATCGAATCTGACGATCAGCAATGCCGGCCACCAGGCACGCACCGTGGGCGAGGCAGCAATTTAACCGGAATCCCCGGCAAATGCACCAAAAAGGGGCAAAAATCCGCCCAGCAGTCGAGCCGGAAATTTCCGGCGGCAATTCTATCGCCGCCACCGCCACCCGCCGCGCCTAGAATGCCCCATCCGCCAACCACCGAGGGCCCGCCGTGGACTCCCTGACCCAGGCCCTGCTCGGCGCCAGCCTGCAGGGCAGCCTGCTCAGTCGCTGGCAGGGGCGCAAGGCGCTGCTCTACGGTGCCGCCATCGCCACCCTGCCCGACCTCGACGTGCTGATCGACTTCGGCGACGCCGTGGCCAACATGACCCAGCACCGCGGCTTCAGCCACTCGCTGCCGGTGCTCGCCGGCATCAGCCTGCTACTCGCCTGGCTGATTCGCCGCTGGCGCCCCCATCCCGGCTACTCCGGCCGGCGCCTGCTGGCGTGCATCAGCCTGATCCTGTTCACCCATGTGCTGCTGGACGCCTTCACCAGCTATGGCACCCAGCTGTTGTGGCCGCTGGCGACGCCGCCCGTGGCCTGGTCGACCATCTTCATCATCGATCCGCTGTACAGCCTGCCGCTGCTGCTGGCGGCACTGTCCGGACTGATCGTCGGACGCGGACGCGTCCTGCAGCACGGTACCGCGCTCGCCCTGCTGCTCTCGACCCTGTATCTGGGTTTCACCGTGGCCGGCAAGCAGATGGCCGAGCAGCGCGTCGGCGCCGAACTGGCACGCCGGGGCATCGCTGCCGAAGCGGTGTTCAGTGCACCGACGCCGTTCAACAGTCTGCTCTGGCGGGTGGTGGTACTGGAGGGCAGCGACTACCACGAAGCCCTGGTCGGCTGGCTGGACTCGCAAGCGCCGCAGCTGCACCGTATCGAGCGTGGCGGCGATCTGGCCGGGGTACTGGCCGGCTCGGCACCGCACCAGCGTCTGCTCTGGTTCACCGGCGGCTTCCTGCGCTACGACCAGCTCGGCAACCAGCTGGTGGTCACCGACCTGCGCCTGGGCATGACGGGCTTCCACCCGTTTCGCTTCACCCTGGCCGAGCGCCAGGGGGCTGCCTGGCAACTGCTGCCCACCAGCCAGCGCTGGCCCGCCGAGCGCGGCGACCTGCAGCGACTGCAGCGCCTGTGGCAGCGCATCTGGCAGCCGCAGGTGGAAATTCCGCTACCGGTCTGGGCCGCGGAACTGCGCCGACTGCAAACGCAAACGCCGCGCCAGCCGCACGCCCGATCGGGCGCTGACTGAACGCGGCGTTGTGCCGCCCCGCCGCACCTGAGCGCGGCGGGGATGAGCGCGAATCAGCTCGGCTGATTCAGCTCGAGGGCCTCGCCGGTACGTGCGCGCACCCGGCGCAGCAGCTCGGCGTCCTTCTGCAGGACCTGCTCGTCGGCCTCGAAGATCTTGCCCAGACGCTCCTGCCAGGCAGCACTCTGGTACTGCTCGGGGAAGCAGCGCTCGATCACCTCGAGCATCACCGACACCGACACCGAGGCGCCAGGCGAGGCGCCGAGCAGCGCGGCAATCGAACCGTCAGCCGCAGCGACGATCTCGGTGCCGAACTGCAGCACACCGCCCTTCTTGGCGTCCTTCTTGATGATCTGCACGCGCTGGCCAGCGATTTCCAGACGCCAGTCTTCCTTCTTGGCCGCCGGGAAGAACTTGCGCAGCTCCTCCAGACGCTGGTCCTCGGACTGCAGCACTTCCTTGATCAGGTACTTGGTCAGGTCCATGTTGTCGCGCGCCACCGCCAGCATCGGACCGATGTTGTTCGGACGGATCGACAGCGGCAGGTCGAGGAAGGAGCCCTGCTTGAGGAACTTGGTGGAGAAGCCGGCGAAGGGGCCGAACAGCAGCGACTTGCCGCCATCGACGACGCGGGTGTCGAGGTGCGGCACGGACATCGGCGGCGCACCGATGTCGGCCTGGCTGTAGACCTTGGCCTGATGCTGCTTGACCACTTCCGGATTGTCGCAGCGCAGCCACTGGCCGCTGACCGGGAAGCCACCGAAGCCCTTGCCTTCTTCGATGCCGGACTTCTGCAGCAGGGTCAGGGCCGCACCGCCGGCACCGAGGAAGACGAAGCGGGCGAGCAGATCGCGACTGCCGCCACGGAGCTTGTCGTCGACGACCAGACGCCAACGACCGTCGGCCTCGCGGCGCACGTCGGTGACCTTCTGGTTGTAGGAGACCTTGGCGTTGTCGGTCTGCTCCAGATGCTGCAGGAGCTTCTTGGTCAGCGCGCCGAAGTTGACGTCGGTACCGCCCATGGCGCGAGTCGCGGCCAGCGGCTCGTTGCTGGTGCGGCCCTGCATCAGCAGCGGCGCCCAGTCACCGATGGTGCCGCGATCCTCGCTGTACTCCATGTCGTCGCGGAAGCAGTGATGTGCCTTCAGGGCATCGAAGCGCTTGCGCAGGAAGGACACGCCTTTCTCGCCGCGCACGAAGCTCATGTGCGGAACGGGATTGATGAAGTCCTTGGGCGATTTGAAGTAGCCCTGCTCGACCAGATACGCCCAGAACTGCCGGGAGACTTCGAACATCGAGTTGATGCTCACGGCCTTGGAGATGTCGACCGAGCCGTCGGGACCTTCCGGGGTATAGTTCAGTTCACAGAGTGCGGCGTGGCCGGTACCCGCGTTGTTCCACGGGAAGGAACTCTCGGCAGCCCCGGAGTCCAGTTGCTCCAGAACTTCGATCTTCAAGCTCGGGTCGAGCTCTTTCAGCAGTACCGCCAGGGTTGCGCTCATGACGCCTGCCCCGACGAATACCAGATCCGGCTGTTCACTACCAGTTTGCATCATTCATGCTCCTGAGACACAGGTGTCGCATTTTACCTCGGATCGTCTACAGACGCGTACTGTAGTCTGTCCGACAAAGGTACTACACGCTCCCCGGAACACCCCCTGACAGGGGGGGGCTGGCGAAGGCGGCGCCATGCTAACGATGTGCGCCGCGTAGCGCCAGTGGCAGGCATTGGTTGCGGAAAAAAAGTCTCCGGCGCCGACGCATGGCGGCTGCGCCAGATTTCGCCAGGCTGCCGACAGTCCGTGGTAGGGGAGCAGCGGCCGGCACTACAGCGCGGCCAGCGCCGAACGCCTTGCAGACCGCCGCCGGCACCGATTGTCGACACTTCGGCCAATTCACCCAAATTAGCCCTGCCTGGCTGGCCGCCTAGAGCACCGACTCGAACAGCTCCAGCTGCGGCGGGCCCAGGTAGATCTCGCGGGGGCTCTTGCCGGCATTGGCATGCGCCTTCCTGAACGCCTCGGAGTGCGTCCAGTCCTCGAAGGCCTGGGTCGACGCCCACTCGGTGTGCGACACGAACAGGGTGTATTCCTCGGTCTGCGGGCCCTGCAGCAGATGGAAACGGACAAAGCCCGGCACCTCGTCGAGGTAGCTGTCACGCTGGCGCCAGTGGGCGATGAAGGTGTCCTCGTGGCCACGGGCAATCTTGAAGCGGTTCATGGCGATGAACATGCGGAAATCTCCTGATGATCGAGCTGCGGGCAGTTTAGCTGCATGCCGGCTAGTGCTGCAGATTGCCGTACAGCCGGGCGTACAAGCCGCCCTCGGCGATCAGCTGGCGATGGTCGCCATCCTCGGCGACGCGGCCGCCGTCGAACACCAGCACGCGGTCGGCCTGCTTCACCGCCGACAGACGGTGGGCGATGATCAGCGTGGTGCGCCCACTGAGGAAGCGCCCCAGCGCCTGGTGCAGGGCGTATTCGGTGGCGGCATCGAGCGCCGAGGTGGCCTCGTCGAGGATCACCACCTTGGGCTCGGCGAGGATCATCCGGGCGATCGCCAGGCGCTGGCGCTGGCCGCCGGAGAGGCGCACGCCGGAGCGGCCGACCACGCTGTCCAGCCCATCCGGCAGGGCGCGCACGGTGTCGGCCAGCTGGGCGATCTCCAGCGCCCGCCAGCAGGCGGCATCGTCGCGCTCGCGGCCCATGCTCAGGTTGGCGCGCACCGTGTCGTTGAACAGCGCCGGATGCTGCAACACCACCGCCACGTGCTCGCGCACCCGCTCCAGACCGATCTCCTCGAGGGTCGCGCCGCCGAAGCGGATGCTCCCGGCCTGCGGGCTGTAGAGGCCGAGCAGCAGCTGCACCAGGGTGCTCTTGCCGCCGCCCGAGGCGCCGACGATGGCCACCTTCTCGCCCGCCGCGATATCCAGGTCGAGACCGTCGAGCACCGGCTCGTCGCGGTAGGCGAAACGCAGGCCGCGCACCTCGATGCCGACGGTGGCCTGCCCGGCGAACGGATCAAGGCTGCCCGCATAGCGCGGCTCGTCGGCGCGAGCGAGCAGCTCGTTGATCCGGGTCAGCGCGCCGCCAGCGGCGTAGTAGGCGTACTGCAGGCCGAGCAGTTGCTCGACCGGGCCGATCATGTACCAGAGGTAGCTGAACACGGCGAGCATCTGGCCAATCGACAGGTCGGAGAACAGCACGGTGAGCATGGCGGCGGCGCGGAACACGTCGATGCCGAACTGGAACAGCAGGCCGCTGGCGCGGTTGGCGGCATCGCTCTTCCACAGCGAGGCCACCGCGTAGTCGCGCACCTCGCGGGCGCGCAGGCCGAGGCGACCGAGGAAGAAGCCCTGGCGGTTGCCGGCGCGGATCTCCTGGATCGTCTCGAGGGTTTCGCCGAGCGCCTGGGTGAAGCGCGCGGTGCTGTCGTTTTCCAGCTTCTTCAGGTGCTTGACGCGCTTGCCCAGCTGCACGGTGGCGTAGATCACCAGCGGGTTGAACAGCAGGATCAGCAGCGCCAGCTGCCAATGCATCCAGATCAGGATCGCCGCGGTGCCGGTCAGAGTCAGCAGCGCCACCAGCAGGCGGCTCAGGGTGTCGCCGACGAACTTGTCGAGGGTGTCGAGATCGGTGACCAGATGCGCGGTCACCGTGCCGCTGCCCAGGCTTTCGTACTCGCCGAGGGAGATCCGCTTGAGCCGCTCGATCAGGCGCAGGCGCAGGCGATACACCACGTCCTTGGACAATCCGGCAAACAGCCGGGCCTGCAGCACGTTGAACAGCAGCGAGACGCCGCGCAGCACCAGGGTGGTGACCAGGATGAGGCCGATATAGCCACCCGCCTGCTGCCAGGCCGCCGGCAGATAGCGGTCCATCAGGCGCAGGGCGCCGCCGCCCTGACCAAGCAGCACCTCGTCGACCAGCAGCGGCAGCAGCAGCGGGATCGGCACGCTGCACAAGGTGGCCAGCACCGCCACCAGGTTGGCGATCAGCAGCTCGCGGCGATGGCCCAGCGCCAGCCGGCGGATTTCCGCCCAGCTCAGCCGGTCGGACTCGCCAGTCGGCTCAGCCATGGGCCAGGCGCTCCAGCCAGCGCGCGAGCAGCGGGGCGAGATTCTCCAGCGGCTGGTAGCCGTTGGTCAGCAGCGCCAGCTGGCCGTTGCGCTCGGCCAGCAGGGTGGGAAAGCCGGCGATGCCGAGGTTCTCGGCCCGCGCGAAGTCGGCCTGGGTGGCCGCGCGCAGGGCCGGACTGTCGAAGGCCTCGGCAAAGGCCTGACGCGGCACGCCGACCTGCTCGGCCAGCTCGACCAGCAGCGCCGCGCGGGTGACGTCGCGGCCCTCGACATAGAACGCCTGCTGGATCGCCTGCACCAGCGGCCAGACCTTCTCCGGCGCCAGGCTGCGCAGCACCACCAGCGCACGACTGGCCGGCTCGGTGTCGTAGACGAAGCCCTCCGGCAGGGCGGCGTCGAAATCGAACGACTGTCCGGTGCGTTCGGCCACTGCGCGCCAGTGCTTGAGGATGTAGCTGCGCGTGCCGTCGTCCAGCGCCTGCACCGTGCCCGGGCGCAGGCCGCCGGCGACCAGATGCAGGCTTACCCCCGCGGCCTGGGCCTGGGCGGCCAGGGCGTCGAACACCGGCGCAAAGCCCCAGCACCAGGAACACATCGGGTCCATCACATAGAGCAGACGGGCGTTCATCCGGGCTCCTGTTGGCCGTTGGGCGAACCCGGCCGATTGGGTGCGCCACGCGCACCGGAAAGGGGACGGGGCCAACGGGGCCCCAGCGTAGCGCGTCAGTCGGCCTGACGCGGGTCACGGCCGATCGGGTGCGGCTGCTGCCGCGCGCGCGCCAGCTCGATCTGCTTCTGCCGCTCGCGGGCGCTGGCGCGGGTCTTCTCGCTCAAGCTGTCCCAGCAGTGCGGGCAGCTGATCCCCGCCGCGTAATGCTCCGACTGGCGATCGGCGACCGAGATCGGCGTGCGGCAGGCATGACACTGCTCGAAGTCACCCTCGCTCAGATCGTGGCGCACGGTGACCCGGTTGTCGAACACGAAACAGTCGCCGCGCCAGCGGCTCTGCGCCTGCGGGACCTCCTCGAGGTACTTGAGGATGCCGCCCTTGAGGTGGAACACCTCGGCAAAGCCCTGAGCAAGCATGAAGCTGGACGCCTTTTCGCAGCGGATGCCGCCGGTGCAGAACATCGCCACCTTCTTGTGCTTCGCCGGGTCGAAGTGCTGCTGCACGTAGGCGGGAAACTCGCGGAACGACTGGGTGCGCGGATCGATGGCGCCCTCGAAGGTGCCGATGGCCACCTCGTAGTCGTTGCGCGTGTCGATCAGCAGCACCTCGGGATCCGAGATCAGCGCGTTCCAGTCCTGCGGCTCGACGTAGGTGCCGACCGCCTTGTTCGGGTCGACGCCGGGCACGCCGAGGGTGACGATTTCCTGCTTGAGCTTGACCTTGGTGCGGTAGAACGGCTGCTCGGCGCAGTACGACTCCTTGTGGTCGATGTCGACCAGGCGCGGGTCGCTGCGCAGCCAGGCCAGCAGCGCGTCGATCCCCTCGCGCGTGCCGGACACCGTGCCGTTGATGCCCTCCTCGGCCAGCAGCAGGGTGCCCTTGACCCCGTTGGCCTGCATCGCCGCCAGCAGCGGCTCGCGCAGGGCGATGTAATCCTCGAGGGTGACGAACTTGTACAGCGCCGCCACCACGATGTTCTGACTCATGACGCTCTCCAGTGGTCGCCCACGCAAAGGGCGGACCGGACCATGACATTGGACCTCAGGCAACGCCTGAAAACGACAACGCCGGCGGGAGCCGGCGCGGGGGCGCATTCTAGCAAAGGCAGCGCGGCGCCGGTGACCGCGCGACGAGGAGCGGCGCCTCAGTGCGCGTGGCGGTCGTGCTTGCTGCCGCCCATGCAGGCCGGCGAGTCCGGGGCGGCGCCCTGCGCCGCCCATTCTTCGGGGGTGTAGGTGAACAGCGCCAGCGCATGGAAGCGGCCCATCAGCTCGCCCAAGGTGGCGTAGACCTTCTGGTGGCGCTTGACCGCATTCAGGCCGTCAAACAGCGGGCTGACCACCACTGCCTTGAAATGGCTTTCCTGGCCACGGCTGTGCATGTGGCTTTCGTTGAGGATCTCGAGGTGCTGCGGCTCGAGGGCGGCCAGCGCCTGCTGGATCTGTTCCTGCATGGACATCGAGGTGCTCCGGAGTGGCTGCGGACCGCCGGCGGCGGCCCGGGATCGTCCCATTCTGCGCAGATCGCCGGGTGCGCTCAAGTGCAGGACTGTCGCACGAAGCTGGCGCAGCGGCTGGACGGACGGGGCCGCTGGCGCAGTCTACGCTACCTAGACTGTGGAAAACCCTGCGGAGAGCCGCCCGATGAGCCGTACCGAAACCGACAGCCTGGGTCCCATCGAGGTGCCGGAAGATGCCTACTGGGGCGCGCAGACCCAGCGCTCGCTGATCAACTTCGCCATCGGCAGCGAACGCATGCCACTGGCGGTGATCCACGCCCTGGCACTGATCAAGAAGGCCGCCGCGCGGGTCAACGCCCGCATCGGCGCCCTGCCGGCCGACCGCGCGCGGCTGATCGAGCAGGCCGCCGACGAGGTGCTCGCCGGCAAGCACGACAGCCAGTTCCCGCTGGTCGTCTGGCAGACTGGCAGCGGCACGCAGAGCAACATGAACGTCAACGAGGTGATCGCCGGGCGGGCCAACGAACTGGCCGGCCAGGGCCGCGGCGGCAAGCAGCCGGTGCACCCCAACGATCACGTCAACCGCTCGCAGAGTTCCAACGACTGCTTCCCCACCGCCATGCACATCGCCGTGGTGCGCGCGGCGCACGAGCAGCTGCTGCCGGCCCTGCACGAGCTGCGCGACGGCCTGCACGCCCAGGCCGTCCGGCACGCCAAACTGGTCAAGACCGGGCGCACCCACCTGATGGACGCCACGCCGCTGACCTTCGGCCAGGAGCTGTCGGCCTTCGTCGCCCAGCTCGACTACGCCGAGCAGGCGTTGCGCGCCAGCCTCCCCGCCGCCTGCCAGCTGGCCCAGGGCGGCACCGCGGTGGGCACCGGGCTGAACGCGCCCAAGGGCTTTGCCGAGGCGATGGCCGCCGAGCTGGCCGCCCTCAGCGGCCTGCCGTTCGTCACCGCGCCCAACAAGTTCGCCGCCCTCGCCGGCCACGAGCCGCTGGTCAGCCTGGCCGGCGCGCTGAAGACCCTGGCGGTGGCGCTGATGAAGCTGGCCAACGACCTGCGCCTGCTCGGCTCGGGACCGCGCGCCGGGTTTGCCGAGGTGCGCCTGCCGGCCAACGAGCCGGGCAGCTCGATCATGCCCGGCAAGGTCAACCCGACCCAGTGCGAGGCGCTGTCGATGCTCGCCTGCCAGGTGCTCGGCAACGACGTCACCGTGAGCTTCGCCGCCAGCCAGGGCCATCTGCAGCTCAACGTGTTCAAGCCGGTGATCGTGCACAACCTGCTGCAGTCGATCCGCCTGCTCGGCGACGGCTGCCGCAACTTCAACCAGCACTGCATCGCCGGCATGGAGCCGGACGCCGCACGCATGGCCGAGCACCTGGAGCGCGGCCTGATGCTGGTCACCGCGCTGAACCCGCACATCGGCTACGACAAGGCCGCGCAGATCGCCAAGAAGGCCTATGCGGAGAACACCAGCCTGCGCCAGGCGGCGCTGGCGCTGGGCTTCCTGAGCAACGAGGAGTTCGACAACTGGGTGCGCCCGGAGCAGATGCTCGAGGCCGACGACGAGTGATTGGCCGCGGCAGGTTCAGTCGGCGATGACCCGCGCCGCACGGCGGGAGCGCTGGCGGGCCAGCCAGGTCGGCGCCAGCGCGATCACCACCGAACCACCGGCCACCAGCAACGCGCCGAAATAGGCCAGGGCGTTGATATCCTCGGCCTGTACCTGCCCCGGCCACAGGCTGGCCGCTAGGGCCACCGAGCCCAGGGTCACCAGCGGGGTCAGCGCCAGCACAGCGCTGACCCGCGAGGCCTCCCAGTGCGCCAGCGCCTCGGCAAAGGCGCCATAGGCCACCAGGGTATTCAGGCAGCAGGCCAGCAGCAGCCACGCCTGCAGGCTGCTCAGCTCGAACAGCTGGGTCGGCTGCGCCCAGGGCGTCACCAGGGCGGCGCAGGCCAGGTAGATCGCCATCATGATCTGCACCGAACTCCACTGGGTCAGCAGCTGCTTCTGCGCCAGGCCGTAGAACACCCAGACCAGCGCTGCCGCCAACACGGTGAGCACGCCGAGGGTGTAGCTGCCGAGGGAGCCGAACAGCTCGCCCAGGCGCTGATTGAAGAACAGCCCGAAGCCCAGCACCAGCACCAACAGGCCCAGGCCCTGGGCGCGACTGAACGACTCGCGGAACACCAGCAGGCTGGCGAGCAGCAGCATGACCGGCGCGCTCTGGATGAGCAGCTGGGTGGTGCCGGCGCTGAGCCGCTCGAGGCCCATCAGGTAGAGCACGTAGTTGGCCGTCAGTCCGCCAATCGCCAACAGCAGCAGGCCGCGACCGCGACGCCCCAGCGGGCGCAGCGACGGCAGCCGCCGGCTGGCCGCCAGCCAGGCGAACAGGATCAGCCCCGAACTGAACAGGCGGTACCAGGTCACGGTGACCGGATCCATCGTCTGCAGGACTTGCTTGAGCCAGATCGGCAACACCCCCCAGAGCACCACGGTGACCAGGGACAACAGCAGGCCGCGCAACCAGCGGCCGGAGGAGACATGCATGGGAATTCCACAAGAAAGCGAGCCTGCCCGAGGCTCGCAACAGCGAGGGCAGCGCCCATTCTAGACGGCCGCCCCGCCCGGCGACAGACAAACGCCGCCAGCACTCCCCGCCCGACGACACTGCCGCTGGTCGACTGCCCTGTGGTGCGCACCGACAGCGGCTAGACTTTTTCTGTTCACCCATCGTTCGGGAGATTTGGCCATGTTCGGAAAACGCCAGCACGATGAAGCGCCAGGCACCCACTACCGCACCGACCGCATCAGTACCGTCAATGGCCAGTACTTCTTCGCCACCCGCGAGGGCACGCTGGTGGGGCCGTTCTTTACTCGCATCGACGCCCAGCAAGCCATCACCCGCTACGTCGGAGATCTCGACAGCCTCGCCGCCCAACAGGCCGGCCAGCTCCCCCATGCGCCGCGCCGCCATTGAAGCCGCTCAGCGCTTGCGGGCAAACGCTGCCTCCAGCGCCTCGTTGATGGTGCGCAGCACCTTGACCCGGGCGAAGCGCTTGTCGTTGGCCTCGATCAGCGTCCAGGGCGCGATCTCGGTACTGGTGCGGTCGACCATGTCGTTCACCGCATCGATGTAGTGCGTCCACTTCTCGCGGTTGCGCCAGTCATCCTCGGTGATCTTGAAACGCTTGAACGCAGTCTTCTCGCGCTCCTGGAAGCGCTCCAGCTGGGTCTGCTGGTCGATGGCCATCCAGAACTTGACCAGCACCACCCCGGCATCGGTGAGCTGCTCCTCGAAGTCGTTGATCTCGCTGTAGGCACGCAGCCAGTCGGCCTGGGAGCAATAGCCCTCGACCCGCTCCACCAGCACCCGGCCGTACCAGGAGCGGTCGAACATGGTGAAACGTCCGCGTGCCGGGATGTGCCGCCAGAAACGCCACAGGTAAGGCTGGGCCTGCTCCTCCTCGGTCGGCGCCGCCACCGGCACGATGTGGTACTGGCGCGGATCGAGCGCCCCGGTCACCCGACGGATCGCCCCGCCCTTGCCCGCCGCGTCGTTGCCCTCGAACACCGCCACCAGCGCGTGGCGGCGCATGCGCTTGTCGCGCAGCAGCTGCGCCAGGCGCGCCTGTTCGACCACCAGCTGCTGCTGGTAGCTGTCCTTGTCCAGGGTCTGGGTCATGTCCAGACTGTCGACCAGACCGCGATTGTCGATGCTCGCCGCCACCGGTGCCGCATGGGGCTGGCGCTTGGGCAGCTCCTGCATGCGCAGCGCCGCCTGCAGGCCCTCGAGGAGGATGCGCCCGACGGTGAGGCTACGGTAACGCTCGTCGACACCCTCGACCACGTACCAGGGTGCATAGTCGCGGCTGGTACGCCGCAGCACGCGCTCGCCGTAGCGCACGAACTCGTCGAAGGTCTTCGACTGCTGCCAGTCCAGCGGGCTGATCCGCCAGCTGTGCAGCGGGTCGCTCTCCAGCGTCTTGAGGCGGGCCTTCATCTGCTTCTTCGACAGGTGCAGCCAGAACTTGAAGATCAGCGCCCCCTCGTCACAGAGCATGCGTTCAAAGCGCACCGTGGTGCTGATGGCCTGGTCCAGCTGGGCATCGTCGATGCGTCCATGCACCCGCCCCTGCAGCATCTGGCTGTACCAGTTGCCGAAAAACACGCCGGTGCGCCCCTTGGGCGGCAGGCGTCGCCAGTAGCGCCAGAACGGCGGACGCGCCAGCTCCTCGTCGGTCTGCTGGTCGAAGGTCTCGACCTGGATCAGCCGCGGGTCCATCCACTCGTTGAGCAGCTTGACCGTCTCGCCCTTGCCGGCGCCCTCGATGCCGTTGAGCAGCACGATCAGCGGAAAGCGCGCCTGCTCGCGCAGCTCGAGCTGCGCCTCGAGCAGCGCCTGGCGCAGTTCGGGCACCGCGGCGTCGTAGGTTTCCTTGTCGATCTGGTGGCCGATTTCGGCGGATTCGAACATGCAGGCTCTCCTTGGCGATACTGCGCAGACTAGCCGATGCCCCGGGGAGGCATGCAAGGGTTTTGCAGCAGTCCATGGCGGCCAATCGGCTAGAATGGACGCCCCTCCTTTCCGCCGTCTACCGCACCGATGACCGAGCAACCGCACGCCCAGCTGGACTGGGACGAACAGGGCCAACCGCTGTCGCGCACCTTTGGCGACGTGTACTTCTCCACGACCTCGGGCCTGGAGGAAACCCGCTACGTGTTCCTCGCCCACAACCAGCTGGCCGAGCGCTTTGCCGCCCTGCCGGCAGACGGGCGCCTGGTGATCGGCGAAACCGGCTTCGGCACCGGACTGAACTTTCTCTGCAGCTGGCAGCTGTTCGAGCAGGTGGCGCCGGCTGCGGCGCGGCTGCATTTCGTCAGCGTGGAAAAGCACCCGCTGAGCCGCAGCGATCTCGAGCGCGCCCTCGCCCTGTGGCCGGAGCTCGCCCCCTGGGCCGGGCAACTGCTGGGCCAGTACGTGGCGGTGCACGCCGGCTTCCAGCGCTTCGTCTTCGACGGCGGCCGGGTGATCCTCACCCTGCTGGTGGGCGACGTGCTCGACGCCCTGCCGCAACTGGATGCGCGCATCGACGCCTGGTTCCTCGACGGCTTCTCGCCGGCCAAGAACCCGCAGATGTGGACCGCCGAGGTGTTCGCCCAGCTCGCCCGCCTCTCGGCGCCCGGTACCACCCTGGCCACCTTCGCCAGTACCGGCTTCGTGCGCCGCGGCCTGCGCGAGGCCGGCTTCGCGGTGGCCAGGGTCAAGGGCTTCGCCCACAAGTGGGAGATGCTCGCCGGCGCCTTCCAGGGCGCGCCCGCGGACAGCGGCAAACCCTGGTTCGCCCGCCCGCCGCGCCCCAGCGGCCCGCGCGAGGCGCTGGTGATCGGCGGCGGCCTGGCCGGCTGCGCCACGGCCAGCAGCCTGGCCGGACGCGGCTGGCGGGTGACCCTGATCGAGCGCCATGCCGCGCTGGCCGAGGAAGCCTCGGGCAACCCGCAGGGCGTGCTCTACCTCAAGCTCTCGGCCCACGGCACCGCGCTGTCGAAACTGGTGATCGGCGGCTTCGGCTACACCCGCCGCCAGCTCGAGCGCCTGCAGGCCGGCGTCGACTGGAGTGCCTGCGGCGTGCTGCAGCTGGCCTTCGACGCCAAGGAGGCCGAGCGCCAAGCGCGCCTGGCCGCCGCCTTCCCGAGCGACCTGCTGCTGCCGGTGGATGCCGGCGAAGCCTCGCAGCTGGCCGGCCTGGCGCTCGAGCAGGGCGGCCTGTGGTACGCCGAGGCCGGCTGGGTCCATCCACCGGCGCTGTGCCGCCTGCTGGCCAGTCAGCCGGGCATCTGCGTGCTCACCCAGCACGAGGCCTTCGAGCTGCGCCGCGCCGACGGCCAGTGGCAGGCCTGGCAGGACCACCAGCTGCTCGCCAGCGCGCCGGTCGCGGTCCTCTGCACCGCCAGCGAGGTGCGCCACTTCGCCGCCGCCGAACACCTCAAGCTCAAGCGCATCCGCGGGCAGATCAGCCGCCTGCCGAGCACCAGCGCCAGCCGTGCCCTGCGTACCGTGCTGTGCGCCGAGGGCTACGTCGCCCCGCCGCGCGCCGGCGAGCACACCCTAGGCGCCAGCTTCAACTTCCAGCGCGACGACCTGGCGCTGTCCGCCGACGAGCATGCCGACAACCTCGGCATGCTGCGGCAGATTTCGCCGGCGCTGGCCGAGGCCCTGCACGTCGACCAGCTCGACCCGGCAGCGCTGACCGGGCGGGCGGCCTTTCGCAGCACCAGCCCGGACTACCTGCCGCTGGTCGGCCCGCTGGTGGATGCGCCGGCGTTCAATCGCGTCTACGCCCGTCTGGCCAAGGACGCCAGCCTGCGCATCGACACTCCGGCACCCTGGCTCGAGGGGCTGTACGTCAACTGCGGGCATGGTTCGCGCGGCCTGATCACCGCACCGCTGTCCGGCGAGCTGCTGGCTGCCTGGCTCGACGACGAACCACTGCCGCTGCCGCGGGCCGTGGCCGAGGCCTGCCACCCCAGCCGCTTCCTGCTGCGTGAACTGATCCGTGGACGCTGAACGAGCGGCGACCGACCATCGCCCTGCGACACTTGGCGTATTGCCAGGCGCCAGCCTCCTTCCGATACTCCCCCTAGTACCAAAGGACCGCCACCTTCAGGAGTTCGACCCCATGCGCTTCATCACCCTGTCCCTGCTTGCCACCCTCAGCGCCCCGGCCCTGGCCGCCGACGTCCAGCAACTGACCGCCGAGGGGGCAGCGCTGATTCCACCGTTCCAGCAGCAGCTGCTGGACACCGTCAAGGCCGCCATGCAGGAGGGCGGACCGGTCAAGGCCGTGGAGGCCTGCCAGCTGCTCGCTCCGCAGATCACCGCGCAGCACAGCCAGGCGCCATGGAAGGTAGGGCGCACCGCACTGAAGCTGCGCAATCCGAACAACGCCCCGGATGCCTGGGAGCGCCAGGTACTCGAACAGTTCGCCGCCCGCGCCGCTGCCGGCGAGCCGGTGATGGAGCTCAAGCACGCCGAGATCGTCGATGGCGAATTCCGCCTGATGAAGGCGATCCCCACCGGCGAACCCTGCCTGGCCTGCCATGGCCAGAACCTCAAGCCGGAGCTGGCCGCGGTGATCGATCAGCGCTATCCGCAGGATCAGGCGCGCGGCTTTGCTCCCGGCGAACTGCGCGGCGCCTTCACCCTGCGCCGCAGCGTGGAGAACAGCCAATGACCGACAGCATCCCGCCGCATCAGGACGCCATGCTCAAGCGCCTGGCCCGCATCGAGGGCCAGGTCCGCGGCCTGCAGGCGATGATACGCCGCGGCGAGGACTGCGAGGCCATCGCCCAGCAGTTCAGCGCCGCGCGCAAGGCGCTGGACCGCGCCTATCAGGAAATGCTCGCCTGCCTGCTGGAGGAGGCGGTACTCGACCCCCAGCAGGACAGCGCCGCTACCCTGGCCAAGGTTCGCGCCATCTTCACCAAGTACACCTGAGCCGCCGCCACCGGGCAGTGGCCAGACGCGAGCAGGGACGCTAGCATCGCCAGCCGTTTTGCCGAGACAAGCCATGCTGATCCCCCACACCCTGCTCGAACCCGACACCCTGGATCGCCTGATCGAGGACTTCGTCACCCGCGAGGGCACCGACAACGGCGACGAAACACCACTGGCCACCCGCGTCGAACGGGTCCGTCACGCCCTGCGCCAGGGCGAGGCGGTGATCGTCTTCGAGCCCGACAGCCAGCAGTGCCAGCTGATGCTGCGCCGCGACGTGCCGGCCGAGTGGCTCGCCGACTGAGTGCGCCGCGCGGCGCCCGGCCACGCTCAGCCGCGCAGTCCACCCTCGTGCTCCCAGGCGCAGCGCATGCGCAGCACGCCCTCGCCCGGATGATGGAAACCCTGCTCGCTTTCCCAGCGGAAGGTGTGGAAGCCGCGTAGCTCGGTATCCAGGTGCACCACCGCACTCGACCAGTACAGACGCCCGAGCAGGGCCTCGAACTGCTGTAGCCAGGCCGCCCACTCGTACTCCACCGCACGATAGCTGGCGCCGAAGTGGATCACCTGGGTCTGGTACAGACCGTCGCCCTCGAAGCGGCAGAAGGAGAACATCTGCCGGCTGAGCAGCGACAACGCACCCAGCTCCGGCAACTCGTCGAGCACCTGCCGGTTGTGCAGCCGGCGGCTGCGGCGCGCCAGCGGATCGCCATCCGGACAGTCGCGGATGCATCCGTAAACGATGGATTCGGGGTCCACACGGACACTCCTGAAAGGACAGGCCCGCCTTCTACCATAGCAACCGGCAGCGGGAAAGGAACTGGCGCAAGACTCGCTGGCCAGCCGCGCAGAGGCAGTAATGAAAAGGGGCAGCCCGCAGGCTGCCCCTTTTGTATTGCAAGGTCGGATGACCGTGTTGCTTAGTGCGCTACGGCACCGGTAGCACCCAGACCAGTCTGCGAACGCACGAACTGCGGGAAGAACCGCTCGCGCTCGTCGCTGGCCATCTTGGACTTGTCGGTGATCGAGAAGAACCAGATGCCGACGAAGGCCACGGCTACCGAGAACAGCGCCGGGTAGGAGTACGGGAAGATCGCCTGGGCATTGCCCAGCACCTGGACCCATACGGTCGGGCTGAGGATGGTCAGCAGCAGTGCAGTGAACAGACCCAGAGCACCACCGAACAGCGCGCCGCGAGTGGTCAGGTTCTTCCAGTACATGGAGAGGAACAGGACCGGGAAGTTGCAGCTGGCGGCGATGGAGAAGGCCAGACCCACCATGAAGGCGATGTTCTGCTTCTCGAAGGCGATGCCGAGCAGGATCGCGACCACACCCAGGGTCAGGGTAGTGATCTTGGTCACGCGCATCTCGTCCTCTTCCTTGGCCTTGCCCTTCTTGATCACGCAGGCGTACAGGTCGTGGGACACGGCCGAGGCGCCCGCCAGGGTCAGACCGGCTACCACCGCCAGGATGGTGGCAAAGGCCACGGCGGAGATGAAGCCCAGGAACAGGTTGCCGCCGACAGCGTTGGCCAGGTGGATGGCCACCATGTTGGTGCCGCCAATGATGGCGCCAGTGGCGTCCTTGTACTCGGGGTTGGTGCTGACCAGCAGGATCGCACCGAAGCCGATGATGAAGGTCAGGATGTAGAAGTAGCCGATGAAGCCGGTCGCGTAGAACACGCTCTTGCGGGCTTCCTTGGCATCCGACACGGTGAAGAAGCGCATCAGGATGTGCGGCAGGCCAGCGGTACCGAACATCAGCGCCAGACCCAGGGAGATCGCCGAGACCGGATCGGTCACCAGACCGCCCGGGCTCATGATGGCTTCGCCCTTGTCGTGGATCTTCACGGCTTCGGAGAACAGGGTACCGAAGTCGAAGTTCACGCCCTTCATCACCATCAACGCCATGAAGGTGGCGCCGGAGAGCAGCAGGACGGCCTTGATGATCTGCACCCAGGTGGTGGCCAACATGCCGCCAAACAGCACGTAGCAGACCATCAGCACGCCGACCAGGATCACCGCGACGTAGTAGTCGAGGCCGAACAGCAGCTGGATCAGCTTGCCGGCACCGACCATCTGGGCGATCAGGTAGAAGGCCACCACGGTCAGCGAACCCAGGGCCGACAGGATGCGGATCTGGGTCTGGCCGAGACGGTAGGAGGCCACGTCGGAGAAGGTGAACTTGCCCAGGTTGCGCAGACGTTCAGCCATCAGGAACAGGATCAGCGGCCAGCCGACCAGGAAGCCGATCGAGTAGATCAGGCCGTCGTAGCCGGAGGTGAACACCAGCGCGGAAATACCCAGGAAGGACGCTGCGGACATGTAGTCGCCGGCGATCGCCAGGCCGTTCTGGAAGCCGGTGATGCTACCGCCGGCGGTGTAATAGTCGGCGGTGGAAGTATTGCGCTTGGCCGCCCACTTGGTGATGCCCATCGTGAAGATGATGAACATCACGAACATCCCGATGGCGGTCCAGTTGGTCGCCTGCTTTTGGACTTCGCCGGTCAGGGCTTCGCCAGCCAGCAGCATCGGGGAGGCTGCCAGCAGAGTGGCTGCAGTCAGGAAACGAGCAATCATCACTGTTGGGCCTCGTTGAGAATTTCCTGGGTGATACGGTCGAACTCACCGTTGGCGCGATGCACGTAGACACCGGTCAGAGCGATAGCCAGAAAGATCAGGCCCAGGCCAGCCGGGATGCCCCAGGTAGTCACGGTATCCGGGCCCAGCGGAATGCCAAGCACCTTGGGGTCGAAGGCAATCACCAAGATGAAGGCGAAGTAGGCGGCCAGCATGATGATCGAAAGCACCCAGGCGAACCGGCCGCGTTTGGCGACCAACTCCTGGAAGCGTGGGTTGGCGTAGATCTGCCGGTACACATTGTCATTATTCATTGGATGGTCTCCACACGATCTGATGCCCCCCCTGTGGAGGACACTGCAATACTTTATGTCCGAGTGTTGCAAACACCAGACGACTTTAGTCGCGAGCCCGACGGCCGCAGGCCGGCGGAATAGAGCACCCGCCGCGTGGCAGAGGGGGTCTTGCAGGCGGCAGGCCGCAATAGCCGTGGCTTTGCGCAACTTGCACCATGATAGAGCACCGCTATACCGACCATCGAGCCGGACGATTTCCCCACCCGGCAGGACGGGTCCAGAATCCCTTACAAGAGATAAAAGTTCTCATCCTGACCCGTAGTGAGGTGTGCCATGCTCAAGACCCTGACCTTCACCGTCATGCACTTCTGCATCGCCTTCTCCGTCGCCTACGCGCTCACCGGCAGCCTGACCGTCGGCGGACTGGTGGCCACCGTGGAGCCGCTGTGCAATGCAGTGGGGTTCTTCTTCCACGAAAAGGCCTGGCAACGTCTGGAACATCGCGCTGGCGCACCGACCCCGCGCGCCGGGCTGATCTGGCAGCACCGGCACATCTGAGGCCAACCGCAGCCCCGCCAGCCTCCACCGCCGCGGCACACCCTGCGCGCCTCTGGCGCGCAGGGTGTGCTCTCTTTAATATCCGCGGCCTCGTCCCTTGATCTGCGCTGACATGCCTCTCCTGCCCCGTGCCACCCTGACCTATTGCTGTGCCCTGCTGTGCTCCCTGCTCGTCCTTGTCGGACTGTGGTATGGCATCGGCCGCGAACAGCCGCTGCCCGACCCGCAGCCCCGCAGCGGCAAGCTGCAATGCGCGTCCTACAGTCCTTTCGACCATGATCAGTCGCCCTTCGACAAGCCCCTGGGAATCCGCCGGGAGCGTCTCGAGGCGGACGTCGCCCTGCTCGCCGAGCGCTTCGACTGCCTGCGCACCTATTCGGTGACCGGTCTCGAGGCCCTGCCCGACATCGCCCGCAAACACGGCATCACCCTGATGATCGGCGCCTGGGTCAGCCGCGAGGCCAAGGCCACGCGCAAGGAAATCGAGCTGCTGGTGAAGACCGCCAACGCCCACCCGGACGTGGTCACTGCGGTGATCGTCGGCAACGAGGCGCTGCTGCGCCGGGAAATCAGCGCGAAGCGCCTGAGCGCGCTGATCGAGGAAGTGAAAGGACGGGTCGAGCAGCCGGTGACCTACGCCGACGTCTGGGAGTTCTGGCTGCGCCACCCGGAAATGGCGCCGGCGGTGGATTTCATCACCATCCACCTGCTGCCCTACTGGGAGGACGACCCCACCGGCATCGACGCCGCCCTCGCCCAGGTCGAGCGGGTCCATGAGAAGTTCGAACGGCTGTACGCGCCCAAGCCGATCTTCGTCGGCGAGACCGGCTGGCCGAGCGAAGGGCGTCAGCGCGAGGACGCCCTGCCCAGCCGGGTCAACGAGGCGCGCTTCATGCGCGGCTTCATCGCCATGGCCGAACAGGGCGGCTGGCAGTACAACCTGATCGAGGCCTTCGACCAACCGTGGAAGCGCATCAGCGAGGGCACGGTCGGTGGCTACTGGGGGCTGTTCGACGCCTTTCGCGGTGACAAGGGTGTGCTCGCCGGGCCGGTCTCCAACCTGCCGGACTGGCCGCGCTGGCTGGGCCTCAGCGGCGTACTGCTGATCGCCGGCCTGCTGCTGGGTGGCGCCCCGCGCGAGCGCCGGGCCGCCTGGCAACTGCCGCTGGCCAGCGCTATCGCCGCCGCCGCCATCGCCCTGTGGACCCAGCAGCTGACCCTCGACAGCCGCCATGCCGGCGAATGGCTGTGGCACGGCGCCCTGCTCGCGCTCAACCTGCTGGTCGCGGCGCGCACCCTGCTGTGCATCAACCCGCCACTGGGCGGCTGGCGCGCACGGCTCGGCAGCTGGCTGGAGGCGCGTGCCGGCTGGTGGCTGCTGGCCGCCGGCCTGGCCGCGGCCTGGCTGATGCTGGGCCTGGTCTTCGAACCGCGCTATCGCAGCTTCCCGAGCGCCGCCCTGCTGCTGCCGGCGCTGGCCTACCTGTGCTGGCCGGCCCCCGGCCCGCGCGACGAACTGGGTCTGCTGGCGGTACTGCTCGGCATCGGCCTGCCGGTGATGCTCTGGCAGGAAACCCTGCTCAATATCCAGGCTCTCGGCTGGGGACTGGTCAGCCTGCTCCTGCTGCTGGCCCTGTGGCGCTGTCGCCGCCCCGCTCCTGCCGTTGGCCTGGCGCACCGACAGCAGGGCACGTGAAGCGCGCGAGGTGCCGCCCCAGCGCTCAGCCCGTGCAGGATTTGTTGCCTAACGGCTGGCCGACTCCCTAAGCTGATCGGCCAAGCCCTGCCCGCGACGGGGCGCAGGCCACGACCCGCAGAGGCCTCTCGCCAAGGATTGTTCATGACGCCCCAACGCCCTGCGCTGTTCCCGGTTCTACTGGCCGGTGCACTGGTCCTACTGACCGTGCATACCCTCGGCCGCTTCATCTACACGCCCCTGCTGCCGTGGCTGGTCGAGGATGGCCTGCTCACGCTCAGGCAGGGGGCCGACATCGCCAGCTGGAACTACCTCGGCTACCTGCTCGGCGCCTTGCTGGCGATCCGCTGGCACCGCATCGCCCAGATTCGCCGCTGCCTGCCCTGGGGGCTGGTGCTGCATGCGCTGACCACCCTGCTGCAGACCCAGGCCAGCGACCCCGATCTGCTCGCCGCCCTGCGCCTGCTCAACGGCATCAGCAACGGCCTGGTGTTCGTCCAGGCCCCGGCGCTGATCCTCGAATGGCTGGTACGCCACAACCGTGCCAGCGCCAGCGGCCTGGTCTACCTCGGCGTCGGCGCCGGCCTGCTGCTGTCCAGCGCCATGGTCGGCCTCAGTGCCGACTGGCTGCAGGGCGCCGCACGCTGGTGGCCGGCGGCCCTGCTCAGCCTGCCGCTGGCTTGGTGGGGCTGGCACCGGCTGGCGCGCCTGGACACTGCCGAACAGGCCGCCCCACCCGGCGAGGGCAGCCCCAGCGGGCAACTGCTGGACCGCCGCACCACGCCGCTGTTTCTCGCCTACACCGGCGCGGGTATGGGCTACATCCTGCCGATGACCTTCCTGCCGACACTGGCGCGACTGCAGGTTGCGCCGGACAGCTTCCTGATCAACGGCAGCTGGCTGGTAGTGGCGCTGGCCACCCTGATCGCACCCTGGCTGTGGAGTCGCCTGGGCGGCCAGCTCGGCGACAAGCATGCCCTGCAGATCAACTACCTGATCCAGCTGGCCGGCGTACTGGCGGCCCTGCTGCTGCCGGGCGCCACGGGCATCCTGCTCTGCGCCCTGCTGGTCGGCAGCACCTTCCTCGGCACCGTACTGCTGACCCAGCGCCTCGGCCGCAGCCTGCAACCGCATCAGGGACCGCGCATCTCGGCGGCGATGATCGCCCTGTACAGCGTCGCCCAGCTGGCTGCGCCCTGGCTGACCGGCCAGTGGCTGGGCATGGGTGGCAGTCTGCACAGCGCCTTCTGGCTCGGCGCGGGTGCGCTGGCCTGGGGATTCGGGTGGATGTTCGCGGTGCCGGGACCGGGGGCGGATGAGGCGCGCCGCTGAATGAAGGCAGGCCGCGCCTGGATATGGCACGGCGCAGCCTAGGGGTACGTGCGATCAACACGACCAAGCCCCGATCACTCAGGGCTTTGCATGCGAGGGAGACAAAGGCTTCAGCGGGGCGCCGACACCCCCTGCTGCAGCCGCGGCCAAGAGTCTTCGATCAGCTTGCCCACCTCCGCCTTCGGCGCCACATAGCCGAACATGCCGGCGGACAGCTTGGCGGCATGGAAATGCTCGTCAGCGGCCTCCAGCACCTGGCGCGCCTTGGTGTTCGGCGTCTGGTAGTAGGTAGCCCGGGCGATCTGGGCGGAGACCTCTGGACGCAGCATGTAACTGATGAAGGCCTTGGCCCCCTCGACATTCTGCGCCGCGGCCGGAATCGCCAGGATGTCGACAAACACCAGACTGCCCTCCTCGGGCTCGATCAACTTCACCGGCCGGCCTTCCGCTTCTGCCGCCAGCGCATCCCCCGTCCAGGCCATGCTCACGCAGTTCTTGCCGGCGCTCAGATCGTCGATGTAGTCACTGCTGCTGACATAGCGGTAATGCGGGCGCAGTTCGCCCAGATATTCCAACGAGCGCGAGGCGTAGTTCTCGCCAATATGATTCAGACTGCGCCCCCGATAGTTCACCAGCAGGCTGACCACATCGTTGGCGGAGTCCAGCACGGTGACACCGCAGGACGACAGCCGCTTGACCAGTTCCTTGTCGAACACCAGCCCCCAGGTCCTGGGCACCGGACCACCCAGCGCCGCCTCGGCCAGCGGCACGTTCACCGCCAGGCCGATGCTGCCCCACAGGTAGGGCACGCCATACTCGCGGGCCGGGTCATGACCGGCCAGGCGCGTCATGATCAGCGGCTCGAGGACCTCGAAGCCGGGCAGGCTCGCCGCCGCATAGGGGCGCAGCAGCCCCTCCTCGATCAGCTTGCCGAAATTGTCGGTGGAAGGCACCACCACATCGAGCGACTCTCCTTTTTTCAGCAGGTCGTAGACCTCCTGGTCGTTGTCGTAGGTCTGGTAGTTGACCTCGATACCCGTTTCCCGGGTGAAGGCCTCCAGCACCGCGGGATCGATATAGTCGTTCCAGTTGGCGACGTTCAGGGACTGGGCTTGGGCTGCAGCAACCGAGAGCGCCAGCAACGGCGCAGCGATCCATTTTTTCACGATGAGGAGTCCATTCGTCGATGGAGGAAATGATTGTTGCCTGACTTGCGTGGCAGCCTGAGTGCGGAGATGGATGGCCGTCGGGCAAACCGCGCAGATCATAAGACCTATTAGCGCAAAAACCAGCAGCCGTCGCGTGGTTATCACTTTTACCGAACAGGGTCGCATCCGGCCACTCGAATGCCCGCAATTCGCCGGTTTCAGGCGGGGGGAGTACAGAGGAAGGACAAGCAGCCAAGGGGTAGCGGGACTGACGTATCCCAGAAACGCGAAAGCCCCGCAATGCGGGGCTTTCAACGTCAATATGGCGGGGAGATAGGGATTCGAACCCTAGGTACTCTTGCGAATACAACGGATTTCGAATCCGTCCCGTTCGACCACTCCGGCATCTCCCCCAAGTCGGCGCGAATAATACCAGCTCAAATCCGTTTGGCGAAGCCCCTTGCGAGAATTTTTTCACGCAGGATCAGTTGCTTGCGCGCCGCAGCAGTGCTCAGCAGGTCAGCCGGGTCAGCGCTTCGCGGTACTTGTCCGCGGTCTTCTGCGCCACCTCGGCTGGCACCGCCGGCGCCGGCGGCTCCTTGTTCCAGCCGGTGGACTCCAGCCAGTCACGCACGAACTGCTTGTCGAAGCTCGGCGGATTGGTGCCTTCGGCGTAGCTGTCGGCCGGCCAGAAGCGGCTGGAGTCCGGAGTCAGCGCCTCGTCCATCAGGGTCAGGGTGCCATCCTCGTCCAGACCGAACTCGAACTTGGTGTCGGCGATGATGATGCCGCGGGTGGCGGCGTACTCGACCGCGGCGCTGTACAGGGCGATGGCGGTGTCGCGCACCTTGGCGGCCAGCTCGGCACCGATGATCGCCTCGCACTGTGCAAAGGAGATGTTCTCGTCATGGTCGCCGACGGCGGCCTTGGTCGAGGGGGTGAAGATCGGCTGCGGCAGCTTGGCCGCCTCCTTCAGCCCGGCCGGCAGGGCGATGCCGCAGACGGTACCGCTCTTCTGATATTCCTTCCAGCCCGAACCGACCAGATAGCCGCGCACGATGGCCTCGACGGCGACCGGCTTGAGGCGCTTGGCCACCACCGCACGGCCCTCCACCAGCGGCAGCTCGGCGGCCGGCACCACGTCCTCGACCTTGTCGCCGGTGAAGTGGTTGGGCACCAGGTCCTTGAGCTTGTCGAACCAGAAGTTGGAGATGGCGGTGAGGATCTTGCCCTTCTCCGGGATCGGCTCGTCGAGGATGACGTCGAAGGCCGACAGACGATCGGTGGCCACCATCAGCATGCGCTTGTCGTCGATTTCGTAGAGGTCGCGAACCTTGCCCGAGTAGATCTTCTTCAGGCTCAGGGTGGTGGGTGTGCTCATATCGGCATTTCCGTCTCTGGCAAACAAAACAGGCGAAACCCTGGGGGTTTCGCCTATCGTGGGTAGCGGCTGGGGGCTGCGGCCCGATTCAGCCGAGATGTTCCTGGATCAACTCCAGCACGCGGCGCGCCACATCGCTCGGCGCCACGCTCTCGAGGCTTTTCTCGACCGACACCTGGACGCTGTCGCCCACGGTGGTCAGGCGGACCTGGTAACGCTCGGCACTCGCCTCATCCTCTGCGGCATCATCGCTGCCCAGCAGACGCGCGAAGAAACCCGGCTCCTCGTCGGGCTTTTCCGCCCCTTCGGCGAGGTTGATGTAGTAGAGACCGAGACTGCGGTTCATGTCGTCGACCCGCACATCGCCATCCTGCAGCGCGCGGCCCACCGCCGACCAGGCCCGATCGAAATCGCTGGCCAGGCTGAGCAGCGGATTGCCGCTGCCGTCGGTGGTCAGGCTGACGCGATCCGGCGCATCGTAGCTGCGGTCGGCCAGCAGCGACACGCTGCCGCCCTGCTCCGCGTCATCGCCGCGCAGGGCGGCAGCGCTCAGCGCCTGCGGACGCGGCACCTCGAACTTGCCCTCGGCAGTGGATGTCGACACGGCGGCCGGCACCGGCAGCAAGGGCTCGAGGCGACGCACCTGGACATCCGGCGGCAGCTGCATCGGAGCCGTTTCGCGGGCGGTCAGGTAGTCGCTGCCACGGTCTCGAAAGTAGCCATTATCGCCCCAGATCCAGCCGCAGCCGCTGCTGGCAGCGATGATCAGGGCAAGCGCGGAAAGTCCGGCCAGTTGCTTCATGCATGTTCTCCGTCGATCAGGCCAGCACACCGGCCTGGCGCATGGCCTGACGCAGCGGCTCCTGGCAGTCCTGGCTGAGCCAGGTCAGGGGCAGGCGGATGCCTTCGGGAATCAGACCCATCTCGTGCAGGGCCCACTTCACCGGAATGGGGTTGGCTTCGCAGAACAGTTGCTTGTGCAGCGGCATCAGGCGCTCGTTGATCGCGCGACCGGTGGCGGCATCGCCACGCATGGCGGCGGCGCACAGCTCGCTCATCGCACGCGGAGCGACGTTGGCGGTCACCGAAATGTTGCCTTGGGCGCCCATCAGCATCAGCTCGACCGCGGTGGCGTCGTCGCCGGAGTAGACCAGGAAGCCGGAGGCGACCTTGTCCAGCACTTCCTTGCCACGCTGCAGGTCGCCGGTGGCTTCCTTGACGCCGATGATGTTCGCCACCGTGGACAGGCGGGCAATGGTGTCGGCCAGCATGTCGCAGGCGGTACGCCCCGGCACGTTGTAGAGGATCTGCGGAATGGCCACCGACTCGGCGATCTTGCGGTGGTGCAGGTACAGGCCTTCCTGGGTCGGCTTGTTGTAGTACGGGGTGACCAGCAGGCAGGCATCGACGCCGGCCTGCTTGGCGGCGGCGGTCAGTTCGATGGCCTCGCGGGTGGAGTTGGCCCCGGTACCGGCGATCACCGGAATGCGTCCGGCGACCTGCTTGACCACGTGGCGGATCACCGCGACGTGTTCGTCGACGTCCAGCGTGGCGGACTCACCCGTGGTGCCGACCGCGACGATGGCGTTGGTGCCTTCCTGGAGGTGAAAATCGACCAGCTGGGTCAGGCTATCCCAATCCAGACGGCCTTCTGCATCCATGGGCGTGACCAGTGCCACCATGCTGCCCGTAATCATGCAACCACTCCTGCCGCTATATAGATAAAGGCGTAATGGTACTGATGCCACCAGCCTTGCACAAGCTGGCGGCAGGCTGCCAGGCATTCCCCTTGCCGGCGCTTTTCGCTACCCTTCCCGGCTCTGCCGGCGCGTGCTCTGCCGCCATCTCTTTGCACCAGGAATTCTGCATGTCGACCCCCCAACCCCGTGAACAGTTTCTCGTGATCAGCGCCCTGGGAGCCTCGCCCATGGAGCTCACCAGCGTGCTCTGTCGCGCCAGCCAGGAAAGCCGCTGCAACGTGATCAGCAGCCGCCTGACCCGGCATGGCGAGTACAGCGCCCTGGTGCTGCAGGTTGCCGGCAGCTGGGACGCGCTGGCGCGCCTGGAAGCCAGCCTGGCGCCGCTGGCCAAGCGCCACAAGTTCAGCATCAACATGACCCGCAGCGCCGCCGCCGTCGAGCGCGCCAACGCCCTGCCCTACGTGGCCTACATCAGCGCCGCCTATCGGCCGGACATCATCGGCGAGCTGTGTCAGTTCTTTACCGATCATCATGTCGAACTGGAAAACCTCACCTGCGACACCTATCAGGCGCCGCAGACCGGCACCCTGCTGCTCAACGCCACCATCACCGTGACCCTGCCGCCGGGCACGCAGATCAGCTGGCTGCGCGACCAGTTCCTCGACTTCGCCGACGCCCTCAACCTCGACGCCCTGATCGAACCCTGGCGCCCGCAGAATCCGTAATCCCCATTCCCCCCAGGAGTTCCGCATGCCGGTAGCCATCGATTCGCCCGTCGCCGATTTCCAGATCCAGGCCACCAGCGGCCAGCAGGTGGTGCTCAGCGCGCTCAAGGGCCAGCAGGTGGTGCTGTATTTCTATCCGAAAGACAGCACCCCGGGCTGCACCACCGAAGGCCAGAACTTCCGTGACCTGCACAACGAGTTCGCCGCCGCCAACACCCTGGTGTTCGGCGTGTCGCGCGACAGCCTGAAGTCCCACGAGAACTTCAAGGGCAAGCAGGAGTTCCCCTTCGAACTGCTGTCCGACGCCGACGAGCAACTGTGCCAGCTGTTCGAGGTGATCAAGCCGAAGAAGCTGTACGGCAAGGAGTACCTCGGCATCGAGCGCAGCACCTTCCTGATCGACAAGGACGGCGTGTTGCGCCAGGAGTGGCGCGGCGTCAAGGTGCCGGGCCATGTCGACGCCGTGCTGACGGCCGCCCGCACCCTCAACGCCGGCTGAAGCCTTGCTGACCGGCCGGCAGCCCTGCCGGCCGGTATTGCTTCAGGCCTTGCGCAGCCAGTAGCGAAAGCAGCCCGCCTCCTCCTCTTCATGCAGCAGCGCGTGCCCGGCCAGACGGGCGAAGGCGCGAAAGTCGCGCTGGGAGCCGGCATCGGTGGCAATCACCTTGAGCACCGCGCCACTGGGCAGGCGGTTGAGCTCCAGCTTGGCCTTGAGCAACGGCAACGGACAATTCAAGCCACTGGCATCCAGCTCGGCGTCGTGGGCCGGCACCGGCCCGGTAATCTCGGTCATGATCTCTCCCCGCAAATGCCGCGCAGCATAGCCAAGCCGGCGCATCGCTGGCCAGCCGGGCCTGGCTGCGGCTAGAGTAGCTACTTTGCCGTACCGAGTCCGAGCGATGAAGATGCTGCGCCCCACCCTGCTGACGCTGACCTGTCTGCTGACCACTCCGGCCTTCGCCAGCGACCTGCCCGCACTTGGCGATGCCAGCTCCTCGATCGTCTCGCCCGACCAGGAGCACCAGCTCGGCAGGGCCTGGCTCAACGTGCTGCGCGGCCAGGTGAAGAGCCTGCCCGACCCGCTGCTCAAGGACTTCGTCGAAAGCAGCGTCTACCGCCTGGCGGAAACCAGCCAGTTGCAGGACCGCCGCCTGGTCTTCGTCCTGCTCGACAGCCCGCAGCTCAACGCCTTCGCCGCCCCCGGCGGGGTCATCGGCGTCAACGGCGGCCTGTTCCTGCACGCACAGACCGAGGGCGAATACGCCTCGGTGCTCACCCACGAACTGGCGCACCTGTCGCAACGCCACTTTGCCCGCGGCCTCGAGGAACAGAAGCGCATGCAGGTGCCGCTGATGGCCGCCATGCTCGCCGGCGTGGTCGCCGCCGCCGCTGGTGCCGGCGATGCCGGGATCGCCGCCATCGCCTCGACCCAGGCCGCAGCCATCCAGGCGCAGCGGCGCTTCTCGCGGCAGAACGAACAGGAAGCCGACCGCATCGGCATCCTCAACCTGCAGCAGGCGGGCTACGACCCACGCGCGATGCCGAGCATGTTCGAGCGTCTGATGCGTCAATATCGCTATACCCGCGTGCCGCCGGAGTTCCTCCTGACCCACCCGCTCAGCGAGTCGCGGGTGGCCGACACCCGCAACCGCGCCGAACAGTTTGCCGGCAGCGGCAGCCAGGATTCCCTGCGCTACCAGCTGATGCGCGCCCGTGTGCAGCTGACCTACGAAAGCTCGCCGGGACTGGCCGCCCAGCGCTTCCGCGCACTGCTCGACGAGAACCCCGAACTGGATGCCGCACGCTATGGCCTCGCCCTGGCGCAGATCAAGAGCGGGCAACTCAAGGAAGCCGGCAGCAACCTGCAGCCCTTGCTGGCCAAGGCGCCCAACGATATAGTCTACAATCTCGCCCAGGTCGAGCTGGACATCACCGGCAACCGTCTGGATGCCGCCAGCCAACGCCTGCAGCGCCTGCTCGGCCTGTATCCGGCCAGCTATCCGACCCGCCAGGCCCTGAGCGAACTGCTGCTCAAGCAGAACCGCCCGGCCGAGGCCGAACAGCAGCTCGACCGCCTGCTCAAGGAGCGCCCCAGCGATGCCGAACTGTGGTTCCAACAGGCGGAAACCCGCGGCCTGTCCGGCAACATCATCGGCCTGCATCAGGCCCGCGCCGAATATTTCGCTTTGGTCGGCGACTACGACCAGGCGCTCGAGCAGCTGGACTTCGCCCGTCGCCGCGCCAACGGCAACTTCCAGCTGGCGGCACGCATCGATGCGCGCCACAGCGAGCTGGCGGACGAGAAACGGATGATCGACAAGCTGCTGCGCTGAGCGGCATGCGAAAACGCAGAGGCCCGGCAATTGCCGGGCCTCTTGCCATCTGCGCGACCGATCAGGCGTTGCCGGTCACCTTGAGCCGTGCCGCCTGGGTGAAGTCGAGCATGCGCTTGAGCGGCTTGACCGCCTTGGGAATCAGCACCGGATCGACATGGATCTCGTTGCTGCCCTCACGCAGGCACTGGAGCGTGCGCTCCAGGGTGTTCATCGCCATCCACGGGCAGTGCGCACAGCTGCGGCAGGTCGCGCCCTGGCCGGCGGTCGGCGCCTCGATGAACGACTTACCGGGGCACAGCTGCTGCATCTTCCAGAGGATGCCGCGGTCGGTGGCGACGATGAAGATCTGGTTGGGCAGGGTCTGCGCCGCCTTGATCAGCTGGCTGGTGGAGCCCACCGCGTCGGCCAGAGCGATCACCGACTCCGGCGATTCCGGGTGCACCAGCACCGCCGCCTCCGGATACAGCTCCTTGAGGTCGTGCAGCTGCTTGGCCTTGAACTCCTCGTGGACGATGCACGAACCCTCCCAGAGCAGCATGTCGGCGCCGGTTTCGCGCTGGATATACCCCCCCAGGTAGCGATCCGGCGCCCAAAGGATCTTCTCGCCGTTGTCCATCAGGCTCTCGACGATCTCCACCGCGCAGCTGGAGGTCACCACCCAGTCGGCGCGCGCCTTCACCGCCGCCGAAGTATTGGCGTAGACCACCACGGTGCGCTCGGGATGCTGGTCGCAGAAGGCCGAGAACTCCTCGACCGGACAACCTAGGTCCAGCGAGCAGGTCGCTTCGAGGGTCGGCATCAGGATGCGCTTTTCGGGGTTGAGGATCTTGGCCGTCTCGCCCATGAAGCGCACGCCGGCGACCACGATGGTCGAGGCCGGACTCTGGCTGCCGAAGCGGGCCATCTCCAGCGAGTCGGACACGCAACCACCGGTTTCCTCGGCCAGCGCCTGGAGGATCGGATCGGTGTAGTAGTGGGCAACCAGCACGGCGTCACGGGCCTTGAGCTCGGCAGCGATGGCCTGACGGTAGTCGGCGATCTCCAGCTCGGTGAGCGGGCGCGGCTGCTTGGCGTCCAGATGGGCCTGGACCAGGAGTTGTTCGGAAATCTGCGTCATGTTTGCTGCACCTGAAGGTTAGGGTGCGGGAAACGGAGTATAAACCCGATCCAGAGCACCAGACGGGATAACTAGCAGGGAAGAAACGCGGGGAACTGCGAGGAGGGAAAAATGGTGGGGCGTGTGGGATTCGAACCTACGACCAATTGGTTAAAAGCCAACTGCTCTACCACTGAGCTAACGCCCCAACTTGGTGTGTATATTACTGATTTCTAACGGAAATACAACACCCCAAGGCAAATAATTTCAAACATAGCGGGTCGGATCGGCAACCCCGGCGGCGCGGAAGCCTTCAGCACGCAGACGGCAGCTGTCGCAGCGGCCACAGGCGCGGCCGTCGGCATCGGCCTGATAGCAGGAGACCGTCAGGGCGAAATCCACGCCGCGGGTCAGCCCCGCCTCGATGATCTGCGCCTTGGACAGGTACTGCAGCGGCGCCCGGATGCGAAAGCCCTCGCCCTCCACGCCGGCCTTGGTGGCCAGATTGGCCAGGCGCTCGAAGGCAGTGATGAACTCCGGCCGACAGTCCGGATAGCCCGAGTAGTCCACCGCATTGACGCCGATGAAGATATCGCGGGCGCCCAGCACCTCAGCCCAGCCCAGCGCCAGCGAGAGGAACAGGGTGTTGCGCGCCGGCACATAGGTCACCGGGATGCCCTCGCCCGGCTCTTCCGGCACGGCGATGCTGTCGTCGGTCAGCGCCGAGCCGCCGATACCGTTGAGGTCGATGCCGACCACCTTGTGCTCGACCGCCCCCAGCTGGCGCGCTACCCGCTCGGCCGCCTGCAGCTCGGCGCGGTGACGTTGACCGTAGTCGAAGCTCATGGTGTAGCAGGCATAGCCCTCGGCAAGGGCCATGGCCAGCACGGTGGCGGAGTCGAGGCCGCCGGAGAGCAGGATTACTGCTTTCTTGTCAGTCATGTCGATGCTCCTCGCGATCAGTGGCCGGGCTCGTCGTTCCACAGGTACTTGTGCAGCTGCAGCTGCAGGCGTACCGGCAGGTTGTCGGCGATGATCCACTCGGCCAGGCTGCGTGCCTCCAGCTCGTGGTGGCTGGGCGACATCAGCAGCTCGCCGGCACGCTGGTCGAGGCGGTACTCGATGATCTTGGAGACTGCCCAGTCGTAGTCCTCACGCGAACAGATGACGAACTTGACCTGATCGTTGCCGGTCAGCTCGGCCATGTTCTCATAGCGATTGCGGCCCACCTCCGCCGATCCCGGGGTTTTCAGGTCGACCACCCGGCTGACCCGGGTATCCACCGGCGCGATATCCAGGGCGCCACTGGTCTCCAGCGACACCTGGTAGCCGGCGTCGCACAGCGCCTCGAGCAGCGGAATGCAGTTCGGCTGCGCCAGCGGCTCACCGCCGGTCACGCAGACGTAGCGCGGCTTGTAGCTGGCGACCTGGGCGAGGATCTGTTCGAGGGTCATGACCTCGCCACCACTGAACGCGTAGGCGGTATCGCAGTACTGACAGCGCAGGGGACAGCCGGTCAGGCGCACGAACACGGTCGGCAGGCCGACGGTACGTGTTTCCCCCTGCAGCGAATGGAAGATTTCGGTGATGCGCAGAGTCTGGTTCATAAGCCCCGGGCGTGATGGCGAAACAGGCCATCCGCCTCCGTTGCAGGAAGTGGAAAAAGGAGTGCGAGTTTAACGAAAAAACCCGCGCCGGGCGCGGGTTTCCTCGGTACAGCAGGCGGCGCTCAGGGCAGCCGGGCGAGATCGCGCTGGGCCAACTGGGCCGCCGAAGTGCCAGGATACTGGGCAATCACCTGCTGCAGGATGCCGCGCGCCTTGTCGGGGTTACCGAGGCGCTGCTCGACATCGGCGAGCTTGTACAGCGAGTCGGCCACCTTCTGGTGGTTCGGGTAACCCTGGCTGACCTGGGCAAAGGCACGCCCGGCGCCCTGCAGATCGCCCTGGGCGAGCTTCACTTCACCCAGCCAGTACTGCGCGTTGCCGGCGTACTGACTGGTCGGATACTTGCGCAGGAATGCGCTGAAGGCCTGATCGGCCTTGGCAAAATCCTTCGCCTTGATCAGGTCGAAGGCGGCATCGTAGAACAGTTTTTCCTTGGCCGGATCACCCGGGGCGCCATTGGCTGGCGCAGCCGGCGCGACAGGCGCTGCGGCCTGGGAGCCGTTTGCCGCCGGGACAACAGGAGCCGGTGCCGGCGCCTGGCCCACGGAGGACAGACGGCCGTCGAGATCCTGGTAACGCTCGAGGCTTTCCTGCTTGAGACGCTGGATTTCGTACTGCTGCTCTTCCAGGGTACCGCGCAGGCGGGCAACCTCTTCCTGCAGCTGTTGCAGCTGCAGGAAGAGCTCACCTTGGGCCGAGGTAGGAGCGGGGGTTACCGCCCCACCGGCATAAGCAGCTCCCGTGGCTCCATAGCCGGACGGCGGATAACCGTTGCCACCCTCGATGACGGGCACCTGGGCCCAGGTCGCGAAGGGTGCGGCCAAAGCCAGCAGGAACAGGAGACGGGAGTGCTTGCGCATGGCTTGTTACTTCTTCAGTTCGACGCGACGGTTCTGCGCCCAGCTCTCTTCGCTGGTGCCCATGGCCATCGGACGCTCTTCACCGTAGGACACCAGCTCCAGCTGGGCCGGGGACACGCCCTGCAGCACCAGGTAGCGCTGAACGGCCTTGGCGCGACGCTCGCCCAGAGCCATGTTGTACTCGCGGGTGCCGCGCTCGTCAGCGTGGCCTTCCAGGACGACGCGAGCGCCGTTGGACTGCAGGTCGCGAGCGTGAACGTCCAGAGCGCGCATGGCTTCCGGCTTCAGGTCGGAGCTGTCGTACTCGAAGAAGAAGGTGGTGATGGCGCGCAGGGCCGCCTCTTCACCGTTCAGGCTGCCATCGACGGCACCGGTGTTGGCACCGTAGCCAGCGTTCGGATCGACTGCACCTTCGCCAGCAGCATCACCGCCCTTGGAGGAGCAACCTACGGCAACTGCCATAGCCAGAGCCAGCGCAGCAAATTTGCCGATTTTCAGCATTTCCATCTTTTAAAACCCCAGTGTGTGTTCAAAACAACATGTTCAAAACAACGTATTGAAACGAGCAGTTGGCAGCCGCCGTCAGTTCAGATAGGGAGACCAGGAAGGCTCACGGACTTCGCCCTGAGCGACAGGAAGCGGGAGCCGTACGCGACCATTGGTGGACACGAGCATGAGCACCCCCCTGCCCTGTTGGCGGGTGGCGTAGATTAGCATGGTGCCATTGGGCGCAACAGTGGGCGACTCGTCCAGACTGGTCTCGCCGGAGAGGATGCGCGGGGCACCACCACGCTGCAGGTCCATGGCAGCCACCTTGAACACGGTGAAACCATCCTGGCGGTGGATCATGACAAGGGTGCGTTCATCCGCGGACAGCTTCGGGTTGGCGTTGTAGTTGCCGACGAAGGTCACCCGCTCGACACCACCACCGAGGCCGGTCTTGTAGATCTGCGGCTTGCCGCCACGATCCGAGGTGAAGTAGATGGTCTGGCCGTCCTTGCCCCAGAAGGGCTCGGTATCGATGGCCGGGCTATTGGTCACGCGGCGCACCTGACGGCTGCCCATGTCCATCACGTAGATCTCCGGGTTGCCGTCGCGCGACAGCACGAAGGCCAGGCGATTGCCGTCCGGCGACCAGGCCGGGGCGCCGTTGAGGCCCTCGAAGTTGGTGATCTGCTCGCGGCGGCCGGTGTCGATGTGCTGGACGAAGATCCGCGGACGCTGCTGCTCGAACGACACGTAGGCCACCCGGCGGCCATCCGGCGCGAAGCTCGGCGACAGGATCGGTTCGCGCGACTGCAACAGGGTCACCGCCCGCGCGCCGTCATAGTCGGAGCGCTGCAGGGTGTAACGGGTGTTGTTGGCAGAGAAGCGTTCGGCGGTGACGTAGAGCATGCGGGTCGAGAAGGCGCCCTTGATGCCGGTGAGCTTCTCGAACGACTGGTCGGCGATGTAGTGCGCCATGTCGCGCAATTGGGCCGTCGTGCCGCCGACGCTGCCGGTGAGCATCTGCTGCTCGGTGGTGACGTTGAACAGCGCGTACTGGATCTGCACGCCGCCACCGTTGGGTACCATGCTGCCGGTGAGCACGTACTGGGCGCCCAGCGCCTTCCAGTCACGGTAGATGACCTCGCTGGCCTGGCTCGGCAGGCTGATCATGTTCTGGCGCGGGATCGGCTCGAAGTAGCCGGAGTTGCGCAGGTCCTTGCCGATGATCTCGGCCATGTCCTCGGGCAGCACGGCGCCGCCCTGCGAGCCGAACGGCACCACGGCAATCGGGATGGCGCGATCGGTACCGCTGGAAACCACCAGCGGGTCGGCCGCTTTCGCCACACCGGCGAGCAGCGCCAGGCCCAGTAGGGCCATGCGGATCAGGGTGTTCACAGGCTCAAGTCCTCCGGTTTGAATATCATGCGACGCTGACGATACATCTTGTCGAAGGTCGCGCGGTCCAGCTGCTGCAGCTCGGGGATACGACCGACATTGCGCACTGCGGCAACTGCCGAGTTGTCGAAGGCCGTATCACCGCTGGAGCGATTCACACGTGCGTTGGTGATGGTGCCGTCGGGCAGCATCTGGATCAGCACTTCCACGCTCATGCCGTTGCGTGCCGACGGCGGACGCCGCCACTGCTGGCTGACCAGATTGATGATCAGGTCATCCAGGTTGCCGGCCACCTGGTCGCCGACGCTGTCAGCCAGCGCCTGCTGGTGCTGCACATCGTCGGCCAGCAGCTCGGCCAGCGCAGCCGCTTTCTTGTCTTCCGTGGCCTTGCGAGAAGCATCGGCCGCGGCTTTCTTCTTCGCGTCCTCGGCCGCCTTGCTCTTCGCGGCATCGGCTGCAGCCTTTTTCTTCGCTTCCTCGGCTGCCTTCTTCTTGGCATCCTCGGCGGCTTTCTTCTTCGCCGCCTCTTCCGCTGCCTTTTTCTTGGCCGCCTCGTCTGCCGCCTTCTTCTTCGCCGCTTCCTCGGCAGCCTTCTTCTTGGCGATGTCGGCCTGTTGCTTCTGCTCGGCGGCCTTCTTCTCAGCTTCCGTCTTGGCCTTGGCTGCAGCGACTTCCTTCTGCTTCTGCGCCTCGGCGGCCTTGGCCTGCTCGGTCTTTCGAGCCTCTTCGGCCCTCTTTTGCTCCGCCGCCTTGGCCGCCGCCAGTCGCTGCTGCTCGACCTTCTTCTGCTCCATCTGCTCGGTTTCGTACTGCGGCGCCGCAGTCTTCTTCGCCTCGCCGGCAATTTTCTGGTTGGTCTGCACGGTCGCCTGGCTCTGCGACTTGAGCTGGTACAGGGTCGCCTGCACGATCGGCCGCGACGGCGGCAGTTCCGGGGTCATCGAGAAGCTGACGAACAGCATGGCAAAGATCAGGACGTGCAGACCCACTGCCCAGATGGTCGGCCAAAAATAGCTTTCCGGGGAAGAGCGCTCACGCTGCTGCATCAGGGCGCCTCGGTAATCAGCCCGACGTTGCCCACGCCAGCCTGTTGCAGACCGCCCATGGCCGCCATCACCGCGCCGTAGTCAACCGCCTTGTCACCGCGGACGAAGACCTGGACCTGTTTACCCTGACTCCGACTCTGGTTCATGATCGCGGTCACCGCCTGGGTCATCTGCTCCAGGGTCAGGGCGCTGTCCTGCACGGTGTCGGTATCGACCTCGCTACCCATGTTCCAGTAATAGGTCTTGTCGGCCTTGATCGAGATGGTCAGTACCTGGGCGTTGTTGTCCTGCGGCAACGCCTCGCTGCCCACCTTGGGCAGGTCGACCTTGACCCCCTGGTTGAGCATCGGCGCGGTCACCATGAAGATCACCAGCAGCACCAGCATCACGTCGATATAGGGCACGACGTTCATCTCGGCGACCGGCTTGCGTCTGTTGCGAATTCTGGCCATGAGGGGTCTCAGTCGTCCGAGGTGTGCACCTTGCGATGCAGGATGGCCTGGAACTCATCGGCGAAGGTGTAGTAGCGGCCGATGAACATCTCGCCGCGGGCTGCGAAGCGGTTGTAGGCGATGACCGCCGGAATGGCGGCGAACAGGCCGATGGCGGTGGCGATCAGCGCCTCGGCGATACCCGGCGCCACGGTGGCGAGGGTCGCCTGCTGCACCTGGGCCAGGCCGCGGAACGAGTTCATGATCCCCCACACGGTACCGAACAGGCCGATATAGGGACTGGTGGAACCGACGGTGGCGAGGAACGGCAGGCTCTGCTCGAGCTTCTCTTCCTCGCGCGAGATCGCCACGCGCATGGCGCGGTTGACGCCGTCCATCACCGCATCCGGGTCGACCCCCGGCTGCTGGCGCAGGCGCGAGAACTCCTTGAAGCCGGCACGGAATATCTGCTCGACACCGGAGTCCGGGTCGGGGTTGCTGCCGGCCTGGCGATACAGCTTGGACAGGTCGATGCCCGACCAGAAGCGCTCCTCGAAGGTATCCAGCCCGCGCTTGGCGGCACGCAGCAGGGCGCTGCGCTGGAAAATCATGATCCACGAAGTGACCGAGGCAGCCACCAGGATCAGCATCACCAGTTGCACCACGAAACTGGCATTGCTGATCAGGCTCCACATGGACATATGGTCAACGGCGTTGGCTTCCACGCTTACTCTCCTGCAGGGGATAGACCCGCGCCAGCGAAGGCTGCACGCAGCGCTTCGGGTATGGCCCGGGGTTTGAAACTGTCGGCGCGCACACAGGCCACCATGATCTGCCCTTCACAGAGCAGCGTCGCATCGCTTGTCCGCCACACCTGCTGACGAAAGCGCAGGCTGGCACGGTTGAGCTCGATGATTTCGGCACTGACCCGCAGCTCGTCGTCCAGCCGCGCCGGCGCCAGGTAGCGCGCCTCGGCCGAATGCACGACGAACAGCAGGTTCTCCGCCGCCAGTTGCGACTGGGCACAGCCCAGTGCGCGCAACCATTCGGTGCGAGCCCGCTCCATGAACTTGAGGTAATTGACGTAATAGACGACGCCGCCCGCGTCGGTGTCTTCGTAATAGACCCGACAGGCATGGGTGAACGGCTGTCCCTCGTGTTGCGCGCGCATACTCTAGTCTCGGCTCCTCCGGTTGCCAACGGCCGTGGCAACTATTTTTTCCGTCAATCGTCGGCGCCAGACAGGCCGGCGTCACTGATCTGGCTCAGGCGCCCCGGCACATTGAGGCCGAAGTGCAGGTAGGCGTGACGGGTCACCACCCGGCCGCGCGGCGTGCGCATGATGTAGCCCTGCTGGATCAGGTAGGGCTCGAGCACGTCCTCGATGGTGTGGCGCTCCTCGCTGATCGCCGCCGCCAGGCTGTCGATACCCACCGGACCGCCATCGAACTTGTCGATCATGGTCAGCAGCAGGCGGCGGTCCTGGTGATCGAAGCCGTGGGCGTCGATGTCCAGCAGGTTCAGCGCGCGATCGGCGATCGCCAGGCTGATCTCGCCCTGACCGCGCACCTCGGCAAAATCGCGCACCCGGCGCAGCAGGCGGTTGGCGATGCGCGGTGTGCCGCGCGCGCGACGGGCAATCTCGAAGGCGCCCTGGGCGTCGATGGGCAGACCGAGAATCCCCGCCGAACGGGTGACGATGGTCGACAGATCCTCGACATTGTAGAACTCCAGACGCTGGACGATGCCGAAGCGGTCGCGCAGCGGGTTGGTCAGCATGCCCGCGCGGGTGGTCGCGCCGATCAGGGTGAACGGCGGCAGGTCGAGCTTGATCGAGCGCGCCCCCGGTCCCTCGCCGATCATGATGTCGAGCTGGTAGTCCTCCATCGCCGGGTAGAGCACCTCCTCGACGATCGGCGACAGGCGATGAATCTCGTCGACGAACAGCACGTCGCCCGGCTCGAGGTTGGTCAGCAGCGCCGCCAGATCGCCTGGGCGCTCCAGCACCGGGCCGGAGGTGCTCTTGATCGACACGCCCATTTCCTGGGCGATGATGTTGGCCAGGGTGGTCTTGCCGAGGCCCGGCGGGCCGAAGATCAGCGTGTGGTCCAGCGCTTCCGCCCGGCCTCTGGCCGCCTGGATGAACAGCTCCATCTGTTCGCGCACGCCGGGCTGGCCGATGTACTCGGCCAGCTTCAGCGGGCGGATGGCGCGATCCTGCTGCTCCTCGCGTTCGCGCGGCGCAGCCGTGATCAGGCGGTCGGCTTCAATCATCTGGGGTCATCCACGGGTTCAGGCCATGCCCTTGAGGGCACGGCGGATCAGTTCTTCGCTGGACAGATCGTCCTCGTCCACCAGACTGACGGCGCGACTGGCCTCCGCTGGCTTGAAGCCGAGGGCCACCAGGGCGCTCACCGCATCGCTCTGTGCGCTTGAGACCGCTGCCGCGCGCGCAGGTTCCACCACCAGCGGGGCAATCGACGGCATCGACTCCCAGACCTTGAAGCGATCCTTGAGTTCGACCAGCAGGCGCTCGGCGGTCTTCTTGCCAACGCCCGGCACCTTGGTCAGCGCCGAGGTATCCTCCGCCTGCACGCAGCGCACCAGCTCGTCCACCTCCAGCGCCGACATCAGCGCCAGCGCCAGCTTGGGACCGACGCCGTTGAGGCGGATCAGCTCGCGAAACAGCTCGCGCTCGCGCTTGCTGGAGAAACCATAGAGCAGATGGGCGTCCTCGCGCACCACCAGGTGGGTATGCAGGGTCAGCGGCTCGCCCACCGCCGGCAGACGATAGAGCGTGGTCATCGGCACTTCCAGCTCGTAGCCGATACCGCCGACATCGACGATCAGGTGGGGTGGTTGCTTTTCCGCCAGGGTGCCGCGCAGGCGTCCGATCATGCTGTGCTGTCCTTCAATCAGAGACGCAGCCGCCCGCCGCGCCGGCGCGCGGTGGACAGGCCATGGGGAAGCAGGCTCTGCCGGTGATGGGCATGGCAGAGGGCGATGGCCAGGGCATCGGAGGCGTCGATCTGCGGCTTCTGCACCAGCTTGAGCAGGTGCATGACCATCAACTGCACCTGCTGCTTGTCCGCCGCGCCGGTACCGACGATGGCCTGCTTGACCTGGGTGGCGGTGTACTCGTCGACCGACAGCCCCTCCTCCATCGCCGCGACGATGGCCGCGCCGCGGGCCTGACCGAGCTTGAGCGCCGAGTCGGCGTTGCGCGCCATGAACACCTGCTCGATGCCGAGCATCACCGGGCCGTGCAGGCGGATCACCTCGCGCACGCCGCGATAGACCTTCTGCAGCCGCTCGGGCAACGGCCCGTCGCCGGTGCGGATGCAGCCCGAGGCGACATACTCGCAGCCGCGCCCGGTGTCGCGCACCACGCCGTAGCCGGTGATGCGCGAACCGGGGTCGATGCCGAGAATCAGGGTCATGCGGAGTCATCCAGCCGAGTCGGGCAGTGGCCCGCCACAACCGATAGCCACTGTCTATTTATCCAGCCGCGAGTATAGGTGGAGCATGCCGCGCCGTCACGTCCGGCAAGCCGGCCCATGACGCCTCTCCCAAAAACAAAGCCGGAAGAGCATTCACTCTTCCGGCTGTGCATGCCCCGCAGGATCGTCGACCTCAGCCGAGCTGCTCCATGATCTCGTCGGGAATCTCGGCGTTGTGGTAGACGTTCTGCACGTCGTCGAGGTCCTCGAGCATGTCGATCAGCTTGAGCACCTTCTGCGCGGTTTCCAGGTCGGCGACCGGCGCGGTGATCGACGGGATCATCGCCACTTCGGCCTCGTCGCCCTTGAAGCCGGCGGCGGTCAACGCCTCGTTGACCGCGAGGAAGTCGGCGAAGCTGGTGAACACGTCCATCGAGCCGTCGTCGTTGGTGACGATGTCGTCGGCGCCGGCCTCCAGCGCCGCTTCCATCAGTGCGTCCTCGTTGACGCCCGGGGCGAAGCTGATCTGACCCTTGCGGTCGAACATGTAGGCCACCGAGCCGTCGGTGCCCAGGTTGCCGCCGCACTTGCTGAAGGCATGGCGCACTTCGGCCGCGGTGCGGTTGCGGTTGTCGGTCATCGCCTCGATGATGATCGCCACGCCGCTGGGCGCGTAGCCCTCGTAGCTCAGCTCGACCATGTTGTCGGCTTCGCTGGAGCCGGCGCCACGGGCGATGGCGCGCTCGATGGTGTCGCGGGTCATGTTGGCGGTCAGCGCCTTGTCCACCGCCAGGCGCAGGCGCGGGTTGTCGGCCGGCACGCCGCCACCATGCTTGGCCGCAACGGTCAGTTCGCGGATCAGCTTGGTGAAGATCTTGCCGCGCTTGGCGTCCTGACGTTCCTTACGGTGTTTGATGTTGGCCCATTTGGAATGACCTGCCATGACTCTCTCCGTCGTGTTTCTGGTGGATCTTGTACTTTTGCAACCCCTGAACTGAAGGAGCCTGGCATAACCAGGCTCCTTCGGGGCGACTTATTCGGCCTTGGGCTGCTCGCGCAGGCGAATGTTCAGCTCGCGCAACTGCTTGTTGTCCACGGTGCCCGGCGCCTGGGTCATCACGCAGGCGGCGCTCTGGGTTTTCGGGAAGGCGATCACATCGCGAATCGAATGGGAGCCGGTCATCAGCATCACCAGACGGTCGAGACCGAAGGCCAGACCACCGTGCGGCGGCGCACCGAACTTCAGGGCGTCGAGCAGGAAGCCGAACTTCTCCTGCTGCTCGGCCTCGTCGATGCCGAGGATGCGGAATACCGCTTCCTGCATGTCCTTGCGATGGATACGGATCGAGCCGCCGCCCAGCTCGGTGCCGTTGAGCACCATGTCGTAGGCGCGCGACAGGGCGGCACCCGGGTTGGCGGCCAGCTCTTCCGGCGAGCACTTGGGCGCGGTGAACGGGTGGTGCAGCGCGGAGAACGAACCGTCGTCGTTTTCCTCGAACATCGGGAAGTCGACCACCCACATCGGCGCCCACTGGCAGGTCAGCAGGTTGAGGTCGTGACCGAGCTTGATGCGCAGGGCACCGAGGGCTTCGGAAACGATCTTGGCCTTGTCGGCGCCGAAGAACACGATGTCGCCGTCGACCGCACCGACGCGATCGAGGATCACGTTGAGGTTGGCTTCCGGGATGTTCTTGACGATCGGCGACTGCAGGCCTTCGACGCCCTTGGCGCGCTCGTTGACCTTGATGTAGGCCAGGCCCTTGGCGCCGTAGATGCCGACGAACTTGGTGTAGTCGTCGATCTGCTTGCGCGGCATGCTCGCGCCGCCAGGGACGCGCAGGGCGGTCACGCGGCACTTGGGATCGTTGGCCGGGCCGGCGAACACCTTGAACTCCACATCCTTGAGCTGGTCCTCGACATCGACCAGTTCCATCGGGATGCGCAGGTCCGGCTTGTCCGAGCCGTAGCGGCGCATGGCCTCGGAGTAGGGCATGTGCGGGAATTCGCCGAACTCGACGTCGAGCACTTCCTTGAACAGCTTGCGGATCATCTTCTCGGTCAGACCGATGATGTCGGCCTCGTCGAGGAAGCTGGTCTCGATGTCGATCTGGGTGAATTCCGGCTGACGGTCGGCGCGCAGGTCCTCGTCGCGGAAGCACTTGGCGATCTGGTAGTAACGGTCGAAGCCGGCGACCATCAGCAGCTGCTTGAACAGCTGCGGCGACTGCGGCAGGGCGAAGAAGCTGCCGGCGTGGGTGCGGCTCGGCACCAGGTAGTCGCGCGCGCCTTCCGGAGTGGCACGGGTGAGGATCGGCGTCTCGACGTCGAGGAAGCCGTTGTCGTCCAGGTAGCGACGGATGCTGCTGGTGATGCTCGAGCGCAGCTTGAGCTTCTCGGCCATCTCCGGGCGACGCAGATCGATGAAGCGGTAGCGCAGGCGGGTTTCCTCGCCGACGTCGGTGTACTCGTTGAGCGGGAACGGCGGGGTTTCCGCCTCGTTGAGCACTTCCAGCTCGTAGCCGAGCACCTCGATGGCGCCGCTGGCCATGTTCGGGTTGACCGCACCGGCCGGACGCAGGCGCACCTTGCCGGTCAGCTTGACCACGTACTCGCTGCGCACGCGGTCGGCCTTGGCGAAGGTCTCGGCGCGATCCGGATCGAACACCACCTGGGCCAGACCTTCACGGTCGCGGATGTCGAGGAAGATCACCCCGCCGTGGTCGCGACGGCGATGGACCCAGCCGCACAGGGTGACTTCCTGGCCGTCCAGGCTTTCGTTGAGTTGGCCGCAATAGTGGCTGCGCATCATGGTCGGTTCGCTTCTCAAAAGTCAGTCGTAAATTCCGCACGGCGGTCGATCCGCGGCTGCCAGGCAACCGCTGCCGCCCCAGGCGCCGACCTGCCGCAAACACGCGGGCGGCGACAGGCCTTGCCGTGATAAAGGGCGGGGATTATAGCCTGAAACAATCCCGCGGCGCAGGCCCTGTGCCCCGCACCGCCCGCATGCCGGCGACATCCCCGCACGCCCAGTACCGCTCTGCAGCACGGCGCAATTGAGCGCCCGCAGCCTTTACGGTTAAATAGCCGCCGCGTCGCGGCAGCTCGCGCACCTGTTCGCCGAGCCTGTCCCGCGCCGTCCGGTCTGACCTGAATACCCTGGCGCCATCCCTTTCCGCCTCGCCGTCGTCATGTCCGGACGCAATCGTCTGTGTCTGTTGGTTACCAAGGTGAAATCTTTGAGCATATTGAAAACCGTCCACCTCTTGTCGGGCGCGGCCGCCCTGCTGCTGTCCATCGTTCCCAGCCTGCGCGCCGACGCCCTGCCCTGGCTGCAACAGCCGGACTCCCTGTACCTGGCCTTCACCGGCCTGGCCAACCTGCTGGTCGCACCGCTGGTCGCTGGCGCCCGCCAGCGCCTGCAAGGCGCCGCCAGCACCCTGCTGGTCCTCGCCGTGGTCCTGCAAAGCCTGGCGCTGATGGTGCCACTGAGCAGCATCGGCGGGCAGCCGGCGGAGCTGTTCACCCTGCTGGCCGTCGCCCTCGCCGCCCTCATGCAATTGATCCCGCAGCCGAGTGCCGCTCCTGCGGCTGCCGCGCCGGCGACCCAGCAGACCGCTCCCTCCCGCCCCAGCACGGCACCCAGCCCAAGCGCCAAGGCACCTGCCGCCAAGGCCACCGCCACCCGCCGCAGCGAGCCGGACAGCGAGCGCGAGACCGGCACGGTGAAGTGGTTCAACACCTCCAAGGGCTTCGGCTTCATCTCCCGCGACCGCGGCGAGGACATCTTCGTGCACTTTCGCGCCATCCGCGGCGAAGGTCACCGGGTGCTGGTCGAGGGCCAGCGCGTGGAGTTCTCCGTGGTCCAGCGCGACAAGGGCCTGCAGGCCGAGGATGTAACGATCATCGACTGATCCGCACACTCCCGACGCCACAACGACAGAGCCCGCCATTTTGGCGGGCTCTGTCGTTGTGGCGAGGATGACTCAGTAGTGCGGCGGCGGGGCTTCATCCTCCACCGGGCCGATCTGCCCGGCCAGGTCGGCCTGCCGGGCAGCCAGCGCCTCGAGCTGACGCTGCATGCGGTCGATCAGCCGATTCTGCGCCAGCAGCTCGTCGCTCAGCTGCTGCAGGGCGTCATCCTGGAACGCCAGGCGGGTTTCCAGTTCGGTGATGCGCTGCTCCAGACTCATACCGCCTCCTGCGCGAAGCGGAAGTCTGCGGAACCCAGCACCAGCTTCAGCCGGTCGCGCACTTCCTTCACCTGGTCCTCGGTGTACGGCTGCGCCGGCTGGTGCCCCCATACCGGCGCCGGCCAGGCGGCATCGCCGCGACGGCGGGCGATCACGTGCATGTGCAGCTGGCTGACCATGTTGCCGAGACTGGCGACGTTCATCTTGTCGGCCTTGAAGGTGTCCTTGAGCACTTCGGCGAGCAGATTGGTTTCGTGCCACAGCGAACGCTGGTCGACTTCGTCCAGCTGGAACAGCTCGCTGACCTCCTCGCGGCGTGGCACCAGGATGAACCAGGGATAGCTGGCGTCATTCATCAGCAGCAGGCGGCACAGCGGGAAGTCACCGACGTGCAGGGTGTCCTGCTGCAGACGGGGATCGAGGGCAAACATGGCGGCTATCTCCTGGTGGTTCGGCGATGCGCGCCAGTGTGCCACAGCTCGCTAGGCAACTGGCGGCAGGTTGCGCGGCAGCCAGACCGCGACTTCGAGCCCGCCCAGCGCTGCCTCGCCAAGCCGGATCTCGCCACGGTGCAGCTCGACGATGCGCTGCACGATCGACAGCCCCAGTCCCGCCCCCTGCCCCTCGCCCTGGCGATAGAAGCGCCGGAACAGCTGCTCGCGCTGCTCGGCCGGCACCCCCGGCCCGCTGTCGGCCACGCGCAGACAGACGCGCTGCGCCTCGGCCTGCAGACTGACCGCCACCAAGCCGCCGCGCGGGGTGTACTGCACGGCATTGCCGACCAGGTTCTGCAGCAGGGTGCCCAGGCTCGGCGCATCGGCCCGCAGGCGGTAGTCGGCCGCCTCGTCGTAGTCGAGGCTCAGCTCCTGCTCGCGCTCCAGGGCCAGCGGGATCAGTTCGGCTAGCTCCTCGCGCACGTAGGGCGCCAGATTCAGCATCGCCATGCTGCGCTGCAGGGCATCCGGCTCGAGACGTGCCAGAGTCAGCAGCTGGGTCACCACCCGGGTGGCGCGCTCCACGCCGGTGCCCAGCTGCTGCAGGGCGGCGGTGCGGTCAGCGGCTTCCGGTGCCTCCAGCGCGTTCTGGGCATGGATGCGCAGCACCGCCAGCGGCGTGCGCAACTCGTGGGCGGCATCGGCGAGAAAGCGCTTCTCGCGCTCCAGCAGGGTGGTGACCTGCTGGAGCAGACGATTGAGCGCGGCGACCATCGGTTCCAGCTCCTGCGGCAACGGTGCCAAGGTCAGCGGCGCGAGATTCTCCGCATCGCGCGCCTTGATCAGCCCCACCACCTGCTGCAGCGGGCGCAGGCCCAGACCGATGGCCGACCAGACCAACAGCGCCAACAGCGGCAGGCCGATCAGGTCCGGCAGCAGGCTGCGCAGCGTGATGCTGCCGACCAGCTCGCCGCGCACATCCTCCCGTTCGGCGACCAGGATCCAGTGCCGGTCGACCACGTCCTGACGCAGGAACAACCGCCAGTAGCTGTCATCCACACGGACATCGTGATAACCGGCCAGCCGTGTCCCCAGCGCCGACAGCGGCTCTGCCTTGCCGAGCGCGTGGCCGGTCTCGCCCAGTTGCTGGAGCAACTGCGGCAGCAGGTTCGGCGGTGCGCTGGCCGAGCGCAGCAGGGACTGGCCGCGCTCATCGAGCACCAGGAAGGCCAGCTTGGTTTCGTAGCGGTGGCCCTCGGCGCCAGCGGCCGGCCCCTCTGGAGCATGCTCGACCTGCAGCGCCGCATCCAGCGCCTGCTGCATGGCGGCACGGGTGGCCGGAGGCAGATCGCGGCCGACCATGCCCTCGAGCAGGCGTGCGCCCTGCGCCAGCTGAGCGTCGAACAGCTCCTCGATCTCGTGCTGGGCGTCGCTGTAGCTGCGCCAGGAAATCAGCGTCAGGGCAATGCACAGCACCCCCAACACCAGCGCCAGGGTCCGCGAACGGATCGAACGCAACCTCATGCCTTGTCCACCAGGTAGCCGACGCCGCGCACGGTACGGATCAGCTCGGGAAAGAACTTCTTGCGCAGATGGTGCACATGCACCTCGAGGGCGTTGCTCTCCACCTCCTCGCCCCAGCCATACAGCACCTGCTGCAGCTTGTCGCGGGTCAGCACGCGGCCCGGCTGAGCCAGCAGCTCATGGAGGAGGAGAAATTCCTTGCGCGCCAGATTGACCGGCGTGCCCTGGTAGCTCACCTGCTGACTGTCGGGCTCGATGCGGATGCCGCGGTACTCCAGCGCCGGCTGGGCGCGGCCGAAACTGCGCCGCAGCAGGGCACGCAGACGCGCCTTGAGTTCGGCCACATCGAAGGGTTTGATCAGGTAGTCGTCGGCGCCGGCATCCAGCCCGGCGATGCGGTCGCTGGTGGCATCGCGGGCGGTGAGCACCAGCACCGGCATGGCGCTGCCGGCCGTGCGCAGGCGGCGCAATACCTCCAGGCCGTCCATGCGCGGCAGACCGAGATCCAGCACGCACAGCTCGAAGCTCTCGTGACTCAGGGCATGCAGGGCGCTGGCGCCATCCTGCAGCCAGTCCACCGTGTAGCCCTCGGGCTTGAGCGCGGTACGGATGCCCTCGCCCAGCGCCTTGTCGTCTTCCACCAGCAATATCCGCATGCAGCACTCCTGTGTTCGGCCTACTCCGGCAACCGCTACCTGTATTCAATCAAAAAAACGCCGAGCCGGCGGAAGTGTCTCACCTCCGCCGGCTCGGCGAGCAGTTCGGACCGGGACTATCGCCCCCTCGATCAGTTCAGCTTGGCGCGTGCCTTGTCCAGCAGCGCCTGCGCTTCCTGGCGGCGGCCGGCATCGGCCACTTCACGGCCGGGGCGCGGCAGTGCGGCCAGGGCCTTTTCCAGCGCCTTCTCGGCCTCGGCATAGCGCTTCTCGCCCAGCAGGAAATCGCCGTAGAAGTAGTTCGGGTCGATGCCGTCGGGATTCAGGCTCAGCGCCTGCTTGAGCAACTGCTCGGCGCGCTCGTCGTCGCCGAAGCCGACCGGCCAGCCCGGCACCTGATAGTAGAGCGAGCCGAGGCTGGTGTAGGCCGAGCCGTCGAGGGCCTTGGCATCCAGCTTGATCGCCTGCTCGAACTGGCCGCGCGCCTGCTTGACCAGGTCCAGCGCGCCCAGTCCACCCTTGGCGCCCGCCCAGGTGCTGAGGATGATGCCGCGCCAGATCAGCAGCTCGGGCGCCTGCGGCTCGGCCTTGAGGGCGACCTCGGCCTCGCCGGCCAGCTTGGCGAACGCTGCCTCGCGCTGCGCCTCGGGCAGCTGATAGTTGATTTCGGCCCAGCGGGTCTGCAACTGCTTGAGGCTTTGCGCACCGGCGGCAGTCAGGGCGAGGCTCGGCAGACTGAGCAGCAGGGCACCACCCAGAATCAGGGCGCGCACGAGGGATTTCGACATGGTTCTACTCCACTCACGGGAAAGATCAGGGCTTGTTGCGGGCAAAGCGCTGGATGATCGGCAGCTGCTTGCGCAGCGCCTGATCCACCACCCGCGGCAGCAGACTGTTGAGGCGCACGAAGAGCTTTTCCGGCCAACCCAGATAGAGTTCCTCGCTCTCGCGGACGATGGCCTTCACCACGGCATCGGCCACCAGGGCCGGGTCGTCCATGGCCACCTTCAGCTCGTCGTTCATCGCCACCACGCTCTGCTCGTTCATGCTGGTACGGGTGGCGCGCGGGGCGATGTACATCACCTTGACCCGAGTGTCGGCCAGCTCGCGGCGCAGCGCCTCGGAGAAGCCGCGCAGGGCGAACTTGCTCGCGCAGTAGGCGGAAAAGCCCGGATAGCCGATCGAGCCGAAGGTCGAACCGATGTTCACCACCAGCGCCTGGTCCTGCTCGCGCAGCATCGGCAGCAGGCGATGGGTGAGCTGCAGGGTGGCGGTGACGTTGAGCTGGACCAGCGTCGCCAGGGCCTCCTCGTCGTGCTGTTCGAGCATGCTGAAGTGGTTGATCCCCGCCGCGTTGATCAGCAGATTGATGCCGCCGAAGCGCCGCGCGGCCTGCAGCACCAACTCACGCCCGGCGCTGGCGGTGATGTCGGCGCAGACGCTCTCGGCACGGCCGTGGCACTGCGTCACCAGTTGCTCGAGACGACTCGCCTGACGGCCAACCAGCAGCACCCGCGCGCCGTCGGCGCACAGGCGCTCGGCCAGCAACTGGCCAATGCCACCGGTGGCCCCGGTGAGCAGCACGCGACACTCAGACAGCTGCATGCTGGCTCTCCCGGGGCAGCGGCAGGCTGCGGAACAGGTCGCCGTACAGGCGATAGACCACCCGCGCCGTGTGCACCACCGCGGCCTGGTCGGCCGCATCGTCGAGGCGATCCATCAGCGTCTTGAAGAACTCGACATGACTGATATCCAGGCTGCCGTGGGAGGTCAGGTAGCTGAAGGCCTGGTCCGGCAACTGCAGGCGATCCTGGATGATTCCGGCGACCTGGGTCGCGAGGGCGATGCTGGTGCCCTCCAGCACGTTGACCATGCCGAAGAAGCTCACCGGGTTGTCGCGAGCGATGCGGTCGTAGACGTAGCTGACCATCAGCTCGGTCGGCAGGTTGGGCGTGGCGTTGCGCACCGCCTCGGCATCGGCGCCACAGGCGCGGATGTCGTTGAGGATCCACTCCTGGTGGCCGTACTCCTCCTCGATGTACTCGGCGATCGCGCCGCGCAACCACTCCAGCCGCTCCGGCAGGCGCGCCCCGCAGGCCATCAGCAGCGGCACGGTGTGCTTGACGTGGTGGTAGGCCTGACCGAGGAAGGCCACGTAGCTATCGAGGCTGATCCGCCCGGCCAGGACCTCGGCGAAGATCGGTGCAGCCAGCAGGTATTCGCGCTCGGCCTGGGTCTGTTCTTGCAGGGACTCGTAGAAACTCATCAGTACGCTTCCTCTAAATGTTCTGTACGGCCATCAGGTTGTCGATGGCGTTCTGGTAATGCTGCAACAGGGCGGCGCGGCGCAGCCGGCCGTTGGCCGTGGCCAGGCCGTTGGCCTCGCTGAACGGCTGCGCGGCGCGCAGCCAGTGATGGACGCGGGCGTAATCGGGCAGTCCGGCATTGACCTGATCGATGGCGGCCTGCAGATCGCCGTCCGCCAGCTCGCCGCTGCGCGGCACAATCACCGCGACGTTGGCCGCCAGCGCCTCGCCGTACAGCCAGGCCTGGGCAATCGGCAACTGCTGGACCAGCTCCGCCTCGACCCACTCGGGATTGACGTTGCGGCCGAAGGCGGTGACGAACTGGTGCTTCTTGCGCCCGTGCAGGACCAGGAAACCGTCCTCCCAGTGGCCCAGATCGCCGCTGCCCAGCCAGCCGTCCGCCAGCGGCGGTTCGCCCAGGTAGCCGAGCATGCAGGCGCCACGCACCAGCACCTCGCCATCGTCCGCCAGCCTGACCTCGGCATGCGCCAGCGGCTGACCGACCGTACCGATGCGCCGCTGCTCGGGGCTGTTCAGGCAGACCACCGAAGCGCACTCGGACAGCCCGTAGCCCTCGAACACCGGCAACCCCAGCGCCTCGGCGCGCTCGAGCAGCTGCGGCGCCACCCGCCCGCCGCCGACGGCGATGAAACGCAGCGAATCCGGCAGCGGCAGCCCCCGCTCCGCCGCCGTGACCAAGCCCAGCAGCAGCTGCGGCAGGAGGATCAGGCTGTTCGGGCGCAGGCGCGCCAGCGTGGCGAGGAAGACCGGCAGCTCGAACTGACTGGCGCCGCGCAGTCCGACCGCGGCCAGCGACGGCAGTTCGATGCGCGCGCCGAGCAGCAACGGCGTGTAGTTGCCGGCCAGGTTCTCCAGCAGGGTCGCCAGCGGCAGCACGCACAGGTGGCGCTCGATGGCGCGGCTGGCGAGGGTCTGGCGCAGGCTCTCGGCCACGGCAAGCATGGCGTCGACCGACAGACACACGCCCTTGGGCTGACCGGTAGTACCGGAGGTGTAGGTGATCTTCGCCGTACCGACCGGCAGCGCCGCGGCAGCGGCGACCGGACGCTGACACAGGCCGTCGCTGCCGGGCACGAAGCCCAGCTCGGTGAAAGCCTCGGGGTCAGCGGCGACCAGGCTATCGACGCCGGCGCTGTCGAGCACATGGCGCTGCTGCGCCGGCGAGAAGAACCCCGGCAGCGGCACGCAGACCACCCCGGCGAACAGCGCAGCCAGATCCCAGAGCAGCCAGTCCGGGCCGTTGTCCAGCGCGATGGCCAGGCGCCTTGCACTGCAGCGGTGCAAGATCGCCTGACGCGCAACAACTTCGTGCAACAGCTCGGCGTAACGCCACTGGCGCACACCGTCGCTCAGCGCAATACGCTCGCCATGGGCAGTCAGCCGCCGCCACAACCGCTCAACCGCAGGCGACATGGGCAAACTCCCTGTCCAGTACTTGAGCCGACTGGTAACCCAGTTGCCGATAGACCCCCATCGACAGCAGGCGCTGATGCGCGGCAAACACGTCTCCGACCATCACCTGCGGCTGGGTGGCGTAGTAGCTGCCCCAGTCGGCCAGCTCTTCGCCCAGGCGCTGCCCATCGGCAGATCCCAGATGCAACAGGCTCAAACCCAGGCGCTGGAAGCTGTTGAGCAGCAGCGACGTGCCGGTGAACGCCACCCAGCGAAAGCCCGCCGTCGCCAGCAGGTCGGTCAGCGCAACGATCAGCAGCCGGGCATGCCCGGCACCCAACGAAGCCAGGTTGCCGACCTCGGCGATCGCTCCGCGCGTGGGTTGACTGCCGCCATTGAGCTCGGCAATCCGCTGCTCGACCGGCACATCCAGATAACGCTCGAGAAACAGTGAACCACTCTGCCCACAGCGTACGCCAAGGGCCGCCTGCAACTGCTGCTGGTGGTCGTACAGCCCCAGCAGACAGGGCATGAAGTGCCGTATCCGAGCGCCATAATGCTCGGCAAAGCGCTCACCGATAAAGCTTTCCAGCTGCCTGCGACGCTCTGTGCACGGCTTTTGCATAGCAACCTGTAATGCAAGCTCGGCATGGGTGCCGATCGTTGCCAGATAATCATCCTGACCAGCCTGAAGCGCCGCCATGACAAGGCCTCTCGTCTTAAGGTATGGAGGCGATTCTGCGGCGACTGACTTAACGCAGTCTTAAGCACGGTGAGACGGACGTCACTTCCCGTGACTGGCAGCACTCCCAAGGCGACCGACCAGCGTGGTCTGCCCGTACTTCCGTGCTACTTAAGGAGCGTGATATAAGTTGTCGCCGACAATAAGAAAGTAGTGCTCTGCCAGACTGTGCTCGCAGAGCCACAAACACTTCAAAAAAAATACCAAGGGGCTATTCCTGATATGCAAATGATGAAACTGAGCGCCATCGCGTTCGCCATCGCCGCGAGCACCTCCCAGCTGGCCATGGCCAGCGCGCAGTCCGAGTCGAAAGGCTTCGTCGAGGACGGCAGTCTGGTTCTGCTGAACAAGAACTACTACTTCAACCGCGACTTCCGTAACAACACTGGCGGCCAGAGCTACCGCGAAGAGTGGGCCCACGGCGTTCTGGCCACCTTCGAGTCCGGCTACACCCAGGGCACCGTCGGCTTCGGTGTCGACGCGCATGGCGCGGTGGGCATTAAGCTGGACAGCGGTGGCGGTACCAGCGGCACCGGCCTGCTGCCCACTTCCAGCGAAGACGGCCGCGCCCAGGACGATTACTCCTACGCTGGCGGCGCCGTGAAGGCGCGCATCTCCAACACCGAGCTGAAATACGGCAACCTGATCCCGGCCTCCCCGGTGTTCGCCACCGGCACCGCCCGCCTGTTCCCGGGCACCGCCACCGGTTTCCAGCTGCTGAGCAGCGAGATCGACGGCCTGAGCCTCGACGCCGGCCACTTCACCGCCATCCGCGACGGCAGCCGCGAAACCAACAGCGACGGCGAGATCACCACTGCCTACGACGGCCTTGGCTTCAGCGCCAACAGCGCCGACTACCTGGGCGGTACCTACGCCTTCAGCGACAACTTCAGCGCCACCCTCTATGGTGCCCAGCTGGAAGACGTGTGGGACCAGTACTACGCCAACCTGAACTACAGCATCCCGCTGAGCGGCAGCCAGGCGCTGACCTTCGACGCCAACGTCTACGACACCAGCGAGACCGGTGACGAGAAGGCCGGCAAGATCGACAACACCACCTGGTCGCTGTCCGCCGCCTACACCCTGGGCGCGCACAAGCTCACCCTGGCTCACCAGCAGGTCGACGGCGACACCCCGTTCGACTACATCTCCATGGACGGCCGCAACGCCGGCGACTCGATCTTCCTGGCCAACTCGGTGCAGTACTCCGACTTCAACGCCCCGAACGAGAAGTCCTGGCAGCTGCGCTACGACCTGGACATGGCCGCCTACGGCGTACCGGGCCTGAGCTTCATGGCCCGCTACATCACCGGCGAGGACATCGACGGCACCGATGCCGACCCGACCGGCGCCTACACCTACTTCGGTGAAGGTGGCGAAGAGTGGGAGCGCAACCTGGAAGCCAAGTACGTGTTCCAGGAAGGCGCCGCCAAGGACCTGTCGATCCGCGTGCGTCACTCTACCTGGCGCGCCAACGACGCAGGCAATGCAGCCCTGGGCAACGATCTCGACGAAATCCGCGTGATCACCGAGTACCCGCTGAGCATCCTGTAACGCCCAGCAGTTCACTCGCTGCAACGGAAGCCCGGCCCCGCGCCGGGCTTCCGCTTTTCCACCCCAGTACAGCCCATCCCCCTGCCCTGTACGCCACCAGACCCGCGCCGTACAATGCGGGCATTTTTCCGCTCAGCGAAACCGGATTCTCCAGCCCATGCGCACCAGCCAGTATCTGATCTCGACCCTGAAAGAAACCCCCTCCGACGCCGTGGTCATCAGCCACCAGCTGCTGCTGCGCGCCGGGATGATCCGCAAGCTCGCCTCCGGTCTGTACACCTGGCTGCCGATGGGCCTGCGCGTACTGCGCAAGGTGGAGAACATCGTGCGCGAGGAAATGAACGCCGCCGGTGCCCTCGAGGTGCTGATGCCGGCGATCCAGCCGGCCGAGCTGTGGCAGGAGTCCGGGCGCTGGGAGCAGTACGGCCCCGAGCTGCTGCGCATCAAGGACCGCCACGATCGCGAGTTCTGCGTCGGCCCGACCCATGAAGAGGTCATCACCGACCTGGCACGCAACGAGCTGAACAGCTACAAGCAGCTGCCGATCAACTTCTTCCAGATCCAGACCAAATTCCGCGACGAGATCCGTCCGCGCTTCGGCCTGATGCGCGGCCGCGAATTCCTGATGAAGGACGCCTACTCCTTCCACCTCAACCAGGAGTCGCTGCAGGAAACCTACGACCGCATGCACCAGGCCTACTGCAACGTGTTCACCCGCCTGGGCCTGAACTTCCGTCCGGTGCAGGCCGACACCGGCTCCATCGGCGGCACCGGCTCCCACGAGTTCCACGTGCTGGCCGAGTCCGGCGAAGACGACATCGCCTTCAGCGACAGCTCCGACTACGCCGCCAACATCGAGAAGGCCGAGGCCGTCCCACGCGAGACCGCCCGCGGCGCCGCCAGCGAGGAGCTGCGCCTGGTCGACACCCCGGATGCCAAGACCATCGACGAGCTGGTCGCCCAGTTCGGCGTGGCCATCGTCAACACCGTGAAGACCCTGGTGGTGCACGGCGCCGAAGAGGGCCAGCTGGTCGCCCTTATCGTCCGTGGCGACCACGAGCTGAACGAGATCAAGGCCGCCAACCTGGCCCAGGTCGCCAGCCCGCTGGTGTTCGCCTCCGAGGCCGAGATCCGCGCCGCCATCGGTGCCGGTCCCGGCTCGCTCGGCCCGCTGAATCTCAGCATCCCCTGCGTGATCGATCGCTCGGTCGCCCTGATCAACGACTTCGCGGCCGGCGCCAACGTCGACGGCAAGCACTACTTCGGCCTCAACTGGGAGCGCGACCTGCCGCTGCCGACCGTGGCCGACCTGCGCAACGTGGTCGCCGGCGACCCCAGCCCGGATGGCCAGGGCACCCTGGAGATCAAGCGCGGCATCGAGGTCGGCCACATCTTCCAGCTCGGCACCAAGTACAGCGAGGCGCTCAAGCTGACCGTGCTCAACGAGATCGGCAAGCCGGTGACCCTGACCATGGGCTGCTATGGCATCGGCGTCTCCCGCGTGGTGGCTGCCGCCATCGAGCAGAACTGGGACGAACGCGGCATCCTCTGGCCCGAGGCGCTGGCGCCGTTCCAGATCGCCATCGTGCCGATGAAGTACGAGAACGCCGCCGTCAAGGAAGCGGCCGACTGCCTGTACGCCGAACTGACCGCCGCCGGCTACGAAGTGCTGTTCGACGACCGTGACAAGAAGACCAGTCCGGGCGTCAAATTTGCCGACATGGAACTGATCGGCATCCCGCACCGCATCGTGGTCAGCGAACGCGGCCTCGCCGAGTCGGTTCTGGAATACAAGGGCCGTCGCGACAGCGAGGCGCAGAGCGTTCCGCTCGCCGAGATCCAGGCCTTCCTCGCTGCCCGCCTCAACCGTTAAAAGAGATCATGCCCAGACGCTGTCATCGCCTTGCCGGCGCCGCCTTGTGCGGCGCCGTGTTCCTCACCGGTTGTGCCAACCAGCTGCCCCAGCGCAGCGAACTCGAGGAGCGGGTCGAGCGCAAGCTGCTCGACCACAGCCTGCAGATCGACGCCGGTACTTCGCTGCAGCTCGAGCTGCCGCAACGCCGTGTGCGCGTCCAGGAGCAGAAGACCTTCGAGGTCACCCCGTTCGAGGTGACCCGCCGCTACCAGCGCTACACCCCCTACCAGCCCTGGCGCGAACTCTACGAGATCCCGCTGGGCGCACTGGCGGTGGTCGCCGGCATCGGCGCCAACGTGCTCAACGTGCCGCTGCTCGGCCGTCTGCCAGAAAGCGCCACCCGCGGCTGGATCGGCTACGGCTTCGCCGGCCTCAACCCGTTCATGAACGCCGAATCCAATGGTCGCGCACAGCAGAACCTGGCGGCCGTGGACGAACAGCAGGGCGAAACCCGCCTGGAATACTCCAGCCTGCCCTGGGCCGAACGCCCGGTGCTGGTCACGGCCGGCGAGCAGACCCACGAACTGACCACCAACCGCCACGGCGTGCTGCGCTTGAACCTGCTGGACAGTCCGTTCGCCGAGCAGGATCTGGGGCCCATCGGCAAGCTGCAACTGAGCGTGGAAGATCCTCAGGACCAGACCCGCGCCGACCTCACCCTGCTGGTCAGCCGGTCGCTGCGCGGGCGCCTGCAGGAAGCCCACACGCTGATCTACGAAGACCTCGAAGACAGTGACGTGGCGCGCTGGGTCCATCGGGTCAAGCGCCTGTCCGAACTGGGCCTGGAAGAGGAAGCCAGCGAGTTGGAGCAGAGCCTGCTCGAACTCACCCGCAACGACCCGGAACTGCAGCAGGAGCTGGTCCAGGCACTGCTCAAGGATGCCGGGCGAGCCGCTGCGGCCCCTGGCAGCGACGGTTAATCCGCCGGGCGGCGCAGCTCCGCCAAGCGGGCCTTCAGCCCCGCCCCCGTCTGCTCGCCGGGTAGCTGCTCCAGCACCCGGCCCTGCGGATCGATCAGCCAGGTCACCGGCAACACCTGGCTCGGCGTCAACCCCAGCCGCGGCGCAGGGTCACTGGCCAATACGGTGAAGCGGATGCCCAGTTGCTCGGCCGCCGTGCGCAGTTCCTCGCCCTGCAGGGCATCGAAATTCACCCCCAGCACCCGCACCTGCTGCGCCTGCAGCTCCTCGGCCAGGCCGTTCAGCTCGGGAATTTCCTTGCGGCAGGGACCACACCACTCCGCCCAGTAGTTGATCACCAGCCAACGCCCCTCCAGCTCGGCCGCCGCAACCTGGCGCCCGTGCTGATCGACGCCCCAGTCGGCCTCGCCGCAACCGGCCAGCAGCAAGCTGACACCCGACAGCAGCACCCGCGACCATGACATCCCCATAGCTACCCGCTCCCATTCGCTCGTCTCTCGCGCAGGGTCCGCGCGCAAATTGCGTACCCGGTCACCTGCAGCATCGTGCTGAACCACAGTCTCCACCCCGCAGGGCTTTTTATAATTCTGACGCCAACTCAACTGCCATCAGAGGTCCGCATGCTTTCCAACCACGACCAGCTGCTCCATGCCTTGAGCACACCTCAACTGGACGCGGCCCGCAAGCACAGCGGCAACCGGGGCAACCGCGTCGTCGAGCTGGAAGTCGCCGCCTGGCTGCATCTGCCCGGTCTCAGCAACCTGCCGGTATCGCTGATCGTCAGCTATCTCGACGGTGACCAGTCTCGTGAAGTCCCGATCGACCACGGCCGCATCGATCCGCAGCAGCGCATCCTGCTCTCCGGGGTCGCCCGCCTGCCACTACAGAAGGCGCTCGAAGGCGTCGAGCTGCGCCTGCGCTGCGCGGTGGTACCGCACAGCATCAAGGTCGAGGACATCTTCGTGCAACCCATCGAACCCGCCCCGTCCCGACAACTGAACATCGCCTGAACCCGCGCGACATTCAGCCTTCCGGCGTCTCCCCGCCCAGCCAATCCGCCAGACTGGCGCCGAGCTGCTGGGCACGCGCCTGCTCCAGCGCCTGCAAGGCATGGAGCAGGCGCGGATACCAGGGCGCGCGCAATTTGTCGGGCAGCGACTCCGGCAGGCTGGTCAGCGCCGGCAACGGCCACGGGCTGCGCTCGAGCAGCCGCTGCAGCGAGATCTGCGACAGATCGCGACAGAGCACCCAGTCACCGCCACGGGTGGCCGTCACCAGACGCTCGCGCTCGAGAAACTCGATCAGCGGCGCCCACTCATCCTCGTCCAGCGCCCAGCCAGCGCGCGCCAGGGCCACACGCGACAGGGCGCGACCGCTCTGCTGGTAGGCGAACAACTGCGCCAGCACCCCAAGCAGATTCACCAGCGGCGGCCGCGCCACGCTGCGCCAGTAGCCCGACGCACCGAGATGGCAGACCAGTTCGGCGCCAAACAGCACGATCAGCCAGGCCAGATAGATCCACAACAGGAACAGCGGTACGGCGGCGAAGGCGCCGTAGATCAGCTGGTAGCCGGGGAACAGACCGACGTACAGGGCGAACAGCGCCTTGGCCGCCTCGAACGCCAGGGCGCTGAAGCAGCCGCCGAGCAGCGCATGACGCAGCGGTACCCGGGTGTTGGGCACCGCCGCATACAGCAGGGTGAAGGCGGCGATGCCGGTGAGCAGCGGCATCAGGCCCACCAGGGTTCCCGCCCCCGGCAGCGCACGGGGACCGGAGATCAGCTGCAGCGAGGTGACGTAGGTGCCGGCGGCGAAACCGAGGCCGAGCAGCAACGGGCCGAGACTGAGGATTGCCCAATACAGCAGGAAGCTCGACAGCCCGCGCCGCGCCCGACGCACCCGCCATATATGGTTGAAGGCATCCTCGATGGTGTACAGGGTCAGCAGCGCGGTCGCCACCAGCACGGCGACACCGATCCAGGTCAGCTCGCGCGCCTGCATGCTGAACACGCGCAGATATTCCTGCACCTGCTCGCCCGCCGAAGGCACGAAGTTGCGGAAGATGAACGCCTGGATCGGCTCGCCAAGATCGCGAAAGGCCGGCACCGCGGCGAGCATGACGAAGGTCACGGTCATCAGCGGCACCACCGCGAACAGCGTGGTGTAGGTCAGTGCCGCCGCACTCTGCGGCCCGCGATCGGCGAAGAAACGGCGGACCAGATGGACGACGAAGCGCCGCGCCACCTGCAGGTGTTCGAACATTGCCACTCCTTGGTATCCAAACGGCACCCCGGAAAGTTCAGGGGCATGCGCCGACGCGGTTAGAATAGCGCCCTCCTCCACCCACGGGCCAACCGACATGACCGACCTGACCCTGTATCACAACCTGCGCTGCTCGAAATCCCGTGGCGCCCTGGAGCTGCTCGAGGCCCGCGGCCTGCAGCCCCGGGTGGTGCACTACCTGGAAACCCCGCCCAGCGCCGCCGAGCTGCGCGAGTTGCTCGGCAAGCTCGGCTACAGCGCGCGCCAGCTGCTGCGCAGCGGCGAGGAGGTCTATCAGACCCTCAACCTGGCCGACCCGACTCTGGACGACGAAACGCTGATCGCCGCCATGCTCGAACACCCGCGACTGATCGAGCGGCCGATCCTGGTGGTCGGCGACAAAGCCATCATCGGCCGCCCCTCCGAGCGCATCCTGGAGCTGCTTCCGTGAGCACACCCTACATCCTGGTGCTCTACTACAGCCGCCACGGCGCCACCGCCGAGATGGCCCGACAGATCGCCCGCGGCGTCGAACAGGGCGGCCTGGAGGCACGTCTGCGCTGCGTGCCGGCGGTGTCGTCCGAATGCGCCGCGGTGGCGCCGGAGGTCCCCGAGGAAGGCGCGATCTACGCCACGCTCGACGATCTCAAGCACTGCGCCGGCCTGGTGATGGGCAGTCCGACCCGTTTCGGCAACATGGCGGCGCCGCTAAAGCACTTTCTCGACAGCACCAGCAACCTGTGGCTGACCGGCGAACTGGTGGGCAAGCCGGCGGGCGTGTTCACCTCCACCGCCAGCCTGCACGGCGGCCAGGAAAGCACCCAGCTGTCCATGCTGCTGCCGCTGCTGCACCATGGCATGCTGGTCTGCGGCCTGCCCTACAGTGAAACGGCCCTGCTGGAAACCCGTGGCGGCGGCACCCCCTACGGCGCCAGCCACCACTCCGGCGCCGATGGCAAGCGGGCCCTCGACGAGCACGAAACCATTCTGTGCCGCGCGCTGGGTCAACGTCTGGCGCACACCGCGCAGAAACTGGGGAGCTGACATGGCCAGGAAGAACAAACCGCTGCCGACGCTGGACTGGCTGGAACCGCGCCTGCGCCTCTCTCGCTGGCTGAGCCTGGCGCTCTTCGTGGCCCTGATCGGCCTGCTCGGCGTCTGGTACCTGTTGCTGGTCGACCTGCACGGCGCGCGCCCCTGGGTGATCCTCGGCGTGCACCTGGTGCCGCTGGCGATCCTCGCCCCGGGCATGCTGCTCGGCAACGCCCGCGTGCATGCCTGGGCCTGCTATGTGCTCAACCTGTACTTCATCCAGGGAGTGGTCACCGCCTTCCAGCCGGGCCGCGAGCTGTTTGGCTGGCTGGAAGCCGGCGTGAGCCTGGCCCTGTTCTGCAGCGCCCTGCTCTACACCCGCTGGCGCTTCCAGTACGACCGCAAGCTGGCTGGGGAATGATGCGTAGGGCGGGTTAGCCGCTATGCGGCGTAACCCGCCAAGGATGCTGTAGGCATCACTTTGCTGGTATGGCGGCTGGTAGTCGAGTTACGGCTTGCAGCCCACCCCGCTCTACGCCCGAATCACCAGCCAAGAGTTTCTTTCAGGAAGGGAATGGTCAGCTTGCGCTGTGCCTGCAGCGAGGCGTGGTCGAGCTGGTCGAGCAGGTCGAACAGCGAGTTCATGCTGCGCGAGCCGCGAGTGAGGATGAAGCGACCGACCTCGTCGGTCAGATGCAGGCCCCGCCGCGAGGCGCGCAACTGCAGGGCGCGCAGCTTTTCCTCGTCGGACAGACCGTGGAGCTGGAATACCAGCGCCAGGGTCAGCCGCGACTTGAGGTCGGGCAGCTTGATCGCCAGCTCGCGCGGCGGCGCCGAGGCCGACAGCAGCAGGCGCCGGCCGGCATCGCGCAGGCGGTTGAACAGGTGGAACAGCGCCTCTTCCCAGGTCGGGTGGCCGGCGATCAGGTCGATCTCGTCGATACACACCAGATCGCACTGCTCGAGGTTGTCCAGCAGCTGCGGGCCGTACATGGCCACCGCATCCAGCGGCAGATACACCGCGCGCCCGCCGAACTGCTCCATGCGCAGGCAGGCGGCCTGCAGCAGGTGACTGCGCCCGACACCCTCGGCGCCCCACAGGTAGATCAGGTTCTCCGCCCAGCCGGCATCCGTCTCGCACATGCGCTCGACGTAACCCAGCGCGGCCGCGTTGGCCCCGGGGTAGAAATTGGCGAAGGTGGCGTCATCACGCAGACGCACCCCCAGAGGCAGCTGGATGGGTTTCATGGGGACTCTGACGACTCCTGAGAGTCGCGGCCTGACTCTCCGTATAGTGCCGACAGTTTATAGAAGTCATGCACATGGCGCAGCAGCACCATGATCACCGCCGCCACCGGCAGGGCCAGCAGCACGCCGGTGAAGCCGAACAGCTGGCCGCCGGCGAGGATGGCGAAGATCACCGCCACCGGATGCAGGCCGATGCGATCGCCGACCAGCAGCGGCGTCAGCCACATGCCCTCGAGCAACTGGCCGACGGTGAACACCACCAGCACGCCGAACAGCGGAACCCAGTCGAGGCCGAACTGGAACAGCACCGCCACCAGCGCCGCAACGATCCCCACCACGAAACCCATGTACGGCACGATGCTGGCCAGTCCGGCCAGCACGCCGATCAGCAGGCCCAGCTCGAGGCCGACCAGCATCAGTCCCGCCGCATACACCAGCGCCAGCGCCAGCATCACCAGCAACTGGCCACGCAGGAAGGCCCCCAGCACCTCATGGCACTCGCTGCTCAGCGCCACCACCAGGCCCTCGCGCTTGCGCGGCAGCAGGCTGCGCAAGCGCGCCAGCATCAGGTCCCAGTCGCGCAGCAGGTAGAAGCTCACCACCGGAATCAGCAGCAGATTGCCGATCCAGGCCAGCAGCGCCAGGCCCGAGGACGTGACCTGCGCCAGCAGCATGCCGGCGATGTCGCCCGCCTGGCCGAGATGCTCGGTGAACAGCGCCTTGAACCGATCCAGCTGCCAGAAGTCGGCGCGCAGGCCAAGCTGTTGCTGGATCCAGGGCAGCGCCGCCACTTGCAGCCAGTCGAGCATCTGCGGCACCAGTTCGTACAGGCGCAGCAGCTGCCTGCCGAGCAGCGGCACCAGCACCAGCAGCAGGATCAACAGGATCAGGCTGAACAGGCTGAACACCGCCACCACCCCCCAGGTGCGCGTCAGTCCACGCGCCTCCAGGCGGTCAACCAGCGGATCGCCCAGATAGGCGAGCAATACGCCGACCAGGAACGGCATCAGGACTGGCTGCAGCTGGTGAACCAGCCAGCCAAACAGGACCACGGCCGCCAGCCACAGCCAGCTGCGGGAATTGCTCAACATGCGCGCACTCCATTCCATCCATGAAAGAGCCACCAGGTGGCCGCGGGCTTACCAGGAGAAGCGCATCCGGTTGGCGGTTGCCGCCGGCACCTGCAGCGGCTGAGCCTGTGGCGTGGCCTGGGCATCGACGGCCTCGGCCGGCACCTCGTGCAGGCGGCCGAGCTGCAGCTGGGAACGCAGCTGATCGGGGCTGGCGTTGACCTGATAGACCAGCTTGCTGCCGACCACCGCCTGCAGGCGCGGAGCAAAGGGCTCCAGCAGGCGCTGCAGGCTGGCATAGCGCGCCAGATCGTTGCCCTGCACCTCCAGGGTCAGACTCTGCGCGGCGCCGGCCTTGGCGAACTGCGTCGCCAGGCGCTCGCCGACATCCAGCAACACGGCATCGGCCAGCGCGGCCTGACTGGCGGCACTGCTCGAACCCGACACCCGCTCGTCCGCGACCCAGAGCTGCCAGTCGGCCTGCCAGCCGTCGCCGGCGCCCTTCGCCACCACGGCCAGCAGGGCATCCGCCGCGTAGCGTTCGGAAGCGTCCTGCAGCGCCTGGGCATCGCTGCCGCGCAGGGTCTCGGCATTGGCCAGCAGTTGCTCGTTGAGGTCGCCCAGCGGCAGGCTCAGCGGCACCCCGCGGTTCTGCGCCGCCGCACGCAGGTCGGCCGCGCCTTCCTGGTCCTCGGCCACCAGGCTGCTGCCGGCATCGCTCTCGTTCAGCCACCAGGCCAGCACGCTGGCGCGCTCGGCACTCTGCAGGGTCAGCCCGGCCTCGCGCAGGGCGCGCTGGGTGAGCACCGGATCGAACACCACCGACAGGGTGACCGGCGTGCCGGCCTCGTAGACGTACTGCTGCACCAGCTGCTGCGGATCGGCCAGCAGCGGCTGCAGGCGCGGGTCCTGCGCCGCCTCGCGCTTGCCGGTCAGGCGCACCACCAGGGTCTGCAGGGCGCGCCCCATGGCCGCGGCCCGCTCGCCCGGATCCTGCGAAGCCACCGGCTCGCGCACCTCAAAGAGCCCCTCGACCTGGGCTGCCGTGACCGACAGGGTGGTGAACAACAGGCAGAAGGCAAACCATCGGGCGATCAGGCGCATGCAGGCATCTCGGCAGGGGGACAGGCGCGCGGCCAATGCGCGCAATAAACAAAGCCTATACCTTAAACAGCAGTCCGGACGGCGGCAACCGCCCGTGATGGCCGCTATCTTGCAAGAATGCTAAAATCGCCCGCTTTCACGCACTTCCTTCAAAGGCCCGGATTTATGAGCAAGCAACCCTCCCTGAGCTACAAGGACGCCGGTGTTGACATCGATGCTGGTGAAGCACTGGTCGAACGCATCAAGGGCGTGGCCAAGCGCACCGCGCGCCCTGAAGTGATGGGCGGCCTGGGCGGCTTCGGCGCCCTCTGCGAAATCCCGGCCGGCTACAAGCAGCCGGTACTGGTCTCCGGCACCGACGGCGTCGGCACCAAGCTGCGCCTGGCGCTGAACCTGAACAAGCACGACAGCATCGGCCAGGATCTGGTCGCCATGTGCGTCAACGACCTGGTGGTGTGCGGCGCCGAGCCGCTGTTCTTCCTCGACTACTACGCCACCGGCAAGCTCAACGTCGACGTGGCCGCCACCGTGGTCACCGGCATCGGCGCCGGCTGCGAGCTGGCCGGCTGCTCGCTGGTCGGCGGCGAGACCGCCGAGATGCCCGGCATGTACGAAGGCGAGGACTACGACCTGGCCGGTTTCTGCGTCGGCGTGGTGGAAAAGAGCGAGATCATCGACGGCTCGAAGGTCGCCGCCGGCGATGCGCTGATCGCCCTGCCCTCCTCCGGCCCGCACTCCAACGGCTACTCGCTGATCCGCAAGATCATCGAAGTCGCCGGCGCCGACATCGAGCAGATCCAGCTCGACGGCAAGCCGCTGACCGAGCTGCTGATGGCGCCGACGCGCATCTACGTCAAGCCGCTGCTCAAGCTGATCAAGGACACCGGTGCGGTCAAGGCCATGGCCCACATCACCGGCGGCGGCCTGCTCGACAACATCCCGCGCGTGCTGCCCGAAGGCGCCCAGGCGATCATCGACGTGGCCAGCTGGAACCGCCCGGCGGTGTTCGACTGGCTGCAGCAGCAGGGCAACGTCGACGAGCACGAGATGCACCGCGTGCTCAACTGCGGCGTCGGCATGGTCATCTGCGTGGCCTTTGATCAGGCCGAAGCCGTGCTCGCCAACCTGCGCGCCAGCGGCGAGCAGCCGTGGGTGATCGGCAGCATCGCCAGCGGCGCCGAAGGTGCCGAGCGCGTCGTGCTGAACAACCTGAAGGCCCACTGATGGTCCAGCCCTGCAATGTGGTGGTGCTGATCTCCGGCTCCGGCAGCAACCTGCAGGCGCTGATCGACAGCTTGGGCGAAGACAACCCGGCACGCATCTGCGCGGTGATCTCCAACCGCGCCGATGCCTACGGGCTGACCCGCGCGCAAAATGCCGGGATCGCCACCGCCGTGCTGGATCACAAGACGTTCGCGGGCCGCGAGGCCTTCGACGCCGCACTGATCGAAGCCATCGACGCCCACCAGCCAGACCTGGTGGTGCTGGCCGGCTTCATGCGCATCCTCACCCCGGGCTTCGTGCAGCACTATGCCGGCCGCCTGTTCAACATCCATCCGTCGCTGCTGCCCAAGTACAAGGGCATGCACACCCACCAGCGCGCGCTGGAGGCGGGGGATGCCGAGCATGGCTGCAGCGTGCACTTCGTCACCGAGGAACTCGACGGCGGACCGCTGGTCGTACAGGCCGTGGTGCCCGTGCAACCCGGCGACAGCGCCGAGACGCTGGCCAGCCGCGTGCAGATCGGCGAGCATCGCATCTATCCGCTGGCGGTACGCTGGTTTGCTGAAGGGCGCCTGCGCCTGACCAGCCGCGGTGTGGAACTGGACGGAACCCCCCTGCCGGCCAGTGGTCAGCAGATTCGCGACTTGCCACTGAGCCACTGAGGCGTCGTCGGGCAAGCGTCCGCAACCCAAGGAGATTTGCCATGCGTCGTGCATTAACGCTTGCCCTCGCCCTGTTCGGCCTGCCCGCCAGCGCCCTGGCTCTGGAACCCTTCACCGCCCAGTACACCGCCGACTGGCAGCAGGTGCCGGTCAGCGGCAGCGCCGAACGGCAGCTGGAGCAGGCCGCCGACGGCAGCTGGAAGCTGCTGTTCAAGGCGTCGATGCTGGTGGCCGGCATCAGCGAGGAAAGTCGCTTCAATCATGTCGGCCAGCGCTTCGTGCCGCTGAGCTACCGCTTCGAGCGCAGCGGCCTGGGCAAGAGCAAGAGCATCGCCCACGACTTCGACTGGCAGAACAAGCTGATCACCGGCCACGACCGCGACCACCCGGTCAAGCTGGTGCTGAAGAGCGGCCTGCTCGACAAGTCGACCTACCAGCTGGCGCTGCAGGAAGATGTCGCCGCCGGTAAGCAGAGCATGAGCTACCAGGTACTCGACGGCGACGAGATCGAAACCTACGACTTCCGGGTGCTCGGCGAAGAGACGGTGCCGACCGAAGCCGGCCAGATCGACGCGATCAAGGTCGAGCGCGTGCGCGACCCCACCAAGTCCAACCGCCAGACCGTGCTGTGGTTCGCCAAGGACTGGGGCCATCTGCTGGTGCGCCTGCACCAGGTGGAAAAGGACGGCAAGGAATACCGCATCATGCTCAAGCAGGGCGCGGTCGACGGCCGCGCCGTGCAGGGCAAGTAAGCCTGCCCGCACCTGAAAACGCCCGGCATTCGCCGGGCGTTTTACATTCTGCCGAAGCCTGGATCACCACATGAGATCGTCGGGAACCACATAGTCCTTGTACGGATCATCCTCGTCGTCCGGCACTTCGCTGGCGATGTTGAGCAGGATGATGCGCTGTGGTTCACGCTCCTGCACCTTCAGCGCCGCCTCGCGCGGGATCAGCTCGTACTTGCCTTCCAGGCGCACGATGGCCAAGGTGCCGCGGCTGAGCTTGTCGCGCAGCATCGGGTTGACCGCGATGCGCTTGACCTTCTTCTCGTCGACGAAGTTGTAGTAGTCCTCGGTAGCCAGACGCGGCAGGCGGCTGCTCTCGATCAGCTGCTTGACCTGCGCGGCCATCGCCTTCTTCTGGGCCTTTTCCTGCTGCTGGCGGTTGAGTTCCTGGTCGCGCGCCAGTTTTTCCGCCTGCGCCTTGAGCGCGGCCTCGCGCTGCGAATTGTCCTTTTCCAGCTGGCCCTTGTGCTCCAGGCGCTGCTGTTTCTGCTTCTGCTTGCCGACCTGCTTGGCCTGCTTCTCGTTGACCAGGCCGGCTTTGAGCAGCTGGTCGCGTAGGGAAAGACTCATGACGTACCTTGTACCCGAGGAATCTGACGAGGCATGGCGCCGGCCTGGCGCCATGCCGGGAATGATCTGAATGAGGAACGACTAACCGCAGGCGGGCCCTTCCCGCTCCTCACGCTTGGCCTCGCCCCACAGGGCGTCCAGCTGTTCGAGGGTGCAATCTTCCATGCGTCGGCTGTCTGCGCGCAAGGCCTGTTCGATGAACTGGAAACGGCGCTCGAACTTCTGATTCGCCGCGCGCAGCGCCGCCTCCGGCTCGACCTTGAGATGGCGGGCCAGGTTCACCGCGACGAACAGCAGGTCGCCGACTTCCTCGGCGATGTGCTCCTGGTCGCCCTCGGCCATGGCCTCGAGAACCTCGTCGAGCTCCTCCTGCAGCTTGTCCAGCACCGGTAGCGGCGCCGGCCAATCGAAACCGACCTGGGCCGCGCGCTTCTGCAGCTTGGCCGCCCGCGACAACGCCGGCAGGGCGTGGGGAATGTCGTCGAGCAGCGACAGCTGCTGCGGCGCCGGCGCCTTGGCGGCGCGCTCCTCGGCCTTGATCTCCTCCCAGCGCCGCTTGATCGCTGCCTCATCGAGCTTGGGCAGATCCGCCGCGCCATACAGGTCGCCGTCGGGAAATACGTGGGGATGGCGACGGATCAGCTTGGCGGTGATGCCGTCGACCACCGCGGCGAAGTCGAAGCGGCCCTCCTCGCGGCCCAGCTGGCTGTAGTAAACCACCTGGAACAGCAGGTCGCCGAGCTCGCCCGGCAGGTGGGCGAAGTCGCCGCGCTCGATGGCGTCGGCCACCTCGTAGGCCTCCTCGAGGGTATGCGGGACGATGCTCGCATAGTCCTGCTGGAGGTCCCACGGGCAGCCGTGCTGCGGGTCGCGCAGGCGAGCCATCAGGTGCAGCAGGTCGTCCAGTTGGTACGTCGCCACCTCAGACTCCCGAGCGGCTGCGCCGCGCTTCGATGATGTTGGGCAACTGCGAGATGCGCGCCAGCAGGCGGCCGAGCGCCTCCATGCCGGGGATCTCGATGGTCAGATGCATGTTGGCGGTGTTGTCGTTCTTGTCCGACTGGGTGTTGACCGCCAGCACGTTGATCTTCTCGTTGAGCAGCATCTGCGACACGTCGCGCAGCAGACCGGAGCGGTCGTAGGCGCGGATCTGGATATCCACCGGGTAGGTCTTCGCCGGTGCCTGGCCCCAGCTGACCTGGATCATCCGCTCGGGCTCGCGCTCGGTCTGCTGCAGGGCCATCGGGCAGTCCTGGCGATGGATGCTCACTCCGCGGCCCTGGGTGATGTAGCCGACGATCGGCTCGCCCGGCACCGGCTGGCAGCAGCCGGCCATCTGGGTGAGCAGGTTGCCGACGCCGAGGATCTGGATCTCGTCGCGCCCGCCGCTGCGCCCGCTGGCGGCGCGGCGCGGCAGCAGTTCGAGCTGGTCGAAGTCGCGCTCGGGCTCGACCAGCTGCTGGGCGGCATTGACCACCTGGGCCAGGCGCAGGTCACCGGCACCGAGGGCGGCGAACAGGTCCTCGGCGGCCTTCAGGTTGCATTTCTCGGCCAGACGCTCGAAGTCGACGCCCTGCAGCGCCAGGCGGTTCAGCTCGCGCTCGAGGTAGTTCTTGCCGGCAATCACGTTCTGGTCGCGCGCCTGCAGCTTGAACCAGTGGACGATCTTCGCCCGCGCCCGCGAGGTGGTCACGTAGCCGAGGTTGGGGTTGAGCCAGTCGCGGCTCGGCGAGCCGTGCTTGCCGGTGATGATTTCCACCTGCTCGCCGGTCTGCAGGCTGTAGCTGAGCGGCACGATGCGCCCGTTGACCTTGGCGCCGCGGCAGTTGTGACCGATCTCGGTGTGCACGCGGTAGGCGAAGTCCAGCGGCGTGGCGCCGGTGGGCAGGTCGATGGCATGGCCGTCGGGGGTGAACACGTAGACCCGGTCGGGCTCGATGTCGACGCGCAGCTGCTCGGCCAGGCCGCCGATGTCGCCGAGTTCCTCGTGCCACTCGAGCACCTGGCGCAGCCAGGCGATCTTCTCTTCATAGTGGCTGGAGCCGGACTTGACGTCGGTGCCCTTGTACAGCCAGTGCGCGCACACGCCCAGCTCGGCCTCCTCGTGCATGGCGTGGGTGCGGATCTGCACCTCCAGCACCTTGCCCTCGGGGCCGAGCACCGCGGTGTGCAGCGAGCGGTAGCCGTTTTCCTTGGGATTGGCGATGTAGTCGTCGAACTCCTTGGGAATGTGCCGCCACAGGGTGTGCACGATACCGAGGGCGGTGTAGCAGTCGCGCACCTCCGGCACCAGCACGCGCACCGCGCGCACGTCGTAGATCTGGCTGAACTCCAGACCCTTGCGCTGCATCTTGCGCCAGATCGAGTAGATGTGTTTGGCCCGGCCGCTGATGTCGGCCTCGACCCCGGTGGCGGTCAGCTCCTCGCGCAGCTGCTGCATCACCTTGTTGATGTACTGCTCGCGGTCGAGGCGCCGCTCGTGCAGCAGCTTGGCGATCTGCTTGTACTGATCGGGCTGCAGGTAGCGGAACGACAGGTCCTCGAGTTCCCACTTGATGTGGCCGATGCCGAGACGATGGGCCAGCGGCGCGTAGATGTCGAACACCTCGCGGGCCACCCGGTAGCGCTTGTCGTCGTCGGTGTTCTTCACCGCGCGGATCGCGCAGGTGCGCTCGGCCAGCTTGATCAGCGCCACGCGCACGTCGTCGATCATCGCCACCAGCATCTTGCGCAGGTTCTCGACCTGCGCCTGGGTGCCGAGGACCAGCGACTGGCGCGGGTTGAGGCTGGCGCTGATCGCCGCCATGCGCAGCACGCCTTCGATCAGCTTGGCCACCGGCGCGCCGAAGTGCTTCTCCACCGCCTCCAGCTTGGCCTTGCCCTCGCGCACCGCACGGTAGAGCACCGCGGCGACCAGCGACTCCTGGTCGAGGCGCAGATCGGCGAGAATCTCCGCGATCTCCAGGCCGGTGCGGAAACTGGACGTGCCTTCGGCCCAGATGTGCTGGACGGCGATCGCCTGCTGCTCGGCCTCGCGGGCGAACTCGCAGGCCTTGCGCAAACTGTCGCGATCCAGGGCCGGATCGACGCCGAGGACGTGATCCAGCCAGGCCTCGAGGTTGATGCTGCCGTCGGTATTGACCGGCTGTTGCGCTCTTACCTGTACCATCGTCTTTTTACCTTTCCTGCCACCGCGCGACACACGTCACGCTGGGTCCAGGGCCACCTGCAGGCCCTGATTGCGCCGACCTTCTGTGGGCCGGTCCATTGGCAGGTCGTGGAGCAGCGACGGCTCTGCGCGCGTCCTCTTCTCCAGCGACCCGTTACGGACGCTCCGCATCCGCTTCGAACAATGCCATCGCCTCGACATGCGCCGTCTGCGGGAACATGTCGAGAATACCGGCGCGTTTCAGCCGGTAGCCCTGCTGCACCAGCAGGGCCGCGTCGCGCGCCAGGGTGACCGGGTTGCACGACACATAGAGCACCCGCCGCGCGCCGAGGCTGCGCAGCTGGCCGACCACCGCCGCCGCACCGTCGCGCGGCGGGTCCAGCAGCACGGTGGCGAAGCCACCTTTGGCCCAGGCCGCCTCAGCCAATGGCTGAGACAGGTCCGCTCGATAAAAGTGCGCATTGCCCAAGCCGTTGGCCGCGGCATTGGCCGTCGCACGTTCGACCATCGCCTGCACACCCTCCACGCCGACCACTTCGGCCGCCCGCTGCGCCAGCGGCAGGGCGAAATTGCCCAGACCGCAGAACAGATCCAGCACCCGCTCGCCCGCCTGCGGCGCCAGCCAGTCCAGTGCCTGCGCCAGCATCAGGTCATTGACCGGCGCATTGACCTGGACGAAATCCCCCGGCCGCCAGGCCAGGGTCAGGCCATAGGCATCCAATCGGTAACCCAGCGCCTGCGCCGGATCGTCCGCCTGCGGTTCGCCCTCGCCCTGCCACCACAACTGGGCGCCGTGCTCGCTGCAGAAGGTGCGCAGCAACTGGCGATCTTCCTCCGGCAACGGCTGGGTATGGCGCACCAGCAGCGCGCTGGCGGTGCCATGGAACAGCTCGGCATGGCCGATGGCCTGCGGCTTGCGCAGGCGGCGCAGCACGTCCGGCAGGGCGACGAGCAGTGGTTGCAAAGCCTGGACCAGCACCGGGCACTGGTCCAGATCGACTATCGCCTGACTTGCCGTCGCACGAAAACCCACCTCCAGCTGCCGGCTTTTCGCCTCCCAGCGCACCGCAATGCGCGCCCGGCGCCGGTAGCCGAACTCCGGACCGAGCAGCGGCGGCGCCCATTCCTGCGGCTCCAGCGCGGCCAGACGGTGCAGCTGCTCGGCCAGGCTGCGCTGTTTCAGGGCAACCTGCTCGCCATGCGGCAGATGCTGCAGGGTGCAGCCACCACAGCGCCCGGCCAGCGCACAGGGCGCAACACGGCGCAGAGGACTGGCCTCGAGCACCCGCTCGACCCGCGCATCCACCACCTGGCTGCGCGCGGCCAGCACCCGCGCCTCGACCTGCTCGCCGGCCAGCGCCCCGGCGACGAACCAGGTGCGTCCGCCTTCATGGGCAATGCCGCGACCGTCGTGGGCCACCCGCTCGATGGCAAGGCGCTGCTTCTTGCCGACCGGCAGTTGTACGGCGCGTGAACCGCCGCTCGGCTGGAAGCGCAGCCCCGTGTTGCGTTTGGCCATCAGGCAACCTGCAAATAGTGTAGGGCGCGCCAGGCGCGCCGGAGAAAACGTTCAGCGTCGACCCACGCTCGCGCGAGCCGGCGATCAGGCCCGCGGGGCGTCGTAGACCCCCGTGGACAGGTAGCGGTCGCCGCGGTCGCAGATGATCGCCACCATCACCGCGTTCTCCACCTCGCGCGACAGGCGCAGCATGGCGGCCACCGAGCCGCCGGAGGAGACGCCGCAGAAGATGCCTTCCTCGCGGGCCAGACGGCGCATGACCTCCTCGGCCTCGCTCTGCGCCATGTCGATCACCCGGTCGACCCGGCTGGCATCGAAGATCTTCGGCAGGTATTCCTGCGGCCAGCGGCGGATGCCGGGAATCGCCGAGCCTTCCTGCGGCTGCAGGCCAACGATCTGCACCGCTGGATTCTGCTCCTTGAGGTAGCGCGACACGCCCATGATGGTGCCGGTGGTACCCATGGAACTGATGAAGTGGGTGATGGTGGCCTGGGTCTGCCGCCAGATCTCCGGGCCGGTGCTCTCGTAGTGGGCCAGCGGGTTGTCCAGGTTGCTGAACTGGTCGAGCACCTTGCCGCGCCCTTCGCTCTGCATCTGCAGCGCCAGGTCACGAGCGCCCTCCATACCCTCGGCCTTGCTCACCAGCACCAGCTCGGCGCCGTAGGCGCTCATCGCCGCCTTGCGCTCGGCGCTCATGTTGTCCGGCATGATCAGGACCATCTTGTAGCCCTTGATCGCCGCGGCCATGGCCAGGGCGATGCCGGTGTTGCCGGAGGTGGCCTCGATCAGCGTATCGCCGGGGCGGATGTCGCCGCGCAGTTCGGCGTGGCTGATCATCGACAGCGCCGGCCGATCCTTCACCGAGCCGGCCGGATTGTTGCCCTCCAGCTTGACCAGCAAGGTGTTGGAGGTTTCGCCCGGCAGGCGCTGCAGGCGCACCAGCGGGGTGTTGCCGACGCAGTCGGCAATGGTGGGAAACTGCACGGTCATGGCACGCTCGGCTTTTCGCAGCGACAAATAGGGTGTCTATGATAGCGGCAAACACCGCGGGCCGATAACACGGCACGGCAGTAGGATATTCCTGCTAGCTATATAGGTAATAGCCGGAATATTGCCTTGTTCCACATCCCGCCGCGCACTGCTTTGTCCACCCCCGGCAAGGCGCTACACTGCCGCCACCCCAATGCAGCGGAGAATCTGCGTGTTCGATAATCTCGGCATCAAGGGCCGTGTGCTGCTGCTGACCCTGCTACCCACCAGCCTGCTGGCGCTGGTCCTTGGCAGCTATTTCGTCTACGTGCAGTTGGCGCAGATGAACCGCCAGCTGACCGAGCGCGGTCAATTGCTGGTCGAGCACCTAGCCCCGCTGGGAGCCCGCCTGCTGGCCGCCCGAGACACCCCGCTGCTCGAGCGTCTGGCCATCCAGACCCTAGAGCAGACCGACGTGCGCGCCCTCAGCCTGCTGGATCCGCAGGGTGCCCTCCTCGCCCATGCCGGCCCGCGCATGCGCACCGAGCCGCCCGAGCGCCTGCCCAACCAGCTCACCCAGGTCAGCAGCGTCAGCGCCACCCGCTTCCTGCTGCCGGTCTACGGCCACCACCGCCAGCTCGGCGGCCATGCGCCGCTCAACGAAAACGACCGCCTGCTCGGCTGGATCGAACTGGAGCTGTCCCACCAGGGCACCCTGGTGCAGAGCTACCGCAGCCTGCTGGCCAGCCTGCTGCTTACCCTGGGTGGGCTGATGCTCAGCGCCCTGCTCGCCCTGCGCATGAGCCGGGCGATCAACGAGCCGCTGGAGCAGATCAGCCATGGCGTCGCGCAGATCCGCGACGGTCAGCTGCACACCCGCCTGCCGACCTTCGCCAGCCGCGAGCTGGACGAACTGGCCGCCGGCATCAACCGTATGGCCGAGTCGCTGCAGAATGCCAACGAGGAGCTGCAGCTGAGCGTCGAGCAGGCCACCGAAGACCTGCGCAACACCATGGAAACCATCGAGGTGCAGAACATCGAGTTGAGTCTGGCGCGCAAGGAGGCTCTCGAGGCCAGCCGGATCAAGTCCGAGTTCCTCGCCAATATGAGCCACGAGATCCGCACCCCGCTCAACGGCATCCTCGGCTTCACCGGCCTGCTGCAGAAGAGTGGGCTCAACGGTCGCCAGCAGGACTATCTGGCGACCATCGAGAAGTCCGCCGACAGCCTGCTGGCGATCATCAACGAGATCCTCGACTTCTCCAAGATCGAGGCCGGCAAGCTGGTCCTCGACCAGGTGCCGTTCAACCTGCGCGACCTGATCCAGGACACCCTGACCATCCTCGCCCCGGCCGCCCACGAAAAGCAGCTCGAGCTGGTCAGCCTGATCTACCGCGACACTCCGCAGGCCCTGGTCGGCGACCCGCTGCGCCTCAAGCAGGTGCTCACCAACCTGGTGAGCAACGCCATCAAGTTCACCCGCAGCGGCAGCATCGTGGTGCGCGCCATGCTCGAGGAAGACCTGGGCGACCACGCCCAGTTGCGCATCAGCGTGCAGGACAGCGGCGTCGGCCTGTCCGAGACGGAGCAGCGCACGCTGTTCCAGGCCTTCACCCAGGTCGACAACTCTAGCTCGCGCCAGGCCGGTGGCACCGGCCTCGGCCTGGTGATCTCCAAGCGCCTGATCGAACAGATGGGTGGCGAGATCGGCGTGTCCAGCGAGAGCGGCGAAGGCGCCGAATTCTGGGTGCTGCTCAATCTGCCCAAGGCCGCCGCCGACGGCGACGAGCTGCCGCGCGCCCTGCTCGGCGGGCGCTACGCCGCCCTGCTGGAAAGCCACGATCTGGCCCGCCAGTCGCTGCGTCACCAGCTCGAGGATTGCGGCATGCAGGTGATCGAATTCAGCAGCCTCGACACCCTGATCGAGGAAGCCGCCCTGCGCCAGCACGGCAGCGCACCGCTGGGCATCGCCCTGATCGGCATCGACACCCGCGAGCATCCCCCCGAGCGGCTGAGCCGCCAGTTGTGGGAGCTCAACCAGCAGGGCTGCCAAGCCCTGCTGCTGTGCCCGACCACCGAGCAGGCGCTGTATCACGCCAGCCTGCCGGAAAACTACGGCCACCTGCAGGCCAAGCCGGTCTGCACGCGCAAGCTGCAGCGCACCCTGACCGACCTGCTCAGCCCGCGCGTGCAGCGGCTCGAGCAGCACGCGGCCAGCCCGGTGGCCAGCAGCCGGGCACCGCGACTGCTGTGCGTCGACGACAACCCCGCCAACCTGATGCTGGTGCAAACCCTGCTCGGCGACATGGGCGCCCAGGTCCGCGCGGTCGACAATGGCTACGACGCCCTGCGCGCGGTGCAGCAGGAGCGCTTCGACCTGGTGTTCATGGACGTGCAGATGCCCGGCATGAATGGCCGGGAAACCACCGAGGCGATCCGCCAGTGGGAAACCGAGCACCGCCAGCCGCCCATGCCGATCGTCGCGCTGACCGCCCACGCCCTGGCCAGCGAGAAACGCGCCCTGCTGCAGTGCGGCATGGACGACTATCTGACCAAGCCGATCAGCGAGCGCCAGCTGGCCCAGGTGGTGCTGAAGTGGACCGGCCTGGCGCTGCACAACGGCGAGCCCGTCGAGCCGCCCCTGCCCGAGCGCGGCAGCGCGGCCCCCGAGCTGCTGGTGCTCGACCCGGCCGAAGGCCTGCGCTTGGCTGCCGGCAAGGCCGATCTGGCCGCCGACATGCTGGCCATGCTGCTCGACTCGCTGGCCGCCGACCAGCAGGCCATTCGCCAGGCCCGCGCCAGCAACGACAGCGCCGCCCTGCTCGAGCGCATCCATCGCCTGCATGGCGCCACCCGCTACTGCGGCGTGCCGCAGCTGCGCGCCGCCTGCCAGCGCAGCGAAAGCCTGCTCAAGCAGAACGCGCCGGCCAGCGTCGCCCTCGACGAACTGGATGCCGCAATCAGCCGCCTGGCCGAGCAGGCCGCCCACCCCGCCTCCGAAGCGGCGTCCTAGTCAGCATCAGCAGGAACCTCCCGTGCGCATCACCCTGTTCAGCAGCAAGCCCTACGACCGCGACAGCTTTCTGGCCGCCAACCCGTCCCACGGCCACGACCTGCACTTTCTCGAGGCGCGCCTGGATGCCGACACCGCCGCCCTGGCCGCCGGCGCCGAGGTGGTCTGCGCCTTCGTCAACGACGACCTGTCGGCAGCGGTACTCGCCCGGCTGCAGGCCGGCGGCACCCGGCTGATCGCCCTGCGCTCGGCCGGCTACAACCATGTCGACCTGCACGCCGCCCAGGCCCTCGGCCTGCCGGTGGTGCGGGTGCCGGCCTACTCGCCCCACGCGGTGGCCGAGCACGCGGTGGCGCTGGTCATGGCGCTGAACCGGCGCATCCATCGGGCCTTCAACCGCACCCGCGAGGGCGACTTCTCCCTGCACGGGCTGACCGGCTTCGACCTGCACGGCAAGACTGTCGGGGTGATCGGCAGCGGCCAGATCGGTGCGGTGTTCGCGCGCATCATGCTCGGCTTCGGCTGCCGCGTGCTGCTCCACGACCCGCACCCCGACGCCAGCCTCACGGCGCTCGGCGCGCAGTTCGTCGCTATCGACGCCCTGCTGGCGGCCTGCAACATCGTCAGCCTGCACTGTCCGCTGACGCCAGCCACCCGCCACCTGATCGACCAGGACAGCCTGCAGCGAATGAAGCCTGGCGCCATGCTGATCAACACCGGCCGCGGCGCGCTGGTGGATACCCCGGCGCTGATCGAGGCACTGAAAAGCGGCCAGCTCGGCTACCTGGGGCTGGATGTCTACGAGGAGGAGGCCGACCTGTTCTTCGAGGACCGCTCCGACCAGCCGCTGCAGGACGACGTGCTGGCCCGCCTGCTGACCTTCCCCAACGTGATCGTCACCGCCCACCAGGCCTTCCTCACCCACGAGGCGCTGGCAGCAATCGCCAACACCACGCTGGACAATGTCGCCGCCTGGCAAGCCGGCCGCCCCTGCAACCGCGTGCAGCCCTGATCAACCACTGGCGGCGTGCTAGCATGCGCGCCCCTCCCGGAGGCCCCATGACCGAACACGATTTCCGCTACACCCTGCTCAACCCGCAGCACACCCTCACCGAATGCCGCGCGCTGGCACCTGGCCTCTATCAGGTCACCGGCAACGGCGGCTCGATCAAGACCGGCGACAGCCTGCTGGTCACCCTCAAGGGCAGTCGCGACCTGTCCATGCGCCTGGTGGTGGACAAGGTCCGCCACCTGATCAACCCGCCCGGCCAGTGGCTGGCGGTGGCCAAGGGGCCGGCCTTCAAGGAGCTGAACATCCTGCAGTGGCAGGTCGACTGCGACGGCTGCGGGGCGCAGCTGGACTTCGAGTTCGCCGTCGACGGCAAGCTGGGCGAGGCGGCCCGCGCTCCGGCCGCCGAAGCACGCATCGCCGAACTGGGCTGGCACAACCGCGCCGGCCGTCACCTCTGCCCTCGCTGCCACGCCCAGGAGGCCTGATGCTGCGCACCACCTTCACCGCCAGTCCGGCCGCCATCGCCCTGGCCCTGGCCGGCTGCGCCACCCCTCCGCCGGCCCTGGAGCAGGAACGCACCTACCGCGTCGAATGGATCGGCGAGCGGCCGCTGCTCGATGGTAGCCACCTGACCATCACCTTCGGCGCCGACGACCGCGCCTACGGCACCGGTGGCTGCAACCACTGGTTCGCCGGTTACGGCGTGGAAGGCGAGATCCTGCGCTTCAGCCAGGTCGGCAGCACCCGCCGGGCCTGCCCGCCGGCCCTGATGGAGCAGGAGGCCCGCTTCTTCCAGGCACTGGAGCACATCCGCCGCTGGGACGTGTCGCCGCTCGACCAGCTGCAGCTGTGGCCGGATGAAGGCAAGCCGATTCGCCTGTGGCCGGACGAAGGCTAAGCCGGGGCGCCTTTGAAATGCGAGACGAGGGCCCTGCCGACTGCACCACGGAGCGACTCGCTGCGCCGCAGACTTGCCATCCTGCTTCTTGCCTTGGGTCTCTGCGGGCTGGCGTCGGCCTGGGATTTCAGCCTGATCGCCCGGCGTGCCGAACAGCTCTACGGGACTCAGAGCGCGGGCCGCGAGAACCTTGACGCCTGGCAACAGTTGCTGAGAGAACATGGCAGCGCCAGCGAGCAGGAGAAGCTGCAGGCCGTCAACCGCTTCTTCAATCTGCGCCTGCGCTTTCGCGACGATATCGAGCTGTGGCATGTCAGGGACTACTGGGCAACGCCGGTGGAGGCGCTGTACAAGGGCGCAGGCGACTGCGAGGACTTCGCCATCGCCAAGTACTTCAGCCTGCGCCATCTCGGCGTACCCAGCGACAAACTGCACGTCACCTACGTCAAGGCGCGCGCACTGAACCAGGCGCACATGGTGCTGACCTACTACCCACATCCCAGGGCTACCCCGCTGGTACTGGACAACCTGATCGATGCCATCGAGCCAGCGAATCGACGTACCGACCTGGTGCCGGTCTATGCCTTCAATGCCGAAGGACTCTGGAGCGGCAGCGGCCGACAGGTGGGCGACAGCAAGCACCTGTCGCGCTGGCAGGACCTGCTGCGGAAAATGCATGCCGAAGGATTTCCATAGGAAAACAAGGGGCCGTTGATGTCATTGTTCAAGCAGCTGTTCATCGCCATCTGCATACTGATGCTGGCGAGCTTCTCCGGCAGCCTCCTGATCGGCGTGGAAAGCTCCCGCGAACAGCAGGTCGCCCAGCTGCGCAGCCACGCCCAAGACGCGGCGACCGCCCTCGGCCTGTCGCTGGCCCCGCACATCAACAACGACCGGACCATGGTCGAGCTGATGGTCAGCTCGGTCTTCGACAGCGGCTATTTCGAAAGCATCCGTGTGCTCGCCCCGGACAGCGACGAGGTGCTGGTCGAACGCAGCGGAGTGCCGGTGAGCGACGAGGCGCCGCAGTGGTTCTCCCGTCTGGTGGATCTGGAGTCCGCCCGCGGCGATGCCATCGTCAGCGACGGCTGGCAACGTGCCGCCCGAGTCGAGGTGGTCAGCCACCCGTTGTTCGCCATCGGCAAGCTCTGGAAAAGCGCCCAGGGCAACCTGCTCTGGCAGGCTCTCGTCAGCCTGGCCTGCATCGTGCTCGGCGGCCTGCTGCTCAAGCGGCGCCTGCACCCCCTGGATCACATGGTCGAACAGTCACAGGCCATTGCCCGCCGCGAGTTCTTCACCCAGAGTGAACTGCCGAGCACTCCGGAGTTCCGCAGAGTCGTCCAGGCGATGAACCAGATGGTGGACAAGCTCAGGAGCCTGTTCGCCGAAGAGGCCGCTCGCAGCGAAAGGCTGCGCGATGAAGCCTACCAGGACCGGCTGACCGGGCTGGCCAACCAGCGCTATTTCGACCTGCAGCTTCACGCCTGCCTCGCCGGTGAAGAGCGGGCCAGCAGCGGCTTTCTCCTCCAGCTCGAGGTCAATGACCTGCTCGGGCTCAACCAGCGTCTTGGCGAACAGCGGACCGACCAGTTGCTCAAGAGCATTGCTGAGCAGCTGCAGCAACTGAGTGAAGGCCGCTTCCTGGTGGCCCGCCCCCGGGGCGGCAAGTTTCTGCTGCTCGCCGCCGGCCTGCAACGCGCCGAGGCAGAACAGCTGGCGCAGCGAATCGATCAGGCCCTGAGCAGCTTGCAGCAGACCGGCGCCTGCGACTGCCTGCCGGTCGCCCATATCGGCCTGGTGGCCTTCGCTGCCGGCGACGAAGCAGCCGGCCTGCATCGCGCCCTGGATCTGGCACTGACCCAGGCAGCGGCACAGCCGGCCCACCCCTGGGCCATCCATGAGCTGGCCGAGGTGCCGCCTGCCGAAGACCCGAGCCACTACTGGTACGCCCTGCTCGACCGGGCCTTGCGCGAAGACCAGCTCCAGCTCTACTTCCAACCGGTGGTCGATGCCCGGGAGCCGGACCGGATCCTGCATCACAAGATACTGGCGCGCCTGTACGACGAGCAGGGCCAGGTGCTCGCGGCCGGACGCTTCCTGCCCTGGCTGGAGCGTTTCGGCTGGACCACCCGCCTGGATCTGGCCATGCTCGAGCGCACGTTGCGGCAGCTACGGGGCAACGACCAGCGCCTAGCCCTCAGCCTGTCCCCGCACCTGCTGCACGAGCCGCAGGCGCTGGAGCGCTTGTACCGGCTGCTCGAGGACAACCGCGAACTGAGTTCACGCCTGACCCTGGACCTGGACGAGAACCAAGTGCCCGATCCCGCCGCGCTGGAGGCGCTGACCCGGAACCTGCGCCGTCTGGGATGCGGCCTCGGCCTGCAGCACTTCGGCGGGCGCTTCAGCATGATAGGCAACCTGGCCAGGCTCGGTCTGAGCTACCTGAAGATCGACGGCAGCTACATCCGCGCTATCGACCGGGAGAGCGACAAGCGTCTGTTCATCGATGCCATGCAGCGAGCCGCCCACAGCATCGACCTTCCGCTGCTGGCCGAGCGGGTCGAAACCGCTGGCGAATGGCAGGTATTGCGTGACATGGGGATTGCCGGCGTGCAGGGCCACCTGTTCGGCGAACCGACCCCCGAACTGCGCAGTAGCTGTAGGGACGCACGGGGCGGGGTTCCAGAATAACCGCCCCTTCGGGAGATGTGCAGCTCGGGACTACGAGCAGAGGGCGATCAGATCAGCCCCTGCTCCTCGTCATTGATCAGGCCCGTCAGGCCACCGAGTGCATCGCGCGTCCTGCTCCGTTCGCTCAGCTTGGCCTGGGCGACCTCCGGCAGATCGGTGATGCGCACCATCCGCTTGTGAATCAGCAGGTGGATCAGATCCTCCAGCACCCGGATCATCTCCAGATCGCTCTGCTGCAGACGCAGCAGACTGTCCTCCAGCCTGCGCGCGGCCCCCTCCCCACTGCCTGCCGAACAGTCACAGCTCTCCTTCACCCCGAGACGCAGCGGATCGCCCGCATCATCGTTCCCATACACCATGCCCCACTCCTCATTACTATCTCTGCGCCCCTGGCGCAGCAAGCCTTTGCTGACAGGAAAAGGCCTCCGCCACCGATGGTGGCGGAGGCCTTCCCGCTTGAGGTCAACCGATCTTGACCAGCGGATCGCCACCCGCGATCAGCGAGCTGACCAGATCATCGTGACTCAGGCCGCCAGGGTTCAGATCCACACCCAGCCCACCGTTTTCAAGCCGAATGGTCACATCGGCATTGCTGCCGTCGGCGGCCAGTGTGCCCGCGCTGCTGATCTGCAGGGTGGACGTGGCGGTATCCACGCGCAGGTAGTCGAGGATATTCAGCGCATTTTCACCCTGCAGCAGATCGCTTAGATCGATGCGGTCGCCCTCGCTGGCATTGAAATCCTTGAGCACATCCTGGCCGGTGTCGCCGGTTTGCCAGACGAATCTGTCGGCCCCCGTGCCGCCCAAGAGTATGTCGTTACCCTCATTACCGATCAGCGTATCGATGCCCGCACCGCCGCTGATGTAGTCATTGCCGACGCTGCCGGCGAATGTCGAGTCGGCAGAACCTCCTAGGATCGTCTTGGCGATGCTCGCACCATCGGCTATCTCGACGGTAAGAGTGGGAGCGAACCCGCTAGGCAGTAGCCCGGCACTGACCAGATAGATCTTGTCGGTACCCGATACAGTTGGTGTGCTCAGCAGGTCGCTGTACGCACTCAAGTCATACACGCCCTGCGCATCCGGGGCGATCTCATGATACGCCTGGTCGTCTTCGCTCCATATGCTGAGGGCTACGCCGGCGGGCAGATCGCTCAGGGTCAGTCCGCTGAAAGACTCCGGCGTACCCACGGCGTCCTGGATCACGCCATAGAGATCGATCGGGTAGCTATATGTGGTTGTACCGGAGGGAGCTGCACTGAGATCGATGTACTCGATCTGGAAGCCATCGTTGTTCTTGCTGTAGGTATTCAGTGTGTCTTGGGCAATCGACAGGCTCTGCATGTCGGAGCTGATCGAGTAGGACACATTCGCCGAGGTATTGCCGCCTTGGTTGAACAGGCTGCCGTCGAGATAGGCGGCGACGGTTGCCTTGGTGATGGTGCCGGTAACGCCGCTGTAGGACACCGACCAAGTGCCGCCAGAGTTCACCGTAGCCTGCACGGTAACCGGCGTTACCTGTCCAGCCACTTCCAGTATCAGGCTGACCTTGAGGTTGGTGGACGAGAGGGTGATCCCGGACGACGAAGTAATGGTCCCGCTGAGCACGCCGCCGGTGAGTTCGCCGACCTGAAGATCGCTGCGGATCAGGATGGAGTCGTTACCTGCGTTCTTGAGCTTGAGCGCCATGTACTGCATCCCCGTCGGGAAGTTCAGCTCGATCTTGTCAGCATCATTGATGCGCTGGCTTTCGGTACCGTTCTCGCCAGGAGACGTCACTCCCAGCAGGTTGCCGGTGGACCAGTTGAACGTCTTGGTCGGATCACCAGTAGACAGCAAGATCCCACTCGGGAAACTGTAGTTATTTTTACTCTGCAGACCGGTAATGTTGCTGCCGAAATCGAGGGTATTGGCCACAGGCGCGCCGACCAGCAGCGCGACATTGCTGCCCTCCAGCGCATCGGCCACCCGATTGATGGTGATGTCGATGCTGTCGGTATCGGTCAGTGCGCCACCCGGCCCGCTATTGCCGAGGTCGTTGCTGGTCATGGTCAGCGCGACCGTACCGCTGTCATCCAGCAGCGGCGTATACGCAGGCTGCGTGGCCGCGTCGGCGAGATAGGCATTGATGTTGGCGAGCGTGCCGCTGAGCACCACGCTGGAGCTACCCGAGCCGCTCACGGTCACACCGTTCGCAGTGGCGGCCGTGAGTGTCCCGCGGCTCACGCTGAGAGTGACCGAAATGCTGCCCGCGCCGGCATCGATGTCCGCCACGGAAAGACCGCTCAGCTTGAGTGTGGTGTCCTCGTCCATCGTATAGTTCACCGGCAGGCTGTTCACCGGCGCATCGTTTCTGTCGGTCTCCGCAAGGCTGACCGCGATGTCGCGACTGACACCGGCACTGCTGGTCACTGTCACCGTCAGGCTGTGGAGGTTGTCCAGAGCTTCGTAATTGTTAGCCAGCGATGTTGCGCCGGCCGGAGTCAGGCTGATCCCACCGGCGCTGTTGATGGTGAAGTAACCGTCGGCGTTGCCGCCGGTGATCGCGTAGCTCACCGCGTGGCCGCTCGGGCTGGTGGCCTGGACAGTGCCCAGCACCGCGCCCATCGCCTGGTTCTCGGCATAACTGAAGCTGATGCTGTTGCCTGCCGTAATGGTCAATGTCGCTGGAGCGGAAATCGTGCCATCCCCGTCGGCCAGTCGGTAGTCGAACCGATCCACGGATTCAGACGAGTCAACGTTGATCTGCCCCATCGCAGTATAGGAGTAGCTGCCGTCCTGTTGGATCACCAGCGTACCGTTGACGGTCACCAGCGTCCGCCCACCAGCCGGAATCGAGTAGGTCGTACCTCCCAAGGAGACGCTAACCACCGTGGCCGGTGCATCGGCGAAGATATCCGCCCCTCCCGGCGCATCGCCGCCCTCTCCGGTAATCACATTACCGGTGATGGTTGCACCGATAGCGACGCTGTCCTCGTCGTCGTTAGTATCCGGCGCCGAGTCGAGCACAATGATATTCACGGTTGTCCATCCCGACTGCAGCTCACCATCCGAGCTGCGGTAGACGAAACTGTCGGTCCTCTGGCTTGAAGAACTATGATCGAGAACCGGCGCAATGTAGCTGAAGCTGCCGTCGGCATTCATGACCACTGCCCCGCCAAGAGCAGTGGTAATCGAATTGCTGCCGTTTGCCACTGTCGGCGTAGCAACGTTGCTGGTGGCAAACTGCACGACGGTCAGGCTGTCCAAGTCCGCATCCATATCGTTGTCCAGCACGCTGCCGAAAGTGCTCGTGGAGCCTTCATTGACAAAGACACTATCGGTCTCGGCCACCGGCGCGTCATTCACCGGGGTCACCCCGAGGGTGACGGTGCCGGTGACCGTGGTGGTGCCGTCATTCACGCTGTAGGTGAAGGTGCCGACGGTGTCACCGGTGTTGTAGTCGGCCGGGGCGTTGTACTTGAGGCCGGTCAGCTGGGCGCTGGTCAGGGTCTGGCCGTTGGTGACGGCGGTGCCGTCGGCCAGGGTCACGCTGCCCAGGGTCGGCAGGCCGGTCACGGTGATGGTCAGGCTGTCGCCATCGACATCGCTCGGGGCCACGAGGCCCAGGTCGGTGCCGACGGATTCCTCGTTGAC
>NZ_FNZE01000020.1 GCF_900109175.1 Pseudomonas linyingensis | reverse complement strand
AGCGGCGTCACAGCACGTTGGGGCACATCAGCCCGGAGGCCTTCGAGGCCCGGATGAGTGCTTAAACCCGTGTCCACGACTGCTGGGCAAGATCAAAGCCAGCATGAAAGCAATCGCACCAATATTTCTTTCCGCTTTTCTATCAGTTAGTGCCAACGCCTTTGCGGCGGAAAACTACGACGAAATTCCCGAAAATTTCATAAAAATGATCGCAGCCAAAAAATTTCAAAAAGCAGTCGACCATCTTTATCCCGGAAAAACCTACTGGAGCACACCTCAAGGGCTTGCTGAAAAATCAAATATCTCTGCCAAACTCGAAAAATATGGGGATTATCGCTTTCACAAACTGCTGTCAGAAAAAAGCATTGATGGGCGCTACGCGACCCTAAGCTATTTTATTGGATTCCAAGAAAATCCTGCATTTTTATCAATAGCCATGTACAAACCAGAAAACTCATGGAAAGCAAAAGAATTTAATATTAGTGAAAGCCCCTATGAAACCAAAAACTTTAATCCCGAGTAAGTATAACAATGCGCATATGGACTCTCCCCACAAGTGGTGAGCAACCCTGTTCCAACCCTGTCGTCAGTGCGATTGCATTCGCATATCAGCCCATCCGTGACCTCACGGTATTTCCAGCCGGTACTCCCGCTCGGCTATTAGCTGCGCCCAGGCCAGCGGGCTCCAGGCCGTGTCGGCGAACAGGCCGGCGGCCAGCACCGCGGTGGCGGTGACCAGCGGCGGCATGAGCAGCAGCCAGGCGGTGTGGTACCACTGCCGCGTGTGGGTCGGCTCGTGCGGCCAGGCGAAGGGTCTGTGGCGGAACCAGGCGCGCCAGAGGATCGGCAGGAAGTAGGCGGCATTGAGCAGGCTGGAAGCCCACAGCACCCAGATCGCCCAGTGCATGCCGGCCACCGTCGCCCCCTCCATCAGCCAGGCCTTGCTCACCGCGCCGGCGGTGAACGGCACGCCCATCATGCTCAGGGCGGCGATGCTGAACGCCAGGGTGGTCAGCGGCATGCGCCGGCCGACGCCGTCCATCTCGCTCACCTTGTGGATGCCGAGGGCCTCGGCGTAGTTGCCGGCGCAGAAGAACAGGGTGATCTTCATGATGCCCTGGTGAACCAGGTGCACCAGGCCGCCGATGCTGCCGATGGGGCCGAACAGGGCGACGCCGAGCACGATGTAGGACACCTGGCTCACCGTCGAGTAGGCCAGGCGCCGCTTGAGGTCGTCCTGGAACAGCGCGCGCAGGCTGCCCCAGACGATGGTGATCGCCGCGGCGATCGCCAGCGGGGTGAGCAGGCCGAGGGACTGGGTGAGTTCGACGCCATAGACCTCGTAGACGACGCGGGCGATGCCGAAGGCGCCGGCCTTGACCACAGCCACCGCGTGCAGCAGGGCGGAGACGGGCGCGGGGGCGACCATGGCCTGGGGCAGCCAGCCGTGCAGCGGCACCAGCGCGGCCTTGACGCCGAGGCCGACGATCAGCAGCAGGAAGATGATCCTCAGCTCGCCGCCATGTTCGGCCTCCAGGGCCTCTGCGATGCCACCGTGGGCGAACTCGGTATGCCCCAGCAGGTGGTTCAGCCAGACGATGCCGGTCAGCAGCAGCGTGCCGCCGATCAACGTGTAGGCCAGGTAGATGGCGCCCGCCCGCAACGCCTTGGCGTTGCCGCTATGGACCACCAGGGGAAAGGTGGACAGGGTCAGCAGCTCGTAGAAGACGAAGAAGGTGAACAGGTTGGCGGCCATGGCGATGCCCATGGTGGCAGTGACGCAGACGCTGAAGAAGCCGAAGAAGCGGCTGCGGTGCGGCTTGCCCTCCAGGTAGCCGATGGCGTACAGGGTGGTGAACAGCCAGAGAATCGCCGACAGGGTGATGAACAGCATGCCCAGGGCATCGGCATTCAGGGCCAGATCGAGGCCGGGCAGCACGGCAAAGCGGACCTGGTAGGCCTCGCCGGCATGCACGCCGGCGATCAGGATGCCGACCAGCACCAGCTTGGTAATCGCGGCAAACAGGTTGAGCGCCGTACGCAGGCCGTGGCGGGCTTCCGGCAGGACGAAGATGAGCAGGCCGGGCAGCAGCGACGAGGCCAGCACCGCCAGCGGCAACAACTCGTGGCTGGTCATGCCGCGCTCCCGATGGACAGCAGCGCCATCAGCTCGACACCGCGCAGTCCGAGCAGCACGCTCGCCGCCGCCAGCACGAAGGCCATCAGCTCCAGGGTACGCGGCACCGCCACCAGCTCGCCCGCCCGCGGCGCGCGCAGGAAGGCCTGGCGCAGCACGCGGAACACGTAGGCCGTCGCCAGCAGACCACCGACCAGCACCATCAGGGCGATGATCCAGTGTCCCTGTTGCAGCGCCGCCTCGATCAGCAGCCACTTGGCGAGAAAGCCCGACGAGGGCGGCAGGCCCATGATGGTGATGCCGGCCAGCCCGAAGGCATACAGACTCAAGGGGCGGCGCCCTGCCACCCCGGCCAATCCGGCCACCGTATCCTGCCCGGTAACCTTGATCAGCACGCCTGCCGCCGTGAACATGGCGGCCTTGGCCAGGCCGTGAGCGAAGACATGCATCATGCCGGCCTGCCGCGCCCCGGCAGTGCCCAACAGCGGAAAGATCAGGAACAGGTAGCCGAGCTGCGCCACGGTCGAATAGGCGATCAGCATCTTGATGCGCGGGGCGCGGATCGCCTTCCAGGAGCCCCACAGGATCGCTGCCGAGCCGAGCGTCATCGGCAGCCAGGCGAGCAGTTCGGCGCGTGCCACCAGGGCGCCGAACGGGTCCAGCCACAGACGCAGGATCAGGTAGAACGACGCCTTGACCACCAGCGCCGACAGCAGCGCGGAAACCGGCGCCGGCGCGCCGCCGTGGGCGGACGGCAGCCAGTAGTGGAAGGGAAACAGTGCGGTCTTGAGCATCAGCCCGACCAGCATCAGGCCGCCGGCGAGCCACACCGCGCGCGGCGCCTCGGCCACGACCAGCGGCCCGAGGGTTTCCAGCGATACCGTGCCGTAGGCGCCATAGATCAGCGCCACGCCGAGCAGATAGGCGCCGGAACCGACCAGGGCGGCGAACAGGTAGCGCAGCGCGGCGGCGACCTGGCTCACCCCGCCGCCTGCGGCGACCAGACCGACGGCGGACAGGCCGACCAGTTCGAGGGTCACGTAGAGATTGAACAGGTCAGCGGAGAGGAACAACCCATTGAGGCCGGCCAGCAGGATGCCGGTCAGCGGCCAGAAGTAGCGGCCCTCCACGCTGCCGGCGGCAAAGTAGGCGTGCGCATAGACGGCCAGCGGCAGGGCGATCAGCTGGGTGAGCAGCAACATCAGCACCGACAGGCCGTCCGCCGCCAGGGCGATGCCCAGCGGCGCCGGCCAGCCGCCGACGGCATGGCTGGCCGCGCCAGCGCCCGACAGCATGACCGCCAGCAACAGGGTCAGCCCCAGTTGCAGCCCCAGGCCGATGATCGCCGCTTGCGCGCCACGCCCAGAGCCGAGGAGGAAGGCCAGGCAGGCCCAGGCGAGCGGCAGCAGGATCAGCCAGACCATCAACGCGCCGGGGTCAGTCATCGTCCGCCTCGGGCAGCTCCATGCGCCCCGTCAGTGCATGCAGGCGGCGCGCCAGGGCCAGGGCCAGTGCGGTGGCGGCCACGGCGACGACGATGCCGGTAAGGACCATGGCCTGGGGTACCGGATCAGCCACGTCGTGGCGCTGGGCAAGGCCGACCAGAACCAGGAAGGCGCCGCTGCCCATCAGGTTGAAGGCGAGGATGCGCCGCAGCAGGTGGTCGAGGAGCAGCACGCCGGCGCCGCCCATGGTGAACAGGAGCACCCCGACGATGGCGAACAGCAGGCCGCTGGTCATCAGTCGCCCCCCTCGTCGCAGGTCATGAACAGGAACAGGCCGGCGAGGATCAGGCCGAGGGAGAACGTCAGACCGGCTTCGATCAACAGGATCAGCGCTCCGGCATGGGCCGGCGGGTACTCCAGCAGTGCCCCGCGGGCCAGCATGGCCGTCGCCACGCCGAGAAACAGGAGGAAGCCTCCGGCCAACCCCCAGCGCAGTCTGGCGCTCGGCTGCAGCCAGCCCGGCAGCAGTTCGGTGAGATGCAGCAACACGGCCGCGGCCGCCAGCACAGCTCCGGCCTGGAAGGCCCCGCCCGGTCGCCAGGCACCGGCCCACAGCAGGTAGACGGCAACGACGACCATCAGCGGAGAGGCCAGGCGCGCCAGCAACTGCAACGGCCGTTCGGCAGCGCGCAGGGTGCAGACCTGCCGCTCGAGTCCAAGCGCCAGGATGCCAAACAGGGCGAGCAGCAGCACGGCGATTTCCAGCAGCGTGTCGTAGCCGCGGTAGTTGAGCAGCACGGCGGTGACCGGATGGGCCACGCCGCTGGCCGCCAGGTTCTCCGCCACGGCCGGGCGCAGGTCGATCGTCGCCGCGGGCAATTCGAGCAGGGTAGCGATCAGCGCCAGACTGAAGGCCAGGGCGGCGGCGATGACCACCAGCCGCTTCATGGCGCCTTCCTCTCGGCTTCGCGTCGGCGCAGCGCGCCGTAGGCATCCAGCAGCAGCGCGCCGCTCAGCCCGGCACCGATGGCCGCCTCGGCCAGACCGATGTCCGGGGCCTGCAGGCGCGCCCAGGCCAGCGCCATCAGCAGGCCGAAGACGATGAACACCACCACCGCGTGGTCCAGCCTGACCGTGGTGAGGGCGCGCCAGGCACTCCACAGCAGGGCGCTGGCCAGCAGCAGGTCGAAGCCGAGGGCGAGGCTCACGGGTCCTTCCTCCGCCACGGGGCGATGCCCAGCGCATCGGCACGGCGGGCGATCGCATAGCTGACCCCGGCACTGGCGGCGAGCCCCAGCGGCCAGATCAGCAGCAGTTTCAGGGCCGCAGCCAGACTGTCCGCTTGCAGCGCCAGCCCCAGCAGCAGGCAGCCGAGGCCGAGATTGTCCGCCTTGGCCAGCGCGTGCAGCCGGCAGTAGACGTCGGGAAAGCGCAGCAGGCCGAGGGTGCCGGCGAAGAAGAAGAAGGCACCGATGCAGAGCAGGCCGCCACTCGCCATTTCAAGCATCGGGGTGTTCCTTGTCATGCCAGGCGCGCCGGGCGAAGGCGATGCCGGTGATCGCGGCCAGCAGCGCGATGACCAGCGCCACGTCGACCAGCGCTCCCCTTCCCCCGGCGCGGGCCAGCAGAACGAGGATGCCCACCCCGGTAGTGCCGAACAGCAGTGCCACCAGCATGCGGTCGGCGGCGGTCGGGCCGTGCGCGGCAACCAGCAGCGCCACCAGCAGATTGGCAAGCAGGAACAGCGCGACGGGCATTTCCAATCCGGTCATGTGCCGACTCCGAACATCCGCGCAATGTGCGCTTCCAGTACCGCCACCTCGGCAAGGATCGGCAGACGCTCATCGACCACATGAATGCGCAAGCGGTCATCGGTCAGCTCCACTCCGAGGGTGCCGGGCATCAGCCCCAGCGTGTTGAGCAACAGCACGCTGGGCGCACCGGGCGGCAAGGCCATCTCCCACTCCAGTATGGCTGGCTGCAGCGCCTGGCGACCGCGCAATGCCATCCACGCGACCTGCGCCCCGCCGCGCACGGAGTTGCTGACGAAGAAGGTCAGATAGCCGAGCAACCCCGTCAGACTGAGGCGTCTCGAGCCGGGAGGCAGCTGGCGCAGGCTCGCCCACAGGGCCGCGCAGATCGCGAGCAGGCCGAGGCCCCAGCTGTCCGGGCGCCCCTCCACCAGCACCCACCAGAGCAGGGCGAACAGCAGGCTGCGCTGGAGCATGGCGCGGATCATGGCGCGGCAGTCCTGAGATGCTCGCCGCCGCCAATCAGCACGACGTGGCCCGCGGCGCACAGGCGCGCAACGCCGAAGAAGGCCATCACCGCTGTGCGCCGAGACGGCTCAATCGCGCGGACGGCTGAACACGTAGTCGCGGTCTTTCTCGGGAGCGTGGCAGGCATAGCAGGCGGTCGCCGCGTTGGCGCCAACTGCGCGCTTGGACGGGTCGCCGCCGGCGAAGCCTTCGAAGCCCCAGCCGCCGGTGGCGGCGTACTTCTGCGCATCCTTGTGCATCACCCCGACCACCTTGCGCGCGCCCTCGGTCACCGCACTGTCGGCGCGATTGGCCTCCAGCAGGTCGAAGACGATGACTGCGCCATCGGGAAACTTGCCGGCCTGGTAGCCTTCCAGAGCCGACGCATTGGCATAGATATGATGAATACCGCCGAAAGCATCGAACAGCGGGTGGCCCTGCTCGATCACCATGCTCTTGACGTGCTGCCAATGCCGGTAGCCGCTCGGATAGGGAACCTCGGGGTCCGCGGCCAGCGCCGCGGAGGCGGGCAGCACGGTCAACAGGGCAAACAGCAGCGATTTCATGACGTGTTCCTCGTTGCGGGTCGGCCGGGGCCGCAGCGCAGCCACCGAGAACGGACCGACCCTGGATTGCCCGAACAAAGGCGACTCGACTCGCCCCCCACGGGAATCGCCCTGGAACACCGCCTCGACACCCCGACAACCGCACCCGCCGCACACACCGCAGGGACAAACGACACCCTGCTTGCGGCCGGCCTGGACACTCATGCATCGAGTCGATGCATCAGCAGCGTAGGAGCGCCACAGATCCCTGTCAAAACAGGCCCTGGCTGGTCGACCGACTCGCCCGCCCGTGCCGAGACGTCAGGGCCGGAGCGTCTGCCAGTCCACCGTCGCCGGCCGCCCCGGCAGTGTCAGGCTGGCCACTGCCGGGGGCGTGCGGGCGACGATGCGCCCGCCGCGTACCACCGCCAGGCGGGTGGCGCGCAGGCGGATCGCCTCGATCGGGTCGCGCGCCTGCAGCAGTACCAGGTCGGCGCGGCAGCCGGGCTCCAGGCCGTAGCCGTCCAGGCCGAGGATCGCAGCGGGGGTGCTGGTCACCGCGGAGAAGCAGGCGCGCATGGCGTTCTGGCCGGTCATCTGCGCCACGTGCAGGCCCATGTGGGCAACCTCCAGCATGTCGGCGCTGCCCAGGCTGTACCAAGGGTCCATCACGCAGTCGTGGCCAAAGGCGACCGGAATGCCGGCGGCGAGCAGTTCGGGCACGCGGGTCATGCCGCGGCGCTTCGGGTAGCTGTCGTGGCGGCCTTGCAGGGTAATGTTGATCAGCGGGTTGGCCACCGCGGCGACGCCGGCCTCGGCGATCAGCGGCAGCAGCTTGGAGACGTAGTAGTTGTCCATCGAGTGCATCGAGGTCAGGTGCGAGCCGGTGACCCGACCGCCGAGACCGAGGCGCTGGGTGTGGCTGGCGAGCGTCTCGATGTGCCGCGACAGCGGGTCGTCCGACTCGTCGCAGTGCATGTCGACGCGCAGGCCCCGCTCGGCGGCCAGTTCGCAGAGGATGCGCACCGATTCGGCGCCGTCGGCCATGGTCCGCTCGAAGTGCGGGATGCCGCCGACCACCTCGACGCCCAGGTCCAGCGCGCGCTTGAGGTTGTCCAGCGCGCCGGCGCTGCGCAGCAGGCCGTCCTGCGGGAAGGCGACCAGTTGCAGGTCCAGCCAGGGTTTGACCTTCTCCTTCACGTACAGCAGCGCCTCCACCGCCAGCAGGCGCGGATCGCAGACATCGACGTGGCTGCGGATCGCCAGCAGGCCCTTGGCCACCGCCCAGTCGCAGTACTGCAGGGCGCGCTCGACCAGCGCCTCCTGGGTCAGCTGCGGCTTCAGCTCGCCCCACAGGGCGATGCCTTCGAGCAGGGTGCCGGAGGCATTCACCCGCGGCAGGCCGTAGGACAGGGTGGCGTCCATGTGGAAGTGGGCGTCGACGAAGGGCGGGCTGACCAACTGGCCTGCGGCGTCCAGCTCCTCGGCGGCGCTGGCGGCCAGTAGGGGCTGCAGGGCGACGATGCGGCCGTCGCGGATGGCGATGTCGAGGCCGCTGCGGCCATCGGGCAGGGTGCAGTTGCGGACAATGAGATCGAGCACGGGGGCTTCCTTGCAGTGGGCGCCCCAGGGGTGGAGCGTTCGAGCCGAGCATTGCAGGGACTGGCCACGATTGCCATGGGCGCGGCCCATCCCCGCGCCTTCACTCCAGCAGGATCGGCACTGTGCAGCGCCGTTAACCGCCAGCCTGCTGCATGATCACCATCTGCGCCGGCATCGGTGCCGGGAAGCCGGCCTCGCCGAGAGCGTCCTTGATCACCCGGTTGGTGTCGAAGTAGACCTGCCAGTAGTGGTCGTTGTGACAGAAGGGGCGCACGGCCAGCACCGGGCCGACCAGGTTGAAGTCGAGGATTGCCACCTCCACCGGCGGATCGGCCAGCACGTTGTCGAGGCTGGCGATGCGTTCCTTGAGCAGGGCGGCGGCGGCCTTCCAGTCGGTGGCACCGGACAGCTGGGCCTTGAGCTCGACGCGGCGGAACGGGTTGGCCGTGTAGTTGAGGATGTTGTCGGCAAAGATCTTGTTGTTGCCCACCAGAGTCAGCACGTTGTCCGGGGTGGTGATGGTGGTGGCGAACAGGCCGATCTCGGTGACCGTGCCGGTCACCCCGCCGGCGCTGATGAAGTCGCCGACCTTGAACGGGCGCAGGACGATGATGAAGCCACCAGCGGCCAGATTGGCCAGCAGCCCCGACCAGGCCATGCCGATGGCCAGGCCGACCGCGGCGATCAGCGCGGCGAAGGTGGTGGTCTGCACGCCGAAATAACCGAGGATGCCGATCACCAGCAGGATGTTGAGGGTGACGGTGATGAACGAGCCGAGGTAGCGCAGCACAGTCGGGTCGACCCGCTGGTTGCCGAGGGTCTTCTGCACCAGGCCGACGGCGACGCCGATCAGCCAGCGACCGACCACCCAGAAGGCGATGGCGGCGAGAATCTTCACGGCGAAGGCCGCACCGTAGTCGGCGACCAGTTGCCATAGCTGGCTGGCCTTTTCGGTACCGGCACTGATCAGATTGTTTTCGTCCACGGTGGATAACCTGCGCGAAGGGGCTGACTCCTGAAACGCTAGCACGCACCCGGAAAACCGCTACGCCAGCAGCGTCGCCGGGACGGCGCACGCTGCGTCGGCAGCTGCCAAGCCGCCCTGCCCCCAACGGATACCCCTCACACGCCCCGCGCCAGCGCCTCTTCCAGCGGCATCACCGTCACGCTGACCTCGGGATCGTGACTGCCGCCGCCGAGGATCACCCCGCGCAGCGGCGAGACGTCGCCGAAATCGCGGCCCCAGGCCAGGGTGATGTGCTCCAGCGCCGGGATCAGGTTGTTGGTGGGGTCGAAGTCGACCCAGCCGAGCTGCGGGCACCACACCGCGATCCACGCGTGCGAGGCGTCGGCACCGATCAGCCGCGGCTTGCCGGCTGGCGGCTGGGTCAGCAGGTAGCCGCTGACGTAGCGCGCCGCCAGGCCCCGCGAGCGCAGACAGGCGAGCATCAGGTGGGCGAAGTCCTGGCACACCCCGCGCTTTTCCTCGAGCACCTGCGCCAGCGGGGTGGCCACCTGGGTGGCGGCGGCATCGTAGGTGAACTCGCTGAAGATCTTCGCCATCAGCGCCTGCACCGCCAGCAGCAGCGGCCGGCCGGGAACGAAGCAGTCGTCGGCCCAGGCGACGAAGTTCTGCTTGAGGTTCACGTAGGGCGACTCGAAGCGGAAGCGCGCCGCCTCCAGCTCCTCCACGCCGAGGCGCTTGCCCGAATAGCTCAGCTCCAGGCGCACCCGCTCCCAGGCCGGAGAGTCGGCCAGCTGCAGGGCGGGACGCGGCAGCACCGCCACGTCGAGGCGGGCGCAGACCTTGAGTTCGTCGTGGGGGCGCTCGAAGGCCAGGCGGGTCAGCGGGTTGCCGAACACGTCGAGGCCGTCGACACGCCGCGTCGGCTCGGGGCTGACGCTCAGCTGGCGACTGCGGCAGCGCTGCCAGGGACTCTCGCGCGGCCACAGGTGGGCCAGCTGCTGGGCCAGCGATACCGGCGCCGAGTAGTGGTAGTGGGTGTCGTGGACAATCCGGTAGTGGGCGCCGCTAATGACAACTGCACTGTTCATAGAGACTGGGTCTGCTGGCTGGCGTCGACGTGCACGAAGAAGCGCAGGCCAAGGTGATCGGAAAGCTGTCCGGCCGCGGCGGCGACCTCCAGCAGTTGCGCGGCCAGTACCGCCAGAACCGCCGTGCTGCCGGCGCTGGCCAGCGGGTTGTACTCCAGCGGCCCCAGATCGAAGGCGGCCAGGCGGGCGGTCAGCGACTGCAGGCCCGCCTCCTCGCTCAGCTCGAAGCGTTCGCCGAGGCTTGCCAGCGAGCGCAGCAGCGAACGCAGCTGGAACAGCACGGCATGCGGGTTCTGCGCGTCGAGCACCAGCAGGTCGAGTACCGGAATCAGCTGTGGCGCGGCCAGGTAGCGGGTGCGATAGGTGATGCTGCTGTTGCCCAGCTCGAGCAGCCAGGCCAGCGCCGACTGGTCCTGCGCCGCCGGGCCGGCGACGAAGTCGGCGATGCTCTCGGCGAGGAACTGCAGGCGCTCGATGCGCCGGCCGATCATCAGGAAGCGCCAGCCGTCGTCGCGGGTCATGTCGTCGAGGGCGAAGCCGGACAGCGCCGCCATCGACATCAGCAGGCGATCGAGAAATTCCAGCAGCGCACCGGGGTCGGCTTCCTCGCTGTCCAGCCCCTGCGCCTCCTTGTGCAGCTCCACCAGCGCCTGCCAGTTCTCCCGCGACAGCTTGCCGCGCACGCTGGCGGCGGCCCACTGCAGGTGCTGCAGGGCGACGTACAGGCTGGCCGGCCAGTCCTTGGCGAGCACCGCCTGCAGCAGGCGCGTCTCCAGGCTGGCATCTTCGTCGCCGACCGGGGGCAGCAGGCCGAGGGTTTCCGCCACGGTCAGCGCCGCGTTGAGGGCCTGCGGGTCGTCATCGTCATCCACATAGCGCGCCAGCAGGATGCGCAGCAGGCGCGCACCGCCTTCGCAGCGCTCGCAGTAGCGGCCGAACCAGAACAGGTTTTCCACCACCCGCGACGGCAGGTAGGGGTCGCTGCGCACCACGTCCCCGACGCCCAGCACACGCCCCCATTGCCAGGGCTCGCTGCCGATGTGCCGCTCGCCGAGCACCCAGGTGTCCTTGCTCGCCCCGCCCCACTGCATCGACAGGGTGCGCGCACTGGCGCTGGCCGCCACGCGGGTCAGGCCACCGGGCATCACCCGGTAGCCGTCGGGACCGGCGACGGCGAACACGCGCATGCCGATCGGGCGCGCTTCCAGACGGCCGCTCTCGGCCTGCCAGATCGGCGCCTGCGAGAGCAGCGGACGCTCCTGGCCGACATAGGCGTAGGGCCGCTGGCGCAGGCGCTCGGCCAGCGCCGCGCGCTGACCGGCATCCAGCTCGGGACCGAACTGCGGGGCGAAGTGCTGCGAGGGAAAGGCGGCGCGGATCAGCAGCTCGGGCAGCTTTTCCAGCGCTTCTTCCAGCACCGGCGGCTCGCCGCACCACCAGCTGGCGATGGACGGCAGCTGCAGTTCCGCGCCGAGCAGCCTTTCGCAGATTAGCGGCAGAAATCCCGGCAGGCCGGGCGATTCCAGCACGCCGCTGCCCAGGGCATTGGCCACCAGCACGCGGCCCTGGCGCACCGCATCCAGCAGCCCCGGCACGCCCAGCGCCGAGTCGGTGCGCAGCTCCAGCGGGTCGCAGAAGTCGTCGTCGAGGCGGCGCAGTAGCGCATGCACGCGTTTCAGCCCGCCGAGGGTCTTCAGGTAGACGGTGCTGTCGCGCACGGTCAGGTCGCTGCCCTCGACCAGCGGATAGCCGAGCTGGCGCGCCAGGTAGAGGTGCTCGAAGTAGGTCTCGTTGAAGCGCCCCGGGGTCAGCAGCACCACCAGCGGCGTCTCGCCGTCGCTCGGTGCCTGGCGCGCCAGGGTGTCCTGCAGGGTGCGGAAGTAGCCGGCCAGGTACTGCACGCGCAGGTCGCGGTACAGCTCGGGAAACGCCCGCGAGACGATCTGCCGGTTCTCCAGCGCGTAGCCCGCCCCGGACGGCGCCTGGGTACGGTCGGCGGTGACCCACCAGCGGCCGTCCGGCGAGCGCGCCAGATCCACCGCGTAGACGTGCAGCCAGGTGCCGCCCGGCGGCTGCAGGCCCTGGCAGGGCCACAGATAGTTGTCGTGGCCGAACACCAGGTCGCTCGGCAGCAGGCCCTCGGCGAGCAGTTGCTGCGGGCCGTAGATGTCGGCCAGCACCGCGTTGAGCAGGGTCGCCCGCTGCGCCACTCCGGCGGCCAGCTCGGCCCACTCCTCGGCCGGGATGATGTTGGGCAGCAGGTCCAGCTCCCACGGCCGGTCGGCGCCGTCGGGCTCGGCGTAGACGTTGTAGGTCACGCCGTTTTCCTGGATCTGCCGGGCCAGCAGGGCCTGACGCTGGCGCAACTGCGCCGGCGAGCAGCGCTGCAGATGGGCGAGCAGCTGCCGCCAGTGCGGACGCACCGCACCCTTGGCGTCGAGCAGTTCGTGATAGGCCGCGGCGTTGCGCGGGTAGTCGGCTAGCAGGTCGGACATGGGGTACTCGGCGATCTTCCTGACAGCGCGGTAACGCCGCGCAGTCCGCAGGGTCGGGCAGGCCAACGGCGACAACCCGCCAACCCGTCCTGCGGCTGGCTGGGCGTCACACGCGACGCAGGTCCAGGGTCATCGGCAGTTCGTGGTTGACCACCGGCGCACGCGGCACCAGCTTGCCCGGGGTATGGCCGTGGTGGAAGAAGCGCGCCAGGCGCCGGCTTTCCGCCTCGTAGGCGTTGACCGGCAGGGTCTCGTAGTTGCGCCCGCCCGGATGGGCGACATGGTACTGGCAACCGCCCAGCGAGCGCTGCATCCAGGTATCGACCAGGTCGAACACCAGCGGCGCGTGCACGCCGATGGTCGGCTGCAGGCAGTTGGCCGGCTGCCAGGCGCGGTAGCGCACGCCGCCGACGAACTCGCCGACCTTGCCGGTGGAGCACAGCGGCACCGGCACGCCGTTGCAGGTCAGCACGTAGCGGTCCGGGGCCATGCCGCTGACGCAGACCTGCACGCGCTCCAGCGAGGAGTCCACGTAACGCACGGTGCCTCCGGGCGCGCCCTCCTCGCCCAGCACGTGCCAGGGCTCCAGCGCCTGGCGCAGCTCCAGGTCGATGCCCTGCACGGCGAAGTCGCCGAGCTTGGGGAAGCGGAAGGCGAAGTGCGGCGCGAACCACTCGGCGCGCACCGCGTAGCCGTACTCGTTGAGTTCGTGCAGCACGTCGTTGAAGTCCTGCTCGATGAAGTGCGGCAGCAGGAAGCGGTCGTGCAGCTCGGTGCCCCAGCGCACCAGGCGCTGCGGACGGTAGGGTTGATGCCAAAAGCGCGCCACCAGCGCGCGCAGCAGCACCTGCTGGGCCAGGCTCATGCGCGCATGGGGCGGCATCTCGAAGGCGCGCAGCTCGAGCAGGCCGAGGCGGCCGGAGGACGAATCGGGCGAGTACAGCTTGTCGATGCAGAACTCGGCGCGGTGGGTGTTGCCGGTGAGGTCGACCAGCAGATTGCGCAGCAGGCGATCGACCAGCCACGGCGGGCAATCGGCGCCCGGCTCGGGGATCTGCGCGAAGGCGATCTCCAGCTCGTACAGCGCGTCGTTGCGCGCCTCGTCCACCCGCGGCGCCTGCGAGGTCGGGCCGATGAACAGGCCGCTGAACAGGTAGGACAGCGACGGGTGATTGTGCCAGTAGCTGACTAGGCTGCGCAGCAGGTCGGGACGGCGCAGGAACGGCGAGTCGGCCGGGGTGGCGCCGCCGAGGACGAAGTGGTTGCCGCCGCCGGTGCCGGTGTGGCGGCCGTCGATCATGAACTTCTCCGACGACAGCCGGGTCAGCCGCGCCGCCTCGTAGAGGAATTCGGTGCGCTCGACCAGCTCTGCCCAGCTCGCCGCCGGGTGGATGTTGACCTCGATCACCCCCGGATCGGGGGTGACGCGGAAGTGGCTGAGGCGCGGGTCGGCCGGCGGCTCGTAGCCTTCCAGCAGCACCGGGCAGCGCAGCTCGGCGGCGGTCGCCTCGATGGCGGCGACCAGCTGCAGGTAGTCCTCCAGGCGCTGCAGCGGCGGCAGGAACAGGTACAGGCGACCGTCGCGCGGCTCGGCGCACAGCGCGGTGCGCACGATGTCGGCGGCGGACTCGAACGGCGCCGGCGCGGCTTCGGCCAGCTTGTCGGTCTTGTCGACCTTGCGGCCGCGCGCCGGCTTGGCCGGCGCCTGTAGCTGCTGCTCGATGGCCCGGCTGTCGGGCAACGCCGCGAACGCCTGGTTGGGGTCGAGCGGCGACACGTAGGGGTAGTCGCTGGCGCGCACCCAGGGTTGCGCGTCCAGCGGCAGGCGATAGCCCAGCGGCGAGTCGCCGGCCACCAAGCGGCAGCGCTCGTCGCGCAGGAACCAGGAGCCGCTGATCCAGCGCGCGCCATCGTCGCTGCGCGCCAGCGGCAGCACATGGCCGACCACTGCGCCGAGCCCGGCGCTGAACACCTTGCGCAGGCGCTCGCGCTCCAGCGGGTCGCCCAGGCGGGCATCCTCGGGGGTGACGTTGCTCGGCAGGTTGCGCTCGCGCCACAGGTAGTACAGCCAGTCCTCGAAGGCCGGGAAGACGTGCTCGCCACTCAGGCCCAGCTGGCCGGCGAGGGTTTCGAGAAAGCGCGCCGCCAGCTCGGCGTCGGCGCCGTAGTCGGCGGCCTCGTCGGCGAGCAACGCGGCGTCGCGCCAGATCGGCTGGCCGTCCTTGCGCCAGAAGCAGTTCAGCGACCAGCGCGGCAGTTGCTCGCCGGGATACCACTTGCCCTGGCCGAAGTGCACCAGCGCGTGCGGCGCGTAGTGCTCGCGCATGCGGTGGAACAGCTCGGCGGCCAGACGGCGCTTGTTGGGGCCGAGCGCGGCGGTGTTCCACTCCGCATCGTCCGGGTAGTCGATGGCCACGAAGGTCGGCTCGCCGCCCATGGTCAGGCGCACGTCGGCGGCAAGCAGATCGGCGTCGACCTGCTGGCCGAGGGCGTCGATGGCCTGCCACTGCGCCTCGCTGTACGGCTTGGTGACCCGCGGCGCTTCCCAGACGCGCTCGATGCGCATCTCGTGGGAGAACTCACACTCGCACGGGTCGACGCCGCCGCTGATCGGCGCCGCCGAGGACGGTTCGGGGCTGCAGGCCAGCGGGATGTGGCCCTCGCCGGCGAACAGGCCCGAGGTGGGGTCGAGGCCGATCCAGCCGGCCCCCGGCAGGTACACCTCGCACCAGGCGTGCAGGTCGGTGAAGTCCACCTCGGTGCCGGATGGGCCGTCGAGGGCCTTGACGTCGGCGGTCAGCTGGATCAGGTAGCCGGAGACGAAGCGCGCCGCCAGGCCCAGGTGGCGTAGCAGCTGCACCAGCAGCCAGGCCGAGTCGCGGCACGATCCGGAGGCTTTCTGCAGGGTTTCCTCGGGCGTCTGCACGCCGGGTTCGAGGCGGATCAGGTAGCCGATGTCGGCGGACAGACTCTGGTTGAGCGCGACCAGGAAGTCGGCGCTGGGCGTCGGCGTGCGTTCGATGCCGGCCAGGTACTTGGCGAACAGCGGGGTGGCCGGCAGCGTCGCCAGGTAGGGCGCCAGCTCCAGGCGCTCGCCCGCGGTGTAGGCGAAGGGAATCTTTTCGGCGTAGGGCTCGAGGAAGAAATCGAAGGGGTTGAACACCGCCATCTCGGCGACCAGGTCGACCTCGATCTTCAGCTCGCCGGTCTTTTCCGGGAACACCAGGCGCGCCAGGTAGTTGCCCTGCGGGTCCTGCTGCCAGTTGATGAAATGGCCCTCCGGCTGCACCTTAAGCGCGTAGGAGAGGATGCGGGTGCGGCTGTGCGGGGCCGGGCGCAGACGAACGATCTGCGGGCCGAGGTTGACCTGACGGTCGTAGCGGTAATGGGTGACGTGATGCAGTGCGACATGGATCGACACAGCGGGCCTCCTGCGAGCCTGGACGATAGCCCGGCCACGCAAGACTTGTGCCGACATCCAAACGGCGCGCTCGCCGGGAGCTGACGGCAGAGTAAAGCACCAATAGGTGGCACCCTGCACACTACCGGCTCAGTCAATGCACAAAAACAGCGCTCAGAGCGCCAATGCCACCAGCACCACACCCTCCAGCAGCTCCAGCAGCGCGCCCGCCGTGTCACCGGTGGTGCCGCCGATGCGCTGCAACAGGGCGCGGCGGCACAGGGCGAACAGCAGCGCGGCGCTCGCCAGCGCCAGCAGCCCCGGCCAGCCGCACAGCAGGGTCGCCACCACCACCGCCAGCAGCACGCGCCAGCCGGCCCGCGCCGGCAGGTGCGCGGCCATGGCGCTGCCCAGCCCGCCTGCGCGCACGTAGGGCGTGCCGAGGAACAGCAGCAGCAGTGCGCTGCGACCGAGCAACGGCGCCAGCAGCAGGGCCAGCCACTGCTCGCTTTCCAGCAGCGCCCACAGCGCGGCGAACTTGAGCAGCAGCACCAGCAGCAGGGTCACCACGGCGATCGGCCCGCAGCAGGGGTCCTTCATGATCGCCAGGGTGCGTTCGCGGTCGCCGAAACCGCCGACCCAGGCATCCGCCGTGTCGGCCAGGCCGTCCAGATGCAGGCCGCCACTGGCCAGCACCCACAGCGCCAGCAGCAGCGCCGCCGCCAGCGGGGCGAACACGCCCGACAGCAGCCAGGCCGCCGCCAGCAGCACGCCACCAAGCCCCAGGCCGACCAGCGGATACCACAGCAGCGAGCGGCCGAGCGCGGCGGGCGCGGGCATGCCGGGCAGGCGAATCGGCAGACGGGTGAGGAATTGCAGGGCGATTAGCAGGGGCAGCGGGACTTTCACGCGGGACTTCCGGGGGTGGCGAACAGGCTCGGGGGCGCCACCTTAACCCGCAGCGGCCGACGGCACCAAACGCGCCATCATGGTGCGCCAGCGCACCAGGCTTGCGCCCAGGCAGACCGCAGGCAATCGATCCGGAGCGCTGCAGGCCGCGCCCGGCGCGGCCTGGGCAAAACTGGCACGCCTTTCGCTAGGAACCTTTCGTGCAGGAGCCACCCCCAGCGGGGTCGCGGCACCACAATTTGCAAATGGCCGACTAGGGTTCCGGCCCGCCGATCGAGACGATCGCGGGTGACTGGTCCGAGAGTTGGCGACCTCCAGCGAGGTTACACGGCGGGACAAAAGCCCGGGAGACGAACGACGTATCCAGTTACGCCGCCCCGCTCCTGCCGCCATCAACCGCCCCGGAGGTACACCATGCGCAAGCCCCGTCTGTTCGCCGCCCTCGCCGCCAGCCTCGCCGCCGCCATCAGCTTCGGCAGCCAGGCCGCTCCCAAGGAACACTTCAGCGTCTGCTGGACCATCTACGCCGGCTGGATGCCGTGGGAATACGGCGACAGCCAGGGCATCGTCGACAAGTGGGCGAAGAAGTACGGCATCGACATCGACGTGGTGCAGATCAACGACTACGTCGAGTCGATCAACCAGTACAGCGCCGGCCAGTTCGACGGCTGCACCATGACCAACATGGACGCGCTGACCATCCCGGCCGCCGGCGGCGTCGACTCCACCGCGCTGATCGTCGGCGACTTCTCCGACGGCAACGACGGCATCGTGATCAAGGGCGAGAACAAGACCCTCGCCGACCTCAAGGGCACCCCGGTCAACCTGGTCGAGCTGTCCGTCTCCCACTACCTGCTGGCCCGCGGCCTGGAGACGGTCGGTCTCGCCGAGAAGGACCTCAGCGTGGTCAACACCTCCGACGCCGACCTGGTCGCCGCCTTCGCCAGCGACGACGTGCAGGCCGTCACCACCTGGAACCCGCTGCTGGCCGAAGTGGCCGCCACCCCGGGGGTGAGCAAGGTGTTCGACTCCAGCCAGATTCCCGGCGAGATCATCGACCTGATGGTGGTCAACAGCGCGACCCTCAAGGACAACCCGGCCTTCGGCAAGGCGCTGGCCGGCGCCTGGTACGAAATCATGGCCACCATGGCCGCCGACAGCGCCGAGGGCAAGGCCGCCCGCGAGCACATGGCCAAGGCCTCCGGCACCGACCTGGCCGGCTTCGAGGCGCAGCTGGCCGCCACCCGCATGTTCTATTCGGCCAAGGATGCCGTGGCCTTCGCCAGCAGCGCCCAGCTGCAGGACACCATGACCCGGGTCGCCGAATTCTCCTTCGCCCACGGCCTGCTCGGCGAGGGCGCGGCCGATGCCGAGGCCATCGGCATGAGCTTCGCCGGCGGCCTGGTCACCGGCAACGCCGACAACGTCAAGCTGCGCTTCGAGCCGAGCTACATGAAGCTCGCGGCGGACGGCCAGCTGTAACGGCTTCCCTCCCCTCTCCCGTCTGCGGGAGAGGGGCTGGGGGAGAGGGCAATCTGCCAAGAGAGAAACTCCCATGCGCCTGATCAACCGTCACCCGGACCGTGCCGGCCGCCCGCTGCTGGTGCTGCTGCCCTTCGCCCTGCTGCTGTTCGCCTACTTCAGCGGCTCGGCGGCGCGGCTGGCCGACAATCCCAACGACAAGCTGCTGCCCAGCGCCACGCAGATGGTCGCCGCCGTCGACCGCCTGGCCTTCACCCCGGACAAGCGCAGCGGCGACTACCTGTTCTGGAAGGACACCGGCGCCAGCCTCGCCCGTCTGGGCATGGGCATCGGCATCGCCGCGCTGGTCGGCCTGGGCTTGGGCATCGCCGCCGGCAGCCTGCCGCTGCTGGGCGCGCCGCTGTCGCCGCTGCTCACCGTGCTGTCGATGGTGCCACCGCTGGCGATCCTGCCGATCCTGTTCATCGTCTTCGGCCTCGGCGAGCTGGCCAAGGTGATGCTGATCGTCCTCGGCATCACTCCCGTCTTGGCCCGCGACCTTGAGCAGCGCGCCCGCGAAATCCCGGTCGAGCTGCTGATCAAGGCGCAGACCCTCGGCGCCAACACCTGGACGCTGATCCTGCGCGTGGTGCTGCCGCAGTTGCTGCCGCGCCTGCTGATCGCCCTGCGCCTGGTGCTCGGCTCGGCCTGGCTGTTCCTGATCGCCGCCGAGGCCATCGCCGCCACCGACGGCCTCGGCTACCGCATCTTCCTGGTGCGCCGCTACATGGCGATGGACGTGATCCTGCCCTACGTGCTGTGGATCACCCTGCTCGCCTGGCTGATGGATCTCGGCCTGCGCCAGCTCACCCGGCTGGCCTTCCCCTGGTACGAAGGAGCCAAGGCATGAGTTTCATCAGCGTGAAAAACATCTGGCAGGAATACGGCGATCAAGTCGTTCTGGAGCGCCTGAACCTGAACATCCGGGAAGGCGAGTTCTGCACCCTGGTCGGCGCCTCCGGCTGCGGCAAGTCGACCTTCCTGCGCCTGCTGCTCGGCCAGGAGCGCCCCAGCCGCGGCGAGATCCTCCTCGACGGTCAGCCGCTGGCCGGCGAGCCGGACGCCAGCCGCGGCATCGTGTTCCAGCGCTACTCGGTGTTCCCGCATCTGTCGGTGCTCGACAACGTCGCCCTCGGCCTGGAACTGCCGCGCACGCCGTTGCTTGGACGCCTGTTCGGCTCTGCCAAGCGCGAGGCCCGCGAACAGGCCGCCGAAACCCTCAAGCGGGTCGGCCTCGGTCATGCGCTGGACAAGTACGCCACCCAGCTGTCCGGCGGCATGCAGCAGCGCCTGGCCATCGCCCAGGCGCTGGTGATGAAGCCGCGCGTGCTGCTGCTTGACGAGCCGTTCGGCGCCCTCGACCCGGGCATCCGCAAGGACATGCACGCTCTGCTGCTGGAGCTGTGGCGCGAGACCAACCTGACCGTGTTCATGGTCACCCACGACCTGTCCGAGGGCTTCAGCCTCGGCACGCGCCTGCTGGTATTCGACAAGGTACGCGTCGACCCGCACGCGCCCAACGCCTACGGCGCGCGGGTGACCTACGACATCCCCCTGAACAGCGACCGCCGCGCCGCGCGCGCCGCCGTCGACGCCCTGCCCGCGCATATCGGCGCCGGCCTGCAATCCGCGCTCTAGAGGAGTACCCCCATGACCGCATCCCTGACCCTGCGCCCGACCCTGTACGAGGAACTCGTCCCCGGCGGCGGCCACACCTCCTTCGTGCTCAAGCGCGGCCAGCTGCTGCGCATCACCGACCTCGAAGGCGGTGCCAACGTCAGCCTGCTGCTGCTCAATGCCTTTGAAAAGAGCGAGCGCCTCAACCTGCCGGACACCTTGAAGTGCCAGCACACCGCCAAGCTAACCGCCGGCCACTGCCTGTACTCCGACATGGGCCGCGTGCTCGCGGCGATCACCGCCGACACCTGCGGCTGGCACGACAGCTTCGGCGGCGTGCTGAATGCCGAGGAAGTGCGCGAGAAGTATGGCGCCGGTCGCTACCAGGAGCTGCGCAACGGCTTCTTCCGCAACGGCACAGACAACCTGCTGGTCGAGATGGGCAAGTGGAACCTCAACCTGCAGGACCTGCTGATGACCCTCAACTTGTTCAGCAAGGTCACGGTGGACGAAGGCGGCGCCTTCCGCTTCGAGCCCGGCAACTCGCGCGCCGGCGACTATGTCGAGCTGTACGCGCCGATGGATACCCTGGTGGTGCTCACCGCCCTGCAGCACCCGCAGGACCCCAACCCGGTCTACTCGCCCAAGCCGGTGCAACTCACCTGGCACAAGGTCGACAGCGACGGCATCAGCGTGCTGTGCCGCACCTCGCGTCCGGAAAACGGCCGCGGCTTCCACAACACCGAACGCCTGTATATCTGAGGTCCGGCCCATGTCCCTGATCGAAAGCCCCCTGCATCCCGAATCCGCCGTGTACCGCCACACCATCCCGGCCGGCGAGCCGTTCCTGTGCGAAGTGAAGGCCGGGCAGACCGTGCGCCTGCTCGACCTGGAAGGCAACCAGGCGGTCGACACCCTGTTCTTCAGCGCGAAAAACCCGCGCGAGCGCTTCGACCCGCAGCGCACCCTGCGCCGGCAGAACAACGTCTACCTGACCACCGGCAGCGTGCTGTATTCCAACCTCGGCAACCCGCTGCTGACCATCGTCGCCGACACCTGCGGCCGCCACGACACCCTCGGCGGCGCCTGCGCCCAGGAGAGCAACACGGTCAGATACGCGCTGGACAAGCGCTACATGCACAGCTGCCGCGACAACTTCCTGCGCGCCAGCCTCACCGACGGCCGCCTGGAGAAGCGCGACATCGGCGCCAACATCAACTTCTTCATGAACGTGCCGGTCACTCCCGAGGGCGGCCTGACCTTCGCCGACGGCATCTCCGCGCCGGGCAAGTACGTCGAGCTGAAGGCGCTTATGGACGTGATCGTGCTGATCTCCAACTGTCCGCAGCTCAACAACCCGTGCAACGGCTGGAACCCGACCCCGGCGGAGGTGCTGGTATGGGACTGAAACGCCCCACGGCAGTGCAGCTTTTCGGCAATGCACGCTCGTAGGGCGGCCATCCCGCCGGGATAGCGTCGCAGGCCAGCAATACCGCGACTGGCCCGCTAATTGCTCTGCAAACAGCACCGTGCCGAACCGGGCACGCACCCATACCAGCTCGCACCGAGCCTCCAACCACGGACGACCGTGGTGCAGAAGATTTCCGGCGGGACGACCCGCCACTGCATGGTGGCCTCCTCCATGTTTGAAAAACTCCTGATCGCCAACCGCGGCGCCATCGCCTGCCGCATCCTGCGTACCCTGCGCACCCTCGATGTGAAGGGTGTAGCCGTCTACTCCGAGGCCGACGCCGCCAGCCTGCACCTGCAGCAGGCCGACGAGTCGTTCAGCCTCGGCGAAGGCCCGGCCTCTTCCACCTATCTGGTAGTGGACAAGATCCTCGAAGTCGCCCGAAAGAGCGGCGCCCAGGCCATCCACCCCGGCTACGGCTTCCTCTCCGAGAACGCGGCGTTCGCCGAGGCCTGCGAGGCCGCCGGCATCGCCTTCGTCGGCCCGACCCCGGAGCAGTTGCGCGTGTTCGGCCTCAAGCACACCGCACGCGCGCTGGCCAAGCAGCATGGCGTGCCGATGCTGGAAGGCACCGAGCTGCTGGAAAACCTCGATGCGGCACTGGCGGCCGGCGAGCAGGTCGGCTACCCGGTGATGCTGAAGAGCACCGCCGGCGGCGGCGGCATCGGCATGCGCGTGTGCCGCAGCGCGGCGGAATTGAGCGAGGCCTTCGAGGCGGTCAAGCGCCTGGGGCAGAACAACTTCAGCGATTCGGGCGTGTTCATCGAGAAGTACATCGAGCGCGCCCGCCACCTGGAAGTGCAGGTGTTCGGCGACGGCCGTGGCGAAGTGCTGGCCCTCGGCGTGCGCGACTGCTCGGTGCAGCGGCGCAACCAGAAGGTGCTGGAGGAGACTCCGGCGCCCAACCTGCCGGCCGGCATGGCCGAGGAACTCTGCGCGGCGGCGATCAAGCTGGCCAGGGCGGTGAACTACCGCAGCGCCGGCACCGTGGAGTTCGTCTACGACAGCGAGGCCCAGCGCTTCTACTTCCTCGAAGTGAACACCCGCCTGCAGGTCGAGCACGGCGTCACCGAGCAGGTGTGGGGCGTCGACCTGGTGCGCTGGATGATCGAGCTGGCCGCCGGCGATCTGCCGCCGCTGGCCGAGCTGGCCAAGGGCCTCGCGCCCAGCGGCCACGCGATCCAGGCACGCCTGTATGCCGAGGACCCGGGCCGCGACTTCCAGCCCAGTCCCGGCCTGCTCACCGCCGTGGCCTTCCCCGAAGCCGACGGCAAGGCCCTGCGCATCGACACCTGGGTCGAGGCCGGCTGCGAGATCCCGCCCTACTTCGACCCGATGATCGCCAAGCTGATCGCCTGGGCGCCGGACCGTGATCTGGCCCGCGCCGAGCTGGACCGGGCGCTGGCGGACAGTGTGCTGTACGGCGTGGAATCCAACCGCGACTACCTGCGCCAGATCCTCGCGGATGCGCCCTTCGCCAGCGGCTCGCCGTGGACCCGCTGCCTGGAAAATCTCGCCTACCGGGCCACCACCCTCGAGGTGCTCGGTGCCGGCACCCAGACCACGGTACAGGACTACCCCGGCCGCCTCGGCTACTGGGCGGTCGGCGTGCCGCCGTCCGGGCCGATGGACGACCGCGCCCTGCGCCTGGGCAACCGCCTGCTGGGTAATGAGGAAGGCGCCGCCGGCCTGGAAATCACCATGAGCGGGCCGACCCTGCGCTTCAATACCGACGCGGTGGTGGCGGTGACCGGCGCGGCCACTCCGGTGCAGCTCGACGGCATCGAGCAGCCGCTGCATACCGCGCTGCTGGTAAAGGCCGGCAGCACCCTGAGCCTCGGCACCATTCAAGGCAGCGGAGCGCGCGCGTATCTGACCGTGCGCGGCGGCCTGCAGTTGCCGGACTATCTGGGCAGCAAGAGCACCTTCACCCTCGGCCAGTTCGGCGGCCACGGCGGCCGCGCCCTGCGCGCCGGCGACGTCCTGCACCTGGCGCCACTGGCCGATTCCGCCGCCGGCGCCACGCTGGCGGCCGAACTGTGCGACGAGCTGCCGGGCGTGCGGCAGATCCGCGTGATCTACGGCCCCCACGGCGCGCCGGAGTACTTCACCCCGGCCTACATCGACACCTTCCTCGCCACCGATTGGGAAGTGCACTTCAACTCCAGCCGCACCGGCGTGCGCCTGATCGGCCCCAAGCCGGAATGGGTGCGCGACAGCGGCGGCGAGGCCGGCCTGCATCCGTCGAACATCCACGACAACCCGTATGCCATCGGTGCCGTGGACTTCACCGGCGACATGCCGGTGATCCTCGGCCCGGACGGCCCGAGCCTGGGCGGCTTCGTCTGCCCGGTGACGGTGATCGAGGCCGACCTCTGGCAGCTCGGCCAGCTCAAGGCCGGCGACAAGGTGCGCTTCGTGCCGGTGAGCATCGAGACCGCCCGCGCGCTGGCCTGGGCCCGCCGCGAAGAAGTCGGGGCGAATTCATTCGCCTATGCGCGGGCGGCAAAAGCGGCGAATGAATTCGCCCCTACGACGCCCATCGTCCTCGACATCGGCGCCGACGACACCCGCCTGGTCGCCCGCCTGTCCGGCGACACCCACCTGCTGCTGGAGATCGGCGCGCCGGAGCTGGATCTGGTGCTGCGCTTCCGCGGCCATGCGCTGATGCAGGCGCTGGAAGCCGCCGCGCTTGACGGCGTCATCGACCTGACCCCCGGCATCCGTTCGCTGCAGGTGCACTACCAGCCGGAAACCCTGCCGCTGGCCCGCCTGCTGGAGACGGTCGCCGGCCTGTGGGACGCGGTGTGCGCCGCGCAGGATCTCAAGGTGCCGTCGCGCATCGTCCACCTGCCGCTGTCCTGGGACGACCCGGCCTGCCAACTGGCCATCGACAAGTACATGACCACGGTGCGCAAGGACGCGCCCTGGTGCCCGAGCAACCTGGAGTTCATCCGCCGGATCAACGACCTGCCCAACCTCGACGAGGTCTACAGGACCGTCTTCGACGCCAGCTACCTGGTGATGGGCCTCGGCGACGTCTACCTCGGTGCGCCGGTAGCCACCCCGCTCGACCCGCGCCACCGCCTGGTGACCACCAAGTACAACCCGGCGCGCACCTGGACCGCCGAGAACTCGGTGGGCATCGGCGGCGCCTACATGTGCGTGTACGGCATGGAAGGGCCCGGCGGCTACCAGTTCGTCGGTCGCACCCTGCAGATGTGGAACCGCTACCGAGAGGTCGAGGCCTTCCGCGGCAAGCCGTGGCTGCTGCGCTTCTTCGACCAGATCCGCTTCTACCCGGTATCCGCCGACGAGTTGCTGCGGATCCGCCGCGACTTCCCGCTCGGCCGTTTCGATCTGCGCATCGAGGACTGCGAGCTGGCGCTGGCCGACTACCAGGCCTTCCTCAACGAGGAGGCCGAGGGCATCGCCGCCTTCCGCAGCCAGCAGCGCGCCGCCTTCGACGCCGAGCGCCAGCGCTGGATTGCATCCGGCCAGGCGCACTTCGAGTGCGAGGAAGTCGGCCCGGATCTCGGCGAGGACGCCCCGCTCGGCGCCGGCCAGCACGGCATTGACAGCCACATCGCCGGCAACCTGTGGCAGGTGCAGGTTGAGGAAGGCCAGACGGTCAAGGTCGGCGACGTGCTGGTGATCCTCGAGTCGATGAAGATGGAAATTCCGCTCATCGCCCCACGCGACGGCGTGGTCCGCGAGGTGCGCGTGCAGCCCGGCTCGCCGGTGCGCGCCGGCCAGCGGGTGGTGGTGCTCGAGGAGGCCTGAGCCCCCTCACCCAGCCCTCTCCCCGAGCGGAGAGGGAGCAGACCGCAACCAGCCTGAAGTGTCAGGCCCAACACGAATCCCCCCTCTCCCGCCAGCGGGAGAGGGGCCGGGGGTGAGGGCCAGTCGCCCCGCCGCCGCAACGGAGGAATACCCATGCAGCATACCCACGACCTGCGCCTCGACGCCCTGCGCGCCGCCTATCTCGACGGCCGCACCACCCCGCGCCAATTGATCGCCGCCCTGCGCGACCAGGCCGCAGCGCTCAATCCGCAATTCAACCTGTTCATCCACCTGCTCAGCACCGAGGAGCTGGAACCCTACCTGGCCGCGCTGGATGGCAAGGCGCCGAGCGAGCTGCCGCTGTACGGCGTGCCCTTTGCCATCAAGGACAACATCGACCTGGCCGGCATCCCGACCACCGCTGCCTGCCCGGCCTTCGCCTACGCTCCTGAAAGAAGCGCGCCCATCGTCGAGCAGCTGCTCGCCCTCGGCGCCGTGCCGCTGGGTAAGACCAACCTCGACCAGTTCGCCACCGGCCTCAACGGCACCCGCTCGCCCTACGGCGAGTGTCGCAACAGTGTGCGCCCGGATTATCCGGCCGGCGGCTCCAGCTCCGGCTCGTCGCTGGCGGTGGCGCTGGGCGTGGCCAGCTTCGCCCTCGGCACCGATACCGCAGGCTCCGGCCGGGTGCCGGCGGCGCTGAACAACCTGGTCGGTCTCAAGGCCAGCAAGGGGCTGATCTCCACCGCCGGGGTGGTGCCGGCCTGCCGCACCCTGGACTGCGTGACCTTCTTCACCGCCACGGCACGCGAGGCCAGTGCGCTGCTGGCGCTGACCGCCAAGCTCGACCCGCGCGACGAGTACAGCCGCGCCAATCCGCTGTGGAACGACGCCAGCGCCTTCGGCGCGCCGCGCCCATTTCGCTTCGGTGTACCGCGTGCCCAGGACCTGCAGTTCTTCGGCTGCGCCGAAGGCCCGCTGCAGTTCGCGAGCGCCGTGCGCCAGCTGGAAGCCCTCGGCGGCGAGGCGGTGGAAATCGACTTCACGCCCTTCCTTGAAGCCGCGCGCCTGCTCTACGAGGGCCCCTGGGTGGCCGAACGCTACAGTGTGGCCGGCGAGCTGCTGGAGGCGAATCCCGAGGCGGTGCTGCCGGTGATCCGTGCCGTGCTGGCCAAGGCGCCGAGCGCCACGGCGGTGGAGGCGTTCCGCGCCCAGTACCGCCTGCAGGCGCTCAAGGCGGTGTGCGACAGGCTCATGGCCGACCTGGACTGCGTGCTCACCCCGACCATCGGCCGCCCGGTGACCCTCGCCGAGCTGCACGCGGAACCGGTGCTGCGCAACTCCGAGCTGGGCTACTACACCAACTTCATGAACCTCTTGGACTACGCCGCCGTGGCGGTGCCGACCGGGGTGATGAACAACGGCCTGCCGTGGGGCGTCACCCTGTTCGGCCGCGCCTTCACCGACCAGTACCTGCTCGGCCTCGCCGACGCCGTGCAGCGTCAGCATGCCCTGCCACTGGCCGGTGGCCGCGCCATGGATCGGCCAGCACCGGCCAGCGCCGCGCGCCACGACATGGTCCGCGTGGTGGTGTGTGGCGCGCACCTCGATGGTCTGGCGCTCAACTGGCAGCTGCGCCAACGCGGCGGCCGCCTGCTCGAAGCCACCCGCAGCACCCCCAGCTACAAGCTGTACGCCCTGGCCGGCGGCCCGCCGCTGCGCCCGGGCATGCTCCGCGTCGCCGAGGGCGGCGCGGCCATCGCCGTGGAAGTCTGGGAACTGCCGAGCCGCGAGCTGGGTTCCTTCCTCACCGGCATCCCGGCGCCGCTGGGTCTGGGCAAGGTGGAACTGGCCGACGGCCGCTGGGAGACCGGCTTCATTTGCGACGCCTACGGCCTGGCAGGTGCCGAGGACATCACCTCCTGCGGCGGCTGGCGGGCGTGGCTTTCGGCGCGCTGAGCCGCGTCACCGGCCCCAGCCAAGCCACAGCGCGACAGCCGGCACACGAGGCCGGCTGCCGCGTTTCGCCATCGCCTCGAGCAGCCGCCCGCCCCGACGCCGCGGACTGACCAGCGGCCAGTGCACCCCTGGCGCTTTGACTATTCTTCAATATCGAGCGCTCACCACCTTTGCCTGCCGTGTCGGCCTCGCCGACGCGCGGCTCTGCACCGATCCCGGGACTCCCCCCTTCGCTGGGCGCATCCCGCTCGGAGCGTCAAGCCCAACTTGCTCTGGAGGCTCGTATGTTTCGCAAACTCGCTGCCCTGTCCCTGCTTGGCCTGTTCAGTGCGCCCCTGTGGGCGGCCGAATGCTCGGTGGACATCCAGGTGGCCGACCAGCTGCAGTTCAGCACCAACGCCATCGGCGTAGACAAGAGCTGCAAGACCTTCACCGTCAACCTTGCCCACAGCGGGCAGATGGCGAAAAACGTCATGGGCCACAACTGGGTGCTGAGCACTGGCGCCGACATGGATGGCGTCGTGGCCGACGGCGTCGCCGCCGGGCTGGATAACAACTACCTGAAGCCCAACGACACGCGGGTGATCGCCCACACCAAGGTGATCGGTGGCGGCGAGTCGGACTCGGTGACCTTCGAGGTGGCCAAACTCAAGGACGGCGAGCAGTACATGTTCTTCTGCAGCTTCCCAGGACATGCCGCACTCATGAAAGGCACTCTCGAAATGCTGAAGTGACTCTCCGCTCTGGAACCGGCCCGCACTGAGCGGGCCGGCCTGCTGCCTAAAGCCCCGGCCCAGCGGTCGGGCTCCCATTCCCCCCCACGAGAATGGAGAAGGACGCTGACGCTCAGACCGCGGCCCGGTGGTTGCCGCGCGCGTTTGCCGCTAGAGTGCAGCCAACACCCCGAGTGCCCCGCAAGGATCCGCCATGACACTCAGCCGCGACCAGGCCCAGCAGCGGGCCGACGACATCCAGGCCTTCCGCCGCGAACTGCAGCGCCTGCGTCAGGAGCAGGCGCTCAGCCTCGACCCGGCGCAACTGGAACAGCTCGCCGCCCACCACCGCCAGCTGCTCGACGACTACCGCAGCCACTTCGACATCGACCAGGACAGCCAGGCCAAGCGCCTGTCGCTGAGCATGCGCATCGCCTCCCTGCTCGGCGCGCTGGCCATGGCCGCCAGCGTGCTGTTCCTGTTCTACCAGTTCTGGGGCCTGTTCGGCGAAAGCGCCCAGGTCGCCATCCTGCTCGGCGCCGCCCTGGGCAGCCTGCTGCTGACCTTCTGGGTGCGCGGCCGCGACAGCTCGGGCTACTTCAGCAAGCTGGCAGCCATGGTCGCCTTCGCCTGCCTGGTGCTGAACACGGTGATGCTCGGGCAGATCTTCAACATCACCCCGACCGACAACGCCCTGCTGGCCTGGGCGGCCTTCGCCCTGCTGCTGGCCTACGCCTGCGACGCCCGCCTGCTGCTGGCCGCCGGGCTGCTCAGCCTGCTGGCCTTCGTCGCCGCGCGGGTCGGCACCTGGAGCGGAGTCTACTGGCTGAGCATGGGCGAGTTCCCCGAGCACTTCTTCCCCGCAGCTCTGCTGATCTTCGCCGTGCCGCTGCTGGTGCAGCAGCAGGGCTTCAGCGGCTTCGCGCCGATCTACCGGGTGTTCGGCCTGCTGGCCTTGTTCCTGCCGATCCTGGTGCTGGCCAACTGGGGCGAGGCCAGCTACCTGTCCTGGCAGGTCGGTCTCATTGAGGGTGTGTACCAGCTGCTCGGCTTCCTCGGCGCCGGCCTGGCCATCTGGCTTGGCACCCGCCGCGACTGGCCGGACGTGGTCAATACCGGCCTGACCTTCTTCGTCATCTTCCTCTACACCAAGCTGTTCGACTGGTGGTGGGAGATCCTGCCCAAGTACCTGTTTTTCCTGCTGCTGAGCCTGGTCGCCGTGCTGATCCTGGTGGTCCTGCGCCGCCTGCGCATGAGCCACACGCACAAGGGAGGAGCCAGCGCATGAGCCGCCTCAACCGTCGCCACGCCCTGCTCGCCGGGGTGGCGCTGATCCTGCTGATCAACGCCGTCGCCCTCGCTGGCGTCTGGTACAACCGCAGCGGCGAGGCGGACAGCCGCCTGGCGCTCAGCGAACGCGAACTGGGCGGGATGCCGGCCTACCTGCGCCGGGAAAACAGCGGCCTGCTCCTGCAGTTGCAATGGCGCATGCCGGGCCATTGGGAGGAAGACGGCAGCCGCTCGCCGAGGTGGTTGAGCGAGGCACAGACGCGCCAGTTGGGCTTCCGCATCCCGGACGCGGAGGACTGCCAACCGCGCTGCCGGCGCCAGGCCGCACGCGAGGTGCTGGTGGTGCTGGAACTGGACGGCCCAGCCTATCGCGACGAGCTGCGCCGCCAGCAGGAGCGGGTCGAGCTGGCCCGCCGGGCACTCGCCGCCCTGCCCGAGGACAAGCAGCTGCAGCAGCGCCTGGATTACCAGAGCCGCGAGCTGGACAATCTCAAGCGCGACACCCGGCTGTATGCGGTGGATGTCGGGCTCGACCGCGACCAGCTGCGCCAGCGCTACGCCGATCGCAGCCGCTACGCCATAGTCCGGGGGTTGGTGCGGCCCAGTCGGTGGGGCAAGCCAGCGCAGCTGCGCGGCCACCTGAGCGAACTGTCCATCGCACGGATCAACGTGCCCCGGCACTGGCACCGGGCACTGGCCGGCTTGTCGAGCCGGCCCCGCGACACCCCGGCGGCTCCCGGCTACCGCATCGAGGTCGCCTTCGGCCAACGCCTGGAGCCGTGGATCATGGCGGTCAGTGAAGCCTCACAGGACTGACTGCGCGTACCCACGCTGCCGCGTGGGCATTTCCTCGGGACACTCAGCGCCCGCAGGCCGACGTCCTCGCACAAGCCTGGGAGCCATCGGTCGACGACTCGCTCAGCCGCAGCCCCGCGCCGACCCGCAGGCGCTGCAGCGCGCCATGACCGACCTCGACCTGCAGCAGATCGGAGCGCGGCAGGCCGCGGGCGCGGGCCAGCAGCAGGCGCATCACCCCGCCGTGGGTGACCAGCAGCACCTCCTGACCGGCGAACTGCCCATGCAACCGCTCGATGGCGGCGAGCACGCGCGCCTCGAAGGCACTCAGCGGCTCGCCGCCCGGCGGGGTGAAGGCGTAGGGATCGTTCCAGAACAGGCCCAGCGCCTCGGCGTCGGTCTCCATCAGCTCGGCGGCGCTGCGGCCGTCCCAGGCGCCGAAATCCAGCTCGCGCAGGCCATCGTCCAGTTGCAGCGGCAGCGCATGGCGCGCCGCCAGCTCGCGGGCGAAGGCGGCGCAGCGCTGCAGCGGCGAGCTGACCACTCGCTGCCAGGGCGCCACAGGACCCACCGCCGCGCGCATCTGCTGCCAGCCGCGCTCGGTCAACGCATCGTCGATGCGCCCGCGCAGGCCGCCGCCCAGTTCGGTCTCGCCGTGGCGCAACAGGTCGACGATCATGACGGCCTGTCGCTCACCTGCGCCTCGGCGAAGGTGGCCATGCTGCCGTGCAGGCTGCAGGCCAGGCGCAGCAGCGGTACCGCCAGCGCCGCGCCGCTGCCCTCGCCCAAGCGCAGGCCGAGATCGAGCAACGGTTCGCCCTTGAGCGCCTGCAGCACCAGGGCATGTCCCGGTTCGGCGCTGCGGTGGCCGAATAGCAGCCACGGCCGGCAGCCGGGGTTCAGGCGCACCGCGCACAGGGCGGCGACCGTGGTGATGAAGCCGTCGACCAGCACCGGCAGACCATACTGGCCACAGGCGACGAAGGCGCCGGCCAGCGCGGCGATCTCGAAGCCGCCCAGGTGGCGCAGCGCCTCCAGCGGCTCGCTGCAATCGTGGCGGTGCAGCAGCAGGGCACTGTCGATCACCCGCTGCTTGTGCGCCACCCCGGCGTCATCCAGCCCGGTGCCGGCACCGGTCAGCGCCAGCGCCGGCAGGTCGAGCAGCGCGCAGCCCAGCGCCGCGGCGGCGGTGGTGTTGCCGATGCCCATCTCGCCGCCGATGTACAGCCCGGCATGCACCTGGCGCGCGCGCTCGACGCTGGCGCGCCCGGCGGCCAGCGCCGCGTGGCACTGCTCGCTACTCATCGCCGGCTCGCGGGTGAAGTTGGCGGTGCCCGGACCAAGGGCGTAGCTGTGCACGCCGCCCAGCGGCTCGCCGTCACCGGCGGTGCCCAGGTCGATTACCTCCAGCCGTGCGTGCAGCTGGTGGGCGAGCACGCTGATCGCCGCGCCGCCGGCGACGAAGTTGTGCAGCATCTGCCGGGTGACCGCCTGCGGATAGGCGGAAACGCCCTCCTCGACCACCCCGTGGTCGCCGGCGAACACGGCGATCCACGGCTGCTCCAGGTGCGGGCACTCGCGGCCCTGCAGCGCGGCGAGGTCGATGGCCAACTGCTCGAGGCGGCCCAGCGCACCGGCCGGCTTGGTCAGCCGCGCCTGGCGCTGTTCGGCCTTCTGCCGGGCCACGTGGTCGGTCGGTTGGCAGGGCGCCTGCCACCAGTATTCGCTCATAGGGACTCCCCCTTCAGAACCATGGGCAGCCCTGCCACACAGAAAGTGACCCGCTGCGCCCGTTCGGCCAGCGCCTGATGCAACCAGCCGGCCTCGTCGACATAGCGACGGGTCAGCTCACCCAGCGGCACCACCCCCAAACCAGTCTCGTTGCTGACCAGGATGATGCGTCCGGGCAGCTCGCCAATGCGCTGCAGCAAGGCATCACGCTGCTTGGCGAGTTGTGCGCCCTCATCAAGGCATAGCAGATTGGTCAGCCACAGGGTCAGGCAGTCGACCAGCAGACAGCGGTTTTCCGCCGCGTGGTCGCCCAATGCCTGCATCAGGTGGATGGGCTCCTCGTGCAGCGCCCATTCGGCCGGACGGCGGGACTGGTGATGGGCAATGCGCGCGCCCATTTCGCCGTCGCCGGCCTGCGCGGTGGCGATGTAGGTCACCGCCAGGCCGGACTCCAGCGCCAGGCGCTCGGCCAGGCGGCTCTTGCCGGAGCGGGCGCCGCCGAGGATCAGTTCAAGCATGGAAAGCCCTTCTCGTTGGGTGTGACGCGCGGTTACAGGCCACAGAGTTCGCGCAGCCGCGCCGTATCCAGGTGCACCTCGACCAGATCGGCCAGGCGCTCGATGTCGCGTTCGCGCAGCGCATGATAGTCGGGGCTGACCACCTCGCGCAGGCCGGCCCAGCGCAGCAGCGCGCTGCAGGCGGCGGGCGACTCGAACAGGCCGTGCAGGTAGGTGCCGAGCACCTGGCCGTCGGCACTCAGGGCGCCGTCGCCGCGACCGTCGTCCAGCCGCACCGCCGGGCGTTCCAGAGCGGCGCCACGACAGATGCCGGCGTGGATCTCGTAGCCGCTCACCTCGGCATCCTCCAGCACCAGCCGGCCGCGCACGTTGCGCAGCTGCTTGTCGGCTTCCAGCACGGTGTCCAGCGCCAGCAGGCCGAGGCCGCGACTGCTGCCGGGTGCGCCTTCCAGGCCGAGCGGATCGGCGATCACACCGCCGAGCATCTGCAGACCGCCGCAGATGCCCAGCAGCTTGCCGCCGTAGCGCAGGTGGCGCTGCAGCACCGGCTCCCAGCCCTGCTCACGCAGGAACGCCAGGTCGGCGCGCACGCTCTTCGAGCCGGGCAGGATGATCAGGTCGGCCGGCGGGATGCTCTGGCCGGGGCCGACGAAGCTCAGTTCCACCTGCGGATGCAGGCGCAGCGGGTCGAAGTCGGTGTGGTTGCTGATCCGCGGCAGCACCGGCACCACCACCCGGAGGCGCTCGCCGCTCTTGACCACCTGACGCACGTCGATGGCATCCTCGGCCTCCAGGTGCAGGTCGTGCAGGTACGGCAGCACGCCCAGCACCGGCTTGCCGGTGCGCGCCTCCAGCCAGTCGAGACCGGGCTGCAGCAGGGCGAGGTCGCCGCGGAAGCGGTTGATCACGAAGCCCTGGATGCGCGCCTGCTCGCTTGCGGAGAGCAGCTCGAGGGTACCGACCAGATGGGCGAACACGCCGCCCTTGTCGATATCGGCAATGAGGATCACCGGGCAGTCCACCGCCTCGGCGAAGCCCATGTTGGCGATGTCGCCGGCGCGCAGGTTGATCTCCGCGGGCGAGCCGGCGCCCTCGACCATCACCACCCGGTACTGCGCACCCAGGCGCTGGTGCGACTCGAGCACCGCCTGCATGGCGACGCGCTTGTAGTCGTGGTAGGCGACGGCGTCCATGCTGGTGACGGCGCGGCCATGGATGATCACCTGGGCGCCGATGTCGCTGCAGGGCTTGAGCAGCACCGGGTTCATGTCGGTGTGCGGCGCCAGATTCGCGGCCTGGGCCTGCACCGCCTGGGCGCGGCCGATTTCGCCGCCGTCGGCAGTCACCGCTGAGTTGAGCGCCATGTTCTGCGGCTTGAACGGCACAACGGCGACACCCTGGCGCGCCAGCCAGCGGCACAGCGCGGTCACCAGGGTGCTCTTGCCGGCGTCGGAGGTGGTGCCTTGCACCATCAGGGTGGTCATGTCGTTTCCTTCTGGTAGTCGACCAGCGCCTGCGTCAGACGCTGCCAGCCCGCCTCGTCCGCCGGCAGGCCGAAGCGCAGGCTGGCCGGCTGGTCGAACAGGCGCACGAGGATGCCGCGACGGGCGAGAAAGTCGTGCAGTTCTGCCGCGCGCGGCGTGCGCAGCCAGTGGAACAGCGCCGTGCCGCCGTCCGGCTGCAGGCCGTGGGCGGCCAACAGCTGTGCCAGCCGCTGCCCGGCCGCCTGCAGGCGCAGGGCGCGCAGCCGGCGGGCCGCGGCGCTGGACTCGGCCAGCGCCTGGATGCCGAGCGCCCGCGCCGGGCCGCTGACCGTCCACGGGCCGAGGCGCTCGGCGAGCAGCTCGAGCAACGCCGCCTCGGCGAGCACGAAGCCCAGGCGCACGCCGGCCAGGCCGAAGAACTTGCCGAACGAACGCAGCACGATCAGCCCCGGCTTGTCGGCGTGGGCCGCCACGCTGAATTCGGGGGTGCAGTCCATGAACGCCTCGTCGACCAGCAGGCAGCCGCCACGGGCGTACAGCCGTGCGTGCCAGTCGAGCAGCTGCTCTGCGGCGAACAGCTCGCCGCTGGGATTGTTGGGGTTGGCCAGCACCAGCACATCGAGGCTGTCGAGCCGCTGGTCGATGTCGACGGCGTCCAGGCGGACAAGCCGATGCCCCGCGCGCTGCCAGGCCTGGGCGTGCTCCGCGTAGCTCGGCTCGAGCACGCCCACCCGGCAGGGCGGCAGCAGCTGCGGCAGCCCTTGGATCGCCGCCTGGCTGCCCGCCACCGGCAGCGAGTGGGTCGCGCCATAGCAGGCGCAGGCAGCCGCGCTCAGGCCGTCATCGTCTTCCGGCAGACGTGCCCAGGCCTCGACAGCCAGCGGCGGCAGCGGCCAGGGCTCGGGGGCGATGGCGGTGGACAGGTCCAGCCAGTCGCCAAGGGCAATGCCGTAGCGCTGCGCCGCGGCGCGCAGGCGGCCACCGTGCTCAAGCATGCAGCCCGCCTCCGAGCAGGATCAGCACCAGCCAGAGCAGCACGCCGCGGCGCAGCAGGCTGAGCGCCCCGGCGATGCTCTCGGCATCCGCCGGCGCGCCCTCGCCGAGGGTCGGGCGTTGGTGAACCTCGCCGTGGTAGATCGCCGCGCCGCCCAGCTCGACGCCCAGCGCGCCGGCGCCGGCAGCCATCACCGGGCCGGCGTTGGGGCTGTCCCACTGCGGCGCCTGGCGGCGCCAGCAGCCCAGGGCGCGGCGGCTCTGGCCGAGCAGCGCGTAGGTCAGCGCGGTGAGGCGCGCCGGCAGGTAGTTGAGGACGTCGTCGATGCGCGCCGCCGCCCAGCCGAAGCGCTCGAAGCGCGGCGTGCGGTAGCCCCACATGGCGTCGAGGGTGTTGCTCAGCCGATACAGAACCACGCCCGGCGCGCCGGCCATGGCGAACCAGAACAGCGCGGCGAACACTGCGTCGCTGCCGTTCTCCAGCACCGACTCGGTGTTGGCGCGGGCCACGCCGTTTTCATCCAGCGCGGAGGTATCGCGGCTGACCACCCTGGCCACGCCAGCGCGCGCTGCCGGCAGATCACCGCGGCGCAGGGCATCGAGCACCGGCAGCGCGTGTTCGTGCAGGCTGCGCAGGCCGAGCGCGGCGTACAGGGCGAGGATTTCCAGCAGGCCGCCGAGCAGCGGCAGCTGCACCAGCAACCAGGTGAGCGCGGTCAGCGGCAGCACCGCCAGGCACCAGGCGGTCACCCCATGACTGCGCCAGCCGCGGCCGTGGCCGTTGAACTGCGCTTCCAGTCGATTGGCCAGACGGCCGAAGGCCACCAGCGGATGGCGGCGGCGCGGCTCACCGAGCGCCACGTCCAGCGCCACGCCGGCCAGCAGGCTGAGTCCCAGGCTCACGGCTGCCGGCCCCAGTGGTTCTCGAACAGCATGTCGGCCAGCGGCCTTTCCTCGGCCCAGCCCTCCTCCACCAGCATCGGCCGCGGGTAGAACTCGCTGACCGGTCCCAGGCAGAGCAGCGCCAGCGGTTCGGCGCCCTCCGGCAGGCCGAGCAGCTCGCCGAGCGCCACGGGATCGAACAGCGACACCCAGCCCATGCCCAGGCCTTCGGCGCGGGCGGCCAGCCAGAGGTTCTGGATCGCGCAGGACAGCGAGGCCAGGTCCATCTGCGGCAGGGTGCGGCGGCCGAAGATGTAGCACTCGCGGCCGTCCATCAAGCAGGCGACCAGCAGCTCGGCGCTGTCCTCGATGCCCTCGACCTTGAGGCGCATGAACTCGCTGGAGCGCTCGCCCATCGCCTCCGCGGTGCGCACCCGCTCGGCCTCCACCAGCGCCTTGATCTGCCGGCGCAGCTCCACCGAAGTAATGCGGATGAAACGCCACGGCTGCATCAGGCCGACGCTGGGCGCCTGGTGGGCGGCATTCAGCAGGCGCGCCAGCAGTTCGGGCGCCACGCTGCCGCCGCTGAAGTGACGCATGTCGCGGCGCTCGGCGATGGCGCGGTAGACCGCGGCGCGCTCCGCCTCGCTGAAGGCGTGGGAGTTAATCGCAGCTTCCTGCGGCTTGCTGGTGTTTTCGTCGGTCATTGGCGGATGGGTCGCAGGCGCGGGGCCGGCAGGATCTCCAGAGGGGTTACGGGCGCAGCAACGCGGCTGCCGCGCGCGGCGCCGAGGGCAGGTAAAAATGGATGTAGCTGGCGGTCAGCCGGCCACTGCGATACAGCGGTTCGCGGACGCGCCGGTAGTTGGGGCATTCGCCGTAGGCGATGGGTTCCAGCGCACAGTCCATCGTCGAATGGTGGTAGCTGTGCCCGCGCAGCCGCTCGCCGTCCAGCTCGACCTCCTGCATGGCCAGGGTCACCAGCCTGGACTGCATCCGCGCCTCGCCCGGCAGCAGGCCGAGCAACTCGCCACGCTGGCCGTCGAGGTCGGTCAGGCCATCGAGCAGGTAGAGCATGCCACCGCACTCAGCGAGGATCGGCTTGCCGGCCGCATGATGGGCACGGATCGCCACGCGCATCGCCACGTTTTCGGCCAGTTGCTGCAGATGCAGCTCCGGGTAGCCGCCCGGCAGGTACAGGCTGTCGACCTGCGGCAGCTGGTGGTCGTCGAGCGGCGAGAAGAATATCAGCTCGGCCCCCAGTGCGCTCAGCAGCTCGAGGTTGGCCGGGTAGACGAAGGCAAAGGCAGCGTCGCGAGCCACACCGATGCGCACGCCCTGCAGCAGTGGTGAATAGGCGATGGGCTCCGGTGCGGCGAATTCGACCGGCTCCGGCAGACTCAGCACGGCACTCTCGGCCAGCGCGGCGGCGGCGGCATCCAGGCGGGCGTCGAGATCGGCCAGCTCGGCGGCCTGCACCAGGCCGAGATGGCGGCTGGGCAACTCGATCGCGGCATCGCGCGGCAGCGCTCCGAACCAGTGCAGATGCGCCGGCAGGCAGTCGCGGAGGATCTCGCCGTGGCGGGGGCTACCGACCCGGTTGGCCAGCACGCCGGCGAACGGCAGATCGCTCTGGTAGCTGGCCAGGCCGTGGGCGATGGCAGCGAAGGTCTGCGCCATCGCCGAGCCGTCGATCACCGCCAGCACCGGCACGCCGAAGCGGCGCGCCAGATCGGCGGCCGAGGGCGTACCGTCGAACAGGCCCATCACGCCCTCGATGAGAATCAGGTCGGACTCGTTGGCCGCCCGCCACAGGCGCCGCCGGCACTTCTCCTCGCCGACCAGCCACAGATCCAGCGCATCCACCGGCGCACCGCAGGCGCGGGCGAGGATCATTGGATCGAGAAAATCAGGGCCGCACTTGAACACCCGCACGCGCAGGCCCCGATTGACATAGTGGCGGGCCAGGGCGGCGGTGACGGTGGTCTTGCCCTGGCCGGAGGCCGGGGCGGCGATCAGCAGGGCTGGACAGTGGCAAACAGCATTCATGGGAGCCTCCTGGCACACAAGGGCAGACGCACACTCATGTGCGACCGGGTTACTTTGAGTGACCCGTTTATCGCGAATAAATTCGCACCTGCCGCCGCAATTGCGAGGCGCATCAGAATTCCACGCCTCGCTGCGCCTTCACCCCGGCCTGGAAGGCGTGCTTGACCAGGCCGATCTCGCTGACCGTGTCGGCCGCCTCGATCAGCCCCGGCAGCGCACCGCGGCCAGTGACCACCACGTGTTGCAGCGGCGGGCGCGCGGCAATGTCGGCCAGCACCGTGTCCAGCTTGAGGTAGCCGTACTTGAGGGCGATGTTCAGCTCGTCGAGCACCACCAGGGCGATCTGCGGGTCCTGCAGCAGCTCGCGGGCCACCGCCCAGGCCTGCTCGGCCTTGTCGATGTCGCGCTGGCGATCCTGGGTCTCCCAGGTGAAGCCCTCGCCCATCACGAAATAGCGCACCTCGTCGGGGAAGCGGCGAAAGAAGGCTTCCTCGCCGGTGCTCGCCGCACCCTTGATGAACTGCACCACACCGGCCTTGAGACCGTGACCGAGGGTGCGCGCCAGCATGCCGAAGGCGGCGCTGCTCTTGCCCTTGCCGTTGCCGCTGTTGACCAGCAGCAGACCGCGCTCGGCGCTGGCCTCGGCGATCCTGGCGTCGACCACCGCCTTCTTGCGCTGCATGCGCGCCTTGTGGCGCTCGTCGCGGGCGATTTCGTCCGGCGCGCTCATCGGCTCACCTCGGCGCGACGCAGTTGCTTGAAGACATGCGCAGCCGCCAGCAGCAGCGCGGCCAGGCCGACATACAGCGCCAGCGCCTGCAGCGACTGCGGGTAGTAGGCGGCGATGCGCGGCAGGAAGCCGGCCAGGCTCGCCTCCGGATAGCGACCGGAGAAGAAGTAGAAGCCGCCGCTGGACAGCAGGTGGCAAACCAAGCTGGCAGCGAGCAGGCAGGCCAGCAGGCTGCCCAGGCTAGTCCAGGCGTCGCGATGCAGACGTGCGTACAGGCGGCCACCGAACCACAGCGCGGCGTAGGCCGGCAGCAGCAGCCAGTAGGCCGGGGTGACGCACCAGTTGCTCACGCCGCCCCAGGTGACGGCGGCGAGGTCGAGGGCGACCGCCTCGAGAAACAGCGCCGGGAAGGCCCAGCGCGCCGGCAGCAGCGCGCCAGCGAGGAAGAATACCGCCCAGGAGGCACTGGGCAGGTTGATGTCGCTGAAGTGGTGACCGCGGGTCACCGCCATCAGCAGCGCCAGGGCGATGCCGATGGCCAGGCGGCTACGGGGGGAAAGGTCGAGCATGGGGGAACTCCTGAGGGCAAGGATGCGGCGCCCCGCTCGCACGGGGCGCCGGTGGTTCAGAGCGCCTGGTAGCGCACGGTGAAATACACCGCCTGGCCCGGCTGGTTGTAGCCGGCGGCGGTCTCGTAGTCGGCATCCAGCAGGTTGGTCACCCGCGCCTGTAGGCGCCACTCGTCATCGAGGCGGTATTCGCCGCGCAGGTCGAGGCTGGCATAGCCGGAGAGTTCGCTCTGGTTGGCCAGGTCGTCGTAGCGCTGGTCCTCGGCGTGCAGGCTGGCGCCGACGCTGAAACGGCCGATGGCGCGGTCGACGTCGAGATTGAGGATCTGCTGGGCGCGGCGCGCCAGTTCGTTGCCGTTGTAGCGGCCGCCGCGGCTTTCCGGCTCCTGCAGGGTCAGGTTGGCGTTCCAGTCCCACCCCAGCCACTGGCTGCCGAGGCCGGCCTCGACACCGCGGATGCGCGCCTGGTCGACGTTGTTCGGCGCCTCGATGCTGGCGTCGTAGGCGATCAGATCGTCGACGCGGGTACGGAAGGCGGCCAGCTGCCAGTGGCCCCAGGCCGGCTGGCCCTGCAGGCCGAGTTCCAGGCTGCGCGAGGTTTCCGCATCCAGCTCGGGGTTGCCGTAGTCGGGGAAGTACAGCTCGTTGAAGGTCGGCGCCTTGAACGCCGTGCCGTAGCTGGCATAGGCGCGCAGCGCATCGCTCAGCGCATAGCCCCAGGCGAGGCTGCCGGTCTCGTGGTCGCCGAACTGCTGGTTGTCGTCGCGGCGCAGCGCCAGTTGCCAGTCATGGCGGCCAGCACCGCCGAGGTACTGGACGAAGTAGCCGTCGTTGTCGCGCGAATCCTCGGCGTAGGCGGTGCTGCCGTTGACCTCGTCGTGCTGGTGGTCGACGCCCAGCACCAGGGTATGGCCCGCGGCCAGGGTCACATCGTTCTGCCAGGACAGCGAGTCGCGGCGGGTGTCGAAGCGCGAGTAGAAGGCGCCGTCCTGAGCGGCGTCCGACTTGTCCTCGCTGCGCCCGGCCTGCAGGGTCACCTGCCAGGGCTCCAGCGGCGCGAAACGGGCGCGCAGTCCGGCGACCTTCTGCACGCCATCGGCGTTGGCGCCAAAACCGGCGGTGCGCCGGCGGCTTACCGAGTCGTAGTCGTTGTGCGACTTTGCCTCCAGGAAGCTGCCGTCCAGCTCCAGGCCATTGGCAAAGCGATGGCCGGCGCGCAGCGAGGCGGACAGGTTGCGATAGCCGTCGCTGTCGTCCTCGTAGCCGCTGGCGCTGCGCGGCTTGACGTTGATGCCATCGGTGTCGCTGGCGGAGACACCGAGGTTGAACCAGCTCGCCCCGGCACGACCGGACAGTCCGGCGCTGCCGCTGTGGCTGTCGTGGGTACCGGTACCCAGGGAGAGGAACGGCCGCAGGCCGGCACCGCCGTCCTTGCGGGTGAAGATCTGGATCACCCCGCCGATGGCCTCCGAACCGTACAGACTGGAACGCGGGCCGCGAACGATCTCGATGCGCTCGATCAGTTCCACCGGGAGGTCCTGGAAGGCGGCGCTGCCGCTGGTGGCCGAACCGACCTTGATGCCGTCGATCAGCACCAGCACGTGGTCGGACTCGGTACCGCGCAGGAACAGCGAGGTGCTCTTGCCGGGGCCACCGTTGTTAGCCAGCGACACCCCCGGCACGCTGCGCAGCAGTTCAGGCACGGAGGCGGCCTGCCTGCGCTCGATCTCGGCGCGGTCGATCACCGTCACCGCCGCCAGCGACTCGCTGGCGGTCTGCGCGGTGCGACTGGCGGTCACCAGCAGCGGCTCGATCGGCAGCGCTTCGGCCGCCAGGGAAAAGGGGGATACACCGCACAGCAGGATGGCTGCCGGGGTCAGAACAACTTTGCTCATCGCTCACTCTCTGCATCGCGCTCACCCGCGCGATCAGGATTGCAGGAGGCATGCAGAGGACATGACGACGAACAGACGGAATAAACAAGGAAAGCCGCCCACCCGACGGGTAGCGCCCTCCGCGATACCGTGGATGCGACAGGCCGGTCTCCGGGCTTGCGAGTGGAACAGAAGTTCCCGAAGTCGCGCCTTCCCATGCCTGAGCACAGTGGCCAATAGCGACGTCTTGACTCGCCTACCGTTGCGGGGGCAGCGCCGGCCTTGTGTATGACATTTCATACACGCACCGGCTTCCCTGTTTCACCCCACCAAGCCTTGGCTGGGGGGCACCTGAAGCAGGGCTGCGAGGGTAGAGGGTCGGGGACAATGCGTCAAACGCTTCGCATAACCTGAAGAGAACACTTGCCTAAAATTACATACGTGATGCACGTCACAAAAACACCGAATCGCCCTAAAGACCGCATACACCTCATGGCCTTTAGCATGGCCTCGTGCTACTAAAGATTCACAAGCGCTAGCCAAGGCGCGGAATCTTTCGACCCACCCGCAGCAACTGCATGCAATATTCTGCACGAGGTATATCTACATGGGCTTTGTCATTTCCTGGTCACCCGAGTTCGAGACCGGCATCGATATCGTCGACGAGCAACACAAGCGGATTTTCGAATACCTGACCGAAATCGACCATGCCATCAAGGCTCAATCGACTGCCGAAGTCGAGTATGTGGTCAAGGCCCTGCTGGACTACGCCATCTCGCACAACACCTTCGAAGAAAGCCTGATGGAAAAGGCCGGCTACCCGATGCTGGACGCCCATCATCAGGTCCATGAAGCCTTCAAGGCTCGCGCCCAGGCCTATGGCACCCGTCTGGCCGGCGGCGAAGACCACTTCCGACTGGCCCGTGAAGTGCGTACCGACATCGGCCTGTGGCTGACCAACCACATCAAGCGCGACGACAAGCACTACGTGCCCTACGTGAAGAAGAGCCTCGACGGCGGCTTCGTCTCGCGCATGCTGGGCAAGTTCTTCGGCTGATCAGCCCTGCGCCATCGCACCGAACCAACAGGCAGCAAGACCTGAAAACAACACCCCCGTACCCCTGAAACACCTGCTAGTCAAAACAACAAAAGCCACAGCCAGAAAACACAATAAAACAACAATAACAGGACGAATTACATGAACCGCATCCACCCCCGGCCTGCCGCCGCCCCACCCCACTCCACGCGAAAACGGGCACCCCGGATGCCTGCCACGCAGTACTGCTGACCCGCTGCCTGCCAGCACGACCACCATCAGGATGTGCGTGCCCGAGCGGGACTTCAGGCAGTTTCCGCTGATCCGTGGCGACCAGCAAAGGTCCGCCCGCTGCCGGATATCCAGGGCACCACAGCAGCCAGATTCATTGTTCATACGAGAGGGATCGAGCCATGAGCTTTGTCATCACTTGGACTACTGAATTCGAAACCGGCATTGACATCATCGACGAGCAACACAAGCGCATCTTCGAATATCTGGAAGAAATCGATCACGCTATCAAGACGCACAATGCGGATGAAGTCGAGCACGTCATCAAGTCGCTGATCGATTACGCCATCTCGCACAACACCTTCGAGGAAAGCCTGATGGAGAAGGCCGGCTACCCGATGCTGGAGCCGCATCATCAGGTCCACGAAGCCTTCAAGGCCCGCGCCAAGTCCTACAGCGACCGTCTGGTCCAGGGCGAGGATACCTTCCGCGTGGCCCGGGAGATCCGCACCGATATCGGCCTGTGGTTGACCAACCACATCAAGCGCGACGACAAACACTATGTCTCCTTCGTGAAGCGCAACATCGAGGGCGGTTTCGTCGCCCGCATGCTGGGCAAGTTCTTCCGCTGATTGCTGCGGACCCCGTAAACGAAGAGGGCCGGTCAGATGACCGGCCCTCTTCGTTTACGGTGAAAACTCAGTTCACACTCAAACGCTCGCGATTCTTCTCCAGCGTGGCCGCACCGATTCCCTTCACCTCGAGCAGCTCATCCACCGAGGTGAACGGCCCCTTGGCATCGCGGTACTCGACGATCGCCCGGGCCTTGGCTTCGCCAATGCCATTGAGTTCGCGGGCCAGGGTCTGAGCATCGGCACTGTTCAGATCGATCCGGGTCACCGGCACGGCGGCCTGGGCCTGCACCACCACCGGCTGGGGTGCGGCAGGCGCTTCGGCGGCCATGGTGGTCACGGAAAAACCACTGAGCAGTGCGAACAGCAGGGAGGAAAGACGCAGTTTCGACATGATCGACAATTCCTTTGTCAGATTCAGATGGGAAGGGACCGCCGCTATTCCCGGCGGCCCACCGAAGCTAAATCAGCCGCGCAGGATGTCAAAGCTACAACCTTACAAAGTGTGCGCGATTGTGCATTTGAGTGACGCGCCTGGCAGTTGCGCAGTCGACCGCAGCGAAAGAATCGAAGCACGCCATCGCGGCAAGTACCGCCCGCCGTCATGCCAACGGGCTGAGCTACAGTCCCAATACCCCCTTCCCCGACAAGGTGCATGCCCATGGCCATGCGACATCTGTTCAGCGACGCCTACCAGCCGCAGCAGATCGCCCAGCGGGTCGCGGAAATGGGCGTAGCCAAGGCCCGTGCCGACAGCCTGACCCTGCTGGTGCTGGCGGTGCTGGCCGGGGCGTTCATTTCCCTGGGCGCGCTGTTGTTCACCGTGGTGGTGACGGGCAGCGAACTGGGCATCGGCATCACCCGCCTGCTCGGCGGCCTGGGCTTCTGTCTCGGCCTGGTACTGGTGGTGATCGGCGGCGCCGAGCTGTTCACCGGCAACAACCTGCTGGCCATGGCCTGGGCCAGCCGACTGATCACCAGCCGTGAACTGCTGCGCAACTGGCTGCTGGTCTACCTGGGCAATGTCATCGGCTGCCTGGGCACGGTACTGCTGGTGCTGTGGGCGGACAGCGCCACCCTGGCTGGCGGGGCCGTGGGAGAAACGGCGCTGGGGATCGCCCGCAGCAAGACGGAGCTGACGCTGGGCGCCGCCTTTGCTCGCGGCATCCTGTGCAACGTGCTGGTGTGTCTGGCCATGTGGCTGGCGATGGGCGGCCACAGCCTGACCGATCGCTTGCTGGCCATCCTGTTTCCGATCACCGCCTTCGTCAGTCTCGGTTTCGAGCACTCGATCGCCAACTGGTTCTTCCTGCCCTATGGCTTGGCCCTCGATGGGCAGGGCAGCCTGTCGCTGGCCGCTGCGGCGCGCAACCTGGCCGTGGTCACCGCCGGCAACATCGTCGGCGGCACGCTGCTGGTCGCCGGGGTCTACTGGCTGGCCTACCTGCGTCGCCCGCCGGCGAGCTGATTCAAACCTGCTGGCGGCGCTTGTAGCGCACCTGCGGGTGGTTGCCCACGCGCTTGATCTCGAACAGGTCGATGGCGGCGAACAGGTCCACCAGTCGCGCATAACCGTAGTTGCGCGGGTCGAAGGAGGCCTGGTTGGCGATGCGCGCGCCGACCAGGCTGAGATGCGCCCAGCCTTCGTCGTCGGCGGCGAAGGCCACCGCATTGCGCAGCAGGCTCATCAGCTTGCTGTTGCCCTTGAGTTCATGCCCCGTGAGCCGGCAGGCCACCTCCGGCACGCCCGCTCCGGCCGAGGCGGCACCCTCGGCGCTCTTCAGCGGCTGAATGGTCACCTCGACCGGGATGTCGTCCAGAAAGACGAAACGCGAGCAGGCGTTGACGTAGGGTTCCGGCGACTTGCGCTCGCCGAAGCCGATCACCTGCTTGCCCTCGGCGCGCAGGCGGGTGACCAGCGGAGTGAAGTCGCAATCCGAGGACACCAGGCAGAACACCTCGACCGGCTTGCCGTGCAGCACGTCCATGGCGTCGATGGCCATGGCCATGTCGGTGGCGTTCTTGCCCTTGACCAGGTCGAACTGCTGGACCGGCTGGATGGCGTGCTCGTGCAGCACCGCCACCCAGGATTCCAGCCGCGGACTCTTCCAGTTGCCGTAGGCACGGCGGATGGAAACCATGCCAAGTACCGCCAGTTCGGCGAGGATCGCCTCGATCTTGCGGCTCGGCGAGTTGTCGGCATCGATGAACAGCGCTACGCGGACGTCCTGCATATCCCGCCTCCTTCCTTGTTCCCGTAGGCCTCAGCCTAGCCCTTCAGGGCCTTTTTCGGGTAGATGTCGTAGCGGCTGGACTTGCCTTCGAGCTGGTAGGACGGCTTGGGCCCGTCGATGCACGGCGCCTTGCGCGGGCGCTTGACCACCACGCGGTGGCTGGCCAGGGCCAGGGCCGCCTCGAGCAACGCCGGAGCGTCGAGGTCGTCGCCGACCAGGGGGCGGAACAGGCGCATCTCCTTCTTCACCAGCGCACTCTTGTCGCGGTGCGGGAACATCGGGTCAAGGTAGATCACCTGCGGCGGCTCGCCCTGCCAGTCGCCCATGATCTGCACGGCGTTGCCGGTCAGCAGGCGCATCTGCGCGACGATGGGCGCCACCTCGGGGGCGCGGGCGGCACGCGCCAGGCCATCCTCGAGCAGCGCGGCGATCAGCGGCTGGCGCTCGATCAGACTGACCGCGCAGCCCAGGCTGGCCAGCACGAAGGCGTCGCGCCCCAGACCGGCGGTGGCGTCCAGCACTTGCGGGCGCACGCCGGGTTGCACGCCAACGGCCTTGGCGATCATCTGTCCACTGCCGCCACCGAACAGCCGCCGGTGGGCGGCGGCGCCTGCGACGAAGTCGACGCGTACCGGGCCCGGCGCATCGGGGCCGAGTTCGGCCAGCTGCAGACCGTCGTCGCCCAGCTGCAGGGCGAACTCGGCCTCGTCCGCATCCCCAAGCCCCAGGCGCTCGGCCCACTGCCCGGCGGCAAGTTCGTGGACGGGACTCAGGGCTTCGACGCGGATGCGAACAGGGCTGGCGGACATCGGGACTTCCGGACTGGGGACGGTGGGGAGGCCATTTTGCCAAATAACGCAGCGGCCCGCCCTATCGCGCACGCCCCAGCAGCACCCAGGCCACCCCGCCGAGCAGCAGCGCCGAGGCCAGCAGCAGACGCAGGTCGAAGGGTTCGCCGAGCAGCAGCACGCCGAACAGCGCGGTGATCAGCGGTACGCTGAGCTGGACCGTCGCGGCCTGGGTGGCGCGCAGCGCCGGCAGCACCGCGTACCACAGCGCATAGCCGACGCCCGAGGCCAGGCCGCCGGAGAGCAGCGCATACACCAGTCCGGCCCCGTCCAGCCGCGCCCACGGCAGGCCAAGCAGCCCCAGCAGGAGCGCCAGCGGCAGGGCGCGGATGAAGTTGCCGGCGGTGTTCGCCGTGGCATCGCCGACGCCACGGCCACGCAGGGAATACACACCCCAGGCCACCCCGGCCAGCAGCATCGACAGCGCCGGCAACAGCTGCGGCGCGCTGGCGCCGGGCAACAGCAGCACGGCCAGGCCGCCGAAGGCCAGCAACAGGCCGCAGCTCTGCCCCAGCGCCAGCCGTTCGCCACGCCACAGGCCCCAGAGGATCATGCTCGCCTGCACCGCGCCGAACAGCAGCAGCGCTCCGGTGGCCGCGGCCAGCTGCAGGTAGGCCCAGGAAAACCCGGCGGCATAGACGAACAGCGCCAGCGCCGACAGGTTGCTGCCGGCCAGGGCACGCGGCGCCGGGGCGGCGCGCACACGAACGATCAGCCACAGCACCAGCGCGCCGCCGAGCACACGCAGGGCGGTAAAGCTGGCGGCGTCGATATGCCCGTCGCGCAGCGCGATGCGGCACAGCAGCGAGTTGGCGGCGAAGGCCAGCATGGCCAAGGCGACGAGCAACGCAAGGCGCGGCAGGGGCATGGAAGAGGTTCCGGTCCGTGGTGGTGTGGCGAGGGTAGCGTGAAAGCGCCGGGCAATGGCAGAGGGGGACAGCCCCTACAGCAGCCCGAGCTGCTCGCCCATGCCACTCTCTGGCAACGACGGCAGCCCCGGCAGGCGCACCATCAGCTGCGCATGAAAGCGCCGCGCCAGCTCGGGGGCGCGGTGGTTGTCGGGGGTGTGCAGGAACACGTGGGGCGTGCGGCCCTCCTCGATCCAGCCGGCGACCTTGTCCAGCCAGGGGGCGAGGAAGGGATCGTTGGCCTGCAGTTCCGGGTGGCCGATGAAGCGCACCTGGGGCGCCTGGGTGAACGCCGCCGGGCGCGGCGGCAGCCGCGGCTTCTTGCTCTGCGCATGCAACACCGCCGGGCTGCGCGCGGTGCAACTGAACAGCGCCCGCGAGTCGAGACCGATGCGCTCGACGCCGTGCGCCAGCAGCAGGCGGTTGAGCGCCCTTTCCTCCTCGCCACGGGCGAAGAACGCCGGATGGCGAACCTCAACCGCCAGGCTGCGCCCGGATGGCAAGCCGTCGATGAACGCCGCCAGCTCGGCGAGGCGCGACGGAGCGAAGCTGGCCGGCAGCTGCAGCCACAGCGGCGTGACCCGCGCGCCCAGCGGTGTCAGCAGCTCGAGGAAGTCGCGCGCGGCGGCGAGGTTGTCGCGCAGGTCGCCTCCGTGGCTGATGTCGCGCGGCAGCTTGGCGCAGAAATGGAAGTGCTCGGGCATCAGTTGCGCCCAGCGCGCCAGGGTCGCCGCCGCCGGCCGGGCATAGAAGGTGGTGTTGCCTTCCACGGCGTTGAACACCCGGCAGTATGCCGGCAGGAAATCGCGACTGGCCAGCCCCGGCGGATACAGTTCGCCGCGCCAGGCCGGCTCGTTCCACGACGGGCAGCCGAGAAAGTACGGCAGCACGGCCACTTCAGCCCTTCTTCGGGGTGGCCACGTTGTCACGCAGGTACACCGGCTGCGCCTGCTCGGCGTCGACGCCTTCGCCCCGCGCCCAGGCGAAGGTGGCGAGAGTCAGCAGGTCCTCGGCATGCGGCAGCAGCCCGGCATCCATGCCGCCGACCGCCACCGGGATGCGCGCCGCGAAGGCCCAGCCGGTGCCGGCGCCGAACCACTCGCCCTCGGCGCCGCGCGGCAGCGCGACCTGCTCCGGCGGCAGCACCGCCTCGACGCCGGCCAGACGCATTTCGCCGCCCTCGAGGCGATAGCAGCCCCAGTACAGCTCGTCCATGCGCGCATCGATGGCGGTGGCCACCTGGCTGACACCCTGCTCGCGATGGGCGCGCTGGGCCATGACCGCGAGGTTGGAGATCGGCAGCACCGGGCGGCCGAGGGCGAAGGCCAGGCCCTGGACCACGCCGACGGCGATGCGCACGCCGGTGAAGGCGCCCGGACCGCGGCCGAAGGCGATGGCCTCCACGGCGCCGAGGGCGATGCCGGCCTCGGCCAGCACTTCCTGCACCATCGGCAGCACGCGCTGGGCATGCAGGCGCGGGATCACCTCATAGCGGCTGTAGACCCGCCCCTCGTGCAGCAGCGCGACGGAACAGGCTTCGGTGGCGGTATCCAGGGCCAGCAGGGTGGTCATGACAGAGGTCCGGTACGATGGAAAACGGGCGCGCATTGTAGCAGCCGTGGATCGCCGCGGCGTGCGCAGGCCACCGCCGGCCGGGCCGCACGCCATGCGCAGCCGGCCCTGAAACGCCGACGGCCCGCACAGGGCGGGCCGTCGGTTGCAGCACGAAGCGAATCAGCTCAGCGCGGCGAGCACCTTGGCGGTGATCTCTTCGACGCTGCCGACACCCTCGACGCGCGAGTACTTCGGCTTGCCGGCGGCACCTTCCAGCTCCTGATAGAAGCCGACCAGCGGCAGGGTCTGCGCGTGGTACACGTCCAGGCGCTTGCGCACGGTTTCTTCCAGGTCGTCTTCGCGCTGGATCAGATCTTCGCCGGTTTCATCATCCTTGCCGGCCACCTTCGGCGGGTTGTACTGCAGGTGGTAGGTACGACCCGACGCCGGGTGCACGCGGCGACCGGACATGCGGCTGATGATTTCCGCATCTTCCACGGCGATTTCCAGCACGTGGTCGATTTCCACGCCGGCGTCACGCAGGGCTTCGGCCTGCGGGATGGTGCGCGGGAAGCCGTCGAACAGGAAGCCGTTGGCGCAGTCGTCAGCGACGATGCGCTCCTTGATCAGGCCAATGATGATTTCGTCGGAAACCAGGCCACCGCTGGCCATCACTTCCTTGACCTGCAGACCCAGCGGGCTCTCGGCCTTGACCGCGGCACGCAGCATGTCGCCGGTGGAGATCTGCGGAATGCCGAACTTTTCGGTGATGAAGCGAGCCTGAGTACCTTTGCCGGCACCCGGTGCCCCCAGCAGAATCACACGCATCTTGTTGCTCCAGAAAGGATGTAGAAAATCTTGGATTCGCCTCTTCGGGCCAATCTCGAAATTTTTGTTTGCGCCCTAGCATGAAATGGGGCGGTGAAAAAGCAGACCAAAATACACAGCTACCCGGCCCGACACAAGACAGCAGGACGCCGCTTGGCGGCAGCTCAGCCGGTGTTGCGCAGCCCGGCGGCGATGCCCGCCACACTCACCAGCAGAGCCTGCTCCAGTGGGCTCTCGGCATGCTCGGCGAGCCGGCGCGAACGGGCGAGAAGCTCGACCTGCAGCAGGTGCAGCGGGTCGAGGTAGGCATCGCGCACACTGATCGACTCGCGCAGCACGGAGTCGCCACCGAGCAGCTGCGCCTGGCCGGTCAGCCCCAGCACCATGCCCTCGGCCTGCGACAACAGGTCGCGCAGCTGCTGCCCCAGCGGGCGCAGGTTTTCCTCGACCAGACGTTCGTCATATAGCCGGGCGATCCCCGCATCAGCCTTGGCCAACACCATCTCGAGCATGTCAATGCGCGTCCGGAAGAACGGCCAGTGCTCGCGCATCTCGTGCAGCAGACGCATCTCGCCCCGCTCCGCCGCCCGCCCCAGCGCGGTTTCCCAGCCGAGCCAGGCCGGCAGCATCAGGCGCGTCTGGGTCCAGGCGAAGATCCACGGAATCGCCCGCAGGCTTTCCACCCCGCCGGTACGCCGACGAGCCGGGCGGCTGCCCAGCGGCAGGCGTCCCAGCTCCTGCTCCGGGGTGGCCTGGCGAAAGTAGTCGACGAACTGCGGATGCTCGCGCACCACCGCGCGATAGGCCGCCACCCCGTCGGCAGCCAGACGCTCCATCAGCGCCCGCCATTCGGCGGTCGGCGCCGGCGGTGGCAACAGAGTGGCCTCCAGCACCGCTGCCAGATAGAGACTGAGGTTCTGCTCGGCGACGCCGGGCAGGCCGAACTTGAAGCGGATCATCTCGCCCTGCTCGGTGACACGAAAACGCCCGGCCACCGAGCCCGGCGGCTGCGAGCGGATGGCCACATGCGCCGGTCCGCCGCCACGTCCCACGGTACCACCGCGACCGTGAAACAGCAGCAGCTCCACGCCATGGCGAGCGCAGACCTCGACCAGCGCCTCCTGGGCGCGGTACTGCGCCCAGGCTGCTGCCAGCGTACCGGCATCCTTGGCCGAGTCCGAGTAGCCGATCATCACTTCCTGCGGCCCGGCCTGGCGCGCTCGGTAGCCAGGCACGCTCAGCAGGCGATCGATCACACTCCCGGCGTGCTCCAGGTCGTCCAGCGTCTCGAACAGCGGCACCACGCGCAGCGGCCGCTGCAGGCCGGCCTCCTTGAGCAACAGCTCGACCGCCAGCACATCGCTCGGCGCACCGGCCATGGAAATCACGTAGGAGCCCAGCGCCGCTGACGGCGCCTGCGCCGCCACCCGGCAGGTGGCCAGTACTTCGGCGGTGTCGGCGGATGGCCGATAGTGTCCCGGCAGCAGTGGGCGCGGATTGTCCAGCTCGCGCTGGAGGAATTCGAGGCGCTGCGTCTCGTCCCATTCGGCGTAGCGGCCGACACCGAGGTAGGCGGTGATTTCGTCGAGCGCCGCGACATGCCGCCCGGCATCCTGGCGGATGTCCAGGCGCACCAGGAACAGGCCGAAGGTGTGGGCGCGGCGCAGGCTGTCGAGCAGCGGGCCGTCGGCGATCGCGCCCAGACCGCAGCTGACCAGCGAGTCGTAGCACAGCAGCAGCGGTTCGAGCAGCTCGCCGTTGTCGTGCAGCACCGCGGCGCCCGGGGCCTGGCCGTCCTGCAACGCTGCAGCCGCCCAGTCGCGGGTGGCGAACAGACGCGTGCGCAGCTGGCGCAACAGCGCGCGGTAGGGCTCGGGTGCGTCGCCGGCCCGCTCGCGCAGCGCCGGGCTGGCCTGGTGCATGGACAGGTCGGTGATCAGTCGCTCGACGTCGCGCAGGTGCAGCTCGGCGGCGATTCGCCGTGCCTGCAGCAACACCTCGGCGCTAACCTGCGCCGTGACATTGGGGTTGCCGTCGCGGTCGCCGCCCATCCACGAGGCAAAGCGAATCGGTGCCGCCTCCAGCGGCAGACGGGTCCCGCAGCAGTCATGCAGCAGCTCGTCGACGCCGCGCAGGAAGCCCGGCAGGGCACTCCACAGCGAATGCTCGATCACCGCAAAGCCCCACTTGGCCTCATCCACCGGGGTCGGCTTGCTGCGACGGATTTCTTCCGTATGCCAGACCTCGGCCAGCAGCCGGCGTAACTCGCGACGCGCCTGGGCCTTCTCCCGCACGGACAGATCGGCATGATCCTGCGCAGCCAGACAGGCCGCAATATCGTCGTACTTCTTGATCAGGGTGCGCCGCGCCACCTCGGTCGGATGGGCGGTGAGCACCAGCTCGATATCCAGACCGGCGATCTGCTGCGCCAGACTCTGCGAACTGTGACCGGCGGCCTGCAGGCGCTGGAGCACTTCGCCCAACACCCGTTCCTCGAACGGCAACGGCTCGTCCGGCCGGCGGCGACGGATGCGGTGGTACTGCTCGGCGATGTTGGCCAGATTGAGGAACTGGTTGAACGCCCGCGCCACCGGCAGCAACTCGTCCTCAGCCAGTGCATCGAGGGTTTGCGCCAATTGTTGCGCGCCGGCCGGCGAGCCGCGCCGCGCCGCCTTGGCCCCCTTGCGGATGCGTTCGATCTTGTCGAGAAAGTCCGCGCCGCGCTCGGCGCGAAAGGTCTCACCCAGCAGCTCGCCCAGCAGGTGGACGTCCTCGCGCAAGCGCGCATCGATTTCCGCCATCTTCGCTCTCCTTCCAGTGTCCCTTGCCTGCCCGGCACTGCTTGCCTTGCGGCAAGAGACCCAAGAGCAGTCTAGGCTCATTCTAAAGACATCCCCGTTACCGACCGCAGTCCAAGGCCGGAGGCATGCATGAAAATCCGCGATCTGGTGAGTGAATGGGAGCTCAGCGCCAAGGGCAAGCTGAGCAAGACCATCTACAGCATTCCGCTCGACGTGGAGTCGGCCGCCCGGGTGGCCGCCCTCAGCGAAATGTACCCCAAGCGTCGCCCCGAGGAGCTGCTGAGCGAGCTGGTCGGCGTGGCGTTGCAGGAGCTGGAGGGGAGCTTCCCCTATGTGAAGGGCAGCAAGGTGGTCGCCACCGACGAGCAGGGTGATCCGCTGTACGAGGATATCGGCCTGACCCCGCGCTTTCTGGCCCTCGCCCGCAAGCACCTGCATGAGCTGAACAGTCGCGACGAGGATAGCGACTACTGAGTAACTGCTGTACGTAGTTACAGTCCCTAAACGGGGCTTTCGCCGGTCCGGATATCTCCGCTCCGGCCAAAGGGTGTGCCTGCCGTTTTGCCGAAAAAACCGCGGCGACTTCCCTTTCCCGGTACAGGTGACACACTGTCCAGCACGACCCGCGCCGGGTCCGCCGGTCCGAATCCTGCGAACTCCAGCGCAACTCGGCCGGAGGCTGCGGGTCAGACTCACCCATGCCCAAAATCCGATCTGCGGAAGGTTGCTACTGCATGCCCCTTGCTTCACGCCTCTTCGCGCTCCTCGCCACCCTCTGGCTGGGCTGCGCCCAGGCGGCGGTCAACGAGATCGACGCCGCAAGCTACGGCTTCCCGCTGGCCAATCCGTTCGAGGCGACCATCGCTACCACCCCGCCGGAACTGCGCCCCAGCCTGCCGGACGATGCCGACATCGATCAGGCCGACTACAGCCTGCGCCTGCGCCCACGTCGCGAACTGCCGGACAACTTCTGGCCGGTAAAGACGCTGAAATACCGCCTGGCCCGCCAGTCCGGCCCTGCGCCGCTGATGTTCATCATCTCCGGCACCGGCGCGCATTTCGCCAACATCAAGACCGAAGAGCTCAAGCGTCTGTTCTACGGGGCCGGCTACCACGTGGTGCAGCTGTCATCGCCGACCAGCTACGACTTCATGGCCGCCGCCTCGCGGCATGCCACGCCGGGCATTTCCGACCGTGATGCGGTCGACATGTACCGGGTCATGGAGAGGATCCGCGATCAGCAGCACGACCTGCCGGTAACCGACTACTACCTGACCGGCTACAGCCTCGGCGGCCTGAATGCCGCCTTCGTCAGCCATCTCGACGAAAGCCGCCAGGCGTTCAACTTCCGCCGCGTGCTACTGATCAACCCGCCGGTCAACCTGCTCACCTCGGTGAGCAACCTCGACCGTCTGGTGCAGACCGAGGTCCGCGGCATCGACAACACCCGCACCTTCTACGACCTGGTGCTCGGCAAGCTGGCGCGCTACTTCGAGGAACGCGGCGTGGTGGAGATCGACGCGGCGATGCTCTACGACTTCCAGAGCTCGCGACAGCGCCTGTCCGACGAGGAAATGGCCATGCTGATCGGCGCCGCCTTCCGCTTCGCCGCCGCCGACATCTCCTTCACCTCGGACCTGATCAACCGCCGCGGGGTGGTCATCCCGCCGACCTACCCGATGGACGAGGGCACCAGCCTGACGCCGTTCTTCAAGCGCGCCCTGCTCTGCGACTTCGAGTGCTATATCCGCGAGCAGCTGCTGCCCTACTGGCGCGACCAGGGCGACGGCAACAGCCTGCTGCAGCTGATCGACCAGGTCAGCCTCTACTCGCTGCAGAGCTATCTGGCCGGCAGCGACAAGATCAGCGTATTCCACAACCGCGACGACCTGATCCTCGGCCCCGGCGACCTCGGCTTTCTGCGCCGCACCCTTGGCGCACGTCTGACCCTGTTCCCCCTCGGCGGGCACTGCGGCAACCTGAACTACCGGGTCAACACCCAGGCCATTCTGGAGTTCTTCCGTGACTGATGCCCTCCGCCGCCTGCTGCTGACCACCCTGCTCGCCACCAGCGTCAGCGCCCTGGCCGAGCAGACCACCGACGCCGATGGCTTCACCCAGCCGCTGGAGCGCCTGAAGTTCAACCCCCAGCTCGACCAGCGCGAGTTCGAGCGCGCCACCCTGGTGGCGCTGGTCAACAACGATCCCTGGGAGGAGTGGAACCGCCGTGTCTACCACTTCAACCAGCGCTTCGACGAGTGGGTCTACCTGCCGCTGGTCAACGGCTACCGCTTCGTCACCCCGCGCGTCGTACGCAGCGGAGTCAGCCACTTCTTCGCCAACCTCGGCGAACTGCCCAGCCTGGCCAACCACCTGCTGCAGCTGCAGGGTCGCGACGCCATGACCACCACCGCCCGCCTGCTGTTCAACACCACCCTCGGCGTCGGCGGCCTGTGGGATCCGGCCAGCCGCATGGGCCTGGAGCGGCGCAGCGAGGACTTCGGCCAGACCCTCGGCTACTGGGGCGCCGAGGAGGGTCCCTACCTGGTGCTGCCGCTGCTCGGCCCCGCCAACCTGCGCGATACCGGCGGTCTGGTGTTCGACACCGCCCTCGGCAGCGGGGCGAACCCCGCCGCGGCGGCCGGCCTCACCGAGCAGGGCACGGCCTACTACGGACTGATGGCCGTCGACCGCCGGCACATCAACGATTTCCGCTACGGACAGCTCAACTCGCCATTCGAGTACGAGAAGGTGCGCTACGTCTACACCGAGGCGCGGCGCCTGCAGATTCGCGAGTGATCGACGACCTATCGACTTGCTTGATGGTTTGCACAAGGAATGCGCAACCATCCATCCGGACAACTGAACTAGCATGGCGTGAAGTCACCAAGGAGCTGCGCCATGAGCTACCCCCACTATCGCGACGTCCTCGACCTGCACAATGGCCGCGCCACCTCGGATGGCGACGGCGTGCGCCTGACCCGCATCATCGGCGGCCCCGGCCTGGAGCGCTTCGATCCGTTCCTGATGCTGGACGCCTTCGACTCCTTCGATGCCCGCGACTACATCGGCGGCTTCCCGTCGCATCCGCACCGTGGCTTCGAGACGGTGACCTACATGCTCGAGGGGCGCATGCGCCACGAGGACCATCTGGGCCACCGCGGCCTGCTCAAGCCCGGCGGCGTGCAGTGGATGACCGCGGCGCGCGGCATCGTCCACAGCGAGATGCCCGAGCAGGAGCAGGGTCGCCTGTTCGGCTTCCAGCTCTGGCTCAACCTGCCGGCGGCGGACAAGATGGGCCCGGCCGGCTACCGCGACTTCGCCGCGGAGGAGATTCCGCACCTGACCACCGTACGGGGTGTCGAGGTGGCGGTGATCGCCGGGCGCTTCAAGGAAGGCGAGCAGGAACAGGCCGGCGCCGTGCAACGCCCACATACCGAGCCACAACTGTTCGATCTGCGCCTGCCTGCCGGCGCCTGTGTGATGCCCGAACTGCCGCGCGGCCACACCGTGCTGCTTTACGTGTTCGAGGGTGAGCTGATGGTGCGCGGCCAGCGCGACCAGAACATTGCCAGCGGCCAGCTGGCGCGCCTCGGCGATGGCGACAGCCTGCACCTGACCAGCCCTGGCGGCGGCCGGGCACTGCTGATCGCCGGCCGCCCGCTGCATGAGCCGATCGTCCAGCACGGGCCGTTCGTGATGAACAGCCGCACGGAGATCGAGCAGGCGCTGGCCGATTTTCGCAACGGGCGCTTCGCGTGAGCGCCGTGCTGACCATGTCCTCTCAGGCGTAGAGCTTCGGCGCCCCCTCAGGGCGCGTCTTGAAACGCCGGTGGGCCCACAGGTACTGCTCTGGGCACTGGCGCACCGCCTGCTCGATCCATTGGTTGATGCGCAGGCAATCGGACTCCTCGCTGTCACCAGGGAAGTCGGCCAGCGGCGGATGGATGGTCAGCCGATAGCCGGAGCCGTCGGCCAGGCGCTGCTGGGTGAAGGGCACCACGCGCGCCTTGCCCAGGCGGGCAAACTTGCTGGTGGCGGTGACGGTGGCGGCCGGCACGCCGAACAGCGGCACGAAGATGCTCTGCTTGCGACCGTAATCCTGGTCCGGCGCATACCAGATCGCCCGCCCGGCGCGCAGCACCTTGAGCATCCCGCGCACGTCGTCGCGCTCGATGGCGCTGGCGTCGAGATTGTGCCGCTCGCGGCCGTGGCGCTGGATATAGTCGAACAGCGGGTTCTTGTGCTCGCGGTACATGCCGTCGATGGTGTGCAACTGGCCGAGCAGCGATGCACCGATCTCCAGAGTGGTGAAGTGCAGGGACATCAGGATTACCCCCTGTCCCTCCTGCTGCGCCGCCTGCAGGTGCTCGAGGCCCTCGACGTGCGCCAGCCGCGCCAGTCGCGCCGACGGCCACCACCAGCTCATTGCCATCTCGAAGAAGGCGATGCCGTTGGAGGCGAAGTTCTCGCGCAGCAGGCGGGCACGCTCGGCCGCCGACAGCTCGGGGAAGCACAGCTCGAGATTGCGCGCGGCGATCCGTCGACGCGATTTCGCCACCAGCAGCATCAACGCTCCCAGGACGCGCCCCAGCTTCAGCAACAGCGCATAGGGCAGTTGCACCACCAGCCACAGCACCCCCAGGCCCAGCCACAGCAGCCAGTAGCGCGGATGAAGAAAAGCGGCACGAAAGCGGGGACGGTCCATCAGCACATCCAGTCAGGCGAACGAGCGGATCATTCTACCTCGTCACGCCGCAGCGAATCAGCCGCGGCTGCAACTTGCGGGCACGAGGTGATGTCGTTATAAGTCCCGGCATCTCCCTGGCTGCAATCACCATGAATCAAGCAGATCTGACCGACCAAGACCCCATCTTCCGGCTCAAGGGCAACATGCTCGCCGTCACCGTGCTGGAGCTCGCCCGCAACGACCTGGCGCGCCTGGACCGGCAACTGGCCGACAAGGTCGCCAAGGCGCCCAGCTTCTTCAACGACACGCCCGTACTGCTCGGTCTCGAGCAACTGACGGCCGCGGATGCCGAGCTGGATCTCGGTGCCCTGCTGGATATCTGCCGTCGCCACGGTCTGCTGGCCCTCGGCGCACGCGCCAGTCGTCCCGGCGACATCCAGGCCGCGGACGAACTGGGTCTGCCGCTGCTGCCGTCGGCCAGCGGCCGCGAACGGCCGGTAGCCGAGCCGCAGACACCAGAGCCGGCCGAGGAACCGGTCGAAGAGGCCGCACCGGCAGAGCCGCCGCTGCAACCGACCCTGGTCATTACCCGTCCGGTGCGCGGCGGCCAGCAGATCTACGCCCGCGGCGGCGACCTGGTGGTGCTGTCGACGGTCAGCCCGGGGGCGGAACTTCTCGCCGACGGCAATATCCATGTGTACGGCCCGCTGCGTGGCCGCGTTCTGGCCGGTGCCAGCGGCAATGCCGAGGCGCGAATTTTCTGCCAGCAACTGACCGCTGAACTACTCTCCATCGCTGGCCGCTACAAGGTCGCCGAGGACCTGCGCCGCAGTCCGCAGTGGGGCAAACCAGTGCACGTCAGCCTGTCGGGAGACGTGTTGAACATCACCCGTCTTTAACGGATACTCCCGGCAAATTCAGGGATCTGAAACCATTCATTTGGGGTAAACACCTTGGCGCAAATTATCGTTGTAACTTCCGGCAAGGGTGGCGTAGGCAAAACGACTTCCAGCGCCGCCATCGGCACCGGCCTTGCCCTGCGCGGGCACAAGACCGTGATCGTCGACTTCGACGTCGGTCTGCGTAACCTCGACCTGATCATGGGCTGCGAACGTCGCGTGGTGTATGACTTCATCAACGTCATCCACAACGAAGCGACCCTGAGCCAGGCCCTGATCAAGGACAAGCGCCTCGACAACCTCTACGTGCTCGCCGCCAGCCAAACTCGCGACAAGGAGGCCCTCAACAAGGAGGGCGTGGCGCGGGTCATCGAGGAACTGAAGAAGGACTTCGAGTACATCATCTGCGACTCCCCGGCCGGCATCGAGACGGGCGCACACCTGGCGATGTACTTCGCCGACATCGCCATCGTCGTGACCAACCCGGAAGTGTCCTCGGTCCGCGACTCCGACCGCATCCTCGGCCTGCTCGCCAGCAAGTCGCAGCGCGCAGAAAAGGGCGAGGAGCCGATCAAGGAACACCTGCTGCTGACCCGCTACAACCCCGAGCGCGTGGCCCGCGGCGAGATGCTCAGCGTCGACGACGTCGAGGAAATCCTCTCCATCGGCCTGCTCGGGGTGATTCCCGAGTCCCAGGCGGTGCTCAAGGCCTCCAACCAGGGCGTGCCGGTGATCCTCGACGATCAGAGCGACGCCGGTCAGGCCTACAGCGATGCCGTCGACCGCCTGCTCGGCAAGGAAGTGAAGCACCGCTTCCTTGAAGTGCAGAAGAAGGGCCTGTTGCAACGTCTGTTCGGGGGGCGCGAATGAGCATCTTCGACTTCCTCCTCGCCCGCAAGAAGACCAATACCGCCTCCATCGCCAAGGAGCGCCTGCAGATCATCGTCGCCCACGAGCGCGGCAGCCGCGGCCAGCCGGACTACCTGCCGGCGCTGCAGGAAGAACTGATCGCGGTGATCCGCAAGTACGTGCCCATCGACCAGGACCAGGTCCAGGTGGCTCTGGAAAACCAGGGCACCTGCTCGATCCTCGAGCTCAACATCACCCTGCCCGATCGCTGATCGGATAGAGGCGTGTACTACGGCGGCCTGCGGGTCGCCGTTTTCATTTATGGGATTTTCCATGCCGCTGTCGAATATCGAAATCGTTCACCAGGACGCCGCACTGCTGGTGATCAACAAGCCGACTCTGCTGCTCTCGGTGCCCGGTCGCGCCGAGGACAACCGCGACTGCCTGGTCACCCGCCTGCAGGACAATGGCTATCCGGAGGCGCGCATCGTCCACCGCCTGGACTGGGAAACCTCCGGGCTGATCGTGCTGGCCCGCGACGCCGACAGCCACCGCGAACTGTCGCGGCAGTTCCATGATCGCGAGACGGAAAAGGCCTACACCGCCCTGTGCTGGGGCCAGCCGACCACCGACAGCGGGCGCATCGAGCTGCCGCTGCGCTACGACCCGCCGAACAAGCCGCGGCACATCGTCGACCATGAGCTGGGCAAGCATGCGCTGACCTTCTGGCGCGTGGTCGAGCGCTGCGGCGACTGGTGCCGGGTCGAGCTGACGCCGATCACCGGCCGCTCGCACCAGCTGCGCGTGCACATGCTGGCCATCGGCCACCCGCTGCTCGGCGATCGCCTGTACGCCCACGAGCAGGCGCTGGCCGCCCATGAGCGTCTGTGCCTGCACGCCAGCCTGCTGTGCCTGACCCACCCGCAGAGCGGCGAGCGCATGCGCTTCGAGAGCCCGGCGCCGTTCTGAACCCTCCGCGCAGGCGCAGACCGATCTGCTCCTGCGCGGCAACCGCCCATATTCCGGTAAACTCCGCGGACCACCGCCGCCGGAGTTGTCATGCGCGAAGAACTCAACCAGGGCCTGATCGATTTCCTCAAGGCCTCACCCTCGCCCTTCCATGCCACCGCCAGCCTGGCCCGTCTCCTCGAGATCGCCGGCTACCAGCGCCTCGACGAGCGCGAGCCGTGGCAGGCGCAGGCCGGCGGACGCTACTACGTCACCCGCAATGACTCCTCGCTGATTGCCATCCAGCTCGGCCGCCGCACCCCGTTGGAGGGTGGCCTGCGCCTCGTCGGTGCGCACACCGACAGTCCCTGCCTGCGCGTCAAGCCGCAGCCGGAACTGACGCGCCAGGGCTTCTGGCAGCTGGGCGTGGAAGTCTACGGCGGCGCCCTGCTCGCCCCCTGGTTCGACCGCGACCTGTCGCTGGCCGGACGGGTCACCTTCAGACAGGACGGCAAGCTGCACAGCCGCCTGATCGACTTCAAGGCACCCATCGCGGTGATCCCCAACCTGGCCATCCACCTCAACCGTGAGGCCAACCAGGGCTGGGAAATCAACAAGCAGACCGAACTGCCGCCGATCCTCGCCCAACTGGCAGCCGGCGAGCAGCGCGATTTCCGCGCCCTGCTCGCCAAGCAGCTGGAGCACGAGCACGGCCTCCAGGTGGACGCGGTGCTCGACTTCGAGCTGAGTTTCTACGACACCCAGAGCGCCGCAGTCATCGGCCTGGAACAGGAATTCATCACTGGTGCGCGACTGGACAACCTGCTGTCCTGCTATGCCGGCCTCAAGGCCCTGCTGGCCGCCGGCGACGAGGAAAACTGCGTGCTGGTGTGCACCGACCACGAGGAAATCGGCTCCTGCTCGGCCTGCGGCGCCGACGGCCCGCTGCTGGAGCAGGTGCTGCGCCGCCTGCTCGGCGACGAGGAAAGCTACGTGCGCGCAATCCAACGCTCCCTGCTGGTCTCCGCCGACAACGCCCACGGCGTGCATCCCAACTATGCCGACAAGCACGATGGCAACCACGGTCCGAGCCTCAACGGCGGCCCGGTGATCAAGGTCAACAACAACCAGCGCTACGCCAGCAACAGCGAAACCGCCGGCTTCTTCCGCCATTTGTGCGAGGAGCACGGCGTGCCGGTGCAGTGCTTCGTCACCCGCAGCGACCTCGGCTGTGGCTCGACCATCGGCCCGATCACCGCCAGCCGGCTCGGCGTGCGCACCATCGACATCGGCCTGCCGACCTTCGCCATGCACTCGATCCGCGAGCTGGCCGGCAGCTACGACCTGGTCCATCTGGTGAAGGTGCTGAGCGCCTTCTATCAGAGCCCCGAACTGGCCTGATGAGGGAGCACGCGAATTGACTCTGGCGATCTTCGACCTCGACGACACCCTGATCGACGGCAACAGCCCCAGCCTGTGGACCGCGCACCTGGCCGACCTCGGCTGGCTCGACCGCGACTCCTTCGTCCCCCGCGAGCAGGAACTGGTGGCGCAGTACGCCGAGCTGCAGATCAGCCTGGAGGACTACTTCGCCTTCAGCCTGCAGCCGCTGGTCGGGCGGACTCCGGCTGAGGTCGACTACATCGCCGGGCCGTTCGTCGAGGAGGTCATCGAGCCGCTGATCCACAGCGACGCCATGCGCTGCGTCGCCCGCCATCGCGCCGCCGGGGAGCGCATCCTGATCATCTCCGCCACGCCATCCTTCCTGGTCCGCGCCATCGCCGAGCGCCTGGGCATCGAGGACGTGCTGGGCACCGATCTGGAGTTGCAGCACGGCCACTACAGCGGCCACATCAGCGGCATCCCCACCGCCCGCGAAGGCAAGATCCAGCGCCTGGCGCAGTGGCTGGAGGCCGAGGGCGAGACGCTGGTCGGTGCGCACTTCTACTCCGACTCGCGCAACGACCTGCCGCTGCTCTGCCACGTCGAGCATCCCCATGCGGTCAACCCGGATCCGGCCTTGCGCGCGCATGCCGCGCAGCAGGGCTGGGAGATCCTCGACTGGCACTGAGCCGCCAACGACAAGGGGCGCCGCGGCGCCCCTTGTCGTTCCACTGCTGCCACTCTCACTCAGCTCAAGCTGTCGTCCACCACCAGCACCAGCTTGCCCTGCACCTCGTTGCTGGCCAGCGCGGCGAAGGCCTCCTCGGCCGCGCCTATCGGGTAGCTGCGCTCCAGCTGCGGCTTCAGGCGGCCTTCGGCGAACAGCGGCCAGACCTGCTGCTCCAGCTCGGCGATCAGCTGGGCCTTGGCATCGGCATCGCGACTGCGCAGGGTCGAACCGATCATCTGGATGCGCTTGCCGAGCAGCTGGGCGAGATCCAGCTGCGCCTTGCGCCCGCCCATCAGGCCGATGATCACCCAGCGCCCGCCCTGCCCCAGCAGCTTGAGGTTGAGCTCGGCGTAACTGGCCCCGACCGGATCGAGGATCACGTCGAAGGGGGCGTAATCGCGCAGCCCGTCGAGATCCTCGCTGCGCACCACGCCGCCCTGGGCACCCAGCGCCTCGCAATAGGCGACCCGCTCGTGGGAGCCGACGCTCACCCAGCACGGACTGCCGAAGGCCTTGCACAGCTGGATGGCGGCGGAGCCGACGCCGCTGGCGCCGGCGTGCAGCAGCACCTTCTCGCCCGGCTGCAGGTGCGCCAGCTGGAACAGGTTGAGCCAGGCGGTGGCGTAGGCCTCCGGCAGCGCCGCCGCCTCCTGCAGGCTCAGGCCTTCGGGCACCGGCAGGGCATGGCGCGCATCCACCACCACCTCCTCGGCCATGCCGCCACCGGCCAGCAGCGCACACACGCGGTCACCGACGCGCCAGCGGCTGCCGGCACCCACTTCGCTGACCACCCCGGCGCACTCCAGGCCGAGCACCTCGGTCACCCCCGGCGGCGGCGGATACAGGCCGTTGCGCTGCAGCAGATCGGCGCGATTGAGACCGGCTGCGGCCACGCGAATGCGAATCTGCCCCACATCGCACACCGGGCGCGGCTGCATGCTCCATTCCAGCTGTCCGTCGATACCTTGCAATGCGTTCACGCTACCTCCATATTGTTGAAAGCCCGCCGCCCTTTGGCCGCCGGAATCTGCCCGGATTGTGACCCGGAAACTGCCCCCGCGTCAGCCTCCTCCTCTCCTTCGGGCGCACGTTCATGATGGCACCATGGAACTAGGTGCCACTTACGCTGCCTAACGGCGTAACACTCTGCGACGCATATAACTCATGAAACGCACTCTGTCCTGCACTGCCCTAGCCATCGCCCTGGCCACCAGCGCCCTGCCGCTGTCGGCTCTGGCCACGCTCAGCAACCCCTGGGACGGCCTGCAGCCCGACCGCGATCAGACCATCGCCAGTCTCAACGTGGTCGAGCTGCTCAAGCGTCATCATTACAACAAGCCGCCACTGGACGACGCCCGCTCGTCGCAGATGTTCGACGACTACCTGAAGAGTCTCGACCCGGCGCGCAGCTACTTCACCGCCGGCGACATTGCCGACTTCGAGGCCTGGCGCCATCGCTTCGACGACTACCTGAAGAGCGGCGAGCTGCAGCCCGGCTTCGTCATCTACAAGCGCCAGCTCGAACGCATGCAGGAACGCCTGCAGTTCGCCCTCGCCCTGCTCGACAAGGGCGTAGAGCAGTTCGACTTCAGCGCCGACGAAAGCCTCGAGATCGACCGCGAGAAGGCGCCGTGGGCCGCGGACAGCAAGGCACTCGACGAGCTGTGGCGCAAGCGGGTCAAGGACGAGGTGCTGCGCCTGAAGATCGCCGGCAAGGAACCCAAGGCGATCGAGGAGCTGCTGACCAAGCGCTACAAGAACCAGCTCAAGCGTCTGGCGCAGACCCGCAGCGAGGACATTTTCCAGGCCTACATCAACGCCTTCGCGCAGACCTACGACCCGCACACCAACTACCTGTCGCCGGAAAACGCGGAAAACTTCGACATCAACATGAGCCTGTCGCTGGAAGGCATCGGCGCGGTGCTGCAGAGCGACAACGAACACGTCAAGGTCGTGCGCCTGGTCCCCGCCGGACCGGCGGAGAAGAGCAAGCAGCTGCAGCCGGCCGACCGCATCGTCGGCGTCGCTCAGGATGACAAGGAAATGGTCGACGTGATCGGCTGGCGCCTGGACGAGGTGGTCAAGCTGATCCGCGGGCCGAAGGGTTCGCAAGTACGCCTGGAGGTGATCCCGGCGAGCAACGCACCGAACGACCAGAGCAGCAAGGTGGTGACCATCACTCGCGAGGCCGTCAAGCTGGAGGAACAGGCCGCCAAGAAGTCGGTGCTCAAGCTCGAGCACGAAGGCCGCGACTACAAGCTCGGCGTGATCGAAATCCCCGCCTTCTACCTGGACTTCAAGGCCTATCGCAGCGGCGACCCGGACTACAAGAGCACCACCCGCGACGTGCGCAAGCTGCTCGGCGAGCTCAAGCAGGAGAAGGTCGACGGCGTGGTCATCGACCTGCGCAACAACGGCGGCGGCTCCCTGCAGGAGGCCAACGAACTGACCGGCCTGTTCATCGACAAGGGGCCGACCGTGCTGGTGCGCAACAGCGACGGCCGCGTCGACGTGCTGACCGACGAGGACAATGGCACCCACTACAACGGCCCGATGGCCGTGCTGGTCAACCGCCTGTCGGCCTCGGCCTCGGAAATCTTCGCCGGCGCCATGCAGGACTACCACCGCGCACTGATCCTCGGCGGCCAGACCTTCGGCAAGGGTACGGTGCAGACCATCCAGCCGCTCAACCATGGCGAACTGAAGCTGACCCTGGCCAAGTTCTACCGGGTTTCCGGGCAGAGCACTCAGCATCAGGGAGTGCTGCCGGATATCCCCTACCCATCCACGGTCGACGTCAAGGAAATCGGCGAAAGCGCTCTGCCGGCGGCCATGCCATGGGACCGCATCGCGCCGGCCATCGACGAGGAAGCCAATCCGTTCCGCCCGTTCCTCGCCGAGCTGCAGGCCCGCCACGCCACCCGCACGACGCAGGACCCGGACTTCCTGTTCACCCGCCAGCGCCTCGAACTGAGCCAGCAGCTGATGCAGGAGACGGTGGTCAGCCTCAACGAAGAGAAACGCCGCGCCCAGCAGAGCACCATCGAGAGCCGCCAACTGGCCCTGGAGAATGCCCGCCGCAGCGCCAAGGGCGAAGCCTTGCTGAAGGAACTCAAGGACGAGGATGAGGAACTGGCCAGCAGCGAAGAAGAGGACAAACTGCCGCCGGAAAAGGATGCCTTCCTCGCCGAGTCGGGGCGCATCCTGCTGGACTACCTCAACCTCAATACGGCCATCGCCCGTCACTGAGACGACCGACGGAGACCCGTCAGCCGCCCCTGTCATCAGGCAGTCACAATTTAGTCGTGAAATCACCACGCCCCGACCAATGCCGGGGCGTTTTTTCATTGACTGCCGAGCACTGCATGACCACCACCGAACAGTTGAGCGAACTGGAGCGAATCCTTGCCCACAACCTGCTCAACACCCTGTTCCAGCCGATCTTCTCGCTCGCCTCCCGACGCATTCACGGCTTCGAAGCACTCAGCCGGGGGCCGTCGAACAGCCCCCTGCATGCCCCGCTGGCGCTGTTCTCGGTAGCTCGCTCAGCTGGCCGGCTCAGCGAGCTGGAAGTGGCCTGCCGCGCTCGTGCCTGCGCCCGCTACAGCCGCCACGGCGGCCACCACACGCTGTACCTGAACGTCTCGCCGGAATCGCTGGTCGAACCAGGCCACCAGTCCGGACGCACCCTGCAGCTGCTGCAGAGCTGCGGCATCGCACCGGAACGGGTGGTGATCGAGCTGACCGAGCAGACCCCAATCGAGGACTTCGACCTGCTCGACCGCGCCCTGCACCACTACCGCGCCATGGGCTTTTCCATCGCGCTAGATGATCTGGGCGCCGGCTATTCCAGCCTGCGCCTGTGGTCCGAGTTGCGCCCGGATATCGTCAAGATCGACCGCCACTTCATCGACGGCATCCACCTCGACCCGCTCAAGCGCGAATTCGTTGGCTCCATCCTGCAGATGGCCAAGGCCGCCCGCGCCCGGGTGATCGCCGAAGGTGTGGAACTGCACGAGGAATTGCACTTGCTGGAGCGGATGGGCGTGGACCTGGTGCAAGGCTACCTGCTCGGCCGACCGCAGGAGCAGCCGGTTAAAGAGCCACTGATCCGCCTGTAAGCCAACGCCTGAGGCTTACAGGCCCAGCTCGCGCGCCCGCGTGGCCAGGCGCTCGGCGGCCTCGGGATCGGCAGGCAGCCCCGGAGCCCCCTCGCGCAGCAACTGCGCCAGCTTGAGCGCCGCCAGCGGGTGACCGCCGTCGGCCGCCTGCTGCCACCAGCGCCGCGCCTCGGCCGCATCCGGGGCCTGTCGGGCACTGCCCTTGAGCGCCTGCACGCCGAGCTGGAAGGCCGCCTTGAGCTGCCCCTGGGCCGCCGCCTGACGCAACAGACGCAGCCCCTCCTCGCGCGCCGCCAGGCCCTCACCGCGAAACAGCAGCACATGCCCATAGAAATCCTGAGCCCCGGCATCGCCGAGCTTGGCCATGCGCGCGAACTGCCCCTCCATCCAGCCCCAGGCACGCGGCTGACGCAGCAACCACGGCCAGTGGAACAAGCGCCGCGCCAGCCAGTAGCCGGTCAGGGCACGCAGACGCCACAACAGATTGATCATTGCAGCGGCGCCCTAAACTCGAAGTCGAATACCCGGGCCACTTCCGCGGCATGCCAGGCAGCCGCCGCGGTACCGTCCGGCGCACCGTTGAAACGGCCGAGGCGTGTGGCATGCTCGAAGAACCCCGGACGCGGCAAGCGGCTGGCCCCCTGACTGATCACCAGCGCGCTGCGCAGCGGCTGACCGGCCTGCGCATCCAGCATGGCCAGATGCTCGAGGGCGGCGGTGAGCGTGGTCATCGCCGGCGTAGGCAGTTGCAGACGCTCGATCAGCGAGCGATAGGTCAGCAGGTGTCGCTGACGACGCGCATCGTCCAGCTCGTCAATCAGCGCCTGCCAGTGCTGGCGGCTGATCCGCAGGATCAACCCGGTTGCCCTTCGGCTGGCGCGGCAAACACCCTGACCAGCGCCCGGTGGATGGCCTGGTCGGGCTCGCGCTCGCCACTTTCGATCATCGCCAGGTAATGCGGGCTGATACCGATCGCACGCGCCAGCTGCTCCGGAGCCAGATTGCGCGCCTCGCGCAGGCGGCGCAGATTGGCCAGATCGAAGGCCGGCGGCTCCAGGGATACCGGCACGCTGGCACGGGCCGCCGGTTGGCGCCCAGCCGCGACCAGCAGCTCCTGATACTCGGCCCATGGCAGCACCGCGTACTCCGCCTGTCCGTCGCGCTCGATCACCTGTACGTTCATGCTTTTACCGCCTATATCGATAACTTGTTTCATTTTAACAGGCCATGGCCTCCCTTGCGGCAGCCACACGCCAGCGCTGTTCATCCTTGCCCGAGCAAGCCATCTCCCGGGAGCTGTCTTTGGCTCTCTACCCCCCTCGACCACCGCCGACGCCCCGCCAGAGCGCATGGCTACAGGGCTTGCCGGCGTTACCCACAAAAGCTGTGGATAACCTTGTGAACAATAACTGGATGACTCCCCCAAGAGCCCATGAAATGAGGCCTCCAGACAGATCGGGTATTTTTTGCTCAACAAAAAAAGCCTTTACAAATCAAACCCTTAAAAATATTCAAATCGAACGCACCAACCCCCTTGACAGCACCGCAGGTGGCGACTTCGGATGTGCATAACCACCGGGCACATCCACCACGCTCTTTTCCACAACCGGCGTCAAGGGTGTTACCGACAGAAACAGAAACGCCCCGACTAGCGGGGCGTTTGCAGGTGTTCCGATCAGCCTTATTCGGCCTTTGGCTGGATGCTCAGCAGCTCCAGTTCGAACACCAGTACCGAGTTGGCCGGAATCATCGGGCTCGGGCTCTGCGCGCCGTAGGCCAGCTCGCTAGGAATGTACAACTTGTACTTCTCGCCGACGTGCATCAGCTGCAGGCCTTCGACCCAACCGGGAATCACGCCACCAACCGGCAGATCGATGGGCGCGCCGCGCTGGATGGAGCTATCGAATACCGTGCCATCGACCAGCTTGCCCTCGTAGTGCACGCTGACCACGTCATCAGCCTTGGGCTGCGCACCATCGGCCTTCTTCAGCACTTCGTACTGCAGGCCGGAAGCGGTGGTGATCACGCCCTCGCGCTTGCCGTTCTCCTCGAGGAACTTCTTGCCGGCCTTGGCGTTTTCATCGCCAATCGCCGTCATGCGCTCTTCGGCACGCTTCTGCAGGAAGCCGAAGGCCTCCATCAGCTGCTCGTCGCTCAGGCGCTGCTCCTTCTTCGCCATGGCATCTTCGATACCGAGGGCCACCGCCTTGGAGTCGAGGTCATCCATGCCTTCCTGGGTCAGGCTGCGGCCCATGTTCAGACCGATACCGTAGGAGGCCTTCTGTGCCGGGGTCTTGAGCTCCTGCTCCTTCTCTGCGGCCTGCTTGTCGCAACCCGCGAGGACCAGACCGACCAGAGCCACCGCAGCGGCCAACCGATGATGTTTCATGCATATTCCTTAGTGATGGGTGCCACAGCGGCAAACTCGGAAAAGCGCGAGCTTAGCAGGCCGGCGCGACGGCTGCCATGGCTGGGAAAAGTTGGAATGCAGAAACGACGAAAAGTTCAAATCGCGACATTCCGCGTTGAACTTTGGAGGGGGATACGGGCTTGAATTGTCACTTTGGGGAGAAAAAATGGCGCAGCGGACGGGACTCGAACCCGCGACCCCCGGCGTGACAGGCCGGTATTCTAACCGACTGAACTACCGCTGCGCGTAACCTCGAGAGTGGTGGGTGATGACGGGATCGAACCGCCGACCCTCTGCTTGTAAGGCAGATGCTCTCCCAGCTGAGCTAATCACCCATTCAGTGCATTCGCTTGCTTGCGTTTGCTCTCGAAGTGGTGCGCATTCTAGGGATCAAACTCGCACCTGGCAAGTGTTTTCTGAAATAAATTTTCGAGGCAAACCAAACACTTGCCGCAATCCACGGTGGCCGGCAGACGCGCCAAGGGGAATAATGGTCTCCTTTGCTTGAGGAGTATCCCGCCGCCATGTGGTTCCGCAACCTGCTCGTCTATCGCCTCACTCAGGATCTGCAACTGGACGCCGAGAAGCTCGAAGCGGCCCTGGCCAGCAAGCCGGCCCGCCCCTGCGCCAGCCAGGAGCTATCCACCTACGGCTTCGTCGCTCCACTGGGCAAGGGTGCCGACGCCCCCCTCGCCCATGTCAGCCAGGACTTCTTCCTGATTGCCGCACGCAAGGAAGAGCGCATCCTGCCCGGCAGCGTGGTGCGCGATGCGCTGAAGGAGAAGGTCGACGAGATCGAAGAGCAGCAGATGCGCAAGGTCTACAAGAAGGAGCGCGACCAGCTCAAGGATGACATCGTACAGAGCTTCCTGCCGCGCGCCTTCCTGCGCCGCCAGACCACCTTTGCGGCCATCGCGCCGCAGCAGGGCCTGATCCTGGTCGACGCCTCCAGCCCGAAGAAGGCCGAGGACCTGCTCTCCACCCTGCGCGAAGCCCTTGGCTCGCTGCCGGTGCGCCCGCTGAGCGTGAAGATCGCGCCCACCGCCACCTTCACCGACTGGATGAAGAGCCAGCACGCCAGCAATGGCCTGCAGCTGCTCGACGAGTGCGAGCTGCGCGACACCCACGAGGACGGCGGCATCGTGCGCTGCAAGCGTCAGGATCTGGGCAGCGACGAGGTGCAGAACCACCTGGCCGCCGGCAAGCTGGTGACCAAGCTGAGCCTGGCCTGGTCGGACAAGCTGTCCCTGCTGATCGACGACAAGCTGGCCCTCAAGCGCCTGCGCTTCGAGGACCTGCTGCAGGACCAGGCCGAGCAGGACGGCGGCGACGACGCCCTGGCCCAGCAGGACGCCAGCTTCACCCTGATGATGCTGACCTTCGTCGAGTTCCTGCCGCAGCTGATCGAAGCCCTCGGCGGCGAGGAAATCCCCCAGGGGGTCTGAGCGGACCGGCAAACGCCGGACACGAAGAAGGCGACCCGCGGGTCGCCTTCTTCATTCAGCCATGCCTGCTGGCTGGCGCCGGCTTACTTCCTGCGAAACCCCGGACGCTGGCCGTCACCGGACGGCTGCGGACGGCGCTTGGCCGGCTGCGCGGCGGCAGGCTTGCGCGAAGGACGCTCGGTCAGGTTCGGCGATGAGCGCTCGTCGCGACCCTTGGCCGGACGCTGGCCGCGCTTGACGTCGGCAGGGCGCTCGGCGACCTGCGAACCCTGGCCACGACCTTCACCACGGCTCGAGCGGGCACGCTCGCCAACGACCGGCTTGGCCGACTTGCGCTGCTGGCGATCGAGCTTCTCGCGGGTCTTGCCCTTCATGCCCGGCAGGGCCATCGGCCGCAGACCGACTTCGCCGGCGAGGATATCCACCTCGATCTGGTCCATTTCGCGCCAGCGGCCGACCGACATGTCGGAGGTGAGGAACACCGGACCGAAGCGCACGCGCTTCAGGCGGCTGACCACCAGCCCCTGAGATTCCCACAGGCGACGCACTTCGCGGTTGCGACCTTCCATCACCACGCAGTGGAACCAGCGGTTGTAGCCGTCGCCCTGCGGGGCTTCCTTGACGTCGGTGAAGCGCGCCGGGCCATCCTCGAGCACCACACCGTTCTTCAGGTTCTCGAGCATCTCGTCGGTGACTTCGCCGCGCACGCGCACGGCGTACTCGCGGTCCATCTCGTAGGACGGGTGCATCAGGCGGTTGGCCAGCTCGCCGTCGGTGGTGAACAGCAGCAGGCCGGTGGTGTTGATGTCGAGACGACCGATATTGATCCAGCGACCGCTCTTCGGACGCGGCAGACGGTCGAACACGGTGGGACGACCTTCCGGATCGGAGCGGGTGCACACTTCGCCTTCGGGCTTGTTGTAGATCAGCACGCGGCGCACCACTTCATCTTCCTCGCGGCGCAGCAGGCGGCCGTCGAGGGCGATGGCATCGCTATAGCCGATGCGCTGGCCAAGGGTCGCCTGGGCACCGTTGACCTTGATGCGCCCCTGGGTGATCCACTCCTCGACGTCGCGGCGCGAGCCGACGCCCATGCGCGCCAGCACTTTCTGCAGCTTTTCGCCAGCGGGGCGGTATTCTTCGCCGACTTCGGCGGAGTTGTGTTCTTCGTTCATTCTGGGCACCTCCCGGTGTAACCGGATTCTGTGAACTGACTCTAGGAAAGAGCGGGCAGGTATTGTACTCATATGGACGCCTGGGCGCACCCGCGAGGCGACCGGCCGGGCCGCCCCAACACAGGCCTTCAGTCGGCCTGCAGTTCGTCCTCGGCCTGGCGGGCGACGACCACATCGCCGCCCTCGTCCTCGAGCGGCGCCAGCGGCAGATCGTCGAAGTCGCTCTTCAAGCCCTGCTCCATGGCATCCAGCTCGGCCAGCAGGCTGCGGAAGTTGGTTTCGCTGCGTGGCTCTTCGGCCTGCACCAGCGACTCCTCGCCATCGGCCAGGACCAGGTCGGCACGCGCCTGCAGACCGGCCGGGACGTCGGGATCGAGATCCTCGGCCGGCAGGCGCGGCTCCAGCTCGCGCAGCGCCGCCAGCGGCGGCAGCTCGTCGAGGTTCTTCAGGTTGAAGTGGTCAAGAAAGCCGCGGGTGGTGGCGAACATCGCCGGCCGACCGGGCACCTCGCGATAGCCGACCACGCGGATCCACTCGCGCTCGAGCAGGGTCTTGACGATATTGCTGTTCACCGCCACGCCGCGCACCTCCTCGATCTCGCCGCGGGTGATCGGCTGGCGGTAGGCGATCAGCGCCAGGGTCTCCAGCAGCGCCCGCGAATAGCGCTGCGGACGCTCTTCCCACAGGCGGCCGACCCAGGGCGCAAAGCGCGCGCGCACCTGCAGACGGTAGCCCGAAGCCACCTCGCTCAGCTCGAAGCCGCGCCCCAGGCAGGAGCCGCCCAGCAGGCCCAGCGCCTCGCGGAGCAGTTTCGGCGAGGGCCGCTCTGCTTCGTCGAACAGTTCGGCCAGGCGCTCCAGGGGCAGCGGCTTGCCGGCCGCCAGCAGGATGGCCTCGAGCACGGTCGCCAACTGGCGCGGATCGGCAAGGTTCATTCGGCAATACTCTCGACAACGCTTTGTTCGGACAGCCCCACTGCGAGCACCTCGCCACGCAGGCGCACATGGATCGGCGTGAACGGCTCGTTCTGCACCAGCTCGACCAGCGACTCCTTGACCAGCTCGAGGATAGCCATGAAGGTCACCACCACCCCGAGCTTGCCTTCCTCAGCGGTGAACAGCTCGACGAAGGCGACGAAGGCGCCACCCTGCAGGCGCGCGAGCACATCGCTCATCCGCTCGCGGGTGGACAGCAGCTCGCGAGTGACCTGGTGGCTCTCGAACAGTTCGGCGCGCTGCAGCACCTCGGCCATGGCCAGCAGCAGCTCGTCCAGGCCGACTTCCGGCAGCAGCATGCGCCCCCGCGCCTGGGGCGCCGCCAGCAGCGGCACCTGCAGGTCGCGACCGACCCGCGGCAGATCGTCCAGCTCCTCGGCGGCCTGCTTGAAGCGCTCGTACTCCTGCAGGCGACGGATCAGCTCGGCCCGCGGATCTTCCTCGTCCTCCACCGCCTCGCTGGAGCGCGGCAGCAGCATGCGCGACTTGATCTCGGCGAGCATCGCCGCCATCACCAGGTATTCGGCGGCCAGCTCCAGGTGCACCGTCTTCATCAGCTCGACATAGCCCATGTACTGGCGCGTGATGTCGGCCACCGGGATGTCGAGGATGTCGATGTTCTGCTTGCGGATCAGGTACAGCAACAGGTCGAGCGGCCCCTCGAAGGCCTCGAGGAAAACCTCCAGCGCATCCGGCGGGATGTACAGATCCTGCGGCAGCTCGGTGAAGGCCTGGCCATAGACCAGCGCCAACTGCTCGGGGCGGGGCTGAGCCGCGCAGGCCTCGCCAGCGATCGCGCCGTCACTCACCGGGCACGCTCGCACGCATCAGGCCGGCACCTGGAACGGCTCCGGGTCGCCGCAGCCGACGCGCAGCACCTCGGGCTCGCCGCCCACCAGGCTGATCACCGTGGACGCCTCCAGGCTGCCGTAACCGCCATCGACGATCAGGTCGACCAGCTTGTCCAGGCGATCGCGGATCTCCTCGGGATCGCTCAGCGGCTGCTCGTCGCCGGGCATGATCAGGCTCACGCTCATCAGCGGCTCGCCCAGCTCGGTCAGCAGGGCGTGGGCGATGGGGTTGGCGGGCACGCGCAGGCCGATGGTGCGCCGCTTGGGGTGCAGCAGCATGCGCGGCACCTCGCGGGTGGCGTCGAGGATGAAGGTGTAGGGCCCCGGGGTGTGCGCCTTGAGCAGGCGAAACGCGCTGGTGTCGACCTTGGCGTACTCGCCGAGCTGCGACAGGTCGCGGCACAGCAGGGTGAAGTTGTGCTTGTCGTCCAGCCGGCGCAGGTGGCGGATACGGTCGATCGCACTCTTGTTGCCGATCTGGCAGCCGAGGGCATAGGAGGAGTCGGTCGGATAGACCGCCACGCCGCCCTCGCGAATGATGTCCACGGCCTGTTTGACCAGGCGTGCCTGCGGGTTTTCCGCGTGGATCTGGAAGAATTGGCTCATTGCTATTCCTTATGCAATCGGGTGTTCCTGTCGCGTCAGGCGCGGCCAGAGCAGCGCCACATCGGCCGGCGGCGCACGGTAGCTGCCCAGTTCGGACCACTGGCGCGGCCCGTGAAAGTCGCTGCCGGCGCTGGCCAGCAGACCGAATTCGCGGGCGAGGTTGGCCAGCATGCCGACCTGACTGTCCACCTGCGGGCCGTTGGACACCTCCAGCGCATGCCCGCCGCCCTCGACGAAGGCCGCCACCAACTTGCGTCTTTTCGTTCGAGTAAAGTCGTAGTGGCACGGATGCGCCAGACTGATCGAAGCACCGGAGTCGCGCAGGGTGTCCAGGGTGCTCTCCAGAGTCGGCCAGTGCTGCTTGACGTCGCCCAGCTTGCCGGCGCCCAGCCAGCGCTGGAAGGCCTGGGCGTGATCCTTGACGAAGCCGGCGCGCACCATGAACTCGGCGAAGTGTGGCCGCGACGGCGCATTGCCGCTCTCGCCGCGCTCCTGCTGCACCATACGGGCACCCTCCAGGCAGCCAGGCATGCCCTTGGCCGCCAGGCGCCGGTCGATCTCCTCGGAGCGCGCCCAGCGCCCCTCGTGCAGCGCCGCGATGGCGCGCTGCAGGGCCGGTGCGTCGGGCGCGAAGCCGTAGCCGAGGACATGGATGGTCGCCCCCGCCCAGGTGCAGGACAGCTCTATGCCATCGACCAACTCGATGCCCAGCGCGGCGGCACAGGCGCGCGCCTCCGGCAGGCCGTCGAGGGTGTCGTGATCGGTCAACGCCAGCACGCCCACACCGCGCTCATGCGCCCGCGTCACCACACCGGCAGGCGTGAGCATGCCGTCGGAGGCGGTACTGTGGCAGTGCAGGTCAACGTACATGGGCGATGCTTTTCCGTCTTGGGTGGTCTGTTATTATGCCCCCTCATCCTGCCCGTGGCGTGTGCCGTGAAACAATTCATCGACTTCATCCCGCTGATCCTGTTCTTCATCACCTACAAGATGGAGCCCCGCGTGATCGAGCTGGCTGGCCACAGCCTGAGCGTCGGCGGCGTATTCAGCGCCACCGCCGTACTGATCGGCGCCTCCCTGCTGGTCTACGGCCTGATCCTCGCCACCCAGCGCAAGCTGGAGAAGGGCCAGTGGCTCACCCTGCTCGCCTGCCTGGTGTTCGGCGGCATGACCCTGGCCTTCCACAGCGAAACCTTCCTCAAGTGGAAGGCACCGGTGGTCAACTGGCTGTTCGCCCTCGCCTTCGCCGCCAGCCAGTTCATCGGCGACAAGCCGCTGATCCAGCGCATCATGGGCCATGCCGTGCAGCTGCCGCAGTCGCTGTGGAGTCGCCTGAATCTGGCCTGGGTAGCCTTCTTCATCGTCTGCGGCCTGGCCAACCTGTATGTGGCGTTCACCTTCCACGAGTTCTGGGTCGACTTCAAAGTGTTCGGCAGCCTCGGCCTGACCCTGCTGTTCCTGCTCGGCCAGGGCGTGTTCCTCGCCCGCCACATGCACGACAGCGCCCTCGAACAATCCGCCTCCAAGGACTGACATGCTCTACGCCATCATCGCCAGCGACGCTGCCAACTCCCTCGACGCCCGCCTGGCCAACCGCCCGGCCCACCTCGAGCGCCTCAACGCCCTCAAGGACGCCGGCCGCCTGGTCCTCGCCGGCCCGCACCCGGCCATCGACAGCAACGATCCGGGCCCGGCCGGTTTCACCGGCAGCCTGATCGTCGCCGAATTCGACTCGCTGCAAGCCGCCCGCGCCTGGGCCGACGCCGACCCCTTCTGCGCCGCCGGGGTCTATGCCGAGGTGGTGGTCAAGCCGTTCCGCCAGACCCTGCCCTGAATGGCACGCCCCGCTCATCATCCTGCACAGCCCCGAGAAAGCGATGAGTGAATTGCTGCTGATCGACGATGACCGCGAACTCACCGACCTGCTGGCTGCCTGGCTCGGCCAGGAGGGCTTCCGGGTGCGCGCCTGCCACGACGGCAGCCATGCGCGCGACGCCCTTGCCGAACGGACGCCGGATGCCGTGGTGCTCGACGTCATGCTGCCCGACGGCAGCGGCCTGGAACTGCTCAAGCAGCTGCGCGGCGAATATCCGGAGCTGCCGGTGCTGATGCTGTCGGCCCGCGGCGAGCCGCTGGACCGCATCCTCGGCCTGGAGCTGGGTGCCGACGACTACCTGGCCAAGCCTTGCGACCCGCGCGAACTGACCGCGCGCCTGCGCGCCGTGCTGCGCCGCACGCAGAGCGGCGGCAGCTCCGACACGACCGGCAATATCCGTCTGGAGCTGGGCGACCTGAGCTACAGCCCGAACCGCGGGGTGGCGATGCTCGGCGAGCAGGAAATCACCCTGACCGTCTCGGAAAGCCACATCCTCGAAGCCCTGCTCAAGCAACCGGGCGAGCCGCTGGACAAGCAGACCCTCGCCCTGCTCGCCCTCGGCCGCAAGCTGACCCTCTACGACCGCAGCCTGGACATGCACGTCAGCAACCTGCGCAAGAAGCTCGGGCCGCACACCGACGGCCGCCCGCGCATCCTCGCCAGCCGCGGGCGCGGCTACTACTACGCGCCCTGATAAGCGTCTTTACCCTCCCTTTACCCTTGACTGACTGCGGTTGACCTTGCGCGCCCTAGACTGAACTCATCCGGCGACCTAGCCGCCATCGAGAAGGAAACAGACCATGCGCAAGACCCTCTCCGCCCTGCTCCTCGCCGCCGCCCTGCCGGCCCTGGCAATCGCCGCTCCCGACCCGGACGACATGGGCTCGCGCCACATGCGTGGTGACGGCCACCATGGCGGCCACATGTACCACGGCGATCACACGATGATGAAGGGCATGGACCTCACCGCCGAGCAGCGCCAGCAGATCCGCAGCCAGATGCGCGAGCAGGTAAAGACCAGACACGAGATCACCCAGCGCTACCTGGACAAGCTGCCGGCTGCCGACCAAGCCGCCATGCAGAAGGAGCTGCAGGACAACCGCGACAAGGCCACCAAGATCATCCGCGACGCGCTGACGCCCGAGCAGCAGAAGCGCTTCGACGAGATGCAGAAAGAGCGTGAGGCGCGCCGCGCCGAACGCGCCGAGTTCGAAGCCTGGAAGGCCGAGCGCGACAAGAAGGCCGCCCAGTAACATCCCCGACGGGGGCATTCGCCAGGATGTCCCCGTTTTTTTCATTCCAACCTCGAAAACGGATCCGCGCATGCGCACCCTGTTCTGGCGCATCTTCGCCACCTTCTGGCTGGCCATTGCCCTGGTGGCCGGCCTGTCACTGCTGCTCGGCCGCGCCCTGAACCAGGACGCCTGGATCCTCGCCCAGCATCCCGGCATTCGTGGTGTAGCCGCCGAATGGAGCCAGCGCTTCGAACAGCAGGGGCCGGAGGCCGCCCAGGAGTTCCTCGAACGCCACCGGCATCGCCATCGCGTGGATATCCAGGTGCTCGACGAAACCGGCCAACTGGTCGTGCCCGGCACCTTCCCGCGCCGCGCCGCCGCCTTCGAGGCACGTCGCGAAGGTCATCGCCTGCCCTGGCGCCGCCTGACCGAGGACTACACCAGTCCGCAGAGCGAACAGACCTATCTGTTCATCTACCGCATCCCGCATCCCGAGTTGGCCACCTGGCACCGCGACAGCCTGCTCTGGCCACTCAGCGCGCTGGTCATCGCCGTGGTGGTGCTGACCTTTCTCAGCGTGCTGCTGACCCTGTCGATCACCCGCCCGCTCAACCGCCTGCGCGGGGCGGTGCACGATCTCGGCCAGACCACCTACCAGCAGCACAGCCTGGCCCGCCTGGCATCCCGGCGCGACGAGCTGGGCACCCTAGCCCGCGACTTCAACCGCATGGGCGCACGCCTGCAGGACCTGATCGGCAGCCAGCGCCAGTTGCTGCGCGACGTCTCCCACGAACTGCGCTCGCCCCTGGCCCGCCTGCGCATCGCCCTGGCCCTGGCCGAGCGGGCCAGCGACGAGGAGCGCGCGCGCCTGTGGCCACGCCTGGTGCAGGAGTGCGATCGCCTGGAAGCGCTGATCAGCGAGATTCTGGTCCTGGCCCGAGTGGATGCCGAGAGTAGCCAGCGCCAGCCGGTCAACCTGGCGGCGCTGCTGGAAAAGCTGCGTGAGGATGCACGGCTGCTGGCGCCGCAGCAGGAACTGCGCATCGCAGTACCCGCCGACCTGCAGTTGCAGGGCTGGCCGGACCTGCTCGAGCGCGCGCTGGACAACCTGCTGCGCAACGCCCTGCGCTTCAACCCGGCCGGGCAGCCGCTGGAAGTCGGCGCCCGCCGCGACGGCGACCTGCTGCTGATCGAGGTTCGCGACCACGGCCCCGGCGTCGCCAGCGAGCACCTGGCCCAGCTTGGCGAGCCGTTCTTCCGCGCGCCCGGCCAGGCCAGCGCAGGCCACGGCCTCGGCCTGGCCATCGCCCGCCGCGCCGCCCAGCGCCATGGCGGCCAGCTGGTGCTGGCCAATCATCCGGAGGGCGGCTTTGTCGCCCGCCTGGAGTTACCCCTGAACGTCAGCGCCGAATTCTGACGACCAGGTCGTGACGAAGTCCGCCGGCTCCAGCGGCTGCGGCTTGCGCAGCTCGGCCGGCGGCGTGCCCAGATAAACGAAGCCGATGATCCGCTCGTTGTCCGCCAGGTGCAGCCCGGCATGCACCGTGGCGTCATAGGACAGCTCGCCGGTGCGCCAGATGGCGCCGATGCCCTGGGCATGCGCCGCCAGCAGCAAACCGTGGACCGCACTGCCGGCGGCCAGCAGTTGCTCCGACTCTGGCACCTTGGGGTGCGCCTTGATGCAGGCGATGGCCACCACCAGCAGCGGCGCACGCAGCGGCATGGCCCGCGCCTTGTCGATGACTGCAGCCGGCGCATCCGGATCGCGCGTCAGCTGGGCACGGGCGAACAACTCGCCGAGCTGCTCGCGGGCTGCCCCTTCCACGGTGAGAAAGCGCCAGGGTCGCAGCTGACCATGATCCGGCGCGCGCAGCGCGGCACGAAACAGCAGCTCGCGCTGCGCCGGCGTCGGCGCCGGCTCGTCCAGGCGTGCCACCGAGACACGATTGAGCAGGGCTTCGAGAGCCTCCATGGGGTTTCTCCAGTAGGAACACAAAGCCGCGATTCTACCCTCAGGCCACGCGATCCGGGGCCATATCCGGCTCCAGCGGCGGGGTCAGCGGTGGCAGGCCGTGGGCGGCGCGGGCGGCGTCGCAGCGCGGGTTGTGCTCGCCATACTCCCAGGAGGCCTCGAACTCGCGACAGGGCGAGGAACGCTGCTCGTACATGGTGCAACGCACACCACAGCCGACCTCGCCCAGCAGGCTGACGCAACGCGCCGGCTTGCTGGTGGTGCCGCGCATGGCCGCGTGATGGGGAGTGATCTGCTCGACCAGTTCGTCCGGAACGACGCCGCCGGCGGACTGGCATTCGCCCCAATAGAAGGACACACGAAAGTGCGCGCAGCAGGCGCCGCACGTGAGGCAGGGATTATTGTCGGACATCGGTGCAATACCGCGGAAACCGGCGACTGCCGGCGGGAGCCGCGGATTCTAGCGAGTGGCCAATCGCGCTGGAAAGTCCGTCCGGCAGAAATTTTTCCGGCCGTTTACAGCGCCTGCACAGACGCGCAGAATGCCGCCCTTTAACGCCTGCGAAGCCCCCCCTGCCCATGGCCCTGCCGACCCTGCGCCTGATCGCCTTCCTCCTGGGTATTTTCCTGATCACCCTGGCATTCAGCATGATCATCCCGATCATCACCTTGCTGAGCATGGGCACGCCGGAAGGCTTGTCGGACTTTCTCTGGCCGACCCTGATCACCGTCGGCTGCGGCCTGGCCATGGTGCTGCCCGGCTATCCGCAAAATGTTCAGCTGCGCCCGCGCGACATGTACATGCTGACCACCTCGAGCTGGGTGGTGGTATGCATGTTCGCCGCCCTGCCGATGGTGTTCATCCACCACATCAGCTATACCGACGCCTTCTTCGAAACCATGTCAGGCATCACCACCACCGGCTCAACCGTGCTCAGCGGCCTCGACAATGCCTCGCCGGCCCTGCTGATCTGGCGTTCCATGCTGCACTGGCTGGGCGGCATCGGCTTCATCGGCATGGCGGTGGCGGTGCTGCCGCTGCTGCGCGTCGGCGGCATGCGCCTGTTCCAGACCGAATCCTCCGACTGGTCAGAAAAGGTCATGCCGCGCTCGCACATGGTGGCCAAGTACATCCTCTGTATCTATGTCGGACTGACCCTGCTCGGCTTCCTCGCCTTCTGGATCGCCGGCATGACGCCGTTCGAGGCGATCAACCACTCCATGGCCTCGATCTCCACCGGCGGCTTCTCCACCTCCGACTCCTCGCTGGCGCACTGGCCGCAGCCATCGGTGCACTGGGTCGCGGTGGTGCTCATGCTCCTCGGCAGCCTGCCCTTCACCCTGTACGTCGCCTTCCTGCGCGGCCATCGCAAGGCACTGCTGCGCGACCAGCAGGTACGCGGCTTCCTCGGCTTCCTGCTGATCACCTGCCTGGCGTTCGCCACCTGGCTGTGGCTCCACTCCGAGCACGCCTGGCTGGATGCCTTGCGCATCGTCACGGTCAACGTGGTCTCGGTAGTCACCACTACCGGCTTTGCCCTCGGCGACTACAGTCAGTGGGGCGGCTTCGCGGTGCTGATGTTCTTCTACCTGACCTTCGTCGGCGGCTGTTCCGGCTCCACCGCAGGCGGCCTGAAGATCTTCCGCTTCCAGGTGGCCTACGTGATGCTCAAGGCCAACATGCAGCAGATGATCCACCCGCGCGCAGTGATCAAGCAGCAGTACAACAACCATACGATCGACGAGGACATCGTCCGCTCGCTGGTCACCCTGTCCTTCTTCTTTACCATCACCATCGGCGTGATCGCCCTCGGCCTGGCGCTGATCGGCCTGGACTGGATCACCGCGCTGACCGGCGCCGCCACCGCGGTGTGCAACGTCGGCCCGGGCCTCGGTCCGATCATCGGCCCGGCCGGCAACTTCGCCAGCCTGCCGGACAGCGCCAAGTGGCTGCTGTCGGTCGGCATGCTGCTCGGCCGCCTGGAGATCATCACCATTTTTGTGCTGCTGACCCCGGCGTTCTGGCGCCACTGACGGGCAGTCTGCGACAGCAAGGATGCCCACCCAAGGTGCACTTTGCGTCTCGCCGGCGCCTCGGCTAAGATCGCCCGTCCGCCACGCATTGCCCGTGGCCTGTCCAGCCCGCAGCACCCACCAGAGGTGCGGGCACCAGTCAGGGAAGTCCCCGACCAGATGAAATTCTTGACCCGCGAGCGTTCGGCCATGCGACTGCCGGACCCTCGTTTGCGCGAATACCAGTCCCGCACCCTGGCCTATCTGGCCGCTGCCGCCAGCATCGCCGCCGGCACCTACAGCCAGCACTTCGGCTACGACATTCTCTGGCTGGTGCCCTACACCCTGCTCTACCCGCACCTGGCCCACCAACTGAGCCAGCGCTTCAAGCTCAGCCATCCGCAGCAGACCGATCGGACCCTGCTGCTGATCGACGCCGTGCATGCCGGCACCGGCATGACCCTGCTCGGCTTCTCGCTGGTGCCGAGCCTGATGTTCGTCCTGACCCTGAGCTTCAGCGCCCTGATCCTTGGCGGCCTGCGCTCGCTCACCCTCGCCCTGCTCGGCGCCCTGATCGGCGCAGTGCTCAGCTTCGTGGCGGTCGCCCCCGAACTCAAGCTGGCCACCCCGGCGCTGGTCTCCGCGGTGAGCATCCTGTTCACCCTGCTCTACGTGTGCATCGCCGCCTTCCTCGTCCACCAGCAGGCCATCCGCCTGGACGTGGCCCGCGAGGAGGTCAAGAAGGAGCAGGAAAAGGCCGCACGCCTGGCCAGCAGCCTGGCCAAGTACCTGTCGCCGCAAGTCTGGGAATCGATCTTCAGCGGCAAGAAGAGCGTGCGGCTGGAAACCCAGCGCAAGAAGCTCACCGTGTTCTTCTCCGACATCAAGGGCTTCACCGAGCTGTCCGAGGAACTGGAAGCCGAGGCGCTGACCGACGTCCTCAACACCTACCTCAACGAGATGTCGAAGATCGCCCTGAAGTACGGCGGCACCATCGACAAGTTCATCGGCGACGCGGTGATGGTCTTCTTCGGCGACCCCACCACCCAGGGCGCCAAGAAGGACGCCGTGGCCGCCGTATCCATGGCCATCGCCATGCGCAAGCACATGAAGGTGCTGCGCCAGCAGTGGCGCAGCCAGGGCATCACCAAGCCGCTGGAAATCCGCATGGGCATCAACACCGGCTACTGCACCGTAGGCAACTTCGGCGCCGACACGCGCATGGACTACACCATCATCGGTCGCGAGGTGAACCTCGCCAGCCGCCTGGAAAGCGCCTCCGACTCCGGCGAGATCCTCATCTCCCACGAGACCTACTCGATGATCAAGGACGTGATCATGTGCCGCGACAAGGGCCAGATCAGCGTCAAGGGCTTCTCCCGGCCGGTGCAGATCTACCAGGTGGTCGACTTCCGCCGCGACCTCGGCGCCGCCGCCAGCTTCCTCGAGCACGAGCTGCCGGGCTTCTCCATGTACATGGACACCAACAGCATCCAGAACTACGACAAGGAGCGGGTCATCCTCGCCCTTCAGCAGGCCGCCGAGAAGCTGCGCGACAAGGTCATCTACTGATCCACGTCGCGCTGCGCCATACTGCCCGCATGTCCGCGCCCAACCCCACCCTGCCCGCCTGCTGCAGCGCCCTCCAGACCGACTGGCCGCTGCCGCAGGCGCTGCCCGGCCTGATCCTGCACAGCTGCCGCTTCGACTCTGCGCAGCTCGCTCCCGACGACTTCGCCCGCAGCCGGCTGACGCCGCCCCCCGGCATCGCCACGGCCGCCCGCAAGCGGCAGAGCGAATTCCTCGCCGGGCGCCTGTGCGCCGCCAGCGCCCTGTGCCAGCTCAGCGGCACCGCCAGCTTCCCGCTCCGAGGCGAGGACAACGCGCCCCGCTGGCCGGCCGGCATCACCGGCAGCATCACCCACAGCCACGGCTGGGCCGCCGCCCTGGTCGGCCACCGCGACGCCTGGCGCGGGCTGGGCCTGGATGCCGAACCCCTGCTGACGGCTGAACGCGCCGAACGCCTGGCCGAGCAGATCCTCACCCCCGCCGAACTGCAGCACTTCCAGCAACTGCCTGCCGAGCAACGCGCGCTTCACCTGACCCTGTGCTTCTCGCTCAAGGAGAGCCTGTTCAAGGCGCTCTATCCGCTGGTGCAGCGACGCTTCTACTTCCATGCCGCCGCGCTGGTCGAACAGGCCGACAACGGCCGGGTACGCCTGCAACTGCGCGAGGATCTGAGCGCCGAATGGCGCCTCGGCAGCTGCCTGGAGGGCCAGTTCGTCCGCCACGAGGAGCGCCTGCTGAGCCTGGTGGCGATCCCCGCCGACTGACCCGCCTCGCACAATCGGCGCGTTTTTCCAAGCCTGCCAACACACTAGATATTGTGTTAACTTGCGCGCCCTTCGCCACCCGGGCAGCTCCTTTTCAAGCTGCCGCAAGGCGACGAACGGCACCGATGCAGCAGGGCTGCGGGTTGCGCCAGGGCCGCCAGAAAAGCACACAGCCCGCCCACAAGTTATCCACAACACTATCCACAGCCGCCGTTTGCACGACCGCCAACCACGCACTATGCTGTAGCGCCAAAGCGCTACAGCCACAACATGTTGTGTACGACAAGTTTTTTCTGCGCACAAAACGCCAGCTCTTTGACAGTCATCACGTGGCGATTGAGACCCTGTTGCGGCCCCCACCAGACCGGGCTTGCTAGTCTCTCCCAACGCATAGAACTGGCGGAAAACGCCGACGAAGACTAAACACTATATCTTGTGCCCCGCCCTCAGGATGGCTCGCTCATCCGTCCTGGCAGGGACTGAGTAAAAATCGACGCTTGACAGGTACCGTCGCCTCCGCCCGCCCCCACGTGGTGTTGTGGCGTCCGGCGGCAAGCGTCCAAACCGAAATCAGAACTGCGGAGACTCCGATGCACACCGACACCACCCGCGAGAACCCGACGGCCAGCCAGGATCTGGCAGCCACCGCCCCGGGCCAGTTGCGCGTAATCAAGCGTAACGGCACTGTCGTGCCCTACACCGACGACAAGATCACCGTGGCCATCACCAAGGCGTTCCTCGCCGTGGAAGGCGGCAATGCCGCCGCGTCGTCGCGCATCCACGACACCGTCGCGCGCCTGACCGAGCAGGTCACCGCCACCTTCAAGCGTCGCATGCCGTCCGGCGGCACCATCCACATCGAGGAAATCCAGGACCAGGTCGAACTGGCCCTGATGCGCGCCGGCGAGCAGAAGGTCGCCCGCGATTACGTGATCTACCGTGAAGCCCGTTCCCAGGAACGCAAGCGCAGCGCCGGCAGCGAAGTGGCCCAGCCGCACCCGAGCATCCGCATCACCCTGGCCAATGGCGAGAAGAGCCCGCTCGACCTCGGCCGCCTGCAGACCATCATCGCCGAGGCCTGCGAAGGCCTGGCCGAAGTCGATGGCGCCCTGATCCAGCGCGAGACCCTGAAGAACCTCTACGACGGCGTCTCCGAGCAGGACGTCAACACCGCTCTGGTGATGACCGCGCGCACCCTGGTCGAGCGCGAGCCGAACTACTCCTACGTCACCGCCCGCCTGCTGATGGACACCCTGCGCGCCGAAGCGCTGGGCTTCCTCGGCGTCGCCGAGCGCGCCACCCACCACGAGATGGCCGAGCTGTACGCCCAGGCCCTGCCGGTGTACATCGAGAAAGGCATCGAGTTCGAACTGCTCGATCCCAAGCTGCGTGACTACGACCTGGCCAAGCTGGGCGCCGCCATCAACCACGAGCGCGATGGCCAGTTCACCTACCTCGGTCTGCAGACCCTGTATGACCGCTACTTCATCCACAAGAACGATATCCGCTTCGAACTGCCGCAGGTGTTCTTCATGCGCGTGGCCATGGGCCTGGCCATCGAAGAAAAGGATCGCGAAGCCCGCGCCATCGAGTTCTACAACCTGCTGTCGTCGTTCGACTACATGGCGTCGACCCCGACCCTGTTCAACGCCGGCACCCTGCGCCCGCAGCTGTCCAGCTGCTACCTGACCACCGTGCCGGACGATCTGGGCGGCATCTACGACGCCATCCGCGACAACGCCCTGCTGTCCAAGTTCGCCGGCGGCCTGGGCAACGACTGGACCCCGGTGCGCGCGCTGGGCTCCTACATCAAGGGCACCAACGGCAAGAGCCAGGGCGTCGTGCCGTTCCTGAAAGTGGTCAACGACACCGCCGTGGCGGTCAACCAGGGCGGCAAGCGCAAGGGCGCGGTCTGCGCCTACCTGGAGACCTGGCACCTGGACATCGAGGAATTCCTCGAGCTGCGCAAGAACACCGGTGACGACCGTCGCCGCACCCACGACATGAACACCGCGAACTGGATTCCCGACCTGTTCATGAAGCGCGTGTTCGACGACGGCTCCTGGACCCTGTTCTCGCCGTCCGACGTGCCCGACCTGCACGACCTGACCGGCAAGGCCTTCGAAGAGCGCTACGAGTACTACGAAGCCATGGCCGGCTACGGCAAGCTCAAGCTGCACAAGACCATCGCCGCCAAGGACCTGTGGCGCAAGATGCTGTCCATGCTGTTCGAGACCGGCCACCCGTGGCTGACCTTCAAGGACCCGTGCAACCTGCGCAGCCCGCAGCAGCACGTCGGCGTGGTACACAGCTCCAACCTGTGCACCGAGATCACCCTGAACACCAACAAGGACGAGATCGCCGTCTGCAACCTGGGTTCGATCAACCTGGTCAACCACATCGTCGACGGCAAGCTGGACAACGCCAAGCTGGCGCGCACCGTGAAGACCGCCGTGCGCATGCTCGATAACGTCATCGACATCAACTACTACTCGGTGCCGCAGGCGCAGAACGCCAACTTCAAGCACCGCCCGGTCGGCCTCGGCATCATGGGCTTCCAGGACGCGCTGTACCTGCAGCACATCGCCTACGGCTCCGACGCCGCGGTGACCTTCGCCGACCAGTCGATGGAAGCGATCAGCTACTACGCGATCCAGGCCTCCTGCGACCTGGCCGACGAGCGTGGCGCCTACTCCAGCTTCGACGGCTCGCTGTGGTCCAAGGGCATCCTGCCGCTGGACTCCCAGCAGATCCTCATCGAGGCCCGCGGCCAGAAGTACATCGACGTCGACCTGACCGAGTCGCTGGACTGGGCGCCGCTGCGTGCCCGCGTACAGAAGGGCATCCGCAACTCGAACATCATGGCCATCGCGCCGACCGCGACCATCTCCAACATCGTTGGCGTGTCGCAGTCCATCGAGCCGACCTACCAGAACCTGTACGTGAAGTCGAACCTGTCCGGCGAGTTCACCGTGATCAACCCTTACCTGGTACGCGACCTCAAGGACCGCGGCCTGTGGGACCCGGTCATGGTCAACGACCTCAAGTACTACGACGGCTCCGTGCAGCAGATCGAGCGCATCCCGCAGGACCTCAAGGACCTGTACGCCACCGCCTTCGAAGTGGAAACCCGCTGGATCGTCGACGCCGCCAGCCGCCGCCAGAAGTGGATCGACCAGGCCCAGTCGCTCAACCTGTACATCGCCGGCGCCTCGGGCAAGAAGCTCGACGTGACCTACCGCATGGCCTGGTACCGCGGTCTGAAGACCACCTACTACCTCCGTGCCCTGGCCGCCACCAGCACCGAGAAGTCGACCATCAACACCGGCAAGCTCAACGCCGTGTCCTCGGTGATCGACGAAAGCCTCTCGGCCGAGCCGAAGCCGGCGCCGGTGCCGCAGGCGTGCAGCATCGACAACCCCGACTGCGAAGCCTGCCAGTAAGGCGGACGTCTCCCCGGAGCGGCATCGCGCCGGGGAGGCTCGCGGCGAAGTAGCGATTGCCCACCCTCTCCCGCTCGGGAGAGGGCCAGGGAGAGGGATCAACCAGGCCAGGCCCTCCCCAGACCAACGGCCCCGTTTTCGTCTTGCGCACCACGTGCAACGTCATAGAATCAATTTACTGTCTATCCATACAGGCCGATGAATGTCGGTCCGCTCAACCAGGCAGGAGAGCATCATGCTGAGCTGGGATGAATTCGATACCGAAGAAGAAACCGTAGCCAAGCCGGCCGCGGCCAAGGCTGCCACCAGCGCAGCCGCCGACAAGCTCGACAACGCCGCCGAGGCCGCCGTGCACGACGCCCGCGCCGTGTCCGCCGACGACTCCGCCGCCGTGGCCCGCGCCAAGGCCGCCCTCGACCAGCTCGACATCGCCGAAGGCCTGGCCGAGCTGGAAGGCGAAGGCGCCCGCGTCACCGTCGACGCCAAGCGCATGATCAACTGCCGCGCCGACCTCAACCAGCTGGTACCGTTCAAGTACGACTGGGCCTGGCAGAAGTATCTCGACGGCTGCGCCAACCACTGGATGCCGCAAGAGGTCAACATGAACGCGGACATCGCCCTGTGGAAGAGCCAGGACGGCCTGACCGAGGACGAGCGCCGCATCGTCATGCGCAACCTCGGCTTCTTCTCCACCGCCGACTCGCTGGTCGCCAACAACCTGGCACTGGCCGTGTACCGCCTGATCACCAACCCCGAGTGCCGCCAGTACATCCTGCGCCAGGCCTTCGAGGAAGCGATCCACACCCACGCCTACCAGTACTGCATCGAGTCGCTGGGCATGGATGAAGGCGAGATCTTCAACATGTACCACGAGGTGCCGTCGGTGGCGAAGAAGGCCGCCTGGGGCCTCAAGTACACCCGCGCCATCTCCGATCCCGAGTTCGACACCGGCACCGTCGAGACCGACAAGGAGCTGCTGCGCAACCTGATCGCCTACTACTGCGTACTGGAAGGCATCTTCTTCTACTGCGGCTTCACCCAGATCCTCTCCATGGGCCGCCGCAACAAGATGACCGGCGTCGCCGAGCAGTTCCAGTACATCCTGCGCGACGAATCCATGCACCTGAACTTCGGCATCGACGTGATCAACCAGATCAAGATCGAAAACCCGCACCTGTGGGATGCCGAGCTGAAGGACGAAGCCACCCAGATGATCCTCCAGGGCACCCAGCTGGAGATCGAATACGCCCGCGACACCATGCCCCGCGGCGTGCTGGGCATGAACGCGGCGATGATGGAGGACTACCTCAAGTTCATCGCCAACCGCCGCCTGACCCAGATCGGCCTCAAGGAAGAATACCCGGGCACCACCAACCCGTTCCCGTGGATGAGCGAGATTATGGACCTGAAGAAGGAGAAGAACTTCTTCGAGACTCGGGTGACCGAGTATCAGACGGGTGGGGCGTTGGCTTGGGATTGATTCCGGGCGGCGACAGCCGAAAGATAGAGCGCTTTACCTGAAATGGATGTTTGGGGCAGCGAGTAAGGACCAGAGCCCCGCCTTGTGCGGGGCTTTTTTATGAGAGCACGAAATGGACTATACGCTTAATATCTTCATAGGAATTGCCAGCGGAATCGCCACAAGCGCGATCATACAAATAGTACTTACCCTAACAAAAACCACACTAACCCCGTGGCTAAGAAAAATGATCTTGCCCAGCAGTCGTGGACACGGGTTTAAGCACTCATCCGGGCCTCGAAGGCCTCCGGGCTGATGTGCCCCAACGTGCTGTGACGCCGCTGGCGGTTGTAGTCGGTTTCGATGTATTCAAACACGGTTTCACGCATCTGGGCGCGGCTCATGAAACGCTCGCCGTGGATGCATTCGACCTTCAGGCTGTGGAAGAAGCTCTCCGCACAGGCATTGTCGTAGCAGTTGCCCTTCGCGCTCATGCTGCATCGCAAGTGATGGGCTCGGATCAGTTCCTGGTAAGCCGCCGAGCAGTACTGGCTGCCACGGTCGCTGTGCACGATCACCCCCTTGGGCTGCTTGCGCCGCCATAG